>CAWDRK010000044.1:0-349327 GCA_963804635.1 Candidatus Acidiferrales bacterium
AAGCGTAGCCAATCGAGAAGCAGCGGTAGTAGCAGGTGCGGTAGCCCATGTAGGAATGCAGAATGTCGTAGTACACCGGATCGCCGGGACGCAGAACGCGATCGCTGAACACGTGCGGGTGTGGATTGCAGCGCTCGCCGGAAATCGCGTTCACCGCTTCCACATATTCTGATCCCAGGTCATACAACACCTTGCTGGCCAGCCCCACCGCCTGGTTTTCACTCATCCCCGGCTTCATCGCCCGATACAACTCGTCGTAAGCCGCATCGACCATCATCGCCGAGTGGTTCAACAGCGAAATCTCGTCTTGCGTCTTGATTACGCGCGCGTCCGACATCAATTGCTGGCCGTCGACAATCTTGATGCCTTCCTTCTGCAGCGCAAAAAGGATGGGCGGCTCAACCACGTCGATTCCCAGTGGCTCATCGAACAGCCCGCGCTGCTCCATTTTCCACCTTGATCTTTCGCTGCCAGATATTCTGCGCGACCCATTTCCGGAGACATGGCGCCACGCAACAGAGGAATGCCGGCACGAGAGCGTTCGCCAAGCCACGGGCAGTTCTGCTGGTGGTGCCGCGCCGCGGAGCCGAAGTCCCACAGGATCGGCTCGTCGTTTGCGGCAACAGGCAGAAGCGGCTGATTTTGTCCTGCGCCCACGTGCCGATGTGCGTCGCCGTTATGTAACGCACGTTGTTCATGTCGAAGCACAGCAAAGCGCCCATCTGGGACTTCGCCAGCAGTTCTTTTGCCCGTGCCAATCGCTCCCGACGCAAACGATCGAAGTCGATGCGGTTTTCCCAATCCACCGCCATCGCGCCGAATGTCTTCAGTCCCACGCTACGCCTCCCGTTTGAAAACTCTCGGGCCTTCCCGCAAAGTGTGCGTGCCGCGTCAAATACCGTTTGTTCCGTGGGCACCGTAGCGTCTTCCAGCGGCGGCGAAAAAGGAATCGGCACGTGCATTGCTCCCATGCGCTTCACGGGAGCCTCCAGGTTGAAAAAGGCGCCTTCGGAAATCACCGAGGCAATTTCGCCCGTGACACCGTATCGTCCGTAACCTTCATCCAGGATGATGGCTCGCGAAGTTTTCTTGGCCGATTCCACCAGTGTCT
Organism: Candidatus Acidiferrales bacterium; assembly: GCA_963804635.1. Taxonomy (GTDB): domain Bacteria; phylum Acidobacteriota; class Terriglobia; order Acidiferrales; family UBA7541; genus Acidiferrum. The sequence continues at coordinate 1,112 of CAWDRK010000044.1, forward strand.
TTTCGTCCAGCGGCCAGGTTGTCCGCGGGTCAATCACTTCCGCGCTGACGCCGATTTCTTCCAGGAGCTTCGCCGCCGCCAGCGCCACCTGCACCATGCTGCTGGTAGCCACCAGGGTAATATCTTCTCCCTTGCGCTTCACATCCGCCACTCCGAGGGGAATCGTGTACTCCTCCTCCGGCACGGGTCCTTTCTGCTTGTACATCATTTTGTCTTCAAAGAAGGCCACGGGGTTGTCGTCGCGAATCGCGGTCTTCAGCAAACCCTTCGCGTCGTAGGGCGTCGACGGCATCACCACTTTCAGCCCTGGCACATGGCTCAGCCAGGCGTGCAGCGACTGCGAGTGCTGCGCTGCCGAGCGCCGCGTCGCTCCCAGCGTGGTGCGCAATACCATCGGAACCTTCCAGGTTCCTCCCGACATGTAGTGCACTTTCGCCGCCTGATTCACCATCTGATCCATCGTCAGCGTTAGAAAATCCCCAAACATGATGTCGACCACGGGACGCAGCCCGGTCATCGCTGCGCCCACTCCCATTCCCGTGAAACCCGCCTCCGATATCGGCGTGTCCAAAACGCGCTCGGCTCCGAACTCTTCCACCAGGCCCGACAAGACCTTAAAGGGCGTTCCGGCTTCCGCTACGTCTTCCCCAAAAATGCACACGCGCGAGTCGCGCCGCATCTCCTCCGCAAGCGCTTCGCGGACGGCTTGCGCAAATGTCAGTTCCCGCTGGGCGGCTTCAGGCATAGACGTGCTGATCGACCTCCTCAACGGATGGGTATGGCGCGGTAATGGCGAATTGAACCGCCGCTTTCATTTCCTCGCGCGCTTCGTTCTCGATTTTTTGCAGTTCGCTCGCATTCGCAAGCTTCTGGCTCGCCAGCCAATCCCCCATGTTCTTGATGGGATCGCGCTTCGTCTTCCACTCCTGCTCTTCCTGCTTGGAGCGGTAATATTCGCGATTAATGTCGCCCACGTGATGACCCGTATAGCGATAGGTGTTGCACACGAACAGGGCGGGCCCGTCGCCCCGGCGCGCCCGGCTCACCAGCTTCTGCGCCGCGGCATGGACGGCGCGCACATCCTGCCCGTCCACGCTTTCTGAATGCACACCGAACGCGGTTCCGCGCGCCAGAATGTCCCCGGCCATGGTTTCCGAAAAATGCGTGTATTCCGTGTACAGGTTGTTCTCGCAGGCATAGATCACCGGCAGTTTGTACAGCGCCGCCAGGTTCATCACTTCATACAGCACGCCCTGCCCGAGCGCGCCTTCGCCAAAGAAACAAACGGTGACCTGGTCGCTCTTCAGTCGTTTCGCGGTCAGTGCCGCACCCGTGGCAATTCCCGCGCTGCCGCCTACGATCGCGTTGGCGCCAAGGTTCCCGGTCGCTGGATCCGCGATGTGCATCGATCCGCCTTTGCCGCGGCAATAGCCTGCTTCCTTGCCCAGAAGTTCCGCAAACATGCGGTCCGGCGTTGCTCCTTTCGCCAGGCAGTGCCCGTGGCCGCGATGCGTACTGGTGACGTAGTCGGTCTTCTTCAGTGCCTCGCAAATCCCCACGGCGACGGCTTCTTCGCCGATGTATAAGTGCGCCAGGCCCGGCATCAACGCTCGCGTGTACAGTTCGTTGACCTGCTCTTCGAACAGGCGGATGCGCACCATCTGCCGGTACAACCGAACTCCCAGTTCTGCCTGCGCTACCGGTGCCGTTTTCGTGGGATCCGTCGCCGTTTTCATCCCCGCACCCCGGACATTTGCGCCAACACATCGAACACCACCGCAAAGTCTTTTCCCGCTAGGCCCATGCCGCGCGCGGCGGTCAGGAATTCGTTGGTGATGGACGTCGTGGGCATGGGCACATCCAGTTGCCGCCCCAGTTCCAGCGCCAGAAGCATGTCCTTCTGCATCATGTTGACGTTGAACCAGGCTTCTTCCGGCTGTTTCAGCACGAACGGCCCGCGATACTGCACCATCGGCGACGCAATCACGCTGTGCGTCAGCACCTCCACCGCCGTTTCTCGCGCGATGCCGCTTTTTTCCGCCAGCAGCACACCCTCGCAAAACGCCAGCATCTGCACCGCGAGGCTCAGGTTCGTTCCAATCTTCATCACCAGTGCCAGGCCGTTTTCTCCCACGTAGGTCACCTTTGGCCCGATATCGAGCAGCAGCGGTTTTATTTTCTCGAAGGTCTCCTTGCGGCCGCCCACCATTACCGAGAGCTTGCCCTCCTGCAACGTGATGACGCTTCCCGACACGGGCGCATCCACCATGTCGCCGCCCTTTTCTCGGATCTTGTTGGCGATCTCCCGGCTGAAGGCCGGGCTGACCGTGCTGATGTCGACGAATAGTTTTCCTGGCGTGACGGCCGCAAGCATGCCGTCAGGCCCGTTCGTGATGGCGCCCAGAGCCGCGGAATTCGTGACCATGGAAAAGATCACGTCTGATTCCAACACCACCGCGCGCGGTGAGTCGGCCCACTTCATTCCCTTCTTGATCAGCCATTCCGCTTTCGAACGCGTACGGTTCCACCCGGTGACTGTGTGGCCCTTGCCGAGCAGTCGGTTCACCATCTCGCTGCCCATGACCCCGAGTCCCACGAATCCTAGCTTAGCCACTCTGCTTTCCTCCTGAAGGAATGTGCTTGCCTGGTTCTCTTCAGTCTTGTCCGCCAGGCGCGCGCCGTGAATCGTCGCGTACCTGTTTCAAGTGCGCTTTCATCGCTTCCCGTGCGCCTACAGGATCCCGGTGTTCAATGGCCTCCAGAATCCGCTTGTGATGATACTGGCCACGCTCCGGCCCGCCTTCCACCTGAAAGATCCCGATGCGCTGCTCGCGCAACAGGCCTACGATCGAATCAATCAGCGAAAGAATAATTGCGTTATCCGCGGCTTCGGCGAGTGCCAGATGAAAATCCAGGTCCGCTTCGATGTATGCCTCGGGATCGCCCTTGGCGGCGTCCATTGCGGCCACCTGTTCCCGCATTGCCGCAATATCTTCTTCCGCAGCGCGCGTCGTCGCCAGCGCCGCAATCTCCGGTTCAAGAATCTCCCGTACCTCCGCAAGCGAAGTGAAACCTTCGTGCCCGGAGCGCATCATGCGGTCCAGCGACTGCCGGATGGTGTAGGAACTTCCGTCCGTGATGAAGGTTCCCCGCCCCGGATAGGCTTCTACGAGGCCTTTCTCTCGCAACGCCTTCACTGCTTCACGCACCGCAGTTCGGCTCACTCCGAACTGTTCGGCCAGTTCACGCTCAGGAGGCAGCTGATCGCCCGCCTTCAGGGCACCTTTGTGGATGGATTCCTCAACTTGTTGCACAATCTGTTCGTATAGGCGAGAAGAACGAACGATCTTGTACATCGCATCCTCCCAAGCCGCAGAATGTTGATCGACGCACCAATCCGAATAGCAAGGGTCTGAATACAAGGGGCGTGGGACGCCGCCAGCGTAGGGCGAAGCAGACCGTGCCATGGTTGAGTTGTCCGACCAAGTTACCACCAGCCTCTCCTTCCGTGCAACACCTTATTGCCCTTCCTCCATCCACACCGTCTTGATGTTGGTAAACTCCCTGATTCCAAGGGCTCCCAGCTCCCTGCCGTGTCCGGACCCCTTCACGCCGCCAAACGGAATCTGCCGATCGGATGCCACCATGCGATTGATGAACACCATTCCCGCCTCGAGTTCGTTGACAAACTTCTCCTGATTCGCGACGTCGTTGCTCCAGGCGCTGGCTCCCAGGCCAAAGCGGCTATGGTTGGCAATTTGCATTGCGTCGTCCATGTCTTCTGCGCGGAAGACGCTGGCCACCGGACCAAACAGTTCTCCCTGATAGGCCGGCGAGTCCTTTGGGATATTGACCAACACCGTAGGTGCGTAGAAATTCCTCGGCCGGTCCAATGGTTTTCCGCCAGTGAGAATCTTCGCGTCTGCTTACGCGGTTTGCGCCCGTCGCGATCCAGGTCGTTGACGCCTTGGCGTGTGGCAAGTGGCCCCAATTCGGTGTTCTCGTCAAAAGGGTCGCCCACTTTCAACGCGGCCATCTTCTTCGCCAATAGGTGCGCAAACTCTTCCGCGATGCTCTGGGCGACAATGAATCGCTTTGCTGCTATGCAGGATTGTCCGTTATTGAAGATGCGCGCCTTCACGGCGGTGCTGGTGGCGGCTTCCAGATTCGCGCTCGGCATCACGATGAATGGATCGCTTCCGCCCAGCTCCAACACCACCTTCTTGATTCTTTTCGCGGCCCCGATGCCTACCGCAATCCCCGCTTGTTCGCTGCCGGTCAGCGTGGCCGCCACCACGCGCGAATCTCCCAGAATCCGGTCCACTTCCCGCGAGCCGATCAGTAGGGTTTGGAAAGCCCCTTCCGGAAAACCCGCCCGACGAAACAATTCTTCAATCAGCAGCGCGCTTTGCGGAACGATCGATGCGTGCTTCAACAATCCGACATTTCCGGCCATCAGCGCGGGTGCCGCGAATCGCAGCACCTGCCAGAACGGAAAATTCCACGGCATTACCGCCAGCACCGGCCCGAGCGGCTGGTAACGGATATAGCTCCGCTTTGCGCCCGTTTCGACCATCTCATCCGCCAGAAAATGTTCTGCGTTTTCCGCATAATAGCGGCAGACCCACGCGCACTTGGCCACTTCATCCACGGCGGAGCGAAACGTCTTGCCCATCTCCGTAGTCATGACTTTGGCGTAGGCTTCTTTTTCCCGGTCCAAAATCGCCGCCGCCTGCAACATCCACCGGGCCCGCTCGGCAAATGGGACCTTGCGGTAGCTTCGGAATGTTTGCGCGGCGCGCTGAAGTTTGCCTTCGATTTCCGCGCCAGTCAGGGATTCGAACGACTGGATAAGTTCTCCGGTGGACGGGTTGTCGGTGGCGATGGCCATGAGAATTCTCCAAATTGGTCCAACCACTATACCTGCAAAGCCACCCTTTGTACAGTATAACCACCGTTATTTCTGATTCATAGAATTTAAACGTTGACACTCCGCCTCGACCAATGGTACAGGGGTCCTACCACTCAACGCTTGAGCGACCTCTTGCGCCCTCGCACGTTGCGATTGCGCCAGCACAGGTCCGGGAATAGCTCGAACATTTGGGTACTTCCGGTAGGGGAGGGTTCCGGCGGTCCCCGAACCAAGGAGCAGCGCATGAAACCACGCAAGCCGCTAGCGGCAAGAAAATCCAGGCTCGCTAGCCAGCAACATTCGCTCGAGTGCTCCGTTACCCCGACGCGCCGGGAGTTCTTAAGGACAGCAGCGGGCGCGGGGTTGGCATTAGCAAGTTCGCCTTGGTCCGCCTTGGCCGATCACCATGGCCATCCAAGCCCAAACAGCATCTCCTATCTGGACCGCCGTCTGTACATCCGAAACATGGAAATGCTCGCGCACTTCGCGCCCGGCCAACCGCGCCACGGCAAAATGCAGATGATGTCTGTCGGCGACCGCCGGTACATGTTTCAGCAAGGGGACGTCATCGACGTCAGCGACGTGCGCAAGCCCGCCATGTTCAACAAGGGAGGGTTTGATGGCTACCAGGTTCAAGTCGCCTACAACAAGAATCTGAGGAAATGGATTCTGATGACCGGCGCGCAAACTCCTATCACCGATTCCACTCCCGAAGCGCCGATGGGCAAATACGATGATCCGCATCTCGACGACAAACGGAAAAACTACAAGGGCTTGCGCGGTGTGCGTTTCTATGACGCTACCAATCCGTCGAAGATCGTAAAGCTCTCTGAGTTCAACACCGGAGCCACCGGCCAGGGCACGCACAGGAACTACTATGACGGCGGGAAATACGCTTATCTCGACACTGCGCCGGACGAAACGTTCATTCATCAACCGTCTTATTTTCGCGAGCTCGTCAATGGCAACATGATCGTCGACGCGTCGGACCCCGGCGCCGCGAAAGAAGTGTCCATGTGGTGGGTTCCCGGTTCGCGCAAGGGTGAAGAAGCGGAATACAACAAATGGGTTTGGTCAAAACTGGTTCCCCCCAAAGTGGTGGCCGATCAGACGCCGTTCGCGGGGCTCCACGGCCCGGTTTACGTTCCCAAGAAATTGGAAGACGGAGGAAACCGCGGCTACGGCGCGTTCGGGTGCAACGGCTTCATCATCCTGGATCTTTCCGACCCAACACATCAAAAGGAGATCGGACGTTTTGAGCCCCCTCCCCAATATTCCGGAATGGGTATCGCCTTCCACACGATTTACTGTGGCATCCTGGAGCGCGGATTCGTTCTCACCAACGGCGAAACTACCAACTCCGACTGCAACCAGATCTATCTCCCCAATTGGGTGGTCGATATTCGCGATGAGGAACACCCCGTCCCGGTCGCGCAACTTCCTCGGCCCGTTCCACCTCCGGAAGCGCCTTATCGCGATTTCTGCTTCAAGCGGGGACGTTTCGGCGCGCACAATCCCCCGCATCTGAAAGCTCCGGGCAAGCCGCGTCAGGAATTCATCGCCTACAGCTATTTCATCGCTGGACTTCGCTGCTACGACATCGGCGACCTCTATAAGCCCGAGGAAGTGGCCTATTTCATTCCTCCGCAAGGCGGCGACCTCAAGAAATTCGGAAGCTACGACCGCACTGTCGATAATGTGTTCATCGAGTGGGACCGCAACGTCATCTGGACCGCGACGGACACCGGCCTTTATGCTCTGAGCTGCCCGAATCTTGGCAAGCCGCTGCTGGATCCCATGCCGGTCACGGAATGGTCGCTCGACAAACTCAACGAAGGCGCGCCCTGATCGCGCGCGGCCAGGAGAATCCCATGAAAACGATCGCTCCCGCCGGTTCCTGCGCCGGCATCTGCGTCCTGCTACTTCTGGTGTGCAGCGGAACACACGCGCAGAGCACTCCGCCACAGAAGATTCGTGTGCTCACCTTGCTCGGGCGTCCGGCACAATTTGTTGTTGCCGATAAGCTTGGCCTGTTTGCGAAATACGGACTGGAAGTCGAGAACGACAATAAGAAAAATTCCGACGAATTGCGCGCCGACCTCGCCGCCGGAAAGGGCGATATTGCTTATCTTGCCGTCGACAATGCCGTTGCCATGGTCGAACTCGCTCATCAGGACGTGGTCATTCTCATGGGCGGTGAAGACTCGCAGAACGAACTAATAGCACAACCGGGAATTGGCTCCATCAAAGATCTGCGCGGCAAGACGCTGATCGTCGATGCGCCCAACACCGCCTACGCGCTGCAAATGAAAAAGATTCTGCTGCTCAGCGGCATGACCGCCGGCAAAGACTATGAGATCAAGCCATTTGGCGCCACACCCCAGCGCCTGGTTGCCATGCGAGAAAACAAGGAATTTGCCGGTTCCATGCTTGGGCCTCCGGTTTCCCTGGTGGCCAAACACGAAGGGTTCGTCAGTCTGGATCCGTCCAGCAGTTCATCGGCCCGTATCAGGCTGCGGGATTCTTCACGCCGCGTGCCTGGGCGAAGGACCACCGCGACCTGGTGACCTCATTTCTCGCCGCCTGCATTGAAGCGCAGCAGTGGCTGCTCGCTCCCGCAAATAAGCAGCAAGTCATCGAGATGCTGGTCAGCCAATATCATCTGACTCCCGAGATCGCTGCTGAGGATTACGAACTCAGCATGACTGGCCCCGGCGGCTACGCGAAGGATGCCCAGTTCGACCTCCGGGGATTTGAAAACGTGCTCAAGCTGCGCGCGGAAGTTGAGGGCCAGTGGGGTGGCCATCCCCCGGCCGCGGACAAGTACTACGACCCTTCTTACTACGACCGAGCGCTCGCGAAAACAAAACACACCCCATGAGGAGAACTTCTTTGCGTCACGGAAAAGTCGTTTCTCTGCTCGCAGCAGTCTTTCTTTTTGTGCTGTCGCCTGCAGCACGTGCCCAGCAGCCAAGCGAGCGCACGTTGGATGAAATTAAAGCCGAGGCCGTCAAGCGCGCGGAAAACGGCATGTATCCACTAATCGGTCTCGATCCCGCCGACGTGCGCGAAGCCTTCAGTAAAATCAGCAGCACCGACAATGACGAATGGGCCGCGGCGTTCAGCGCCGTAGCCGATCATTACATGGCGCAAGGGAAGTCTCGGAATCCAGCAATCCCGCGAAGGCCGACGCCGATTTTGTGCGTGCCTGGCGCTTGTATTCTTTTGGACGCTGGCCCGTGCCCGCTTCGCCTGGCAAGAAACGCGCCTATGGCCAAGCGCTCGAAGCGTTTCTGGCTCATGCGCAATTTATGGATCCGCCCCTGGAAGTAGTACACATTCCGTTCGAGAACTCGGAGATCATCGGCTATTTGCGTCTGCCCAAAAATGCCAAGGGTCCTGTGCCGGTCGTGATTGCCATCAGCGGCCTCGACAGCCGCAAAGAAGACTTAAGCGAAAATTTCGGCGTGGTCCTCAACTACGGCATCGGTTTCATCGGAATCGATTCACCGGGTACGGGCCAGGCTCCCATCAAGGCCAGCGAAACCGCCGAGCGCATGTTCTCCAAGGTTATCGACTATTTGCAGACCCGCCCGGAAGTCGACAACACCCGCCTCGGTGTGGATGGCCAGAGTTTTGGCGCCTATCGGGCCACCAAATTGTCGATCATCGAGCACGCGCGCCTGAAGGCGGTGGTCGCGCAGTCGCCGCCGGTCGATGCCACTTTCCAAAGAGATTTCGTGATGCAGAAGACCCTGGGCAACCGGGAATATCTTTTCGGGCTGGGGCCGGCGTTGCTGTCGATCTTTGAGGGAGCGAACACGGCGAGCGACCTGGGAGTGATCCTGCCGAAATTATCGCTCGTGAACCAACATCTTTTGGGGAAGCCGACCACCGCGATGCTGATCATCGCCGGCGCGCTCGATACTCAAGTGCCGGTTTCCGATGCCTATCTTCTGCTGAGCAACGGCGACGTGCCGAAAGAAGCGTGGATTAATCCTCAGGGCGGCCACTTGGGACGTCAGGTGAAAGTCTGGCCGGACCCGGTGATCTTCCGGAAAGTGCTGGTTCCGTGGCTGGTGCGTAACCTGGAAGTCGCGCCGCCGGCGGAACGTCACCCGTAGCCGCGGGGCACCGCGACCTCTACGCGGCATCGGGTTCGGAGTTTTCCGGCGGTTTTTGCATCACGCGCCGCATTTTCTCCACATCCAATTCCCCTTGCCAACGGCTCACTACCAGTGTGGCCACTCCATTCCCAACCACGTTGGTCAGCGCCCGGCACTCGCTCATGAATTTCTCAATGCCGACCAGCAGCGCCAGCGACTCGACGGGAATGGATGGCACCGCCGCCAGAATTGCCGCCAGCGTGACGAATCCAGTTCCCGTCACCCCCGAGCCGCCCTTCGAGGCCACCAGCGCAAACAATAGAATGCCGGTGATTTGTCCCAAGGAGAGATGTGTATTGGTGGCCTGCGCCAGAAACAGCGCTGCCAGCGTCAGATAGATGTTCGTGCCATCGGTATTGAAGACATAGCCGGTGGGGAAAACCAGTCCGACTACCGATCGCGAGGCTCCCAATCCTTCCAGCTTGCGCATCATGTCCGGGAGCACCGTTTCCGATGAACTGGTGCCCAGCACGATCAGCAATTCGTCTTTGATGTAGGCCAGAAAGCGGAAAATTGAAAAACCCGCCAGATAGGCGATTGTTCCCAGGATCACCACCACGAAAACCACACTCGCCAAGTAGAACGTCGCCATCAGTTTCAGCAAGTTCGTCAGCGATGCCATTCCATAGCTACCCACCGTGAAAGCCATGCCTCCCAGAGCGCCCAGTGGAGCCGCGCGCACAACCATTCGCACGATTCCAAAAACAACCTGATTGGCGACTTCGATTGCGCCCAGCGCGCGCTTTCCCCACGCTCCCATGCGCGCGATCGCGAAGCCGGTGAGAATCGAAATCAGCAGAACCTGGGGCACTTCACCGTCTGCCAGCGCGCCTACAAATGTCCGCGGAATAAACCCCAGCAGGAACGGTATGAAGCCGGTTTCTTTCGCGCGGCCCACATACACCGCGGCTGCCTTGGGATCCAGGGTGGCGGGGTCAATATTCAGCCCGGCTCCCGGATGAATCAGCAACGCGACAACGATTCCAATCGCGAGCGCCAGCGTCGATACCACTTCGAAATAGATCAGCGTCTTCACGCCAACCTTGCCAACTTTCTTCAGGTCGCTCATGGATGCGATTCCCTGCACGATTACGCAGAAGATCACCGGCGCAATCATCATGCGGATCAGCGAAACAAACGCATCGCCCAGCGGCTTCAGCGCCATGCCGGTCTTGGGAAAGAACCTGCCGATCAAGCTGCCGATCACCACTGCCATGAGCACTTGTACGTAGAGAATGGTGTACCAGGGCCGGCCTCGTCCTACCGCTTGTGCTTTGCCCAATTGCGTTTCTCCGTGTGACACAAAGCCACACACTGTCCGGCCGAAGGTACGGCAACTTACGTTACGACATCCCGCGGCGCCTCGCTCCCCGTGAAGAACCGCTCGACATTCCGCCAAGCCGAGCGGCAAAGGAATGCGGTGGACTGCCGCGTCACTCCCGCGATGTGCGGCGTGAGCAAAAGGCGCTGCGCCGCTTCGCCTTGTAACGATAACAACGGATGATTGGGCGCCGGCGGCTCGGTGGAATAGACATCCACGGCCGCGCCGCCCAACCGTCCCTCCGCTAACGCCTGAGCAAGCGCCGCTTCATCCACCACACCTCCGCGCGAAGACTGGATCAGCACCGCACCTGGCTTCATCACCGCCAGCTCACCGGTTCCGATGAGGCCGGTCGTTTGCGGAAGCAGGGGCACGTGCAGACTGACCAAATCCGCCACACGCAGAAGTTCTTCGAGTGAAGTTGATTTCGCCCCCAGGGCTTCGCCAGCGCGTCGATCGCGCGGCGCAGGATCGTAGTACACAATCGCGCAGCCGCGTTTGTGAAAGGCGGCGGCTACGGCAACTCCGATGATTCCCCATCCCACAATCCCGACGGTCAGGCCAGCGAGGCCTGACAGGCTGTCCGCGATCAGGCGCGCGCGACAATCGCGATAGTGGCCACGGCGAATTTCCATGTCCGCCCAGAAAAATCGCCGCAAGAGCACACTGGCCGTTGTGACCGCGTACTCAGCAACCGCTTCGTTGCTGCCTCCCGGAACATTGGCCCCGGCAATGCCGCGCTGTTTCAGAAACGGCAGGTCCAGCCGGTCCAGCCCCGCTCCGGTCACTTGAACAAACTGAATGCTTGTGGCTTCGAATAGTTCCGTAGGCAGCTTTGGCCCGACCGCAGGAATCACCAAGGCGCGCGCTTGCCTCATCAACGGCACAACGTCGGCGTCGTTCAGCGCGCGATAAACCACTTTTAAGGAAGCGGGCGCCAACGCCCCCACTCGCTGAAAATCTGCTTCAGGCCGCAGGCATAGCACATCGAGACTCATGGCTGTTCGGGAGTCCCGGGGGCAACGCCCGGCTCTTCGGTAGCAGCGGTGATATCGGCAACGGGAAAGAAGCACAGCAGCAGCAACGGCGCACTTCCCGTGTTCCGCGTGACGTGCCTTTCTCCCGCAGGAATCAGCAGTGTGTCTCCGGGCTTCAGATGGAATTCGCCGCCGTCGGCAAAGGTGGTGCCTTGCCCGGAAAGCGTGTAGATGCATTCCTCGAAACTGCAATGATGGTGACGCTCGCGGAGCGTGTCGCCTGGCTGAACCACAGGAATCTCCACAAGCCGCAGTGTCAATCCTTGCGCGCCACGTTCGCCCGAAACAATCTCCAGCGCTTTGCGTCCGGGAAGTCCAAGTTGCCTGGCCTCGCTCTGTTTGAACAGCCGGGCCATCAGCGCACCTTGCTCACTTGACGAATCTCCGCGGTCCCTCCCTGAATGCGGTCAAGCTGCCTGAAAATTTCCGCGGATTGCGTGGCGATGGAATCGGCCACGCGGTTCACCATTTTCAGGGCTTTTTCCGGGGTTGCGTGTTGCGGGCTGCCATACCACCCGGTTGGCGCAATCGAACGCACATCTGTCAGCACCGGCTGGTAGCTGCGCGTGCGGCGCAGGGCGTCGACCTTGTGCCCGTGCGCATGGTCCGAAGAATAGTCAATGCGATCCAGATGCACCAGGTCCGGGCGGTACGCCAGCACCGCCAGCGCTTCGATCTCGCCCCCGTGGGTCAGTCCGCCGCATTCCTTGCCAAACATGTCTTCGGCCACAAAGCATGCCTGCACCGTCAGGACGGTCATGCCGTGCTCGCGGTGCAGCAGGTCCGCGGCAACTCCCAGGGGCGGGATGTTGAGTTCGTGCCAATTCAGTATCAGCAGATATTTCGCCCCGTGCTGCGCCGTGGATGCGCACGTCTCGAGCACCACGCGCATGTACGTTTCCGGCGAAAGCGTGATGGTGCCTTCAAATGGCATGTGCAATGGCGTTACCCCCAGCGGTCCGCCGGGCAGCACCAATGCATCCATACGCTCCGCGACGGCATGCGCAATCACATTCGCGGCGAAAATATCCGTGCCCGTCGGCAAATGCGGACCGTGTTGCTCCACGCTTCCCTGCGGCAAGATCACCAGGGGATTTTTCTCGAGCTGCGCCGCAATTTCCGGCTGCGTCAAATCCACAAAATACCGGCTCGCTAGCATCGCGCCTCCTGTCAGACCGTTAACCGGCTCCGGGCGTCCTTCAAAACTTCGGAAATCGCTACGCGCTGGCCGTTTTGCTCGATGGATTTCAGCGCCGCGTACACCATGGCTACGGCCACATTGCCATTCTGCGCGCTCAACTCGTTCGATTTTCCTGTGCGGCAGCTTTCTGCAAACATTTCCAGCTCCGCGCGGAACATGTCGCTTTCCGGCACCTTCAGCTCTTCGCGTTTCGCGTAGCCGTCGGCGCCGCGTTGAATATACAGCGTCGATTTCTTGTGCAACTGGTCCGGCGTGTCCCAGGTGTCGAAATCGATTTCGTAGTGCATCAGACCCTGCGATCCGAACACGCGGACCGAAAAAATCCCCGGAGAGGTCCAGCACGATCCCACGTATCCGACCTTGCCGTCGGCAAATTTCACGAGCGTCATGGATTGGTCGTCAACCTCCGCGCCCACCGGAGAAAGCTTCGACGCGATGCCGCTCGCTTCCAGCACTTCGCCGCCGAGATAGTGCAGTATGTCGAATTGGTGAATTGCCAGCTGCGAGAGCGGGCCCCCCGGAGCTTTGTCCTTGTACCAGCGCCAGGTTTTGGGCGTCAGCTCGAGCGCGCGATTGTTGGAAAAATTTGCCTCCATGAACGCGACTCTTCCCAGTTCGCCTGAGTCCATCGCTTCCCGGATCTTGCGGATTCCCGCCATCAAGCGAGCGCTGTGGCCCACCGTAACGGTAATCCCGTATTTCTTTTCCAGTTCCGCGATCTGCAGCCCCTCTAGCAGCGTGCTGGCGATGGGCTTCTCGGTGTAGACGTGCTTTCGCGCTTTCGCCACGCCCGCAGCCATGGGAAGATGCTGTTCGTTGGGCACCGTCAGAATCACTCCTTCGATCGAGGCGTCTGCAAGTATCGCCTCCATCGTGGGAGCAGCCGGGACTCCAACATCGGCCTGAAATGCTTGGCGCTTTTCGGCCGAACGACTGAAGCCAGCCACGATGCGCAGTTTTTCGGACTTGGCCGAAGCGCGGGTTAAGACCCGCGCCCAGCGGCCCAGTCCCACGATGGCGAGCTTGACGGGAGAAGAAGTCACGAAAGTCCTCGCAAGGAAAAATTGTTGCGCCAAAGATCGTATGGTAGTACCGTATTACGAGAATATGACGAAGTCAAGCCCGTGGCCTCCTTCTTCCTCGCTTCTCTCGGCCATCCACAAGTCGGCCGCGCCTCTTCGCCGCCAGGTGCTCGACGAATTGCGCCAGTCCATCATTTCTGGCCGCCTCAATCCCGGTGACCGGCTCCTCGAACGCGAACTTATCGCCATGATGGGCGTCTCGCGCACGGTTATTCGCGAAGCCTTGCGTCAACTGGAGTCCGAAGGTCTGGTCGCCATTATCCCTAATAAAGGACCAGTGGTGCGCTCCCTGACGGTCGATGAAGCGCGCGATCTTTACACCATTCGCGCCGTTCTCGAGGGGTTGGCAGCTCGCCTTTTTGTGGAGCAAGCGAGCGATGCGCAAATCGCCCGGCTGGAGCAAGCGCTCCGGGTGGTCGAAAAGGCGTACGCTTCCGGCAACGCCGCAAGAATGCTCGAGACCAAAAACAGTTTTTATGAAGCGCTTTTTGCAGGCGCCAAGAGTTCCACCCTCTCGTCCATGCTCGGCATGTTGCACGGTAGAATCTGGCGCTGGCGCGCGCTGGGACTGAGGCATCCAAAGCGCTCGCCGGAGCGCGACCGCGAGAGCATGACGAACCTTGGCGCGGTGCTCAAAGCGATCCGCGCGCGCGATGCCGATCTGGCCGAAAAAACGCTGCGCGAGGAAGTCAGCAAGGCGGCCGCGGAAGTGCGTCGTCTTCTTGAGGATGAGGCGGTGCCGTCTGCCGCAAAAAGTTCGCGAGCCGGCTGATTTTGTATTCCTGTAATTGTTGAGGTCAAAGAAAATGCCAACGCACTTTATCGTTCACGACAAGGCCGATACCGTCGGCGTGCTGGTGGTTGAGAATTCTCAAGCTGGTCAGGATCTGACCGGCTGGATCATGGAAACCGACGAGACCATTACCTTGAAGGCGCTCGATTCCGTTCCCCTGGGTCACAAGATCGCTCTCCATGCGATCAATCCCGGAGACACCGTGCTGAAGTATGGCCACGATGTCGGACGCGCGGTTGCGGCCATTGGCAAAGGCAATCACGTGCACGTTCACAACATGAAGACGAAGAGGTGGTGATGATGGAGCGCTATCAGTTTTTCGGTTATCGGCGGGAAAACGGAAGAGTCGGCATCCGCAATCACGTAGTGATTCTTCCGCTCGATGATTTGTCCAACGCCGCTTCGGAAGCGGTTGCCAATAATATCAAGGGAACGCTGGCGCTGCCGCATGCCTATGGGCGCTTGCAGTTTGGAGAAGATCTCGAACTCCACTTCCGCACGCTCATCGGCACGGGCGCGAATCCCAACGTTGCCGCTTGTGTGGTCATCGGCATCGAACCCGGCTGGACCGCGCGCGTCGTGGATGGCATCGCGAAAACAGGGAAGCCCGTGGCGGGTTTTTCCATCGAGGGCAACGGCGACATCACCACCATCGCCAGCGCGTCTCGCAAGGCTCGCGAATTTGTGCAATGGTCCAGCGAAAAGCAGCGCGAGGTCTGCTCCATCCAGGACCTGTTTGTCTCGACGAAGTGCGGCGAAAGCGACACTACCTCCGGCCTGGGCTCATGCCCGACGGTTGGCAACTTGATCGACAAGCTCGATCCCCTTTCTGCCACCACCTGCTTCGCTGAAACTTCCGAGCTCACCGGCGCCGAACTTGTCTGCGCCAGCCGCGCCGCCAGCAAAGAAGTCGGCGAGCGCTTCCTGCAAGTGTTCAACGCCTATCAGCAGGTCATCGAACGCCACAAGACCAGCGATCTCTCCGAGTCGCAGCCCACCAAGGGCAATATCATCGGAGGTCTGACCACCATCGAAGAAAAAGCCTTCGGCAATTTGCAGAAAATTGGCAAGAAGGCAAAGTTCATCGACGTCTTGCAGCCCGCCGAAGCCCCCGCCAAGGGCCCGGGGCTCTACTATATGGATACTTCTTCCGCGGCGGCCGAGTGTGTCACGCTGCAAGCGGCCGCTGGTTTCGTCGTTCACCTCTTTCCCACCGGCCAGGGCAACGTCATCGGTAATCCGATTGAGCCGGTCATCAAGCTCACGGCCAATCCCAAGACCGCAAGAACCATGAGCGAGCACATCGATCTGGACGTTTCCGGAATTCTGCGGCGCGAACTGACCCTGGACCAGGCCGGCGACCAGTTGATTGACATCATGCTGCGCACTTGCAACGGCCGTTTGACCTGTGCGGAAGCACTGGGACACCGCGAGTTTGTCATGACCAAGCTGTACCAGAGCGCCTAGTCACTCAATCTGGGTATTGAAACTGAACAGCATCTGCCAGCGCGCGTCGCGTCTTACCCACATGCGCGTGTTGAAACAGGATTTGGCTCCGGGGCGCTGTTCTCTGGCGACCATCATTACGGTGTCGCCAAATTCGAACATTTCGGCGGAACGCAACTCCGGCGGCGAGGAGTGTGTGCCGCGCAATTTCTGTTTGCCGATTTGTGAGAGCCGATCGCTCTTGGTGAACGGCCGGTCATGATACGTGTCCGTGGCGGTGAACTCGTCCGCAATCAGCGGGGAGTACGCGTCCGCATCGTTGTCCTCCATGGCTTTCATGACGCCCTGCCACGACGCAATTACTTCTTTCTCTGCCTGCGTTTGTGGTTGGTACGGGATCGCCTTGCACGGGTTCACGCATGCAGTGGAAGGCTTGCCGCCCGCAGGTTGCGATTTCTCTGCCTGCAACACTTCCTGATACAGCATAGCGCGCCACCCGTTGGGCCGTTTTACCCAGATCCTCAGGACATTCATTCTGCCGCGATTTGCGCGAACCGCCGCAGCGTCGCCGTACCCGCGAATCTGGGTTTCGGCGTCGGGGTTTGCGAGCGTCGGAATATGTTCCAATAATTCCGGGCCATTCAGCCGCCGCCCCTGGGAATCGATGCAGATAAACTGCGCGTCCAGAATTTCCTTGAGCGCGGTTGCATCTTTTTTCTCGAAGGCCTTGCAGAAGGCGTGATCTGCTTGCGCAACAGGATCAGAATTGTCTCCGGCAACGGGGCACACAAAAGTCAGCAAACCCGACGCGGCGCAAAATAGCAACGCGCCCACATTCACCACGCCGACAAATTTGTTCATCATTCCCTGCTTGACCATGGCGCTCGTATCGCTCGGCGGCGATGATCCCGCGAATAACAAAGCGCTTCAGTCCGCCTTGGCGTCGCCCGCCTGAATCGTGGTCTGGAAGCTGATTACCATCACCCACCGGCCGTCGCGCTTGATCCACAAGCGGCTGACGTACACGGGTTTTCCGGTGTATGGCTGGTGCAGGCAGGTCATCACCACGGAATCCCCGAAATCAAACATCTTCGCCGAGACCAGCGGTGACGGTGCCGAGCCCACGCCCAGCTGTTTTTGCTTGTCGAGTGTGGCCATGCGGCCGCTTTTCGTAATGGGATGATCGCTGTTGGAGCTGATTTGCACGAATTCGTCGGCGATGTGCGGCGCCCAGCCTGCCGATTCGTGAGCGGTTACGGCTGTTTCGAGCGCCTGCCAGGAAGCGATGATGGCATGTTCCGCGTCGTTGGCGGGCTCGAACGGGACAGACTTGCACGGGTTTTCGCAGTTATTCACGCCCGTGCCCTGCGCGGTTGAGGGCTCCTTGAGTTGCGCCACTTCGTGGTACACCAGCAAACGCCACCCGTTTGGCCGCTGTACCCACAAGCGCAGCACATGCACCTTGCCGCGGCTGGCGCTGACCGCAGCAACTTGCCCGTAGCTCCGTTGCGTAACGTCGGCGCCGGATTCATCGCCCAGCGAATCTTTGGGCAGCGCTCTGAGCACCTCGGCGA
This sequence comes from Candidatus Acidiferrales bacterium, assembly GCA_963804635.1. Classification (GTDB taxonomy): domain Bacteria; phylum Acidobacteriota; class Terriglobia; order Acidiferrales; family UBA7541; genus Acidiferrum. Next base: position 18,644 of record CAWDRK010000044.1, read on the forward strand.
CGCTCAGGGTTTTCCCGTTCGAGTCGCACCAGGTGAAATTCTCGTCAAGGAGACTTGTCAATTTTGCGTTGTCTCCTGCGGCCATGGCCTGAACAAAAGCGCGCTCCCCCTGCAACACGGCCGAATCCATCTCGGCGGCCGGCAAACGGTGTGCAAGCGAAACAAAAAGCAGGCAGCTGCAAAACGCAACGATGGTGAAGGCACAAGAGCGAAGTAACTTCATTGGCGAGCCAGCCTCCTGGCAATTGATTTTAAACCATGGCAACAAAAAGGGCCGGAACGAAGCCGGCCCTTCCGGAAGCTCGCGACCCGGAGTGCGGGCTAGAAGGTAAACTTCAAGCCCAGTTGAATGGCGCGGGCGCTTCCCGAGCCCAGCACCGGGTTGACGGCGGCCACGTCCGGTGTCGCGCATCCACAGCCAAAATTACCCGGAACCGTGGGGTCCGAATATCCACCCGCTGGGCCGTAGCCACTCGTGCCGCCCCACGGATTCGCAAAGTTGGGATGGTTGAAGAGGTTGAAAAATTCAGCCCGGAACTGCATGTTCACGCGTTCACGAAATATCCATGCTTTGGTGACCGAGAAGTCCACGTTGTGGAAGCCCGTCGCGCGGAAAATGTTCCGGCCCATGGTGCCAAAGGCACCCATCGCGTTGGGAATCATCAGAGACTTGCCTTGCATGTAGCAATAGCCGGCGGTGTTGAGGGAATCCAGAGCCGCCGGGCCAACTTTATTGGCTGCGTCAATGCACGCTTGTGGCATGGCCGAGCCGCATGTCGGACCGAAGCAGGGAATCCCGCGAGTTCCGTTGGAGTGGAAGTCCGCAGGGTTCCCAAAAAAGTCCCAGCGATCCGTGCCTTCGCCGGACCCGCTGAAGCCATAGGTACCGTTATAGTCAATCACATTCCACGGCTGGCCACCTTGCAGTGTGATGATGCTATTCACCTGCCAACCCTTCAGCATCTGCCCCCAGGAATCCTTGCCCGGGATTTGATACGTCAGGGAGAGAGTGAAACGGTTCCGAATGTCGAAGTCGCTGCTGGCATAATCGGCCCCGGGGTGCAAGCTGTCCTGAGGCAAGTATTGATTCCAGTTGAAGGACATGTCGTCCAGGGCATGCGCGTAGGTGTAGCCAGCGATGAAGGAAAAGCCGTGATAATCGCGGCCCGTGAAGGTTAGTTGCAAGCCGTCATAATTGGACCGGTAATAATTCCCCATCATATTGATGAATCCCAAATACGGGAACTTCGTCGTGTACGCCCCGGGTGCGCCGGTCTGGATATTCGGCTGATTCACGTCCACAATGCCGGTCAGGTTTGAACCATGGTTGCCCACGTAGTTGGCATCCAGAGAGAGTTTTCCAGAAAAGGCGTGCTGCACTCCCAAACTCCAGGTGCTGACAAACGGGGTGGTGTAGTTACGGTCCATCCCTAAAATGGAACATGGCGAAGTCGGGTTGCCCTGGTACATGCTTCCGTCGCCGCATACAACCGCGCTTGTGGAGTTTGCCGGGAAAAATGGCGCCGACGGCGTGCCCGGCCAGGGATTCGGCAGCGCACTTCCCGCGAAGTTGATGCCCGTCGTCTGGATCGTGCCGCCGCCAGGTGTTGCCACTCCATTGACGACGATGGTGGCGCCAGTCGGAATCACGCCGAGTCCCAGTGTGGGAGCGTTGTTCGTATTTTGCTGGGAAAGGAAGGTATTCATGGTCAGTAATTCGTACGCCATGCCAAACCCGGCGCGCACGATGGTCGTACCTTTGCCCGTGACGTCCCAAGCCACACCGACGCGTGGCGCGAAGTTGGTGTGATCTCCGTTGTAGATGGACCCCAGCTGACTGCTGCCCAGCTGCACCATTCCAAGCGTGGCATCGAAATTGCCAAGCAGATTGTGGGCCTCAGATGGCGGCGTGGTGTATTCATAGCGCAACCCCAGATTTAGAGTAATCCTCTGCGTGACGCGCCAGTCGTCCTGGACGAAAGCGGCGTAACCATATTGCTTCAAGCTACGTGCCGGTGAACCGACAGCCGGAGTCGAGTTGGTAGCCAGAAGTCTCAACTGATGGACGTTGCCCTCAAGGAAATCTTCCAGCGAAGAGAAGCGGATGTCGCCACGCGCTCGGCGCCAGGTAGCCTGGTTCACCTGGATATCGCGAAACTGGAATCCGAACTTCAGCGCGTGTTTCCCCAGGGTGTGCGAAACCTGGTCGATGAGGTCGTAAGTGTTGTCGGGTCCCACGAACTTGGGAAAGCTGAAGAAGTTTCCCATATACGTGAAGCCACCGACCACGATCGATGGCAATCCACCAATGATCGGATTGGTGACACCGGTGTACAGACCGTATTTGGATGCCGGTACATCCTGATCTCCGGGCGCAATACTCAACGTGTAGCGGGTATAGCCAAAGCGCACTTCATTGGCCCAACTGGAATTCGGAGTCCAAGCCCAACTGCCCGCCGCTGCCTGGGCGCGCGAGTGCACGTGCGTGAGGAAGGCGGAGTTCGTGTACGGAGTGTCTTCTCCCACCAAGCCATCGTTGCCAAAGAAATACGAGCCACTCAGGTTATGACGTTCACTGATGTGGTAGTCGATCTTGCCCAAAGCGTTCTTGGAGTCGTTGGTGTTCTGATACGTGGGATTCAGTCCCGTGCCGGTGGTATGGTTGCTCCCGAACAAAGCACCCGTGCACGGTCCGAAGGGTGCGGTTGTCGGACAACCCAGCAGCGCGAGGCTTTCGGGATTGAGCACCGCGCCAGGCTGAGCCTGAATATCGGCAATTGCATTCGGGATGCTGTTAACGCAGTTCCCTGTCGTGAGGACTGCACATCCGTTGCCGCCGCCGCCCGGCAACCCCACGGTCGTGGGAACCGTAATCCCCAAGTTGCTGCCCACGCTGTAGGTTTGTGCTTCGTAACCGCCAAACCAAAACAGTTTGTCCTTGATGATATAAGCGCCCGCGGTACCGCCATATTGTTCGAGCGAGACCGGGATTTTTGGTTGCAGCGTCCCGGCGGTGTAATGGTTAAAAAAATTGCGCGCATCGAACGCATCGGACCGGCCGTAGGCGTATGCGGAACCGTGCAATTCGTTGGTGCCGGACTTGAGACCTACGCTGGTAATGGCCCCGGTTTTCCATCCGAACTCTGCCGGCGGGTTCACCTGCGTGTTGAATTCCTGAATTGCATCGACCGGAAGAAGCGTTGCTGCATCGCCGATGACCGCGGCAGCATTGGTGATGCTCAGCCCCATGAATGCTTCATCATTGGGCAATCCGTCGATGAGGAAACTCATGCTCTCCGGGCGCGTGCCGTTGGTGCTCTGCGTCCAGGGACCGCCCCCGGGGTAGATCATGACGCCCGGGCGCAGTGTCAGGAGGTTCTGATAGTTCCGGCCGTTCAGCGGTAAATCGTTGATGATTTGATTGCTCAGGGTGCCACCCAAGGTCGTGCTGGTAGCGTCTACCAGAGGAGCTTCTTCGGTCACGGTGACGACCTCGTTGGCCGAACCGGTCTGCAGAACGATGTCGACTTGGATATCTTTGCCCGTTTCCAACAGCAAGTTGCGCCGATCAAAGACCTTGAATCCTTTGGCCTCGCCGCGCACCGTGTAGGTGCCAGGTAGCAAGCCCGGTGCAACGTACTCGCCTCTTGAATCGGTCGTGATCGTACGCGACGTTCCTCTTTGCACATCCGTGATGGTCACGGTAGCGTCGGCGATTGCGCCGCCGGACTGGTCGGTGACGGTCCCCAGAATTCGGCCGGTGTTTCCCTGTGGCAGTGCCGGAGAACAAAACACGACTGCAGTGGCAAGGATTGCCAGAAACGCAGTGAGTTTGATGAACCTGGACAAAGTGAGCATGGCACCCCCCAACGAACTGAGCGACATTCGGGACCTCCCCCACGTAAAAGGTATAGGGGCTATACCATCATACGAAGTCCAATGTCAACCATCCCCCTCATTCTATGTAGCGAAAGAATTGATGAGGCTGACCGCCACCTGGTGTACCGGTACACTGGATGGACCACTGATTGGGGCTCGGAACGTGGCGAAAATATAGGCAAATCAAGAGAATAACTGCCGGCTCGTTTGGCGAGTGAAATAGCTTAACTCGCAACCCAAATCCCGCGGATTTAAACTTTTGCTGCGCTGCAGCCCGGCGATTGCTAGAAACACTTCAATCTTGCACCGTATAAATCCAGATTTCCGCGCCATGGTCGGCACGCGCCGGTACACCCAGAAAGAAACGGTCGAAGCCTTTCCGCCCTTTGCCGAAATAGCCGGCGGTGCGAGCCCCCAAAGTGGCGGGAACCTTGGCGAACAGCTGGTAGTGGTCGGGATCGGTCTGCTGAAACACGCTGATGTAGCCTTCGCCTCCGGGAACATAGATCCTTTTTCGCCCCGCGTCGTAGTACACCTCGTCGGCATCCTGGACACACGGAAGTTCGACGATGGTGCGTCCCGAGCTTGTGTCCAGTACCGCCAGGCGCGCCGGTTCATGGGTGGCCACAAACAACCGGTGATTCGCTTCGTCCAGGGCCATGGGAAAGTTTTGCTCGAGGGTCATCGGCCAGCGCGTAACGCTTCCCGTTGTGCGATTGATCACCCCGATTTGCTTCAAATCCGGGAGATTTACGTAAATATTGGGGCCCCCGGACTCCAATTGAAACGACTCCGGGTGCGCTCCCAGCTTGTATTCCTGCGGCAAACGTTCGTTGTTGATTGCGTCGACAATTCCCAAGGCGCCCGTCTCATGGTCGCCGAATCCGACGTACACGCGATGTGTGGCGGCGTCGTACCGCAAATTATCGACGTCGCCATGGAAATCAATCTCTTTGATCAGCGCAAAGTTGCTGCCGTCGAATATCCGCAATTTCCCTTTGCTGCTCGCTACGAAAAGTTTCTTCGCCTCCGGGGCATACACAACGCCTTGCGGATTGGGAATCCCGGGAATCGAGTGAGCCCTGAGCCGCGCACTGATGTCGATCACTTCGACCGAATTGTTCCCCAGAGCGGCCACGAACAGTTGGTTTTTTCCATCGAACGCAAAATGGTCGAAACGTCCTTGCACACCGGGCATAGGTATGGCCTCGGTTAGAACCAGCGGCCGAGGTGGCTCGGGAGCCGCGGTATTTTGTGCCCCGATCCGCGGGGCCAAACCCAAAAGCGTCATAGCGGAACAACAAATCACGCGAGTTACGTGCATTGAGCCTCCCCGAGCTGTGACCCAGCCTTCAGATTGAAGGTATAGCAAAAACATTGACGCCGCGAAAGGTCTAGTGGTAGAACCATAATCCACAAGCGCTCTTTTCTGCAATCCCACGGCCTCTTGACTCGCAAATCGCGAAGGAAGCAACCGGGCTCTGCTGAGATTAGCGGGTGGAGGTCTTCGATGAACGTCGGGTTCCTAGGCTTGGGTGATATGGGCCAAGCTATCGTGCCGCGCCTGCTTGAAGCCGGCCACCGGGTCACGGGTTGGAATCGCACCAAAGAAAAAGCGCAGCCGCTGTTCAATCGCGGCATGCTCTGGGCCGATTCTCCACGGCAGCTGGCGTCAGGATCGGACGTGGTGTTTTCGATTGTTACGGATTCGGCCGCCGTGAAGGCCTTGGCGCTCGGAGAGAACGGAATCATCTCCGGATTGCGTAAAGAGGGCGCTTATCTGGACATGAGCACCATCGATCCGGAAGCCAGCCGCGCCGTCGGCGCGGAATTTAGCAACGCCGGCTTGACCATGATGGATGCGCCCATTTCCGGAACCACGCTGACCATCGGACAGGGCAAGGCTTCCGTGATGGTTGGCGGAGACAAGGCCGCGTTTGACCGCGTGCAGCCGGTGCTGCTGGCGATTGGCCCAAAGGTGACCTACATCGGTGCGCAGGGACTCGCGGTGCAACTCAAAGTGGCCTTGAACATGACGCTGGTAATCGAGGTAATCGGATTTTGCGAAGGCGTTGCGCTTGCGGAAAAAGGAGGCGTGCCACGAGAAGTGGCGGTGGATGCCATGTTGAAGAGCGTGGTCGCTTCGCCGGTCATCAGCTACCGGGCGCCGCTAATTCTGGAGGGGCACATATCCGACGCCACCTATGGCGACGTCAACTTGCAGCAAAAAGATATGCTGCTGGCGCTCACCTTGGGCCGAAGAATGGGAGTGCCCGTACCACTTGGCGCGGCCGCGAACGAAATGCTGAACGCCTGCCGTGGCCTCGGCCTGGACCATCACGATTTTGTCACTGTGTATGAGGTCTATCGGCGCTTGGCAGGCATGTCGAAATGAAACCGTATCGCACAAATCTCCGCGACGTTCCGCACGTTGTCGGCCTGACGCAAGACGAAGGCTGGATCAATATGCAGGTACAGTTTCTCATCGATCAGAAAACCGCCGGCTCCGACCAGCTTCTGATTGGATGGACGGTACTCCCGCCGGGTGCGCGCCACGACAAGCATCGCCATCCCAACTGCGACGAGTTCTTCGTCGTGATTCAAGGCAGCGGATTCATCTATACCGACACCGGCCGCGAGCCCGCGGCAAAGGGCGACGTCATTTTCACGCCTCGTGGACATTGGCATGGATTCGACAATACCGGAACCGAAGATGTGGTTCTCGTGTGGGGTTGGAGCGGCGCTGGCTCGCTCGAAGCCGCGGGTTACGAAATTCCACCCCAAGGTTATTGAACGAGGTTTGAATTTTTCCGATGCCAGCCGCATGGGACGACCCGCGAATTGCAAGTGGAATGAAGCAGCAACTCAGCCACAGGCGCAAGTTGCTGCGTTCGGGCAGGAAGCCTGTGGGCTGGAAGCTGGCGTTCGGCGGACCTGCGGCAATGCAGCGCTTGCGCATCGACGAACCCTTGGTTGGATTTCTGATGGCCGATGCGGTGCTGCCATCCGGATCGAATGTCTCTCTCTCTGGTTGGAAAAAACCAGCGGCAGAACCTGAAATCGCGGTCCACATGGCGAAAGATCTGCCGGCGAGCGCCGACCGAAAAACGACCAGCGAAGCAATCGCCGGTTTGGGAGCAGCGATCGAACTGGCCGACGTCGATCATCCATCGGAAGACGTGGAAGGCACGCTCGAGCGCAACATTTATCAGCGCCATGTGGTTCTGAGCGGCTGCGATTCCGTGCATGCAGGTGGCTCGCTGGCGGGTCTGCGCGGGCGCGTGGTTCGCAACGGTGAGGAACTGGCCGACGCGTCGGACTTTGAGGCGTTGACGGGAGAACTGATTCACATCGTCGGTCACGTAGCCACTTTGCTTTCGCATTTTGGCGAGACGCTTCGCGCCGGGCAGATCATCATTGCGGGTTCCATCACGCCGCCAATCTGGGTGCAGCCTGGAGAGACGATTGGCTTTCATCTTCAACCGCTGGAGCTGATTTCCCTGAGTTTTAGCTAGATCCTTCGGTAACATTGTGAAACGCCTGCCACCTGCAGGAATCCCGCGCACCACGGATTCACAAACCCGCAGCAGTCGCTGAATCCAGTCTGACAGAAAATCGCGATTTATGAATTTCCCCGTACTCTGGCGTGCGTGGTTTGTTATCGACTATTCACAAAGACATAACCTCTTACAGTTCAATGGATTGCGGCCGTCGTCGGCGCTCTTTAATGCGATATTAACATTTGATTGACGCAACTGTAAGACGCTGCCGTTACCGTCTGCCTCGGGGTGGTTTGTATTTTTCTCCGTTTCTGGCTTGAATTTCGCTTCAAAAAGAGAGAGGCAATGAAAAAACTCGCATCGCTCGCACTTTCGCTGTTCCTTACCACCGGAACCGCGTTTGCTGATTCACCGAAAGATTCACCAAAAGACGCTCCGAAGGATGCGGCTGCAGCTGCCAAGACCGCGCAGCCCGCTAAACCTGCCGCGGCAAAGACCAGCGCGGAAATTGCGGCCGAAGTGGAAGAACTGCGCCAGACTCTTCAGGCGCAGCAGGAAGAGCTCCAGCTTCTGAAGGAAGAATTAGCCAAGCGCGATAAGCAGATCGAAGACGCCCGCGAAACCGCCGCGTCCGCGAATGCCCGCGCTTCGGAAGCCACGGTGAAAGCCACCGAAGCCGCCACGACTTCCGCGGAAGTAAAATCCACCACGACGGCACTCAACTCCACCGTGTCCAGTCTCGCCGCAAGCAACGCCGCGGCCGCGGCAGTCGTGAACACCTCTGCGGCCTCGAATCCTCAGGCGCAGCCTGACAACGAAGAGAAGGGTCCCACCACGATTCGCTACAAGGGTGTCAACATCACCCCGGGCGGTTTCATCGCGGCGGAAACGGTTAACCGTCAACACGCTCTCAGCGCCGACATTAACACCCCCTTCAACAGCATTCCGTATGGTGGAAACTCACTTGGCCACCTTTCTGAAATGAATTTCACCGCTCGCCAGTCCCGTCTCAGCCTGCTCGTCGACGGCAAAGTCGGCAGCACCAAACTGACCGGTTACTATGAAGCGGATTGGCTGGGCACCGGCGTCACTTCCAACAACCGCGAGAGCAACAGCTATGTGTTCCGCCAGCGGCAGATCTGGGGACAGGCAGGCTTGGATAATGGCCTGACCTTCAGCGGCGGCCAAACCTGGAGTCTTGCGACGGAAAACATCAAGGGCATAGCGCTTCGACAAGAGTGGATTCCCCTCACCATCGATTCGCAATACCAGGTAGGCTTCAACTGGGAACGGCAGTACGCTTTCCGCGTCACCAAGGCCTTTAGCGATCAGGTTGCGGCTGCCGTTTCCGTCGAGGGTTCACAAGCCACCTTCGGTGGCCGTGGCTTCAGCACCTACACCAACACCTCTGCCATTGGCGCTGTCACCACCTATCAAAACTTCTTTGCCTTTGCTCCGGGTAGCGGCGGTGGCCTGTACAATTTCTCTGATACCACCGGTTACGCTCCCAACAAACTTCCTGACTTCATCGTCAAGCTGGCGGTCGATCCCGGCTTTGGTCACTATGAAGTCTTCGGAATCGCTTCCGACTTCCAGAACCGCATCTATCCTTGCTCGGTCGTGGGGACCACGGCGAAGAATTTCCCCACACCAGTCACCCCAACCGTGCTCGCCTGTGCGCTTAATGGCTCGACAACACCCAGTGCCGTCGGCGCCTACAATGATTCGCGCTTTGCCGGTGGCCTCGGTGTAAGCGCCAAGGTGTCTCTCGTTGACAAGAAATTGGATATCGGCGCTAAGGTTCTTGCCGGCGACGGCATCGGGCGCTACGGCTCCGCGCAGCTTCAGGACGCAACTGCCCGTCCTAATGGCACCCTCGCTCCCATCAAGGGCCTCACTTACCTCGGCAGGATTGAATACCATGCCACTCCAAAGTGGGACTTCTATGCCTACTACGGTGGAGAGTACGCCGCTCGCGCCGGCTATACCGGATATAACATCGTCAAAATCGTCAATACGCCTGCAATTCCAGGTTGCGGCGCCGCAGGTCAACAGCCTTGCGCCGTGGCGGGAACGGTACAGCCCGGCTACCCGGCTCTAACTACCACGACGATTGCTACCAACGGCATTGGCGGCTACGGTTCTCCCTATGCCAACAACACCGGTTGCGCTCTGGAAGTCCCCCCAGGCGGAACAGGGGCACCGGGCGGCGGCGGCACTTGCGCAGGCGACACGCGGTACATCACCGAAGCCACCTTCGGTTTCTGGAACAAAATCTACTCGGGCGAAAAGGGCAGGCTCCAGTGGGGTCTGCAATACTCCTACTTTTCCCGCTGGGCTTGGTCCGGCAGCAACGGTGTCAGCTCTGCGACCAGCTTCACCCCTCATGCTGTCGACAACATGATCTGGACCTCTTTCCGGTACTACCTGCCCTAATCCTTGGGCTATCTGATTCCCACAAAGGGCAGCCTCCGCCGGCTGCCCTTTTTTGTCTATCCCCTGTGGATATCTCACTTAACTTCTTCTCTCTTTGCACCTTGGCGGCCCTGCGCCTTTGTTTCGGATTTTTAACAAACTCTCCTCTCCTTGTAACAATCCCGTAACGGCGACACGCCACACTGGAGGGTAATTTCGATGCCCCAGTCTGTTCAGGAGATGAATCTCATGAAACGTTTTACAGGTTTGCTTGTCGCTGCCCTGGCACTGGCTGCCATCGTTTGGGCTGATAACCCGCTTTTGATCAACGGTGCTGGCGCAACTTTCCCCAACCCCATTTATTCGAAATGGTTCGATGTGTACCACAAGAAAGATCCCAAGATTCAGTTCAATTATCAGCCCGTCGGCTCGGGCGCTGGCATCAAGCAGGTCACCGATGGCACCGTCGATTTCGGCGCTACCGATGGCCCCATGAACGACGAACAGCTGAAAGCCTATCAGGACAAACACGGCGCCCCCATTCTTCACTTCCCCACCGTTCTCGGCGCCGTGGTTCCCACCTATAACGTTCCCGGCGTCAGCGGTGCACTCAACTTCACTCCGGAAGCTCTCGCGGGCATCTATCTCGGCAAAATTACCAAGTGGAACGACCCCGCCATCGCGGGAGCCAACAAAGGCGTCAACCTCCCCGGCAACGACATCATCGTAATCCACCGTTCCGATGGCAGCGGCACCACGTATGTCTTTACCGACTACCTTTCCAAAGTTAGTTCTGAATGGAAGAGCAAGGGCACTTCCGTCAACTGGCCGGTGGGCTTAGGGGGCAAGGGCAACGAGGGTGTTACTGGCCTGATCAAACAGACTCCCAATTCCATCGGCTATGTCGAACTGATCTACGCCGCGCAAAACAACATTCCCTACGGCGCGGTAAAGAATAAGTCCGGCGTCTTCGTCAAGGCCGACCTGAAAGGCGTCAGCGCGGCCGCGTCAGGTATGGCCAAGGATATGCCCTCCGATTTCCGTGTTTCCATCACCGATCCTCCGGGAAAAGACGCCTATCCTATTTGCAGCTTCACGTGGTTGTTGATTCCGCAAAAAATTTCCGATTCCGCAAAACGCGATTCCATCAAGGGTTTTCTCAAGTGGATGCTCGCCGACGGCCAGGGCTACGCTGAGCAGTTGGATTATGCCAAGCTGCCCAAAGAAGTCGTAGAGAAGGAATCCAAGGCGATCAATAGCGTTCAGTAACGCGCCCAGGGGAACTGTGGTCACGACGAGTCCAACTTACGGGAGCGCGGGCCCCGCTGTGGCGCCGCGCTCATTTCTCTCCAAGCTCCGAGACGGTGATGAGATCGCTCGCCTGGTCACTTTCGTTTTTGCTATGAGCGTGGTGCTGCTCACGGTACTTCTGGTCTACCAGTTGTGGATTAATTCCGCGCTCCCCCGCCACAAGTTCGGTTTGCACTTCTTCACCACCTCGGTGTGGGATCCCATCATGGATGAATTCGGCGCTCTGCCGTTCATCTATGGCACGCTTGTCACTTCTGCTGTCGCCCTGTTCATTGCCGTACCGTTGGGCATCGGCGCCGCCATTTTCCTGGCCGAATTGGCTCCCCAGCGCATCTCCGATACCCTGCAGTTCTTCATCGATCTGCTTGCTGCCGTGCCCAGCGTTATTTATGGCGTCCTTGGCGTCTTTATCGTTGTACCTCTCATGCGCACGGTCATTTATCCCCTGATCAACAAGCCTCTGGGTTTCTTGCCAATATTTAAGGGTCCCTCCTACGGCGTCGGCTTCCTCACCGCAGGCATCGTTCTCGCCATCATGGTCATCCCTTACATCATTTCTGTTTCCCGCGAAGTGTTGCTCTCCGTTCCTCGGGATCAGCGCGAGGCCGCTTTGGCGCTTGGCGCCACTCGCTGGGAATCTACCTGGAAGGTCGTTGTCCCCTTTGCCAAAACCGGCATCATGGGTTCCATCTTCCTCGCTCTTGCTCGCGCCCTGGGCGAAACCATGGCCGTCACCATGGTCGTCGGCAATACTCCCAAAATCGCGGCTTCGCTATTTGCTCCCGGCTACTCTATTGCCGCTGTCATCGCCAATGAGTTCACCGAAGCCACCGGTCCGCTCTATACGCAATCTCTCATCGCCCTCGGCCTGGTCCTTTTCCTGCTCACCTTCGTCCTCAATGGATTGGCGCGCATCCTCATTCTCGTTACTACACAAAAGGGCAGCGGGGTCACGCGATGAGCAGCAACCTCCGCGTTCGCTGGAGAAAACTCGTCAGCAACATCATGATGACCATGACCGGTCTTTGCGCACTGATCTCCGTCAGCGTGCTCTTTTTCATCCTTGGCTATCTCGTTTACAACGGCGGCACCTCCATCAACTGGGCTTTCTTCACGCAACTTCCCAGGCCCGCGGGCGAACCCGGTGGCGGCATGGCCAACGCCATCGTCGGTAGTGGCAAACTCCTTTTCGCCGCTTCTCTGTTTGGCGTACCCATCGGTTTCCTGGGTGGCGTCTACCTTGCCGAATTCAGCGGTAGCTTTGTCGCCTCGATCGTTCGCTATGCGGCTGACCTCCTCAACGGCGTACCCTCCATCGTCATCGGCATCTTTGCCTACAGCATGGTGGTCTTGCCGTTCAAGGGTTTTTCCGCTTTAGCTGGCGCTTTTGCTCTCGGTGTGATGATGATTCCTATCACCCTGCGTAACACCGAGGAATTTCTCAAGAACGTTCCCAATAACTTGCGTGAAGGCGCCATGGCCCTGGGCGCCAGTAAATCCAAAACCATTCGAACCGTGATTATCCCTGCGGCCTACCGCGGCATTCTTACCGCCATTCTCCTGGCCCTTGCTCGCGTCGCCGGCGAAACCGCGCCACTGCTGTTTACTGCATTGGGCAATCCGTACTGGAACAACAGTTGGACGCAGCCAACGGCATCGCTCCCTGCCATGATTTATTACTATGCGTTGTCTGCTTATGACGATTATCATCGCCAAGCCTGGGCTGGCGGTCTCGTTTTGCTTGCGTTGATTTTGATCATCAATATTGTCGCCCGCACCATCCTCGCGCGGGGCATCGCGGTTCCGAGGTCTTAGCCATGGAAGCGTCCACAAAACCGAGTCTCTCCCTAAACATCGCCACCAATCCCGGCGCTCCCGGGGCCCGCGAAGGTTTTGCCTCCCTCCCCATGCGCATGACCGTCTCCAAGCTCAATTTCTTCTATGGCGCCAAGCAGATCCTGTTCGACGTCAACATGGGCATCGCTGACAAAAGAGTTACCGCCCTCATTGGCCCTTCCGGATGCGGCAAATCCACTCTCCTCCGCATCCTCAACCGCATGCATGAAACCGTCAGCACTTCCCGCCTGGAAGGCGAGATCCTCCTCGATGGGCAAAACATCATCGTGCAAGACGTCACTTCCCTCCGCCGCCGCGTTGGCATGGTCTTCCAGCGCCCCAATCCTTTCCCCAAATCGATTTTCGACAACGTGGCCTACGGTCCGCGCATTAACGGCGCCAAGGGCTCCATTGCCGAGATCGTCGAAAAAAGTCTCCGTCACGCCGCCTTGTGGGAGGAAGTGAAGGACCAGCTGCACAAATCGGCCTACGACCTTTCCGGCGGACAGCAGCAACGCCTGTGCATCGCGCGCGCGCTCGCCGTTGAACCGGAAGTCTTGCTTCTCGATGAGCCGTGTTCCGCGCTGGATCCCATCAGCACCGCGAAAATCGAAGAACTTCTTGTCGATCTCAAGAATCTCACCACCATCGTCATCGTCACTCACAATATGCAGCAGGCCGCGCGCGTCAGTGATTTCACGGCCTTCATCCTTACCGGGCAAATGATTGAATTCAGCCCCACGCCGCACCTGTTCACGACTCCCGCCGATCCGCGCACGGAAGCGTATATTACCGGCAGGTTTGGATGAGATTGGTTTGTTGTTTTTCGCGTCGCCGCTGCTACTTCGACGCCTAGGGAAAGGCCGTTATGGAACGACACTTCGAAAAGGACCTGAACGAGCTCAAAGAGCGCCTTCTGTGGATGGGCAGTCTCGCCGAGCGCGCCGTTCATCAGTCCGTTCACGCCGTCCTCGATTCCGATGAACAGCTCGCCAAGCGTGTCCTCGATGAAGAAGACGCCATCAACGAGCTGCAGCTCGAACTCGACGACCGCGTGGTTCAGCTCCTCGCTCTGCACCAGCTTATGGCCGCTGACCTGCGCTTCGTCCTCGCCGTTTCCCGCATCAATAATGATCTCGAGCGCATCGGCGATCAGGCCGTCAACATTGCGCAAGGTGCGTTGCGCATCCTTCGCCATCCCCGCGTGAAGCCGTACGTCGATCTGCCCCGCATGACCGAAGTGGTCGAAGAGCAAGTCCGCAATTCCTTGAACGCGGTTGTCCGCCGTGACGTCGAGCTCGCCCAAAAAGTCATGGCTAGCGACGACCAGGTCGATCAGTATCGCGATCAGATCTTCCGGGAGCTCCTGACGTACATGATGGGCGATTCCAGCGTGGTGTTCCCGGCCTTCGAACTCATCCTTGTCGCCAAGAATCTCGAACGCATCGGCGACCACGCCACCAACATTGCCGAGGACGTCATCTACATCGTTCAAGGCCAGGACATCCGCCACCCGTCCGTCGATCGCCGCTGAATATTCCCGTTTAGCGGGTCGGACCGGTAGGTCCGACAATACCCCGCACAAAAATTGCCTTTAGCCCCTGAGGACTCTGCCGGGTGTCCCCACACCCGTTTGTGCTCGCGGTTGGTCGGTTTGCTAATTTCGATTTTGCAATTTCCGGCGCTTCCCCCACGCCATCAACCCAATTGCCGCCATCATCGCAATCACGCTCACCGCTATCCCCGCCGTCCGATCCTCCGTCCGCGCAAACCACACCCGGATCAGCGAACTCCCTCGCCCGACCGGAATCACCATCACGTTGAAGTCGTCCATTCTCTCCGGCGCGATTGCCCTTCCATTCACTTCCACCCGCCAGGCCGGATAATTCAGCAGCCGCAAGGCCACGCGCGCTTGTTCTTTCGCGTCTACACGAATCTCCTTCTTCTCCGTCTTCCACTCCACGACCTGCGCCTGCGTTTCCGGCACGCCACGGTCCTTGCTCTCCGGCAATATCTTCACCAGCGGCGCGCCCACCGGCAGATCCGAGTGATCATCTCCCAGCGGATCGTATTCGTCCGTCCCGTCAAATCCCGTTCCACGCTCGATTGCGGCGTACTGCGTCGGCATTTCGTCTGTGTCCCACCAGCCATTGCTCACCAGAAGATGCCCCAGCGGCGCGCTCACCGCGGCCAGCACCACAAACAGTAGCCAACCTTTTCGCTTTTCAAACACCGCGGCCGAAAAACACGCAAAAATCAGCGCCACCATGGACATCCATCTCCACGGAAACTGCACGAATCGCAACTTTGGCAGGTGATTCCACAGCGGCATCGTGAAGCGCAACATCATCACCGTCGCGGCCGCGCCGAGGAGCAGCAGCGCTGCCCACATGCTTCTCCAGCCGCCGCTCGCCTCTCCACCTTTCCCCAGGCGTCGCGACAACACCGCCGAAATTCCAAACAACAGCACCAGCATCAGCGCGCACGTCGACGCGATCCAGTTGAACCACGTGTGCTCCACATCTTCAATCGCCGTGAACAGGAAATTCTGCCCGGGCAGCAGCCCGCTCGAAAGTGCCTGCCCGATGTTTACCCAACGCTGCTCATACGCCGCAGGTAGCAGGTAAAAGCCCGTCAGGCCCAATCCCAGCGCCAGCCCACATGCCCCACCGAGCGCAATTTTCAACGACCGTTGGGTAATTGCGGCCCACGCCATCAGCAGCGCTATTGAGTAGCTCGCAATCACGCCCGCCGGAGCGTTCGAAAGCCACACCCCCGCGAAGGGAACCGCAAAATAAACGATGCTCGAAAGTCCCGATTCCGAATCCTGCAGGTAATTGCACAGCCTAAGCGCCCCCAGCAGAACCAGCGGGAACATCGCGCAGGCCAGTTGTTCCGCAAAATCGCTGCGGATATAGGTCATCAGCAGCGCGTTTGGATTCATGGCATAACACGCCGACCCCCAAATAGCCGCTCGTTCGCTGCTCAACCGTTTCAGCAGCAGGAACGAAGAAAGCCCGGCGAAGGTTTGTGTTAGCACGATAAACACAACCGGCACCCACGGCAGCGCCACCATGCGTGTCAATGCTGCTCCCAGCATCCAGGAAAGCGGCGGATAGAAGATGAAGCGTGGTTCTCCGTATCCATGATTGGTCCACGCCGTCCAACGCGGGTACAGCACCCCTTCTTTCCATTGCAGTGCCGCGTCGTACCAGGAGTCAGCATGAAATTCGAAATCGTGCCCCGAAGCGCTGCCATACCAGAAAAACGGCAGCACGATCACCACGGATATCAGCAGCGATAGACCCAGCGCCAACAACCATCCCGGGATTGTGCTTCTGCCTACGGCCTTTTGCGTTGCGCTCGGCTCTGTCATCGGAGGTTCATGAAATTGTAACCGCAGACGCGATCTCCCCCGCACACTCTCTTGCTCATAGGCGAGTGCCCCTGACTTGAGCGATAATACACGCGCCCATGAGCACCGTCACCACAGCAACCGAGCCCATCATCGAGGCGCGGGCACTGGAGAAGTTCTACCCCCAGCCCGATGGCAGCCGCATCCAAGTCATCGCTCCGACCGACATCGCCATTTACCCGGGCCAGATTATTTGCTTGCTCGGCCCTTCCGGCTGCGGCAAATCCACCATGCTTCGCATGCTCACGGGCCTCTCGCCCACTTCCGGCGGCACGGTCTATTGGCATGGTCAGCCCGTCGGCGCCGAGGCTCCCAACGTTTCCATTGTCTTTCAAAGCTTCGCTCTCTTCCCTTGGCTTACGGTCATCGAAAACGTCGAGGCGCCTCTCGAGGCTCGTGGCGTTCCTGAAGTCGAGCGCCACAAACGCGCATTGCGCATCATTGACGCCGTTGGTCTCGACGGCTTCGAGTCTGCCTATCCCAAAGAACTCTCCGGCGGCATGAAGCAGCGCGTTGGCGTGGCTCGCGCTCTCGTCGTTGAACCCGAAGTGCTCTTCATGGACGAACCCTTCTCCGCGCTTGATGTCCTGACCGCCGAGACGCTGCGCGGAGAATTACTGGAACTTTGGCTCGGCAAGCAGATTCCCACGCGCGCCATCTTTGTCGTCACTCACAATATCGAAGAAGCCGTACTTCTCGCTGATCGCATCATCGTCCTTGGCCGCAACCCCGCGCACATCCATGCGCAATTCTCTGTCGATTTGCCGTATCCGCGCGATCGGAAAACTCCCCGTTTCACGGAACTTGTCGATCTTATCTATCGCGCCCTCACGCGCCAGGATCATCCCGAGCTCGCTGCGGAGCAGATTCCGGATCATGAACTGACCACGCAAAAACGTTACCTCATGCTTCCTCATACCCGCCCGGGCGGCATGGCTGGTCTGCTCGAAATTCTCGTCGATCAGGGCGGCCGCGCCGATTTGCACGTGCTCGCCGATGAACTCAGCCTCGAGGTCGACGCCCTCCTTCCTACCGTCGATACCGCTGCGCTTCTCGGTTTGCTCAAAGTCGAAGAAGGCGACGCCATCATCACTCCGGGAGGCTTAGATTTTGCCAAAGCCGACATTCAGGAACGCAAAGCCATCTTTCGCAAGGCGGCTCTTGCCAACGTCCCGCTTCTTCGTCAAATGGAGCAGGCTCTCAAAGCCAAAAACAATCGCACTCTGCCCGCGGAATTCTTTCAGGATCTGCTCGATGAACATTTCAGCGAAGACGAAGCGCGCCGCCAACTCGAAACCGCCATCCAATGGGGCCGCTACGCCGAACTGTTCGACTACGACGCCGCCAGCGGCAAGTTGACGCTGACCGAGAGCTGATCTGCCCGTGCCCACTCCCGCCGCTGTCTCCACACAACCCGCGCCGATTCCTCCGACGCTCGTTCGGCCAGCCGGTTCTCGTTGGGCCTGGGGTTTCTTGATTGACATCGCGGTGTTCGCGGCTGTCTTTGCCGCCATCTTCGGGCTCTATTCCATTGGCCGCTCCTGGTTCGGCCCGGTTAAGGTCGAAGCCGAAATTTCCCAGAATCCACGCAGCCTGCCTCTCTATGCTCTCTATTCGCTCGTTCGCATTCTCGTTGCTTATGCCTTGAGTCTCGTTTTTGCCCTTGTTTATGGCTATGCCGCGGCAAAATCCAAACGCGCGGAGATGGTCCTCATCCCGCTACTGGACATCCTGCAATCTATTCCTGTCCTGAGTTTTCTTCCCGCGGTCATGCTGGCCATGGTTTCCGTTTTTCCCAGCCGCCAGCTTGGCGTCGAACTCGGCTCCATCATCCTCATCTTCACCGGCCAGGTTTGGAACATTGCCTTCAGTTTCTATTCTTCCCTGAAAACCATTCCGCGCGACTTGCGCGAAGCTGCCATCATTTACCGCTTCAGTCCGTGGCAACGATTCCTGGAACTCGATCTTCCGTTCTCCACCATCGGCCTGGTCTGGAACTCCATGATGTCTGTGGCCGGCGGCTGGTTTTTCCTCATGGCCTGCGAAATGTTTGTCCTCGGCGACAAGGACTTCCGCCTGCCCGGTCTCGGCTCGTTCCTTCAGACCGCCGCCAGCAGCGGCAATACCCGCGCCATGCTTTGGGGGCTGGCCACCATGGTCGCCGTCATTGTCCTGATGGATGCGCTCATCTGGCGTCCGGTGATTGCTTGGGCCGACAAATTCAAATTCGAGCAGGTCGAAAGCAGTTCCACCGCGCAAAACTCGCTACTCAGTTTTATCCGCAGGGAATCGTTCCTCATCCGCGGTTATCGCCGCATTCTTCATCCGCTTGTGGACTGGGTTACCTTAACGTTTGCCCGTGGCGCTACACGCGCCGCACAAACGTTTTCCGCTGCGAACTCGCACCGCTCGCGTCGCTGGCTCGGCTGGCTTTTCGCCGCTGTCGCCATCCTTTCCGTCTGCTATGGCGTCTACCGCACCTTCGGCGAACTCGCGCACCTCCACCGCGGCGACTATGTTCTGCTCTTGCGCAGCGCCGGCCTTACGTTTCTCCGCGTCAATCTCGCTTTGTTGATCGGCGCTTTCTGGACCATCCCCGTCGGCGTGGCCATCGGATTCAACCCTCGTTTCGCCCGTATCGCTCAGCCGTTGGTGCAGCTCGCCGCTTCCATTCCCGCAACTGCGTTATTCCCGGTCATTCTTCTTTTTCTGATTCGCCTGCGCGGTGGCGTGGAAATTGCCGCCATGGCTCTCATGCTCCTCGGCACCCAGTGGTACATCCTCTTCAACGTCATCGCCGGCGCTATGGCCATTCCCACGGATTTGAAAGAAGTCTCCCACGTTTTTCGATTTGGCAGTTTCGATCGCTGGCGTTACCTCATCCTCCCCGGAATTTTTCCCTACCTCGTCACCGGAATGGTCACCGCGTCGGGGGGCGCGTGGAATGCCAGCATCATCGCGGAATATTTTCATTTTCAGGGGAAAATCGTGGAAGCTCCCGGGCTGGGCAGCACCATCAGCCGCGCCAGCGATTCCGGCCGCTTTGACCTGCTTCTCGCCTCTACCCTGATCATGGCCACCGTCGTGGTCCTGATCAATCGCCTGGTGTGGCGCCGCCTCTACCGGCTGGCCTCTACGCGCTTCAAGCTGGAGTCCTGATGCACACCTCCCCTCTGATTCACTCCTCAATGGTTTTTCTTTTTTGTTGTCATTCTTTGCGGCTGGTCATCGCGAGCGAAACGGGGGATCTGCCCTTGGCCGTTTTCACCCGGACGATTCAGCTTGCTTGGTAGCGGCCGCCTTGCGAGGCGGGCGGGCCAACGCAAATTCTTGGCTTGGCCGCCCGGTTCTCGCGCAAGCTGTTTCCTTAGCGCGACGGACCTTCAGGTCCGACATTCACTCCCGCCTGCCAACCGGGCTTCAGACCCTGAGGAATCTCCCGCTGCGCCTACTTTTTCCTCAATTCCCGGCTCAAATAACTAATCTGTGCCACGTGACTGTAGAAATGTACCGCGCACCGCAAAAATATTGTGAAGCGATCCTTTGATTCCGGTTCCCGTTCCCCGGAATACGGCAACGTCCAATCCTTTTCGCCTTGCTCTTCAATGGTGCCTAGCACCACCGCAATCGCTTCATCCAGCTTCCGCAACACCTCTGCCTTCGACGGCCGCCGCGTTTCCGTGAACTCCAAATCCCGGTGCCGCACATATCCCGTATCCGCAATCTGTGCGCCAATGTAATAGCTCAGGTTTCCCGTCAAGTGCAGCACCAGATGCCCCACACTGTTCCCGTACTCATACGGATTCATCCAGAACTGTTGCTCGTCCAGCGGATCAGCCCACTGGTGCAACTCCTGCGCGCGCATCCGAAACTCACTTGCCAGCGCGTTCTGCACCACAGTTGATAACTCACTCATGCCCCTTCTCCTTGGCCTCGCACGATCGGTTCATCCGGTCATTCCGACCGGAGTCTTTGGGGTGAGGATCTAGGCCCCTGCGCACGCTTTCTGTGCGATGGATCCCCCTTGGGTTTTCGCTAAGAAAAACCCCCTCGTTACTTCGCCTTTTCGTTCTTGTAGATCACGCCTTCCTTCATCACAAAAAACACTCGTTCCGTCACTCGTATGTTTTGCAGCGGATCTCCCGGAACCGCCACCACGTCCGCCAGTTTCCCCGCTTCCAGCGTCCCAATCCTGTCCGCCATCCCCAGCAGCTCCGCATCGGAAGAGGTCCCCGCCTTCAACGCATCAATCGGCTTCATCCCCAAATCCACCATCTGGTGAAACTCTTCCGGATTTCTTCCGTGTGGATACACTCCCGCATCCGTCCCCAGTCCGATCTTCACGCCCTTGGCCAGGGCCCGCTGAAAAGTCGAGTGAATCGCGTTGGTGGCCGCGTGCGCTTTTGCTGCAATCGCTGGCGGAACGTAGGTCCCGCGGTTAAACCTCTCCTGCAATCCCTGAATCGCCATCAGCGTCGGCACCAGGTACGTCCCGCGCTGCTTCATCATGTCCAACGCTTCGTCGTCCAGGAAGCTGCCGTGCTCGATCGAATCGATTCCCGCGCGAATCGCCCGTTTCGCCGCCTCCGCTCCGTGCGCGTGGGCAGCCGTCTTCCTGCGTAGCGCGTGCGCCTCATCCACAATCGCATCCAACTCCGCTTGGGTCAGTTGCGGCGTATCCACATCGTCTGTGAGAGACAGCACGCCGCCCGATGCGCACACCTTGATCATGTCCGCGCCGTACTTATGATCCAGCCGCACCGCGTAGCGCGCCTGGTCCGCTCCATTGATCACGCCCTCGAGCGGACCCGTTTCGTTGCCGAATAACCCCTCGCGGAATCCATCCTCGCGATCGCAGTGCCCTCCGGTTGCACCCAGCGCGTGCACCGTCACCAGCATTCGCGGCCCGGGCACAACCCCGTCGGCAATCGCGTTGCGCAATCCCACGTCCATGTAGTTTGCCGAGCCCACATCTCGCACCGTGGTGAATCCCGCCATCAGCGTTACGCGCGCGTTCGCGGTGGCGTCCAGCGTCATTTCGGGCACCGTCTTTTGCAACGTGTCCAGCCGCGCTTGCTTGAAATCTTCCACGTACATGAACGTCAAGTGCGTGTGCGCATCGATGAATCCGGGAAGCAGCGTGGCATCTCCAAGGTCGATCGTTTCCGCTCCCGCCGGAATCGCCGCACCCGTCCCCACGCCCGCAATTTTGCCGCCGCTCACCACCACAAGCCCCGGCGTAACCAGCCCATTGCCTCGGCCATCGAACATGCGGGCAGCCTTCAGGATGTATGTCTTGCTCGCTGCTTTTTGCTCTTGTCCGTATCCCGGCGCGCAAAAAATAAAGCTGGTCAGAAAAATCAACGCGATTCGGCTTGGCATGCGGCTCTCCCTTTGCTGTTCGGCTTTTCTTGGTGGAAGGCAGACTTTATCCTGCCAACAGAAAATGTCAAGGAGCATCCTGCGCACTAGCGACCGCCCGCTGTTCTTTGTAAACTAAAACGCCTTGTCATCCCGGGCGAAGCGCGGGATGTGCCTTTCTCCAGGACAAAATCCCTTTGACCACCGTTCCCGCCATCCGCATCCGTAACGGCAATCCATCTCCCGCGCGGCCCTCCGCCGATTACATCCTCTATTGGATGATCGCCACTCGCCGCCTGCATTGCAATTTCGCACTCGATCGCGCACTCGAGCATTGTGCCGCGTTGGCCAAGCCTCTCCTTATTTTCGAAGCTCTGCGCGTCGGCTACCCTTGGGCCAGCGATCGCCTTCACCGCTTTGTGCTCGATGGAATGGCGGACAATGCTCTGGCCTGCCAGTCTCGCGGCGTGCGCTATTATCCTTACGTCGAACCCACTCCCGGCGCGGGCAAAGGCCTCCTCGCGGCTCTCGCGCAAAACGCCTGCGTGGTTGTCACCGACGATTTCCCGTGTTTCTTTCTTCCCCGCATGGTTGCGGCCGCCGCAAAAAAACTCGCTGTTCGACTGGAAGCCGTCGACTCGAACGGCCTGCTGCCAATTCGCGCCACCGGCCAAGCATTCCTCCGGGCCTTCGACTTCCGACGCTACCTCCAGAAAAAGCTGCCCCCACATCTTTCCCATTTCCCGCATGCGGACCCGCTCGCCAAGGCCAAACCTTTTTCCGCTCCGGAGCTTCCTCGAAAAATCACCGCCAACTGGCCCGTCGCCACCAAAGCTCTCCTCGCTGGCCAACCCGCCTCTCTCGACGCACTTCCCATCGACCATTCCGTCAGCCCCACATCCCTCCGCGGCGGTCACACCCGCGCTCGCTTCCGCATGCTGAGTTTCTTGGCTACAAATTTCTCCCGCTATGCAGACCTTTGCAACAACCCCGACTACGATGTCTCCAGCGGATTGTCTCCCTTCCTCCATTTCGGCCATCTTTCCGTCCACGAAGTCTTCACCGAACTGGCTCGCCGCGAAAAATGGAAGCCCGCAAAACTCTCTCGGCGCTCCAATGGCCGCCGCGAAGGCTGGTGGAACATGAGTCCCGCCGCCGAAACTTTTCTCGACCAGGTCATCACCTGGCGAGAGGTTGGTTTCAATTTCTCCTCTCATCGCGACGATGGCGACAAGTTCTCCTCGCTCCCGGCCTGGGTCCAGAAAACGCTTCACGACCACGCCGACGACAAGCGTGATCCTCTTTATACCCTCGAGCAATTCGAATTCGCCCGCACCCACGATCCTCTTTGGAATGCCGCGCAAGCCCAACTCTTCCACGAAGGGCGCATGCACAATTACCTCCGCATGCTCTGGGGGAAAAAAATCCTGCAATGGTCTCGCTCACCCGAAGACGCCGCCGACATCATGATCCACCTCAACAATAAATATGCCCTCGACGGTCGCGACCCCAACTCCTACAGCGGCATTTTCTGGGTGCTCGGCCGTTATGATCGTCCGTGGGCTCCTGTCCGTCCCATCTTCGGTTCCATCCGCTACATGAGTTCGGAAAACACCGCTCGCAAACTCTCCGTGAAGAACTATCTGCGCCGGTATGCGCCAAACACTCCGGCGCAAACGCAGGCCGCGGTTTCCACTCCTGCGAAATCTCGATTCACTAGGCGCAACGCCCATGAGTGAGCTCTTCACCTGTGGCAGCGGCATGCCTGCCTCCGCTGAATTGGTCTGTCGTTTCCACCCCAAACCCGGTGCTCTCGAGCGTCTTGCGCCTGCCTGGGAGCCGCGCATCCTCTCGTCATGGTCTCCAGGCCATTTCCCAAACGGGAGCACACCCACAAATTTCTTCCAGGCGCAAAGACCCGGTCGAGTACGACTGGCCTCCCGGTTGGCTTGGCAAACTCCTCGCCGGCGCTTACACGCGTCGAGGCCTTCAATGCCTCTTTGCAGGGCGCCACAAAATTACCGGGGAACAACTCGCTGCCCGCGCGCAGAAGGGCAGTTTCTGATCCCCCTCTTGCGCTGCATTCTTCTTTTGCCGCAGGATATCCCTTTGGCCCGCGCTTCGGGCCACCCTGCTTTCCTTCTTTGATTGACCAGAGGTGTACAGGAGAATGTCTTCCAGCCCGGATGTTCTTGTTGTTGGGGCAGGCTTGGCCGGTCTGTCCTGCGCACGCCAGCTTCTCGAGAAAGGCGTCAGCGTTCAAATCCTCGAAGCCTCCGACGGCGTTGGTGGCCGCGTGCGCACCGATCAGGTTGATGGATTCCTGCTCGATCGCGGATTCCAGGTTCTGCTCACCGCTTATCCCGAGGCTCAGCGCCTGCTGAACTATCCGTTGCTGGACTTAAGGTCTTTCGCCCATGGCGCGCTCTCCTGGTTTGCCGGCCGCATGAACAAACTCGTCGATCCATGGCGCACACCCGGCGCCTGGAAGGAAGCTCTGCAATCCGATTTTGGCTCCCTCACCGACAAGCTGCGCATCGCTCGACTCCGTCGCCGTCTCCGCAATTCCTCCACCGACGAGATCTTCCGCCGCCCCGACCGCTCCACCAAAGAAGCTTTGCAGTCCGAGGGTTTCTCCAAGGAGATGATGCAACGCTTCTTTCGCCCTTTCCTTGGCGGCATTCTTCTCGATGGTGAACTCAACGCTTCCAGTCGCATGTTCGAATTTGTTTTCAAAATGCTTTCCGAGGGAAGCATTTGCGTTCCATCCCACGGCATGGGCGCCATTCCCATCCAGCTTGCTGACAAACTCCCCGCGAGGGCCATGCGTCTCAATGCCCGCGTCGAAGCGCTGCACGAAAACGAGCTGACCCTTGCCGGCGGTGAATCCCTCCGCGCCCGCGCTGTCGTCATTGCCGCCGACGGTCCATCCGCCGCGCACCTTGTCGGCGAAGTCGAGCCCGCCTCGCGCAGCGTCACTTGCTTCTACTATTCCGCCGAAGAACCGCCCGTGCCCCTTCCCATCCTCGTCCTTAACGGTGATGGCGCCGGCCCCGTCAACAATTTTTGCGTCATTTCGCAGGTTGCTGCCTCCTACGCTCCCAAAGGCAAACATCTGATTTCCGTCTCCGTTCTCGGTACCCACGCCCTAACCGACGTCCAGCTTGGCGGTTTCATCATCGCCCAGATGAAAAACTGGTTTGGCAAGGTGGCTTCCTCGTGGCAATTGCTTCGCAACTATCGCATCGCTCATGCCCAGCCTCAACAGTTGCCCGGTGCTCTGGAACCTCCACAGCGACCCATTCGCGTCCGTCCCGGCATCTATGTCTGTGGCGACCACCGCGACAATGCTTCCATCCATGGTGCTCTTGTCAGTGGAACGCGTGCGGCGGAAGCTGTGTTTTCCGATCTCTCTCGGTAACGCTTTAGACCAGAGGAGCCTTTATGTGGAACCGGGCCTGCCCCATCTGCTTCGCCAGAATTTCCCGCTTTCTCGTCCTAACTCATTCATACGACATTACTTGCCCCACCTGCCAATCCCCTCTCGAACTCTCCCGCCAAAGCCGCCTTCTTGACTCTCTTCTGGGCTTTGTCCTGGCACTCTTCGTCTTCCACCTACCTCTTCCGCACACCGGCGCAAACTGGATTCTGCGTCTTGTCGCCGCGTTTCTCGCTTTCTGCTTGGCCTCCACCTTGTTACTTTTCTTCGCCGCAGATATTGTGGTCCGGCCCAGTCCAGTTTCCTCTCCTTTTCCACATCCCCATTCGTAACAGCCCGTTGGTACTATTGACCTGCTAGTTAGCCCCCTACAGACTCGCTGGAATGGCGTCTTATTCGCAGTTTCTAGGCCGCAAGGTCACCGTGCAATATCGTGTGGGCGATATCCTTCTGCCTGCCTCGGGCCTTTTTGCCGCCGATTCCGGACGCTCCATTTTCCTTGAGCAGCACATTGAACAGCGCGGCAAGCGCAGTTACTTCCGCTGGGAAATACCCTACCAATACATCCATCGCATCGAGGAAAGCACCGAGCTTGCGGAGAATCCTGCCTCTGCCGCTGAACTTCCCGCCCATTCCCCTGACCCTTCTGGTCCTCCAGCGTCCCGCGCCGCTCACGCCGCTTCCGGCTCCTCGTATCTCTCCTCCTCGCGTCGCCCCAACACTGCCTAAGCTCTTCCGCGACGTCTTTCCCTGAATCGGCTACAATTTCTCTGCGCCATCGCATCTGCAACTTCACTCTCTCCCCACAGGAGGCATTTCGTGAGCGTTTCTTCCTCTCCCCGCAAAATCGGATTCATCGGTCTCGGCCTCATGGGTCGCCCCATGGCCATGAATCTCTTGAAGGCGGGCCACTCCCTTACGGTATGGAATCGTACCGCCTCTCGCGCGCAGGAACTTGTCGCCGCCGGAGCCACTCTGGCCAAAAGTCCGCGTGAAGCAGCCGCTGCTTGCGACATTTTGTTCACCATCGTCAGCGATCCGCCCGCACTCGAGCAGGTCCTCTGGGGCCACGAAGGCAACAACGATGGAGCGCTCTCCGGACTTCGCCGCGGCAGCATCTACATCGACTCCAGCACCGTCGCTCCTTCTCTTGCTCGCCGCGTTGCTGCTGCTTTGGCCGAGCATGCTGTGCGTTATCTCGATGCCCCGGTCACCGGCGGCGATTGGGGCGCTCGCGAAGGCAATCTCGTTTTCATGATTGGTGGTGAAGCGCAAACACTTCACGAAGTCGAACCGCTCCTCGGTGTCTTGGGTAAAAAGTGGTTTCACCTCGGCCCGAATGGCGCCGGTCAAACCGTCAAACTCGCCATGAATGCCATCCTCGCTCTGCAAGTCGGCGCCATGGCCGAAGCTCTTGCCCTGGTCACTAAGGCCGGCCTCAAGGGCGAACAACTCATCGAAGTCATGCAATCCAGCATGGCTCGCTCCGGTGTCCTCGACATCAAAGCTCCGCTAATGGTCAAAGGCGATTTCAAGCCCAGCTTTCCGCTTCGCCTCATGCACAAGGATCTTGGCCTTGCTCTCGATCTCGGCAATCAGCTGGGCGTAGCTCTTCCCGCCACTGCCGCCGCCCGCGAAGTCTACAATTACGTCAAAGGCGCCTCCCCAGACGACCTCGACTATTCCGCAGTAATGCGCTTCTGGCAAAAATAACCGCGCTGGTCGCGTCGCCGGGAATCTCGCTAGCGGCCACTTTACGTGGCCAGCGGTGACAAATCTGCCTGCTGCACCCTTTGCTCTTCACGGGTGGGTATTTTCCTCGCGTGGTGTTTGCCGGGGCCGACCTTCAGGTCGGTTCTCAGGGTTTTGCCTCCTCCCATAAGAAAATCCGTCGTGCGACCATCCAGCTCCTTGCCAACAAAAAAGCGAGGCAGGTGTTAAACCCGCCTCGCCGATCCCTGCTAACTGCTAATCGTCTGCCGCACTGCTATCTCAAATTTCGCGGCGGGAAAAATCCAATCGCCAAATCCCGCGCCGTCCGCAATCCCGACGGCGACTCCAGGATCGACGGTATCGAATTCACCGCCACCGACGCAGTAGCGATGTCTCCGTGCGCTCCTCCCGGTATCACCAGGCTGATATTCGGGTGTCCCTGCAACTCGATCGTGTCTGAGGGATCCTTCGCTCCCACGTACATCTGCAGTTCCATGTAAATCAATTCCTTGCCTTCGGAAAGCCCTCGCGCAATCTGGTGTACTCCTGCGGCCTGTCCCGCTTCCACGGTCAGAAATTCCGTCTGCACTCTTTCCGCGGCCACCTTCGGATGAATCGTTTCCGTGATCTCGTCCACCTGCAGCCCCAGGCTATCGGCCACCATGGCCACGGATTCCGGCAGCCCCACGTGCTTGATCACGCCTTCCTTTACCTTGGCTTGAAACTCCTCCACGCTCATTCCCGCGCCGATCTTCTTCTGCAGTGGCAAGCGTCGCTTGGCCGCATCCACAATGCGCAGCGCCTTCACGTGCTCGATCCTCTGCGACACTGCCGCCAGCGTCACCACCAGCTTGTCCATCACGAATCCCGGGTTCACTCCCGTTCCCACCAGCGCCACTCCGGAATCCTTCGCTGCTTTGTCCAGCTTTGCCGCCAGCTCCGGGTGCGTCCGCCACGGATACGACAGCTCTTCGCATGTCGAGACCACGCAGGCTTCCACGTCCAGGCACGCCAGCAATTGATCCATCACTTTGGGCAGCGACGACGACGTTGTATGCATCACCACATCCGCCGATTGCGACAGCACGCCCTTCGCGTCTCCCGATACCGTGATCCCCCACGGCGCGTCGCTCGCTCCCACCACTTCTCCCAGGTCCTTGCCCACTTTCCCCGGATCCGTGTCGATGGCGCCCACGATTTCCACCGCTTCTTTTTCCCGTAGCAGCTTCACGATCGACGCCCCAATCGGCCCGATCCCGTACTGTATCGCCCGTATTTTCTTTTTCACAATGGTCTCCGTTCCGACTTTTCTTGCGCCGCAGCTACAGCACAAAATTTCTCCGCCACCGAACCTCTTAGCCTACTGGAATTCTCCACCTCATTCAATCATCCTCTCGCCTTCTAGCTCCGGCCTTCAGCTCTCAGGGTTTTCATCCGCTCGCAACCCGGCATTTCTCCCCGTCGCCGGGCCGTCATCTCCCGAAAATTACCAGCTCCTCCGTAGATGACTTGCCAAAAAATACACGATATCTTTGATGGCTCGGGGCCGTTGACCTTTCCCTCCGCCCTCTCCGCTCGGTCAACGTCAGCCGCAGCTCTCGTGGCTGCACTCCCGCTACGCAAAAGGAGTCGACCCTTGGCGCTGCAAAGGGACAATCTCTGGTACAAAGACGCGGTCATCTACCAGCTCCACGTCCGCACCTTCTTCGACAGCAATGCCGATGGCGTTGGCGATTTCCCCGGTCTCACCCACAAGCTCGACTACCTTCAGGAACTTGGCATTACCGCCATCTGGCTTCTCCCGTTTTTCCCCTCCCCGCTGCGCGATGATGGCTACGACATCGCCGACTACACTTCTGTGAACCCGACTTACGGATCATTGGAGGATTTTAAGGCCTTCCTCAACGCTGCCCACACCCGCGGCATCCGCGTCATCATCGAACTGGTTCTCAATCACACCTCCGACCAGCATCCCTGGTTTCTGGAGGCGCGCAGCTCCCGCGATAATCCGCGGCGCGATTGGTACGTGTGGAGCGACACCGACACGGGCTACCAGGGCGTGCCCATTGTTTTTGTCGATACCGAGACTTCCAACTGGGCTTGGGATCCCGTCTCGAAGTCTTATTACTGGCACCGCTTCTTCAGTCATCAACCCGACCTCAACTACGACAATCCCGCGGTCTTCGAGGCCATCTGGGGCGTCATGCGGTTCTGGCTGGATCTCGGCGTGGACGGTTTTCGCCTGGATGCGGTGGCCTTTCTTGTCGAACGCGAAGGAACCTTGTGCGAAAACTTGCCCGAAACCCACGCGATCATTAAGGAATTCCGCAAACGCCTCGACATTTCTTATCCAGGTACCATGCTACTCGCTGAGGCGAATCAATGGCCCGCCGATGTGCGCGCCTATTTTGCTGACGGCGACGAATTCCACGCCGCCTTTCACTTTCCTCTCATGCCCAGGATGTTCATGGCCGTGAAGCTCGAAGATCGCCTGCCGCCGCGGTTTGAGTCAGCTCGCTCTCCACCGACGCCGAAATTTCTGCACGCCACCTCAGTTGGTGGCCTCCAACGACGCCTTAGCTCCGCTTCTTGGCGGAATCGCTCCCTCGCTCTTGCGGCCACCGGTGAATGTCCTTCGCCTCACTCTTCATCCCGGAGGACTGGCGCCGCGCCTCGCCAACTACCATGAATGGCGCACCCACGTCCTCGCCGAATTGCAGCATCAGATTGTGCGTAGCGGAGATACTGTCCTCGCCGAATTGCCGCATGAGTTGCGCAGCTATCCTTTACCACCCGGATGGGCCGTCGCTACCACGCCATCGCCTCTCGATCAGCAATGCCACAGGATCGTCGTTCCTTTTCAGCTTCATACCGACGCCGGCACCCTTGCCTTCTTCAGCACCACCACGTTGTCGGAGCTTTCGCTCGAATCCTTCTACCCAGCTGATTCCGCGACGGCAGACGCCCTGCAAAAAGCTGCCGCCGCTCGCCAACAGACCAGTCCCAATTCCTCCGTCCTGTACGCCGATTCTCCTGTAGCTCACCCCTTTTAGGGGTGCGGCCGTTGCCTTGCTTTGTAAGCGCAGCCTCCCGACGCGGTCGTTCCCCACAAACCCTTGGCCTCCCGCGGCCTTGGTTCGATGCGCCTTGCGTTAAATCACTTTACCTGCCACGTAATTGACCCTCGCCCTGCTTGCCGCTATCAATGGGACAGCTGCACCTTCAAAGGAGTGAACCATGCTCAGGCGCGCTGTTCTCAAGTCCGTCCTCTCTACCTTCGCCGGTGTTGGCCTGCTCTCCCCGCGCACTGCCTCGGGGCTTCCAGCGGACACGCAAACGAGCGCCTCGAAGAACAACGGCCAGTCCGTGTCGTTTCTCACCACCAGCGATGGCACTGCCTTGTTTTACAGGGATTGGGGAACTGGCAGCCCGCTCGTTTTTCTCGCGCCTTGGGGCTTGCACTCTGACTGGTGGGAATACCAGATGGCGTACTTATCCGCTCATGGCCTGCGCTGTATCGCTTATGACCGTCGCGGCGGCCATGGACGCTCCGTCGAATCCACCGGCTGGCTACGAGTTCAACACGCTCTCCGACGATCTCGGCAGCGTGATGGAGCAACTCGATTTGAGCGCGTCACACTAGTGGCACATTCCATGGGTTGCGGTGAACTGGTCCGCTATTTCTCGCGACACGGCGGAGGCGGCATCGCTCGCATCGTGATGGTCGCCCCCATTACTCCGGGAGGCCTGAAAACGCCGGACAATCCCGACGGCGCCGACACTGCCGCTCTGGAGAAAGCTCGCCAAGCCCTTTGCAAAGACCGGCTCTACATCATTGCCGCCGCTGCTCCTGCTTTTTTCGGCTCGCCCAAAAATCCCGTTTCCGCCGAGATGAAGCAGTGGCGGACCGACATGCTTCTCCAGTGCTCCATGAAGGTGCTCCTCGAACTTCATCGCGTCTTCACCACCACCGACTTTCGCCCCGATTTGAACGCGATTTCCCTCCCCACTCTCATTCCGCTCCTACAAATTGACACCGCTCACTGCGGCGCTACACTGGAGGTGCCGCCACCGAATTCGCCTGCTGAGTTTGCTCCGACGCGTCAGCCGCGGGCATGAACTATGAGCGCTTCCGCCGTGAGTTCCGAATCGCGCACGAATCCCGTCATCCATTGGCTCCTGGATGGAGATCCGTCCATTCGTTGGCAGGTCTTGCGGGACCTATTAGGTGCTCCCGAACCTACCGTCGAACGCGAGCGCCGCAAAGTCGCGCGCGACGGCTGGGGAGCGCGTCTGCTAGCCAGGCAGGACGCGGCGGGCACCTGGGCTCGCGGTCGATCGTCGGATGGCGGCCTCTACTCGCCTAAGTGGACTTCCACCACTTACACCATGCTGCTGCTCCGCGACTTTGGTTTGCCGCTCAACGCCCGCGCTGCGCGAAAGCCTTGCAAACTCCTTCTCGATGGTGGCCTTCAGCCCGATGGCGGCATCAACTACGGCACCTGGGCCAAATGGACACGTCGCGGCGAAACGTGCATCACCGGCATGGTTCTTTCCATCCTCTCCTACTTTCACTCCCAAGACTCTCGGCTCGACGCGCTCGCCAATCACCTGTTCGAGCAGCAAATGCCCGACGGCGGTTGGAATTGCCGCCGCTACCAGGGCGCCACTCATTCCTCCATGCACACCACCATCAGTGCGCTCGAGGGCTTGCGCCTCTACGAATTGCTTTGCCAAAGCAGAGTCCGCGAACTACGCGCCGCGCAGAGTCGTGGCCGTGAGTTCCTCTTGCTCCATCGGCTGTTTCGCTCTCACCGCACCGGCAAAGTCATCAAGTCTGAGTTCACTCGTTTCCCTTTTCCGCCCAGGTGGCGCTACGACATTCTTCGAGCACTCGATTATTTTCAAGCCGTCAGCGCCCCTCGCGATCCGCGCCTCGCCGAAGCCATCGAAATCGTCCACAACAGCCGGCTCGCAGACGGCCGTTGGCCTTTGCAGCATTGCTACAGAGGGAAAACTTATTTTGAGCTTGAGCGACTCGGCGCGCCCAGCCGCTGGAACACTCTCCGCGCCCTGCGTGTACTCCGCTGGTGGCATAGGGAGCCTGCCGCGCTCTCGCCGTGATGCCTAACGGCCACGCCTAACGCGCGTCCATCGCCATGCTCTTGTAGCTCAGGCCTTCAGTCCTGAGTTGTTCGAGCCGCGGTGAAAGCCAAGACCTTGCCGCTTGCTCCGGTCCAACGCATAATGGTCCCTCCCACTTTGAGCCCACTGGAGGACCTCCATGAAAGCGCAAAAACTCAGCGACGCCGAAATTCAGCTTCATCTCCAATCCGCAACTGGCTGGACCCTCGCGAACGGCAAATTACACAAGGATTTCGAGTGCAAGGATTTTGTCGCGGCCTTCGGCCGGATGACCCAGGTTGCCCTCATCGCCGAAGCCATGAATCACCATCCCGAGTGGTTCAACGTTTGGAACAAGGTCGTCGTCGATCTCAATACCCACAGCGTCCAGGGCATCAGCAATCTCGATTTTCAGCTCGCCGCGAAAATCAACGAAATCTTCGCCGCCTGACTCCCGGCCAGCGCCCTGGCGGCTGTTCCAATTTGGCCGCCAGTTCTGATTTCCACCGCATTTCCAACACCCAATTCCAATAATTATATTTACAACAATATTACATATATGTACACTTTAGCCCCCTCCCGAGAGTGTGTCTCTCCGCGCACCTCTTGTCCCCGCGTGCGCGTTTCCAATCATCGTTGCGTTCTCTGTGTGCCGGCACAGATTGCACGCTCGAGCTTTTCTTTGTCACAAATCGGGACAGCCTGTACCTGGCCTTGTGCGATTTCCGGCCTGATGTCTCTCTTTCGCTCTCCCTGCTCCAACCTGACCCACCTGCCGTCCTACGGTTATTCCATCGCTGCCTTCCCGGGATCCCCCTAATACTTTTCGCTGACCCCGCCGATAAAGAACTTGCTGTCGCTTGTCTTCAGGTGGGGGCAACGGACTACATGCTCGAAGGTTATATGGATGAACGCACGCTCGGCCGCGTCCTGCGAGCAGCTCTTCGCGCCGAGCTCCCAGCTGCTCCGGCTGGCGATCCCCGACCCTCCGCGGACACGAATCCCGTTGCGATTCCGCAGCTGCTGCTCTCCGTTCATCTCCGCAACTTCGAATCTCTTCGCACCGTCGAAGGCCCCCTCGCTGCTGATGGCGCTCTTCAACGCGTCGCTGTGCAACTCCAGAAATGTATTCGTCGCGGCGATCGCATCGCCTACGTCGCTCCCGGCAAATTCCTGGTCGCGGTCGCTGATTCCTCCGAATCTTCGCTCCTCGCCGTTCACCGTCGCATTGCGTCCCGCTTCGGTCTCGAAAATCAGCTGTGTGCTCTGCCTCTCGCTCTTTCCGTTCACCCTGAGCCTTGGCCTTCCGCGACCATTCCTTCTTCCGAATTTGCCGCTCAACCGCTTTTGCCACAATCCGATTCCGCTTCCAGCGCTCCAGCATCTTCTTTGCAACTATTCCGGTCTTCTGGGTATCTCCCATGAAATCCGCTTCGGCCGAACAACTCGAATCTCCTTCGCCTGCTGCACCTCTTCGCGTTCTATTGCTCGAGCATTCTTCCCACGATGCCGCCTCCATTCTCCGCGAACTCCGCGACGCTGGCGTTTCCGTCCAACCCACCATCATCGACCAGCGCCCCGACTTTGAAGCCGCGCTCTCCTCGCAAAACTTTGCTGTTATCCTGGCTGCTTACTCGCCCAAGCCGCCATCGAATGCACCCAGCACGGCGTGACTGATTACATCCTGAAAGATCGTCTCGCCCGCATCCCCATCGCTCTGAAACGTGCCCTGGAAGACAGGCAACTTCGCGACATGAACGCCCAGGTCCGCTCAGCTGGAAGAGAGCGAAGCCCGCAGCCGCGAACTCATCGAGAATTCAATCTACGCCATCTTCCGTATCTCTCTCGAAGGCTCTTTCCTCTCCGCCAATCCGGCCCTTCCCCAGCTTCTCGCTTGTAATTCGCTTCACGATCTCCGGCCTCTCAATCTCGCCAGCGACGTCTTTCGCTATCCCGAAAAGTTTTCGCGTCTCCTGGCTTCCGGCCGTGAGCATGGCCGCGTTCACAGTGACGAAACCGAATGGCGCCGTCGTGACGGCGGCCCTCACCATTGAAACCGAAATGGCCGTCCTCGACGATTCCTACTGCCGCCTCTATCCCTACGTCATCCCCGGTTCCTATGCCGTCCTTTCCGTCTCCGATACCGGCATCGGCATGGACCCGGAAACCCGCGATCGCATCTTCGAGCCTTTCTTCACCACCGAGGAGCGGAGCAAGGGCGGCGGCATGGGCCTTGCCACCGTTTATGGCATTGTCAAGCAGCATGGCGGATTCGGGTGTAATTGGAAGTGCGAGTCAGTTATGCAGCTTTCTGGTGCACGTTGCTGCAGTAATCTTCCCAACCTCCGTTCGCTCGCAATACGCGTAGAGCAATCATCTTTTTTAGGTTTTCCATCTTCCACCAGCCACCAGCGATCTTGAGCCGGTTCTGAAACACATAGCGGTGGGCGCTCTCAATCTCGCCCGAACCGATGGGCAAACCTGCGGCTAGGGCACCCTTGTAATCCAGGAAATTCGAGTGGTTGGAGAGGAAGCGAAAGCAGGCACGAACCGGAGCATCTGCGTCGGGGATGTTGGCCGGTTCCAAGAACGGCCGCAGAGCTTCGAGAACCTCCTTCCAGCGATTGTCTTTCAGCCACTTCTTTTTCTTCTCCATCCAGGCTGGTTTATCGTTTCCGGCAATCACCTCTCCGGCCGCCGACAAGTACTCACACAGATGATAGAAATCGACCAGATACTGCGCTTGGGTTCCGAACTGCGCCTCCATCTGCCCGATAATCCAGGCGGCCCCATCGCCCACACCATGGAACTTTGTCTGGTTTCCCGCTCCCGCTTCCAGGGCGCAGACCGCCAGCCGCTCTCCGGCTTCCTCCACGCTTCCCAGGGTCGCGCCGAAAGAGGGGAGTCACCGAACCCGGTTCATGCGCCAGAGCCAAGCGGGCTTCCTTCCAACTCACCTGACGGGTCTTTCTGCGATCCTGCCGCGCTTCTCCTGGCACCGGCTCGGCCACTTCCACCACCGGCAGCATGCTGCCGTCCATTTCGACAATCAGCACGGGCGCGCCCGGACGATCCGGCCAATCGCTTTTCTGCTTCTCTTGCGCCAGCACCGTGGCTCCCTGTTCCTCGGTAATCCCACGGACGGCGCTCACCGGAACCGCAATCCCATAATGTTCTTTCAGCTTGCTCGCGGCTCCGGCAAAGGCCTCATCGGCACCAAAATCGGTCATGGCTCGCTGCAGACCTTCCGAATACCCGCGGCACTCCACTTCCGCGGATTCGGAAAAGGGTCGAATCTGCGGCCCGCGCCGACTGGCGGTGAAGAGCTGTTCTTCTATTTCGATTTTTCCCAGTCGCGTGTACCAGTAGAGGGTTTTTTTTCCTTGCGGTTCACGCCCGGCTTGGTGTTGTACTCCTCTTCCTTTTTCTGCTGCTGACGGCGGGCCCAACCGTGTAAAACCTCGTTCCCCATTTGCCGCAATTCTTCGATGATCCGTCTCTCGGCTTCGGCAGCTTTCTCGATATCCCCGCCCGCGTTCTCGATAATGCCGAGCATCGTCTCTATCTTGGCCTTCAGCTCTGGGTATTCCTTCAGTCTTTCCTCTAAGGTCGGTTTGCTGGAAACGGAACGGTTCTCTATTTCCGAAAAGCGTTCGGCCATGGGCTCTCCTTGAGATGGATTTACCCATACTGACTTAAACGAATTCTGAAGGAATTGTCCAGTCTAAACCCATCGGGAGAGTCTCAAAAGTACACCCCGGTTCAGCCTCCTTTGCCCAGAATTTGACTCGCACTTAACCGGCCAATAATCGGACTTCGACCTTCTATGCTCTGATTTTTTGTTTGTTCTTCCAGCCTCTGATTTACTTCTGGTTTTTTGAGTTCAGTGTCTATGGCCTTTCCCTTTTGCTTCTTCTCCTTCTCTTTCTCGCTTCCTCGGTTTGTTTCTCCTCAAGATTTTCGCTGGAGGAGGAACGTATGCTCCCAAGGCGGAGATGTCCTTTCTGTCGTAGTTGGTTTCATCCCCATCCGCGGCTCAAACAAAGGCAAAAGACCTGTGGTCGGCCCGAGTGTCGCCAGAAGCAGAAGCGGAGGTTCAATCGGCGATGGCGGACCAAGCACCGGATTACTTCCGAGGTGCTTATGGGCACCAAAAGGAAATCTATGGAACGCGCTCCGACGACAAGCGTCGCTACCGCCAGCAGCATCCCGACTACGTGCGGCGCAACGCGGCTTTCTCCGATAACGGGGCCAGCAACTGAGACAGGTGCCGGTAAGTCCCACAGTTCTGATCCGCACGTAACTGTTGGGTCGGAAAAGACTTCCGACAAAGTATCCCTGTAAGTCCCACAAGCCGCGATATCTTTGTAACCCGTTCTCCTCCAAAGGATTGCGGGAAAGTATCTCTGTAAGTCCCACAAGATTCGATGGTGTTTCCCAGCTCTCTACCCCTATCTTGACCCTGCCGAGGGAGGAAAATGCCGAAGTCCCGACCCCAACCGCCCCGACCCGATCGCCGACGTTTTATACGCGGGTCCTTCAGCTGGATCGATCACCGCTTCCTGCGCGATGGATTTGATCGAGGCCTTACTCGCTTGGAGAAGTTGCTCTACCTCATCCTGGTGGCCGTCTCCGATCAAGATGGAGTCAGCTTTTACTCCGACGCGCGTTTGACGGAATTGCTGGAGATCCGTTTTCCCCATGAACTAGACGGGGCCCGCAAGGAGCTGGTGGCGCGAGACCTGATTGCCTATGAAGGCGGGATTTACCAAGTGCTGGACCTGCCCGCCTGCTCTCGCAGGAAAGCGCGTGACTGTTCTTCACCGCTGCCCGACCACGCTTTGCGGTCAAGTTTTTCTCTGCCACCCGTTCGCAGAACCGCACGCGACGCGGCCTCCGATCTGGAGAGCGTCAAGCAGTTGCTGGAACAGCGGGGCTGGGTGCGTCGATGATGCTCTCCGTGATCTATCAGCCTGCCGTGCCCGCCAGCGCTTCCCCGCATCGTCTGTGCGACGAGAAGAGAGGAGAGATCGAGTGGGCGAATGCCTTTCTGGACGGTCAGCGCCTTCGCCAACTTTCCCCGCGTTCGCTGCGCATCTACGCCTACGATCTGCTCGATTTCGCCCGCTGGTTCGAACCGCAACATCAGCCGCTTGCCGAGATCACTGAGTCCACGCTCGTGGATTATGTCCGTCATCAACTCGAGCAGGATCCCCAACCCGCCTCGCAGACGGTGAATCATCGGCTGGGCACAGTGCGCTGCTGCTATCGCTTCCACACCGGGCAAGAAATTCCCACCGGCCACGCACATTTCCAGCGCCGCTACACCAAACGATCCCCGCTCGGCTACGGTCGGCCCCGCCCCGCCATCGCCCGGGGACTTCGCCTCAAACAAGATCGGCGAGTCATCGTGCCGCTCTCGGCCGAAGAAGTCGCCAAGTTCTGGCAAAGCTTCCGCACCTTCCGTGATCTCGTCCTGGTCGGGATTATGCTCCTCGATGGCCTGCGCTCCTGCGAGATCTTGGGCCTGAAATTGGAAGACGTGCAACTCGCCGACGGCCAGATGCGCGTCCACGGCAAAGGAAACAAGAAGCGCCTCCTGCCGCTGCCCCCGGATATCCTCGAAGTCCTGGGACATTATCTGCGCCACGAAAGGCCACTGACCAACTCCCCCGCTTTGTTCATTTCCCTGAAAAGTCGACAACGCGGTCAGCCCATGACCGAGGCCGGCCTCCGCTCGCTGTTTCGTCATCATCGAGTGCAGAGTCGAATTTCTCATGCCCACCCGCACCGTCTGAGGCACACGTTCGGGGCGGATATGGTGCGAGCCGGGATGTCCCTGCCCGCCCTGCAACAGCTGATGGGTCATTCCCAAATCCAGACCACCATGCTTTACGTCGAACTCGCCCCGCAGGACGTCTGGCGCGAATATGCCCGCGCCATCGAGAAGCGGAAGGCGTTGGACTCTTCCCATCTGTCATGACTCGCGACCGAACCAGCCTGGAACAGATCTTCGAAACGCAAATCCAGACGCTCGCCCTTACCCTTCGGCCCGGCACGGTAGGCCAGTATCGTTATGTCGCGCGCCGCTTCCTCGCCTATCTCCGCGCTGCTTTCCCGCAGCTTCGCCGACTCTCCCAACTGCGCCGGGATCCCCATCTACTCGGCTGGTTCCGCTGGCTGAGTGAACGACAACCTCCCCTGAGCAACTCGACCCGCATCGGTTGCCTCATTCTTCTCTGTCGGTTGCTGGATGATCTAGCTGCCAATGGCCACCCCGTTCAGCCCGATCTCATTCGTCGAGAAGACTTCCCGCCAAAACCTCACCATCTTCCCAGACCTCTTTCCCTGCAGGAGGATCAAGTCGTGCAGCAGGAGCTGCGCCGGACCGATGATCTCTACGCGAATGCACTCCTGCTCATCCGTGCTACGGGAATCCGTCTTGGCGAATGCATCGACCTGCCGCTGGATTGCCTGCCCCAGGTAGGAACCGAACAGTGGGCGCTCCATGTCCCCCTCGGCAAACTGCACACGGAACGTTTGGTTCCGGCTGATACCGAGGTGCGGCGGCTCGTGGAGCGGATCCTCACCCTGCGCAATTCGGCCCCGCCGACAAGATTAGCCAAATCGCAAGGCTTCCTGCTGCCGCGTCAGGGTGCTCGTTCCCCTCTGGTGTTGGCTCTGCAATCGGCGTTAGCCCGGGCCGCCAAGCGCGCCGGTTGCTTCACCCATGTGACACCGCATCGTTTGAGGCACAGCTTCGCGACAGAAATGCTCCAGGCTCGGAGTGAGCCTTCCGGCTCTCATGAAGCTGCTCGGGCACAAAGACATCCGCATGACCTTGCGCTACTTGGAAGTCACTCAACAGGATTTGCAGCGCGAATTCCACCAGGCTCGTGAGAATGCGGCTCATCCGCATCGTCTGCCCACGCTCGCACTCCCCAAAGACATGCCAAGCGCCGGCCCCCGGCGTCCGTCAGGCACTGGAGGCAACACGTCATCTTCTGGAAATGTATCGCCGTCAGCTGGGCGATGAGAAAATCCGTCGTACATTGCAGCGTCTCGACAAGCGCCTCCTCGGTGTTGCTTCACAACTGCAGAAGATCCAGTAACAAATGATGAAAGATTGGCCGGTTAACTCGCACTTTCAATTGCACCCGGCGGATTCATTCACGTCTACAGTGAACCGAAGCAGGGCAGCCTCTTCCGCGTCTATCTCCCGGCCACAGATGCCTCTCTCTCTCGGCTCGCGGTTCGTTCCCTGAGCCCTCGCCTACCCTCAATCTTCACGGCAGCGAGACCATCCTCATCGCCGAAGACCACGACTCCATCCGCGAAATGGTTCGTCAGACCCTCGTCGGCCTCGGCTACCGCGTCCTGGCTGCTTCCGACGGCGAACAAGCCCTCCGCCTTTGCGAATCTGAGACCCCCGCTCTCGCCATCCTCGGCGTCATCATGCCCCGCATGGGTGGCCCCGCCACCGCGGCAGGCCTCCTGGCTCGCTTTCCCAACCTTCCCGTTCTGTTCACCAGCGGTTATTCCGCAGGGTCTTCCCGCGTGCAGCTTCCTTCGTCCCGCTATCTCCAGAAGCCCTATAGCCCCTCCGCCTCGGGCCGCGCGGTCCGCGAAATCCTGGACGCCGCCATACCCTGCCTCCCCGCCTGATCTCCACCAAAGGATTCGTGCTAGACATGTTCTTCTCTGGGACTCTAGAGGCGTCATCCCGACCGAAGGGCCGCTGGTTCGGCGGCCCGAAGTGGAGCGATCAGGGCAAGAATTCCTCCTCAAAAATCGCCTAGGTCGGTTGTTTTCGTTAGGTAGCGATGGCCTTCCGAGGCCGTCCGCCCTCACCATTTCAATAGTATTCAATCGGTTTTTTAGTACTCACGATTCTCTTTTTCCCGTTGACACCAGCAGCCCCCGGTG
The DNA here is from genome assembly GCA_963804635.1 of Candidatus Acidiferrales bacterium. GTDB lineage: Bacteria > Acidobacteriota > Terriglobia > Acidiferrales > UBA7541 > Acidiferrum. The sequence goes on from CAWDRK010000044.1 coordinate 58,563, forward strand.
CTAATAAATCCCAAAGACAAGCCCTCTGGTGGTGAGTCTCCTTACGTAATGGCAGTTTGCGTTTCGCGAGTGAGATTGCGGGCCTGCCTGGCAGGGCAGGCGCCGCTGTTTCGCCTAGGGCTTTGTCCGCAACACCCACCCCACCCCGGGAGGCGAAAATTCACGTTTTCGCCTCCTTTTTTGTTCAATTTTTTCTTTAGGGGTCGGAGCTTCCGCTCCGAGATTACGCCATGCAAGAACTGGACTTCAGCCCCTGAGGATTCCGACGGAGCACCCGTTTTTCCAGTGGAAAGACCTCAAACCGCCCTTCGGCTTCCCCACCCTCGCAAGGTAAACTTTCCTGGATGACTCCCCCGCTCCTCGACCTGCAAAACGTAACCGTCCTCCGCGGCCAAAACGTCGCCCTTGACCGCCTCTCCCTCCGCATCGCCGTCGGCGAACACGTCTGCATCCTCGGCCCCAACGGCTCCGGCAAATCCACTCTCATCAAGACGCTTACCCGCGAGTGCTACCCTCTTCAGCGCGACGATTCCTCCATCTCCATCCTAGGCAGTTCTCTCTGGAATATCTTCGAACTGCGCTCCGCTCTGGGCATCGTCTCCCCTGATCTCCTCGCGGCTTGCACCACCGATGCCACCTGCCTCGACGTCGTCCTCTCCGGCTTCTTCAGCAGCACCCGCATCTTTCCCAATCATCAGCCGCATCCTGAACATCACGCCCGCGCGCACGACGCCTTGGCCCGCATGGGCATTACCCACCTCGCTCACCGCCCGGTCCTCGAAATGTCCTCCGGAGAAGCCAAGCGCACGCTCATCGCTCGCGCCCTGGTTCACGATCCCCACACCCTGCTCTTCGACGAGCCCGGCAACACCCTCGACATTGCCGGTCAGCTCGAGCTCCGCCACGCCATGCGCCAACTCGCTCGCGCCGGACTCGGCGTCCTCCTCGTCACTCATCATGTCTGCGGAAATTATTCCCGAGATTGACCGCGTTGTTCTCCTCCAAAAAGGGAAACTGCTCGCCGATGGACCCAAAGATCTGGTCCTCTCGAGCGAGCAGCTCTCTGCTCTCTTTGCAGTTCCCGTTCGCCTACATCGCGAAGATGGCTACTTCCATCTCCATGCCTGAAGCGCCACGCGATATTTTATTTCGCGATGCTGTCTGCGATATCCGCGGCGATGGGCACACGAAACGTCTCGTGCTGGTATGCCTTGATCATCAATAATACCCACAGAATCACGCCAACCAGCCCGAGCAACGCAAATATTCCCCAACCAAAGAACCCTCCAAATATCCCGCCCATGAACGCCAGCGCGATCCGCAAAACCGTCAATCCGCCAAACACCACAATGGATTGCGCCGCATGAAATTTCACCCACGGCCTCTTATCAATCAGCAAAAATACGAGTCCCGTGACCCAGCCCAACAAGTAACACAACAGCCCCGCAACATTTTCTTGTAACCCTTCCGTCGGCGACGCCGCGGGTGCTGCCGGTACCGCCGACGCCGGAGCTGTTGCCGCTCCCTGGCTCGCACCACACTTCGGGCAAAACGTCGCTGTTCCAATTTCCTGGCCACACGCTTTACAAAATGCCATGGACATTCCCTCCACAGGACTGCTTTCGCGCGAAGCGTAACAAACGCCTGCCCCCCGCGCAATCAAATTCCCCTCAGCCTCGCGCCGTCCTCTGCCCATGGATGCCCATCTCTCGCCCTGTTCCCCTCTTGCAAATCCTCCTTCGAAGGTGGAAAGTTACCGTCCATGATTCGTCATCGGACTTGCAGCGAAGGCCATCTCTTCCGGGCAACAAAATGATCACTTCCTACAACCGCATTGCCGGCCAAAGCGTCGAACGCCTCGCCGCTCTCAGCGACGGCATTTTCGGCGTGGCCATGACCCTTCTTGCCATCGACCTCCGCGTCCCCGAATTGCTCCACCACGAGCACGACCTCCGCCACGAACTCTTCGCCCTCTCGCCGCAAGTTCTCGTCTACCTCATGAGTTTTCTTACTTTGGGGATTTTCTGGGTGGGTCAGCAATCTCAGCTCAATCACCTGCGCCGTTCCGATATTCGCCTTACCTGGATTCACTTGGCATTCTTGTTTGCCGTCACTCTCATGCCGTTCTCCACCAAGCTTCTCGGGATGTATCACCCCTATCGCACTGCCTTGCTCGAGTATTGGGGCAACATCCTCATCTTCGGAGCCATGCTCTACGCCAGTTGGGGCTACGCCACCCGGGCGGGCCTGGTCAAAGACGACATCTCTCCCCAAGGGCCCGCCGCCGTCTGTCGGCGCATCATCATCGGTCAAGCCTGGTACGCCTTCGGCGCGGTGCTGTGCTTCTTCAGCACCTACCTCAGCATGTCATCATCGCCGTCCAATTGTTCTACGTTCTCTCGCCTTGGCTCCGCCTTCGTCGCACGGAAGACGCCAATGCCTCCGTCCCCCCGACAATCCGTAGCGATTCTGTCAAACTCCACAACTCGTGTCGCTGCTCCTTTTCTGTACGGACGGCCTTCCGAGGCCGCCCTCGAGCACAAGTGCTTGCCGGCACGTCAGCGTCGGGCACTTCTTCCGATTTTCCATTTTCTAATTGCCATTTTTCCGATCTCTTACATCCCTTTCGGCCACCGCCTGGTTTCCTCCAGCGGCTCCCCAGTTTCCAGCAAACTCTTCAAGCTCGACAGAATCATGGGCCATCCTCCCGAAACCATTTCGACAAGCTTCGATCCGGGACGATCCATCTCATGGATTACCGTCAGCTTCACCGACTCGCCCTTCTTCTCGATTTCGTAGCTCATCCGTGAATAGCCTTCCTCGCGCAGCTCCGGCATGAACTCGTTTCGCCACCTCAGCACCAGCCTTCGTTGCGGCTCGATCTCTACGACTTCTCCTCCGTCCGCCACCCGTCCGTCCGGAATCATCAAGCGCCACGTCGCCCCGGGCTTCCATTCGCAGTCCTGCCACGTCTCGTTCCAGAATCGTCGCGTGAATTCCGGATCGATCAGTGCCTTCCACAATTTCTCCGGCGTCGTGCGAATATAGGTCACATAAACGAATCGCGAATTATTCATTGCTTTCTCCTTCCAGATTCTTCTTCAGTTCCGCAAGGACGCGCAGCCGCCCTCGCTCATATTTCCCGATCCAGCGCTCGGCGATTTCATGAATGGGCACCGGGTTCAGGTAATGAAACTTTTCCCGGCCCCTCCAGGTCGTGGCCACCAGCCCGGCTTCCTCCAACCGCTTCAGGTGCTTGGTCACTGCCTGTCGGCTCATGTCCAGATGCGCGCAAAGTTGTCGCAAGGTCTGGCCGTTGTCCCGGCGCAATCGGTCCAGCAACAATCGTCGCCCGGAATCCGCCAGCGCCTTGAACACCTTGTCGACGCCATCCATGGCCACCATAATATGCAACCAAACGGTTGCATGTCAAGCAAGCCGGGGCAAGCCATTCGTCTAGCTTCCCTGCGGTGACTTTTGGAGCAAAGGTGGGTGGGCCTTACGGATGACTGACCGCTGCTGCTCTTGGCCCCGCCCGGCGCTTACGGCTCGAGCGAAAAATTCACCATAATCGTCGTGTCGATTTCTATCGGCGCTCCGTTCAGCAGCGTTGCACGATACCGCCATTGGCTCACCGCTTCGATCGCTGCACGAGCCAGTCCCGCATCGATGTCACTGTTCATTACCCGCAGCGACAATGGTCTGCCGTCCATCCCGATCACGGCATGGAGAATCACCGTGCCTTGAACGCCCGCTGTCTTGGCACTCGCGGGATAGACCGGCATCACCTTGTGGACAATTTTGCTTGCTTGCACATCGCCGCCGAGGCGCAAGCGCGACGGCTTTCCCCCGTTTGCCGATTCTGGCAGTGGCTTCACCGTGCCTTCCGGCACCACGTCCACTTCATCCATTACCGCTGCGACCTCCAAGGTGATGTTCTGGGCCCAGTCGCGGCCGGGCTCTAGCACCAGCTGCGGCGCTCGATAGGTTTCAAATCCCCGCTTCAGCACGTTCATTTCATACCCACCGGCGGGGAGTGCCTTGAAGCTGAAATTGCCGTCCGCGTCCGATGCCGTCATCACCGCGGTATTTGATTTGTGGTCGGTCAGGATCACCGTCGCATTTCTCACAGCGGTTCCGCTGGGGTCATGAATCGTGCCGCTGAATTTTCCCGACAGGTTCTGCCCCGGCAGGCGCAGCGCGGCCAGCGGCACCAGTAAGCCGAGGGCCGCCACAACGCTCAGCATTCCCGCGCGTCGAGAAAGGTGACGACGGTCGATCGATGGATTTAACATGGCCACGAATCTCCTCTCCAAATAGCTTGGCCGCGCAATGGCAAGCGCGGTGGACCACTTCCTGCCCGGATTCTCAAGTGTCCGCGCAAGATCAAGGAGTTGGCTCGCATACTCGGACGGCTCGATTCCGCAATTCAAGACCGAATCATCACAAGCGCGTTCACTTTCTTGCCGCAAGTTGCCCGCCGCCATCCACGCCAGTGGATGGAACCAGTAAAATCCCCGGGCTAGCTCGGCTGCGATTTGCAGCATCCAGTCGTGACGCGCCACGTGCGAGAGTTCGTGGGAAAGCACCATGCGCACCCGGTTCGCCGGCCATTGCTCGGCCTTTCCCGGCAAGAGCACCACCGGCCGCAAAACTCCCCAGGTGAGCGGCATCGCCACTGGATTGCGGCGTTGCAACACCCGCACTTGGCGCGAAATGCGGTACGAATTGCGCAATTCCGCAACACAACGCAGCCAGCCTGCGTGGAGTTGCGGCGTTGCCTGCCGGGATACCCATGCCAACCGCGCCAGACCTGCGCTGAGCTTCAGCGCCACGACGATAAAGCCAAACATCCAGATGGCCACAACCATGCCAGCCCAGCTGCTGGACAGCGGCGAGGCCGCGCTCGCATTCACGATCATGCCAGGCAGGCGCTCAAAGGCTGCCATCGGCCCGGCCTGGTGCGAACTCCACACTCCGGTCGCGGCCACCAGCGCGGACGATGGCCATGCCGGAAGCACCATCGTCAATATCGGCAGCGCCAGCGAACTCAGAATTCCCGCGGCCCACACCCGATGTCGCAGCGCCGCCGATTGATTGCGCAATGCCATTGTCACCATCCACGCAACCGTCAGCAGCATGGTTGCTTTTGCAGCGCACGCAGCCAAAGATCCCAGTGCCGCTTCGGGGCTGTTCAGCAGCTCCATGATCGATCAGCTCTCCTTTTTTCCTCTAGCAACCAGGCGCGCCAGGCGCTCCAACTCCTCGGGAGAAATTCGCGAAACCTCGCCTCCCAACAGCGCCGCGACGACCTTTTCCGTCGAACCGTCAAAAAATGTCTCTACCAGGTGGCGCAGTGCGGAACGCCGAGCGACCTCCCGGGGAACGGCGGGAAAATAGACATACTTCGACCCCTGTTGTTCATGCCGCGCGTGGCCTTTGTTTTCCAGCACGCGAAGTTGTGCGCGTACCGTCGAATAGTTTCGCTGGTCTGGCAGCGCTTCGAGCACTCGCCCAACCGTTGCGCTCTTGAGTTTGTAAAGTACATCCATAATCTGTCGTTCGCGCCGTGCCAATGCGTTTCGTCCCGGTTTTTTCATGGTCCTCTGCTAGTTCTCTAGCATCCATGCTAGAAAACTAGCACCGCGCGGTGCGAAGGTCAAGAATTACTTTGTCGCGCTTCGGGAGGGCACGGCTGCGCAGCTTGCACGAAAACCCTGCTCGTTAGGGGCGCGGAGCTTTTCGCCCCGGCATCCGTGCTGCGCTGTACTTCGCTATCATTGGGCTTTAGCCCCGGAGGATTCTAGAGTTCCACTGCCGCCATCGATAAGGTCAGCTTCAGTGAAAACTTAAAACTGATAACGGAAGGCTTCATTCTCCGTACTTCGTCTGATCCACAAATTGCGCCGCAACTCCCTGGGGTCCCACCGCCCATCCTTTTCCATACGAAAAATTCAGTGCATTCAGCTTCGGTCCGCCAATGGCTTCCCACTTTTCCCCATCTTTGCTGGTTTCCGCACCGTTCGGCCCAACGGTCAAAAATCCCGCGTCAAAAGTCTCAACCGCCGATCGAAATCCCATCGGAAGGTTTGACGAAAGCCGCCACGTCTGGCCTTTGTCCACGGAGTACGCTGCCGTTTTCTCGCGATGCGCCGGCTCCGTGTAGTCGCCGCCAACCGCCACGACCGTATCGCCTGCTCTCACAATGGAAAAGATTCCGGTCGACGCTTTGCCGCTCAGAATCGGCGTTTCGCTCACCGTCCACGTCTGTCCCAGGTCCGGTGAGTGAAACACGCGCGCCTTCGCTCCGCCTGTGCCGAAGTAAAGTTCGTGATTCTCGAAAACCAGCAGCCCGGAATTGCTGGCCGCAAAGGCTCCTTCTTTGGGAAGCGCATTTGGCATGTGCTCATGCGGAAGCTCCTTCCAATGCTTTCCGTCTTCCGTACGCAGCAAAAGGAATTTCCCATCCACCGGGTCGCTCAGCGCCACGCAGTGCGTTTCGTCGCTGCAGGTGATCGCATCCAGAAAAAACGACTTCCTCGTATCCTTGTATTGCTGCTCCCAGGTTTGCCCCCCATCGGCCGTTTTCCAGATGCCAGACTTCTCGCCCTCGCCGCTGGCCATCACGTATGCCGTAGTGCCGTCCAGCGTCTGCACTCCCCGAAAATCGCGCGTCTCGCCGTCCGGGATTGCGCACTTCTGCCAACTCGCTCCTTTGTCAGTGGATCGCAACACCGTCCCTTTCGAGCCCGTCACCCACACCGTGGTCTTCCCGTGCAACACCGCCACCGCAACCCCGCGCAGATTCGCATCCCCGCCCGTGGGTTTCAACGACCACCACGACACATCCTGTGGCACCGCCATCAGCAATACGCACATCAGCAGGTAGCGCATAGGCAAAAGTTTACCAGCCTTTCAGGGTGCGGCGGCTTACCGCCGCTTTTACGACCGCAACGTCTTCGCCACTCCCGCCCCACACCAAAAACCTGTCATTCTGAGAACATCCGGCAAGGAGGTGCGAAGAATCTCAACTTCAGATGCTCGTACCGCTACATGTGTTTTCTGGGATGACTTCGATCCGCGCTTGAAAAGAGAAATCGCTATTTCTTGATCGCTGTCGGGATACTTCTCGCGTCCGGATGCTTCGGCGACCAATCTTCCGGCGGAAACGTCACCCGCCAGAATGTCGGCGACGGCGCAGAAAACTCCAATCCAATTTCCGCTTTACCGGACCGCACGGGGCCAAGAAATGCCACGTGGCATTCCTCTTCCTCTTTGGTCGCGTTGTGGTGCATCAGCACCTTGGCTCCGCTCGTCAGCCGCGTCTGCAAAAGAATCAGCGCGCCATGCGCATTGATCGCCAGCGTCGCGGTTTCTTCTTCAAATGCTTTGCCTTGCGCGTCCGTGCCGCGAATCCGCACTGCCACCTGCATCAATACTCGTTGGCTCCGTCGCCGTGGACCTGGATGGAGATGAGTTGGGGCATTCTGCGTTTGGCCCATAGAACCTCGTACACTTCAATATACCCCGCGGGAAAAGAATGTCGAGTGGCAAGAAAACGAGCGTATACAAAAAGGCTACTCGTTCCGCAGGAATGGGCCTGGTAAGGAAGTACTAACAAAATTTGCAGCGGCAGTAATCGTGCCCCGGTGGCTTAGGAGCGTTGATCCATCGGAATGTACGACCGCGTATCGTGGCCCAGATAGATTTGCCGCGGCCTTGCAATCTTTTGCTCCGGGTCCAACAGCAATTCTTCCCACTGTGCCAGCCACCCCGACATGCGCGGAATCGCGAACAGCACCGGGAACATGGTCATCGGAAATCCCATCGACTGGTAAATCAGTCCGGTATAGAAATCCACGTTCGGGTACAACCGCCGCTTTACGAAGTAGTCGTCTTCCAGCGCGATCCGCTCGCATTCCAGCGCAATTTCCAGCAGCGGATTCTTTCCCATCAACTCAAATACTTCGTAAGCGATCTGCTTGATGATTCTCGCTCGCGGATCGTAGTTCTTGTATACCCGGTGGCCAAATCCCATGAGCCGCATTTGCCCGGCCTTCACGCGGTGGATGAACTCCGGCACTTTCTCGACGGAGCCAATCTCCATCAGCATGCGCAGCACTTCTTCATTCGCCCCGCCATGCAGCGGGCCGTACAACGCCGCGATTGCCGCCGCCGTCGCCGAATACGGATCCACGTGCGAGCTTCCTACGCTGCGCACCGTGTTCGTCGAGCAGTTCTGCTCGTGGTCCGCGTGCAGGATGAACAGCACATCCAGCGCATGCTCCAGCGTCGGGTTCGGACGGTATCTCGTCTCGCTCGTCCGGAACAGCATGTTCAGCACATTTCCCGGATAACTCAGGTCATTGTCCGGATACACGTACGGCATTCCCAGCGTATGCCGGTAGGAAAACGCCGCGATTGTCGGCATCTTCCCGATCAGCCGGTACATCTGCTTGCGCCGCGAAGCAGGATTAAAAATGTCTTTCGCGTCGTGATAAAACGTCGACAGCGCCGCAATCGTCGAAATCACCATGCCCATCGGGTGCGCGTCGTAATGAAATCCATCCAGAAATTTCTTGATGCTCTCGTGGATGAAGGTGTGGTGCGTTATGTTCCACTGCCAATCCGTCAACTGCGACGGCGTCGGAAGTTCTCCATAGAGCAGCAGGTACGCTGTCTCCAGGTACGTCGATTTTTCCGCCAGTTCCTCGATCGGGTATCCCCGATACCGCAATATCCCCACGTCGCCATCAATATAGGTAATCTTGCTGATGCACGAAGCGGTGTTGTTGAACGCCGGGTCGTAACTGATCATCCCGAAATCCGCTGCATTTACCTTGATTTGCCGCAGATCCATGGCCCGGATGGTGTCGTGCTTGATCGGAATCTCGTAGCTCTTCCCGGTGCGGTTATCCGTAACGGTCAGCGTGTCGCGCCGTGTGGAGGCATCCTCATTATTCGTGTTGGTTTGCGTTGCCGGTAGTGCAGAGTCCATGCAGATTACCTCAAAAAGTCGGCCTGGCGCGCCAGCCGCTACGTCCGTCCACTTTACACCAAAGCATGGCACCGTGGAAATCGCCCGCGGCTCGGACGGCCACGCCCATTCGACCTCGCGCCGTCTAACCGCCTCATGCGGCGCGACATACCGCCGGCCTGCGGCTCAAGAATATGCGTCTTGACAATAGTCGTTATAACGTATATCATCGCGCTTGATCTTCCCCTGGAGGCTTTCGATGATTGTCATCCGCAAAAGCAACGACCGCGGCCACGCCGACCACGGCTGGCTCGACAGCCACTTCACTTTCTCGTTCGCCGATTATTACGACCCGCAGCATGTCCAGTTTCGCACCTTGCGCGTCATGAATGACGACCGCATCGCCGGCGGTGGCGGTTTCCCCACGCATCCGCATCGCGACATGGAAATCGTCACCTACGTTCTCGAAGGTGCGCTCGCGCACAAGGACAGCATGGGCAACGGTTCCATTATCAAGCCCGGCGACGTGCAATACATGAGCGCGGGAACCGGCGTCGCGCACAGCGAATTCAACGCTTCGGACTCCGAGACCGCGCATCTTTATCAGATCTGGATGTTTCCCGATCGCCAGGGACACAAGCCGGTGTACGACCAGAAGCATTTCACCGCCGCTGACAAGCGTGGCCAGCTTCGCCTGGTGGTTTCTTCCGACGGGCGCGATGGTTCGGTGCAGATTCGCCAGCACAACGAACTCTACGCCACGGTGCTCGCTCCCGGCGAATCCGTCGAGCACGTGCTGAAGGCCGATCGTCACGCGTATGTGCAAGTCGCGCGCGGCAGCGTCACGCTGAACGGCGAGCCCCTCGAAGCCGGCGATGGCGCGGCCATCTCCGCGGAGAAGTCGCTGCAGCTCACCGGCGTAAACGACGCGGAAGTCCTGCTCTTCGACCTGGCGTAACGCAAACGAAGCGAAGCGCAGCCAGCGCAGCGTTTGCTTTTAAATGCAGCGCTGGCTTCTATGCCAGCTTGGGCTTCTAGCAAACAACGCCGAAAAAAAGAGGCTCGAGCGATCCCGGCTCTTCTTGTTTCTGATTTTGGTTTTTGCAGCGACCAGCTTCTGAAGCGGTCCGCTCTTGGGCTTGCTTCAGTTCTTCGCCGTCGTTCCCTGCGACCACGCGGGCGCGGCAAGAATCACGCCAAGGCCAATCGCGGCCAACAACACAACCAGCGAAGGCACGAGCGGCGTCTTTGCGGTCATCAGGTAAACGATGCCAATCGCGAGCATGGTGCGGATGCGGATCAGCGTCGTAATCACCGGATCCTTTACCCGCCCCAGCACCTCGCCGCTCAGTGCCGCCGTCGCCTCGGACGACTGCAGCACCGGCCGCAGCTTCTTGAACCGCGGCAGCAGCAGTCCAAACCCAATCACCAGCGCCACCGCAATCCCGATCCACGCCGCGATCACCCAGCCTGCCGCGCTCCGCTCTGTCACTCCAGCCATATATCCGCCGGTCAGGATCAGCAACAGCAACCCCGGCCCGCTCACCGGCAGCGACCCGCGATAAATTCGCAGCCACGACCGCGCCTCGCCTGCGGTTGTGGCGCGACGCAGCAGCGCCGACGCGGTCCATTCCAGCCCATAGCCAATAAACAGCGCGGCCATGCCCGCAAAATGCAAAAACAGCACAATCGTGTAGGAGTTCATAGGGAACCTATCTTACCCGCGCGACCGCTGAAACTCGCGCATAAATCCACCCAGCGCCTCGACCGCCTCCAGCTCCACCGCGTTGTACAACGAGATGCGCATTCCGCCCACGGAGCGATGTCCTGGCGTCCCGATCAATCCCGCCGCGGCGGCGTGTTTCGCGAATTCCTTTTCCACCGCTTCGTCGCCGTGAGCCGCGGCGCTGCCGCCCACGCGAAACACCACGTTCATCTGCGAGCGCGACGCTTTCTCCACCGGGCCATGATAGTAGCCGTTGCTCCCATCGATGGTCTCGTACAGCAGCTTGGCCTTGGCTTCATTTCTCTTCTGCATGCCGGCCACTCCGCCTTCCGCCGCCATCCATTCCGTCACCAGGCTCAGGATGTACACGGCAAACGTTGGCGGCGTGTGGTACAGCGACTTCTCTTTAATATGAGTGCGGTATTGCAGCAGCGTGGGCAGGTTCTTGTCCGCGCGCTCCGCCAGATCTTTCCTGACGATCACCACGGTCACGCCGCTTGGCCCCAGATTCTTCTGCGCCCCGGCAAAGATCAGCCCGAACTTGCGCACATCGATGGGCCGCGAAGCGATGTCCGACGACATGTCCGCGACCAGCGGTGCGTACGATGCGGGCATACGGTGATATTGCGTGCCTTCGATGGTGTTGTTCGTGCAGAAGTACGTGTACGAAGCGTCGTTTGACAACTTCACCTCTTCCGCGCGTGGTACGCGCACGAATTTCTCCGCTTCCGTTGTTGCGGCAATATGGTGTGCAATGCCTTTCTTCAGTTCGCCGATGGCCTTCGCCGTCCACGCGCCGGTGTGCAGCACGTCCACTGGCTTTCCCGGCAAGCACAAATTCATCGGCACCATCGTGAACTGCATGCTTCCGCCGCCTTGCACAAAGATCACGGCGTATTCTTCCGGGATCGCGAGCAGCTTCCGCAAGTTCTGCTCCGCCGCCGTGTTGATGGCCTCAAACTCCGCCGAGCGGTGCGACAGCTCCATTACGCTCATGCCTGTTCCGCGGTAGTCCAGCAACTCCTCGCGGATGCGCTCCAGCACCGGCAACGGCAGCGCCGCCGGCCCGGCATTAAAGTTAAACGCCCGCTTCGCGCGGGTTGCAGCAGTGGTGGTGCTCACAGTGGTCATGCCTTTCGCAGCAGGATTGCGGCGCTTCCGTAGCGGACCAGCTGAGGTTTGCTCCGCTCCTTAGAATACCAGATGAGGCGTGCGTCGTGATTGCTGACCCGTGCCTCAGAAGTCTGCAGCAGCAGCCAATTTGGCGACGGAAGAGAACTGGCCAGCGACCAGTGCCCAGCGACGGGTTTTGTAGCACCGGCTTCAGCCGGCATGGTTGTGTCCTCGGCGCCTGTACGCTTTTGTAGCGGCCGGCTTGTTTTCGCCTTTTGTAGTTGCCGATCTTCAGATCGGTGATTTTCTCCCTCCTTGAGCGCGCGACTGGAAAATGCCGGAGCGCTGACAAACTATCCGGCTGCAATTTCAAGTGGTGCAAGCCGCGCACACAACTTGACACACACAACTTGGCAAGATTGACGCACGGGCTCGGCGCAGATAGACTCGCGGCTGCTCTACGGGGTTCGGACCTGACGAGGTCCGTGCTCATTTCCATCCAAGAAAACTACAGGAGAGACGATGAGAAAAGCTCTATGGGCCATTCTGTTTGTTGCGACGTTGCTGACCGCGTCGTCAAGCCGGGCGCAGAATCCCAACTATGACGTCGGACCGGTGTGGCGCGTCACGTACTACCATCTGAAGCCGGGTCAGGGAGAAGCGTTCTGGAAGGATTTTCGCGAGAACCTCAAACCGGTCTACGATGCCGTGAAAAAAGACGGCATGATCACCGACTACAAAGTGTGGACCAACGCGACCACCGACGCCCCGGGCGACTGGGACATCGCGGTAGGGCTGCTGTTTCCCAACTGGGCGTCACTCGATCAGATCGATGCCAAAGCGGCGACCATTTCGGCTAAGCATTACGGTTCGCGCGAAGCCATGATCGAAGCAGGGAAGAAACGCACCGAGATACGCGAGGTGGTGATGAGCAAGCTGGCGCACGAGGTGCTGCCGAAGTAGCGGCGCCTGCGCGGTAAGACAAAACCAGCCCGGCCCCGGAGGCGTGGGCAGACCGTTCGGGGCCGCTGGCGCGGGAAGGAATCGATCCGAACGTTGGCCCTTGCCAAGGAGGATTCCTCAGGGGCTCAAGCCCAATTTAGTGCAAGCCGCTAGGGTCGGAGCCAAAGCTCCGACCCCCCTGCGGGAGAAAAGCACATCCCTCGCTGCGCTCGGGTGACAAAACAGCAGGATCGCGATGGCGGTCGAGAAAAGCCTCGGGCCGAAGGCCCGAGCCACAAGATTCGACCAGCCTAAAGGCTGGCCACCACAAAGACTACTTGGGTTCGCTGGGGATGGCCAGGAAGACGCGGTCGTCGATGGGAACGGTGGGCGTCAGGATCGTGGAGGTTTTTCCATCGGCGAGAGCAATTTGCTTCGCCAAGCCGCTGAGCGCGGGAGCCGCAGGCTTCGAGGAGTCGGCCGGAGCATCGCCGGGTTGCATGGAAATGCGCGTGGTCTTCGGCGTGCAATTCGGAGTATTCAGGCACGTATCGCGCAGGAAGACCTGCCGTAGTCCACTGTTGGGAGCCGCGACGGCCGGGGCGGTTTGCGGTTTCACAGCGGGCGTTTGCGAATCGTGGCTGGGCGTGACGGCAACAAACGCCACGAAGCGCCCGGAAGAACTGATCGAAGGAAGAATGGCCTCGGTGCCGATGAGAGCGCCAGCCGGATCGGTGGAAATCAGCGAAGTGCCGGGCTTGCAGGCGGTGGACGCGCCGATACACATATCGCGGAGGTAGACCTGTCGTCCCTCGGGCGCACCACTGACAAGATTGCTTGCGGCGGAACTGAAAGCCACGTAGCGGCCGTCGGCGGTGATTACCGGAGAATGGCTGGCATCGTTGCCCGCGGTGCCGTCCTGAGCAACGGAGACGGTTTGCGTTTCGGGCGCGCAACCGCTGGGCGCAGCGAGGCACGTGTCTCGCAAGAGAATTTGCGTCACATCATTTTGCTGAGAAGTGTAGGCCACGTAGCGGCCATCGGCGCTGATCGCCGGCGTCTCCTCGGCACTCGCACCTGCCGCGCTTGCCGTTGAGCTGGCTGCCGCGGGTGCGGCCGCGCCCACAGAGAAAGTCTGCGACGAGGGAGTGCAGTTCGGGTTGCCGTTGCAATTGGTATCGCCGCCGCCGAGATTGGGGCAATTGACAATACAGACTCCGCTCGGCGGATTGATGACGTTGATCTTCGCGGCAGGGTCGGCCTGGGTTAAGTAGGTTGTGGGAATAATGGCCTTAATTTGTGTGGCGGTGATACTCGATGTGTTGATAGCAGTCTCCACGCCGGCGGTAGCGACGCCGGTGTAGGTAACGGTGGAGGCGCCATTGGTTGAGGTGGAAAGGAAATTTGTTCCGCTCAGAGTAATGGTGACCGGAGAACAGTTCTTCGTGCTGCTGGCGCACACGGCGGTGGTGGAGGGCGAGATCGACGTCAGCGTGGGCTGAGGATTGGGAGCGCCGTAGATCAGAAACGCCAGGGAGTTGGACAAGCCGTTGTTGCCGGTGCCCGATTGCTGGAAATGCGTGTTCACATACGCCGTACCTGACTTAGCGATTAAACTGGCGGGCACGACCGCGGTTAACACGGTGTTGCTGACCACCGTAGTCGCGAGGTTCTGGCCGTTCCACTGAACCGTACTCACGGGAGTTGCGGGAAAGGGGTTCGCGGAAGAGGCGGTGACAGTGAGCGTGAAGGATGGACCGCCAAAGACAACTCCCGACGGGGCAATATTCAGGATGGTTGCGCCGGTAGCGTATTGCACGGAGTTGTTGTAATCGTTGCAGCTGAGGCATGCAAACGCGATCAAGGCTACGGCAACCGTGGAGCAAAACCGCTTCATCGAATCTCCTTCGCGACGTTCCAAGCGAGTAGCGCCCTCTCGCCACCCGATCCGGGGAGGACAAGGGAATAGAGCGCATCTGTTTGGGGTGAGATGCAAAAACTGCAGCACGCGTTGACCTGCCGCTGGAGCCTGGCTCCCGGCAGGCATACTACCCCCGCTTTAGCTGCTCTATTATCGCTCAGGTAGGGCTTTGGGAAAAGTCGGCACAAGGCGGTGCGCGACCGGGTCTGGAAGTCGAGCGGCGGCTAGTGTGCGGGAGGGGCTAAGGCGTCAAGCGACTGGCGCACCAGCAGGGCAATCTTTTTTTGACGGTCTTCGTCGGGATCTTTGGTGGCTGCAGCGGCATGGTAGGCGGCGGCCGCGAGAGATTTCCTGCCCAGCTTGGCGTACAGGTCGCCCTGGGTGAGATGGAAGATGGGATTTTGCGGATAGCGCTCGACGAGCGGAGTGACCATGGTGAGGGCTTCCTCGTAACGCAGGTCGTAATTCTCAAGATTCACGGCAAGGTAGAAACGCGCGAGTACGGGAGTTAGCTGGCCATCGTGGATGGCCGTTTGCAGCAGGCGGATTCCGTCGGCCTTGGAACCGCCGGGAATGCCCATGAAAAAACGGAGCACGCGAGCCATCGTCGACAAGGTGTCGACATAATACTCATACAGGCCGAGCCCAAAGCCCGCATCAGCGGAGCTGGGATCAAGCGCCAGCGCGCGCAGGAAATGTTCCCGCGCTCGTACCCCTGCCCTGGCTGCGCTGTGGTTTTCTCCGCGGAGGCTATACAAGCGAGACGCCAGCGCCTCGGCCATTCCCGCGTAGATATTCATCGCGGCAGTTTCCTTGTGCTGCAAACTGGCTTCCGCCAGGAGGTAGGCCTTCGAGGTGAGCTCAAGATAGTGCTGGTCAGCAGGAAGCTTTTCGCGGCGCCGCGGCATGCTCATGCCATATTTGAATTCAGCAGACAGGCACCACGTTTTCCACCACAGCGCTTCGACCTCCAGCAGATAGCCTAGCGGCTGATCCGGGGACTGCCGCTGCATTTGGCGAGCTTGGGCGATGGCCTGGTCCAGTCGCCACGAATAGATGTGGTCCAGAATAGCGGCAACGTTTTCCGGCAGTGCCGGCGTGGGCGGCGCGGAGACGGCCTGGTCTGCGCGGACGCAATCTAGCAAGCAACACAAGGACAGAATGACCGCAAGGAAGCAATGAAGCATGGCGTTGCCAGAGGCGAGGAGTCTCACGCCTTCCGTGGCACGAGTTTAAGCTGTTCCGTGAGAGTTGCAAAACGAAATGGTTTTCGCAGAAACGCCGCTTCGGGTGGAATCTCCTGGTCCATGCCGCCTTCGGCGTAACCGGACATATAGATGACATGAATATTGGGATGAAGGTCGCGGATTTGGCGGGCCAGCTGCGGTCCGCGCGGAGTCCGTGGCGCGCAGGACGAGAAAGGTTATCGAGTTGGCGAGATGAACATCCAACGGTGCAGCTCTCAACTTGTCTAGAAGGGCACGACGCGGTTTGGCTGAGGCCGGCGCTAGTGTTGTTCCGGCCGCGGATGGCCCGCAAAGAGCGAAAAGGCAGAGCCACCTCAGTTCACCTTACGCCGGAAAATCGTCCGGCGCAGTCTCCGGCAGAGGGCGTGTGCCTCATTTAATAACCCACCAGTCGGGCAGCGAGATCCTGATCGGGTCGTCGTTTACTTGAGGACAGAGTGTTTTGGTGGTCGGGCATTTGGTGCTCGGGTACTAGGCGATCAGCTGCGGTGAGAAGGTCATTGCGAAGCCCGAAGATGCTTTGGTTGATAGAGGTGCACTGCACCTCCACCGGGAAGCAGCATCTTCGTTATGGAACCCCACTGTGTTTCCTGAACGTCAGAGCATTTTACGTTCTTCTTCGCCAAGGAGGCCATTTCGGTTTTGAGGTCATGGCACATGAAATAAAGTTCGTGGACACCATTCTCATGCGAAGGGTGGAATGCGGCTTCTGCCGGCGGCAGGGCGAAGATCAGCCAGCCATGACCAGCATCCACGAATTCGAATCTGAGGGACATCACGGAAGAACGCGCGGTCCGCCTCGGCGTCTTTGCTGTAGATAATCACGTGTGCACCAGAAATCATTTCGCCTCCTGAAGGCTGCCCCGAGCTAGCGGGCCGGCTGAACGTCGTGAGAACCTTGAGAAACAAATCACGGCCCGAGCAGAACGGTGCCGCAATCAGGCCCTATTAGGAGCGTCTCGCCGCTTTTGCTATTCTCGCAACGAATGGTGAAATCCCCCAATCCCGCAAAGTCCGCAATCACGCAACCTGCACTCGAGCGCGGCCTCGGCCTGAAAGAAGCCGTGGCGCTGAACATGATTGAGATCGTGGGAATCGGGCCGTTCGTGGTGAGTTCGCTGGTGATCAAGGCCATGGGCGGGCCGCAGGCGCTGATTGCGTGGCTGGCAGGCGCTCTTCTGGCTACGCTCGATGGCTTCGTGTGGGCGGAACTTGGCGCCGCAATGCCCAAAGCGGGCGGCACGTATGTGTTTTTGCGCGAGGCGTATGGACCCGGCCGCTGGGGCCGGCTGATGTCGTTCCTTTTTGTGTGGCAGACGTTCGTGCAAGCACCGCTTTCAGTAGCTTCGGCGTCGATCGGCTTCGCGCGCTATGCCGGGTATCTGCACCCGCTGACTGCCGTGGAGTCAAAAATGATTTCCGGCGGGCTGGTGCTGCTGCTGGTTGTTCTTCTTTACCGCAAGATCACGGCCATCGGGAAAATTTCGATTTTGCTGTGGATGGGCGTCGTCGGGACGATGCTCTGGCTGATCTGGGGGGGCATCCGGCACTTCGATCCGAAACTGGCTTTCGATTTTCCGCCGGGCGCGTTCCATCTTTCGTCGTTGTGGTTCGCGGGACTGGGCGCGGCGATGGTCAATACGGTCTACAGCTACTGGGGCTACTACAACATTTGCCATCTCGGGGGCGAAATTCGCGAGCCGGAGAAGAATATCCCGAGAGGCATTTTTCTTTCGATTCTGGGCATTACGGTTTTGTATCTGGCGATGCAAACGAGTCTGCTGGGCGTGGTTCCATGGAGGCAGGCGGGGAACACGCCGTTCATCGCGAGTTTGTTCGTGGAAAAACTTTATGGCGTGGGCGCCGCTCATTTCGTGACCTGGATGGTGCTGTGGATCGCGCTGGCTTCGGTTTTTTCGCTTTTGCTGGGCTATTCACGGGTGCCCTATTCGGCTGCGCTCGACGGCAACTTCTTCCCGGTCTTCGCGAAAGTGCACCCAACGAAACATTTTCCGCACATTTCGCTTCTAATACTGGGGGGCTTGGCCTTCCTGTTCAGCATCGTGTTGAGACTGGAAACGGCCATCGCCGGGATTCTGGCCATGCGCCTGATCGTGCAGTTCATTGGGCAAGCCGTTGGCGTGATGCTATTGCACAGGCGCTGGGGACCGGAACGGCTACCGTTTAAAATGTGGCTTTTTCCTGTGCCCGCTATTTTGACCATGCTGGGCTGGGCCTGGCTTTTTTGGCAGACAGGCCCGGCGCGCAAATGGGGGCTGCTGGAGATCGCCCTGGGCGTGTTGGCATTTCTCGTCTGGACCCGCGTAATGAGACAATGGCCGTTCGCAGTTGAGAGCCGAGAGCAAGCACACGTTGGGGAGGAAGCGTGAATCGATTTGTGTTTCGTTGCACCTTATGGATAGCCAGCCTGTTTTTTCTCCCACTTGCTCATGCGCAATTTCCTGCCGCGCCCGGTACAGGCCCGGGCCTTCCTGAGACCATTGAAGCCATTGATGGCGCGCGGGTCACCACGCGCATCCTTTACATTACGGCGCATCCCGACGACGAAAGTGCCGCGCTGCTGACGTATCTGGCGCGCGGACTTCATGCCGATGTCGCGCTGCTGACGTTGACGCGAGGGGAGGGTGGACAAAACGCGCTTGGCCCGGAGCAGGCGCCGCAGTTGGGCTTGATTCGCACCCAGGAATTGCTGGCCGCCACTCGCGGGTATGGCGTGAAGCTGTACTTCACGCGCGCAACGGATTTCGGCTACTCCAAAACAGTGGCTGAAACGGAAAAAATCTGGGGCGATGCGGTTCTGGAAGACATGGTGCGCGTGATTCGGGAATTTCGTCCCGACATCGTGATCAACGGCTGGGGCGGCGTGCATAGCGGACACGGACATCATCAGACGTCGGGGCTTTGGACGCCCAAAGCCGTGCAACTGGCTGCTGATGCGAAGGCCTACCCGGGCCTGGCGAAGGAAGGACTCAGTCCTTGGAATATC
The DNA here is from genome assembly GCA_963804635.1 of Candidatus Acidiferrales bacterium. Classification (GTDB taxonomy): domain Bacteria; phylum Acidobacteriota; class Terriglobia; order Acidiferrales; family UBA7541; genus Acidiferrum. Next base: position 77,496 of record CAWDRK010000044.1, read on the forward strand.
GACGGGGAAGCGCCTGTGGTTCTGGATGTCGACCGTGGGTCGGACAAGCCGCAAGGTTATGTGCTTCCACTCGACGAAGTGTCGCCGCTGTATGGGAAGTCCTGGCGACAGATTGGGCTGGACGCGTTTGTGAATCACCACAGCCAGGGGATCGCCGGATTTCTGGGCTCGGCGTTCTTGAGGAGACCGATGGCCCTGAAGCGGGAGGATGGCAAGAATTTTGACCCGTCCACGCTGGCTGTTCCTTTGCCAGAACTGCTCGGGAAAGAAGATGGAAAGGTCTGCATTGCGCACAAGGATTGGTGCGACGCGTTAAAGCGTTCAGATCAAGAATTGTCGCAGGCCCGCGCCGCCACTTTGGCGCTGGAGTTTTCGGCTGCGACGAACCTGCTGGTGGATGTGCAGAAGCGGTTGGCAACGATTCTTCCCCCCGGCGTCGTGTCTTCCGATGAAAAAGATCTGAACCAATTCCAAGTTGATTTGCAATTGGAGCGAGTGACCCGCGCGCTACGGCTGGCGGCCGGATTCTTCTTTGAGGCAGAAGCAGATCGCAGTGAAGTGGTCATCGGTGAGCCCGTGTCGTTGACGGTGAGCTACCATTGCCGCCCTGGCGTAGCATGCCCGTTTCAAGGGCCTTTGGTGGTGACCGCCGGCAGGCAATTCCCGCCGAGCGGAGGCGACCCCGCACAGGGCGTGAAGTTTCAAATAACGCTGGACGCTGTTCCGCAAGCCCCTCCGGTGTGGGCGCAACTGAGCGCCGAGACTCGCCCGGTCATCTTTGTTTCCATCCAGGAACACATCGACGCGCAACACGAAATCTTGGTGCCCACAAATGTGTTTTACCCGTTCGCTTCTTCGACGACGGTGGCAAGGGTTCCGCTTCGCATCGTGCCGGCTTACACCCTGTCCGTCCAACCGACGCAAGCGGTTGAAGTGTTGAACCGCCAGCACAAGCCGTTTGATATTTTGTTGCGCGTGCATTCCTATTCGACAAAGACCGCGAAAGTTTCTGTGGGGCTGGATCTTCCTGACGGGCTCACTTCCACAACACCTGCCGAAGTCAGCTTCGATGGCGTCGGGGATCAATATGCGAAATTCACGGTAACCCCTCCGGCAAAACTGGACGCCGGCAATTTCACCATCACGGCTTACGCTAAGCGCGGCGACGATAAATTCACCACCGCACTTGAGCCGCTGCCTTCCATGCCTACGATTTTCTGGAGCCAGCCCGCGCAATGCGTGGTGCACGCGTTCGATATCAACGTTCCGCCGAATCTTCGCGTGGGCTACATCTCGGCGGAAGGCGAACCCATACCCGAAGCGCTGAAGCGGCTTGCAATCAGCGTCGATCTGCTGGACGCGGCGGCGCTGGCTTTTGGCAATCTTTCCACTTATGACGCGATTGTGGTGGGCGTGCGCGCGTATGAACTTCGTCCCGAACTTGCGGGCGCCAACAAGCGACTGCTCGACTACGTCTCGAATGGCGGCACACTGGTGGTGCAATACAATCGCGACTATATCTGGGACCGCGTGCAGCCCGCTCCGTATCCCGCGAAGATCGGCAGCCCGACACCGCGCATTACGGATGAAAATTCGCCGGTAAAATTCCTGAAGGCCGACGATCCGCTTTTGAATCGGCCGAACAAGATCACACAAGCCGATTTCCAGAACTGGATGCAGGAGCGCGGGCTGTACTTCTTTAGCGATTTCGATGCAAAGTATACGGCGCTGCTAGCGATGAATGATCCGGGCGAAAAAGATTTGAACGGCGGCCTGGTGTATACGCGGTATGGCAAAGGGACATACATCTATACTGGACTGGCGTTTTTCCGGGAGCTGCCGGATGGAGTGCCGGGGGCGTACCGGCTGTTCGTGAATTTGCTTAGCGCGTCGCAGACGGAGTAGGGTGCGCGGTGGGAAATGGTGGACGAGTGCGGAGTCCTCAGGAGCTAAAGCCCGATGCAAATTCACAGGCTTCATGTCCGGGCTGAAGCCCCGAGCCCCTCTAAAGAGGCCGGACTTACGCTGCTGCCAGGCGATGTGCGATGCTGCCTGCGCTTACGAAAAGCCTCAGGCCTAAAGGGCAGAGCTACAGAATGACCCTTTAGATATCGGATAAAGGTGGGAATAGAGTTGCCGCTGTGCGCATCGCACTGCGCTATGCTCGTTGTGTCCAGCTTGGCAAACAGTGAATCACACCCGGTCGCTTCAGACGCAGTGTGACGCAACATTTTTGCAGGAGTGCATGAAGAATGAACCGCAACGCAGCTAGATTTCGAAATTCAGGGGCGCGCTTTTGGTACCTGTTCGCCGCGCTCGCGCTATCCCTTGCTTTTGCCACCACGGCATCGGCGCAAAAGGACAAAAAGAAAAAGCAACCGGACGACCAGGCGCAACAGCAGCCGGATCCTACAAAATCACTGCCCGCTGAACAGCGCATCGATCTGGCGATCTCTGACATGCTGGGGGCGTGGCAAATTGGCGATACCGACAAGCTGCACAAAGACATCGCGGACGACGTTGTGGTGGTGAATGGAAATTGGGCGCCGCCGGTTGTGGGATGGACGGAATACTTGAGGGCCTACCAGTTGCAACGAGCGCGGGCGAATCAGGTTCGGCTGGAACGCTCGAATACACTGATCCGCGTGACCGGGAATGTGGCGTGGGCTTGTTATCAATGGGATTTTTCAGGAATCGTGGATGGACAATCCAGCGGCGCGCGCGGCCAGACCACGCTGATCCTGGAGAAACGCAACGACGCGTGGATCATCGTGCACAATCACACTTCCATTGTGGAAACCGCGTTGCAGTCCAGCCCCAGCCCTGCGGCCACTACGCCCGCACCAGCAGCAAAGCCCTAGTGTGGCGCGGATCTTTTGTGGCGCGGCCTGGCGAGATCAGAAATTCTTGAGGCCGTTGTAAACGAAGATCCCAGCAATCGCCAGCAACAGCACCCCTGCCATGATCCCGCTCGTTAGAATGGGACGGGACAGCTTATTGATCTTGGAGACCAATTCGCGCTGCTGCTTGGCCATGTGCTCTTCGGCGGAATCCAGAAAGATCTGATCGTCCTCATGGCTGCTGAGCACGCTCCGCCAGATTACCAACATCAGGAATATGGCGGTTACGACTGCCCAGATGATCAGAAGATAAAGGAAAGGGCCTTTCAACAAAAGTTGCATCGCTTCCATACAGTCCTCCCGTTGGAAACGTCCGCGATGCCTGCCTTCCCCAAGGCAGACAAGGCTGATTTGGGCGCAGTATAGCACTCTGGACGGAGAATGGAAGTGATACGACGGCTAGAACTAACGGGAAAGTCTGTGCCGCGGGGCTGCACGATTTAACAGATTCGGGACGTATTGGGCTGATAACTGGCGGGCCCCGGACCTTTAGCGATTATTACTCGCTTTGTTGGGTGATAAAAGGGATTAGTCTAGGGCAATCAGTGGTTTAGGCGGTGTGGGCAGAGTGCCCTGTTTGCGCCGCATGTCGGCATTGTGTCGCTTCGCCGCTGGCTTCAGATTCCCGCGCGTCTGGTTCCGAGCAGCTTCACCGAAGATCCGGTGAATTTGTGCGCTGGCTGGCATTCGTTGCGGAAAGCGACGCGAACAAGGTAGAATCAAATCAGTGCCCGAATGGCGGAACTGGCAGACGCGCCAGGTTCAGGACCTGGTTCTCGCAAGGGAGTGGAGGTTCGAGTCCTCTTTCGGGCACCATAAGTAGTAACGCCAGCCTTAGCGGTCAAATCCCCCCTGCTTCACTCATCTTCGTCGAGTCCAGTTGGCTTTTCCTATCCCTTAGCCGGCCTCCGCGCCAAGGGCAACCAAGCGCCGGGTTGCGCCATCGCGGAGTTCGTTATCAAGTGTGTCGATGTGGAGAAATGGCGATGCTGGATCGAATCGCTTGCGGAGTGTTGTCGGTGTTTCTGGTTGTAGGGGGAATTACGGCGTCTGCAATTGCGCCGCTGGAACGGAGCAACCCAACCTTCGCAAAGCCGGCAAAGGATGGGGCACCCGGTCGGCCGGGCACAATCACGGTTCCTTTTGTTCTGGATCACGACCGCGTGTTTGTCGAACTCGACTTCGTGAAGCCGGATGGCACGATTCGCAAGGCCCGTGCGTTTATCGGCTCAGGAATGCGTCCACCTGCGCGCTGCCGGACTCTCCCGACTGCAGGAACATATTTGTCAGAGTCAGGGCCGATGGCTTCGTTGTCGTTGGTGCTCTGTGCGGGCGCAATCACGCTGAAAACAGTGATCAGTGCAAGAAAACCGAAAAGAAGCCGCCTTCTCGTCATCATTTGAGCCTGTTTCTTATTGAGGTTAGGTTACGCCGTGATTATGGCGGCATTGTAGCGGATCGGTCGTATCCAATCCGTGATTCGCGTCCAGGGTGGTTTATGAGCTTGGGGCGGTCGGCTGAACTTCATCCCGCAGCAAGATACACGTAGCGCAGGATGAACAGCGCGGTGAGGATCCACAAGAGGACGCTGACTTCTTGCCGCTTGCCTGCGGCTACCTTTGCAACGGTGTAGGTGATCACACCCAAACTTAATCCGGTGGCGATGCTGAAGGTTAAAGGCGTGGCCAGGAGGGTGACGAAGGCCGGGAAGGCCTCGGTGAATTCCTTCCAATCGACCTTGGCGATCGACTGGGTCATCAGTGCGCCAACTAAAATCAAGGCTGGTGCGGTGGCGAATGCTGGAATGGACGCCGCCAGCGGTGAGAAGAACATGGCCACCAGAAATAATCCTGCCACCACCACGTTACTCAGACCCGTGCGCGAGCCGGCGGCGACCCCTGCGGCGCTCTCGATGTAACTCGTAACCGTCGACGTTCCGGTTAAGGCTCCGAAGATCGTGCCGACGCCGTCGGCGAGTAACGCTTTTCCGACACGCGGAATTTTTCCGTCCTTGACGAATCCGCCCTGCTCGCACACACCCACCAGTGTTCCCACGTTGTCGAACAAATCGACGAAGAGAAAAATGAAGATGATTTCGACCAGACCGAGGTGGATCGCTCCGCGCAAATCCAGCTTTAGAAAAGTGGTCGAGGGATGAGGCAAGGCCATGAACGCAGTTGGCCAGCGCGTCAGCCCGCGAAGGATGCCAAACAAGGTTGCTCCCAGGATTCCAAGGAGGATCGCTCCATTCACGCGCCGCACCATCAGCACCAGTATCAGAGCAATGCCCACGCACGCTGCTTGTACTTCGCGGCTGCTGAAGCTTCCCAGGCTCACAAACGTGGCAGGATTGGCCACCACGAGCTTCGCGCTGCGCAAGCCCACAAACGCGATGAACATTCCGATGCCGCCAGCGGTGGCGTGCTTCAAGCTTTCCGGGATACCGTTCACGATTTGTTCGCGCACGCGAGTGACGGTCAGCAGCACAAACAGGACGCCGGAAAAAAAGACCGCGCCCAGCGCCACGGGCCAAGGGACATGCATTCCCAGGCACACGGAGTAGGTGAAATAGGCGTTCAGTGACATTCCCGGCGCCAGAGCGATGGGATAATTCGCGTAGAGGCCCATCACCAGCGTGGCGACGGCCGCGGAAAGACAGGTGGCAAAGACCACGCCGTCCGGCGGCATGCCTGCCTGCGCCAGGATTTGCGGATTCACGACCACGATGTAGGCCATGGTCAGGAATGTGGTCACTCCACCCAAGACTTCCTGACGCAGGGTGGTCTGATGCTGTTTGAGTTGAAACCATTTTTCGATCAATGTGCGCGCCCGCTGGCTATGGTGTATTTGTTTCTTGGCGACGCCACTGTAGGTGCGTCGGTGCGCGAAGTCAATCTCACGCCGGCTTCGCCGTATCAGGGGTCGGCGGTGTAGTATTGGCCTGGGAATGAAAAACCAGAGTGGAAGAGAGGCGATCGCCGTGTGGAAGAAGACCTGCGGGCTGCTTTGTGGTGTGGGAATAGTGATGATTGTTGGAGGACTGATCGTTGGGGCGCCTTGTGTGGCGCAGCAATTGACCAACGAAAAGCTGTCGCTGAGCGTGGACGCGCAAGATGGATCGTATCAACTCGCCCTGCGGGGCGGTCAGGCAGTGCTGACAAGTCGTGTGGCAGCGCGCATCGACCATCAGTGGCTGCGTTCGAGCGACTATCCTCGCCATCAGGTTTCCGAATCTACATTCAGCGATGAACTGGGACCGGGCCATGCGGTAACCGTGACATTCAGTGGACTCGACGGCAAACCCGAGTTGATGTTTGTCGGGCAAGTTTATGACACGGGACCCTACGCCACAGTACAAGTGCAAGTACGCAACACCACGAATCGGGAACTGACTGTGCAGGCGATCCGAAGCGTCGAAGCGATTGGAGAGGCATTGGTGAATCTGGGCGGCCAGGCCTCCGCGGATCGCATTCTGTCCGACAGTTTCAGCGAAGACTGGCCCGAACTTCATCTGTACGACCTGGGAAAAGCGCCGGACGGAATGCATCGCGGCGCGGGCAGTCAACTGATTTACAACCGCGAGAGCAAGCAAAGCCTTTTTCTCGGGGCCCTGAGCTCTGACCGGTTTCTCACGCTGCTGCATTTGCAAGCCGCAGGCACGGGCGGGGAAGCGAAAATTGCATCGTTTAGCGTTGACTCCACCGGAACCACGGAAGTGCAAAAAGAGTTCGATATGAAAAATGCTCCGGGAGAAGATCTGATCGAATTGAGCCTTCCCGTTGCGCGCGGAGCAGAATTGCATTCCGAGCGGTTGCTGCTCGAGGCCGGGCCGGGCTACCACAATCAGTTGCTGGCCTACGGCGAGGCGATTCGACGGTTGCATCACGCTCGCGTTTCCGTTGACACGCCAATCGGTTGGTGGAGTTGGACCGCGTTTTACGGAGGCATCAACGAAGGCGTGACGCTCGCGAATGCCGATTGGCAAGCCGAACATCTGAAGGCACTGGGGTACAAATATTTTCAGATTGATGAAGGCTACCAGTACGCCCGCGGAGAGTATGCCACGGCGAATGCTACACAATTTCCCGATGGCATGCGCTTCGTCGGACGTCGAATTACCGCGGACGGGCTGACATTCGGCATCTGGACCGGGCCATTTGAAGTGACAAGCCGGGCGTGGGTCTACGAGCAGCACAAGGATTGGCTGGTGCACAACGCCAAGGGCGAACCGATCCGCAATCGCGAGGTGTGGAACCAGAAAACCGATGTGCTGTACACCCTGGACACGACGCATCCAGAAGCGCAGCAGTATCTGCGGCAAACGTACAAAACGCTGGTGCGGGAATGGGGAGTGCGTTTCATCAAACTCGATTTCATGGACACCACGGCGATCGAAGGGTATCGTTACCGGCCGAATACCACGGCGTTGGAAGCGCAGCGCATCGGCCTCGAAATTATTCGCGAAACGGTCGGCGAGGACGTGGTGCTAGACAAGGATGGAAGTCCCATGCTCAATGCCGTGGGGTTGGTCGACACCGGGCGCATCTCCACAGACACAGCGCATACATTTGCGGCTACGAAGGAAGCCGCGCCGGGGATTGCCGCGCGCTTTTACATGCACCGCAATTTTTTCGTGAATGATCCGGATGCGTTCAACACCACGCCACAAGCGTTCCCCGATCGCAAGCGGCCGGCTTCGCTTGAACTGCCGGAGGCCCAGGCTTCGATAGCGCTTTCGGCGGTGTCCGGCGGGATGTATGAAATTGGCGACGACCTGATTGTGTTGGGCTCGCGGAAAGATCGGCTGGCGCTGGTTGAGAACGCAGATCTTCTTGCGATGGCCAAGATCGGGCGGGCTTCCACGCCAGTCGATCTGATGACGTATGAGGCCGAGGATGAACAGCCCAGTATTTTCTTTTTGCAGGAAAGCCCGCGCCAGTCGATCCTGACGGTGTTCAATTGGACGAAGACTCCGCGGTCGCACACGTTGAAGCTGGCGGACCTGGGGTTGCGTGGCGAGCACACGTACGCGGCGTCTGACGTAGTGAACCAAACTGCGCCGACAGTTATTTCGGACGGAACCGTGCGGATTGAGAATCAAGCGCCACAATCGGTGAAGATGATCAGGCTGATCGATAGTAGCGTTGCACCAGTCGCACCCGCCGTTAAGGCGGAAGTGCCCGCGGCTGCCAATGCCGGAGAGATCATCCATTTCTTGGCGCAAAGCGAAACTTCTGGCGCGCCGCCGGCGTCGTATCGGTGGGATTTCGGCGACGGCACTGGCGCGAACGGCTCCAAGGTTTCTCACGCGTATACCCAGGCAGCGCAATTCACGGTTCGCCTGACGGTAGATGGCGTGGATGGCGTGCCGCAGGTGCAGAATTTTCCCATCAAGGTGAGTGGAAACTTAACGGCTTTCCCAAAGCTCAGCGATAACAAGCGCTTCCAAGAGCCTACGGACCGCTAATAGGATCCGCAACGACGGATCGTGTCGCGAACATTCTTCACAGGTGTCATAAAAGCCAGCGCTACAGGTAAGAGCAAAAGACATGGGCCCAGCGGTTTTTTGCTGCAGAAGCGTTTTTTCGAGCCACGCCTTCCATCAGCCTCGGGCATCTAACACCTTGAGGAGTGCAAAAACATGCGAGACCAAGAAGTTTTGATCGTGGGAGCTGGACCTACGGGGCTAAGCATGGCAATCGAGTTGAAGCGGCTGGGAGTGCCCTTTCGACTGGTGGAAAAGTCGCAGCGCGCGGCGCAATATTCGCAGGCGTTAGTGGTGCAGGCTCGAACGCTGGAGCAATTCGAACGCTACGGCATTGCAGAAACCGCGGTACGAAGAGGGAGGCCGCTGAAACGCGCGTCGGTAATCAGCGACGGGCGGACGATTATTTCGTTTTCTCTCGATAAGATTCCGGGCCGCTATCCATTCGTGCTATTTCTGCCGCAAAACGAAACAGAAGCGCTGCTGATCGAGCATCTCGAATCGTTGGGAGGAAGAATTGAGCGCGGAACAGAGTTGTTATCGATTGAGCAGAAGGAAAACGGGGCTGAGGCGCAACTGCGCCGGACCGACGGCAAAGTTGAAAATTCGACCGCCCGCTGGGTGGTGGGATGTGATGGAGCACACAGCGCCGTCCGCGAGAGCCTGAAGATTCCGTTTTCCGGCGCCCAGGTGGGCTTGAACTTTTATCTGGGCGATCTGGAATTGCAAGGACCAGACCTGCCGGGCGATGAACTGCGCATTTACCTGCACCACGGAGACGTTGTGTTCATCGGCAGGCTGAAGGAAACAGTGTTCCGCGTGATTGTGGCGCTGCATTCCCAGCAGGAAGCGCCGGAGCATGAAAGGCAACTGAAGCTTTCTGATTTTCAGGAACCCATGAACCGCGCCGGCATCCGTTTGCGGGCCACCGCAGCATCGTGGATGACGCCCTTCCGGGTGAGCGACCGTCGCGCGGAACACATCCGGCAGGGGCACATTTTCCTGGCGGGTGACGCGTCGCACATTCATTCGCCGGTGGCGGGACAAGGAATGAATACGGGTATTCAAGACGTCGCAAACCTGGCGTGGAAGATCGCCGCGGTTCGCAATGGCGCGGACGAGAGTCTGCTGCAAAGCTATGAAGAAGAGCGTGGAAAGGTGAGCGAGCAACTGCTAAGCAATACCTCGCGGGTGTTGAAAGCCGTGACCACGAGCAATGTTTTTCTGGAGAAGTTGCGCGATGCTTTTCTGCATACCGCAACGCAGATTCCGTTTGTGCAGGAGCAAATTGTGGGATTCGTGTCGGAAACGGCGATCAACTACCGGCACTCGTCGATGGTGATGGATTTGCTTGGCGTCGGGTCGTTGCGCGCGGGAGATCGCATGCCCAACCCGGAGCTGCTGTGGAAAGGGCGGGGCATGAGGTTGCTGGATCCCTTGTTGAGTGCGCGCGCGCTGCTGATCGGGCTCGATGTGCAAGAACCGTTTCGACAGCAGGCGCTTTTGCCGCACGCCGACTGCCTTTTCTGCAATTCCAACGACCTGCAGATGGGGAAAGACAAATTGATTGAACTGATCGGCGAAGGCGGCGTTGTGTTTGTCCGTCCGGACGGATATGTAGGCTTCCGCGGCACGGAGGCAAATCTCGATGCGCTGGAGGAGTTTGCGCGGAAGGCCGGCGGCGCGTTTGTCGGGCCGGCAGAAGAATCCGCGGAAGAACAGAAGGCCGACGCTCGCTGAATTAGCGATTGAAACTCGCTGTTCACCAGGGCGATCGAAGACTGAGCCGTTGGCGGAGATTTCGCTGGCACGGTAACGCCGCTTCGCATAGAGTAGCCACCGGACTGCGAGGCGTGCGCCTTTCGCCATTCTTTGCGACATGCCACGTTCCTGCTAACCTCCGCCCGCCTTTGCACGCGATACGCTATATGAGCGCTTCGCGAATCCACTCACTCTTCGGAGAACATAATGAACAAATATTTGGTGGAGCTGATAGGAACCTTCTTCCTGGTTTTGACCGTTGGTTGCACGGTTATCGATAAAGGAGCGGGCCCCTTGGCGCCGATCGCGATTGGTGCAGCGCTGATGGTTATGGTTTATGCGGGCGGCCACATTTCGGGCGGCCACTACAATCCCGCGGTCACACTGGGCGTGTGGATGCGCGGGAAGTGCGACACCAAGGATGTTGGGCCGTACATGGCGTTTCAGATCGTGGGGGCGGTGCTGGCTGCCGCGGTGGTGAAGTTTTTTAAGGCTGGCACCACGGTGAGTCCGGGCGAACCTGCGGTGGCAGCCGCGCTGCTCGCCGAGTTCCTGTTCACGTTTGCGCTGGTGTTCGTTGTACTGAATTCGGCTACCGCCAAGGGCACCGCCGGGAATTCCTTCTACGGGCTGGCGATCGGAATGACGGTGATGACCGGCGCGTTTGCCGTAGGCAACATTTCCGGAGGCGCGTTCAATCCGGCGGTCGCGGTCGGAATCAGCATCATGGGACTTTCGGCGTGGTCGAGCATCTGGATTTTCCTGGTGGCCGACTTTGTGGGCGGAGCGGTGGCGGCGCTCACCTTCAAATTCGTTAACCCCGGCGACTGAGATTCGTTGGGGTTCAATTGAAGGAACGTTCATGCCCGGGAAAGTGGACCTCTACGACAACGCCTACGCGAACTATGACGCCGACGTGTACCGGCAGATACGCGTCGAGACGTACGGAGAAGACCTCGGGCAAACAAGCTGGGTAACAGCGGAAGAATCCCGGGAAATACCTCGCGCGTTGCATCTGACGCGCAGTTCGTACGTGCTGGAAATCGGCTGCGGTTCGGGGCGGTATGCGCTGCAAGTTGCGGCAACCGTGGGTTGTCGCGTCGTTGGGCTGGACACGAACGCGCCGGGTATCCACACGGCCAGGCAACTTGCGGAGACGCGAAACATGGCGGCGCAAGTGCGGTTTGAGATCTGCGATGCAGCGAAGAAATTGCCGTTTGCGGATGCTACCTTTGACGCGGCTTTCGCGAACGACGTTCTGTGCCATCTTCCCGGGCGGCGGAGCGTTCTGCGTGAAATCTGTAGAGTGCTTAAACCGGCTCGATGGATGTTGTTCAGTGACGCGCTGGTGATCAGCGGACTGATTTCGCAGCAGGAAATTGCGGCGCGCAGCGCGATCGGCTTCTACATCTTTAGTCCACCCGGAGAGAATGAACGAATCATCAAGGAGGCAGGTTTCCGGCTGGAGAGCGCCTCCGACACCAGCCGACAGGCAGCGTTGCTAGCGAAGCGGTGGCGAAAAGCGCGGGAGAAGAGAAAAGAGGCGCTGCTGGCCATCGAAAGCCCGGCAAATTTCGAAGGTTTACAGCGATTTCTTTCTACCGTGCATGGGCTGACGGGTGAAGCGCGGCTGTCGCGGTACGTGTACGTGGCAGAAAGACCTGGCGAGAGCGTGGCATCCGCCTGACAGCACGTGAAAATATTCCCTCCCGGCGCGGCCAGTCCCTTTCCCGAGCGACACTACAGATTTTTTATTGCCATGACCGGATCAACTTTGGTGGCGCGGCGCGTCGGAAGGAAACAGGCGAGCAGGGCCACAACGGCGAGGAGCAGGGAGATCAGAAGAAAAGTGAGAGGATCGGTGGCGCTGACGCCGTAGAGCAGGTTGGCGACAATTCTGGAAAGTCCGAGCGCGAAGAGCAAACCGCAAAGCATGCCAATCGCGGTGAGAATGACGCCCTGTCGCAGGATCATTTTCCAGACGTCGATGGCGCGAGCTCCCAAAGCCATACGGATGCCAATTTCCTGGGTGCGCTGCGCCACAGAATAGGCCATGACTCCGTAGATACCGATGGCTGCGAGTATCATGGCGAGAAGGGCGAAGCTGCCCACTGCCACGACACCTACGTGCAAAGGGAAAAGCGCCAAGCGCATGTGCTCGTGAAGAGTTTCGGCTTGGTAAACCGGCAAAGTGGGATCGAGGTTGCGGACTTCGCTGCGGACACGGGCGATGGCCGCGTTAGCATCGACGTCGGAGCGCACTACCAGCGCGGCGTTGGGCTCATAAACCTGCTCGAGTGGATAGTAAACGATGAGCCCCGGGATTTCGCCGAGACTCTGGTACTGGCCATTCTTTGCTAAACCAACCACTTCAAGCATCGAGGTATTGCCGGAATGCAGGCGCTTTCCGATGGGATTCTCGCCGGGCCAGAATTGCTGCGCGAGGGTTTCATTCACGATAACCACTCCGGCTGATTTCGCCGTGTCGCTATCGGCAAAATCACGCCCGGCTAGAACGGCAATACCCATGGCTGAAAAATATCCCGGGCTGATGTTTTCATAGAACGCCGAGGGCGCGTCTTCCGCGCGCGGTTCGGGCCGGCCTTCGGGATAAACGTTGGTGGTACTGGAGTCCAGGCCCAGCGGCAAACTTCGGGTCAAACCCGCAGCCTGCACGCCGGGCAATGCTCGAACGCGCCGTAACAACTGGTGATAGAAAATCCGGCCCTGCTGCTGGTCGTAGCCCTGAAGGCCCAAGTCCATGGAAACGGTCACTGCATGATTGGGATCAAAGCCGGGGCCGAGACCCTCAGTATGCCTCAGGCTTCGCACCGTCAGTCCCGCGGTGATCAACAGAACGAACGACAGCGCGATCTGCAGGACCACCAGCACGCTGCGCAAGCGCGCTTTGTGGCCGCCGCCGAGGGTATCTTCTTTCAGGGTTGAGACCACGTCCGGGCGGCTGGCGCAAAGAGCAGGTACCAGGCCAAAGCCAATGCCCGTGAACAACGCGAGTGATGTGACAAAGAATAGGACGCGCCAATCCATGCGCAGATCGAGGGTCAAGGCAAAGTCGGTGGAAGGAAGCGAAGCTTGTGCGAGACGAATCAGGGCACTAGCAAGGAGCAAACCGAACGCCGCGCCGAAGACCGAGAGCATGAGACTTTCGGTCAACAGTTGCCTGGTCAAGCGAAAGCTCGTGGCGCCGATGGCCATGCGGACTGCAATTTCCTTACGGCGCTGAGCGGCACGCGCGAGAAGCAAGCTGGCAAGATTGGAGCAGGCGATCATCAGAACCAATACGACCGTCAACATCAGAGCGCCGGTGAAAGCTATGACTGCGCTGCGCACATTTGGGTCGACAAGCCCGGGAGGAGTGAGACGCAACGCCATTCCTTCATCATTGCCGGGATATTCCTTTTCCAGTTGTTGCGCGACGGTATTCAGCTGAGCCTGCGCCTGGGCAACTGCGATTCCAGGTTTCAGGCGGCCAACCGCCAACCACTGGCCATTGCCGCGTAATTCCGTGCCGTTTGATGTTTCGATCCACTCCTGCATCATGCTGGGAATCCAGAACTCCGGAGTGAAGACACTCTCCGTGCCTGTGAAATTGCGTGGCGCAACGCCGACGGCCGTAAAGCGGTGCCCATTAATCATGATTGGATGGCCCACGATTGCCGGCGAAGAGGCAAAACGGCGCTGCCAGCAGCCAAAGCTGAGGACCGCGACCGGGCGCGCGTTCGGAGCGCTGCCCTCCTCGGGAAGAAAAGTGCGACCGAGGAAAGGGCGGACGCCAAGCAGGTCGAAGTAATTCTCGGATACGAGATAGCCCCATACGCGCTCGTTGGCGCCATGGTGGCTGAGACTCATGGGAGCAAAACGATAAACGGCCATGGCGGATAAAACCTGGTTGCGGTCGCGAAGGTCTTTGTAATTGGGATAGGACATCGATTGGGAGTAGGAAGGATCGTTGCGCTTGACCTGGTAGATCGCGAACACTTGTTCGGGATGAGTGATGGGCAAGGGGCGAAGCAGGCAGGTACTGACCAAGCTGAAAATGACGGCATTGGCGCCGATGCCCAGAGCAAGGGAGATCAGAGCGACAAACGTAAACCCGGGACTGCTGTGAAGCTGGCGCGCGCCGAAGCGCAGATCCTGCCAAAGAATCTCGAAGAAGCCGCCCCCGCGCTGGTCCCAACTGAGGTCTTTGAGATAGCCGCGATTTCCAAAATGCTGCTCCGCGCTCCGGCGGGCTTGCTCGGGTGGGAGGCCGCGGCGCATGTTCTCCTCGGTGCGGCGATCGATGTGGAACTGCCACTCTTCGGCGATCTCGCGGTGCAGGTCCTCACTGTGAAGGAGCGCCCGCAAGCGCATCCGGAATTTGATGAGCCAACCCATGGGAAACTCCTTCAGGCGGTCCTAAGAACCTTGCCGACCGCCAACGAAAGATGGGACCATTTGGCCTCTTCGAGTGCCAATTGCTTGCGGCCGGAGCGCGTCAGACTGTAGAAGCGCGCGCGCCGGTTGTTCTCTGAGACGCCCCATGCGCTTTTGATCCAGCCACGCAGTTCGATGCGATAGAGCGCGGGGTAGAGCGTGCCTTCCTCGACCGTGAGCATTTCTTCGGCCAGCTGGCAGATGCGCTGGCCTACGCCGTAGCCGTGCATGGGGCCGAGGGAGAGAGCCTTGAGGATCAACATGTCGAGAGTGCCCTGCGGGAGATCCGGCTTTTGTTTGCTCATCGGGCCCTTCCCTATTTGCTTCTGGGGGAGGAAGGAAGGTAACACGGACTTCCCTAGAAGGTCAAAGGGTAAATATGGGATCGCCGGGCGGAACCGCCGATGCCGGAACGGCAGCCCCTTTAGCGGCCAAAGCCGCGTTGCTCGGCAGGCACATAGCGCTCGACTGAAGTCGCGCCCCGAGTAGCGCGAGTATTCAGATAGCAGGCAAAGAGAAGCAACCAACCTAAAGGTCGGCCACTGGAAGGGCGACGGCAAGGCAACAACGGAAGCCCCAGAGGGGCCGCAACCCAAGCGAGCACTTACTTGCGGAAGGCGCCAAAACCGATCCGCACCTGGATAGTGTTAATTCCGGGATTGAGCTTGGTCATTCCGGCATTGGAGATGTGCATGAACCTGACTTCGCCGCTGAAGTTGTGCTTTGCGCCCAGGAAGTGAGCACCAAAAGCTCCGCTGGAGGTGAAATTAATCTGCGAAGTGCCTTCGGGGACCTTTTTGTTGGTGAAGAGAGTCCCGCCTTCAATTTCGAAATAGGGCTTCACCTTTTTCGGTGAGGTCAAAATCCACTTGAACGCAAACGGATTGACGCCGCCGCCGTAAGCGGTGTTGGTCTTCTGCACAAGCACCCACGCGGGCACGACGTCGAGCGCATACTCCAGTTGACCTTTCAAGAATCCCGGGCCATGGGGCGAAGTAATCACGATGCCGTAACGCAAACCCCAAATTCCACACGCCGGTGTCCGAGGTGCTGCCGTTGATTCCGTGCCCACCACCGCTCCAGACCTGCCATTCGCTGCTGGCGCCTTCCGGGCCAGCCTGGGCAAATGCGCGCGATCCAGTGATCAACAGCACAGCGGCGAGCAGTAACTTCCAGGCACAACTTTTTTTCACGAGAGGGTCTCCGGAAATTGTGGATGCACGATATCTGAATCGCCGCGTTCAGACAATCGGGAAAACATCAGCGGGTTTTTCGTAGCAAAAGCAGATTCTGTCGGTATTTTGTGGCGGGATGAAAAAGAGAAGGGAGGCGGGCCAGGTCTTCCCGCCTAGACGTATTGACAGCGCTTAAGTTACTGAAAATGCGAAGTAATAGAACCCGCCAAACTCACACAATCATGGAAGTCGGACCCATTTTGGACCCACTAGCTGTTCACTTTCCCGCCCTCTTCTTCCGCCAGTTCGCCTTCTGTGTCGCTGAGATCTTTCTCCTGGCCTCGGCACTCATCTTCCTTCTTGGTTTCCCTCGTTTGCCAACCAACGCCTCGATCGCGCCAGTGATCCCTGCCAATTTCTTCGTCAAGCTCTTTTGTTCGTTCTTGAGCGCCTGCAGAATGTTCATGAGATTCCTCCGGCGCGAATCATACAATACAAAGGGCCCGAAAGTGTGGGAGCATCCTAGGCCCATTCGTTCTGCGGATAATCCCCTGCGGTGGGGAAACTCTAGGCCGTCGCCGCTGCACCAAACAAGCATTGGTGTGGTTCGAGTCCTGGGTCATAGAGCATTCCGCACCCGCCCCTGCCTGACCTGCGCGCAGTGGATCTTACGGAAGCCGGAGCAGGAGCGAAGGACATTTGTCGTTCACAGAGGTAGAATCAGGGGCATATCCTGCCAGAGGACCTAGAAGTGAAGCGGGATTACGATCTATTTGAACAACTGCCTGATGGTTCAGAACTATGGCGCCGCCATGTCCAAGGGCTACTGGAGGCGCAGCGGGAACTGCTCGAAATGTCTAAGACCACCAAGAATGACTGCTTCGCGATGCACTTTAAAACGAAGGAGATTGTCGCGCGCGCCTGCGCCGGGCAGATCATGAGGGACGACCACAACACAACCGACTGGCGAGAATGAAGCGAACGCAGAAAGCGGGGCTGAGCCCGACTGGCTTGCACTATGCACCACAGTTGTAAAGGCGCTCCTGCAGCCGTCGAACAGCATCGGCGGCCCTTCATTGACGCCGCGCTCGAAGTTCGCTGGTGCCGTGCGCTTCCCTAGCACAACAATCGCGCCGACGCTTTGTCTAGGGGATTTGCGTTTCTCTTTCCGTTCAATGTCCTGCTTGAGAATGGGTGGCCGCTTATGATCTATGGTGCCTACTACGACGAGAGCGATGAGAGGCCGGGTTTTTCTGTCGCTGGATACTCAGCGGCCTACGATACGTGGCTTCACCTGGATTGGAGATGGCGGGACCTACTTAAGAAGTGGAGTCTCGAATATTTCAAAGCTTCCGAGTGTGAAAACGCGTTGGGCCAGTTCGCTCAATATCGAGACGATCCTGGAGATCATAAATCGGAACTTAAGGTGAATGAGCGAGAGCGACTGAGAGAAATTAAAACTCAGTTCATTGATGCCATTTGTAGCCAGCACGACGATCTTCAGGGGTACGGCGCAGTTGTGATTGTTGAAGACTTTGAGCGCATTATTTTCGAAGATCACGCCGCAAGCCGAATCTTTATGGATAAGCCCTATTACATTTGCGCTCAACTGTGTCTAGTTGCCGCAGCGATGCCCGCCGTAGATTCGAACACCCGCCGCACTGGGGACGATCGAATCCAAGTGAGACCCGTGTTCGATTCGCATGAGGAATACAGTCGCATAGTTGGAGTTCTGTTCGACAAGTTTGCGGAGAAGAACCCGAGGTCCGCTCAGGTTCTACTCCCTCCGTCATTTGACGATGACAAGCTTTGCAGCGCACTCCAAGTTGCGGATACATTGGCCTATGAAGCCAGGAGATTGTTGACTAGAAAGATTCGCAATCCGGACGATGACTACATGCGGGTGCCGCTGATTAGATTGCGACCGGCCATCTATCGGCTTTACAAATTGAACTACGAAGCTCTCAAAACTATAGCGTCCAAACAGTCGCCAGATTCAATCAGGGTAAAGCACGTAAAGATAGAAGAGCTGTAGGCATGGCCCTCGACGCGAATGCGAAAGATGAAGCCCTCCAAGGAATCGGAGACCGTTTCAGTCACCGGTTCAAGTAAATCTCCCGCCTGCCGTCGAACGCGCCGTTCTTCGAGCTAGGGGCCCAAGATTCCTCATAGGGCTCGCCGCTTCACCTGTTTCGGCGGCACGGCCGCAGGCGCTTCTTGCAAGTCGACCCCGGGCACTGGGTCAGTTTCCGGTAACCGCGCCGTCCTTCGAGAACAATTCTCGTTCGTAGTTAGCCTGCGGGGCTACCGTTCCCAGCAGAACCTTCGGCGTTCAAAGTCAAATGCAATTTTCCAGAATTGAGCCCCCCTCATGCCCAGAACTCCGTCAAAATTGTCTCCGTCATCTTTCCGGTCCTCGGCAACGAAGGCAATCTGCGAGCCGATGTTTTCCTTGCCAAGATAGACGTCTGGGATCCGCACCCTTCTGCGCTGAAAGGTTCCACTTGCGTCGCTTACATTTTCTGTCCCGAGGGCCTGAAAGCCGGTGGAATCCGGCACGCGACTCTGGAAGAGCATCAGGTCCGGACCGCCAGTATCTACCACGACGCGGAATTGTCGACGCTGGGATCCCATGCGAATGCTCACGACCGGGGTATCGGTCTCAAAATGAGCCGAATAAGTCAGGCTCTCAATCTGGCCAAATCGCATTTCTTTCGTTCGATAGTTGATGCTAAAACTGCTTTTCTTGAGAACATCCATGCCAACAATCGCATCGACTTTGTCGCCCAGGGCCTTTTGGAAAAACGAGAGGTCCTCGGTCAGAACCGGAAGAGACGCGACTCGAATCGGGCCAACAGCCAAGGAGGGCACCACGGCTTGGCGTGTTTCGACACTCTGATTCGACAGGTTCACTCGGGCGGCTTGTCCCTCCAGCCCAAGACTCTGCGCGATTCTCTGGTCCACGACACTCGGATAAGCCCCCGTGTCCACCAGGAAATTCAGCTTGTGGACATTCCCAATCGAGCCTTGGACGATCACCAGGTAGCCCCAACACAGCCGGAACGGAACCTTGTCCGGCGCCTGAGCAGCCGTGGGCGCTTCTTTACTTTCCGGTTCAACCTGAGACGCAGCCGTTTGAGACCAACCGGGGGCGGCGTTTGAAATTAGCACAAGTACGAACAGACAACTGAAAGGCAGAAGATTCTTCATCGCGTTCTCCTTTTCCGCTTTCGCGGTTAGGCCAACGCTGACTTGCCCGGTTGGTACCTCAATGCACGCCTGATCGATTGCTTGGCTATTGCTGCGCTACAGGTAAGTAATTGTCGTTAGGGAGTTTGGAGTTGCGTGTCTACGAATCTGGTTGGGCGACAGCCACGATTAGTGCTACAGTTCGGGGTAACTGGCGGTTTTCTTCGATGGACAACAGCAGCCGCTCCGCGCAGATTGTCCGATTCGGAGTCTTTGCGGCGGACTTACAGAGCGGCGAGCTGTGTAAGAACGGCCTCAAAGTTCCCCTACAGGGCCAGCCCTTTCAAGTCTTCTCCATTCTGCTCGAACACTCCGGCCGATTGGTTACTCGAGAAGAGCTACGCCAGAAGGTCTGGCCGCAGGACACCTTTGTCGATTTTGATCATGCGCTCAATACCGCGATAGCCAAGATCCGGACAGCATTGGGTGACGAGGCCGAGAATCCCAGGTTTGTCGAGACCATGCCGCGGCGGGGCTACCGGTTTATCGGCCCAATTGACGAACCAGTCTCACCAGCATCCTCATCGCGTACTCCGAAAGTTCGCTCCGAGGGGCTTACGGTAAGAAGGAGTCTGCTGGGGTTGGGAGCCGCGTTCCTGGTCATTCTTTCCGGCGTTGCGATCTGGAGGTTTTCACGACACGCTGCGGACCCCCTGCTGCCCGCGCTTGAAGTAGTACCGCTGGTGTCTATGGAGGGCAAGGTGTGGGCGCCGTCTTTCTCGCCCGACGGTAATCAGGTTGCTTTCATCAATTGGGGCGATCCGAAGACTACTGGAATTTACACGGCACTGATTGATGGCGAAAAGCCATTGCGCCTAACCGAGAATCCGGGCGACTACTCTCCGACGTGGTCACCGGATAGTCGACAGATCGCTTTTGTTCGTGCCTCTAAAGAAGGACTCAACATCTATCTAGTTCCCGCTCTCGGAGGCACCGAGCACAAGTTGCACACGGCGGCAAATCTTTCCCTGAGTTGGTCACCTGACGGCAAAATTCTGGCTTTTGCAGAGAGCAACGCAGATTTATCCCACTCGTGGCTTGCATTGCTTTCGCTAGCCGATTTGACCTCACGACCGCTTACATCCCCCCCCGGTCGATAAGGTGGACTTGGGACCAGCCTTTTCTCCCGATGGTTCAACCATAGCCTTCGTCCGAACGGCTGCTCCAGGACAGCTCAGCGACTTGTTTGTGCTCCCGGCCAAAGGTGGCGAGCCTCGGCAGATCACTTTCGATAATAGCTTGATGTATGGACTCGCTTGGACCAAGGATGGCCACGATATCGTGTTCTCTTCCACTCGGGGCGGTTTGCCGAGTTTGTGGCGCATCTCCGCTTCCGGAGGAACACCAATACCAGTTCAAGGGGTAGGGTCACCCGCCTACCTTCCGTCAATCTCTCCTAAGGGCCCACGCAAAATTAACTTCACAGATTGGGAGTGATCGTGTAGTTCCATGCCGGTAGTGTCTTATGGGGGCGAAGGCGTAGGGAACGAAAGAGCAGGGGATCCGCATCGAGACCGGTTGGATAGTGAGCGCGGTCGAGGTAGGCAGACACGGCTAGACCTGTCTTGGTTGTGGTGGTACGAAGGAAGTTGAGGATTTTTTGATAGCTGTCCAACGGCTCGGCGGCCCAATTCTTGGAGATTTCAGAAAACAAGCGATGTTCGATGGGATTCCATTTGGAAGTGCCCGTCGGATAGTGAGCCACGGTCACGGCGAGATCGAAAGGGTTGGAGAGTTGCGCTTGGAGTTCGGTCTTCCAGGCATGGCGCCGACAACTATTGCTGCCACCGGTGTCAGCGAGAATGAGGAGTTTGCGAGCGCGACGGTAGCGGAGTGAACCTTCCCGTTTCCACCAGTGGGCGATGGAATGAGCAGCGAATGCGGAGGTATCGTGAGAGACTCCGAGAAAAACGGAGCCACGATTGGCCAACAGGTCGTAAATGCCGTAAGGAATGGCCACGCCGGTGGAGTCGGAGCGGAAGTCGTGGTCGTTGACCGGTACCGGGGAGCGATCCCACTTGGCGCCGGCGTTCTTGAAGTTGCCCACCAGTTCGCGCTTCTTGGTATCCACGCAGATCATCGGAAGACCGTGACGCTGGAAGCGATGGCGTAGCGAAGAGATGTATTGGAATTGTTGGTCGCGGAAGGGGCAGGCGTTGGAGGCGAGATTCTTGCGATTGGCCCGCAGAGAGAAATTCATGTTGTGGAGCAGGCGAGCCACGGTGTTGGCGGAGACGGGGATATCGACTTGCTCGAGTAGTTCGGCGATCTTCTGAGGCGTCTTGCGAGTCCACTTCAAACCGGTGATGGGATCACCCGCGGTATCGTGTTCCAACAGAATTTCGATGGCATCGACTATTGCGACGTTTTTTTTTCGGTCCGTTGTCGTCCGCCGCCCAGTTTGCGCACCCGAGCCAAGGCTACGTCCTGGTCTAACAACTGCTGTCGTCCGCGAGCTACCGTATGCGTGTCCAGGTTAAGAAACTCGGCCAGTTGACGATCCCCGCCATGCCCCAGTTTGAAAGATTCCAGTCCGGCGTAGAGCCGGCGCTGCTGTTCGTCGAGCAGGCTATAGAACAGGAGGATCGCGGCTTTCAGCTCGTCTGGAGAAATCTCCAGTCGCGAGGCATCCACGAGGGTGGGGACGGTCTGGATGCTGCGGCGTGCTAGGAGTTGCCGGCGGCGGACCGCCTCGCTGGAAGTATAGAGATAGAGGCCGGAGACGAGTTGGCGCGCGAGACGGCGCTGCTCGACCAGGTGATAGAGTGCGTCCTGCACTTCGACATGCAGGCACTCGGCCAGTTCTTCGGCGAAATAGCCTTGCGGGGCGTGCTGCACCCAGGCCTCGGCGGTCGCGAGCAGCGTGCCATGACGAGAGAACCAGACTCCCTGATGAGACCACAGCCCATCAGCATCGAAGCGGGCGATTTGACGCAGCGTGTAGTAACGAGCGCGATGGGAATAGCTGGTGAGAGAGTCGAGTTGCTTCAATTTTCGGAATACCGTCAGGTCCACGGAGGTACCGAGAGCACGCTTGAGTTCGTCGAGAGTGGCGATTTTGGCTTGGAGCAGGTGTTTTCGTAATACGTCAGAGTGGAAAAAGGTTGGTCTCATAATGTTATAGTACCGACTAGAAGCATCTACCTATCGGCACTATAACAAAACAGGCAGGTAGATGTCCACGGCCGTGAGACAGCGCGCAAACCGCTTTTTAATTGATCAGGAAACCATCAAGCGATACGGAACAACCCTATCCAGATCTCTATTTAATGATCAAGAAACGACTAATACTGGATATTTATTTTTGCGTCTGCCCTAAGGGTGACCGACTCGCCTACACACAATACTCCCAGAGCGATAACATTTGGCGGCTGGACCTCAAAGACGACAAAAGCGCTCAAGGTTCCCCTGTGCGTGTGACTTCCGGGAGGGGGCTCAATTGGCGACCAAGTTATTCATCGGACGGAAAGAAGATTGCGCTTGAGTCCGATCGATTGGGGTATTCGGATATTTGGTACTGCGATAGTGACGGATCCAACTGCGCACAGTTGAGTTCGTTGCACGGTTTAGCTGGAACTGCCCGCATATCCCCGGATGGCCTTCACACTGCATTTGAGTTTCGGCGCCAGGAACACGAGGAGATTTATGTTGTCGAGGTTCCCGGTGGCCGGCCTCGTCTAGTTCCCACCTTCCCTGGAGCGGAGGACGGGGCGCCCAATTGGTCGCGAGATGGCCAGTGGATTTACTTCTATTCTGACCACGATGGACGACCATTTCAGTTGTGGAAAGTGCCATTTAAAGGTGGACCGCCGGTCCGAGTAACGAAAAACGGTGGTATCTATGCGATCGAATCGGATGACGGGCGCTTCCTTTATTACTCCAAATTTACACAGCCGGGCATTTGGAAGATGCCCCTGAACGGCGGAGAGGAAATCCTCGTCTTGGATCAACCTGCGGGTTTCCATTGGTACAACTGGGCACTCACTCGGAACGGAATTTACTTTCTGACTGAGGATCCGCTGAATGGGAAGATAAAGTTTTTCGACTTTGCCACTGGCAAGACAATCTCCATCTTCGCTCCGGAAAAGCTCGTCGGGGACGCCGGCGGCCTGGCCTTGTCTCCCGATGGCAAATCGCTTCTCTATACCCAGCGTGATTGGGATGCTTACATCAAGTTGGTGAAGAACTTCCGCTAAATCTCAACTAACGGGCCAAAACGATTTTTTCTTCCACAGTTCGAACCCAAATCGCCGTGAAGAAACTGACCGACTACCCGAAGCCGCGCTTGCTTCGCCAGTGTTGCAAACTCATGCATCCATTCTTCTGACTCGCCTAAATCTCCCGCCTGCGGTCGAACGCGCCGTTCTTCAACGATTGGGGCGGCACTGACGATCGTCTAGAAAGTATGGTCATCAGTGATGTCTCGACATGAAAACCGCTCTGGTGGTCTCCCGGTCTACCGTCAGAAAACCCTTCAGCACTAACCAAAAGGAGAGTGCTCACTAACCATTCGGTTAGCCCGGGCGTCTATTCACTTCGTTTCGCTCCCTTGGCTGATTTTTGGCTTGGCCCCTAATTCCTGTTGAATCTGGAACTTCACTTTCCTCGTTTTCCCTTCCTACCCTCCAAGCGAGTCTGGCACGCCACCTGCATCCTCTATCCGCGTCGGCAGTAAGGAAAGTCAAACAGGAGTTAGGCAAGCAGAAAAGGACACTTTTCGCGTTTGGCAACGCTTCCTTTTCCGCCGCCCTTCGCTTCCGACTCAAAGGAGATTTTATGAAAAACCTACGGTCAGTGCTTTTTGCTTTGACAGTCCTGTTGCTCGCTACGGCCGCGCAGGCGCAGACGACAAACGTAAAGGCTACGATCCCGTTTGACTTTGTCGTCGGCGACCATTCCTACTCTGCCGGTGAATACAGCGTTAGATCCATGACTCAAGACGGCGTCGCCATTCGCATCGATAATGCCGACGAGTCCGAGAAGGGCATCACCCTCTCTAACGCGCGCCATAAGGGTCAACCGGCTGCCGGAACCACCCTGGTTTTCCAGCGCTTGGGCGACAGCTATTTCCTCTATCAGATTTGGACCGAGGGCAGTTCCTCTGGTCGCGAGTTCCTGATGAGCAAGAAGGAAGTCCAGCTTGCCAAGAACTATAGCCCCGAACTCGTGATCGTCGCCGCAAACATCTCCCACTAACCCCAAAACCGCCCCGCGGTGTTCATCGCAAAAGAAAGAGGGAACGTACCCAGCCGTTCCCTCTTTTATTTTCTATACACTTACGCCGTCTTTCGTTTAATTCAAACTCGTGGGAATGTAGGTGGGCGTTCGTGATAGGTTCTTCAGCAATTCTTCGATTCGGGAGGATCCGATGACGTACGCCATAGTCAACAAACCCGAACTCGCAGTTGTGTCCATGTCCGACCACCGGACTGACTCTGAGCGCTTCGGTGACTTTGCAAAAGAAGCTGGCATAGACGAAAACGACCCATCGCTGGTGCGCCTTCTGAAGGCACTAGAAGCAACGGAAAAATGGCGAGCTGGAACGATGAATACCGGAAGAGTGCGTTGACTTGAATTTTTCCGCGACGTAAGATGCCGATGCAGACGGTGCAAGTTACCGCATTGTGAATTCCTTTCCCCCGTAAAGACTGATGACCCCGGGTAGACACAGATGCCAGCTCAACTTATTTCTCACTACCGCATTCTCGATTCTCTCGGTAGCGGTGGCATGGGCATCGTTTATCGCGCGGAAGACACAACCTTACACCGCACCGTTGCACTGAAGTTTATCGCTGAGCAATCTCCCAAGAATCTGAAAGTGAATGAGCGCTTGAGGGACGAGGCTCGCACAGCTTCGGCGCTCAATCATCCGAACATCTGCACAATTTATGAAGTGGGCGAAGACGCCGGCGAAGTGTTCATCGCCATGGAATATGTCGAAGGTCGCACGCTTGCCGAGTTCATCCGGCAAGGACCGTTGCCCATCGATACGGTCCTTCGCTTCGCGAGCCAACTCGCTTCTGCTCTCGCCCACGCCCACGATCGTGGCGTGCTTCACGGCGATCTAAAACCGCTGAATATCATCGTGACCCCGCAAGGGGATGCCAAAATTCTGGATTTCGGTTTGGCCCGGCGAAACGATCCTGCGGAATTTGATCGCCAGACATTGGAAACAGTCTCCTCTGAGAACAGGGTAGGATTAGGCGGCACCCTCCCGTACATGGCTCCGGAACAGATTGAGGGTGGCGACGCGTCAGCCCGGACGGATATATGGTCCCTGGGTGTTGTGCTCTACGAGATGGCCGCAGGAAGCCGTCCCTTTCAAGGCGAAAATCTTTATCTGTTATGCAATTCCATTCTCCGCGACACACCGCGTCCCCTTCCCGCCTCATGTCCCGCTGGCTTGGCTACGCTCATCTTCCGGTGTCTTCAGAAAGAGCCAGTCCGCCGGTATCAGCGAGCCAGTGAAACTCGTGCCGCCCTGGAAACTCTCAGTCCTGTAAAGGAAGAAAGCAGTTCACAGCCTCAGGTTGTGCCCTTGCGTCGAAAGCGTGCAATTCTGGGCGTCTTGGCTTTGGGAGTCTTAGCCGCCACGGGCATCATCGCCGTACGTGGAGACAAATTTTGGAAATTCGGCCCAACCGCTGCCGTGCCCTCGCGTGTCTTGCTCGGTGTACTCCCGCCCGTCAGTGACGACGCCTCGCAGACTGCCTTCGACAATGGCCTGGCGGATACTCTCAACTCTCGCCTCGGTGAACTCAGCGCCCGTCACCCCCTCACCGTCATTCCCATGAACTCCACCCTCGAGAAGCGCGTGACTACTGTCGATGCGGCTCGACAGCAGTTTGGTGTTAACCTCGTCCTCATCTTGAATGTTCAGCGCGCTGCGGGCAACGTCAGGGTGAACTATGCTCTTGTGGACCCACGATCTCACCAGCAGGTGCGCAGCGGCACAGTCACCGCAGCGGCGGCCGACCCATTCGGCTTGCAGGATCGCGTCTTTGAAAGGGTCGCCGCCTCCATGGAACTCCAACTTGCGCCGCAGGAAAAGCAGTCTCTCAATTCCCACGGCACCACCGAACCCGCGGCCTACGATTTCTACACGCAAGGACGAGGCTACCTTCAGGACTACGTCGTCCCAGAAAAGGTAGATAACGCGATCACTCTTTTTGGACGTGCCCTCGAAAAAGATCCGGCCTATGCGGCGGCGACAGCCGGACTTGGCGAAGCCTACTGGCGGAAATACCAACTAACGCACGACAGCAAGTGGGCGGATGCAGCTATCGACAACTGCCAAAAGGCCGCCGACCTTAACTCCAGCCTAGCTGACGCTCACGCCTGCCTTGGCCGAGCCTTCCGGGGCACAGGGAATTACGAAAAGGCCGCCGAACAATATCGTCGTGCGCTCGAACTCGATCCCGGAAGCGACGCCGCCTACGGCGGGCTAGCCGCAACTTACGAACAACTCGGCCGCCTCGCGGAAGCCGAGCAATTGCATAAGCAGGCCATCTCTGTCCGTCCCGGCTATTGGGCAACATACAATTGGCTCGGACTGTTTTACATGGCGCACGCGCGCTACGAGGAGGCCGCGTCCATGTTCTCCCAGGTCGTTTCGCTGGCGCCGGACAGCTTTACGGGCTACTACAAT
This sequence comes from Candidatus Acidiferrales bacterium, assembly GCA_963804635.1. Classification (GTDB taxonomy): domain Bacteria; phylum Acidobacteriota; class Terriglobia; order Acidiferrales; family UBA7541; genus Acidiferrum. The sequence goes on from CAWDRK010000044.1 coordinate 104,151, forward strand.
CTCGGCGCTGTCCGTGTTTTGCAGGGTAAATATGACGACGCCATTCCACTTCTCGACCGTTCCTTAAGTATTCGGCCCACCGCAGATGCCCTCACAAATCTCGGCACCGCCTATTTTCAAATGCGCCGCTATCCAGGCGCTGCCGCCAAGTTCGAGGAAGCGGTAAAGCTTGACGAAAAAAATTACGTCATGTGGGGCAATCTTGCTGACGCCTACTACTGGACTCCAGGGAGGCGCTCCGAAGCCGCGGCTGCCTACGAAAAGGCGATAGCGCTTGGAGAACAGAATCTGCGAGTGAATCCTCGCGATGCGCAACTTCTCGGTTATCTCGCTGAATACCATGCCATGCGTGGTGAACGAAAGCCGGCACTCTCCAATCTTGACGCTTCCTTGCGGCTTCAGCCCAAGAGTCCGGACATGCTGTTAAACGCGGGCATTGTTTATCAACAGCTTGGCGACACCAACAGTGCTTTGGATGCCCTCGAACACGCAGTTTCTTTGGGCCTTTCGCGCGAATCGCTCCTCGACACCCCGAACTTTGACGCTCTTAACGGTAACCCACGGTTCCTTGGGCTTATTCATGGTAGTCAGAAGAAATGAGGAGGTAGCCATGCGTGTTTCTCGAATTATGCTTTGGGTCCCCGCGGGCTTGTTTGTCATAGTCTTGCTGCTGGCCTTAGGCACTAATGGTTGTAAGATGACCAAATTTGTACCGCCACCAGGCAAGAAAGAGTTATCGTGTACCACAAAAATAAAGGTCGACCCCTCGGAGGGTGTGATCAAGGAGCACCAGGCAGTTTACATCTGCGATGATGCCAACTATAACCAAGTAACGTGGGACCCTCCGTCTAGCGTGTCTTCCTTCACGGTCCAATTCACGGGGGAGTGCCCGTTCACTTCTTGCGCCAACATTGCGTACGGCCATGCCACAGTAACCGTTGCACCGCAACCTCAATACCAACTCAAGGTATATAAGTACACCATCACGGTTAACAATGGTCCGGCGCACGATCCTCATGTGGTCGGCGGCGGGGGCTGACGCCGGGAACATGCACGGAGTACGCCGAAGGTATTACGCCGGACACGGGCCGGGAACGGTCAAGTTGTTTTGGAATTTGTTTGAAACGAGTCGTTGAAGGTCTATGCTCCGTAGGGTTTCGAAGAGCTATCCCACGTAAGAGAAACTGTCTCCGCGTGAACGTTGGATGTTTGCGGGGCAGCGCGAATGATTATACGGGACTCTTCATATTGCTGAAGCTCGGTGTGGCCATCCGAAGGCCCTTGCTCACGAGGAGTCGGAGTGGTTAACAGGAATAAAGCCACAACCAAAACTGCGAGAATCCTTTTCAGATTCATGGTCGTCACCCCCAGCTCATACAAGACTACGACTTTTCTACCCGATCAACAATTTTCTTCGCATCAGCAACCGCGTCAGCGATTGCAGCGAATAGGGTGTGCTTTGATCAAATCCACGGCGTACTTGATGCTATAGCCGAGAGTTATCCCAGTATTGAGCGGCACCACTATTCTTGAATCTTCCAAAATCTCTGTAGGTCCATTTTGGGGTCGTAGACGCCAGCCTTCTACTCCGGTTGTCGACTCGCCCGGGAGTAGTGGACGCCATTTAGCCGTTGGAACCAAGTCTGGGATAAAGCCCGAAACGACGGCGTTTACAGTGTAATGAAGATCGTCCGGGGGGACCGGATGTAAATCACGGTACAGGATGGGGCCGCCCGAGAAGCCACCGTTGTTGTTTGCGTCAAAGACGAATAGCTTTTCTTCAGGAAAAATTGCCGACAAACTGATTCTCTTTGCGAATGCGATTGGGAACGGAAAGCCTGCGCCGCCTGCGGCTGCTGCATAACCTAATGGAAAGCCGAGAAAAAGACCTTCCTGACCGACAGCCGAGGACTCATGGGTCGGTTCAAGGAGAGGAAAATCTTGCCTAATCAAGGCTTCCGGAACAAGCACCGCAATGTCAATCGGGTCACCGCATAGGAAGATTCTGATAGCGAGGGGGGACCATTCGAGAGACCACGATTGCCCCTCCTGCTTGAGTTTTCGGATTTCGATCGATTGCTTCGAGCCGTCTGCTTTAAGCCCTTTGACCATGTGTTTTGCCGTTATGAGATACTCTCGACCATCGACTTTTATGGTGAACGCGCTGCCAGTTCCGCTTGGCGCTTTGATCTGGAACACGTTCTTCGCCGCCAGCTCGGTCATCTGCGCACTGGTTGTACACGCTAAAGATGTGAGCAAAAAAGTCAAAAAGACAACGAGTCTGGTGGGCATGGTTTCCTCCGCTGTCCAATGTTAGAACGACCTTGGTTCGTTTTCTTGCGTAATCCTAGGCATCTCTTTACTGAAGGGGGTAGTCGCCGGGAGGGGCGGCGCCTAGAAGCCAGTCCTCCGTCGTGCTATAAGTCTGAGATGTCCAAAACAATCGAGAAGTGGCTGCTTTTCGAATATGTCGGTCTTGAGTTCACGCCGTTATCCAAGCCATTCAAAACGAGGGAACAGGCGGAAAAGGCGCGCGAAAAATACCCTGAGCGTCTGCGCAAGAGGATTGGGGTCGGTGTGATTCGGACTAAATCATAGCTGCTGATTGCGCTGGATGTCAGACTTCGGATTTTGGGTCGCTTGTACCGTTGATGGCCACAGCGAAGATTGTGAGAGACCAGTACAAGGTCAAGACCACAAATAGTGCAGCAGCGATCACCGAGAAGTGGCCGACCAGGACGGCGACAGCTGCCAGACTGGGGGAAAAGCCCAGCCCAAACGCAAGCGCACGCATTGCGTTTGTTGGCTTGCCCTGTCTCACAGGAACGACGAAATCGATCAGGATGAGGGCAACAAGAGACGGCAGCGACAGCGCCAGTAGCGAAACAACGACCCAAGCAAGCCGATAGTCGTTACTCTTTGCGACCGCGGCCACTAGGAGAGCCGCAACGAAAGCGAGATAGCCTCCGGCCAATTTCATCCCGCGTTCGTGAATCTCTTTGCGTTCGGTAGGGGATTCCAAGTCGGATTCCATACCGGCAAGATATCACAACGAGAAGACAACCTGTGGCTGCGTGGCAGAAGAGACATCCGGTCGAGTTGCCCCACACATCCGCTTGAACACTTCAATCGTCTTTTCCCTGTCTGTCATGATGCAAGAAATGTACAGCGCCAAAATAGTTGGAACCGTGTTCCATGTCACAGACCCGTATTTCCCCCTGTGGTACTTGAGGATGGGGCTCCTGATATAACCCGGGGACAAAACTGCCCTTGGAAATCTACTCATGTTTGCTCTCGGGGCTCCCTTTTAAAGCGAACATTGGCTGGGTTTGATTGCCAATGCACGACCTAATGTCGCAATTCTTGCCAAGGTTCAATCCAAATGCCGATTCAACTTGAGTTCCTCCATGAAGGGCTAGGAGTGATCTATCGGTGTGAAGGAGCGTTGCGCCTACAACACTTCTCAGTTGCCAATGACCGACTTCTAGCCTCCCCGGGTCGGATACGGAAGCTCAAATACATTCTCGTTGATGCAGCTTCGATGGAGCCAACATTCTTTTCACCAGGTGAGATGGACGGTATCGTGTTGCAGGATCGCCAGATTGCATCGTATGCCGTGCGCGGATTGCTCGTTGCCCTGGTTGCGGAGCGAGATGTCATTTTCGCGCTCGCCCGGATGTGGGAGGCATTCATCGAGGGAATCGGCTGGGAAACGAAGATCTTTCCGTCACTGGCGGAAGCGCAAGAGTGGATTCGAACTCGTGTGGAAGACAAGTTCAAGGTGGATCTTTCTTAGTTCACGGCCTCAAATTGTTCTTTGTCTGTCCCGTCGTCGCCACAGCATCTTCGATACTCATCCGACACGTTCGCCGACACTCCAAGCCCTACGCCGGAACAATCGGTCTGCGCGCGAATTAGCCTAGGACTTTGCGGCCCGGCACCAGCTCGCAATCGCGACCAAGAAAAACAGCGCGGCACCGTGAAGAAACTCGTATAGGAAATGGCAGTGCCGCCAGGAGCGCCCATGCGGGGCGGAATCATGTTGAGAGCATAGATCAGTCTAAAGAGCAACGCGAGGACGGTGCAGATCAAGCCTAGCCAATAACCTACGAGTGAGAGCTGTTTTTCCGTGCTTATCTCCTTGGATCAAGTTTTGTGATGTGGCCCGTGTTTCCGTTCCACTAGCTCAGTACATTCTGCAACCTGATCGTCGATGATCTTGATTTCTAAAGCCAAGTGAGTGTCCAGAGGATTCTGCAAAAACCGCTGGAACAGTAGATCCCTCTTTGCTTTCAATTCGTCGCGTTTCCGCATGGTATCGATTGGAGTCTCGTGCATACGGCCTAACTCCTTTCGAAAAACGTGGGAAAACCTATTTCGGTACGGGGCCCTTCGGGGGAAACAGTGAAAGGATAGTACTTCTCCATGCGGTACTCGTCAATATGGAGGCAACGGCATATGGAGGCAACGGCAGGGCGTGGTGATAAGGCTGATTTAGGAAGAGCCCGAAGCTTAAGCGACCGAAGCCGCAGAACGGATCACGTTTTCTTCGGCTTGTAATCGCGGCAGTTACAGCCAGGAAATCTGCACGGCGTGTTCAACTTCTTGTTGAGTCTCAAGGGCGTAGCGTTGTGAATCGTTTTGCCGTGGCCGCAGCGGCATGCCTTCTTGAGGTGTGCGCCACTCATGGTAAGAACTCCGAAAACAAAGAAGGGCGCTCCACTTGGAAAGAGCGCCCCAGACGGTTTGCGAAATGATTCCCGCGACCGTAACACCCGGTGAGGTCGGCGTCCACGGAAATTTAGGTTAAAAGAACATAACAAACATGAGAGTAGTCTTGTGGTGACGCTGGATGTACTCTCTCCGCATGCCGGAACTTCTCGGACTCGCCGAACTGAGGAAACGAGCTAAGGCGGCAGGTTACACGAAGATCAGGCGCCTAGCAGATGCCGGGAGCGCCGTGCCCCTTGATAGTTGGAATGGCTTCACGGCGGAAACGGGGAGCGGGTCCGTCCATGTTGGTGCTTCATACATATTAAATGGCAATACAGTAATTTTTCGTAAAATGGGCGAGGCGGACATCTACTATGGTTTGTCCTAACCTTAGCGGCGTGAGGGCGGGAGGTGAATGGTGGACGCTGGTGCTCCCAAAGACGATCCACAGATGCAAAGGAGTCGTCTTCTAGAACTCTTAAGGAAGAGAGCAAAAGGCAAGCGGGGGCTCCCATCCGCGCGGGTAGGAGCCCCGCGATTGCAGCAGTGTTAATCCTGTTTTTCCAAAAACAGGAAAGGGGTGCCCAGGCTGCCGCAAAAACCGAATGGCCTTCGACGCAGAGAGACCGCACGAAAACCAGGGCAAGAATCAAACCTATTACAAACCCGAGGGGCCGGTTCGTCAAGACCCTTTCTCGGATAGGCACGCAGCGAGCGGAAGCCACGCAGGAAAGATAGAGCGGCTGTGCTGTGTCCGCCTGCCCAAAAACGGCGTCCCCAAAACGCATGGAACGCCAACGCGAGTGATAGACTGACCACGGGGACCGGACGCAATGCGGGGGCAAGATGACACACACCCAGCCAAGACCGATATTCAAAGTAGATTTCTCGGAAAGGAACGATGACCCCTTCGACGTCGCCTTTCGACACTGTCGAATCATGGAGAGAGACGGCGCGCGGCTTGTGCGCACATTCACCGGCAAAGTGCCGAGGTCACAATCGACCCGTAAACGGGTGCGAAAGGACATTGCTCGCGGGTAAAGTGTTGGTGTCCAATAAATTCGCGCACGTGAGGAACCCTTGCGACCACGGCCCGCGAGCAGGGTCAGAGCGCCTTGTCCGCCCGGAGATGGTCGCCCTGACCCATCCTTCTTAGCCCTCTATGCGCCTTCTACGCCTCGGTATGGTTTGAGTCAATGACGATTTTCCAAGGAAAAGAAAGGGGCGCCTCCTCATCATGGAGAACGCCCCTCGACAGGTAGAGATCCTTCAATCAAAAGAGAGTTTCTGGACTCTAGCTTTCCGCGAAGTCGGAGTCTACCGCGTACTTTATCCCGACGCTATCGGAAGCGGGAACGAGAGCGCTCTTGTCTGCGTCCTTCATTGGAGTATAGTTGCCTTCTGGTCAAGGCGATGAGCGCCGAATACCGTATAGAGTCGGCCGGCCATCAATTCACGATCATTGATGTTGCTGGTAATCAGGTCGGCCTATACCCCACCGAAGAGGCCGCGCGGCAGGCCATTGAACGTCGCAGGAAGCAAGACGCAATGTTAGCGACGGCAAAGCTACTCTTGGAAAATGCTGTCAAAGCTCATATGCAGATTCACGGCGTTGACAACGATACAGCTTTGTATTGGATTCGCATCGCGTCAGAAGTGAAGTAGTGGACTGAGAGGTGAGTGCCGCGCTACCGCAAACTCCTCGAGTGTCGCTTCCTGTTCCGGTGTTAAATTCAAAGGACATTGAGAGAGTACTCACTGAAGAATTGCCCGCGAATATATAACAGGAAGGCTGGACGCCCGCATCCCATTCCTTTACCCTGATGGCCTCCGGATTTGAGAGAAGCTGATGCCGCCATTGCCATGACGCTAACACCAAAACAACGTGTGATGCGAGGGGAGCCATACACTCCCCCTAAGCTCTCTCCAGAGGAAGAGCGTGAACGGCGCGAGATGGTGACCTGGCATGCGCAGAAGGGCTTGCACTTCGCTAATCAAGCCCTGGAACGTGCAAACAGCAATCAAGAGAGAGAAGCCGCGATTAAAGAAATACAGATGTTTACAGAGATGCTGGACCGCAACAAAGAAAAGCCTTGATGTCGGTAGGGAAACCGGTCCCCTTTCCCGTGTGGCACATTTCCCGATGAGGAGATTCAGATATGCCAATGACCAAGCCTCGCACGTTGCTGACGGACGTACCTCGGTGGCCTCAAGGTGACAAGAAAGCCCCAAGCCACTTTGAACTTGAGAAGCAGGGTTGGCATCGTGGAGACCCGACCACAAAGGTTTGTAGGAATTGTGGCCAGACTTGCGAGTGGTGGGGGAAAACAGATCACGTCGAGTGGAAACTATTCAACTTTCACACGACTCAGATGCACTCAGAAACTTGCACGGCTCTCGCGGACCTCGTTCAGCGTCGAAGAGAATCCTAACGGGTTCATGAATTGGGATGCTTCAGAAAGCACTTGTTTGGGCAACTCCCGCTGAGCTAATCAGGTGAAAACCTTCTTCCCCGCCGGCGTCGAACGTCCGCCCAGAGCGTATAATGGTTTTCTGGTAGCTGCCGACAGGTTCTCGGCCCGGCCCCCGCAAGAGGTGAGTGATGGAGAGATATTTTTGCGCGGCGCACCTACGGCGAGCGGGCATCGAAGTCCCTGCCACGGCTGTGATCGAGGGCGAGGCCATGTGCGCGGCTTGTTTTAAGGGTAAGGCAATCCGGCCGGAAGAGGAGTACTTCGGTTTGATGAATTTCCTTCCGCGGCTCGACCGGCGAAAGAAAATACGCGCACAGAGCCACCGGGACGAACAAAGTCCGATGTCCAAGGCATCCTGCATCACAGAGTGGCAACTCGGCACCCCGCACCGCCACACTTCCCGCTGAATGCAATTCAGGCAGCTATTTGTTTGTCGCCCTTGCGTGGGCCTCTATGATTAACTCCCCTAAGAGCTTGCCCCACTCCTCTTTCTCTTCCTTGGAAGCCGTTCCGAGCCGTTTCATTTCGGATATTTTCGCAATTCTCATCGCTCTGGGGTCATCTTCGGCAACACCCAGTTGTGACACTAGATCTTCTGCGAATCCAAGCGCGGGTACCGGCTTCTTCTTCTTCATGTGAAGTCTCCTATGCCGAAGAATTGCCCGCGAATATATCACAGCAAAGCTGGGGTGGAGTCTGAGACCACAAATGAGTAGAATTGCGCCTAAGGACCCATCATGTGCAGAGGTTCTGAAGCTAATCCTGAACTTATCCGTCTAGCCCGAGTGCGTCAACTCTTTCAGGCACGTCCATCCGAAGAGCGGACCGAGACCGACGTTTTGCCCTTCTACGCCTGGCTACAAAAACATTTTCCCGAATTGCTTCCGATGGGACCAGGCGATCCCTGTCAGCAGTTGAAAGTAGACCTCAACGGACTGTACAAATAGCGATGCCGATCTGAGTTTTAAGACTCTCTCCAGGTGTCCCAGAAGGTGTCCCAAATGGTGGGGACAGTGGGACAGCAAAATGGGACAGTTCCTAGCCCCATCGAATTGCGGCAGGCTGATTGCGGCAGGCTGGCTGGACAGCCGGCCCTCATTCCACTAGGATGCTGGCAATTTCCAGGGGGTGCGACATGCTGAAGAAAAAGCAGCTGTGGCTCCAGATGATGAATTGGGAGTTCGAGAAGGCAGCGGTCATATCGGCAGAGCCGTCTCCAGAGAGAGATGCAGAGCTAAAGAGGCTCGAGGAATGCCTGAAAGACGCGCGTATGCAGCTCTCGCCTGAGGATGAAAAGCAGGTATTGGCAGAACTGGAAAGAGAACGCCCTGGAAGGAGATGAGCCCCAGGCGCCACCCAGAACACCCACCATGTCATTCACTATTGGCTCTGCCCGTTTGCTCGAACATGTTTTCTCTTAGTCACGCGGAGACCGGCAAAGTTGTCCTGCGCCTCCTGGGGCAGGAAACTGAAGTAACTCCTCCGCAAGATCAGTTGACGGCCGCATAGTTCTTTCCGTTCACTTCGCTAGGCTGAAAGTACCATTTTCATCAGCAACAGCACGATTGAGGATCAGGTATGCGCTGGAGAATCCTGGCCTCGTTGCTGTCCCTGGCCATTATTTGTTTCGGCGTCGGCTATGCCTTCGGGCGTGAGAGACTTCGCGACCCAGACCACCTCCACGCGTTGTATCAGGAAACGAACAAGGAATTTTTCGGTGGTCAGTTGCCCGACGTTGAAGTGAAATCGCATGATCTCTCAGATTACAAAGCCGAAGGCATCACGTATCAAGAGACAGAAGATAGATTCGTCATCGTTCTGGACCCAAAGTGGAACACGTCCGAAAACGAAGCATTGCGGACGATGAGGCATGAAGCTTGTCATGTCGCCACCTGGGATGTCACGGATCCAAACGATGTGCACGGCGAAGTGCACGGCCCGCCGTTTCAAGAATGCATGAAACGATTCATAGAAAAAGAATAGCGAACATGCAAGAACGCACAAAAGGATCGAGGTATGCCATATAGTGGTGCTTGCAAGGTACATCATCGTGGATGAATTGCAAAAGAAAGCCAAAGAATTGACCAAAGCCCTGGAGCTTCTTACTCAAGCTTGCGACGACACCATCGAAGCACTCGGTAGCGCTCTTGGCCTTAAAGACGCGGAAACAGGAGCCCATTGCCAGCGCGTCACCGCCTATACCATCTCCATTGCGAAGAACGTTCCCGTTCCCCTCGACTATTTGGCCGTTCTCGCTCGCGCGGCTTTTCTTCACGATATCGGCAAGACGGCCATACCCGACAAGATACTTCGCAAGCCCGGGCCTCTCGATGATTCAGAAAAGCAGATCATGCGAACCCACTGTGAGGTTGGCTACAACGCGCTCTCCCGTGTTCCCTTCCTGCTTGAAGCCGCCGATATCGTCCTCGCTCACCATGAGTTCTTCGATGGTACGGGCTATCCACGTGGCTTGCGCGGGGAACAGATTCCTCTCGGGGCACGGATCATCTCCATCGCCAATGCTCTCGATTCCATGCTGAGCGACTGGCCCTATCGCAATGCTCTTCCGATGTCACACGCACGCGAGGAGATTCGCCGTTGTGCCGGCACGCAATTCGATCCCAAACTTGTGGAGGCATTTCTCTCGATTCCAGAGAGAAACTGGATCGAACTCCGTGAAAGCCTCGGCTTACCCTTCCGCCTGACTCACGAAGGAACCGGGCGAAGCTAACAGCAACTCCTAACCGAGCCGGGTCACTAGGACAAAGAAGACAAACAGCAAGATCACAAGTATGCTGATGATCAAATCGTGGTGATGGTGGCGATAGATTTCGATGATGGACAGGTGGTGGGACATCGTGCGCCTCCGCAGAGAAACTTTAGTGGGTGGCGGAAGAACTGTCCATCCCGTCTCGAGGGTATCAGAAGCGCATTACACGGGTTTACCGCCCCGCTCGGTGCTGAACCGGGTGGAGCTTTAGGTTTGATCTTGGTCGTCTATCAGTGCTTGAAGCGGAACTCGTTCACGATTTCATCTTCCGCCACTTTCAGTTGTCGTGGGTTGCCGTCCTCGACTGCGAACACGTACCAGCCTGCTCCGTGGGGTGCGGCACACGCTGCTGCTTCTAATAGCGTTCGGTGTTCGTGCAGGCAACGACGGTGACTCCAGCTATCAGTCCAACCTGCTTCGTAGTATGCGTAATGAGGATCTTGAGGGGCTGGAGGTTGGGACTTGCGGCGCGAACGAGATGGCGAGATTCTGCCGGTCGGAGACTTTGGCGGCTTTCTCCTAGAAGCATAACTTCTCATCTGTCCTCCTCATTTCGCCAGAGAATATCTCACTTCTGCAAGGATTTCGAGACCTTTGTCTACACCGCTCCACACATCACCGGCTTACGGTATTAGGCGTGCGCAACTCTGGTCACGGAAGGTGCAGTGCCATGGGTTGTAAGCGGACATCGAATTGTTCGGCGTGGTCACCTACTCGCCGACAACTTCACATTCTGTGAGGCTTCCTGGCGCGCGGCTCGGCGCGAGAGTGTGGCACGCAACTGCCCCGCTTGATCATTCGAGAAGTCTAGGATGCCGACGCCCATCAGTTTCAGGTCGTCGCGGCCCCATGTTCCGCGCATTATTCCTTTCGGCGAGTGATTCTCACCGAGCAGGTGTCCAACTTCGTGTGCAAGCACATGTGCGAGAAGCCGCCCGGGCTTAATGCCAAACTGCTCAGCACGTTCTGCGACCCGGAAGTAAAACACGTTGATCGGGCAGGAAGTAGCCTCTTCGTCGCAGGGGGCCGGCGCAGATCCCAGGTTCTCAACATGTGTTTGGATTCTCCCTACCATCTCTGGCGTCAGAATATTCAGTACAAAAGCATTCGTGCCCCAGTCCGCGGGACACCTGGGATACCGTTGCTCTTCTTCCTGCGTGAGTGGACAATACACCCACTTCGCCCCGATGCTGGCTTCTCTCAGAATCCTGGTGGCGACAGTCTCTGCACCGAGCAGCAATTCAGTGTCGACATGGGCGTAATTGTGGACTCGGACGATTATTTGCGGATGCCAATCCTGTGGCGGCAGTTTCACGAATGGCTGCGGGGTCGTGTCGATAAAACTCGCGGTTTGCGGTGCAGCATCCGCAACCGTGGCAGCTGTTAATTCGGCGGCACCTACGATTATCAGCAAACTCAAGATTGACTCTCCAATTTCAGCTTGAAATCTCATATCGCCCTCCCCTCACGTTTCGCGTGATAGGGGCGACGTTGGGCGGAAGGTGTGGCTACCTCAATGCATGGCGCGTCAATTGATGGTCGGAGGAGAGTCGAAAGAAAGTCCGGAGGTAACTCATTTGGATTGAATGGGCTGGGTAATCAGGTCAGTGATCGGAGTCACACCAGACGCAGGAATTAGTGCTAGACTGGCCTCAAACGAGGCGTACTTCTATGGCAGAAGGCGTCCACACCTCCCGGGTCATCCGCTTCGGCATCTTTGAAGTTGACCTTCAATCAGGTGAACTGCGTAAGGCTGGGCTGAAACTGAAACTCACTGGACAGCCTTTTCAAGTTCTCGCCATCTTGTTGGAACACCCCGGTGAGGTAGTGACGCGGGAAGAATTGCAGAAACGCCTTTGGCCGGACACGTTTGTCGATATCGATCACAACCTGAATACAGCCATCAACAAAATTCGCGAGGCGCTGGACGATTCGGCGGAAAGCCCACGCTTTGTCGAAACCCTGCCTCGTCGGGGATACCGCTTTATCGGCCCGATCAATCACGAAAATGCAAGCGCGTCCGTGGCGGCGGTTTCGGAGCGACTGAAAGGGGAAATTGGGTCTGGAAAGACGGCTGCCGTGGATGCAGTCGCGCCGGCTGTCAGCGGCAAATTTCGTTGGATCGGGGTGCTTGCAGGTGTACTCCTTATTTTGGCGATCGCTGCAACATTCGTTTGGCTACGTCTCCCGCCTGCTCCGCCGAGAGTGCTTGCTACTACCCAACTCACCAAAGATGGTGTGCCAAAGGGGGCGGTGCTCACTGATGGGTCACGGCTATACATCTTGGAAAACAAAGCGTCGGCCCAGTCCATTGTGCAAGCAGCCGTCACGGGAGGAGAGACTTCGCTGATTCCCACTCCTTTTGCCTCTGTGCAACTCATGGATATCTCTCCGGATCGCTCTCAGCTCCTGGTGGCAGATCTTGTTGGCAACAAGCCACAGCAGTTTTGGGCGCTCCCCCTTCCCAGCGGTCCACTCAGCCGGATTGCCGACGTGACGGGCGCTGCGGGTAAGTGGTCCCCGGACGGCCGCCAATTGCTTTTTGCAAACGGCGAGAATGTCTACTTAGCCAAAGTGCATGGCACCGATGTACGCAAGCTGTTCACACTGCCAAGTGATTCCCCAAGTCCTGTTTCTTTGTCCACGCCTCCTCAGTTTTCTCCCGATGCTACACGTATTCGGTTCGATGTTTTTGAAAACACCATGTTGTCATCGTCGATTTGGGAGATTCGAACGGACGGCACGAATCTTCATCCTCTGCTGCCGGGCTGGCGGAATCCGCCTACTGAATGCTGTGGAGTTTGGTCGCCCGACGGTCGTTATTATTTCTTCTTAAGCTACCAGTTAGGAGTCGGAGCCAACATCTGGGCAATGCGAGAATCGAAGGGCTTCTTTCGCAAGCAAGGCAAGCCCATTCAGCTGACGACTGGACCAACGCTATTTGGTCTTATGACACCGAGCCCAGATGGGAAGAAGCTGTACGTAGACGGTTTCCAAGCCCGGGGCGAACTCATCTGCTACGATGCACAGCACCGCGGTTTTGTGCCATTTCTGTCGGGAATCTCGGCTGGCGACGTGAGTTTCTCTCGCGATGCTCAGTGGATTGCATATGTCTCTTATCCCGAACGGATTCTCTGGCGCAGCCGTGCTGACGGTAGCGAGCGTCTGCAACTCACAAGCGCGCCCGTCTTTGCTGCCCTGCCACGCTGGTCGCCTGACGGCACGCAGATTGAGTTCCTGGATATGCAAGCGGGGCGGCCGTGGAAGATTTTGCTCATATCGGCACAGGGAGGAGCAGCGCAGGAAATGTTCGCCGAAAATCTGCCGCAGGTCGATGCAGGATGGTCCCCGGATGGACAGCAAATGGTCTTTGGTCATGGCTGGTGGGACAATAAACAAACCATTCAGCTGTTGAATGTGAATTCAAAGCAAGTGTCGATCGTCCCAGGCTCGCAGGGCCTGTACTCTCCTCGTTGGTCACAGGATGGTCGGTACATCGTCGCGCTCACCGACGACGCGAGGAAAATTGTGATTTTCGATTTCAAGACTCAGAAATGGTCAGACTGGGTCAGTGGACCTGGAACGCTACAAAGTTACCCAACATGGTCACGCGATGGAAAGTATCTCTATTTCCAGTCTCATGGGACGGAAAGGTCTGGATATTACCGAATCCAGCTCGGACACACTCACCCTGAACTTGTACTGGACTTGAAAGATTTACAGCAATTCCCTAATCCATTGGTGGGCTTTTGGAGTGGTATCACTCCGGACGGTTCGCCGCTTTTCGTTCGCGACCTCAGCACGGACGAAATCTATGCGCTGGACCTGGAGTTACCCTAATCCCAGATTTCCCAATCTCTGGAATCCCACGTGGAGTAGGTATTTGCGAGGCAACGTCTCACCATTCTCGCCTCGCACCGGCGTACACCCCCGGGATTGTGCTTGTGGGGCCGATCATGGCCCCGTCAATTCGCGCGCGCTTGATGTCGGTGTAAAGAAGATCTGCGCCCTTCCGACCTATACATTCCAACCTATCAGGAGTCGAAAGCAAGGTAACGATCAATCCTTGAATTCTTGACCAAGGGTTGGGCCTCCTATAAGCTCATCGCCCAAGGAGTTGTAGTTTCGCTTCCCGGTGTACAGGCCCGCTAAATCAGGTTCCGATTTTAAGAGAGGAGAACCAAGACGATGAGAAAATTCGGCAGGTGTGTTGTGGCATTGTCACTCACGGCCACGTATGCGTGTGTGACAGCAGCGCAAGAGACGCCTTCGGGCAGCTCGTCAATACCCAAGGTGTTGCAGATTACTCGGGAATTCGTCAAACCGGGCAAAGCAGGAATGGTTCACGACAAGGCCGAGAGCGCATTTGTCGACGCGATGGCGCGTGCCAAGTGGCCGACGCACTACATTGGAATGACCTCGCTTTCCGGCAAGTCGCGTGCATTGTACCTCACGTCGTATGAATCGTTCGACGCTTGGCAGAAGGATACGGAGGCAGTGTCAAAGAACGGCACGCTTTCTGCAGCCCTCGAGCGTGCTGCGGTCGCGGATGGTGAACTGCTCGACTCCATGGATCAAGGCGTATTTTATTTTCGCGAAGGAATGAGTTTACATCCGCGGGCGGACCTCTCCGAGATGCGCTTCATGGCGCTTGTACTCTTCCACGTGCGTCCAGGAAAAGAAAAGCAATGGACGGAGGTGGTAAACATGGCCAAGGCCGGTTATGAGAAGGGAGTGCCCGGTGCGCACTGGGGAATGTTCCAGCAACTCTATGGAGGCGACAGCGGCACTTACCTTCTATTGATCAGTCACAAGACTCTGGCTGAAATCGACAAAGGTTTCACGGAAGATAAACAATTCGAGGCTGCCATGGGTGAGGATGGCATGAAGAAATTCGGAGACCTCTACGCGGAGTGCTGCGAAGCCTCACAAGATCAATTGTTTGCCTTCAACCCGCATCAGAGCTATGTGCAAGAGGAATGGATCAAGGCCGATCCGAATTTCTGGAAGCCCAAACCCGCTGCCCCTTCGGCCAAAGCGCCTGGCGAAGGCAAGAAACCGAATCCATAGAACTTCATACTCCAATTTCGGTGATCGCTGGACAGGGTGTGAGAGCGTGCTTGCACTTTCCCAACTCTCTCACCCTCTCCTCTTTTACATACCTTCTCACTCGGGCAAGAGGCGCGATCCACGCAGGCGTAAAACTGAGGCGCGGGGCTCTTCGCGCGTTCTCATGCTGTGTGCATGCAGCAAGGTCGTGCCGCTGCTTGAACTGAAAACCCACGAGGATGCCGGTCACTAGGAAGAAGATCAATAGTGTGGCCTTCACGACAACCTCCGCTCACCGAAAACCTTACGCTCTGGAATGTCGGTGGACTCGTTGACCAAGGCATCAGTAAAATCCGCAGGCGAGTGCCGTCGGCCCAAACCAATCTCTGCTCGATAAAGTGAACATCCCCGCAGATCAGCGCCTCGAAAATTTGCGCCGGCTGCGTAACTGAGGGGCTCGCCTATTCCGGACAGACTTTCAAAAGGCTTCACTCCGTGGCGCGGAGCTTGCGTTCAGATATCGGCATCGATCTTGCCAAGTTCCGTACGCCAAGAACCCAGGCTTCAAGAAGTCCTAAATGGCCTACACTTAAGCGCAGGTGGACGCGGTTTGAATCGGCGAACCCGTAAAGTCTGTTCATGTAACAGAACGACGTGATTTCAGTTCCGAACGCAGTGCGAGATTTTGCAGGCATGCTTTCGAGGAAAAGAAATAGGCCTCCCGCCGTTTAAGACGAGAGGCCAAGGTTGAGGGTTGACCCGCCGCCGAAGCGGCCGATATATTCGCTGTTTCCGTTGAGCGGACCATCGCAGGATCCGCCATATGGCAACGCTACGTGACCACGAAGCAAGTCGTCCTCGAATCTCCTCATGCACTCTTGAAATGGTGGGCCGCGCAAATCGTTTATATCCATCACGCCCCAAGTAGCGACATGGCAGGCTTCATGCCTCATCGTGCGCAATGCTTCTTCTTCGGACGTGTTCGAATTTGGGTCTAGAACGACGACGAATCTGATGTGTGCCGAGATTCCTTTCACGGAGATGTGGAAAGAGGAGACGCAGAGGGTGGTGCGGGCCGACGGGACCAGACCTATCAAGTCCCAGCGGTTCTTATTCCATCAGAGGCGGAGGATTGAAGCGTCTGACCAATTAGCCCGCAAGGGATGTCGAAGCATGTTGGCTGCCAAGCGGGGAACAGAAACTCGACATCCCTAAGCGGAGCCAACTCCAACGCGCGAGGGCAGATGCGAACGCAACAACCGAAGCACGGAGCCTCCTCCGAGAAAGCTGGGGCCGTTACCTGCAAAAATGTTCCACAAGTGTGCAACGAACGTTTCACATCTAGCTTCCAAATGTCGAAAATCGTTGTGAGTTCTAAGCGGTCCTGGCCCCGACTGGGAATACTAGCGGACGAAAGAAATGGCAGGTTGGGAAGCTCGCTCACGGCCCCTTCTCGGGACCGCTGTCCCCGCGCGCGGCTCCCAACCCACCGTATCCATCGTAAGTAGGTCAGTGACGGCCCTCCATGGACCGCTAGCGACATCCTGGGGGTATGGTCGCTTAGTAAGGATGCGCTACGGCACCGTGAGTGTGCTAGGCAGGCCTGCGTGAGATTATTTCTTGCGGAAAACCATGCACTCCGTAATAGCGGGATAGAGGGTACAGGAAAACTGTCGACGAAGTCGATTCCACGATCCGCGAAGAATTTGAGCGTAAAGTCTTTTGCGAGCAAATGAGGCGCCCATGGCCACTGCCAAGGGTTTGCGTCGAGCCACGTCTTTATGTGGTGGGTGCTGAAGTACGACTCGGTCATGATGTCGAACACAACCCACCCATGGTCTTGAACTACGCGTGCCATTTCCTGAAAGTAGGAAACCGTGTTGAGGATCGGTAGTGCGGGAAAAAGCTTATGCGACTGGACCAAATCAATAGAAGCAAATTCGGTTGCCGCCAACGTTCTGCCATCGCACTTCCTGGCAATAACACCGTGCTGCGCGACGAGCCAGTTGCGCCATTCTGGCGCCGTCTCATAGACCTCATAGTAGAGGGGCTGGCACTTGCCGATGGTCCTCTCTAAGTAGCGGCCGGAACCTGGCCCAATTTCGCAGATCCGTTGAGGGCGACCATCGAATACACCGAGAGCAACCATCCCATCGATGGTTTGTTCGGTTGGGGACCGAGGTCCGCTGAACTGTTTACTGTCGATGTAATCTCCGACGGAGAGACCGGCGGCTTTGGCAGACTCAAAGGTTTCTTTGAATGCCAGGAACTCGGTTAAAGGACGCGGTTCCTGGTGGTATCCGAAATGCCGCAAGACGGAATTAAGCATACTTCCATCGCCGAAGACGGTTGAGATCTATCGCAGGTACACTATTTTGATGCCCTTGTAATAAGGTGCTTGCTGTAGAGGGTCGGGGCGGGGCTTCTCGGTCAGAAGCAGCAAGCTCGACGGATGCTGAACAAGAGTAGACTGGTGATATGCGAAAGCGCCTTATCACCCCAACTCCAGAAAATATTCGGACTGGCGGCGAAGGTTGGTTAGATGTCGAGCGTGCGGCCGTTGTCGAGGTAACCTCAGAAGATAAGGACTTTCCGGTCGAGGCGGCCTTCGTTTCGGGAGATGCGCGAGGCTGGCGTGCTTCAGCGCCGGGGAGTCAGACAATTCGGCTAATCTTCGATCAGCCACAAAGGCTCAGGTGTATATCGCTTGTGTTCGAGGAAAACGAAACTGCACGCACGCAAGAGTTCGTTCTGAGGTGGTCTCCGGATGCCGGGAACTCGCTCAAAGAAATTGTGCGTCAGCAGTGGAATTTCAGTCCACCTGGGGCGGTCCGCGAAGTCGAGGAATATCAAGTAGAGCTGTCAAACGTTACTTTACTGGAATTGGTCATCAAGCCGAATATCGGCGGGGGACTCGCTCGCGCGTCGCTGAAGAACCTCCGCTTGGCTTGACCATCGTGCACAGGTCTTTGAGGATTCACCCTCGTAACTCGCTTTGACTCGACACCTTTTAGGAGTATCGTTTATTCAAAGTTCAGCCCTTCCTGACTACAGGGAGAAACCCAATGAGCGACAAAACCAACGAAAAGGATGAAGACCGCCCGGACGAGAAAGCAGCTGTAACTCTTCCCGGCACCGTGGAGAAAATCATCCCACCAATTACTCCCAACCAGCCGGAGAAAGCGCAAATCGTTGTGGAAGGCGCGGAAGACCTTTACAAGGAAATCCGGGTCGAGAATATTCTTCAAGATAAATCGGGAAATGAAGTCGCCCTGAAAAAAGGTGCAAAGGTCGACGTTACGATTGAAGCTGACCCGGAGGACACCAAGCCCAAGAAATAGCCACTAATAATAGGATCTCCATTCAGCCACCTCGTCATGAAGAGGCTACACGAACTTGTGTATTCACACGGCCTTTACCGGTCGCCACAATTTCTGATGGCGAGTTGGGCTTTTACTTGTAAGCATTGCCAATGGGTCTTCACGTATTCCAAAATAGGCGAGACCCTAGCGGATTTCATTGCCGAGGAGAAACCTAAACTGCCGCGGGAGGGTGTTGAGTGCATCTGCCCTCATTGTAAGATCAAGGGCACTTATCGTCGGTACGAACTTATCTATCAAAAGAGTACGTTTGGCGCCGCTAGGTGAGTCCCATAACTTCGCGAGTTTTGAGCTTGACTGTAGTCCTGGCGCCGGTTGTCTCGGTAATCACGAGATGGCCGGCGCTATTTTATTTTCGGCTTGCATCAGCATGATATAATTGCATTATGGGTTCCGCCCTTCTCGAAGAATTACTGCACTCAGAATCATTCCTCAACTGGTCCCCTGAACCAAAGTCAAAATCCGCGAAGCCGCCCACCATCAGCTTGGGGCAAGGCCGCTCATTCACATACAGCGGGAAGCGGTACACCAACCTAGCGGTCGACGAGAAGCACTTCGCGCCGGCCGATCTGGCGAAGGCCTGGGGCTTGTCAGCGGAAAAGGTCCGTCAACTTTTCCGTGCGGAGCCGGGTGTTTTGCGCATCGGTACAAATGGCAACGGTCGAGGTCGCGGATACATGACGTTGCGCATCCCGCAATCCGTTGCCGTTCGTGTTCATACGCGGCTGACCGCTATTCCTCAAACGAGATAAATCATGCTGTGGCGTAGACATGTGCCTGGATGTCCGATCAAACATCGGGAAGAGATGCGGCAATGCTCCTGCCCGATCTTCAAAGAATGGCGCGTCAACGGCAAACGTTACCGCCAGAGCATGAAGACCAGCAACTACCAGAAAGCTCTGGCAATCCACCGACTGGAAGAGCGCGACGGCATCAAGAAGCTGACGACGTCACTAGGCATAAAAGATGCGTGCGATCGATACATACAGGATGCCCAGGCGCGCGATCTGAAAGATCCAACGCTATACAAGTTCCGATTACTGTTTCGCCAGCTGCAGGCGTTCGCTGAGGACAAAGGCCTGGTCTTCATGTCGGATCTGAACGTGGACAACCTGCGCCAATTCAGGGCTACGTGGCCGAACGAGAACGAGTCAGCCCGGGTGAAGCTAGGGAATCTGCGCGCCTTCATCGGGTTCTGTAAGAAGTCGAAGTGGATCGAGGAGAACTACGCCGAGGATTTGAAGGCTGCGAAGGTCGTGGACCGGAAGATCGTGCCGCTCGAGCACGACGAGATCGTCAAGATATTGAAGGCCTGCGACAAGCATTCGCAGAAGAGCCGCGGATTGCTACTACGAGCCATGATCCTGGTGCTTCTTTATACGGGGTTGCGGATTCGTGACGTGGTGACCCTGCGCCGCGACTCTGTGCGGGGCAATAGGTTGTTTCTCCGGACGGCGAAGACCGGAGTCGACGTATTTTGCCCCCTCCCGCCTGGGGCTGTAACAGCCCTTGGAGCTATCCCGGCCAAGAACCGCTGGTATTTCTGGAATGGCGCCTCCAAGCCCAAGAGCGCGGTAGGCGACTACCAAAAGTCCCTGGCCAAAATATTCAAAGCTGCCGGGGTCCCCCGGGCCCACCCTCACCTTTTTCGGCACACCGCGGCTACCTTTCTGTTGCAAGACGGAGTACCCCTGCAGACCGTGTCCACGCTTCTCGGACACTCCTCGATCAAGATGACGGAGCGCAGATACAGCCACTGGATCAAGGGGCGGCAAGAGAAATTCGTGGATGACCTCAAAAATTCGTGGACCCATTTGGACCCACTAGGCCAGTCTTATCGCCAAGCATCGTCGTAAACTACTGAAATAAAATGGTATAATTAGAAGGGAGGCGGGCCAGGTCTTCCCGCCTCCCCATATTCGCCTTTCGGCGAATCCGACTAGCCTGACGGAGGGCGGCTAGCCGGTCGTGTGTTGGCCTACCTATGAAATGGACGGGACGTGAAAAAAGTTACACCCAACGGAAAAAAATGACTAAAATCTTGATGCTTTCCTCGCTCCCGGAAAGGGACCAATCGCGAATGCCCCGTTCCACACAATTGAGCACAGATAACATCCTGCGTTTACTTCAACTTAGGAACGATCCGGTGTCACTGGAGGAGCTGGCGCGGTCGCTCCATGTGAAAAAAGGTAACCGCGACGCGCTGCTGGCCATGCTGGCCAAGCTCAAGAAACGGGGGCTCGTGGAGTCGTTGACGCACAACCGCTTCCTTTTCCGACGCAACCAGCGCAACCTGTCGCCTTCGCCCGCCGCCATGCCTGCTGCTGCGCCGGAAACGATTCCGCAACACAAAGCCACGTCGCGCGACGAGATCCGCGGGCGCTTGGTGCACCATGCCGATGGGTATGGGTTCGTTGTGCCGGACATAGCGCTGCCGAACGTCGACGGCGACATTTTTATTCCGCGCGACCAGATCGAAGACGCGATGCACGGCGACCATGTGGCAGTGAAAATCACGCGGCTCAGTGGGCAACCCGGGGCGCGCAGGGCTGAGGGCCGCATTGTGCGCATCATCGGACGCGCGCATCCCTCGGTGGTTGGCCAGTTCCGCTACGTGTCGCGCGGCGCCGTGGTTGTGCCCTACGACCCGCGGGTGCAGCACGAAATCGAATTGCTGCCCGGGGAGGAGCTTGCTCCCGCGCTGCGCGAGCAACTGCTTCCGCCCAGCAAGGAACAATCGCCGCGTAACCGGCGCCTGCCGCACATTCCGAAACTCGATGGCGCCGTCGTTAACGTTGAGCTGCTGCACTATCCGCGGGGAGGCGCTGCACCGGTTGGCCGGGTTATCGAAATTCTGGGACGTCCCGGGGATTTGGGCGTCGATACCGAGATCATCATTCGCAAGCATCATCTTCCGTACACCTTCACGCCCGAGGTTCTGCAGGATGCCGAGCGGATGGCCCTTCCGCTGACTGAAGCCGACCGCGCGGGGCGCGAAGATTTTCGCGAACTACAAATTGTGACGATCGACGGCGAGACGGCGCGCGATTTCGACGATGCGGTATACGTTGAGCGCCGCGAGGACGGCGGATGGTTGCTGCAGGTGCACATTGCAGACGTGGCGCATTATGTGCGACCGGAATCGCCGCTGGATCGTGAAGCGCGACTGCGCGGCAACTCCGTGTACTTCATCGACCGCGCGGTACCTATGCTGCCCGAATCTCTTTCCAACGGTATGTGTTCGCTGAATCCGCGGGAAGAGCGGCTGGTGATGAGCGCGATCATGCACTTCGATGCGGCGGGGCGGATGACCAACTCGTCGATGGTCCCGGGGGTGATTCGATCGTCGGAGCGGATGACGTACACGAACGTGAACAAGGTGCTGAACGGCGATCCCGAGATGACCGGGCGCTACGCGCACCTGAATCACCACTTCCGCGGGATGAAGGGCTTGGCGCTTTTGCTGAACGCGCGGCGACAGGAAAACGGTTCGATTGACTTCGATCTGCCGGAGCGCGTGATCGAGTTCGATGACCAGCAGCGCATGACCGGCGTGTCTCGCAGCGAACGCAACATCGCTCATCGCCTCATCGAAGAGTTCATGCTGGCCGCCAATCGAGCAGTCGATCACTATCTCAATTCGCGCGGAATCAAATCGCTGCATCGCGTCCATGAGAAACCCGACGCGCGCAAGGTCCTGGATTTTGAGGAAATCGCGCGGGCATTCGGCTATTCCCTCGGCGTGGCTGATCTTCACCAGCGCGAAGTGACCGTGCGGCACGGGAAAGTCCCGGTTCCGGCGCGTGCCGGGCGGCCGGACTCGTACGGAAAAGGACGGGAACGGCAACAGCGCGTGGCGCTTCCCGGCACGGAAATCAGTATCACGCCGCAGCATTATCAGCGGCTGATCGAGAAAATTTCCGGAAAACCCGAAGAGCGCATCCTTTCGTATCTAATGTTGCGTTCGCTGAAGCAAGCTCGCTACGCCGCGGAGCCGCTGGGGCACTTCGCCCTGGGCTTCGATGAGTACACGCATTTCACTTCGCCGATTCGACGCTATCCCGATCTTGTTGTTCACCGCATTTTGAAATGGGCGCTCGCGCACCCCGACGCCCCCGCTCCCACGTTCATCAAGCCAGCGATCGGCGAGGAGGCTTCGCTGTACTCGCAAAAGCATCTGGAGGAAATCGCGGCGGAAACGTCGGAGACGGAGCGGCGCGCCGCCAATGCGGAACGCGAACTGCTCGACTGGAAAACGGCGCAGTATATGGAGCAGCGGTTGGGCGATGAGTTTGACGCGCTGATTATTTCGGTGCAGAAATACGGCTGCTTTGTGGAACTGTTTGACATTTTTGTCGAGGGGCTGCTGCCCATCAATGCGCTGGAAGAGGCGGCGGGAACGCGCTGCGCGTTCCGCGAACGGGATCACGCTATGGTGGCGCTGCCCGGAGGCGATAGAGATCGCCGTGGACGTCGCGGGAAAAAAGCGGTGCCGCTCGAGTGGAAACTGGGCGATCGCGTGCGGGTTCGCGCGGAACGGATCGACCCGATGCGCCACCGCGTTGAATTCGCGCTAGTCACGCCGGCCTGATCCAGGCAACATCAGGATGCTGCCGCCCGAAAAGCATATCCCTCGCTTCGCTCGCGATGAGCGCCCAAAGAGTTGGTCTAGGGCTTCGGTAGCTGCAGCATCATGCCGCTGCCCTGGCCGGACTCTACAGTTGGCAACTGGCCATTCCACTTGTCGATGAGCGCGCGAGAATTTTCGATGCGGCGCAAATCCAGGAGTTGCGGCGTCAGTGAATTCTGACGAATGCGGTTGGCATCGGCTTCGCCCTGCGCACGCGTCACCATAGACTTGGCATCGCCCTCAGCTTCAGCAATTTTCTTCGCCGCCTCCGCCTGCGTGGTGGCCAATTCGTTGCGCGCGCGTTCCGCTTGCTGGATGGCTTGGGCTTTCGCAGTGATGGCCGCTGCGATCACCTGGGGCACACGAGGCGCGCCGATGAAGCCGAACTGCTGCACGCCCACGCCGACCGGAGTGACCTTGGACTGAATCATGGCTTCCACTTTGTGCAGGAATTCGGCTTTGCCCTCGCCATAAATATCTTCGACGACGTAGGTGGAGGCCACTTCGTTGAGGGAATTGCGGACGATATCGCGCAAAATCCCATGGGTAAAGCGGTCCAGATCGTCGACGCGGTACTTCACATAGAAATCCGGGGCCTTGGCCGGATCGATGGCGTAAGAGAGCGAGACGTCGACGAAGATTTCCATGCCTTCTTTGGAGTTGAAGCCCATCTCCTCGTTGATGGGATGGCCTTCGTTGGTGTCCTTGGTCCACTTTACGGTCTGCACGTAAGTGGGGAATTCAATGATTTGCGTGGTCAGCGGCGAATAGAGGACCCATCCGGTGCGCACGGGGATTTCCGAAGCGCCGCGCTGGCGCCCGGCGAGGTTGATCTCCACGCCAACGTGACCTGCCTCGATGCGCGTGACGCGCACGGCGAAAGACAAAAGAAAGAGCGCTACGACGATGACAACGGCGCCAATGAGAATGTTGCGGAGGCCCGGAATTGCCGGCCGCAACGTAAACTCGGTATTGTCGCCGCGACCCTGCCTGAAAATGTCCATAACCTGTTTTCTCCCGTCACACGTTACTCCGCGTGCCATTTAGATGGTACCGCGAATGACTTAAGGAATGCGTAAGGGCGCGATCGGCGGGCCGTGGCGCGGCAAGCGAGAAAAGAAACCTCGGTGGCTAAAACGCATTGATTTAGCGCCCTTACGGCATGGCTGAAGCCCGCCCTCCCGCATAACATTCACAAAGCGGCGCCACAAGAACCCCCGAGAAGAGCGATTCCTCGCTCTGCAGACTGCGCTCGGAATGACAGAGCGAGCGTCTTTCCGCCGGGTGCAAGGCCCGGCCCTACGGGAGCTGGTCGATAGGCACAGGGAACATCCTCACCCCTGAAAGGGGTGAGCTGCAGGATTGCGCAGTGGCGGACATAAAAGTCAGCGCTACATTTAAGAACCAACGTTAGTTGAAGCGGACCTTGATGTCCGGACGATTTTCGAGGTGAACGGATTCGATGAAACGGACCTGGCGCTCGTCGAGAGTGAGAATCATGGAAGAAGTGCGAACGCCGTCGCCAAAGAATCGGACGCCTTTGAGGAGATTGCCATCGGTAACGCCGCAACAGGCAAAAATCATTTTCCCGCCGGGAGCAAGGTCGGCGGTGTCGTAAATGCGTTTGGGATCTTTGACGCCCATTTTTTCGAGACGCTGGTGATGCTCCGGCTTGCTGACAACCAGGCGCGCGAGAATCTGGCCGTTGAGGCAGCGGAGCGCGGCGGCGGTGAGAACGCCCTCGGGAGCGCCGCCGGTACCCATAACCATGTGCACGCCAGTACCGATGACGGCCGCGGAAATTCCGGCGGAGAGATCGCCGTCACCGATCAGGCGAATGCGGGCTCCGGCGGAACGAATGTCGGCGATAAGCTTTTCGTGGCGGGGACGATCGAGGACAATGACCACCAGGTCTTCGACGTCGCGGTCGAGGCGCGTGGCGACCGCTTTTAAGTTGTCGGCGACAGGAGCGTCGAGGTCGACGGCGCCTTTGCAGCTTGGGCCGACGATGATTTTTTCCATGTATAAATCGGGAGCGTGGAGCAGCCCGCCGCGCTGGCTGACGGCGAGTACGGCGATGGCATTGGGGGCGCCGGTGGCACAAAGATTGGTGCCTTCGAGAGGATCGACGGCGATGTCGACGGAGGGGAAAAGTGATTTAGGTGCGTGAGTGGCGAGGCCGACTTTTTCGCCGATGTAGAGCATGGGGGCCTTGTCGCGTTCGCCTTCGCCAATGACGATGGTGCCATCCATCTCGACCTGGTCCATCGTTTTACGCATGGCTTCGACGGCGGCTTCGTCAGCTTTGTGGCCATCCCCAAAGCCCATGGTGCGCGCCGCGGCGATGGCGGCGTTTTCAACCACCCGCAAAAATTCCAGACTAAGCTGCTCTTCCATTAAGGGCACCCCCCGCGGCGCTTATATTAAGTCAAAGTGTGGCTTATGGTCGAGGGGCGCACCAGCCGAACAGCCGCGAGTGCCGCGAGCTGGGGGACTGAACTGGCGGGGGGCTCGTCAATTTGCAGGAGTTGGTCAGCTCTTACGTCCTTGAGTATTTGAATGATTCCGCTGGGGAGAGTGAATTTCGATGCGCGAAGCGAGAGTTTCCTTAAAGCGACGAGTTCCCCCGCCGGAATGGGTCATGAATCGCAACGGTCGACACAAAACCGTTTGAGATCATGACGGTCAGCGTACACTTCACTTCCTTGGCCGCACCGCAATCGCAGTCAGCTGGGAGACAGACGAAGCAGGTCGTCGACCTCCTTGTAGCCACAAGGGATCGCGATGCCGGAGGTTGTGGCGCCGGCGCGAAGCAAAGCTTCGACCGAGGCCGGCGAGCGGCGAGCAGTCCAATAGCAATCGACGCACGCTTTGACCGCGAGAAACAGAGCGGTGCGGCCCTTTCCATCGAGGGCATTCACGGGAGCGCCGCGGTTGATCAGCTCTTTGACGGCCTCGGGCCAGGCGCGCCACGCGGCCACGTGCAACGCGGTGCTGTCGTTGGCAATGTCGAAATAGGGGTCGCCCTCGCGGTACAGAGCCGACGCGCTGACGCCCAGGTCGAGCAGGCAACGCAGTCCTGCAACATTGTCGTTGCCAGCGAAGCGCGCGAGGAGTGTTCCGCCGTGCGCGACAAGCTGGCTGGCAAGATGAGCTTCCTGCGCGACCAGCGAGGCAATGGTTCCGCGGTCACCCATGGCGCAGGCGGCAATCAGGCGGTCGAGGCCGTGAAGATCGAGAGCAACACCGCGCTGGTCGAACAATGCAAGGACATCGCCGCGTCCCCGGTGCGTGGCCATCGCCGTGGCCGATCTGCCGTCGCGGGTGTTTTTCAGCGCTGGGTCGGCGGCGTGGTCGAGTAGCAGTTCGATCATCTGCAGAGCATTGTCGCGCTGCACAGCGTGATGCAGCGCATTGTCTCCCCACTTGGTCATGGCATTCGGATCGGCTCCGCTCTCGAGCAAAAGCCGCAGGCCTTGCTCGTCGTGCCAGTCGGTTTTACGCAGCAGCAGGCAGGTGAGGCTGAGCGCGTTCAGCTTGCCACTTTCCAGAAGGATGTTCATCACGGTGTTGTCATAAGTTTCCGCAACGTGGTAGGGAGTCTCCTCGTCGTTGGGATCGGCTCCGCGCTCGAGCAGCAAGCGCGTGAGGCCTGAATGCCGCGCAATACCTGCCGCGCCGTAGATCGCGCTCTCCCACACAGGACGAGGATCGGGATGATCGATCATCTCGTGCCAGCCGGTATTCGCGCTCGCTCCAGCATCGAGGAGTGCGCGAGCCGTGGCTACGAACGCTTCGGAGCGCTGGTGGTCGAGGCTGAGATAGCGCGAGAAACAGAGATAGCTGAGCGCATCCCAACCGTAGGGACCGCCCGTGGCGGTGGCGCTTTTGGGGTCGCGAGAAAGAAAGCCGCGCACGACGGTTTCGTCCGCGAGGATCGCTGCGGTGTAGATGGTACTGGTGGCGACCTGCGGGTAGCGAGCGAGGATCATCTCAGCGTGTTCGAGCGTGCCAGAACAATGCCAGGAGTGCCGCGGCACGCAAGCCACTTCAATAAACGCGGCGACCGGATCGGTGAGAGAAGCGACGGAACGAATCACAGTGAGCGTTTCGATGTGGTGGGCAAATTTCGGCCAGCTTTCAAAGCCATGCTCGCGCGCGATGACCAATTGCGAATCGGCGAGGGCGAACGGAACACTTTGAGGATTGGCTTCAGGCAACTTGTGAAAGCGAGGGTGATGGCGCTTGATCCGCGCCAGCGTTTGCGGATCGGCGAGGGCGAAACTTTTGACCAGATCCTTGGCTTGTTTCTTGTATTGTTCGAGGTTCGGGCGAGCGGGCAGATCTCTGTCAGGCATACGAAGCTCCTTTCGCGATTCGCCTGGAGTCCGCACGCATCAGGCTGGAAAGAAGATTCGTCGAAGTGTGGAACTGAAGGTGGGCACGGCCCTTTCCGCGGACTGGATGCGCCCTTCGCGCTGGGATTGAAGGTAAAAAACTTTCCAGTGGAAGTCAATCGCAGAGCGCTGAAGCGGAACGCAATCCGGATTTTTGCCGACAAAAACACCTTAACGGCGAGCCGTCAAGGCTCCCTACGTCACCGTATTGACAGGCGTCGGACCAATCTGTACCATACGGCACCGTATGGCAAAGGACCTGGGAAGAAAAGAATGGTTGCGGGCGGCCCGGCTGGCGTTGCTGAAGGGCGGCGTGGAAGAGGTGCGGGTGGAACGCCTGGCGCGCAGTCTGCGCGTGACCAAAGGAAGCTTCTACTGGCACTTCAAAAACCGTGAAGAGCTGCTGGAAGTGTTGTTGCGCGAATGGGAAGAGGAGTTTTTGCAGGACATTATCCCGCGGTTGGAGGGACGACGCGGACGGGAAGCGGTGCGCTTCCTGTTGCGGCTGATGGTGGAAAGAGCGCCGCTGGGTGAAGAAGGAATTTTGCCGTCGGATGCGGCGATGTTCACGTGGGCTGCGGTGTCGCCGCGGGTGGCGCAGCGGGCGAATCGAGCTGAGAGGAAAAGGATCGAATCGCTGACCCGGGTTGCCGGAGATTCCGAGCGCGCGGAGCTGTTGTACCTGGTGTGGCTGGGATTTGTGGCCCGGGGAAAGCGAGTGCCGAGTTCGCGCAAACAGTTTCCACGCATTGCGCGCGCCATGCTGCAACTGTTTCCGCCGGAAAGGCGAGCAGAAAAACGCAAGCGAAGCGGAGAGCGTGACGCGTAGGAGGAAGTATGCGGAGATGGGCGCGGAGGGTGAGCGTAGGAATCGCCGGGTTAGGGATTGTCGCGGCGGTTATCATAGCCGTTGCAACCATGCGACTGAAACTGCCGGGCGAGGAGATGACCCCTGCGGGCATCCGGAGGGCCAGCTCGCGCTACGTGAAGATGCGCGATGGAGTGGAACTCGCCGTGAGCGTGTATCTACCCGGCGATTTGCAGGCCGGCGAGCGCGTTCCGGTGCTGATGCGAACGACGCGCTATTGGCGCGAGCCGCAAATCGGGTGGCCACTGAGAATGCTGGCGGCGCTGCACGAAGCGAGTCCCGATGACCTGCTGGACAAACAAGTGGCGTATTTCAATGAGCGGCGGTTTGCCGTGCTGCTGGTGGATGCGCGAGGAACTGGAGCATCGGGAGGACATCGGGACATGGAGTACTCGCCGGCCGAGGTGGCGGATATGGGCGAAGTGGCGGCGTGGGGCGCGCAACAACTGTGGTCGAACGGCAACGTGGGCACGTTTGGAATTTCCTATGAGGGCAGCACGGCGGAGCTGGCGGCGGTTCCGAACCAGCCTGCGATCCGCGCGGTCATGCCACTTTACGACGATTTTGATGTGCAGCCTGCACTGCAGCCGGGCGGAGTAACGGATCGACTGCTACTGGAGTGGAGCGATGCGGTCGCGGCGATGGATCGCAATGACGTCTGCGGCGCGGAGCAAGTGAAGGGATGGCGATGCTGGAGAGACCGGCTGCTGACACCGGGAGTGCGGCCTGTCGATGCGGACCCGCACGGGAAGCGACTGGCGGAAATGTTGCGCCAGCATCAGAACATAAATGTGGGCGAAGCCGTGGCCAAGCTGGAGTTTCGCGACGACCAGCTGGGCGCCTTCAGTATCGGGGACATCAGTCCATACGGATTGCGCGCGCCAATTGAAGCGTCGAAGGTGGTGATGATGGTGTGGTGCGGATGGCGCGACGGGGAGGGTTGCGAAGGAACGCTGAATCGCTTCAGGAACTTTTTGAATCCCCAGGTGGTGATCATCGGTCCACTGTCACACGGCGGAGATTTCAACGCGGACCCGTTCGCGACGAAACACACTCCGCCAGTGCCGGGCAGCGAGGAACAATTGAAGATGGAGGGCGATTTTTTCGACCGCGTGTTGCGCAACGCCCGGCCGGAAATTGTCGAGTCATCGATTCAGTACTACACGATGGGCGCAGGACAATGGCACACCACGAAGATTTGGCCGCCGGCGGGCTTGACTGCCGAACGCTTGTATTTCGGGGACAACAATACGCTGAGGGCGGCAGTTCCCGCGGCGACCAGCGCCAGGGACTCGTACACGGTGGACTTCACGGCGTCGAGCGGTAACCAGACCATCTGGCACACCGGGATTGGTGGTGGCGACGTGGTGTATCCCGATCGGGCGGGCGAGGACCGGAAACTGCTGGTGTATACCAGCGAGCCGCTGGAAACGGATATTGAGATCACGGGCACACCTGTTGTGGCGCTGGAAATGTCGTCAACTACAAGCGACGGGGCAGTGCATGCCTATCTGGAAGATGTGTCGCCGCAAGGGCGGGTGACACATCTGGACGAAGGGCTGTTGCGAGTGATTGAGCGAAAGGAAGTTGATCCGAAGAGCCTGCCCTACGTGCCAATTGGTCCGGCGCACAGCTTCCTGCGAAAGGATGCCGAGCCCTTGACGCCCGGCCAGTGGGCTACGATACGCTTCGCGATGTACCCGACATCGGTACTGCTGCGAAAAGGGCATCGGATTCGCGTAGCATTGGCGGGCGCGGACGCGGGGCTTTTTCAGCGCTACCCGGCGGAGGGCACACCTACGTGGACCGTGTATCGTGAGGCGAAGCGGGCGTCGTGCCTTGAATTGCCCGTGCGGCGAAACGGGGAGAACAAGCCGTAGACATTTATTTGGCTGCCGCAGCATAGTGCAACATGCTGATCAAGGAATATGATGCCAACTGCTAAGATCGCGCAGCTCGTTCTGTTTTTGCTGTTGCTTCTAACGATTGCGTCGGCGCAGCAGCGGCCCTTCCCGGTCACGTCCACGGTGGATGCGCCAACCATTGCCGGACATCCCGTGCAACTTGACGCGCAGGGAAAACTTTTGCCGTGGCCCATGCCGGAAAACACCGGCTATTCCTATTCGTCACACTTTCTGACGCAGTGGACGATTCTCTGGGACCAGTACAACCGCCAGCGCCTGCCGTACTTCTACTGCTGCTTCGATTACGACCGTACGACGTTCGAGCTTGCGCCGGATGCTCACTGGGCGAATTCAACCGCGTATCTTCGCGCGATGATGCAAGGTTTCATCGAGCGACTTTATCCTTACACCGGTGATGCGCGCACCCTGGAGTTCTTGCAAAGTTTTGTGGACTACGAATTGGATAATGGGCTGACGCCGGAAGGGTACGCCTGGGCGCAAGTGCCGTATGCCTCCGCGAATCCAGGCGCCAAGCGGTACTCAGGTTGGAGCCAGCTTGGCGAAGATTACATCGAACCTCATGTGGTTGGCGAAGACGGGTACGGATATCTGCGTCTTTACGAAATGACCGGCAATACCAAATATCTGCGGGCCGCGATTCGCTGTGCCGATGCTCTTGTCAGGAATTACAGGACCGGAGATGAGCGCCATTCTCCCTGGCCGGTGCGCTGCTACGCACGCGACGGTAAATCGGAAAGCACCCCAGCCATGGGACCGTATTCGGCTAATGTCATCGAGCCCATTATGCTCTTCGATGAACTGATGCGCCTGAAGCAGGGAGATATCGCGAGTTATCTGAAAGTGCGCGCGGGTTCGTGGGAGTGGTTTCAGAAATATCCACTGGCGAATAACGTGTGGGTCGGGTATTTCGAGGACACCACGCCGAACATGGACAATATGAACCAGGTCATTCCCCTGGAATTTGCCCGCTACGTTCTGCTTCACCCCGGTAAAGATCCGCAGTGGCGGGAACACTCGCGGCGGCTCATCGAATGGGTGAAGACAACTCCCAAATGGCCGAAGTACGTGGTGCATGGAGCGACCGTCACGACGGAGCAGGGAAACGGCACGAATTTTTGCTGCAATCTGCCAAACCAGTGTTGTGACAGCCACACTTCTCGACTCGCCGCGGTGGAGGCCCTGTACTTCGCAAGAACCGGCGATGTTGCGTACCGCGATGCCGCGTTTCGGTCCTATAACTGGGTGAGTTATTTTCAGGGACTTTCCGCGGAAGCCCCGACGCCCTTTTCAATGCAGTGGTGGTTCACCGACGAATACGCTGACGGCCCACGAAGATTGATGGACGGCTTCTGGGCCGTGCCCGAGTGGGCGCCGTCGGATGAATCACACTTGCTTGGTTCCAGTTCCGTGGTCAGCAAGATCAGTTACGGCAAAGGTTCCGTCACCTACTCGACCTTCGATCAGCAGTCTTCCGATGTTCTGCGCCTGGATTTCGTCCCTGATTCTGTCACCGCGAACGGGAAGCCTCTTGGCAGGCGCAAAGACCTCGATGAACCCGGTTTCACGTTCGATGATTCGACCCACGTGTTGCGCATCCGGCACGACGACGCGCGCGACATTGATGTTCAAGGCAAGGACGGAAACGCTCCGCCACGGTACGTCACGTTTGACGACCCCCATCTTCCCGGCGGAACCTTTTTGGCGGGCACCTATCCTTCCGGGTTGATTGATTGGGGCACCGACGTGTGGCGAATCAACGTTCCGGAAGGGAAGTTCGGAACGTTCAATCTGTGTTTCGCCGATAGCCAGGCAAGCGGAGCGGAGTTTCACTTCTATTGGCCGCGCGTCTTTGTCGGTGTGGATGTGTACAACGGCGGGCCGTCTGAGGCGACTGTCACGCTTCGTTCCCCGGAGATGCGAGCAATCTCTTTCTCCATTAAGCCCGGCGAGCTACGACGTCTGCGAACCGGTTGGCGGGACGCTACGGCCTCGGTGGCGTTCGATCTGAAAAATGGTGAAGGCCTGCGCTTCGACAATTTGGCGTACTTGTATCAATAAAGTCGGCGCAAAAGTCTGAACCCAGCAGGGCCGCAGTGCTATCGAGGCTTTATGGCAACGGCAACCATGTTGTCGCTGAAGCGAAGTCCGCGAAGGAATCCAAAGGCAACGGTTTGCCGGGAGATGCCGGGCTTGCCTGGCAGACCTTCGGATTGGTCTTTTTGTCAGCGATGTTATTTGATGTTTGGTTCCGCCGTTTTAACTGGTGGCACTTGGTGAGCGGTGACTTTTACCTGAATCGGAGTACCTATCTTCTCTCAGGGCGTTTTCCGTGCATGGGAACAATGGTGCGTCTGTGCTTCGCGGCAACGCGAGTTTTGATGGCAAGCACCGTGCGCTCTGCAGGCCGGGTTGAGAAAGCTTCATTCGTATCGTAGGGCGACCATTGGATCCACGCGGGATGCGCGCCACGCCGGCAAAAAGCCAGCAAGTGCGGCGACCACGGCCAGCACCGCTGCCGCAGCAAGAATCGCAACGGGGTCCGCAAAGCCCAAGCCAAATATCATGCTGCGAACCAGATGAGTGCCGCCCAGCGCGACGGGCACGCCAATGACGATGCCGATCAGGACGAGCAGCAGCGTCTCGCGCAAGACCTGCCAAAGCACATTCCCCGGCGCTGCGCCGAGCGCGAGGCGAATTCCGATGTCGCGGGTGCGCCGCGCGACGGTGTAAGCCATGATGCCGTATAGACCGATGCTGGCGAGCAGCATGGCAACAAGACCGAAACCTTCGGAAAGTTGTTCGATGAAGCGGTCGGTTTGCAGGGAATCGTCGAGCAAACCGGACATGGTGCGAATCTTAATTGCTGGAAGCGAGGAGCCCGTAGCTTGTACCGCCTGGCGAAGCGCCGCGCTGACACTCGCGGGATTGGCAAAGGTGCGGACTTCGTAAACCGCGGCGCTCATTTCCCACATAGGATTGAAGAGAGGCGCGTAGATCCGCGGCCGCATTTTTTCCCGCAAACTGTTGTACTTCGCATCGGAGACCACACCCACGATCACCATATCCGCTGGATTGCCAGGGTAGGTGTCGCGAACGTGTTTGCCGATGGGATTCGAGTTGCGGAAGAATTGCCGCGCGAAAGTCTGATTGATGACGGCGGCCCGCGGCCCGTTGCCGCTATCCTGTGGCTCGATTTCTCGTCCCAATAGGATGGGAATGCCCATGGTGGAGAAATAGCTGGGACCGACGTGATCCATGCGCGATTGCATGTCCTCGTCTGGCTTTGGTGTGTAGCCTTCGACGGCGACGGGATCGGCAGATTCCGAACCCGAGAACACGCCATTGTGGGAGACCGTGACTCCGCGCAAGCCCGGGATGGCAGAGAATTTGTCCAGCAGGTCCTTGTAGAGGCGCGTAGCAGCGGCACCCTTGTAGCCGCCGGCAGAGGCATCCACGCGGAACAACAGCAAATTTTCGCTGCGGTATCCAAGTTTAACTTCGCTGAGCCGCGCGAGGCTTCGCACAAACACACCCGCGGCGACCAACAGGATCAATGACACGGCCACCTGTACAACCACCAGCGATTTGCCCACCGGCAAGCGCCGCGACAAGGACTCGCCTGCCATTCTCAGCGTAGCGGACTTCAGAACCGGCGACAGATCGAGTCGCGTGACGTACAACGAGGGAATCAATCCAAACAGCATGGCCGTGAGCAGTGTGACTCCGAGCGTGAAACCCAGCACTCGCGCGTCGGGTTGCAGGTTCAGTTGGACCGATGCAGGCGTCGCTGTTCCCGAAACCATGCGCAGCAGCAAGTCGTCGGCCCAGTGCGCCAGCAATATTCCCGCGCCGGCGCCCAGGACGGCCAGGAGCAGACTTTCCGTGAGAAGTTGCCGAACCAAACGCCTTCGCCCCGCGCCCATGGCTACGCGCATAGCGAATTCTTTCTGGCGAGCCGCTCCGCGAGCGAGCAGCAGGTTCGCCACGTTGGCACAAGCAATCAGCAGAACCAACCCGACCAGTGTCATTAAGAAGAGGAGCGGCTTGCCGAACTCGGAGCGAAGAGTGGAAGAGCCGTGCGCTCCGGGTTGCAGATTGATTTGCTGGTCGAAAGCTTCCTTGCGTTGGTCCGGGGTCAGCTGCGACCCGACGGCAGATTCCAGCAGTTGCCTGAAGCTAACATTGATGTTCGCCTTCGCCTGGGCAAAGGAGATTCCCGGTTTCAAGCGGCCCATTACCTGGATCCACATGTGTTGGTTCAGAATGCCCTGCGGCGACGCGCTCAGATAATCCCGTCCGGGATAGACGGCGTCCTGCATCATCATTGGCACCCAGAAGTCGGGAGTTTCGCCGACCGTTTCGCCGAAAAATCCTGGCGGAGCGACGCCCACAATTTGGAACGACGTGTGGTGAATCTTCACGGTTCTGCCGAGCACGTCGGGACTCAAGCCAAAACGCTGTTTCCAGAATGGGTAGCTCACGACGGCAATGGGAGAGCCGCCTGGCGCGCGATCTACTTCGGCGTTGAACAAGCGCCCGGCGACAGGCTGAATGCCGAGAGTCGAAAAATAATCTCCACTCACTAACTTGACGCGAGCGGTTTCGTTTTCTGCTCCGGCGCCACTGGAAGAATCGCCGATGGTTACTTCCACATCAGGCAGTTGGCTGTCGGCAGCAAAAATGTCGCAAAGGACATCGTTGTGATCGCGCAGATATTCGAATTCCGAATAGGCGAGCGCGGAGCGCTCTCCCGATTGACTACCGAAACTCCCTCCATGGAAGTCAGGGTCGGTAAGCAACGCCAGTTGTTCGGGGTGGGCCACCGGGAGGGCGCGCAGCAGCACAGAATCGAGTACGCTGAAAATGGCGGTGTTGGCACCGATGCCCAGCGCCAGCGTGAATATGGCAATCAGGGCGAACCCGGGGCTGTTCGCGAGCATGCGCGCTGCATACCGCAGGTCTTTCCAAAGGGTATCCATGTGGGCCGCCTCCCGCAGCAGTCCGCTCCGGAATGCGGGCACGCCGGAGTCCCAGCTAATGCACAGTCGTAATCGCAGATAGCAAAACACTTAGCTTTGCATCGCTGTCGGTGGTAGGAGGCGCAGCGGCCGCTTTTGGGATTGGCTTGTATCGGAACCGGACACATCGCGCGGTGCCATCGGGCTGGTTCTCGGGAAAAACCTTGCATCAAATTGCCTGCGGGTTATAGGGTTTGATGCCGCCGTTGCCAGGTACCAGTCGTGAGGGCACGGAACGCGTTCAAGGTGGGTAAGGCCTGATGCATGCGTGGTTCTTGGCAGCAGACCCTGGCTGGGGCGGTCCCTCACATGCGAAGACGGAAATCCGGATTCGCCGCCCGTGTTTGTCATGAGCTATCAACTAGGGGTCAAGCAATTCAACAAGGACCGGAAGGCCCCCGGAACGACACGGGATCTCAACGGCACGACGAGGACGCTCATTGCGGTAATGCCCCCGCGATTTCAATCTGGGGGTTGCGACATTTGGATTGCATTTAGCCTGTCATACGGATGACTCTCGTGGCAGGCCTAGCCAGCCTGCTTGTTGCCGGCACAGAGGGCCACGCGCGTGAACCCGCTGGTTGCCCTGCGTTCTGAGTGAATGGACGCCCCGCGAGTGTCATATGGTCAGAAGAGTCGTTGTTCGATTGCCTGCCGAGGGAGTAACCTCACAACGTGCGGCCTACGGGCCTACCCGGTGCGTTTCTAACGCAGCAACATGCGCAGGACCCGCAAAAAAGTGCCGGGTTCCAGCGCCTCTGGTTGCCTGTATCTCGCTGAAACGCGCGGTGGTTCCGGCACGTCGAAAGAACAGCGGATCAGTTGGCGGAATATGATGCAGGCCTCAGGAGAGAAGCGGTAATTTGAGCCTACGCTCCTTCAATCTGCCCGAGGTTTCGTGCACAATTTCCACATACCGGTCATCTAATCCATATTGCAGAGTGGCCGCCTGCGGGAGTGCCTGTGACGGAAAACAGAACGGATACCTTGGAAGCAAAAACAGTTCCAGAGTCGAAAATCCAAAGCCCACCTACGCCCAAGCATCGCTGGTGGTTGTGGCTGATCGTTGCGCTTGTTCTGGTGGTAGGGATTGTCGTCTGGCAGCGACGCGGCGCCACTCCTCAGGCGAAAACCACGGGCGACCCCGCGGCGCGTGCAATCGTGGTTTCAACCGCGACGGCGCATCAGGGAAGCATTGGAATCAATATCGACGCGCTGGGGACAGTGACGCCGGTGTACACGGTGACGGTGACGAGCCGAGTGCAGGGCGAAATCATGAAGGTGAATTACCGCGAAGGGCAGATGGTGCGGAAGGGAGATTCGTTGCTGGAAATCGATCCGCGACCGTATGAGGCAGCGGTGACGCAGATGGAAGGGCAACTGGCGCACGATCAAGCGGTGCTGAACGAGGCAAAGATCGATCTGGAACGCTATCAGCAGGCCTTCAGTCGAAACGCGATCGCCAAGCAGCAGTTGGACGATCAGCAACAGGTGGTTCTGCAAGATGAAGGAACCGTCAAGAATGATGAAGGGCAGCTTGCGAATGCCAGAGTGAATCTGACGTACACGCATATCGCTTCGCCGATTGATGGGCGCGTGGGACTACGGCTCGTTGACCCGGGAAACCAAGTGCAAGCCAACAGCAGCACTCCGTTGGTAGTGATCACGCAACTGCAGCCCATCACCGTGATCTTCAGCGTTGCCGAGGATCTTCTGGGACCAATTCAGCAGCAACTGCGAAAAGGCAAGAAACTGACCGTGGACGCTTTCGATCGCGACCAAACCACGAAACTGGCCAGCGGGTCGCTGTTGACGCTCGACAATGTGATCGATACTACCACCGGCACTCTGAAATTGAAGGCCATCTTCCCGAACAACGACAACGCTCTGTTCCCGAGCCAGTTCGTGAACGCGCGCCTGCTGGTGGATACCCTGCGAAATGTGATCCTGATTCCCACGCCTGCGATCCAGCGCAACGCGCAAGGGGCATTTGTGTATGTCATCAAGAGCGATCAAACCGCGGCGGTGCGTAACATCACACCCGGCACTACGGACGGAACGGTGACAGCGGTGGATGGGCTTCAGGCCGGCGAGATCGTCGCCACGAACGGATTTGACAAACTACAAGACGGCGCCAAAGTGAGCGTGCGCGCGCCCGCCAATCCAAATGGTCCGGGCCAACCTGCGCGAACTGGGCAGTCGGGTCAGCCGGGTTCGCCGGGGGACCAAAATGGCAAGTCCGCGGGAGGAAAGCAGGGAGGCTCGGCGCAGTGAGTCCGTCTCGTCCATTCATCCTGCGGCCGGTAGCAACATCGCTGCTGATGGCGGCGATCATGCTGGCGGGAACGGTTGCATTTTTGCAATTGCCGGTGTCGGCGCTACCGGAAGTGGACTACCCCACCATCCAGGTGGTCACGTTTTACCCCGGTGCGAGCCCGGATGTTATGGCATCGGCGGTTACAGCACCGCTGGAACGCCAGTTCGGTCAGGTTCCCGGGCTGAACCAAATGACTTCCACAAGTTCAGACGGAAGCTCCATTATCGTTTTGCAGTTTTCCCTGGATTTGAATATCGACGTCGCGGAACAGGAAGTACAAGCGGCGATCAATGCGGCGCAGACCTACCTGCCTACCGATCTGCCCTCGCCGCCGATCTACAGCAAGACGAATCCGGCCGATACGCCGATCCTGACGTTAGCGATGACTTCAAAGACGCTTCCCCTTTCGCAAGTCGAAGATCTGGCGGACACGCGCTTTGCGCAAAAAATTTCGCAGTTGCCCGGAGTTGGGCTGGTCAGCATCAGCGGCGGACAAAAACCGGCGGTACGGGTGCGCGTGAATCCGACACAACTCTCGC
The DNA here is from genome assembly GCA_963804635.1 of Candidatus Acidiferrales bacterium. GTDB lineage: Bacteria > Acidobacteriota > Terriglobia > Acidiferrales > UBA7541 > Acidiferrum. The sequence continues at coordinate 142,231 of CAWDRK010000044.1, forward strand.
ACTACGGCATTAACCTCGAAGATGTCCGCACGGCGCTACAGCAGACGAGTCTGGACCAGGCTAAGGGCAACTTCGACGGCCCGCAGCAGGACTACCAGATTCAATCCAACGATCAGTTGATGACCAGCGGCGACTTCAGGAATGTGATCATCGCTTATCACAACGGTTCTCCGGTGAAACTTTCCGACGTGGCGACGGTGGAAGACGGCGTGGAGAACGTGCGGCAAGCGGCATGGATGAACGAAACTCCGGCGGTGATCGTGAACATTCAACGGCAACCGGGAGCGAATATCATCCAAGTTGTCGACCGCATAACGAAGCTGCTGCCATTGCTGAAGAGCAACCTGCCGGCGGCAGTGCAGATTGATGTCCTGACCGACCGCACCATCACGATTCGCGCGTCGGTGTCGGATGTTGAGTTCGAACTGATGCTGACGGTAGCGCTGGTGGTAATGGTGATTTTCCTGTTCCTGCGCAATCTGTCGGCCACCATCATTCCGAGCGTCGCGGTACCGCTTTCGATTGTCGGCACGTTTGGAGTGATGTATCTGGCGGGCTTCAGCTTGAACAACCTCACGTTGATGGCGCTGACGATTTCGACAGGGTTCGTCGTCGACGACGCCATCGTGATGATCGAAAACATCATCCGATTCCTGGAGGAGGGCGACCCTCCACTGCAAGCGGCGCTGAAGGGCTCCGAACAAATCGGCTTCACCATCGTGTCGCTGACCATCTCCCTGATTGCTGTGCTCATCCCGCTTCTCTTCATGGGCGATATCGTGGGGCGGCTCTTCCGTGAATTTGCCATCACCCTGAGCGTGACCATTCTGGTTTCCGCGGTGGTCTCGCTGACCCTCACGCCGATGATGTGTTCGCGCTTGTTGAAGAACACGCACGGACAAAAGAAGAGCCGCTTCTATGAAATTTCTGAGCGCGCCTTCGAGAGCACCATCGCGTTCTATGGCCGGACGCTGAAATGGGTGCTGAAGCATCAATTTGCCACCTTGGTTGTCGCCGCGGCGACACTGGTGCTCACGGTCATCCTCTACGTCATCGTGCCGAAAGGTTTCTTTCCCGTTCAGGACACCGGCATTATCCAAGGGATTTCCGAAGCCTCGCAGTCCATCTCGTTTCCCGCGATGGCGCAACGCCAGCAGCAACTGGTCCACACCATCCTGCAAGACCCCGCCGTTGAGGGCGTGTCGTCCTTCATCGGCATCGATGGAACAAACACAACGCTGAATAGCGGGCGCATCCAAATTAATCTGAAGCCGCTCGAACAGCGGGGCATCAACGCGTCCGACGTGATCCGGCGGCTGCAACCGCAACTTGAAAAAATCGACGGAATCACACTGTACATGCAACCAGTGCAGGACTTGACGGTGGAAGACCGCGTCAGCCGCACGCAGTACCAATACACGCTGGAAGATCCCGACTTGCAGGAACTGAATTACTGGACCGCGAAGCTAATGGCCAAGCTCTCTGCCATTCCGGAACTGCGCGATCTGGCTACCGACCAGCAGACTTCCGGCCTGGCGGCTTCCCTGGTCGTCGATCGCGTTACCGCTTCGCGCATGGGCATCACGCCGCAAACCATCGACCAGACGCTGTATGACGCTTTCGGCCAGCGGCAAATCTCCACCATGTACACGCAGCTAAACCAGTACCACATCATTTTAGAGACGCAGCCCGATTTTCAGTCCAGCCCTGCGAAATTGCAGGATATCTATGTGCGCTCGGCCATCGCACCCTCTGCCTTGACTACCGCATCTACCGACGTTGTTACGGCGACGACCGCCTCGGGTGGCTCGGGGACGGCGACGTCGAGCCCCCGGGCCACGACGAATACCGCGGTGAGCACGGGATCGGCCGCCCCGGGTGCGGTATCTTCGATTAACGGTGCAGCCGTTCCGCTGAGCACGTTTACGCACTTCGAAATGAAGAGCGGGCCGCTATCCGTCAACCACCAGGGGCAATTCCCGGTGGTGACCGTCTCCTTTAACCTGGCTCCCAATGCCTCTCTCGGTGCGGCTACCAAGGCGATTGAGAAGGCGCAGAAAGACATCGGAATGCCACTGAGCGTGCAAACCGCCTTCCAGGGCACCGCCGCATCCTTCCAGGCTTCGCTGTCCAACGAGCCAATTCTGATTCTCGCCGCGCTGGTCACCGTGTACATCGTGCTGGGAGTTCTTTACGAAAGCTACATTCACCCCATCACGATTCTTTCCACCCTGCCGTCGGCTGGCGTCGGCGCGATTCTGGCTCTTCTGATTTGCGGATCTGAACTCAGCGTCGTCGCGCTGATCGGCATCATCCTGCTGATCGGCATCGTCAAGAAAAATGGAATTATGATGATCGACTTCGCGCTCGAAGCGGAGCGCAATCACGGCAAGAAGCCCGAGGATGCAATTTACGAAGCTTGCCTGCTTCGCTTCCGTCCGATCATGATGACCACCATGGCCGCACTGCTGGGGGGCTTGCCACTCGCGCTCGGTACCGGCATCGGTTCCGAACTGCGGCGTCCATTGGGTATCTCCATGGTTGGCGGCCTGCTGCTGAGCCAGGTCCTGACCTTGTACACCACTCCCGTGATTTACATTTTCTTCGACCGGCTCGCGCAACGATTCAGTTCTCATCGTGCGTCAGAAGGCGGCGCAGCGGTCGTGCCGGCGGATTAATTCTATGAACCTGTCTGCTCCATTCATAAAGCGGCCGGTCGCCACAACCCTGTTGACGGCGGCGATCGCACTCGCGGGAGCCGTGGCCTTCCGCGTGTTGCCCGTCTCTGCGCTTCCGCAGATCGACTTCCCCACCATTTCCGTGGGAGCCAGCTTGCCCGGCGCGAGCCCAGAAATCATGGCCTCTTCGGTCGCGACGCCGCTCGAACGTCAGTTTGGAAGAATCGCGGGCGTAAACGAGATGACGTCGTCGAGCAATCTGGGAACCACCAGCATTACCTTGCAGTTCGATCTGAACCGCAACATCGACGGGGCGGCGCGCGACGTGCAGGCGGCCATCAATGCAGCGCGGAGTTACCTGCCTACGAACCTTCCCAGCAATCCGACGTATCGCAAGGTCAACCCGGCCGATGCTCCGATTCTGATCCTGGCGCTTACTTCAAGCGTGTATGACCGCGGAAAGCTTTACGACGCCGCTTCCACCATCATGCAGCAACGGCTTTCTCAAATTCAGGGCGTTGGGCAGGTAAACGTGGGCGGCAGTTCCCTTCCGGGGGTGCGCGTGGACGTCAATCCCACGCAACTGAACAGTTTTGGGCTTGGCTTGCAGGACGTCAGCGCGATGCTGAGCCGCCAGAACTCCAATTCCCCGAAGGGGCAGATTGTCGATGGAACCAGCAGCGCGGACATCATCGACAATGACCAATTGTTGAAGGCCGTGGACTACATGCCCCTTATCGTCGGGTATCACAACGGCGCGGCAGTAAGGTTGTCCGATGTGGCCAACGTGGAGGATTCGACGGAGAATATCCGCGCCGCGGGTTTCGTGAATGGCAAGCCGTCAGTCCTGATCATTATTTTTCGCCAGCCTGGCGCGAATATCATCGATACCGTCGATCGGGTCCGCGAGGCGATTCCGGCGCTGAAGGCCTCCATTCCTTCCGCAATTGACGTTCGCGTCGTGCTGGACCGCACCCAGACGATCCGCGCCTCGGTCAAGGATGTCGAGCGTACCCTGGTAATCTCCGTGTGCCTGGTCATCTTTGTGGTGTTTGTGTTCCTGAGGAATTTCCGGGCCACCCTGATTCCCAGCGTCGCGGTCCCGGTGTCGCTGATCGGCACCTTCGGGGTGATGTATCTGTGCCATTACAGCATCGACAACCTTTCCTTGATGGCTCTTACCATCGCCACAGGATTCGTTGTCGATGATGCCATCGTAGTGATCGAGAACATTACGAGATACATCGAGCAAGGAGTGCCGCCGATGATGGCGGCCTTGAAAGGCGCCCGTGAAATCGGATTTACCGTGCTTTCCATCAGCCTTTCCTTGGTTGCCGTGTTCATTCCCATTCTGATGATGGGCGGCATCGTCGGGCGGCTATTTCGCGAATTCGCTGTCACCCTCTCGGTGGCGATTCTGGTTTCCCTGCTCGTGTCCCTGACAACCACTCCAATGATGTGTTCGCGTCTTCTGAAGCACATCCGGGAAGAGGACCGCAGCTGGGCATTCCGTCTCTCAGAGCGATTTTTTCAGTGGGTTCTCGGCACATACGAGCGGAGTCTGGGGTGGGTTCTGGAGCACTCGACCTTGACGCTCGTGGTTCTCGCCATCACCATCGGCGTCAACATCTATCTTTTCAATATCGTTCCCAAGGGTTTCTTCCCGCAGCAAGACAACGGCACAGTGTTCGGTGGCATTCAAGGCCCGCAGGACACTTCGTTCCAGGCCATGCAGGCTGCCGTGCAGCGCATCGTTGATGTTGTCAAAACCGACCCGGCGGTCGAAAACGTCATGGCGTTCACAGGCGGCGGCGGCCCCACGAACAGCGGTTTCATTTTCCTTGGCCTTAAGCCACTCCAGGAGCGCAAAGTGAATGCCGGCCAGTTGATCGACCGCCTGCGCCCGAAATTGACAGCCGTATCCGGCGCGAACACCTTCATGCAAGCGGGCCAGGACCTGCGCATCGGTGGACGGCAGAGCAGCGCGCAATACCAATACACCATTCAGAGCGACAACTTGCAGGATCTGGTGCAATGGGGGCCGGTGCTGCTGCAACAAATGCACAAGATGCGCATCCTGACGGACGTCAATACCGACCAGCAAAACAGCGGCCTGCAGATGACCCTGGTGTACGACCGCGCCACCGCTTCGCGCCTGGGCATTACTCCGCAAACGCTCGACGCTTCGCTGTACGAGGCGTTTGGCCAGGCGCAGGTCTCTACCATGTACACGGGCATCAATCAATATCATGTGGTTCTGGAAGTCGATCCCAAGTTTTGGCAGTCACCGACTAGCTTGCAGGATGTTTACATCCGCTCGGCGCAAGGCACAGTCGTTCCGCTCAGTGCTATCGCCAGCTACCAGGCGAATACCGCGCCTCTCTCTGTCAATCACCAGGGCCAATATCCCTCGGTAACCATCTCCTTCAATCTCGCTCCCGGCGTAGCGCTTAGCGACGCTTCCCGGGCGATTATCGAGATGGAACAGAGAATCGGCATGCCCCAGTCCATCCGGGGAATGTTTTCCGGCACACTCCAGGCCTTCCAATCTTCGCTGGCCACCGAACCGTTTCTCATCATTACCGCATTAATGGCCGTGTATATCGTCCTCGGCATCCTCTATGAGAGCTACATCCATCCCATCACGATCATTTCGACGCTGCCTTCGGCGGGCGTCGGCGCGGTTCTTGCCCTGATGCTCTTCAAAACCGATCTCAGCGTCATCGCGCTCATCGGCATTATTCTCTTGATTGGCATTGTGAAGAAAAACGCCATCATGATGATCGACTTCGCGCTGGCAGCGGAACGCCATGAGGGCAAGACTCCGAAGGAAGCAATTTTTCAGGCCTGTATTCTGCGCTTTCGGCCCATTCTGATGACCACCATGGCCGCCATGTTCGGCGCTATGCCCTTGGCGTTTGGGACCGGTACCGGGTCGGAACTTCGCCGGCCGCTCGGAATTGCGATTATCGGGGGCTTGATCCTCAGCCAGATCCTGACTCTCTATACCACTCCGGTCGTGTACCTCTCGCTGGATCGCGTGAGGCTGAAGTGGCTGCGAGCTCACGGAAAATTGCAGAACCCGGCGCCGTTGGAGTCTGCCGGGTGATCAAGCCACGCGGAAACAACGCGGCATGCGTGACCATAGACGTTCAATCCCCAGGGAGGCAGGGATAGCGATGCAATCGAAAATCTGGATGCGCAGTTCGGCGACGCTCATTTGCGGCGTGTTGCTGCTGCAGGGCTGCGATGTCGGCCCGAAATACAATCGCCCGGCGCCGTCCGCTCCGGTACCGGCAACGTTTAAGGAAGTGACTCCCGACGATCTGAAGCAAATGGATGGCTGGAAAGAGGCGCAACCGCAGGATGCCACGCTGCACGGTAACTGGTGGGAGATTTTCGGCGATCCGCAGTTGAATACGCTCGAAGCGCAAATCAATATTTCCAACCAGAACGTCGCCGCGGCTTTTGCCAACTTCATGGCTGCGCGCGCGATCGTGCGCCAGGCGCGCTCGCAATATTTCCCAACCGCTTCTGTCGGTGTCAGTATCACCGGACAACACCAGCCCAGCAATAACAGCAATATCGCTGCCGCGGCTTCTGGAAATACCTTTACGGCATATTCGTTGCCCTTCGACGCTTCCTGGACGCCGGATTTGTGGGGCCGCGTGCGCAATACCGTGCGCGCCAACGTCGCCAACGCGCAGGCGAGCGCGGCCGATCTGGAGAATACCCGCCTGACGGCCGAGGCCGAACTCGCTGTCGATTACTTTCAACTGCGCGGGCAGGACGCTCTGAAGCAACTGCTTGATTCCACCGTGGTGGCTTACGAGCAGTCCCTGGAGCTGACCAAGGCGCTGTACGAAACGGGCATCGACTCCGATGAAGCTGTGGCGCAAGCGGAAACGCAACTGCAAGCCACCCGCGCGCAAGACACCCAACTCGGCATTCTGCGCGCCCAATACGAGCATGCCGTAGCACTGCTGGTGGGTCAGCCCGCTTCTTCCTTCTCGATCGCCATCGAGCCCTTGAAGACGCCACCTCCGGCCGTTCCTTTTGGCGTTCCATCGCAACTCCTCGAGCGCCGCCCCGACGTTGCCTCAACCGAGCGCCTGATGGCCCAAGCCAATGCGCAGATCGGCGTCGCCAGGGCCGCGTTTTTTCCAACCGTCACGCTGAGCGCTTCTGCCGGCCTTGAAACCACCAAGGGCGGTAACTGGTTCACGTGGCCCAGCCGTTTCTGGTCCGCTGGACCTGCCGTCTCCGAAACGGTTTACGATGGCGGTCTGCGTCGCGCTACCATGGAACAGTTCCGCGCGCAATTCGATCAGACCGTGGCCAACTATCGCCAGACGGTGCTGATTGCGTTCCAACAAGTAGAGGACAATCTTGCCGCGCTGCGCGTTCTTTCCAAGGAAATTAAGGAGCAAGACACCGCGATCCAGTCGGCACAGCGAAGTTTGAACCTGGCCACAGACCGCTACCGCTTGGGCATCGATCCATATCTCAACGTGATTACCGCGCAAACCACGCTGTTCAGCAACCAGCAGATCGCGGTGAACCTGCGCATCCAACAAATTGTGGCGAGCGTGCAACTGGTTGAAGCCGTCGGCGGGGGCTGGGATTCCTCGACGATTCCTACTCCCCAGCAAATCATTTCGCGGGGAACACTCCCGTCCGCCGCCGCGGTCGCAGCTGCGCCCGATCCCGCGCCGGCAACGCCGCCAGCCGCTCCTACTCCTAACCCCTGATTTCGTGCCGAAGCAGACTTGCCACGCGATACAATCGTGTTCGTCATTCGCCGCAGAATTCTGTACCCTTCGAATCAAAGGAACCGCTGAATGCGAATCACCGACGCGAAAGTGATTAGCTGCTCTCCCGGGCGCAATTTCGTCACCCTGAAACTCATCACCGAAGATGGACTCTATGGTCTGGGCGACGCCACGCTAAATGGGCGCGAACTGGCCGTCGCCAGCTATTTGACCGATCACGTCATTCCTGTGCTGATCGGCCGCGATGCCCGCAAGATTGAAGACATCTGGCAATACTTTTACAAGGGAGCATATTGGCGCCGCGGCCCGGTGACCATGTCGGCGATCAGCGCCGTGGACACGGCGCTGTGGGACATCAAAGCGAAAAGCTTGAACGTGCCGCTGTATCAGCTTCTCGGCGGGGCCTCGCGCGATGCCGTTCTGGTGTATGGGCACGCGAGTGGCGCCGACATCGAAGAGACGGTCAAGGCAGTCGCACATTACTTGAAACTTGGATACAAAGCGATTCGCGCACAATCGGGAATCCCGGGGCTCGAGAGCACCTATGGGGTTGGCCGCGGCCAGATGCACTACGAGCCCGCGGAAAAAGGCTTGCCGCCGGAAAACCATTGGTCAACGGAGAAATACCTGAACTTTGTGCCCCAGCTCTTTACGCGGCTGCGCAACGAGTTCGGGCCCGACGTGCATTTGCTGCACGACGCGCATCACCGGCTCACTCCGATCGAAGCTGCGCGCGCGGGCAAGGAACTCGAGCAGTTTCATTTGTTCTGGTTGGAGGATCCGACGCCCGCGGAATTGCAGGAAGGATTTCGCCTGATTCGACGTCACACCACAACGCCACTCGCGGTCGGCGAAGTTTTCAATACCATTTATGATTGCCAGCAACTCATCCAGGAACAGCTGATCGACTATATTCGCACCACCGTTGTGCACGCTGGCGGCATCACGCACCTGAAGAAAATCGCCCATCTGGCGGAGATGTATCAGGTGCGAACGGGCTCGCATGGGGCCACTGATTTAAGCCCGGTTTGCATGGCGGCGGCGCTGCATTTCGATCTGAGCGTTCATAATTTTGGCATCCAGGAATATATGCGCCATACCACGGAGACGGATCAGGTTTTTCCGCACTCCTACAGTTTTGAAAATGGCCTCATGCATCCCGGGGAGGCGCCCGGACTTGGCGTCGACATCGATGAGTCGCTGGCCGCAAAATGGCCGTACCAACGCGCGTACTTGCCTGTAAACCGCAAACTCGATGGCACCATGCACAACTGGTGACGCCATCACTCGAGCGACTCGACCGAGGCGGGGAATGTCCTCCTCGAGGAGGGCCGTCTGCCACCGAAGGATCTCAAACGACAGCATTCAGAAAACATTCCACGGTTCGGGGTGCAGAGTCAGCCGAGTACCAGGCCCAAATACTCACGCGCGTTTGCGAAGCAGATATCTTTCACCATCGAGCCAAGGAGCGGGATGTCATTTGGAAGCTCGCCGCGTTTCACGTCGTGGCCGAGCATGTCGCACAGAACGCGGCGAAAATATTCGTGGCGCGGAAAAGACATGAAGGAACGGGAATCTGTGAGCATGCCGACGAACCGGGAAAGTAAGCCGGTGTTCGAAAGGGCATTCAATTGCCACTGCATCGCTTCCTTCTGATCCAGAAACCACCAGGCGCCGCCAAACTGAACTTTTCCCGCAATTGATCCGTCCTGAAAATTCCCGACGGCCGTGGCGAAAACATAGTTGTCCGCGGGATTCACATTGTAGACGATGGTCTTTGGCAACGCGCGGTCCTGGTCCAGCCGATCGAGATAGCGGCACAGCGCCTCCGCCTGATTCCCGTCACCGATGCTGTCGAATCCGGTGTCGGGCCCCAACTGACGCACCAGCCGGGTGTTGGCATTGCGAAGGGCGCCAAGGTGCAGCTGCTTGGTCCAGCCCTTCTCGGCATCCAGTCGCCCAAAAAACACCATCAGGAAAGAGGCGAAGCGCACCTGGTCGTCCGCGGTCGCCGGCGTGCCTGCGCGGGCCGTATCGAAAATCGCCGCGGCTTCGGACTCGCTGCACCACTCGGCCGGGCAGCGCGCCAAACCGTGATCGGAAAGTCTTCCTCCATGGGCGTGAAAATAATCGTGCCGCTGTCGGAGCGCGTCGAGAAAATCGCTGAACTTCAGGATCGACCGGTTGCTGGCCGCCGCCAGACGCTCCACCCATGAATTGAATTTGCCAGGGGCGTTCACCTGCAGCGCCTGATCGGGTCGAAACGTCGGATAGACACGGAAGCCGGGTTGCTCCGCTGCGATGGTCTGGTGGTGCGCAAGGTCGTCGCAGGGATCGTCCGTCGTGCACAGCGCCAATACGCGGAATTTCTTGAGGATGTGACGGACCGAGAATTCCGGCGTTGCGAGCAGGGCGTTGCCCTTGTCCCAAATGTTTTTTGCGGATCGCTCGTCGAGCAAATCGCCGACAGCGAAGTAGCGCTTCAGTTCCAGGTGCGTCCAATGGTAGAGCGGGTTGCGCAGCGTAGCCGGCACGGTGCGGGCCCAAGCCAGAAACTTCTCGTACGGCGTGGCGTTGCCAGTACAGTAACGCTCGTCAATTCCGTTCGCCCGCATGGCGCGCCATTTGTAGTGATCACCTTCCAACCAGATTTCCGACAAATCATGGAAGCGGCGGTCCGCGGCGATATCTGCAGGCGAAAGATGCGAGTGATAATCCAGAATCGGCTCTGCCGCGGCGTAGTTATGGTAGAGTTGCCGAGCTGTTTCTGAATGCAACAAGAAATCATCGTGGATGAATTCCATTAGGCACTCCAATCCCCGTTCTATCGCTTCCGTCAAAGGTATCATTTTTGCTCATTTTCGCTGGGTGATTTGCGCGGTTCTTTTCTTTGGCATGACCAAGAATTATATGGACCGCCAGGTTCTTGCGGTTCTGAAGATAAATTTACAGCACCAGTTCGGCTGGAATGAAATCCAGTACGGACATCTGGTCTTTGCGTTTCAGACTGCCTATGCCATGGGCATGCTGTTCGTAGGCCGTTTCATCGACCGGCTCGGCACTCGTGTGGGCTACGCGGTGACCATTGCGTTCTGGAGTCTGGCGTCTATCGCCCACGGTTTCATGACTTCTCTTGGTGGTTTTCTGGTCGCGCGTTTTGCACTGGGTTTTGGCGAATCGGGCGTTTTCCCGGCCAGTCTGAAGGCCGTCGCCGAGTGGTTCCCCAAGAAGGAACGCGCTTTGGCTACCGGAATCTTCAATGCCGGAACGAACGTTGGCGCTGCGTTGACCCCGTTGCTCGTGCCGTTCATCTATGCGCGCTGGGGCTGGCGCGGGTGCTTTTTCGCCGTGGGAGCTTTAGGCTTCCTTGGCCTGGCGCTGTGGCTGTGGCTTTACCGCCCGCCCGAGGAACATTTGCAGTGCTCCGCCGAGGAGTTGCAGCATATTCGAAGCGACTTGACCGACAGCTCCGGCAAATTTAGTGTGGGCGAGATACTTGGCCATCGGCAGACTTGGGCGTTTGTCAGCGGGAAGTTTCTGATCGATCCGATCTGGTGGTTCTATCTGTTTTGGATACCGGATTTCCTGGAACGCAGGCACGGATTGTCGCTGCGTCAAATTGGCTTGCCGATCCTGGTGATTTATGTGCTCGCGGACTTTGGAAGCGTGGCCGGCGGATGGCTTTCGTCCTTCCTTCTGCAGCGCGGCAAAACCGTGAATCTGGCCCGCAAGACGGCCCTGCTGGTCTGCGCCATCTGCGTTGTGCCGATCATCTTTGCATCCCGAGTAGATTCTGTGTGGGCTGCAGTTCTATTGGTGGGGTTAGCCGCGGCGGCTCATCAGGGGTTCTCGACGAACTTGTTGACCCTGCCCTCGGACATGTTTCCCGCAAGAGTTGTCGCATCGGTGGCAGGGATTGGCGGAGCAGCGGGAGCATTCGGTGGCATGCTGATCGCAGAGGTTGTCGCGCACATCCTTCAGTGGACCGGGAGTTATGCGATTCCCTTCTTCATTGCAGGATCGGCGTATCTCCTCGCTTTGGCGGTTATGCAACTTCTTGCGCCCAAGCTGGAAGCGGTGCGCCTCGCCATTCCGCCGGGCGCATGAACGCTGCGGCTCTTTGGCGCATAACAGCGAAAAACAGATTCCTCGCTTCGCTCGGAATGGCCAACGGGGCCTCGCGGCGTCACATGCACTCGTTGACACACTCCGTCACTGATTGACGGCGCTGGCCATGAATCCGCCATCCACCACCAGAAGATGCCCGGTAACAAAACTTGCGGCGTCGGAAGCCAGGAAAACCGCGGCTCCCGCAAGTTCATCGACGTTGCCAAATCGCCGCATCGGCGTGCGCATCAGAAACTCTCTTCCCCGCTCCGTGCCATCGAGCAGCTTTTCGTTCAACGCTGTGCGGAGCACGCCGGGCACAATGGCATTGACGCACACCCCTTTCATGGCCCACTCGATGGCCAGAGATTTTGTGAGCGCTGCAACCGCCGCTTTGCTTGCGCCGTAGGCGGCAACTTCAAACGCAGCAAGAAATGAAGTCAGCGAGCCAATGTTAATGATGCGGCCATAGCCCCGTTCAATCATGTGGCGCCCAAACACCTTGCAGGCGCGCAGAGTGCCGTTGAGATTCGTCTCCAGGATCGCATTCCAGTCTTGTTCCGGGAAATCGAGCGTGGGCATACGCTTGGTCTGTCCTGCGCAGTTCAGCAATATTTGAACGGCGCCAAACTTGGCCAACGATTCCGCCAGAACGCGCTCGATTTGCTTGGTATCGGTGACGTCGCATGGGCACGCGAGCGAGCTTCGGCCCAGCTTCGCGATTTCCGCCGCAGCCGCTTGCACCAATTCCGCTCGTCGCCCGGTCGGCACCACGTTGGCACCCGCCTCGGCCAGCCCCTTGGCCAGCGCCAGACCGATGCCACTGGTTCCTCCGATGACCACGGCAGTTTTGCCTTCCAGGTCGAGAAGCGGATGGCCCATCGCGAATCCTCCGGTGGTTCTTCAGCAATTTCGTCCAAGAATCAGCCAGTGTAGCAAAGTTCCGCTCGGTCCTGATGGCACGCTCGGCGAAAGGAAAATGCTCTGGATTTGTGAAACAGCCCTGTAGTATAGGAACGTTCACCTGGTGAAGTGCAGTTTCATTCTTGCGTGGCGCGTAGCTTCACAGCCAGCCCGGATAATTTGGCCACTTCGTTTGCCGCCGGTCTTTTTGCTGCCCTCGCGAGCAGGTGCAGCACCCGCAACCACACAGAAAGGCAGTGATGTTGTGGGTGGGACTGGGAGAGAGTAATGACCGCGATGAATATCAAATCAAAAGACAGGTGCCGGTGGGATTTGGTGAGTTTGGGCGAGGTGATGCTGCGGCTCGATCCCGGAGACACGCGCATCGTCACGACGCGAGAGTTTCGCGTGTGGGAAGGCGGCGGCGAATACAATGTGGCGCGCGGATTGAAGCGCTGCTTCGGGATGGACACCGCCATTGTGACCGCGCTTGCCGACAATCCCGTGGGCCGGTTGGTGGAAGACCTGATGCTGCAAGGCGGCGTGAATCTCCAGCACCTGCGCTGGGTGCGCTACGACGGCGTAGGGCGCAGCGTGCGCAATGGATTGAATTTCACGGAGCGCGGATTTGGCGTTCGCGCAGCCCTGGGATGCTCCGACCGCGGCCATACCGCTGTATCCCAACTGAAGCCGGGTGAGATCGATTGGGAAGAAATCTTTGCGCACCAAGGCGTCCGATGGTTCCATACCGGCGGAATCTTTTGCGCCCTTTCGGAAACGACGCCTTTGGTGGCGAAAGAGGCCATGGAGGCGGCCAAGCGCAATGGCACGATTATTTCCTACGATCTGAACTATCGCGCGTCGCTGTGGGAATCGATTGGCGGGAAGAAAAAAGCGCAAGAGGTGAATGGCATGCTCGCGCCGCTGGTGGACGTGATGCTTGGAAACGAAGAGGATTTCAACGCTGCTTTGGGATTTGCCGCCCCCGCGGTCGATGAAGCCCCTTCGCAACTGGATCACCGGGGCTTTCAGAGGATGATCGAGAAAGTGGCGCAAGAGTTTCCCAATTTTGCTGTAATCGCAACCACCTTGCGCAATGCACGCACCGCCACGCAGAATGATTGGAGCGCCATCGCGTATTCTGCGGGGACGTTCCACGAAGCCCCGTTGCGTGAGAATCTGGAAATCTACGATCGCGTTGGCGGAGGAGATTCGTTTGTTTCCGGGCTGGTTTACGGCTTACTCGCCGGGAAGGATCTCGCGTGGGCCGTCGATTGCGGCGCGGCGCATGGAGCATTGGCAATGACCACGCCGGGCGACACGTCCATGGCCACGTTCGAGGAAGTGCTGCAGGTAATGAAGGGGAAGAGCGCGCGAATCTCGCGCTAGTCTGTGAGCCCAGCAACGATTTCAATCTGAGAGCGGAGACTATGACCACAGAAAGTGTGCGAAAACGAATCTGGGAGACGGGGATCGTACCGGTGGTGCGCGCTTCCAGTGTGGATGAAGCCCGTCGCGCCGTAGAAGCTATCCATTTGGGCGGAATTCCGGTCATCGAGATCACCATGACCGTTCCGGGAGCCACGAAAATCATTCAGGAACTGACCAAGCAGCACGGAAGCAAGGTTCTGATTGGCGCAGGCACGGTAACGAATGCCAAGGCCGCGGAGGATTGCATCGACGCCGGCGCACAATTTTTGGTGAGCCCGGGACTTTCCATCGCCGTCCTGGAAGTTGCCGCAAAACGCGGCATCCTGGCAATGCCCGGTGCATTGACGCCAACCGAGGTGATGCAAGCACGCGAAGCCGGCGCGGAAGTGATCAAGATATTCCCGTGCAGCAGCGTCGGTGGCCCCAAACATATCAAGTCGCTACGGGCGCCGTTTCCCGATGCGAAGTTCATTCCCACAGGCGGTGTGAATCTTTCGAACGCCGCCGAATATTTTGCGGCTGGCGCGTTTGCGCTGGGTGTCGGAGCTGACTTGGTGGACCTCGCGGCACTCCGAGACAATAATCCCGAGAAAATTGTGGCCGGCGCCAGAGCTCTGGTGCTGGCGGTCGAAGTCGCCCGGGCTTCGCGCTCCTGAGCGTCTATTCCTCGCGGTTTAGTGCGGCGCCTTTGCAGTACTCTCAACGGCTCTAAAGTTTCCGCGAAAAACGGTGATTGAAGCGGCGGGCAGTGTGAACGATGTTCCCGGCCCCGCCGCTACAGTTGAAACGGCGATCGGACCGTCGGGATCAGCAGTTCCGCCGGTTGCATCCGGGTGCCAGACATACTGTGCCTTCCCGAAGGTCTTCACGCTAACCGCGCCGGCAAATTCCTCTCGCGTGTGCTTGGAATCATCCGCAAAGGAAATGTGCGCGGTCTGGGCGTTCTCCTGATCCTTGTTGATGACCATCAGCGACCAGGTTCCATCGGGCCGCGCGGCGGCATACGCGGTGACAAGGTCGTTGCCGGCAGGGTCACGAATGTCGCTCTGCGCAGAAAACAGCTTGTGCACGCCGTCACCGGGCTGCAGCCACTCCAAGGTAATCAGCTGGCTGGCGAAAAATTGCGAGAGCGGTTGCTTGATCTGGAGATTGGCATCGGTTGAAAACATGCCAAAGGTGCCCATCGAACCATTGGCGCCGCGATGCACTCCCAGCGGCAAATAATGGAAATAGTAGACCGCCTGGCCGCCGCCATTCAAAAACGCGCCGATATAGTCGGCAAGCCACAGCCCTCCCCAGATGTCCACGAACGCTTCCGAGCTGACCCAGGAAAGATTAGACTCGGTGATCAGCAGCGGAACATTTTCCGGCACGCCATCCTCGCGCCACACTTTCATGATGTGCGTCACCAGATCCGCTTCGTGATACAGGTTGCTCCACTGAATTTTTCCCGGCTCCATGGGGTAATGCTCAAAAGAAAAGAAAGCCAGCTCGCCGAGCTTTCCGTGGCTCTGCAGGTAATCGACGAACCGGCGGGTCCACGAGGTACGGCCCTCTGCATCAGGCCACGTCTCGATGTCTTTGTTCACGCCCGTAAAAATCGGCCCGCCCAGTTTTAGCTTCGCATCAACGCGGTGCAACGCGGCCGCGAATTGTATGTACATGGCGGCATAGTCTTCCGGAGGCATGAAGTGTCCGTCCGGTTCTTCTCCCATTTCCACATGCGAGATGGCATATCCGCGCTTCTCGATATACGCGATTTCCGCCGCCGCATCTTCCGGGGTGCCGTAAATCATGGCGATAGGAATCATCGCGGGAAGTCCACGGGTGTAGCCGCCGGTATAAAAAAGGTCGAAACCCACCTGGTCGCCGGCCTTTTCGTCCAGATCCTTCGGTTCATGCCACGGATCGACCGAAGAACAGTACGTCATGGTTTGATCCTGGTCGGGGGTGTGACGCAGCAAGTCGTGAAATTTTCCGTCGGCGGTGGTAGTGCCGATGTACAGTTCGCGAATCGCATAACCGAGGCAGTTCCGTTGGTCGCCATTTCCGTGCGTGTCACAGGTGTTCGAGGATTGCGTCATCAAGATTCGCAGGTGTTGCACGGGTATGGTTGCGTTCGCCAGATGCAGCACGGCCGCCCCGCCCTTCCCCTCCGCCACCATTCCGCCGGGAAATGTTTGCCACACGCCTTCGGTAGGCTTCTTGATGGGATCGCTGCCGGTGAAATATTGCACCACATAGCGAACCGCGTAAGGCTCCGCCCACGCGATGCGAATGGCGTCCACGTCATGCCGGTTCGCCAGATCGACGATCACCCACTGCGGGTGAAGCGCGTCATTCTCGCCGGTAAACGCGGCGGACAAATAGGGGTTGCTCTTCCAGTAGGAACTCGTGTCGCCATCGGTCAGCCGCGAATAGCCTTCGGTGTCAGTGCCGTCGTCGCGCGTCACTCCGCGATGTGGCAACGGATAACCGTAGGAGTGACGAATGGGCTCGCTGCCGGGAGTGGCGCTGCCCGTGAAGTATCCTTTGCCGGCAGCATCGCTCCAGGTTCCTTGGGGGTTCCAGTGCCACGCCTCCATGTGCAACTCGGTGTTTTGGCGATAGCTGACGGTTTGCCAGCCCGCAGCGAGCACTTGCTTCACTGTCGAATCGACGTACAGTTTGTCCGCGGCGCCGTAGGGCAACCGGTCGATTCCTGCGCCCAGCGCCTCGCTGGGACGGATGGTGTTCGTAGCATGGCTGGGCGTGACATCCACGACGATGTTTTGTGCCCGCGCGGGGCACACAAAACTTGCGAGGCAGAGAAACGCCGCCGTAGGCAAGAGGCCAAGTCCAGGTTTGCTGGGTCGGCGCTGTTGGGTCCAGAACGAAGCAAGCGATACGCTGCGGTTGCGGTGCTGCTGGATCGTTAGCATGGCCAGGCCTCGTCGAGTGCACGGCTGTGGATCAAGCCAGATGCGCTTAGTTAAAACGATTCAATAACACCAGAATGTAGCCTTTGCCATTTCGCTCGTCAACCGAAAATAGGCGCCCTCGTTGGTGTCCTGCTTGGCCTGGGCAGGGATGTCTAACCTCTAATCGTGGGGCGTGACACCTGCCATTGCGTTCAAACACTCAGAGGAGTATATCCAGTTATAGAAGAAAGTCGTGGATTGCGCGCCGGACCCGCTCCCGTCCGGAGCGACGGAGAGATGTGACACTCTCCAAGGCGCCTCGGGGTTTCCGCCCTTGTCCCCATTTCAGGACTGTTGGGTGGACTAGGTGGACTGCCCTACCGAGAGCCGTGGCTCGAACTTACCGATCCTCTTTGCCGATGCCGCCACCGCACGGAGCCATACCGGCCCAGGATCACCTCGAGACCGGATGTCGTGTCACGCCAACGTTGCGGGTTAAGGAGACGATTATCATGATTCAGACACTGGAGTTGGTGATTAAGGAACATCCGTTTTTCTACGGATTGTCGGACGAGCATCTGGACTTCATCACTGGGTGTGCCAAGAACGTCTCGTTCCCCGAGAAGCACGTTATGTTCACCGAAGGCGATCCGGCCAACGAGTTCTACTTCATTCGCAAAGGCCTGGTTTCCGTGGAACTCATGGTCCAGAACACTGGCCCCACCACGGTACAAACCCTCGGTGGTGGCGAGATTCTTGGCTGGTCCTGGGTTTCGCCGCCATACCACTGGCACTTTAACGCGCGAACGTTGAAGCCGACACGCGCGCTCGTTTTTGACGCCAATTGCCTGCGCGCCAAATGCGAGGAAGATCACGATCTCGGCTACGAGATGCTGAAACGGTTTTCCAACATAATTACAGCCCGGCTCGACGCCACGCGCCTGCAGTTGCTCGATATCTATACCAACAAGGCCTAGTGCCGTTCGCATTTTCCCGATGGGCAAGTTCCGCGCGCGTCTCCGCGCTTGCTCGGCTCACATACAGCGCCATCGGGACCCAGGGGCCAGCACAAAAGCTGGCGCTATCGAGAAAAACAAACGGCGAGCTTGTAGCGCTGGCTTTCATGCCAGTGTTCCTTTGATTGTGCCCCTCGCAACTTGATTCCTTCCGTTTACTTGGATAGGCTCCGTTGGTGTTTTGCACCCTCGCCCGAACCTGCCGCATCCTCATACAAGGAGACGACCGTTGCTGAAGCACTTTCGCGCAGCCGTTTTGTTCCTCGCTTTGCCCTTCCTGGTACTGGTGACGCTGGTTCCCACGCTCGCGCAAACAGCGCCCGCGCGCCTAACGAGCGAGTGGATTTTCAGTGACGATGGTGAGCGTCTTGCCGAGGTCCCCCAGTTTACGTGGCTTGCCGATAATTCAGCAATGCTGTACGACGTTCGCCAGCCGGAAGCGCAACGCACCTACGAGCGACTCGATCCCGCAACGGGCGAGCGCCATCCCATGCTCGACATGCATAAGGCCGTTGCCTCCCTGCTCGCCGTCGACACTTCCGCCGAGGTTCAGCAGGCTCTTCCGTGGCCCGAGGCTTTCGACGCTACCGGGCACCAGGCAATCTTTTTGTTTCACGGCGATATCTTTCTTCTGGATCTTCCTTCTTCCAGCTTTTTGCGCGTCACCAACACGCCCGCCGAAGAAAAAGATGTGCAGTTTTCCCCGGACGGCCATTTTCTTGCCTTCGTGCGTTCCAACGACCTCTACCTGTTCGACATCGCCGCAAAAACAGAATCGCGGCTCACCTCCGACGGTTCCGACAAGCTCCTGAATGGCACACTCTCCTGGGTTTACTGGGAAGAAATTTTCGGGCGTCGCGACATCGCCTACTGGTGGTCTCCCGATTCACGCTCCATTGCGTATCTGCAGACTGACGAGACCGGCGTACCGGAAAGCACGTTCGTTGATTTCCAGCCCGTCCACGAACGCATCATCCAGCAGCGCTATCCAAAGGCCGGTGACGAAAATCCGCGCGTCCGCGTGGGCGTCTTGAACATCTCTGCTCCGGAAACGCACTGGATCAATCTCAGCCAAAAGCCCTTCGAATGGATTTTGCGCGTGAAGTGGCTGCCGGATTCACAACGCGTCAGCGTGCAGACCATGACGCGCCCGCAAACCGAGAGCTACCTGTTCTTTGCCAATGTCAAATCCGCCGAAACGAAGCTAATCCTCACCGAAAGCGATGCCTACTGGGTCAACGTCACCGATGATCTGTTCTTCCTTCCAGACGGCAAACATTTCCTGTGGGCCTCGGAGCGCGACGGTTTCATGCATCTTTATCGCTTCAACATGGACGGCTCGCTGGTCAATAAAATCACCGCGGGCGATTGGGCCATAGCTTCTTCCGGCGGCGTTGCCTATTGGGTTCGCCAGGCCGTCGTGGGCATGGATCGCCAGAACGACTGGATCTACTTCACTTCTCTTAAGGACTCTTCCATCCAACGCAATCTCTACCGCATCAAGGCGGATGGCTCTGGCCTCGCACGCCTGTCGTCCGAACCCGGAACGCACGGCGTTTCCATGTCTCCCAACGGCAAATTCTATTTCGACAATTTTTCCAACGCTCGGACTCTTCCTGCCCTGCGCCTGCACTCGGCTGACGGCAAGCTTCTGCAAACACTCGCTGTACCACGCCCGGAACTTCTTCCCGCGGGAATTCAGTACCCCGAATTCCTCACTGTTCCGGCTGCCGATGGTTTCGCCATGCCCGCGGCAATCCTGAAACCCGCCGACTTCCGTCCCGCGCGCAAGTATCCCGTGATCCTCTATGTGTACGGCGGCCCTTCCGCGCCTTCCGTCCTGGATGCCTGGAGTACGAGCGACCTGCTGACCGATCAGTTGCTGCTAGAGGACGGGTTCGTTCTCATCACCATCGATAACCGCGCGGCGACCGCCATCAGCAAGAAACTGGAGAACACCATTCCGGCCAATCCCACGGCTTCAGAAACCGACGACTTGGTCGCCGGCATTCGCTGGTTCAAGTCTCAGCCTTGGGTCGATCCCGCTCGCTTCGGGGTCTGGGGCTGGAGCGGCGGCGGCACCATGACCCTGAACATCATGACCCGCTCGAAGGAAATCAAGGCCGGCATCTCCGTGGCCCCGGTCACGGATTGGCATTACTACGATTCCAAATGGGCCGAATCGCTCATGAAGCTGCCTTCGAGCAACGGAGAAGGCTACGATCGCATTTCGCTCGTCAAACACGCGAGCGATCTGTCAGGCCATTTGCTGATTGTCTACGGCACGTACGACGACAATGTGCACCCGCAAAACGAGCAGGCCTTCAGCAATGAGCTCATCGGCCACAATATTCTGTTCGAAACGATGCTTTACCCCATGCGCAAGCACGGCATCGCGGATCGCCCGGCGAGCATCCATCTGTACCGCACCATGCGCGTGTTCTGGCAAAAAAATCTCTAGCTCGCAGAAACTTCATGGCAACAATTTCCATCGCTCCCGACGACCGGCTTTTTATTCTCACCGGGGCCGGCATCAGCGCCGAGAGCGGCATTCCGACGTTTCGCGATGCGGGTGGCCTGTGGCGGAAATATCGCATCGAGGAAGTTGCCTCACCTCACGCCTGGCGCCGTGATCCGCGACTGGTCTGGGATTTCTATTCCATGCGCCGCCGCGCCGCTTCCGCGGCCAAGCCGAATCCCGGCCACGTGGCCCTCGCGGCGTTGCAGCTGACGCTCCATGATCGCGTGTTCCTCTGTACGCAAAATGTTGACAATCTTCACGAGCTGGCCGGCTCCCAGCGCGTTCTTCATATGCATGGAGAACTGTTCAAAAGCCGTTGCGATTCCTGCCGCACGCCGCCGTTCGACGACGCCACTCTCTACGAATCACCCGCGGATTTGCCCCGCTGCGCTTGCGGCGCGCTGATTCGTCCGCACATCTGCTGGTTCGGCGAAACTCCCTTCCATCTCGACCAAATTTTCGCCGCGCTTCGCGAGTGCACGGTGTTCCTCGCCATCGGCACTTCCGGCACAGTAGAGCCCGCCGCCAGCTTCGTCTCGCAAGTTGCCGCTCGCGCCAGAAGCTTTTATGTCGGCCCGGAAGCGCCGGCCAACAGCGCGGTCTTCGACGATTGCATCCTAGGAAAATCCGGGGAACTTCTCGGCGCTCTGTTCACGCTTGGCTGATGCTCCCATCTTTACCCGATGGTCCGCACCGCGCTTCCGGGGCATCATCTGATAATGGCGATTTCTATAAATCCGGATTCTCAAGGGTCGCGCAAATCACCCTGGAAAAACCCCTTCCTTTATTCCGGGGCTGTTCTGGCATGCGTGGCCATCTACATCGGTTTCGTTTTGCTCACGCGCTATCAATCCAACCGCGATTTCGAACGCCGCGATGCGGCGCAAAAAGCCGAACAGCAACGCGCGGACGATCGACGCGCCGTCGAGCAACTGGGCGGATCGGATCTTGCTATCCGTTCTCTTTACCTTTCGCCGGGGCTGATTCATCGCGGCGAAAAAGCGCAGCTTTGCTACGACGTCGCCAACGCGAAAACTGTCACGCTCGACCCTCCCGAGGGCCAAGTGTGGCCCTCCCACTCTCGCTGCGTGGATCTCGCGCCCCCCAAGACCACCACCTACACGCTGACGATTAGCGATGCCAGCGGGAAGACGGCCGCCGAAAGCGTGGAGCTGCACGTCCATTAGGCCCTGCGTGCGCGTCTGTAAGTATTCGCATTATCAGTCACTTGCAGGTGCCTGGGTGGGCCCAATTTTCGCCGTGCTTCCAGGCGCTTCCCTCTTGTTCCTGCATTTCGCTAGCCCTTATAATATGAGCACGCGGAGTCCGGCCAGGCTGGGCTCCGCGTCATTTTTCTCTATAGCGGAAAATTATGTCTGATCCTCTTGCGGCAATTAAGAAGAAGCTTCAGCAGGAAATCGATTCGCTGGAACACGAACTCAGCGTCGAACTTCCCAAGGAGATCGCCGTGGCGCGCGCGCATGGCGACCTTTCGGAGAATGCCGAGTACAAGTTCGCGAAGGAACGCCAGGGATATGTGAACGCCAAAATCGGTCATCTCAAAAAGCGTATGGGCGATCTTGGCATGCTCAATCTGACCAATATTCCTCGGGACCGAGCCGGTTACGGCTCGCGCATCGTGGTCCTCGACACCCAGCGCAGCATCGAGGTCGAGTACAAGCTCGTCAGCACAGAAGAGGCGGACGTCGATAAAGGACTCATTTCCACGACTTCTCCCATCGGTCGCGCTTTGCTGAATCGCAAAGTCGGCGACGAAGTGCAGGTCGCTACGCCCGCTGGGAAAAAGGAATTTGAGATCGTGCGTCTGGTGACCATTCACGAAGGAGCTTAATTCCTTCCGCTCAGCCCGCGGAGAGGTGCGATGTTCTATTGGGGTTCAGGACCGGCTCTCGGCCTTCTGACGTTTCTCGGGTACTTTGTCTTTGTCATCGGGGCCATCTATCTTTGGCGCTATCGCGAAGAGCTTTCCTACTGGATGGAAGACGAATTCTCCCTGCTGCGCAGAAGTCTTTCACGCTACGTGCCCTCGGGGCCTTTCTATGAACGTCGCAGCCAGTCGCGTCTTCGCGTGATCCCCTCCACGGTGTTTCACTCTGTCACGAAACTGCCTCAGCGACGTTTTTCCTGGGGCGCCGCTCTTCTTTTCCTCGGCGTGTTCCTCTTTTTCCTGGATTTTTTCGTCTGATCTAGGTGCCCGGTCGCGGGCGGGCGCAAGGTTTCACATTGATTCTTTAAATGTAGCGCTGATTTCATGCCCGCTCGGAGACAGGCGCATCGCAACCTAGCATAAAAGCTAGCGCTACATTTGAGACCAAAACCCCTGGTGTTGCTTGATAACGGATCGCTGATATCTGATATCTTTCTCCCATGCAACCCTCGCTCATTGTTCACGGAGGCGCCTGGGATATTCCGGATGACGCGGTCGTCGCCTGTAACGTGGGCTGCCAGAACGCCCTGCGCGCCGGCTGGGCCATACTCTCCAAAGGTGGCTGGGCTCTCGACGCCGTCGAGGCCGCCATCATGGTGCTGGAAGACGATCCCGTGTTTGACGCGGGCTTCGGTTCACACTTGAATCTCGATGGCCACGTCGAGTGCGACGCTATCGTCATGGATGCTACTACTCTCCGCGCGGGGTCGGTCGCCGGCCTGCGTCGCGTCAAAAATCCCATTCGTGCGGCGCGCGCAGTGCTCGAAAAGTGCCCGCACATGATGCTTATTTCCGAAGGCGCCGAACGCTTTGCCTCCGATCACGGTGTCCCGCTTTGCGACCCCAACGAACTGGTCTCCCCCGCCGAGAGCGAGGCGTGGCTGCACTGCCGCAGAGACTCCCATAACGCCGAACATCATCGCGGCCATGAGCAGGGCACCGTCGGCGCGGTCGCTCTCGATCAGCACGGCCATCTCTTCGCGGGCACTTCCACGGGCGGGACCTGCTGCAAGCTTCCGGGGCGCGTCGGCGATTCTCCGCTCATCGGTTGTGGTTGCTATGCCGACGCTGAAACCGGTGGTGTCTCCTCCACGGGTTTTGGCGAGGCCATCATGAAAATTGTCATGGCCAAAACCGCAGCGGATTTTCTTCGGCCGGCCGGCTCTTCTCCCGCGCGCGCAGCGCAAGCCGCCGTCGAGCTGCTTGCTAAGCGCGGCAAGGGCACCGGAGGTGTGATCCTGCTGGACAAAAATGGCACACCCGGTTTCGCCTTCAATACCCCGCGTATGGCCTACGGTTACGTGGCCCCCGACGGTTCCTTCATAACCGCCGTGTAGCCTCGGCGGTTGTCGGGCAATGCCGCGACTGCTTTGCGGCAACCCTCACAGGTTGGCGTTACCGGAGCTGTCAGCAGTCATCCCGAGCGAAGCGAGGAATCTGCTTTTCTTTTCCCGCCGCCCCCCGGAAACATTTGATTCCCGGCAGTCATCTCATGTATACCAGCCCAGTTCGGAAAAGGGCGGTGGGGAGCGGGGCGCCGGCTCTTGATCACTCGAGGCACCTTGCCGCGTCAGCATCCTTCGGGAGAACCGCTATGACGGATCGCATTTCGAGACGCCACTTCTTGCAGACCGGCGCGACCACCGCGGCGTTTTTCCTTTCTCCGCAAAATTCCGCCTTTGGGGCTTCCTCCGATACGCCGCCCGCCGAAGCAGCGGACTACACGCTGCGCATCAAGGCTGCCGCCAATCGAGATCGCGCCAAAGCATATTTTTTCCACGATCACATACAACGGTCAGTTCCCCGGGCCGCTTCTTCGGTTCAAGGAAGGCAGCCCCACGATCGTCGACGTCTTCAACGACACCGACACTCCCGAACAGTTGCACTGGCACGGGCAGCGTGTCTCCACGGACGTGGATGGAGCCGCCGAGGAAGGTACTCCGTTCATCCGCGCTCACGGCATGCGCCGCCTCTCGTTCACGCCCAATCCCTCGGGCCTTCGCTTCTATCACACGCACAATCGCGCCGGCGCCGATCTGGCCGCGGGACAATACTCCGGTCAAGTCGGCCCGGTGTATATTGACCCGAAAGATGAGCCCGGACGCTTCGATCAAGAGGTCTTTCTGGTCCTGAAGGAATTTGCGCCGACCTTCAGCCACGGCGGCGACATGGCACAGGATTTTCTTTCCCCCGCAACTCGCGTGAAATCTCTCGAAGAAGCTGGCGAGTCCGCCATGAAGGCTTCGCTCGCGAAAGGCACGCCACACGGCTACGAAGTCGGCTATGCGTGGTTCACAATCAATGGCCGGATGCTCGGTCACGGCGAACCGGTTCGCGTGCAGCAAGGGCAGCGCGTGCTCTTCCACATCCTGAATGGCAGCGCCACGGAAATTCGCAGCCTCGCGCTCCCGGGACACGCTTTCCAGGTGCTGGCGCTGGACGGAAATCCTGTGCCCAACCCCGTGCGCGTCCCGGTGCTTTGGCTGGGCACTGCGGAACGAATCTCAGCAATCGTCGAAATGAATCATCCCGGCATTTGGATTTTGGGCGACCTCGCTGACGACGACCGGCGCCACGGTATGGGTATTGTGGTCGAATATTCCGGCCGTACCGGGAAACCCGTTTGGCTCGCCCCGCCTGGCTTCCAATGGAACTATGCGCGTTTTGCAAAACCCGATACCGCCCCTGCTTCGCCGGACGAAACATTCGAAATGGCTTTCGCGAAGGACAACGCCGCCGAAGAAGGCTTCAATCGCTGGTCCATCAATGGCATCGCCTTCCCCATGACCCGTGAGGTGGTTCCTGCGGCCTTTCATCTGAAGCAAGGCAAACGCTACCGCCTCCGCATGCACAACGCCAGCGACGATATCCATCCCATGCACCTTCATCGTCACAGCTTTGAGCTGACGCGCCTTGCCGGCACGCCGAGCGCCGGCATTTTCAAAGACGTGGTGATGCTCGGAGGTTATCAGGAAGCGGAAATCGATTTCGTTGCCGACAATCCGGGCCTCACTCTGTTCCACTGCCATCAACAGCTTCATATGGATTTTGGATTTATGACTCTCTTCGACTACCGTTGATCCGTCTCATCTTCTGCCCGCGACCGATCAATTCCTGTTGGAAGAGTCCGCAAGAGCAGTACTATCTTTTGGGCATTCTGCACGGGTGAAAAATTGAAAGCTTTGACGCTCTTTGCGCTTGCGCTGTTGTTCGCCGCTTCTGGTTTGGCCCAGGGCAATCGCGATTGGCCGGTCTACGGTGGCGCGCCGGAGAACAACCACTACTCCAGCCTGGCGCAAATCAATCGCGGCAATGTGAAACAACTTCAGGTTGCCTGGAGTTTCGATACCGGGGAAGAAGGCGGCCTGCAAACCAGCCCCATTATTGTTGACGGCGTGCTCTATGGCATCACCCCCAGGCAAAAAGTCTTCGCGCTCAATGCCGCTACCGGCGCCCTCCTGTGGAAATTTGATTCCGGCATACGTGGCACGCAACCCGACCGCGGCTTGGCCTACTGGTGTGCTGGCAACGACAAGCGAATTCTCGTTGGGGTAATGCATTTTCTGTACGCGCTCGATGCCGCCACCGGCAAACCTGTTCCTTCATTCGGGCAAGCAGGGCACATCGATCTACGCGAACAGCTTGGCCGCGAACCTGCTTCCGCACAGTCCATCAGTCTCACTAGTCCGGCCGTTGTTTACAAAGATCTGGTGATCGTTGGCGGCCGGAATCCCGAGACTCTTCCCGCTCCTCCTGGTGACATTCGTGCTTTCGATGCCCGCTCTGGCAAACTTCGCTGGTCCTTCCACACCATTGCGCATCCCGGCGAATTCGGTTACCACACCTGGCCGAAGGATGCCTGGAAATCCAGCGGCGCCGCCAACAATTGGGCTGGTATGTCTCTCGATTCCGTGCGCGGCATTCTGTATGTTCCCACCGGCTCTGCGGCATTCGATTTTTATGGCGCAGATCGTCTTGGCGACGATCTTTTCGCCAACTGCCTGATCGCCCTGAACGCGGAAACCGGCAAACGCCTGTGGCATTTCCAGGGTGTCCGTCACGATCTCTGGGATCGCGATTTTCCGTCGCCACCCGTGCTTCTCACCGTGAAGCGCCAAGGCAAATCCATTGACGCCGTGGCGCAAACTTCCAAGCAGGGCTTTGTCTATCTTTTCGATCGCACCAACGGCTCTGCACTCTTTCCTATCGTCTACCGCGATTATCCTCCCAGTAACATTCCCGGCGAGCGCACCGCTCGTCAACAAGGCCTCCCCACCAGGCCCGCGCCGTTTTCGCGGCAGACTCTCAGCGAAGATCTGCTAACCAACCGCACGCCCGCAGCCCATCAGCTGGCCCTCGAGAAATTTCATACGTTCCGCAACGCCGGCCAGTTCGTGCCCTTCAGCATCGGCAAAGACACGGTTGTCTTCCCCGGCTTCGATGGAGGAGCCGAATGGGGGGGCGCCGCCGTCGATCCCGAAACGTCCATCATTTATATCAATGCCAATGACATCGCCTGGACCGGTGCTCTCGCCAAGAACATCCACGAAGACACCAGCAAATCTCTTTACATGAGCCAGTGCAGCATTTGTCACGCCGATAACCGCGCCGGTTCTCCTCCCAGCACGCCTTCTCTTCTGGGTGTCAGCGATCGCCTTGCGCCGCAAGCCATCGCCGGGACGATTCAGGATGGCAAGGGCCGCATGCCCGGCTTCCCGAATCTTTCCGGTGAACAAATTTATGCCTTGGTGGATTTTCTCAGCACCGGTGAAAGCAAGGAATTGGCTAGCATCGTGCCCGAATCAGCCGAGATTCCCTATCACCTCACCGGCTACAAACGCTTTCTCGATCAAGAAGGTTATCCTGCGGTGGCTCCGCCTTGGGGCACGCTGAATGCGATTGATCTCAATACCGGCGAATATGCCTGGAAAATTCCTCTGGGCGAATATCCAGAACTCGCTGCTCAAGGCCTCAAAAACTCCGGGACGGAGAATTATGGTGGGCCTATCGTTACCGCCGGTGGACTTCTGTTTATTGGCGCCACCAACTACGACAAAAAATTCCGGGCCTTTGACAAATCCACCGGCGCGCTGCTGTGGGAAACTTCTCTGCCGTTCTCCGGCAATGCCACGCCAGCCACCTACCAAATCAATGGGCGCCAATTCGTCGTCATCGCTGCCGGTGGCGGCAAGGATTCGCGCTCGCGATCGGGCGGGGTCTACGTCGCGTTCGCTCTCCCGCAGCCGCAGTAAGGATGCGAAACCGGCCGGGGCAGGTTCCTGTGCTTTTCAGCGGAACTGCACGCGGCCGTCCGGCGCCACGTGCCACGCCGGATTCCAGGCGATTTCCCATGCAAATCCGTCGGGATCCGCAAAATAGCCCGAGTAACCGCCCCAAGATGCCTCCCGAGCCGGCTTTAAGATAGTCGCTCCCGCGGTCGCGGCTCGTTTCAGCAGTGCATCGACTTCGCTCTTCGCGCGCACGTTGTAAGCCAGCGCCACGGCTGCCCGCCCAAATGTTGCCGGATCGACTTGAAAATCCTCGGCGAGCTTGTCGCGCAGGAAGAGGGCAAAGATCAGCCCGCGGGCTTGAAAAAAGATGATCTCTTTGTCCTCGTACACGGGTTTCCAGCCAAGGCCATCGACGTAGAATTGCTTCGATGCCACAAGATCTTTCACGCCAAGTGTTACCAGGCTGATTCGCTGCTCCATGGTCTGAGATTCTCCTGTCGCAAAAGAGGTTAGCGTTGCCGCTGCTAAGCCCGCCAAAAGCTCTCTTCGAGTGAACATGGTCCAGAACATTAGCCGAATACCCACCCGTGTCTTGAATAAATCGGACAAGCCGAAATCGAGAATTTAGATGTCGCACAGGCGAATCGAAAAGGAAAGGGGCGGCGGAAAAAATGCTGCCCCGAGTGGGAATTTAGCGTTGCCCAGAGTTAAGGCAGGTAGTAGCGGAAGGGGGTCCAGAACATATTGTCGACCGCATGAGGCGCAATGCCGGAATTGGTATTGATACCGTCGCTGCCGGACCAAGCGTGGCGCGAGACCGCCCTTTTCGCCTTGGTAAATTTTGTTCCAGAAGCCGAGGGTAACTTCGAAGAGGTAACGCGTGTCACCTGCGCAGGTGCCGCCAGTTCCTGGCGTACCAGTCCCCGCCGGGAGAACTTCGACGCTGCAACCGGAGTTGTTTGCAAAGGGCGAGCCGTAGCCGCCAATGCCGTCGGTAGAAATGGAAGTGGTGCTCAAGGCTGGATAGGCAGGCTGAATCGTTCCGGGAACGGAGCAGGGCTGTTGCCCAGCAGCGCCGCAACCTGGAATTGCTGGCGTATTGACGATTTTGACGCTCGCCTGAAGTTCTTGCTGCTGCGCTTGAAGAGTCTGACAGTTCTTCTTCCACTTCCGACGCTATTTCCGCGCTGCTCTTTGCCGCCGTCGCTTTAGCGGGCTGTGCGGTCTTGGCAGCCGCATGATTTGGAGCGTCTTTGGGTGAATCAGCAAGCGCGGTTCCGGCGTTAAGGAACAGCGATAGTGCGAGTGACGCGAGTTTTTTCCTTGCCTCTCTTTTGTTGCAGAATGCAGACGAAACAGGGGAGACACGTCGCCTCGTGGAGGCTTGCGTTGGAGACTCTTACGCCGATGTCAATGGAAGCGATGGATAGCCGTAACAATCGGGCAGACAGGGTCTGCATCTGGAGTGTTTCAGGCCGTCATTTCAAGGTTAAAGAGTCGCAACAATGCTAGCGCCTCCTGACGTGTCAGAACAAGAGCGAGACCGAAATCAGGACGCTAAAAGAACATTTCAGAGAGTTTTTTGTAGAGCTTCAAAAATGGAACAGTGGGCTAGCGCATTATGCCCATCTGGTACGCGAGGAAAATTTGCGAGACTCCGTATTGATAGCGGGCGTCCGTATCGTCAATGTCAGCTTCGGTTTTTTGTAATTCGGCCTGACTTAATTCGACGATAGTGGCGAGTCCGAGCTTGTAGCGCGCCTGGGACAATTCCAGCGCCAGTTGCGCTTCATCGCGAAGTTGCTGAGTAACGGAAAGGCGTTCGTAAGCCTTTTCGGTGTCGAGCCAGGTATTGCGGACATCGCGTGCAACATTGTTTTGCAGATCCTGCAGGCGTTTGCGTTTCACTTCGGTATCCAGATCGGCGCTTTTTGCGCGCGCGTTGAACAGGAAACCATTAAAGACGGGAATGTTGATGTTCACACCGCCGGCGCCGTACCAGTTTGTAATGTTGTCGTTTCGAATTGGTGCTGCGCCGACCACGCCGATCGCGGATACCGTGGGCCACCACAGGTCGTGTTCCGCCTTGCTGAATTTTGTGGCAGCGGTCACTTCATCTTGGAGCGATCGTACCTCCGGACGCTGGTTGAGTGCTTGTTGAATCAGCGGGGCGGCATCAACCGCGGGCGGCGTATTTTGAGATGCAGGCTCGACGGGCGCGAAATCCTGGCGGTCGGGATAACCGAGAATAGCGGAAAGGGTGGAGAGGGAGGCCTCGTAGCTGTTTTGGGATTCCAGGAGCAGGAGCTTGGCGCGGGCGAAGTCCACCTTGCTGAAGCTCAAATCGACATCGGATTTCAATTTGGCGTTGGTGAGAGCCTGCACCTGGTCAACGAGGTCCTGCCTGGCTTTCACGGTGTCTTCGGCTACATGGAGAAGCGCTTTCGTCTCGAGTGTGTTGTAGAAAGCTTCGTCCACGGCCAGAACAATTTGCTGCTGAGTGGCAATGGCGTTCTGGTCCTGCGCTTTGGCCTGAAATACGGAATTGGCGACCAGGTTTTGTGTGCGGCCAAAATCGGTGATCAGCTGGCTCACGGTGGCGCCGGCAGCAACCCTGGGATACACGGTTGGATTGTTCAGGAAGCCCGCGGAAATGCGGCTGCCGGGATCGGAGCCTACGGCAGTCACGCTCAAGCCCACTTGAGGGTAGAGCGCCGCGCGGGCCTCGCGAGTAAATTCGTGCGCTTGCAACGCCTGCAACTTACCAACGGTTATCTGCGGATTGTTCTTGATGGCGGTGGCTTCCGCCTCCTGCAAAGTGATTTGGCGAGTAGCAGGAGTAGTCGTGGTCGATGGAGAAGCGGACGCGGGAGTCGGTGGCGTCTGTTGCGCCATCGACGGAGCCACAGACACAGCGAGTAGGATTGCCGCCACCCGAACGAACTGCTTCACGACGCCACCTCCGGGACATGGGCCTGTTTTCTTCCGTGAATGATCAGATAGACCGCGGGCACGAGAAAGACGGTGACAACTACGGAAACTGCCAGGCCGCCGATCACCGCGCGCGCCAGAGGCGCATATTGTTCGCTGCCAGCCTCGATGCCAAGGGCCATGGGAATCAAGCCGAGCAACGTCGCGAGCGAAGTCATGAGAATCGGGCGCAAGCGAACTTTGCACGCTTCCACGACCGCTTGCTTGAGCGGCAGGCCGCGGCTGTGCAGGATGCCGGAGAATTCGACAATCAAAATGCTATTGGAGACCACAATGCCGGTCATCATGATCACGCCCATCAGGGACATGATGTTCAGAGTGGTGCCGGTCATCCAAAGAATAATGAGCACGCCGGCGAGTCCCGGAGGGATGGCGGTGAGAATGATGAACGGATCGATGAAAGAACGGAACTGCGCCATGAGAATGAGATAAACCAGGATGACAGCGAGAAGCAGACCGAGAGCGAAACGAAGGAAGGACTGATTCATGCCGACGACCGCGCCTTGCACACGAATGGTGGCATTTTTGGGAAGCGTCAAGCCCTTCAGAAGATGATTGACCTCATTGTTGACGCCGCTGAGGTCCTCGGTGCGAGGCATGACGTAAATATCGACGACGCGCCGGATCTGGTAGTGATCGACTTCGGTGGGAGTGTTGATCGGCTCGATTTTCGCGACAGACTGCAAGGGCGTGTAGGAGGCATTTTTTGGTGCACGCAAGGGAATATTGCGGAAATCCGTCATGGTCATGGTGTCGACTTTTTCGTTGGAGTATTGCACCGTGAGCATGTAGTTGTTGCCGGTTTTGGGATCGATCCAGTAACTGGGAGCGATCATGCCGTCGGAAGTGAGCGCGGTGATGACATTGTCGACGACATCGCGCGGGGTAAGGCCGAGCAGGCTGGCTTGTTGCCGATCGATGTTGAGTTCCAGGCCTGGGAAATCGATCGCCTGCGGGATCAGCACGTCGCTGACAAGCTTGGAGCCTTTGAGTTGCAGCGCGAGATTGCGCGCGATGCTGTAACCTTCGTCCAAATTATTGTCGCTGACTTGAATGTCCAGAGGCGCGGGTAAACCCTGATTCACGACCGAATCGACAAGGCCGCCGGCCTGCAGATAGATGCTGAGTTGCGGAAGATCGCTGGCCAGCTTTTCGCGCACGCGCTCCATATATTCGTAGCTTCCAACTTTGTGATCTTCGCGCAAGTTAATTTGCACAAAGGCGGTATCCATTGCGGAGTTGCTGGTGTAGATGGCGGAAAGGTCGGGAGTAATGCCGATATTGGAAACAATCATTTCCAGATCGCTTTTGGGGATGACGGAGCGGATATCGCGCTCAACCTGCGCAATGTATTTGTCGGAGACTTCCAGGCGGGTGCCGGAGGGCGCCTTGACGTTGATGACGAATTGACCGGGATCGGTGCGTGGGAAGTAGGCGCGTCCGACAAAGGGAAAAAGAATGGCGAAGAGCACCACAATGGAGGCGAGGATGTAAATCGCGGTACGGCCGGGGCGTTCCAGGGCGCGCGTCACCTTTCGTTCGTAATAATTCAAAAGGCGCTGGAAGAACTCGTTGAACTTGTGGACCACTTTGCTCAGCGAACCTTTGGGACTTTCGTGGCTCTCTTCTCCGTGGGCATCGAGGCGGATGAAATAGGCGCAGTAGAGAGGAACGACGGTCATGGCAAAAATGTAGGAAGCGAAAATGGAAATGACTACGCCGAGAGCCAGGTCCGCGAAGAGGTAGCGGCTGACGCCGTAGAAGAAACTGACTGGGAAAAAGACGATGGAGGTGGTCGAAGTGGCGGCGAGCACGGCGAGAGCGACTTCCATGCCGCCTTTTTCCGCGGCTTCGTGAGGAGCCACGCCCTGCTCCATGAACCGAAAGATATTTTCGAGGACCACGACGGAGTCGTCGATCAAGCGGGAAAAGGCGAGCGCCAAGCCTCCGAGAAGCATGGTGTTGATGGAACCGCCCATGGCGTTCATCACCAGGAAACAGGTCAGGGCAGAGAGGGGAATAGAGAGAAGCACGGCAAATGTGGCGCGCGGGCTTCCCAGAAACAACAGAATCATCAAAGCAGTGAGCGCAAGACCGATGCCACCTTCTTTCAACAGGTTGACTACCGCGGTTTTTACGAAGATGGATTGATCGAAGACCACAGCAGTCTTCAGCACATCCGGGACGTCGACCAGATCTTTGATGGCTTCCTTGATTCCGTTGACGATGGCGATGGTGTTGCTATCCCCGCCCTGCTTCAAAATCGGGATGTACACGGATTTTTGTCCGTCAATCCTGACAATGTTGGTCTGAATGGCGCCGGCGTCTTCTGCTTTACCGACGTCAGCGACCAACACCGAGCCGAGGCCGACGCTCTTGAGAGGGACCTGGTTGATCTCCTCGACTTTTGGAACTTGGCTGTTGGCGTAAATGTTGTAGTCGCGGTTGCCAATGCGCACGTCTCCCGCCGGCAGAATCAAGTTGGAACTGATTAATGGCGTTGACCACATCCATGAGGCTCAGTTGGTGAGCTTCGAGCTTCACGGATCGACAAATACCTGGATCTGCCGGTACGTTCCTCCAAACGGTTGCGGCACCGAAGCCCCCGGCACATTGGCGACCTGATTCCTGACCTGGAATTGCGCCAGATCCTTGAGCTGCGTTTCGCTGAGTCCCTGGCCTTTCAGGGTGAGCAGGCAAACCGGCAGGCTCGAGGCGTCGAACTTCAGCACCACGGGGGGCAGCGTTCCGGGCGGAAGTCGTCGCAAGTCGGCCATCGCGAGATTGGCAATGTTGCTGAATGCGGCGTTGGCATCCGTTCCGGGTTGAAAATAGATTTTGATGAGGCTAACGCCGGTGAGGGAGCGCGACTCGATGTGGTCGATGTTGCTGCCAAGGGTAAAGAATCGTTCGAAGGTGTTGGTAATGTCCGCTTCGATTTGTTGCGGAGGCATGCCGGCGTAAAACGTCGCGACCACAACCACGGGGATGTTGATCTGCGGGAACAAGTCCACCGGCATGCGCACCATGGTGGTCACACCCACCACCGCGACCACCAGGCAAACCATGATGATGAAATACGGATATGCAAGGGCAAACTTCGGCATTACTAGCCTCCCGAGGCGGCGTGCTCGCCGGCATCAACTTCGCTTGGTCGCCATCCGAGGGAACGCACGGTTGTCTGCAGCTGCACCTGACTCACGCCTGGACCTCCGCCATCCGTCTCCTACCGTGAATCACCAGGTACACCGCCGGCACCAGAAATACGGTCAAGACCACAGACACACCCAGACCGCCGATCATCGCGCGGGCCAGCGGCGCATATTGTTCGCTGCCAGCCTCGATTCCCAGAGCCATGGGCAACAAGGCCAGCAGCGTCGCGAGCGAGGTCATCAAGATGGGACGCAAGCGCACTTTGCAGGCTTCCACCACCGCTTCCTTTAATGCCATTCCTCGCTCATGCAAGATTCCGGAAAATTCCACGATCAAGATACTGTTGGACACCACGATGCCGGTCATCATGATCACGCCCATCAGCGACATGATGTTCAGCGTTGTGCCGGTCATCCACAGAAACATGACCGAACCCGCCAGTCCCGGCGGGATCGCCGTCAGGATGATGAAGGGATCGATGAAGGAGCGGAATTGCGCCATCAGAATGAGGTACACCAGAACGATGGAGAGCAGCAGACCCACACCAAAGCGAGCGAATGATTGGCTCATGCCGACGACCGCGCCCTGCACTCTGACGCGCGCATTCTTGGGCAAGTAAGACCCTTGAGCATGTGCTGCACCTCGCTGTAGACGCCGCTCAGATCCTCGCTCTTAGGCATCACAAAAACATCGACGACGCGGCGAATCTGATAGTGGTCGACTTCGGTAGGTGTATTGATGGGCACGATCCTGGCGACCGATTCCAGAGGTGTATACGAGGACGAAGTGGCGGCCCGCAGAGGGATGTTTCGAAAGTCCGACATGGTCATGGAATCGATTTTTTCGTTGAAATACTGCACCGTGAGCATGTAGTTGTTTCCGCTCTTCGGATCGATCCAGTAGCTGGGTGCGATCATGCCGTCGGAAGTGAGGGCCGTGATGACATTGTCCACCACATCTTTGGGGGTCAATCCCAGCAGACTGGCTTGTTCACGGTCGATATTTAATTCCAGTCCCGGATAGTCGATATCCTGAGGAATCAGCACATCGCTGACGCGCTTTGAGCCTTTGAGCTGCAGGGCGATTTTTCTCGCGATGCCATATCCTTCCGCCAGGTCGTTATCGCTCACCTGAATGTCCAGCGGCGCCGGCAAACCCTGGTTCACCACCGAATCCACCAGGCCCCCCGCTTGAAAGTAGGTACTCAATTCCGGCAGGTCGTTCGCTAGTTTCCGGCGCAGGCGTTCCATGTACTGCGTAGCTTCCCAGGCGTGATCTTCCGTAAGGTTCACTTGCACAAACGCCGTGTGCATGGCGGAATTTCTGGTATAAATGGCCGAAAGATCCGGTGTAATGCCAATATTGGACACAATCATCTCCAGGTCGTGCTTCGGGATCACTGAGCGAATATCGTCCTCCACCCGGGCGACATACTTGTCGGTCACTTCCAACCGCGTGCCGGTTGGAGCTTTAAGGCTGATCACGAATTGTCCAGGATCGGTTCGCGGGAAATAGGCGCGGCCCACGAACGGAAAAACCAACGCCACGGCGAGCACGATCCCACCGAGAAGGTACGCCGCGGTCCTTCCCGGCTTCACCAGCGCGCGGGTCACAGTACTTCTCGTAATAGGCCAGCAGCTTCTGGAATACCGAGTTGAATCGATGAACGATCTTCGAAAGCGCGCCTCCTTATTTGCCTGGGCTGCTTTTCCATGTGGGCGAATGCGGATGAAGTGCGCGCAGTACAGAGGCACGACGGTAAGCGCAAAAATATAGGAAGCAAAGATCGATAAGCACCACTCCCAGCGCCAGATCAGTGAACAGGTAGCGGCTGACGCCGAAGAAAAGCGTCACCGGGAAAAACACGATCGACGTAGTGCAGGTCGCCGCGAGTACCGCGAGGGCGATTTCCGAACCGCCTTTTTCCGCTGCCTCCGTCGGCGAGGCTCCCTGCTCCATGAAGCGGAAGATGTTCTCCAGCACCACGACGGAATTGTCGATAAGCCGAGAAAAGGCCAGCGCCAGGCCGCCCAGAAGCATGGTATTAATCGACCCGCCCATGCCGTTGATCACCAGAAAACAAGCCAGCGCCGAAAGAGGAATGGAGAGCAGCACGGCGAACGTCGCGCGTGGGCTTCCCAGGAACAGCAAAATCATCAATCCGGTAAGCAGCAGACCGATGCCGCCTTCCTTCAGAAGGTTCGTGAGAGCGGTTTTAACGAAAATGGACTGGTCAAACACCACGGCGGTCTTCAAAACGTCTGGCACATCGACCAGGTGCTTGGTGGCTTCTTTGACGCCGTTGACGATCGCGATGGTGTTACTGTCCCCTCCCTGTTTCAGCACCGGAATATAGACCGATCGTTGTCCATCGATTCGCACGATGTTCGTCTGGATCGCTCCGGCATCTTCGGCTTTGCCGACGTCGGCGACCAAGACGGAACCGAGGCCGACGGTCTTCAAGGGGAATCTTGTTGACGTCTCCGGAGTTGGCGACCTGGCTATTGGCGTAAATGTTGTAGTCGCGATTGCCAATGCGCACGTCTCCGGCGGGCAGAATCAGGTTCGAATCGTTGACGGCTTGCACCACGTCCATCAGGCTGAACTGATGCGCCTCGAGCTTCACCGGGTCGACGTACACCTGGATCTGCCGGTAAGTTCCGCCAAAGGGCTGCGGCACCGAAGCGCACCTTTACGTTGGCAACCTGATTGCGCACCTGAAATTGCGCCAGATCTTTCAATTGGGTTTCATTCAGACCCTGGCCCTTTAGCGTGATCAGGCACACCGGCAGACTGGCAGCGTCGAATTTCAGCACTACCGGTGGGAGGGTACCGGGTGGAATCGACGAAGGTCGGCCATCGCCAGGTTGGCGATGTTGCTGAGCGCGGCGTTGGCATTGGTTCCCGGTTTGAAATAAACCTTGATCAGGCTCACGCCGGTTAATGAGCGCGATTCGATGTGATCGATGTTGCTGCCGAGAGTGAAGAATCGCTCGAAGGTGTTGGTGATATCCGCTTCAATCTGCTGCGGTGGCATTCCGGAATAAAATGTGGCCACCACGACGACAGGGATGTTGATCTGCGGGAACAAGTCCACGGGCATGCGCGCGACCGTGGTGACACCTACGACTGCCACCACCAGGCAGATCATAATGATGAAGTAGGGATAGGCGAGGGCAAACTTGGGCATTACTTCGCTCCTGGACCGCCGGGTTGCCCGAGTTCAATTTCTTTCGGAGTGACTTTCATTCCGGCGCGAAACTCATTGCGGCTGCCGATCACAACGCGCTCGCCGTCGGAAAGTCCGGAGAGGACTTCGACGCGGGTGCTGCCCTGCAGGCCAAGGTGTACCTTGCGTTCCTCGAGCATATTTTGTGCGTTCACGACCAGAACAGTTCCTTCCGATCCGTTGGTTTCCACTGCTTCCAGGGGGACCGTCAGAACATCAGTCCTGGCGGCCACACCGATCTTGGCTTCCACGTACATTCCCGGTAAGAGCTTGCCGTCGGGATTCTGGAAATCGATTTCGGTTTCCATGGTGCGGGTTTGTGGGTCCAGGGCGTCAGCAAAGCGGGAAACTTTGCCGACGGAATCCTGGTTCAACGCTTGGACGTGAACCTTGACGGGATCGCCCAGGCGGATCTGGCCGGCGATGGATTCAGGAATGGGCAGGACCAATCGCAGCACGGAAATTTGCGCAATGCGGACCACGGGAGCGGACTGAGTGCTGGAGGAAGTGCCCGCGGCGATCAAAGAACCGGTGTCGGCGTAGCGCACGGTGATGACGCCGGTAAAGGGAGCGGTGATTTTCGTGTAGTCGGAAAGCGCTTTGTACTGCTGTTGAGTGGCCACGGCGACATCGAGCGCCTGTTCCGCGGCGCTCAGGGCGGCTTGAGCGCTGGAGACTTGCGCTTCACCTTCCAAGTCCTTGGCGCGCGCATCGTCCACTTCCTGTTGGGCGACCAGCCCGGCGCGGGACTCGGAGGCTTGCGTCAATCGGTCCGCCATAGCGTGGGTGGCTTCATGAGCGGATTTTGCGCGTTGAACATCGCCTTGAGCGCGCCGGATTTCTTCTTTGGCGCGGCGTACAGCGGCGTCGGCGCCGGATAATTCGGCGGCAAGTTCCGGAACCTCCAGGACGGCGAGGGTCTGTCCTTCCTTCACGTGCGAGCCGACATCGACGTACATGGTTTTGATGTAGCCGGCAACCTTGGCATGGAGGTCGACTTCCTGAAAGGGCTTAAAGCCGCCTGCCAATGTGAGCGGAGTGCCCAGAGTGCCGTGTCCGACCTTGACGACAGCCGCCACGGGCACGCTGGCGTGCTCGGGATTGTCAGCGCCATCGGCTTCGGTTTTTGCGTGGCGGAACAGTCCCCAGAAGGCCAGCAGTCCCACAAGGGCCACGCCGCGATCACCAGATATTTTTTGTTTGTCATACCTTTTCCTGCCTATGGTCAGAACGATGGATTGTGCACCGAGCCTATACCTAATGGGCTAAATGCGGAACGCGCCCGACGAGCACGGGGCGACCGAAATTTCAGAGTACTTTTGCCAGACTAGGGGTTCTAAAGAGCGTTACAGCGAAGGCGGGGGACGGAAACAGATGCTAGCGATCAGTTCCGGCTGCGGTGGCAGCGCTTGATCCAAGATGATCCTGGCGGGGTATTCGGTCTGCACTACCGAGACTTTGATGGCCGTCTCTTCGACCGTTGCATCGGGTTGCGCGTACTCGGCCTGGACCGGGGGGTAATGCTGCATTTCCGACGAACCGACAGTCGAGCGATGGCGTGCCAAGGAGGCATAAACCAGGCCGTCGGACTGAATCTTCAACGCGAAGAACGGGTTGTAGAGAATCGAGGCGATCAAGACAAGGCAGACACACACCCGCCAGATGGTAGGGGTGCCTCCCCAAGCGGGGCTGTCAGTCACTCGGATTCTCTCCATACAATAAACATAGATTAGATTCGGAATGGCCGTCAATAGGGTGCATCAAAGGTGTGTCGCAAAAAAAGGGAGGAGAAGGGACCGGAGCCAGGGGTGCAACCGGTCCCCGTGGTAGGACTTGGAGTGAAGACTAAACACGTTGAGTTTCGCAAGACGGAGTCACGCCTGAATAAAGGGCGCATGAATTATCTGTGACCTCGCCTGAGCGCCGAACCACAACGTCCTCCTGCTGCTGTTCGGGAAGGAGGGTCAGACCCCGGCCGTGGCGGACATCGAGTCCGCGGACCCAGAAAATGATGTCTTCGGCGATGTTGGTGGCGTGGTCGGCGATGCGTTCGAGATGGCGCGTCGCCAGGACGAACTGCATGTCAGGCGTAACCCGGGTGACGTCCTGGGTCATGCGCTGAAGCAGGTGCTCAAAGATCCGGTCGCGATACTGATCGACCACATCGTCGCACTCCAGGACCTGCGCGGCCAACTCCGCATTGCGAAAGATCAGCGCGCCCAGGCTGCGGCTGACCATGGAGCGAACGGCTGCGGCCATGGGAGCCAGTTCCTCGGGAGTTTGCGCTTGCGGCATTTCGCGAAGAGAGATCACGCGTTCGGCGATGTTGACGGCGATATCGCCAATCCGCTCCAGATCATTGGTGATTTTCAGCGCGGCGACGATGAGGCGAGTCTCGTCTTCCGTAAACGATCCGCGGCGCAGGAGTCGAACGGCATGCTCATCAATCACGATTTCCATTTCGTTGATGCGCGGTTCGAGCAGGAAAACTTCACCGGGAAGGCTGGCGGTGCGTTGGCTCTCAAAACTGACGATGGCGTCGAGGGCACGATTCATGGCCCCTTCGACCAGGCGAGCCATGGAGATCAGGTAGTTGACCAACGTGTCGTACAACACCA
Organism: Candidatus Acidiferrales bacterium; assembly: GCA_963804635.1. Taxonomy (GTDB): domain Bacteria; phylum Acidobacteriota; class Terriglobia; order Acidiferrales; family UBA7541; genus Acidiferrum. The sequence continues at coordinate 181,729 of CAWDRK010000044.1, forward strand.
CTTCCGTCAACCCAGGGGCAGTAGCCATTCAGGCCTCCGCTGCGAGGCAGCCTTAAACACCCTCGCACGCTAAGACCAGTGTGGGGTGGTGATGTTACTGCTTGTTGACGCGCAGGTGAATAAGAGGCGAAGGGAGGCGCGGCGCATAGCTATGAATTGGCGGGATATGCCCGGCCGGTGCGGCTCCCGGCGGAGACCGCAGTGCGTGTCGCGGCGCGCTCCGGGTCGAAGACCGGAATGGAGAAATGGAATTGTGAGCCCTCACCCACTTCGCTTTCCACCCAGATGCGTCCGCCATGAACTTCGATGAGGTGCTTGGCGATGCTGAGGCCGAGACCGGTGCCGCCCGCTTCCCGCGAACGTGCCGCATCCACGCGATAGAAGCGCTCAAAGATGCGCGGCTGGTCCGATCGCGGGATGCCAATGCCGGTATCAGCGACGGTGAAGATGACTTCGTCATTCTTGGCTTCGGCGCTCAGAACGATTTTTCCGCCCGGCAGGGTGTACTGAATGGCATTGTCCAGCAAATTTTGTAGCACCTCCTGCAGGCGGCGCGAATCGCCGGCAACATCGGGGAGACGACCGGGTAACTGGAGAGAAAGGGTTAGCCCTTTTTCGGCGGCGCGGCGTTGCGCGGTCTCGTAGCAGGATTCGACAAGTTGCGAGACCGCGAGACGGCGAACCTCCAGCTCAAGGCGCTCCGCATCCATTTCAGAAAGGCGCAAGAGGTCTTCGGTGAGGCGAGCGAGGCGGCGTGAATGTTCAAGAATGATGCCGAGGAAACGATCGCGATTGTTGGGATCATTAACGGCGCCGGCGAGAAGTGTTTCAGAGAAACCCTGAATGGCGGTGAGCGGAGTGCGGAATTCGTGGGACACGTTGGCGACGAAGTCACGTCGGACGCGCTCGAGTTTGCGCAGTTCGGTGATGTCGTGCAGCACGATGACCGCGCCTGACGTTTCCCCGGCGCGAACGGAAGCAACGGTGGCGGCGAAATGGTGCTGCCGGAGCGTGCCAGTGACAATCTCAGCTTCGACGCGCGGCTCGCCGGCCAGAACGCGGCGCACCGCTTCGATGAGTTCGGTTTGGCGTACCACTTCAAGCAGCGAGCTTCCGGAAACGGGCGGTACGTCCAGGTCGAGGATCTGAGCGAAGCCGGGGTTGGCAAAAACAAGGCGCTCGACGCCGTTCACGACCGCGACGCCTTCCACCATGGAGCCGAGAATCGCCGCGGAAAGATTGCGCTCCTCGGTGAGCGTGCGGATCGTGCGATCGAGCCGTTGCGCGGTTTGATTCAACGAAACGCCAAGAGATTCCAGGGTGTCGCCTTTACCGTCTCCCGGCAAGGGACGAAAATCTCCTTCCGCCACGCGCACCGAGAACTCGCGCAGCCGCTCAATGCGATCGGCGTAGGAGCGGGAGATCAGCAGGGCAACCACGGCGGCGAGAACAAGGATCAGAAGGGACCACAGCCAGAGCCGGGTGCGGAAGGTGGCCAATTCCTGGTCGATGCTTTCCACCGGCAACGCGAGGCGCAAAATAACAGGAGTACCGTCGGGAAAATTCTCGCGCACCGCGTAATAAAGAAGAGGACGCTTGACCGACACACTCTCGCGCGTGGATTGGCCCTCGCCGTTCTGCAAAGCTTGGAGCACTTCGGGGCGGCCGGCATGGGTCTCCATAGTTTGCGTTGCGGATTCGGAGTCGGCCAAGACTGTGCCGTCGGAGGCAATCAGGGTCACGCGTACGCCGTTGGCAGCGGCGTTTTTCACCCAGGTGTTCAGAGCAGAATTATCCAGCGGCGTTTGCGGAGAGCCGGCGGGCAGAGGCTGACGGCCGAGAACGCTGGCGAGCGCTTTGAGTTCCTGAAAACCGTGAGTCTGATAGCTGCTGCGAAGGGTGCGCTCGGCAAGGAAATCCACGGCGAGCAAAACGCTCAGCAGCAGCGCCAGGAAGGTCAGCGCGAGTTTCCAAAAGAATTTAGGCCGCACGGGTTTCGAAAAGATAGCCGGCGCCGCGCACGGTCTTCAGGTGCAGGGGATTTTCCGGGTCGGATTCGATCTTTTCACGCAAGCGGCGAACGTAAACGTCGACGCTGCGCGGAGTGACGAACCGGTCGGTGCCCCACACGGCGTCGAGTAACTGATCCCGAGTGAAGACGCGATTAGGGCGCGAAGCCAGGTAATAGAGTAAACGAAATTCAAGGGTGCTCAGCGGCACGGGCCTTCCCGCATGACTGACGCGGTAGGAAGCCGGGTCGATGGCCAGGCGGCCGATTTCCAGGATGCGGGGAGCATCGGTGGGCGGTTCGGCGCGGCGAATAAGAGCCTTAACGCGGGCAATCAGCTCGCGGGGACTGAAGGGCTTGGTGACGTAATCGTCGGCGCCCATTTCGAGGCCAACCACGCGGTCGGCTTCGTCGCCGCGAGCCGTGAGCATCAGGATGGGGAGGCGATTCAGGGATTCGTCCTTGCGGATCTCGCGGCAAATGTCCAAGCCCGACAGCTTGGGCAGCATGAGGTCGAGCAGCAGCAGATCGGGAGGTGACTTCTTGAGCGAGGATAGGCCGCTGGCGCCATCAAGAGCGGCGCTGATTTGAAAACCTTCATTGGCAAGGTTATAGCGAACGAGTTCGACGATGTCGCGGTCGTCTTCAATGATCAGGATGCGTTTCATGTACCGCTCTCGAACCGCAGATCGCATCGGTAGGAGTCTACCGTAGGCCGCCGAATCGCGGTAGGCATGGATTTGTATGAACCCCCGGGGAATTGCCTGAATCGAGAGTATTGTGGCAGGGGAAGCCGGAGATGTGGTGAGCAGGAGATGACAAGAATATGAATGAACTGTAAACGACGCTAAGCAGCGGACTGGGCAGGGGTTAACAGCGCATTCATATTTGAGCGCGGTGCCAGGTCAGCTGGCGGCAGCGGCCTCGAGCAGGGGAGTCGGGCCAGCGAGGTTCTTGATCAGTTCCGGGGGAATGTTGTGGCGCTGCTGCAGATATTCCGGGGAGTTGTACGAAAGCCAGACTTTGCCGCCGGCATCTTGCCAGATGAGGGCCTTCAGCGGGAGGTCAATGGCGACGGTGGGGGAGGCGAGCATCAGCGGCGTGCCGCCTTTGGGGCTGCCGAAGATTAGAACCTGCGTAGGAGGCATGTGCAAGCCCACCTTTTCGGCCTCGCCACTGTGCTCGACCCGGCAAAAAATAGTGATGCCGTGAGCGGCGAGACTCGCCTCCAGGCGCTTGGCAGTTTCGGCGACCGAGTGGGAACTGCTGAGGTGCACGAGTCCGTTGTCTGGAGCGCTGGTCATACGTGTTCTCCTCAGGAACAGCAGATGCCAGATATGGTAACGAGGTTACGGTCCCGAGTGGTTTCCGGCAACGTGATCGGTGAGTAGCGATCAGCGATTCATGTAGGGCTGACGCTGTGGCCCGAGAGAGGGTTTGCGTCTTCAATGGGGCGCCGGCTTTTATGCTAGCCACGGGGTTGCGATGCCAGCGGTGTTTCACAGTTGGCAGGAAAGCCAGCGCTACAGGCGGAAAAAGAGAATGCCGGAGCCCACAGGCGGACACGGCGTGTGGCGCACCCGGAGATCAGGAGTTGGGAGTTGTGGCGAAGGCCAGCGTGATCAGGGTCTTCTGCTCGAGTTCGTGGGCTTTGGAAGAACCGGTGGCCGGACTGGCGCTCGCGGAACGTTTCACGGAGCGCACGCGAATGTTTTTGTCCTTGGCGATGCGTTCCAGGCGCGGAAGCACGTAGAAGAGCGCGCCCATGTTGGCGGGTTCTTCCTGGACCCAGACGATTTCCCTGGTGTTGGGATGCGCATCGATGGCGGCGGCAATTTCGGCTTTTGGCAGCGGGTAAAGCTGGTCGAGAAAAAAGATGGCAGTGCTGGTGTCGTTGCGGCGGCGCCGTTCCGCGCGGAGGTCATGGCCCACCTTGCCGCTGGCAATGAGGATACTCTGCGCGTCGGTGACTTCGCGATCGGGCACGAGAGTGAGGAAGCGCGGGCGCTCGAATTCTTCAAGAACGGAAGAAGCATCCGGATGACGCAGCATGCTCTTCGGGGTGAAAACGATCAGAGGCTTGCGCCACAGCCGGCGGGCCTGGCGGCGCAACAGGTGGAAATACTGCGCGGCGGTGGAAGGCTGGCAAATATTCATATTGCCTTCGGCGGCGAGCTGCATGAAGCGTTCGATGCGGGCGCTGGAATGCTCCGGACCCTGGCCTTCGTAGCCGTGGGGAAGCAGCAGAGCGAGGCCGGTGGGAAGTCCCCACTTGTCTTCGCTGGCGCTGATGAACTGGTCGATGATGATCTGCGCGCCGTTGACGAAATCGCCGAACTGAGCTTCCCAGAGAACCAGGCCTTCGGGATAGTCGCGCGAAAAGCCGTATTCGAAGCCCAGGCAAGCGAATTCGGACAGCGAAGAGTTGTGAATTTCGCAGAAGGCCTGGGAGGCAGAGAGATGCGCCAGCGGGAGATACTCCTGCTCCGTCTGCGTGTCGAGCAGAACAGCGTGGCGCTGGTTGAACGTGCCGCGCTGCGAATCCTGCCCGGTCAGCCGAACGGGATTGCCTTCCAGAACGAGTGAGCCAAATGCGAGAAGTTCGGCAAAACCAAAATCCACCGGACGCTTGCCGTATCCCATTTCGCCGCGCTGTTCCAGCAATTTCACGATTTTCGGATGCACGTGAAATCCAGCGGGCGGGCGAATCAGTCCAGCGGTGATTTCCGCAAGCTTTTCGCGAGAGAGCCCGGTATCGACTTCGAACGCGGGATTGTATTTGCCGTAGTTGTACGGGGCCCAGTAGTCCGGCAATTTGCGAAGGCGCGGGATCTTGGTGAGCTTGCCTGCTTTGCGCTGAGCTTCTTCGTATTCCTTGCGGATGCTGGCAGCCATGGGCTCGGCATCGATGCCGGTGTGCTGCGCATAAATCTTCCAGAGTTGCGGATGCGACTTGATGCGCTCGTAAAGGCGCGGCTGCGTGATCGTGGGGTCGTCCACTTCGCTGTGCCCGTGGCGGCGGTAACCGATCAGATCGATGACCACATCGGAATTGAAATGCGCGCGATATTCCGCGGCGATGCGGCCGATGCGCACCACGGCGTCGGGATCTTCCGCGTTGACGTGGAAAATCGGAATGCTTTGCCGGCGCGAGATGCTGGACGCAAAACGCGACGAATGTTCCTGAGTCGGACGAGTGGTGAAGCCGATGAGATTGTTGACGATGATATGCACGGTGCCGCCGACAGAGTAAGCCGCGAGATCAGCAAGATTGAGCGTTTCGGCGAGCACGCCCTGGCCGGCATAGGCGGCGTCGCCGTGCATGACAATGCACCAAACCTTGTTGAGGACGGGTTGCGAGTGGTCGATTTGCGCGCCGTGCACCCCATGGCGCGTTTGCTTGGCGCGCGCGCGTCCCATGGCCACAGGATCGACGGCTTCCAGGTGGCTGGGATTGGAAACCAGGTGAATGTTCAATTGCTTGCCGGCGGAAGTGCCGTACGTGCCGGTCGCGCCGACGTGATACTTCACATCGCCCGCGCCGAGCACGCTGCGCGGGTCGACATCTTCGAAGCCCGCGACAACTTCATGCGCCGGTTTGCAGGCGATGTGCGTCATGACGTTCAGGCGGCCGCGATGGCTCATGGCCATGATGGAATCGATGCCGCCGTTTTCCCCGGCTACGTCGAGAATGGCATCGAGAAGCGGAATGAGCGCGGTGTTGCCCTCGAGGGAAAAACGCTTGCTGCCGAGATAACGGCTTTGGAGCACCTGCTCGAAGAGATCGGCGCGAATCAGACGCTCGAGAACTTTTGGCTGGTTGACCTCGAACTCCGGTCCTTCCATGCGCTCGGCGATCCAGCGGCGGCGCTCCGGTTCAGGGAGATGATTGATCTCCACACCGATAGTGCCGCAATAGTAGCGGCGCGCTTGCTCGGCGAATTCCCCGGAGAGGCCTTGAAGGTCGGGAAATTTGAGGGGGGCGAAGAAGCCCAGAGGGTCGAGCGTGGCTTCGTAAAAGCCCCAGCGGCGGAAAAGATCGAAGATACGTTCGCGCTCGGCATGATTGCTGCCGTTGGACGAAGCGGATTTCTTTGCGGATTTGGACAGCTTTTCGGGAGCGATGGTCACACGGTTAGCCATAGGTCTGTTCTACAGACTTTCTATTTTGCCATAAGAGGCGGGTGGGGCCGAAATCAGCTAGAGCAGCGTCGTCGTCAATTCCTCAGGGAGAAAACCACGTTAACTTCGGTGTCCACTTCGACTTGCTGGCCATTCAAGACAGTAGGCTTGTACCGCCACTGTTTGACGGCATCAATCGCGGCCGGTACCAACTGCGCATCACCACTCAGCAACTCAATCTGGCGCACGCCGCCATCCTTCGCCAGGACGATATGCAATTTCACGGTGCCCTGAACCCCATTCGCTCTCGCGGCCTCAGGGGATTAACTTCATGTATCAGGTTGGGTTTCTGCACATTTCCGCTGAGCCGGATGCGCACAGGAGGCGCGGTACTGAGCGCCTGCATGACCCCGAAATCCCCATAGCGAAATCCACCGTCGGCAAAATCTCCAAGAAGGGTTGGAGACCTACGAATGGACCCGTCTTGTATTTAGACACGACGAAATGCAATTTAAAGGTGCCCCGAACCCCATTCGCTCTCGCCAATTCATGGGATTAACTTCATGTATAAGATTCCTTTCTGCACATTCCCCTAAGGTGAATACACACAGGAGGCCGGTATGAACAACTGCAAGACTTGATATCCCATGGCAGAAATAAGGCCGACAAAATTCAAGCAATGGTTGGAGACCTATGAGAAAAATAACTTGCGCCCAACGGAACTGATTGTTCAAGAAGACCGTGCCGAGGAACAACCCAACAGGAGCCCAATATTGCAGAGTGAGAACCGATGAGCGATGGTTTCCTAGCATGGGATTTTGAACGCCCCGTATAGCACAGCGATTTCAGTCAGCTATCCCGCGCGCCCATGTCGCGCGGGGGAAACCCTACAAGGAGCGGACCAGATCCTGCAGACGGGAGGCGATTTCGGCCGGAGCCGTGTTGCGCGGGAAGGAGACAGGGGCGCCGATGTGGACGGTGACTTCGCCGGGGTGGGCAAGGCGGCGGTGCTCCTTCTGCATGCGCCAGAGGCCGTCGACGCGCATAGGCACAACCGGGATGTTCAGATTTTGCGCGAGCAGACCGATGCCGTGTTGGAACGGGGCCATGTCCGGAGTGTCGCGCATGTTGATATCGCCCTCGGGGAAAACCAGGATGCTGTAGCCGCGATCGACGGATTCGCCGGCAAAACGAAAGCTCTCGCGAAAGCCAGAAAAACGCGGAAGCGGGAAAACGTTGAAGAGCGAGACCACCGAAAAATACTTGAACCTCCACAGGAAACGCTTGGCGAAAGACCATTTATGAGGCGGATGCCGGAATGACTGGAGTTCCTCTCCGCCCATCGCCGCAGCGAGACGATGACGAAAGCGCGGCGGGAGAGCAACGAGCACGAGCCCGATATCGGCGCGGCGGGTAACGTGATTGGCAACAAAGATGAATGGGCCTTTGCGATTGGCGAGGTTTTCGCGGCCCGCGATGCGCGCGTGTGCCAGAAGCAGCGTGGCGGGCCAGGTGAGCGCGTAGTACACGGCGATGCGGATGAGACGGATGGGCTCGCGTTGCTGCCAGCTGGTGTAAACGAAGTCCGAGCGGCGGGCTGACGGTTGCGCGATGAGGCGCTCGAGGTCAGCAGTGGACTTGGCGTCAGCGAATTGCGTTTCGTTGAGTTCGATATTGTAGCGATGTTCGAGAGTGGAGAGGAGTTCGACGCGGTCGAGCGAGGACATGGAGGCGAGGTCGGCGGTGGATGGCAAAGCGCAAGAGAGGTCCCGCGCTTCGCTGGGGATGACAGAATTGTTAAGCGAGCCTGTGGCGCGACCAAGAAGTTCGGCGGTGCGGGACGCAAGGACCGCGAGACGCGGCTTGCCGGTGGGAGTGCGCGGGAAGTCGCGGTCAGGCCAGACCAGCCAGCGACGGATGCGCTGGTATTCGGCGAGGGAAGAATTGGCGGCGTCAACGGCGGTGCGGGCGGGGAGAGATGATGCATCGAGGATTGCTGGTTCCATCGATTGCGATGATGTTGCGGTGTTCCGACCGTCGCTTGCTTCGCTCGCGATGACACTTGGCGGTGATGGCGATGGTCGTAACAGAAGGATGGCTAGAGGTTCGGCGTTGGCGGCGGAGTCTAGAGGGATGACGACGGCGTCGCGGACGGCAGGCTGGCGGCGAAGCACGGCTTCGAGGTCTTCGGGATAAACGTTCAGGCCTGCCGGCGTGACGATCACATTCTTCTTGCGGCCGCGAAAGCGCAAGTTCCCCTCGGCGTCCAGTTCCCCGAGATCGCCGGTGCCGAGCCAGCCATCGTCTTCTGCCGCGCGCGACTGGAACGCGCCCTTCTCAAAATAGCCGGAAGAAACATTTTCGCCGCGAACGAGGATTTCGCCGTCGGGAGCGAGGCGGAATTCCCGGCCCGGCAGGATTTTGCCCACGGTTCCCTCGGCGGCACTGAACGGATGATTGACGCTGACCAATGATGCGGTCTCCGTCATGCCGTAACCCTGCACGACGGCGTAGCCGATCAGCTTGAAGAACTCCTCGGTCTGCGAGGAAAGCGCGGCGCCACCGGAGATGAAAGCCCAGAATTTCCAGCCCAACTGTCGATGGATCCGTCGGAAGCGCCACGCGCGCATGTAGAAGTGTTCCTGGGCATAGGCGGCAGCGGTGGCATGGAACCAGGGGCGCCAGCCGCGCGCCTCGATATCTTGCTCCACGGCATTGCGCAATGCATCGAGCATGCGAGGCACAGCGATCGCGATTGTGGCGCGCTCGCGCCGGATGGTGCGGAGAATGTCCCTGGGATGTGGAGAGTTTTCCAGCACGACGGTGGCGCCAAGCAGCGGCGGCACGAACACCGACATGAACTGGCCAAAAACATGGCTGAGGGGAACGAGCGAAACAAATCCCAGGGGATGGAACCATTTCTCGCGCTTGCCATATTCCTGGATACCCGTTTCGATGGGCTCCAGGTTTGCAAGAAAATTGCCGTGGGTGAGAACCACGCCGCGGGGCTCGCTGGTGGTGCCGGAAGTGAACAGAATCTCAGCAACATCAGTTCGCGTGGCTTGATCGCCGGGAGCGGCGACTGAATCCGCCAGAGGCGGGCAGGACGCGACGGCGAGGTTCAAATCGTTGTAGGCGAGAGAAGGCGGGCCGTCGGGCAGCACCGGTTGCGCGGCGTCGTGCAGGATGGCTTTCACTTGCGCTTCACGAACGATCCGCTGAACGAACCCGAGATTCGCTGCCGCATCCATGGGCACAGCCACGGCTCCGCGAAGCAGAGTGGCCCAGAAGCCGGCGATCCACGCGGACGAGTTCGGTCCCCACAGAAGAACGCGATCTCCCGGGCCAACACCGCGGCCGGCAAGCACGCGAGCCCATGAAAATGCGTCAGCGCGGAGTTTGGCATAGGTCATGGATTCCCGACGGTAGCCGCGTGTTTCGACGACGGCTGGGTCATTGGCGAACCGCGCAAACGAGTTGAGCAGCGAGAGCAGGTTGCGGCGGGGCATGATTACGGGTGCTCCAGAGCAAGCGGGTTCATGATACGCCGGATGGATTGGTAAAGGAGGACTGCCATTTAATCAATGGGAAGCACGTCGGGTGCCACCTAAGCGCCTTTCACTGCATCACAATGGAGGCGTGATGGAAAGGGCCGTAGAATCTTAGAGTGACGCGACCCGGGGCTTCTCAGGTAAACTAGAAGCTTCAGGGCTGGGGAAGCAAACGCAGCAATCCCGCGAACAGCCCGTGTTCGGAAGCGGGTTCGAAAGCGAATCGAAGTGCGGCGCGGCACGAGTCGCGGACCGGCACAACTGGGGAAGGAATGCCCGTACCAATCTCACAAGCGTGGACGGTGGCGAGTTACGTCCTGAAGCAGAAGATTAAGGGACGCAAGCAGTATCCACTGGTGTTGATGCTCGAGCCGCTATACCGCTGCAATCTGGCCTGCGCAGGCTGCGGAAAGATTCAGTATCCGGCGCACGTGCTGAAGCAGGAACTTTCGCCGGAGGAATGCTTCAAGGCTGTGGCTGAGTGCGGCACGCCGATGGTGTCGATTCCGGGCGGCGAGCCGCTGATGCATTCGCAGATCGAGAAGATTGTCGCAGGGCTGGTAGCGCGCAAGAAATACATCTACCTGTGCACCAACGCGCTGCTGTTGAAAGAAAAGCTGCACCTTTTCGAGCCTAGCAAATACCTGACATTTTCCGTGCATCTGGATGGGCAGAAGGAACACCACGATTTCTCGGTATGCCGCGAAGGCGGGTATGAACTGGCCGTCGAAGGCGTGAAAGAGGCGTTGCAGCGCGGATTCCGCGTTACCACCAACACAACGCTGTTTGACGGCGCAGATCCCAGAAGCGTGCGCGCTTTCTTCGACGAAATGATGGAACTGGGCGTCGAAGGCATGATGCTCTCCCCGGGCTATTCCTACGACAAGGCGCCGGACCAGAAGCATTTCCTGGGGCGCGCAAGGACGCGGCGCTTGTTTCGTGCGATCCTGGCGAACCGCAAGCCCACCTGGCAATTCAATCAGTCCATGCTGTTTCTTGAATTCCTGATGGGGAAGCGCGATTTCAAGTGCACCCCGTGGGGCATGCCTACGTATTCAATCTTCGGCTGGCAGAAGCCTTGCTACCTGTTGCAGGACGGCTATACAGACTCGTTTGAAGAACTGATGTCGACCACAGAGTGGGGCAATTACGGAACGGAGTCCGGCAATCCGAAGTGCGCGAACTGCATGGTGCACAGCGGCTACGAAGCCTCCGGAGTAGACTACACGTTCAGTTCGCTCAAGGGATTGTGGGCCGCGGCCAAGGCCACCCTATTCACGCGGAATCAGGATGACGAGGCCCTGCTGATGTTGAACGAGCCTGTCTCACCAGTGCACTCTTACAACCCGCTGGTGCAGATCGACTCGAAATCCTCGAAGCTGGAAGAGACTCGAGCATGACGGGACCGCGCCATGCCGACCGCCCGGAGCACACCGTGAACCCCGATGAACTGGAAGTGGCGCCGGGGTTCGTCCACGAGACGCTGCAAGGGTGGATTCCGGAGCTGGCCAGCGAGGACGAACTGCGCGAGGCGCTAGAGAAGGCCTTCGATTACCGCGGCGACGTGACGATTACCGGGAAAGATGGGTCCAAACTAGAGGGCTATATCTTTGATCGTGTCAGCGGCACAACGCTGGGCACGTCTTATGTGCGCTTGCTGGCTAAAGACTCCAATCAGCGACGGAAGATTGCCTATGCGGAGATTGCGGCACTTGCCTTTTCGGGTCGCGACACCGCCGCGGGCAAGAGTTGGGAAGCCTGGGTGAAGAAGTATTGGGACAAGAAGGAAGCAGGCGGGGGCAGCCTGAGTTTGCAGCCCGAATCACTGGAAGAGTAGCAGATTTCGGTTATTAAAAGCAGTTAATGGCCAAAAGCCTCAATAATTCCCATAAATCCAACAAGTTACAATTTACCATAGCAAGAATCGTGGGCGCACTCCGTGGTGGACAATAAGCCCTTTCTTGTGATAGTGTTAGGTATAGCGTTTGTTGCTCTTGTATTACCTTTTGACTCGTTCAGGGGGCTGCGAGAACAAACTCGCAGCCCTTTTTTTCGGGCTAGAGGCAGTCGGGACGCCCGGGAAACCGGGGGGCCGGACCAAGAGAGGCAAAGCAATTCAATATCGAGGTTTAGCAGTGAAGGAACAAGGAACAGTTAAGTGGTTCAATGCTTCGAAGGGTTACGGGTTCATCCAACGTCAGACGGGAGAAGATGTATTCGTGCACTTCTCCGCAATTCAGCAAGAGGGCTACAAGTCGCTGAATGAAGGTCAAGCGGTGGAGTTTGAAGTCAAGAAGGGCCCGAAAGGCCTTCAGGCGGAGAACGTCACAAGCCTCTAGCCTGTGCATTGCAGAGGTCCCCGAGGGGTCGGGGACCTCTCACTTTCAGAAAGAGACGAGTTTAAGACCGAGCGGTTGTTAAGGAGGAAGTTGTGCAAGTAATGCAGGAAGGCCAAACCATCAAGCATGAGATTTTCGGGATGGGGATCGTACTTTCCTCGGATCCCGAGCGTACCTCGGTCGATTTCGACGACCATGGCTCCAAGTTGTTCGTGACCAGTCTATTGTCTGCCGAAATCATTGGCGAAGCGCCCGCAACCCCGCCCAAGACGAAGCGCCGCCGCAAGGCATCTGCCGCAGCAAAGGCCAGCAAAAAGGCCGCCGCCGCCGCTGCCCGTTCTTAATTCCAAGTATACCCACCTTAGGTAAGTCATCCCGAGCGCCTGAAAAGGCGCTGGGGTGTGTCTAGCCGGCGCGTTCTTTGGGGTAATGTTCCACAGGGAACGCTGCGGCTCTGTGCTTGGGCGATCACCACACACCTTAAGGCAAATGAACAAGTGTCAGCGGACGGCAGATTCGGCCTGATCGAAGGCGTGGTAGGAAGAGCGGACCAGCGGGCCAGACTCCACGTGCTTGAAGCCCATCTGTTCACCCAAACGCTTGAATTCGGCGAACTCCTCGGGGTGAACAAATCGGATTACCGGAAGATGATCGCGCGTCGGCTGGAGGTATTGGCCGAGGGTCAGGAGGTCCGTGCCCTGCGCGGCGAGATGCTGCATGGTGGAAAGAACTTCGTCCTTTTGTTCGCCAAGACCAAGCATCATCCCCGTTTTCGTCGGGACGTCGGGATGGGTCTGTTTGGCGCGGCGAAGCAGTTCCAGGGAACGTTCGTACAGCGCGCCTTTGCGTACCTGGCGATAGAGGCGCGGCACGGTTTCCGTGTTGTGATTGAGGATGTCGGGCTTCACCGCGAGGACCGCATCGAGAGCGTTCCAGTCACCGCGAAAATCAGGGATGAGCACTTCCACCTTGCAGCCGGGAAGGCGGTTACGTATTTCCTGAATGGTGCGGGCAAAGATACGCGCGCCGCCATCCGGCTGGTCGTCGCGATTCACGCTGGTGACCACCGCGTAGCGCAGACCCATTCGCGCAGCCGCTTCCGCTACACGCACGGGCTCGTCCTCATCCGGAGGGCCCACCGGCTTGCCCGAGGGCACGGCGCAAAAGCCGCAGGCGCGGGTGCAAATGTCGCCCAGGATCATGAAGGTCGCGGTGCCGTGTTCCCAACATTCGCCCATATTGGGGCAGCGCGCGGATTCACAGACGGTGTGGAGATCGAGGGTGCGCATGATGCGCTTCAAATCGTGGTAGCGCTCGCCGCCGAAAAACTTGACGCGCAGCCAATCTGGACGCGGATGGGCGTCGGGCGCAGGCACCGCGGCCAGGCTGCCGTTGGCGATGATGTTGAAAGGTGAGGCCATTCGCAGAATCCCAAAACGTCAATTTTACGCGGATTGTTGCCTGGTGTCCAAAAGAAGAGAAAGGAATCCCTCTTTGCAGCGCCCCAAGTCGGGGGAGTGGGCAGCTTCCTGGATATGGACTTTCGCTGCGGTTCGCGCCGGTGATAGCCTAGCAAACGCCATGTCCGATGAAGCTCGCAAGCTCATGAACCAGGCCGATCGGGCGCGAAGAGAGCACCGCTTGGACGATGCCGAGCGCGATCTAAGCGAGGCAGCGGGCTTGTGTCGCGCGGATGGAGCGAGAGGCGAACTGGCGCAAGCCCTCAAGAAGCTGGCCCAGATCAAACGGGATTTGGGGCGTGGCGATGCTGCGCGAGCGCTTTATGAACAGGCCGTCGCCATCTATCGCCAAGAGGGTGGCGGGCCTGAGCTGGCACATACCATGCGACATTTGGGCGACGTTCACCGGCACGCGGGAAACGCGGAGCTGGCCGAGGATTGCTACCTCGAGGCCCTGGCGCTGTATCGCAGCCAGAAAGCAACTCCGCCTCTGGACTTGGCGAACGCCATTCGTCCGCTGGCGATACTCAAGGATGATGCCGGCAAAGTCGAAGAAGCCAGACGGCTGTGGGAAGAAGCCAGGGAATTGTACGCGAGCGTGAATGTGGAAGCGGGAGTGGCGGAAAGTTCTGCGAGGCTCGCGCGCTTGCCATAGCGGCGCGAATTGGCGGAGTGAGCTTGTAAACCGCGGCTACCGGGGCGCTTTCAGTGTCGCTACGCGGCCTTGCGTAGGGAACTTCTGAAATTCCAGCGCGTCGTGACCGGGAATGACGCGCTCGATGGACCCGGCAAGCTGAATCATGCGTTCCTGGTTTTTGATGTTCGCGGCGTGATCCGCATCGCTGAACGTGGCGCTGGCCATGTGTGTTTCCAGATTGCGGTAGAGATAGGTATTGTCAGAAGCCAGAACAAAACGCGGTGTGCCTTCGATTAACAGGTACTGCGATGCGTAGGTGTGGCGCCCGCCGGTGTAGGCGCGGATGCCGGGGAAAATCTCCACGTTATCGCCGTCGATGAGACGCACGCGGCCTTCGGTATTCAGGCGAACAAGCGCTTGCACATCCTCCGGATCGATGCCGCCATGGTCGCCGCCCGCTTGCCAGGCCTCGCCGGTGTAATAGCGGAACTCTTCTTTTTGAATCCAGATGACGGCCTTGGGAAAGAGATCGATGCCACCCATGTGGTCCCAATGGGCGTGGCTCACAACGATGTCGGTGATTTCCTCAGGCTGGACGCCGGCCAATTTCACGGCTTCGTTGGGCGGAATGTAATTCAGGATGTTCCATTCCTTGAACCAGCGCGGGCGGTGAAAGCCGCTGTCGAAAAGAATGTTGTGTGCTCCGCCGCGGATCAGCCACATCGCGTAGATGGTGTCGAGTTTCTGGTCCTTCGGTCCGCCCACCAGCAGGTCCGCAAGTGAATCTCCCGGCGAGTCGGCGTAGCGAATGGCATAAATAGCGTAGTCGGGACTGGGCGACCGCGAATGGAATCCCCAAAAGAGAGAAAAAAACAGAAACAGGTGTTTCATGGAGAGACGCGCCTTAAACCGTGCGTGAGCATACTACAGAAGTGGCGTGAATTGACTACAGCGGCTGGCGAGAGGAGCGGACGAAATCGCGCAGCGTGGTTACGTTGGGACCGTAGGCGCCGATGCGACCCGCGTCCACGGGAAGGCCGAGCTGCTCGGCTTGATCGAGATCGACTCCGGCGTCATCGAGTTCAGACAAACTGTATCCCGCAGCGGGAGCCACACGATTCATGCCCGCTGGATACACCGGCCGTGGCGGGCGGTGACGCTGCCAAGGGCGGCGCGCCAGCTCGTAAAACTGTTTCCAATCGCGTTTTTGCCAATTGTTCATCGCATGAACACTCTTTGTTGCCCCACCCGTTTGATGCGTTACTTGGAGGAAAGGTCTCTGCCTGCATAGATCGCATCAGGTCTTGCCGCGCCACGAATACAGCTCAACCAGTTCCTTACATACACTCCAAGCCCTAGGGAGCGAAGGAAAAACTTGGCCTGGTGTATCAAACACGTCAACCCGCGTAATGTTTCGGTCGCACAATCCGGACCGAACAGCGATGCCAGACGCGGAGACTTGAGCGGAAGGACCGCGAGACCGTGGGCCGCGGGCTCAATTGGGCCGCATAGTACATCCAAGGAAAAGCAATGGCCAGCGAAAATTAGAGCAGCCTGTGAATAAAGCGGATGCTTGGCAGAGAGGGCAAAACGCGGACGGGCGGAAGAAAAGCGCATGGCATTCGCGGGCAGGCCACCGGGCGGAAGCGAACCCCAAGCGTAATACTATTCTGGTTAATAGAAGTGGAGCGAAAACGGGGTAAACGAGAACGCTACCAGCGGTTCCCGCGATCGCCGCGGTCTCCGCGGTCGCCGCCACGGCCACCGCCGCCGCGGCCGCCGCGGTCGCCGCCACGGCCACCGCCGTAACCCCCACCACCACCGGCGCCACGACCACCGCCGCCACCGGAGCGTTCGGTTTGCGGCCGTGCTTCGTTCACCACCAGGTTCCGGCCCCCGAAGTTCTGACCGTTGAGCGAGGTAATCGCGCGGTCCGCTTCTTCATCGTTGGAAATTTCAATGAACGCGAAACCGCGGGACTGTCCTGTGAAACGATCGCGAATTAGACTGATTGCCGAGGGATTCACACCAACTTGCCCGAACCATTCCTGCAGCTGTTCTTCCGATGCGTTGAACGGAAGATTGCCGACGTAAAGCTTCTTCACTTGCGGACTCCTTCTGCCCGGAACCGAACCTCGAGTTGCGGAGCGCACCGAAGAAACCTTTCCCAGCAACGAGGCAGACCGGAGGACGTGCCGCAGCGCGGGGGGTGCTGTTCGGTGGTCCCGGAGATGGTCTCGAAAAATGTCCAGATTTGCAACCAAATAAATACCCGAGAAGGGGTATGCCCGGTACCCGTCCATTCCGAGTACCCAGCCTCGCCCCAGCCGGGAATTGCTCCTTTCCCGATGGCATTGGTGATAGTATCCGCGGCAACCCGGGCGCAGCGCGGAGGTCTTAATGCGCGGCACGATGATGGAGTATCCGCTGGTTCTAACGGCTTTTCTCGAGCGCGCCGGCAAACTCTTTCCGAATGTAGAAATCCTCTCACGCCAACCAGACCGCACCATGATCCGCTCGAACTTTGCCGCATTTTACAAGCGAGCGAGGCAACTGGCGGAGGCACTGACGAAACTGGGGTTGCAACCGGGAGACCGGGTAGCAACGATGATGTGGAATCACAGCGGGCACCTGGAAGCTTTCTTCGGTGTGCCGTGCGCCGGGGGAATCCTGCACACGTTGAATCTGCGGCTGCACCCTCACGAAATTGCCCATATCGTCAATCATGCGGAAGACCGATTTCTCATCATCGATGACGTGTTGTTGCCTTGGTACGAGAAATTTCGCGACGACGTGAAGTTCGAGAAGGTGATCGTGGTGCCGTTTGGGTTTGCCGACACGCCCAAGGGCTACACGAATTACGAAGAATTTCTGGCTGGGGCCGGCGGTAATTTCCAGTATCCAAAGATCGAGGAAAACGACGGCGCCGTGATGTGCTTTACGTCCGGAACCACGGGGTTCTCGAAGGGCGTGGTCTACACGCACCGTTCGCTGGTGCTGCACTCGATGTCGGAGGCCATGGTGGACACGTTTTCCTTGAGCCATCACGACACCATCATGCCGCTCGCGCCCATGTTCCACGCCAATGCGTGGGGAGTACCCTTCACTGCCGTGCTGACCGGAACGAAGATGGTGTTCATGGGGCCGAATGTGGAGCCGGAGGCGATACTTGATTTGCTGGTGGCGGAAAAAGTAACGGTGGCCAACGCTGTACCGACAGTGTGGATCAGCGTATTGGAGGCCCTGGAGAAATTTCCGGGGCGCTGGCCGTTCCCAAAACCGGTGCGCGTGGTGTCCGGGGGAACCGCGCCACCACTGGAACTAATGCGCAAGCTCGACAACTTCGGCATACGCATTCTCCATTTGTGGGGATTGACGGAAACATCTCCTCTGGCCACGACCGGACATTTGCGCTCCCACATGCTGGACTGGCCGGTGGAAAAAACCTATGCGATTCGCGCAAAGCAGGGTTGGCCCGTACCGCTGGTTGATCTTCGCGCCATGCGTCCGGAAGGCGAGGCGCCCTGGGATGGGGAAACGCCGGGTGAGATTGAAATACGAGGACCCTGGGTTGCCAGCGAGTATTACAAAGCACCGGACCAGGCGTACAAGTGGAGTGAAGATGGCTGGTTTCGTACCGGAGACGTGGGCACGATTGATGCGGACGGAATCATGAAAGTTGTCGACCGCGCAAAAGATCTGGTGAAATCCGGCGGCGAGTGGATCAGCTCCGTGGATCTGGAAAACACATTGATGGGCCATCCCGCGGTGAAGGAAGCCTGTGTGGTGGGCGTGCCGCATCCGAGATGGCAGGAGCGTCCGTTGGCCGCGGTGGTATTGAAGGATGGAGCGAAGGTGACGGACGAGGAATTGCGGGAATATCTGGCGCAAAAGGATTTTGCGCGTTGGCAATTGCCCGACGCGTTTGTGTATATGGAATCGATTCCGCGGACGAGCGTGGGAAAATTCAAGAAAATCGCGCTGCGCGAGCAATTCGCGAATTGGAAATGGGAATAAGATAGCGCAGCGTAGAACAAGGTCGCGCATCCATAATGAAGAACTTCTTTCGGCTGTTCGCAGGGTTGCTGCTGGGTTTGCTGTTGGTGTTTTTCGGGTTTGCACCCCAGCTGGTCGAGTCCACACTCAATCGGGTTGCCGCGTCACCTTCGAGCCGTGTGTCGCCCCAGGCGCGGGAGTTGCATGAAGATCTGGAAATCGCGGACTTGCATGCCGATTCGCTGCTGTGGGGAAGAGATTTACTGGAGAAGGCCAGCCGAGGGCACGCGGATGTCCCGAGATTGCTTGCAGGAAACGTCGCGCTGGAAGTGTTCACGGCGGTGACTAAGACGCCCCGCGGGCTCAATTATGAGAGGAATGAAGGCGACTCCGACAATATTTTCTGGCTGGCACTGGCACAGCGCTGGCCGCCGGGAACCTGGAACAGCCTGACCGAGCGCGCCCTGTATCTGGCAAACCGTTTTGCCCAGACCGCCGCTTCCTCCTCGGGCAAGCTCGTTGCTATCCGGACGGCCGAGGATCTGGCGAGCTACTTGAAGCGGCGAAAGGAGAATCGGCAGATCACCGCAGGACTTCTGGGAATTGAGGGCGCACAAGCCCTGGACGGAAAGACCGAAAACCTGGAGCCGCTCGTCCAAGCCGGCTATCGCTACATGTCTCTGACGCATTTCTTTGACGACGAGTTTGCCGGTTCGTCGGCAGGAGCAAACAAGGGCGGATTGACTCCGCTGGGTCGCGAACTGGTTCGGCAAATGAACGCGCGAGGAATGATCATCGATCTGGCGCATGCTTCGCCGCAAACGATTCGCGATGTGCTGGCGGAGTCGAAGCGCCCGGTGATCTATTCCCACGGCGGGCTGCAGGGAAACTGCAACAACCGCAGGAACCTGAGCGACGAGCAAGCACGCGGAATCGCGCGTAGTGGCGGGATCATCGGCATTGGTTTTTGGCCCACGGCGGTGTGCGGAACCGATGCCAGAGCCATCGCGCGCGCGATCCGCTACGCCGTGCAGCTAGTGGGAATCGAGCACGTGGGGCTGGGATCCGATTTTGACGGCAGCGTTACGGTGCCCTTTGACGCCGCGCATCTTTCGGAATTGACCGCAGCGCTCCTTGAGGAAGGTTTCAGCGCCGCAGAGATACGAGCGGTAATGGGCGGCAATGCGCTGCATTTCTTCAGCGAAAACCTCCCGCACCGGTAGGGCAACGCGGTTACGATCCTTGGCTGCGCGCAGGATGACAGTTCATTGATCGCAAGGAAATGTCGCGGTCGCGGTTAGGTACGATAGGAGGCGTTGATGCGCACGTATTCAGCGGTGAAATCGCAAGTCCAGTAGCGCGCGGAAGCGCGGCCGGCGTGCAGGTTCAAGACCACCATGACTTGGCGCTCCAGCAGGCGATTGCTTGCTTCGCGCTCGTTGAAATCGAGCGGTTGGCCGCGGCGCAGAACGGGTATGCCGGCCATGTGGATATCGACGCGGGCGGGATCGAACTTCACGCCAGCGCGTCCGGCGGCGGCAAAGATGCGTCCCCAATTGGGATCGCCACCGGCAAAAGCGGTCTTCACCAGCGGGGAAGTCGCGATGGTTCGCGCAATCTGGCGCGCTGCGGACTCGGTTTTTGCGCCACGAACTTCGATTTGAATGACCCGCTGGGCGCCTTCGCCATCAGCCACGATTTGCAGCGCCAGCGAATGGCAGACTTCCTCCAGAGACTTGGCGAAGCAGCGATGAGCCGCGGTGCCGGCCTTGATTCGAGGAGCACCGGAAGCGCCGTTCGCCAGCACGAGCAGAGTGTCATTGGTGGAAGTGTCGCCGTCGATGCTGATAGCGTTGAAGGTTCGGGTGGTCACATCGCGTAGAGTTTTCTGCAGCAGCGGAGGGGAAATCGCCGCGTCGGTCACAACGAAAGCCAACGTGGTGGCCATGTTGGGATGAATCATTCCCGCACCCTTCGCGCAGCCCATAAAGTGAATGCGCCGGCGCGCCATGCGGAAAGAGCTGGCCGCCGTTTTTGGACGCGTGTCGGTGGTGCAAATCGCCAGCGAGAGTTCCGCAAAGGAACGCACCGAGGGCCGGCGATTGCGCGCGATTCCCGACAGTGCGCGGAGAACTTTCTCAAGCGGCAAGGGAACGCCGATGACTCCCGTGGAGCACACCAACACTTCCTGGGGATCGCAGCCGAGACGGCGCGCGGTTTCCTCCACCATTTTTACCGACGCAGCATGGCCGGCGTCGCCGGTAGCGCAATTCGCGTTGCCCGCATTCACGATCACGGCACGCATGCGCCCTTTTGACGCGCTCAGATTCCTTTTGGAGACCACCACTGGCGCGGCAACAACCAGATTTTGCGTGAACACGGCAGCAGCCGAAGCGGGAACGTCGCTGGAAAGCAGCGCAAGATCGAGCGCGCCGGTCTTTTTCAGACCACAGGCGGTGGCGGAAAAGCGGAATCCGCGAGGTACGGCGGCTTCGGAGAGGGCTGGCTTCATGGCTGCAGGTTCCACAGGGTGCGGGTGTCGCTCACCGAAGGGACCTCCAGTCCGCCGCGTGAAGCGCTGCGGGTTCCAACGGGTAGATAGCGGGGCCCAGGCTCATGGTTGGTTCTCCCTGTGCTGCAAAGTCTGTTCGAGCTGTGCGATGGCGGCGCGAACGGATTCTCCGGCAGTCCCACCAGGAACGCGCTTGGTGGCGATGGCGTGTTCGACGGATGTACCGGCCAGAAAGTCTTTTTCAAAGAGCGGCGAAATCTTCTGAACGCTCTCCAGAGAAAGCGCCGTCCAGGGTTTGCCTTGCTTTTCCGCTTCGCGGAGGACCTGTCCGACAAGATCGTGGGCCTGGCGAAACGGCACGCCACGATGAACGAGATAGTCGGCAGCATCCGTGGCAAACAGGGCCGGGTTTGAGGCCGCGGCGCGCAAACGGTCTTCGCGGAACTTTGTGGCCGCCAGTGCCCCGGTGGCCACACCGAGCATGGCAAGAATCTGGTCGTGTGCCGCGAACAAGGCTTCCTTATCTTCCTGGAGATCGCGCTGGTAGCTGGTGGGAAGGCCTTTCAACGTGGTCAAAAGACTGAACAGAGCGCTGGTGATGCGGCCGGTTTTGCCGCGCAGAAGTTCCCATGAATCGGGATTCTTCTTCTGGGGCATGAGGCTGCTTCCGGTAGAGTATGCGTCGGGAAGAACGACGTAGGAAAACTCCTGCGATGCGAAAAGCACGAAATCTTCGGCGAGGCGCGAGATGTGCGTGGCCATGCCCGCGAGAGCAAAAAGATAATCCAGGGCGAAGTCGCGATCGCTGACCGCGTCAAGGCTGTTGGCCGTGATGCGCGAAAAACCAAGCTCGCGCGCAATAGCGTGGCGATCGACGGGAAACGAACATCCAGCAAGGGCCCCCGAGCCCATGGGGCAGGCATCCGCGGAGCTGGCGGCATTTTGCAGGCGGGTCACATCGCGGGAAAAGGCCTCGGCGTGCGTCAGCAGGAAATGAGACAGAAGAATGGGCTGGGCATGCTGCATGTGAGTCATGCCCGCCATAGGCACGTTGATATTTGTCTTGGCCTGCGCGAGAAAAGCGGCGATCAGCGCGCCCAGGGAATGGCGGGCCTGGCCGACCGCATCGATGACAAACAGCCGGAAGTCGGTGGCTACAAGTTCGTTGCGACTGCGGCCGGTGTGCAGTTTCCAGCCGAGCGGCCCAAGCTCTGCAACCAGGGCCTTTTCCACAAAATGATGAACGTCTTCGGCGTGCGCGCCGAATTTTTCCACCCACGCGGAGTCTTTTTTGGCGCGTTCGCCGAGGGTCTCAAGTGCCGCAAGCGTCTGCCGCACCTCCGCCTCCGTGAAAATCCCGACGCCCAGCAAAGCCTTGGCCCACGCGCGATCCACGGCGATTTCATAGGGAAGCAGGCGGCGATCAAACGCGAAAGAGCGCTGGAACGCATCGAAGTCCGCGTCCGGCGCGTTTTCAAAGCGTCCACCCCACAATCGATCGTCTTTGCGGTCCGTCATTCCCTACCTTTTACAAAAGGCAAAAGCGTGGCCCTACGGGGCGCGGCGCGAAAAACACCGAGCTCCAGACAGGCGCAGCTGCAAAATCGTGAAGTCCAGCCGAACGGGGCGCGCTGCCCTGCGCTCAAACGATTACGGCTTGCCGGTGCCGGCCTTGGCGATTGGTCGAACGGTCACCGGCAGCGCAAACAAATTGATGAAGCCCTCGGCGTCCTTAGGATTGTAGCGGCCCATGGTGAAGCTGGCGAGGTCAGCGCGATAGAGAGAATAGGGCGAAATGCGCTTGGTGACATTCAGAGTACCCTTCCAGAGCTTCAGGCCAACGGAGCCAGTGACGCGCTGCTGCGCCACGTGGAAGAAACCATCGAGAGCTTCGCGCAGGGGCGAGAACCACAGTCCGTAGTAGACCAGCTCGGCATAGCGCACGGAAAGGGCTTGCGCGAAATGCGCGGTTTCGCGATCGACTGTGAGGCGCTCCAGTTCGCGATGCGCGGTGACCAGTAGCGTGCCGCCGGGAGTTTCGTAGGCCCCGCGCGACTTCATGCCAACGAGACGGTTCTCGATGAGGTCGGTGCGTCCGATGCCGTGCTTCGCGGCAATGTCATTCAAGGTGTTGAGCAAGTCGATGGGGCCAAGCGTGTTTCCATTGACGGAAACGGGCGTGCCCGCTTCGAATCCGATTTCCACTTCCTCGGCGGTGTCCGGAGCTTTTTGCGGCGAGACGACCCACTGCCACATGGCTTCATTGGGGGCGTTGGCGGGATCTTCCAATTCGCCGCCCTCGTGGCTCAGGTGCCAGATGTTGCGGTCGCGGCTATAGATGTTGTTCTTGCTCTGCTCAACGGGAATCTGGTGTTTAGCCGCATAGGCGATGGCGTCTTCTCGGGAGTCGATGTCCCATTCGCGCCACGGAGCGATGATTTGCAGGTTGGGCGCGACAGCCTTGTAAGCCAACTCGAAACGCACCTGGTCATTGCCCTTGCCGGTGCAACCGTGCGACAGTCCGTCGGCGCCCAAGGAAAGCGCGAGTTCCGCCTGCCGCTTGGCGATGACCGGCCTGGCCATGGAGGTTCCGAGCAAGTAGGTATGTTCGTAGACAGCGCCGGCGCGCAGCGTTGGCCAGATATAGTCGCGGACGAATTCGGCTCGCAGGTCTTCGGTGTACACGGCGGACGCGCCGGTGGCCAGAGCCTTCTGGCGCGCGGCCTCCAGATCCTCCTGCTGGCCAACGTCGCCGATCATGGCGATCACTTCGCAGCCGTAGTTCTCACGGAGCCAGGGAATAATGATGGAGGTATCTAGTCCGCCAGAATAGGCAAGCACGACTTTTTTTGGTTTTTGCGGGTGCGGATTCACTCGGTTCTCTCTCCTCGGTTATGGCCATAAGAAATCAGGAATAAAGCGCGTGCAAAATAGCCTTCTGCACGTACATACGGTTTTCGGACTGGTCCAGGACGATGGACGCGGGACCGTCCAGGACCTCGTCGGTAACTTCCGCGCCGCGATGCGCCGGAAGGCAGTGCATGAATACGGCATTTTCCGCGGCTTGCTCCATCAGTTTGCGATTCACCTGATAGGCTTTGAAGATGGTGCGGCGGATTTTTTCTTCCGCTTCAAAACCCATGCTGGTCCAGGAATCGGTGTAGACCGCCTGCGCGCCCGCGACGGCTTCGCCGGGGTCGGTGAACAATTCGATTTTGCAGCGCGTCTCCTTGGCAACGCGCTTGCCATCGGCAAGAACGTCGGCATCAGGCGTATAGTTCGCAGGCGTGGCAATGCGGATGTGCACGCCAAGCCTGGCGGCGAGAAATATCAGCGAATGACAAACGTTGTTGCCGTCGCCCACATACGCGAGCTTAAAGCCGCGCAGCGAGCCGAACTTTTCTTCCAAGGTGAAAAAGTCCGCAAGCGCCTGGCAGGGATGAAACTTGTCAGAAAGCGCGTTCACCACGGGGATGTCCGCGCTGCGCGCCATTTCCTCGAGCACCCGCTGTTCGTAAACGCGCGCGACGATGCCATGCACCCAGCGCTGCAGGTTCCGCGCCACGTCGGGAATGGATTCGCGTTCGCCGAGGCGCGCCTGGGTGTGGTCAAGAAAGACCACAAACCCGCCCATGCTCTGGATGCCCACTTCGAACGTGACGCGGGTGCGCAGTGACGGCTTCTCAAAGATCAGCGCGATGTGTTTGCCGCGAAGCACAGACGCGAAACGCGCGGGCCGAGCCTTGATCTCCGCGGTGCGGTGCAGCAGGTCGCGAACGTCTGCGGGAGACCATTCGGCTCCGGTGAGGAGATCCTTGGCGAGCGAAACTGGAATTGCGAGTGTTGCCGTCATCCTTCTTCTCCGTACTTCTTGATTTTCTTACACTGCCACGATGGAAGCCTGTTCGGAGGAAAAAAGACCCCGCAAAACACGCGTTCCCGGTACATCCGAAAAAACTGCTTTGGCCGCAACCGAGGCAAAAAGGTGCGGCGCCAGCGCGTCTGCAGCCGATTCGCCGCCAACGATGTGCACTTCACGCACGCCGCCTTCGAGCGCTCGCTTGGCTGCTTCCAGCTTCAGGATCATGCCGCCGGAAACCACGCGCGATCCGATAAGGTGATTGATCTGTTCGCAGGAAAGCGCGGAGATCACTTCTCCGCCGTGCAAGACGCCCGCAACATCAGTGAGATAGATCAGTTGATCGGCGGCGATGAATTCCGCGCAAGCCGCGGCCATGTGATCGGCGTTGATATTGTAGAGCTCACCATCCGTGCCCAGCCCCAGGCAAGCGGCAACCGGTAACAACTTTTCTCTCCACAGAGATTCCAGAAAGCGAACGTTGACGCTGGTGAGATAGCCGACGAAACCCAGACCGCCTTCCACATCGTTATGCACGAGAGGCGCGCATGAAAAACACGCGGCATCTGCTGCGGAGATGCCCACGGCCGGCTGACCAGCGGCGGTAATCGAGGCGGCCAGACGCTTGTTGAGTAGCCCGGCGAACACCATCACGGCGGCGTCGCGGGTATCCGAATCGGTGATGCGCAAGCCGCCAACAAACTTGCTTTCGATGCCCAGGTTCTTGAGCATGGCCGTAAACAAGCGGCCGCCACCATGGACAACAAGGATTTCGTGGCCGTGAGCGGCGAGCTTCGCGACGTGCTGCGAAAGGTCGCGCACCATGGTGGCGTCTTCCAACAAAGCGCCTGCGAATTTGATGACAATTCTCATAGCAGTCCTGTCTGCTCCGCGATACCGAGCGTCAGATTCAGATTCTGGACGGCCTGGCCGGCGGCGCCCTTGCCCAAATTGTCGAGGCAGGAAACCACGATCAGGCGCTTCCCGGAGGCCTCCAGGACAAAACCGATGTCGCAGAAATTTGTTTTCACGACGTGCTGCAGTTCGGGGAGCGAGCCGGCAGGCCAAATGCGAACCATGGGCCGGCCGGCGAAAAATGCCCGGTAGATGCCCTCGATCTGTTCGGGCTTGTGTGCCTCCCGGAGCGAAACGTAAATGCTAGAAAGAATGCCGCGTGCCACGGGAAGCAAGTGCGTCGAAAAAACCACTTGTGATTCCGGCACCCCCGAGTGCTCGAGAATTTCCGGTGTGTGGCGATGAGAAAACAGGTTGTAGGCGCGGAAATTTTCGTCCACTTCGACGAAGTGCAGATCGCGGCGAGGATCTTTGCCGGCACCGCTGGCGCCAGACTTGCAGTCGCAGACAACGTTCTGCGAGGGAGCAAGCACTCCGGCGTCGGCCAAAGGACGCAGCGCCAGAATCACGCTGGTGGCGTAGCATCCGGGATTGGCTATGAGTTTCGCGGTAGCCAAGCGCGTGGCCAGGAGCTCCGACAAGCCGTACACGGCTTCACCGAGACGCGCCGCGTGCGGCGTCGGCAGCTGGTACCAGGACGAAAATGTTTCGGCGCTGGCAAAACGAAAGGCGCCGCTGAGGTCGATGACCCGAAGACCCGCGTCGAGCAGTTTGGGCGCGAGTTCCGCGGAAACGTCATGCGGCGTGGCGAGAAACGCTGTGCCGGCATTGCTTGCCGCGATGGCATCCAGAGAAACAGGGCGCAGAGGCGCTTCTCCCCAGCCGCGGAGTTGCGGGAAACGCTGCGAAAGGCAATGGTTTCCGTTGGTGTCGCGCACATAAAAGACCGGCTTGGAGATCGCGGGATGGCGCAGCAGCAGCGTGGCCAGCTCAAAACCCGTATAGCCAGTGACACCAATGACGGCGATGCTTCCGGGATCTCTCATTTCACCTGTGCTTCGATTTTTTTCTGCAGCGATTCGCGTGTCTTGCGGCTGGGCGTGATGATCAGGACGGTATCGTCGCCCGCAATGGTGCCGGCGATCTCAGGAAATTTCGCGCCATCCACAGCTGCGGCCAAGGGCTGAGCGCCGCTGGGAGGCGTTTTGAGGACCAAAAGATTTTCCGCCGGCCGAATATCCAGAAGGAATTCGCGGAGCGCGCGGGTGAGAGGTGGCACGGCGGAAGCGTCGTCCGGAACCCCGGAGCCGGGCTTGTAACCGTCGGTGGTCTTGACGAGCTTCAGTTCCTGCAAGTCCCGCGACAGGGTGGCCTGGGTGACGCGCAGCTTTTGCTGCGCGAGGCGGCGGCGCAACTCCTCCTGATTGCCAACGCGCTCGGCCGAGACGAGCCGAAGGATCTGACCATGGCGGAATGTTTTGGTGGCGCTCATGCTGTATACAATATTCACCCGACTGTATATTTATACAGGCCCGCTCCGGGGTTGTCAAAGGCTAAAAGCAAATTTTTCTGTGTCGCATGCGGTAACGGTGCCGGGAACACGGCTGCATTGGTTGGACTATGATGGAAGTACTGCCAGGATCGCTCACCCGTTCGCTGGGGTGCTGCACCTCTGGGCGGGTTCCGCACAGAAACAAGGAGCCAGCCATGCCAAACGAACGCACTCCGAAAAAACCGCGCGAACAATATCGCCTGCGCACCCGGCTGATTCACGGAAGTTTCGCAACCGGCCGGTGGGACTACGACCACCACGTGGTTCCTCCGCAATCCAGTTCGGCAACCTACCGCCTCTCGTCCGTGCATCGCGGGGCCCAGGGTTTCGTGGAATTTGCCACGCCGGAATCCCGCCGCGCGCCGATTTACATTTACGACCGCTTGGACGAACCGAGCCGTGGCATGTTGGAAGAAAACCTGGCGGCGGCGGAAGGCGGCGAGGTGGCGGTGACGTTTGCCACCGGAATGGCCGCGGTCAGCGGAGCGCTGGGAGTCCTGACGGCAACCGGCGACCAGATCGTGGCGCACCAGATTTTGTACGGCTGCACGCACAGCCTGCTGACCAGCTGGCTGCCGCGCTACAAGATCCACACGGATTTTTGCGACCTGACCAAGCCGGAGTCGCTGGCAAAAGTGGCGACGGGGAATTGTC
Source organism: Candidatus Acidiferrales bacterium (assembly GCA_963804635.1). Taxonomy (GTDB): domain Bacteria; phylum Acidobacteriota; class Terriglobia; order Acidiferrales; family UBA7541; genus Acidiferrum. The sequence goes on from CAWDRK010000044.1 coordinate 209,274, forward strand.
GGGTGGTGTATCTGGAAACGCCGGTGAATCCAACAATGGAACTGATCGACCTGCGAGCCATCCGGCAGGTTGTTGACCGGCTGAACGAGGGGCGCCCGGAGGTTCAGAAAATCCGCATCGTAGTCGACAATACCTTCGCTACGCCCTACTGCCAGCGGCCCCTGCTGCACGGCGTCGACATCGTAGTGCACAGCCTTACGAAGGATATCGGCGGATTTGGCACCGAGATGGGCGGAGCGGTCATCGGCTCCAACACCTATTTCAATCTTCTGATGCTCTACCGCAAGGATTTTGGAGGCGTGCTGTCTCCCAAGAATGCGTGGCCGATTCTGGTATACGGCTTGCCGACGCTGGCGGCGCGCATGGTGAATCAGCAAAAAAGCGCGATGCAGGTGGCGGAATTCCTGCTGCGGCAGCGAAAAGTGCGGCGGGTGGTGTATCCGGGGCTGGCAAACTTCGCGCAACGCGAACTGGCGCACCGGCAGATGACCACGCCGGACGGGTCCTTCGCGCCCGGCCACATGCTGTATTTTGAATTAAAGGGAAAGAACGGGGATGTGCAGAGCGCGGCGGAGGCTGCGGAGCGATTCGTCGACTACATCGCGGAGAAGTCGTACACCATAACGCTGGCGGTGAGCCTCGGGCAGATCAAGACGCTCATCGAGAACCCCTTTTCCATGACCCATGCTTCGGTTCCGGAAGAGGAGAAGATTCGCAGCGGATTGCAGCCCGGTGGCATCCGCCTGTCGCTGGGTTTGGAGGATTGGCACGACATCATTGCCGACCTGGAAGATGCGCTGGAGGTCGTCTGACCGGAAGGACAGGTGGTGAGGACAGGTAGCATACGATGCACAATTCGCCGCACCGTGCGGATAACGCTGGATTTTCCGCGCCGGGGATGCTACCTATCTGCCATCACCTTTTTTAGCCGATGAGCGAGCTATGCCATATCGGTGGATGCAAGCATGACGTGCCGGCCGCCCTGGCCGAGCAAAAACTCTGCGTGCTGCATTTCACCCTTTCGCTGGAATCCAGCTGCGCGGAGATGCGCCGGGAGACCGCTTTGGGCAATACGCCCCATGACCGGCAGCGCGAAATCATGGGATTCATCACCGAGCACGGAGAGAAGCTCGCGCGGGTGGCCACTAGCGGTTTGCATCTGACGGATGATTTGAAAGCGCGCGTGCTGAGCACATTTTTGACCTTGATGAATCTGCGCGAAAACCTGGATCGCGCTTCGATGCGCACGCCCACCGGCCGCGGCGGGGTCTGGCGGTAATTGTCTTCGAGCTAGCGCGGGGGTTTAATCGCAGCCTGTCGCTTGCCGCTAGCAGCCAAGCCAGCGCTAGAGGAGGCCCAAGTTTTCTCCTCGGACTAGCCTCACGCCAGTTCTCCCCCGTACTCTCACGCACCGATATATTTGGCGTAGAGCGACCGCGCAACGGCGGGGTCCTTGGTGCCTTTAACCACGGCACGGCCATCGCTGAAGACCGTCACCTCGCAGGCGTCTGCACGGAAGCGCAGTAAGAATCCGTTCTGCCGCACATCGCTGAGCGTAGGTGCGAGGCGCTCGAGCAGCGCCTGCAGGTCAAGGCTACGGTTGCGCTCGTGAATCTGCACGGAATCGCGCCCGCACAAGGTGATGTGCGGCTGGGCTTGACCTTCGAGGAAAGAGAAATCGCGGTGCACGCAGGCCCGGCAGACGGGACTGCGCTCCGGCGCAACAGACTGCATGCGGCCGCTCCACACGTCGCAGGACAGCAGCCGCCCGTGCAAGGCAGACTCCCTGCCGGCAAGCAGCTTCAAGGCCTCCGCTACCTGTAGCGAAGCAATCAGATTCACGATCGGCCCAAGCACGCCAACGGTGTCGCACGTTTCCTCCATGCCCAGTCCGCCAGACGACTCCAGGAGGCAGGCCAGGCACGCGCTCTGGCCAGGCCGAATGGCCATGGTGAGGCCGTAGCTCGAGACGGCAGCCGCATAAATCCACGGTGTCTGTGCCTTGACCGAGTAATCATTCATCAGGAAACGGGTTTCGAAGTTGTCGGTACCGTCGAGGATCAGCGAATATCCGGCCAGCAGCTCCTCGGCGTTAGCGGCATTCAGATCAGCGACGATACCTTCCACGCTGACATCCGAGTTGATCGCGCGAAGCCTGCGCTCCGCGGCGACGGCTTTCGGTAACGCGTCGCGCGCGTCGGTCTCCTCAAACAGCGTCTGGCGTTGCAGATTAGAGGGCTCGACGAAGTCCCGGTCCAGTACTCGCAAGTGCCCCACGCCTGCGCGAACCAGCAGATTCGCCGCGGCCGCACCGATGGCTCCACAACCCACAATCACCGCGCGAGATGTCCGCAAATGCTCCTGTCCTTCCGGGCCAATGCCGGCGAAGAGCATCTGGCGGGAATATTTCTCATGGAGCGGATGGGTCACGTAAAATAGAAGTCCAGCCTTAATTAGGAAGCTCACTCATGATAGCGCCAAAGGCATCCGAAGAAGCAACGCGCGTGTGCTACCCTTCGTCTGAGTATAGAAACGGATGAAACCATGTTGGACCAATGGGTTACAAGGTCTGCTCCTCCTGACACTGCTACTGGGGGGAAGGAGCGCGTTTGCCCAGGCCCAGGCGAATACCGCGCCGCACTCGGAGACTTCCGCCGGCGCCAAGATCGTTGAGCTCCGCGTGGTCGACGAGCATGGCAAGGTTCTGGTCGCTAACCCCAAAGGCATGGCCATCAAGGTCGGCGAACCGCTCGAGCCCGACCAGGTGGCGGAAAGCATCCGGGTTCTTTACCGCACCGGCGACTATGCCGATTTGCGCGCGCTGGCGACTCCAGTAGAAGGCGGGATGCGGCTGGACTTCATCGCGCGGGAAAACTTGTTTGTCAGCCAAGTGCTGGTCGAGGGTCTGAAACCTCCACCCACAGAAGCCTCCGCAGTCGCCACCATGCAACTCTCGCTGGGCCAAACCTATCACTCCCAGGATGTGGATGAAGGGCTGGACCGTTTGCGGGATTTGCTGCGCGACGAAGGACTGTACCAGGCCAAAGTCACGGCAACCCAACAGCCGGATGAAGCCACGCATCAAATTGATATCATTGCGCACGTCGACCCGGGTCCCCGCGTGCGCCTGGCCAAGATCGATTTGATCAATAACACCGAATACCGCGACCCGGATTTGATCAAGCTCACGAAATTGTCGCCGGGCAGACCGTTGACCGTGGCGCGCGTGCAGTCGAGCACCGAACGCTTGCGGAAATTTCTGGAGAAGAAAGGCCACCTGAGCGCGCGGGTTTCCGTGCGGCGCGGCGAGTATAACCCGGCGACGAACACGATACCGCTGACGCTGGAAGTGACCGAAGGGCCGCGAGTGCTGCTGGTCGTGCAGGGCGCCAAGATTTCCAACGGTGATCTGAAGAAACTAATACCGGTATACCAGGAAGGCTCCGTCGACACGGACTTGCTCGAAGAAGGCAAGCGCAACCTTCGGGAGCGCATGGAACGCAACGGATATTTTGACGCCCGGGTGGAGTACAGCGTGAATGCCCGCGACATAGAAGGAAAGAAGACGGGCTGGAAGGGTTCGGAGGAAACCATCACCTACGAGGTGGCGAAAGGAGAGAAAAGCAAGCTGCTCAGAATCGAATTCTTCGGAAATCATTATTTCAGTACCGAAGTGTTGCGCAGCCGCTTGACGATTTCCCCCAGTTCCCTGTTTACCCGCCCGCGCTTCAGCCAACGCCTGATGGATGGCGACGCCCTGTCCATGAAGAGCTTGTACGCGGCGAACGGATTTTTGTCCGCGCGAGTGGAGGCCAAGACCGAGCGGGTTCCCGGGAAATCCAACTACCTGATCGTGCGGTTCATGATTGACGAAGGAAAGCAAACGCTGGTGGCCGATCTGAAGATCGAAGGGGCGCACGCGATTCCATCGCCGCAGATCCTGAGCGTTGTGGGCTCTTCACCGGGGCAGCCGTTTTCCGACATTAACGTTGCGGCGGACCGCGACAATATCCTCGCGCTGTACTACAACGAAGGCTTTCCCAATGCCACCTTTACGTACACCGCGGAGGCCGCCGAAGATCCGGATGGCGAATCGCCGGCCAAGAAAAGTGCCGCGGGCAGCGCCAAGCCGCAGGACGATTCCGAAACAAAGGGCGCTTATCACATTGCACGAGCGCAGCCCATGGTGCTGACCTACAAGATCGAGGAGGGCGAGCAGTTTCATGTGCGCCGCGTGTTTTTAACCGGCTACAACCACACTCGGCCGACTTTAATTCGCCGCGAGGTGAAGGTGACGCCGGGAGGGCCGCTGCGCGAGGGAGAAATCGTCGAATCACAGCAGAAACTCTACAATCTCGGGGTTTTCAATCGTGTGACCATCGAACCGCAAAACGCAACAGGGACTGATCCGGACAAAGATGTCGTGGTGCTTGTGGAAGAAGCCAAGCGTTACACCATTGCGTATGGCGGTGGATTCGAAGCACAAAGGTTGGCCAGCACCTCCAATCCGGTTGGTGGAGAAGTGCAAGCTTCGCCGCGTGGCATCCTGGAAATCTCCAAGCAGAATTTGACCGGAAGGGCGGATTCCCTGACGCTGAAACTGCGTGCCAGCACCATTCAGTGGCGCGCCCTGCTGGGTTACAACGCGCCAAACACATTTGAGAATCAGAACCTGAGTTTGCAGGCCAACACCTACGTGGAAAAGACGCAGGACATCAATACCTTCACGGAAATCCGGTATGAGGGAAACATCCAGATTACCCAGCAGCTCTCTTCCTACTCCCGGATTTTGTACCGCTACTCCTTCCGGAAAGTGACGGTAAGCAACTTGAATATTCCGTCCGACGAAATCCCGCTATTCAATCAGCCCACGCTCGTTTCCCAGTTCAGCACCACGTGGTTCCGCGACACTCGCGACAATCCCGCCGACGCGCACAAGGGCAGCTTCAATAGCGCCAACTTCGCCGTTTCCGGCACGGCCATTGGATCAAGCGCCAGCTTCCTGAGCTTGTTCTTCCAGAATTCGGGATTCACGCCGTTGAAAAAGAATTGGGTGTACGCGCGTTCCATTCGCTTGGGCGCCCTGGTTCCCTACGCATCCACCGTTTCCCTCACATTCCCGGCGCAGACCGGGGAACCTCCGGCACAGGTGATTCCGCTCCCCGAACGGCTATTTGCTGGCGGCGGCAGCACGCTGCGTGGCTTTGCCTTGAACCAGGCGGGGCCGCGTGATTCCATCACCGGATTCCCTGTCGGCGGCCAGGCCATGATTATCCTGAACCAGGAATTGCGCTTCCCGCTGAAAGTCCCGTTCGCCGGAAAAGGGCTGGGCGGAGCGCTTTTCTATGACGGCGGAAACTCCTTCAGCCAACTGAGCCACGTAACCCTGCGCTGGCTTCCTCCGGCGCCGGTGTTTAAACCCGCTTATCCCGACAAAATACCCGGGCGGTTCAATCCGCAGCAGTGCGTGTACAACTGCACGAACGAATTGAATTACTGGTCGAACACGATTGGGTTTGGCTTGCGTTACGCAACCCCAGTCGGTCCGATCCGAGTTGACCTGGGCTATGAACTGAATCGCCCGCAGTTTGTAATCCCTTGCCCGAATAGCTCGGTGTTTTGCCAACAGGGAACGCGGTTGCCTCGTTTGCAGGTATTCTTCAACCTGGGATCGAGTTTCTGATGAGACGCCTCGTGCTATCTCTACTGCTGGCCGCAATGCTGCTTGAAACGGGCGCAGCCCGCGCCCAGGAAGTGATCGACCGAATTGTCGCGCGCGTGGAAAACGACGTGATCCTGCTGAGCGACCTTCGCCAACTGGCCGAGTATCAGATATTCGTGGACGGAAAGGCCGAAAGTGACGAGCAGATTCTGGAACGCTTGATCGACCAGTGGATCGTGCGCACCGAGGCGGCTGCCGCGCGATTCCCGCAGCCTTCCGAGCAGGATGTGCAACGCAGCCTGGCGCGGTTGAAGCGCTCCTTCTCCAGTCCGGAGGCATTCGAAGAACGACAAAAGCAGAGCGGTCTGAGCGACGAAGAAATCCTGCGGCAGTTGAAGTCGCAACTGTACCTCAGCAATTATCTGGACTCACGATTCCGCGCTTCCATCCAAATCGACGACAACGCCATTGCCGAGTTCTATAAGGATCGCGTGGTGCCGCGAGCTGAGTCCCGAGGCCAGACTCCGCCAACGCTCGAAGCGGCGCACGATTTCATCCAGGAAGCGCTGGTGCAACGGGCCATCAATGAGCAAGCCGACAAATGGTTGAAGGAGAGCCGCTCGCGGGTGCGCGTGGAGAATCTGCTGAACGAGAACAGGAAATGACAAAAGAGTCGCGCTGGCGGAAGATCCTGTGGCTCGAACACCTCCTGTGGGTGTTAGGGACGTGGACGCTGCTGGCCATCGCGCTGGCCGCCATTGCCGTATATAGCGGCCTGGCCAATCCACTGTTGCGGCGCGCGCTGGTCAGCCGCATGGAAGCGCTGACCGGCGGCAAGGTCGAGGTGCGCACGGTGTCGATCGGCTGGTTCTCCCTCGATGCGACGGTCAGAGGCTTGGTGGTGCATGGCAAAGAGCCGAGCGGGACAGAACCTCTTTTCACGGTGGAACAAGCGAAGATTGGTTTGCGGGTTGACTCTTTTTGGGGACGCCAAGTCTCGTTGAAAGAGCTGATTCTTCAGCAACCACGCTTTCACGTGCGCGTGGAAAAGGACGGCAGCAACAATTTGCCAACGATCGCCCGATCCAGCAGCCCGCGCAAGCCGCTGCAGCAGACCCTTCTCGACTTGCATATCGGACACCTGCAAATCACCGATGGCTGGCTGCTTTACAACAGCGTGCGCAAACTCCTGGCCGTCGAGGGCGGCGAACTTGCCCTGAACGTCACTTTGGCCGGAACGCCGACCAGTCCGGTATATCTGGGAACGCTGGATTGGGATTCCGTTGAATTGGCGCGGCGGCACGATGTCCCGGTTCCCGGCAATCTTTCGGCGAAGTTCTCGTTGGACAAAGAAGGGTTCGCGGTGGAACAAGCGATCCTGGATGTCGGGCGCTCGCATTTCGATGTGGAAGCGAAAATGCCGGACTTGTCGCAGTTCAACCTGACCTATCGTTATCGCGCATGGCTGGATTTGCTGGACCTGCGGGAAGCCTTCCGCACCCCGGAAGTTCCGCTGGGCCGTGTGGACCTGCGTGGCGAAGGCACGGTGGCGAACGGAAGCGTTCTCGGCAAAGGAAGTTTTGCGGGAGACAACATTACCCTGGGCTTCCAGGATTTTCACTCCGCGAACTTATCCAGCCGTTCCAGCTACATTCTGGAAGAGAAAGACGTAGTTTTGCCGGACTTTGCCGCTTACGCGCTGGGCGGCAGCGTGAAAGGCCGAATCCTGATGCGCTATGAAGGCTTGCAGTTTCGCGCCGAGACCAAGGTCGAGGACGTGCGGCTCTCCGCGGTCACGCCGGCCATCGATCACGCGGGATTTCCGATCGATTCGTTGCATTGGGATTCGGTGATCTCCGCCGACACCGTCGAGACCTGGCATGCAAACTTCCTCGATTTTGATATTTCGGCGCGCATGCATTGGGTGGAACCCGAGGACCTGATGCCGGGACACGTGCCGGTGACCGGCGAATGGAATTTGCGGTACCGGGATTTGTTGAGCACGCTATATATCACCGAAGGGGACTTTGAAACTCCCACCACGCGCGGATCGGTGTCCGGGATACTGGCGCCCAAGGAGACCAGCCTCGATCTGCATGTGAACGCCGGAGCGCTGGAATCCTGGAACGATTTCATTCATGCCATTTCGCGAGACCAGCCTGGCAGTCCGGCAGCCGCCGTGACGCTCGGCGGCGCACTGCAGTGGGACGGCACGCTCACCGGGCCCTCCGGTGGTCCAACATTTCAAGGACACTTCCGCGGCGAGAACATTCGCTATGGCCAAGTAGCGCTCGATTCGATCGATGGAGACATGTTGTACTCCCCCGACCAACTCGTGCTCACGCATGCGCGCGCCTACCGCGGCGTGATGCAAGCGGGAATCGAAGGAAGATTGGCACTCACGGACTGGGAGTTTCACTCCGACAACCCGTGGTCCAGCGAAATCGATTTGGAGAAAGTCCCGCTGGAGGGTTTGGAACAGCTGGCGGGATTCAAATATCCAGTGAAGGGCACGCTGACGGGGCAATTTCATGGCCGGGGGACGCGCGCGGAACCAGCGCTGACCGGCAATTTCGACCTGGCAGACGGTGATGTCTACGGAATGACGTTCAACCGGTTGCGCGGGCAACTGAACGTCTTGCCGGACGAGGTGCGATTGTCGAACGCGGAGTTGCGTTTTTTTGCCCCGGGCACGGAGAAGACGGGCGGAGCGGGAATCGTGACGGGCAACGCGGCCTACCGTTATGCGGATCGTTCCCTGGCGACCGAGCTTGTGGGCGCATCGCTGCCGCTGGCCAACATCGGGAAAATCCAGTCGTCCACCCTGCCCCTGAACGGGCAGATCACCTTTCGATTGAAGTCCAGCGGGCCGGTCATGCAACCTGTCGCGGAAGGCTCATTCCGCGTGGTGGACCTGCAAATCGGGAAGGAGGTGGTGGGGAGCTTCGACGGGGACCTGAATTCGGACGGAAAAGAAGCGCGGCTGAAACTCAAGTCGGCCATGAGTGAAGGCGCGATCTCCGGAGAAATTTCCGTTGGTTGGGCTGATGCCATGCCCGTGAACGGAAAGATCGCCATCCAGAACATCAATCTCGATCCCTTTCTGATGACCTCATTGCACCTGAAAACCTTCCCGGGCCACGGCACGGCCGACGGCGACATTACCGTCGAGGGCGAGCTCAAGCATCCGGAAAACCTGGTGGTAGACAGCAATCTGACCAAGCTGGTGCTGACCTACGACGTCTTGAAATTGGAAAACTCCGGACCGATTCATCTCACCTCCACGCGCGACAATCTGAAAATCATCAGCGCCCGTCTGCAGGGACCGAACACCAACATCGATCTGAGCGGCTCGGTGCAGTTCACCGGCCGGCGCACCGTGGCGATGAAACTGAACGGAACGCTGGACCTGCGCCTGCTCAGCGCGTATATCAAGGACGTCGATATAGGCGGCCACCTGGACGCGAACGCTTCGTTCGAAGGGACGCTGGACACACCGCGCATTATTGGCCGGATGAAGTTGCTGGACGCCACGCTGCGTTCGGCGGATTTTCCCACCGGATTGAGCAACCTGAAGGGCGATTTGAATTTCGATGCCAACCGCCTGTTCTTCGACAATGTAACCGGCGAAGCGGGCGGCGGGGTGCTGACGCTCGGCGGCAGCGTGAATTATTCGGAGAAACCACTGCGTTACGATATCTCGGCGAAAACCGATCGCATCCGCGTGCGTTATCCGGAAGGAATCAGCTGGCTACTGGGTGGCGGGCTGCGCCTGGCCGGAACACTCGATGGTGGCCTGCTTACCGGCAAGGTAATCATCCAGCGGGTGAACCTGAATGCCGGCCTGGAATCCGCGGGAATCCTCGTTGCCCCCGAGACGGGCGGCGGAGCGACCTCCAGCTTTTTGCGCAATCTGCAATTCGACGTGGAAGCCACGTCAACGCCGGATGCGCGAATGGAATGGCCCGGGGCTCAGCTGGAGGCGGATGCCAACCTGCGGGTGCGCGGCACTGCGGAACACCCGATCATGCTGGGACACATTCACGTCTTGTCCGGTGAACTGTACTTCCACAACAATCGCTATCGCGTGGCGCGAGGTGACCTGAACTTTGCCAACCCTTTCCGGCTGGACCCAGTCATCAACGTCGAAGCAACCACGAGCATTCAGCAATACGAAATCACGCTGAACTTCAGCGGGCAATCCAGCAAGTTGAATCTCTCGTACCGATCCGATCCGCCGCTGCCCGCGAACGACATCATCACACTGCTGGCGCTGGGACAAACCTCCTCGGAATCCACCTTGCGAACGGGCGGAACAACGCAAAGCGGCAGCACCGGAGCGACGGCGCTGCTTTCTGAGGCCATTTCCAGCCAACTGGGAGGGCGCGTGGAGCGGCTATTCGGGATTACGCGATTTCGCGTCGATCCCGGGCTGAACGGGGTAACGGCGACAGGTTCCGGCCAGAACGCTACGGCGCGAATCACGGTGGAGCAGCAAGTCACAAGGAACCTGACCGTGCTGTACGAGTCGAATGTGAACTCAACGCAGCAGCAAGTGATCCAGGTGGAGTACATCGTGAATCGAAATGTGTCGGTGGTGGCGCTGCTGGATCAGAACGGCACGTTCGGTATCGACGTCAAAATCAAGAAGCGCCTGCCGTAAACGGTCAGTCGCGGCGCTGCCGACGACGATTCCCGCATTTTGCGATTTAGCGCGACAGATTAGGGTTGATCCTGTTGGGCGGCTTGCTGCGGCGTAGCATCTTGCGCGGCGCGACGTTGTTGGAATCGCCGCGCAGGCGCGGTAGTCAGGTGGGCATTCTGGCCGACACCTGGATTCTCTTCCTTGGTTTCCTGCAGCGCGTCCTTCACGGCTTTGGCAGCAGTGGCGCGGGTGGCGGCCTGGATTTCCCGCGAAATCTTTGGGCCTTCGGCGGCCATTCTCTGGCCCAGCGGCGAGCCATAGAATTGCAGCAGCTCCTTGATCTCCTCACCGGAGTAGTGCTTGTCATAGATGGCGACCAGTTGCTCGGTAACCTGATCCACATCGAATTTCTTTTCGTAGTCGGTAATGACGGCATTTACGAACGCTTGATTCTTTTCGTTACTGGCTAACGTGGCGAGCAGTTTGTCGCGGTACTGCTCGGCGGAATAGTTCACGGATTCCTGAACCTGATCGCGGCAGCCAACCAGATCGAGCAAGGTGCGAATATCGGCTTCTTTGGCGGGCTCGATGGCGGAAGAACGCGCGGCGGCAGGCTTGGCCGCGGCAGATTGCGGGGAAGCCTCGACCGCGGCGGGAGCGCTCCCTTGGATGGCCACGAGAAATGCTACGACGTAAATCACCACTAATGCGAGAACGGCCTTCATAAACTGCCTCCAACCCAAACGACAGCCAGCAGCGCGAGCGCGTCTGCCCTTAAGAATTGATTGTAGGAAGCTAGGTTTCCGAGCGCGCCTGCTCGTGGGTGCAGCTTTGCTAGTTCGGTCACTGCCCGGAAGTGCAGGACGCGGCGTGGCAGCAGCGTTTGCTGGGGCGGCTGGACTAGGGGGCCTCGATGACTGTTCCAACCGGAACCAGCTCCCCGATCTGATCCCTCTCGGCGTTGGTCAGCGCGACGCAGCCGTCCGTCCAGTCGATGAAGCGGTGAAAGCGGCCAAGCCATGCCAATCGGTTCTTGATCCCGTGAATCATAATGCCGCCTCCGGGAGAAAATCCCTCCAGCGCGGCGCGCTGACGATGCTGCGAGTTGCGACAAGAGACGTGCAAGGCGAGATGAAACCCGCTTCTCGCGTTTCTGCCGTCCAGGACGTAAATTCTTTCGCGCGTCTTGTGATCTCCTGCACGCATTTTTTGGGCCCACAGGATTCCGGCCAATCGATACCGGGTAAGAACGCAGTTCCTCGCCATGTCGAAGAAGAGTGATTTCAGTACCATGGGTCTGTCGGCAGGACCCTGCGGGGCTTTTGCGGGAGGAAACCAGGCATAGCTCAAAAGCCGGCAAAGAGGATCATGGCGGCGAGAAAAAATGCGGCGAGCGAGCGAGGAGGCAAACGGAGCGGCACTTTCTACCGATGCCATCCAGAGTGCGCACAGCGGCGAAACTCTGGCGGCCGTGCCGCCAACGGGTTCTAGTGATTTTTGCTGATAGCAAAACGGAAGCCCTGAGGCAAAGCTTCAGATACACTATGGGTAGAACTTGCGGGAGCGCGGCGGAAACCGGTAACGCTGACGGCATCAACATGAATTCCACGTCCACGAATGAGCGGGGAAGCGAATCCAGGGAAGCCCGGCAGTGCATGGTGGCCCTGCAACTTCGCCGCAGGGGCATCAAGGACGAGGGTGTGCTCGAGGCCATGTCGCGAATCCCACGCGAAGAGTTTGTGCCACCGGAGTCCCGACAGCGCGCCTACGAAGACGAGCCTTTGGCCATCGGCGGGGGCCAGACGATCTCGCAACCCTACATGGTCGCGGTGATGACGGCGACGCTGCAGTTAAAACCGACTGACAAAGTCCTTGAGATCGGGACAGGGTGCGGCTACCAGGCGGCGATCCTTTCGGGCCTTAGCAAAGAGGTGTACAGCGTCGAGATCCGTCCGGAGCTCGCGCGCAGCGCCGCTGAACGCTTGCAAGAATTGGGTTTCGCCAACGTCCACGTGCATTGCGGCGACGGATCTGCCGGCTTGGCGGAGTTCGCACCATACGATGCCATCGTGGTTGCCGCTGCCGCTCCCCGGCTGCCTGAACCGCTCGAGCGGCAACTGGCCGAGGGAGGCCGTCTCGTGGCTCCCATCGGGGATCCCTCTCACCAGAACCTTGTGTGCGCCCGAAAACGAGCCAATGCAATCTCCTACGAGTGGCATGAAGGATGCCGGTTCGTCCCGCTGGTAGGGAGATTCGGTTGGAAGGGCCTGGACCTTCTATGACGCCGACGGCGGCCGCACCGGAACTCTCCATCATCATTCCTTCCTACAATGAAGAACTCCGGCTTCCCGCAACCCTCGAGAAGATCGCCAGCTACATTCAATGCTCACGGCGAAACACCGAAGTGATTGTGGTCGACGATGGTTCGAAGGACCGCACCGCGCAAGTGGCGGAATCCTATCGCGGCAAACTGGCGAATTTGCGCGTGCTTTCCAATGGTGTGAATCGCGGAAAGGGCTACAGCGTTCGCCGCGGCTCGCTGGAAGCCCAGGGCGAAATCATCCTGTTCACCGACGCCGACCTTTCCGCGCCGATTGAGGAAGCGGACAAGCTGCTGGCGCCGTTGCAGCATCACGACGTGGCCATCGGTTCCCGTGCGATGGACCGAGGTCTGATTGAAGTCCACGAATCCCGGTTTCGTGAATTTGCCGGTATTGTCTTCAATGCCATCGTGCGCGTGATCCTGCGCTTGCCATTTGTCGATACGCAGTGCGGCTTCAAAGCATTCCGGCGCGGACCCAGCCGCATCATCTTCGAGCAGCAGACCATCGAGCGATTCGGCTTCGACCCGGAATTACTGTACCTGGCGCGGCATCACGGACTTTCCACCATCGAGGTGCCGGTGCGATGGTCGCACTCTCCGGCCACCAAGGTAAGCATGTTGCGCGACAGCCTGCAGATGTTCCTGGACGTGCTCATCATTCGCGCGAACGCGCTGCGGGGGCGGTACCGCAAGGTGAAATAGGGTTAATTGGCGCACCGCGAAGCTGTTCTACTTTGCCTCACAAAGTACTTGACAAGGATTCTCCCCGCCCCTATGATCCCTTGCGTGGCTCTCTCCCATCCAATTCGCACCGCACGCCGCGAACCCATTCCCATCGACGCGCGTGCCGCCGACCACCTGAAATACATCCGCGAAACCATGGAGCGCGCCGCGGAGTTCACCGCCGTTCCCGGTTGGGGCGGCGTCGCCATGGGCATGACCGCGCTGGCCGCGGCATGGCTCGCGGCTCGCCAGTCTACGCCGCGCGCCTGGCTGGCGGTTTGGCTTGCGGAAGTATTTGTGGCCGTGGCGATTGCCGCGCCGGCGGCCGCGACCAAGGCTCGCCGGGCAAATTCGTCGCTGTTCACCGGCCCGGGAAGAAAGTTCGTATTGAGTTTCGCGCCCCCGATTTTTGTTGGGGGGCTTCTCACCTATGCCATGTCTCAATCCGGCGGAATTTCGTACCTCCCCGGAATTTGGTTGCTGCTGTACGGCACCGCCATCGTTACCGGCGGCGCATTTTCCGTACGCGTGGTGCCGATCATGGGCCTTTGCCTGATGGCCCTTGGTGCCGCGGCGTTATTCACGTCTGCCAGCTGGGGGAATCTGTTCATGGCGGCGGGATTTGGCTTGGTACAAATTGCCTTTGGAATTTGGATCGCGCTGCGGTACGGAGGCTGAAGGACGAGTCGAGAAGGTTGAAGCCATGGCAAAATCATCTACAGTTCGGCAGGAGCGAAGCGCGCGCGAGGCAGCACCGGCCGCCGTGCGCGGGCAGGCCGCGGAACCGGTATCTTCCAACCTGGACCGCCTGATCCATGAACGCATGCGCCTGGGAATCGTAAGCGCCTTGGCGGTGAACCGCTCGCTGACGTTCAACGAATTGAAAGCGCTGCTGAAGACCACCGACGGGAACCTGAGCGTGCACGCGCGGAAACTGGAAGAAGCCGACTACATCGTGTGCACCAAATCGTTCGACGGGCGGCTGCCGAAGACCGAGTACCGGCTGACCGCTGCGGGGCGGCGCGCGCTCGAGAAATACCTGGATCACATGGAGGCGCTGATCCGGGCGACGCGCGAGCGGTAAATTTTTTTGGGCTTCTGCTTTGTACGGTAAAGTACATTACGGGAGCCGGCGGCGGAGAAGGCAAGGCATGGGCATGTTGACGCAACAATCGGTTCCGGAACGTATCGCCGTAGCACCCGCGGTGCTGGCTTCGCGGCTCCACGTCGCCATTATCTGCGACGGAAACGGGCGCTGGGCCACATCGCGCGCGCTGCACCGCTCGGAGGGCCATCGCGCGGGCGCGGAAACGGCGCGGCGGATCATCGCCTGCGCCCCGCACCTGGGCATTCATACCCTGAGTCTGTTTGCCTTGTCCTCGGCGAACTGGAAGCGTCCGGCGGGAGAAGTGGCCGCGATCCTCAAAATACTGCAGGAGTATCTTGTCGAGGAAACCGCTCACTGCGTCGAAGAAGGAATCCGCCTGAGCATCATCGGACGTCGCGACCGCTTGCCGGCCACGTTGCGCGAGGCCATTGCCGAGGCGGAGGCCATGACCGTGAAGGGTCGCAGCTTGCACCTGCGCCTGGCCATCGACTATTCGGCGCGCCACACCATCTACCAGGCCGCCAGCAAGTTCTACAAGGTGACGGACCTTTCCAGTGAAGCCTTCGCGACGCTGCTCTCTGAAGTGCTGCGTGGCGGCTCGACCGACGTGGATTTGCTGATACGCACAGGCGGCGAGCAACGGCTGTCGGATTTCCTGCTGTGGGAATGCGCCTTTGCGGAATTTGTGTTTCTGGCGAAGCGCTGGCCGGACTTCACGCCCGGCGATTTGCGAGACGCGGTAATGGAATTTGAACAACGAGAGCGCACCCGCGGCGCCTTGCCGAGTGAATGCTAGGGAACAGCACGTGGAGAAAACCAGCACCATGTCTGTATACGTGCCGCAATATGCGCCGATTGTGGTGCTGGCGTTTCTGGGAACAATCCTGCTGTTGGCAGCTTGTGGATTGACGTTTCTCGTGGGACTGCTGCGAAGGTCGCGGCGAATTTTACGGGGCTCGGCAGGAATCGGCGCGATGGTCCTGGCGGGTTACCTTATGATCCTGCTCGGGTTCTCGGCATTCAGCCGGGAAGTGCTCCTTCCGGTCGGCGCGTGGAAATATTTCTGCGAGATTGATTGCCATATCGCGAACGCGGTCACAGATGTGCGGCTGGCATCAAACGTCGGCCCGCAATCTCAGCCCGTCTCCTGCGGCGGGCAATTTGTCATCGTCGAACTGAAGACCTGGTTCGATCCGTCCACCATTGGTCCGCAACGCGGGAATGCGCCGCTGACGCCCAATGCGCGCTCCGTGGTTCTCCTTGACAGCGCAGGCCGGCGTCACCGCGAGTCGGGCAAAGCGCATGCGGTCCTCGCGGCACTCCGTTTGCACTCGACACCTCTAGGCACCGCCTTGCGGCCCGGGGATGCTTTCGTTTCCTATTTCGTTTTCGAAGTGCCTGGCGATGCCGCAAAACTGCGCCTCGAACTGAGTGCTGACGATAGTGAAGACGCGCTGCTCTGGGGCCACGAAAACAGCCCCTGGCACAAGAAGATTGCCTTCAGCCTCGAGTCTATTCCCGGCGCAGCCGCACGCAAAGCCCTATAAGCATCTCATTCTAAATAGCTTACTGTTAGATTAAAAGCTACGCTCTTAGCTCCGACGAATGCCCCTTTTCGCTCGTCTATTACCCAGGAGAAACGAATGGGATCTGTGGGACTTACGCTGCCCTGGGAGCATAGAATCTCCCCGGTAGCGCGCGAGGGGATATCTCGAGTGGAACCAGCCGAACGCGAAGCGCAAGGCCATCCGGCAGGGAGTGCTCCAGAGGACGCCGCACTGGCTGCCGCATGTCTGGCTGGCGATTTGCACGCCTACGAGCGCTTGTACCGCTGGCAGGGCGCGCGCATGAGAAACCTGGCGCGGAACTTGTTGGGCACGCGGAGCGACGCGGAAGACGCGGTGCAGGAAACGTTCCTGAAAGTGCAGCGAAGCATCGCCAGTTTTCGCGGGCAATCGTCGTTCGTCACTTGGACGTTTCGCATCCTGGTGAACACCTGCCACGACTTACGCCGCAGCCGCGTGCGCCGGAAGGAATTCGTGCCGGATGAAAGAGAAGAGGGTGCCGCGCCGCCGGAGCCGCGGGCGCCGGGAGGGCACCCTTCGCTGAAGCTGGCGCTGGAACGGGCGATCGCTAATCTGACGCCACAACAGCGCAACGTTTTTCTGCTGTACGAAGTGGAAGGCTTTCATCACGCGGAGATTGCCGCAATGCTGGAGATTACGGAAACAGCTTCGAAGAACACTTTGTTTCAGGCCAAAAAGAATTTGCGGCAGACGCTGGAGGCTCCCCGGAGCAGTCAGGCGGGAGGAGCATGATGCAAATCAAATGTGCAGATCGCCAACGGATTTTTCTGGATGGCAGCGCGGAAGAGTGGGCCGGACTTGAGCTGCATGCCGTTTCCTGCGCCGGATGTGCGGAAGAGTTGCAGGCCTGGAAGGCACTGAGCGCGGCGGCCCAGGAATTGCGCGATTACCAGGAAAGCCCCGCGCTCTGGTCGCGGATTGAATCGGCGCTAGCGCAACAAGCGCAGCAATCGGTGGCTCACCAGCCGTGGCGGGAGCGCCTGTCTTTCTCTCGCAACGTTGCGATGGTCTGGCAGACAGCCCTGGCTGGAGCACTGGTGCTGCTCATGGCCGTTGCGGCGGGATATGTGGTTCTCGATCGCCATCCCGGGCCAGGTCCAGTCGAAACGTACAACCCGCTGCTGAGGGACAGTAAGGTCGCGGAAGTGGAGCGCGCGGAACGCGACTACATGAAGGCCATCGACAAGCTGGCCGCGGAAGCGAAACCTCAACTGGACACGCCGGATTCACCGTTAATGGCCAACTATCGCGAAAAACTCATGATGCTCGACGGCGCCATTGACGAACTCCGCATGCAAGCCGGACAGAATCCCTCGAATGCGCATTTGCGATATCAACTGTTGTCGATGTACCAGGAAAAACAGGCCACGTTGCAGGAGGTATTGGAGACCAAACCATGAAGCCCGCCCGCAGTTCCGTTGCTGTCAAGAGTATTGCCGCGATTGCCGTGGCCTTAGCTGCCATGGCGATGGCCGTGCCGACGCTGGCCGCAAGCGCCGCCCAGGAGACAGCCACGCGGCACTTTGACAAGACGCTCACGCTCGCCGCGAACCAGACGGTCACGATGGAGAATAAATTTGGTGACGTCCACATTCATGGCGAAAGCGGCCGCGAAGTGAAGATCTCCGCGACCATCCGCACGCAGGCAAAATCCCAGGCCGACGCGGATCGCAAGGCGGATGAAATCAAGATTGAAGTCTCGCAGGACGCTCAAGGCATCAAGGTACGCACCGTCTATCAGGATGAGAGCAAGTGGTTCATCCGCATCGAAAAGGGAGGGCCTTCCTATTCCGTTGATTACGACGTCGCGGTCCCGAACGATGCAAAAATCTGGCTGCGCAATGATTTCGGCAACATTGAGATGCGCAGCGTTCGCGGCTGGGCCGATGTGGAAAACGGCCACGGCAAGTTGGAACTGCGCGACAGCGGCGCCGCGAAGCTCAGCAACTCATTTGGCACGGTGGACGTGAATGGAGCAGACGGCAACCTGACGGTGGACGATAACAACGGAGCGGTGACGGTCGCGACCGTCAAAGGCTCGCTCGAGGTGAAGGATCGCTTTGCCTCCATCACCGTGAGCCATGTGCAGGGTCCGGCAACCATATCCGGGGGAAATGGCGCCGTGGAAATCAGCGACGCCGGCACCTCTACCATCAGCAATTCCTTTGGCAGCGTGAATGCCCACAATATTCGCGGCGATCTGACGGTCAACAACAACAACGGCTCCATCGATGCCAACACCGTCAGCGGGTCGGCAACATTAAACGGAAGCTTCGGCACGATTGCCTTCAGCAACGTAAATGGCCAGGTGAAATGCACGTCATCGAACGGCAGAGTGAAGGGCGGGCCGGTGGGAGAAGACCTCTACGTCAAGACCTCCTTTGGCGACGTGCTGCTGGAGCAGATTGGCGGCTCGGTCGAAGTGGCCGACTCCAACGGCGCAATCACCGTGAGGGATGTGAAGGGTCACGCGACGTTGAACACCTCATTCGGCGCCATCGATGCCACCGGCATCCGCAAGGGCGCAAAGGCCACCACCGGCAACGGCAGAATCTCCCTCACTGATATTGCCGGTGAAACGTACGCCAAGACCAGTTTTGGCGCGATCAACGTTCAGCACATCAGCGGAACGCTTAGGCTCGAGAATTCCAACGGTGCGGTGACGGCGAACTCCGTGAGTGGAGATACATCAGCGAAAACGAGTTTTGGATCCGTGACGCTCGACGATATCGGCGGCGCCATCACGGTCGACAACCAGAACGGAGCGGTGGTACTTTCCGCCGCCCGGCAATCGTCATCGTGCCAGAACATTACCGTCAAGACTTCCTTCTCGCCAATCCAGGTGCGCCTGCCGGAAAGCGCCGGTTATAACTTGACGGCGCGCACCTCATTCGGGCGAATCAACAGCGAACTCCCGGTGACCAGCACTGGCCAGCTCAGCGGCGATGTCTTGAATGGAAAGATCGGCAATGGCGGCTGCACCCTTTCGCTCACCAACGCCAACGGCTCGATCGACATCCTGAAGCTGTCCAGATAAACAGGCCGGAGGTCAACGCAATTTCCAGGGGTTAGAGCAGTTTGCGGCGTTCGCGATCCATCGCGAAGGCCCGGCGAAGTACGCGCGTAGCCGTAGGCGTCAGCGCAAATCGCTCCAACTCCTCTTCGCTGGCATAGGCAACCTCGGTGACGTCGCTTGCGGCACGCGGCTCGCCGGAAATGCGTTCGCATAAATAATCGACAATCACGTAGTGAAATTTGGGGCGCGCATCCGCCTGTTTGGCGACATCGTCCGGGTCGAGGAAAATGCGGTCGAACACCTCGATCACGTCCAGGACACGCACGGTGATGCCCGTCTCTTCGAGCAATTCCCGCGCAACGCCTTCCTGCAGCGTTTCCGCCAGCTCCAGCGTGCCGCCCGGTATGGACCACTGCCCGAGCAGAGGTTCGCTGCCCCGGCGGATCAACAGGGCGCGGCCCTGTTCGATAATCACACCGCCGATACCGACGACGGGACGGTCCGGATATTGACGCGCCATTCGCTTGATTTTCTCCAAGCCCGCCTGTAGGGTAACTTTGCACTACGCGGCGGGTGCGCTTCGATGGACTTAGCCCGCCTCCGTATATAATAGCTGGAAGGTGCTGGCGCGTCGCTTGCCCAGCACAACAGAAGAGATCGGAGGAAGCAGCCGTGCTCCGCTGCCCAGAGTGTTCCGCAGAAATTGACGTGGATGAAGACGAAGTGGAAGAAGGGGAGATCCTTAGCTGCCCGGAGTGCGAGTGCGAGCTGGAAGTGTCCCAGACGCATCCGGTCGCGCTGAATCCCATCTCCGATGATATTGAAGAAGAGGAAGACGAGGACGAAGAAGAGTTGGAAGAGGATGAAGAGGACGAAGAAGAATTCGACGAAGATGGCGACCTCATCGACGAAGACGAGGAAGACGACGAAGACGAGGAGTAGGCGCGGTAGTCGTGCACGGCGTGTATCTTCCCGTGGCTCCGCCGTCATCTAAAGCAAAGTGAAAGGACTTCCCCTGACCTTCGTGCGGTCGCTAGTTTTTCCTGCCCTGTTCCTGGCGGGCTGCCTTTGCTTTGGTGTTGCAGCAGCGGCTCAGCAAGCGCAGCAGCCGGTCCCGCCGGTGGCGCCGGAGAACACCACCGCGCCGCCGCAGAACGCGCCGCCCACAAGAGAATCTTCCAGCAACAAGAAAAAGAACACCGTTCCGCCGTTTGTGATTCTGGGGACGGTGTTTGATGACAAGGCGCTGGCGTTTCCCGGCGTGGAAGTGCGCGTCAAGCTGAAGGGCGACAAGAAATTCAAGTGGGACACGTACACGAATTCGCGCGGGGAATTTGCGGTTCGTGTTCCGGAAGGTCCGGATTACGAAGTGTTCGTGCATGTGAAACACTTCGAGGACGTATCGCAATTCGTATCCGCGAAAGGCGCAGTGATCCAGCAGCAATTGTCGATCCGCATGCAGCTGGCGAGCCCGGGCAAGACTGGGGAGAAGAAATGAACGGGACGCGAAGATTGGCGCGCATGGCGTTTCTGTTGCTCTTGGCGGCGGGATTTGTGGCGGCGCAGAATCCGAAAAAGGAGTCGCCTTTGCGGACCGTGCTAGGAGCGGTCACCGATAAAGCCGATACTCCACTGCCCGGCGGGGTTGTTTTCCTGAAAAACAACCGTACCGGCACGATCAACAGCCGGTTTGCCGACAAAGACGGAAATTACCGGTTCAGTGGCCTGGACCCGAACGTGGACTACGAAATCCACGCCGAATTGGACGGGGCAAAATCGCCGACGAAGACGATTTCCTCGCTGGACGGCCGAAGAGAAATTCTCCTGAATCTGAAGATTGACCGCAAAAAAAGCTAGGATCTGGGGTTACTAAGGGGCGTGCGTGAGGCTTGGGAGTTGTTCTGACGGTGGTTTGGAGCGTTGTAACGATTCGAGCCCTTACCGAATAATTTCCGATGGCGTGTGCAGGGAGGAAGATGACCCGGCGTTTGACTATTTTTGGACGGTGGATCGCGCTAGCGGCCCTGGCCATGTCTGGTTGGTGTGCCTGCGCGCAGGAAAAGCCAGACTCCCCGGAGCCCACAAAAGCCACCGAGGCCGCGCAAACTCCCGCCATAACCGACACCAAAGCTAAAGACACAGACAAGGAAGCAAACGACGAAGTTCCCAAGCGGATTTTCTGGATCATCCCCAACTTCATGACCGCCAACGATCAGCCGCAGAATCTCGGCCCACTTACACCCAAGGAGAAATTCAACATTGCCTGGCACCAGTGGTGGGACGTCAGCGCCCACGTCGGGAATCTTCTGCAAGCGGCTATTTCACAGGCTGCCAATGGCATTCCGGAGTATGGCCAAGGCTGGGGCGCGTTCGGCGAACGATATGCGGCCCAGGAGGGCGACCAATTCACGGGGGCCATGCTGATCTACGGCGTTCTACCCACGGTTTTGCACGACGACCCCCGTTATTTTCGCAAGGGCCGCGGGTCCGCATGGTCGCGGATCGCCTATGCGGCTTCGCGCACGGTAATCTGCCGAACAGATTCGGGGGAAAATACCTTCAATATTCCGCAAGTTTTCGGCCAGCTGGGGCAGGCGAGCATTTCGCTGACGTATTATCCTCAAGTGAATCGCAACGTTGGCGGGTTGTTTTCCGGGTGGGCCATCAACCAGTTCTATAATATTGGATGGAATCAACTGAAGGAATTCACTCCCGACCTCGGCGCGTACTTGAACCGCCGGTATAAGAAAAAGCACCATCCGGCAGATGTGAAAGACAACCGTTCGCCGATTTCCCCGAGCAACTAGGGACTCGAAGAAGCATTCCGCGGGCAGAGCATGCGAATCGCCCGTGGCAGCACTTCGATTTCCACGGGCGTCCAACCTAGAATTTCTCCGTCACCGTGAAACTTCGCCGGTGTCTTCGTTTCAATGCGAACGCGACGAAACGTCTGGCGCCGGAGCCGATTCGTCCGCAGTTCGCCATGCGTGACGAGCAGCGGAAGCACGCGAAGGATCTGCAAGAGCGACAGATTCTCGACCAGAACGAGATCCAGCATTCCATCATCGAGCTTTGCCTGTGGAGCCAGCCGCAACCCCGCTCCATAACTTGGGGTGTTCAGAACTCCCACCACGAAAGCATCGCCTTGCCACTCGCTGGTGTCCTCGGATTCGATCGACGCGCGAACCTCGAGCGCGTGAAAGCCGACCAGCGCGCGAATCATCGACAGCAGGTAGCGAGGGCGTCCGCGAAGATTTCGGTAGACTCCGCCGGCAAATTGCGCGGCCAGTGCGTCCAGGCCGACTCCCCCGCCTCCGAGGTAAAGTCGTTCGTTGCCGTCGGAAGTTCGCACCCGCGCAGCGTCAAGCAAACGAATTTCACCGTCGCGGAGGAGCTTCGCCGCAAGGACAGGATCCTGCGGAAGTCCCAACGCCTGGGCCAAGTCGTTGCCGCCGCCTGCGGGAAGAACGCCCAGCACGACGTTTTGCCCGGCGCCAATCGCGTTGGCAAGTTGCTGGAATGTTCCGTCGCCACCCAGCGCCAAAATGCGCGAGTAGCCCGCGGCCAGGCCTGCGCGTGCTTGCGCCGCCAGATCATCGGCACTTGTGGTCCGTCGGAGCTCCAAGCGCCAGCCGGTTTCAGCCGCAAACTGCTGGATGCGCGGAGCAGCATCGCTGGCCATTCCCCCACCGGCCACCGGATTCAGCAGCACCAGATCAGGCGCGCTCGCGGATTGCGGCGCAGGGGTGTCTAGCTCCACAGCCGATCCCACGAGCGTTCCTGATCCCATTGTGGTGTGGGGTCAAAATAGCCGGTTCCCGGAGCCAAGTGTTGCCGCACCAGTTCTTCGTTGAGAGTTACGCCTAAACCCGGCCGGTCCGGCACTTCGATCCAACCATGGTTCACGATCGGGGTCTTCACTCCTTCTTCCACCAGCGACGACCACCACGCCACATCCAACGAATGATTCTCCAGCGCCAAAAAATTCTCGGTGGCCGCCGCGCAATGCACATTCGCCATGCAACTCACCGGCGTTCCTGCGAAGTGCATCACCATCGGCACCCCATATTCCTCTGCCATGTCTCCGATCTTGTGCGTTTCCAGGATTCCTCCCGACGTGGCAAGGTCCGGTTGAATCTTGCCCACAGCGTTTTTCTCGCAAAGCACCTGGAACGGTTCTTTCAGGTAGATATCTTCGCCGGTGAGAATGGGCGTTGGACTTTGCTCCGAAATTTGCTTCAGCAAGTCGGTGTACGTCCACGGAATCACATCTTCCATCCACGACAAACTGTATTTCTCGTACGCCTTGCCGAGACGGATGATCGACTTCACTCCCAGGTGCCCCAGGTGATCCATCGATAGCGGAATCTCCATGCCCACCGCGTCGCGAACCGCGGCAACGTATTGCTCCAGCATGGCGATGCCTTTGTCCGTCACTTCCATCCCCAGCAGCGGGTGGGGAAGCTGGTTCGGCTTCCATTGCTCGATGTCCGTCGGATTCGTTACTGTACCGGGTGTCGCCGCCACCATCTCAATTCCTAAATCCATCTTGAGCCAGGTAATGCCCATCTGCTCTTTGCGCTCTTTCATGCGTTGCGCGTAGACCTTCGGATCATTGGACTCCGTCGTGTCGGCATAGATGCGAATCTTGTCGCGAAACTTGCCGCCTCCCACCATGGCATACACCGGGACGTTGTAAACCTTGCCCGCGATGTCCCACAGCGCCATTTCTATTGCCGATACGCCCCCACCCTGCCGCGCGTGACCGCCAAACTGCTTGATGTGGCGAAAAATCTTGTCGAGCTCGAGTGGGTTCTCTCCCACAATGCGGCTTTTCAGAAACAGCGCGTAGCTGGGACTTGCGCCATCGCGCACTTCGCCCAGCCCGTAAACCCCCTGATTCGTGTCGATCCGAATGAGCGGGCACGGACTAGGGCCCGGCTTGACCACCGTGGCCACGCGAAGATCCGTGATCCTCAGCGCCGATGGACTGGAGTTGGTGTTCACCCCTCTGGGGTGAGCCTCAAGCGATTCTTTCGCGAGCAGCGCGCCTCCCAGGGCCAACGCCGAAGCCTTCAAAACCTCGCGGCGTTCGAATATGTTTCCGCTTTTTTCGCTCATGGAAGTTAAACCTCTTGGTCGCCCGGAGCCGTGAACTTTCGAGTGAATTCAGAGTGCATCGTACCACTGCGGTGTCGCGGCCGGTCTGAGTTTGACGAATTTCCGGCAGCTGCCGAGAGCAATCTGGTAGCATTCCCCTGTTCGCTCCGCAGCACTCATGCTGCACTAGGTGTTCGCTAATGACCAACCTTGTCCGCAGTCACCCCTTCCGACTGGGTTTGATTCTCTCCTTGGTCGCGTGCGCAATTGCTTTGATCGTTCCCGATTCCGCTCGCGCACAACTGCTCACATTCACCAAGCAGGATCTGGTCGAATACACCCCCAATAATCCCTTTGATCGCCTTCCCGATGGCCGGCCTAAGGTGCCCGATGAATTGATTGAGAGGGCTCGCGATCTTTCTTCCGAGGAAGTCTGGGCGGTCCTCGAAGCAAAGGAATTCAACAACCAGTACGCCGACGGATTTTATGTCCTGCACCCTGGCAAGACCATGGTCGGACGTGTTTTTACCGTGCAGTTTATGCCCTTGCGCTCGGATATTGACGACGTCGCCGAGACGAAGGCCAAGGCTCACGGGCTTCCACGGCTCAGCAATCAGATGGCGATCGATATGCTCCGGCCGGGCGATGTGCTGGTCGTCGACCTCTTTGACAAAAAAGTCGGCGGAACCATCGTCGGAGACAATCTCTTCTATTACGTGATGAAGGCCACGCACGGCGGTGGACTCGTTGTCGACGGCAGCATTCGCGACCTGGATGGACTCGCGCAAATCGATATGCCCGCCTATTTTCGATCCGCCGATCCCACCCCCATCGATAACGTCATGCTCACCGGAATCAATGTTCCGGTGCGCATTGGAGGTGTGACGGTAATGCCCGGAGATCTCGCCGTCGGCGATCGCGAAGGCGTTTATTTCATCCCCCCGCAGTTTGTGAAGGAGGTTCTCGACCGCGCCGATGAAATTCACATTCACGATGAATGGACCAAGAAGAAATTCGACGAAGGAAAATACAAGTCGAGTGAGATCTACTCCACGCCCACGGATGCAAAATTGAAGCAGGAATACCAGGAATATTTGAAGAAGCGCTTGGAGGAACTCCACAATCAGCGCAGCGCAAAACCGCAGCAATAAAGAGGCGTTGACTCGGCTTGATCTGTCGCCACGGGCATGCGGCGGATACGCGAAGAGGCCCCAAACAGGGCTAACTCGTCTGAAATCCATGGTGCCGGCGGGGGGAATCGAACCCACGGCCTAGGGATTATGAGACCCTCGCTCTACCACTGAGCTACGCCGGCCTAGGACAATTCTCCATGCTACGGAGTAACGCGCAGGAGTGTCAAGCAAACGTAAACATGACTCCGGCTGTGAGCTAGGTCTAGATTTCGGCAAATGTGCTGGGAAAATGAATCACTATCGCCGCCAGCACGAATGGCACACGCCTCTCGCCTGAATCGATGAACGTTCTTTTTCGGAGCCTGGCCCCCAGCGAAGCAGCTGGTCAGTCTTTTTAGCCTTTATTTCCTGTGACTTTTCCCAATGAGTAAATAGCCGACTTGCTCGCGAAATTGCAACCAAACGATCGCAGGCAGCCAGCTAAGCTAACCCGCGATGCGGACTCCCGAAACGTGCCCCAAATTGGGAAAGTGCTGGCGAGAAGCTAGTAGTACTTTAGTACCAATGAGTTGGGACTGCCGTACTGTTGTTCCCAGGATTCCTAAATCCTACGCTCTGTAGTGCCAGAAGGGGTCTCACCCGATGTTAGTCGAACAAATGGCGAAACGGTGAGACGGACTGGTACTGGCAGTTTTGAACAGATATTGCGTGTGTACTACTTGACACTATCGCAATAAGAGATAGAGTACCTCCATTGGTTCTTATTCCCTCGGAGGCACTCACATGTCACGTAGACTCAGCGCAATCGCCCTTGCATTGGGTATTCTTGTTGGAGCTACTGGTCTTAAGGCAGCCATCACCTCGCACGCGAAGGGTGTGGTGGTAGCCAATACTCCGGCTCCGATTCCGCCTCTCCGGCACCCTGGGCAGTAAGAAGTTCCGCGGCATTAAACACACCGCGCGGGGCTGAGCCGGACCGAAAGTGACTATGCCTGGTTCAGTCGAGTTGTTCATTTGGTACTTGGGAACAGCCTTAGAGCTGGCCTTTGTGGTGTGTTCAATCGCGCGCAGGTCCTTCTTCACCTATTTTTTTCTCAATCTCTACATGCTGCTCAGCGTGATCGCTGACGTTGGGCGCTGGCTGATTCTGCGGCATTACGGCTTCAAATCCGCGGAGTATATGTATTCGTATTACTACACGGATGCGCTGCTGACCGTTGTTCTCTATGTGTTGCTGATCAGTTTGTACTCGCGCGTTTTCGGTGAACTGCGTTTTGCCAAGCATATGCGTTTGGCTGCCGTAGTGCTCCTTTTGGGCACTGCGGGTTTTTCCTATGCGGTGGTCGCCCAGTCAGGAGACCGCCTGGGCACTTTCTTCGCATACGAACTCTCTCAGAACCTCTACTTCGTCGGCATTATCCTCACTTACCTCCTTTGGGGCGCGGTTCTGAAACTGCGCGAGACTCGTACCCGCCTGGTGCAACTGGTTCTCTCACTGGGGTTGTATTTCAGCGCCTACGCCGCCAGTTACGCCCTCTACAATGTGTCCCCTGAATTCCCGGTAGTGAAGTACGCGAGTCCGCTCCTCGGCTGCCTGCTACCCCTGGCCTGGTGCATTACGATCATGCGTTATTCGGAAGACGCGCGCCTCGCCCCCGCGCAACTGTTGGCGGTGCCGCGATGATGGCTGCAATTATTCTTGTCGTTTCCCTGGTTACGATGATGATGTTTTTCGTGTCCTACTGCCGCTCCCTGACGGCTTCTTCTGCCAGCCATTCGCTCTCTGAAGAAGTGCGCGACGTGACCGGCATTCACTCGCGGGCCTCCGGACACGACTTCACGAGGGTCCTGCAGTTGCTTCAGTTGTGCCCTGATCGCCCGGCCGATCGCATGGGTTTGCGGGCAGTGCAGCTGTACTATTCGTTCCTGGGCGCGGCGCAGTCCACGATCTCTCGCTTGGCGCCTTCCTTCGGCTCGTGGTCGGAAACTGAGCGCGCCAGTTGCGCCTATTTCGTGGCCGTGGTCCTGGACAAGCGAATTTCCTTGAGCCGCGAAATGCTGGCGCAGCAAGCCGAGTCCTGAGTGTTCCCCTGAAGATATCTCTTTCGCGTCTCCCCGCTGCACTTTCTGCTTAATTCCTTATATCAGTGCTATGCTTAACCGTCTCCTCTTTTACCGGAGTGAGAGCGTCCGCAGCGCAAAAACTACCGGTGAATAAAATATGTCCGCAGTGTGGCGCAGTCCTGGCAAAGGGTGCGCTGTCATGCAACTTCTGTGACTCTCCGGAGTCCGTCCCCATCGGGGATCATTCCACCAGGACGCAAGGCTATCAGACGCCGAATGCGCTCGCCGAGCACGAATGGCGCGGCGAGCTGAACCAGCGCCTGCAGGCCTATCGTGCCAAGAGGCGCAAGCTTGTGCCCAACGAAGCGCAGAGCGAGCTGCCGTTCAATGGCAGTGTCTCCGACTCTGGCGGCACCGTTGCCGTGCAGCTGGAGGAGCCCGCGCGAAACACCCACGATGCCAAAGACGACTTCGCCTTTAGCATCGCCATTGGGCGGATCGCCGGTAGACGCGATCCCAACGATACGCGCCTTTTGATCGATGTCTCCGTGCCACCGGAAGAACAAGCCAGCGCTCAGGAAGTGAGCCGCGAACCTGTGGTTCTCCCGCAGTCCTCCGGAATCTTTCCCGTAGCTTCTCTGGAGGAACGCCGGGGTGCGGCGCTGATCGATGCCGCGTGCCTGGCCTTTGCGTACGGAGGCTTTCTGGCGCTATTCGGCTCGCTTGGCGGGCATTTCACCTTCAGCAAGCTCAGCGCCGCGGTTTGCTTCTCCACGTTTGCCTTCGTTTATCTGCAGTATTTCGGCCTATTCACGATTTTCGGTGGGACCACTCCGGGAATGATGATCCGCGGGCTGCAGGTGGCCACCTTCGCCGGCGAACTGCCGACGCTGCGCCACCTGCTGCTGCGCGCCACCGGCTACATGTTGTCGGTTGGCACGCTTTTCCTGGGCTTTCTGTGGGCCATGTGGGACGAGGACTCGCTCACCTGGCACGACCGCCTGTCCGGGACGTATTTGACCGCGCCAGACATATTGACGGATCTGGACGCGCCACACACCGCTGCGACGCACTAGCCGCGCCAACCACAAGCGCAAAAACTCTCATTTTGCCATTCCGAACGGAGTCTGCGGATTGCGGGTCTCTGCCCCATGGCACGCTTGCTGTGCCATGGGGCTCTCTTTTCTTGGGCTTCGGTGCAGGGAGGTACTCGCCGCGCTCGGTACGCTTAATCGCTCTGCGGCGTGTTCTTGGCCACTTTTTCGTCGGAGAAAATCTTGCCGTCGCGAATGAAGATCACGCGATGCGCATGCTGCGCAATATCCATTTCGTGGGTCACAAGGATAATGGTGTTGCCCTGTTTGTGCAGATTCGCGAACAGCCCCATGATTTCCTCGCCGGTTTTGGAGTCCAGGTTTCCCGTGGGCTCGTCTGCCAGCACGATGGAAGGGTCGTTCACCAGGGCGCGGGCAATCGCCACGCGTTGCCGCTGACCGCCCGATAGCTCATTCGGCCGGTGAGTCATTCGCGAAGTAAGATCCACGCGCTCCAGCGCCTGCTTGGCCTTTTCCACGCGTTCCTCCGCAGGAGTTCCATTGTAAATGAGGGGCAATTCCACGTTGTGTAGAGCCGTCGCCCGCGGCAACAAATTGAACGTCTGGAACACGAAGCCGATTTCCTTGTTGCGGATGTAGGCGAGCTCATCGTCGTCCAGTTCGCTTACCAGGCGTCCCGCGAGCCAGTAGCGGCCAGCGCTGGGGGAATCGAGGCAACCGATCAGGTTCATCAGCGTCGACTTGCCGGAGCCTGAGGGTCCCATGATGGCAACGTATTCGCCTTTGTGGATTTCGACATCGATCCCGCTCAGCGCGTGCACCTGCTCGGCGCCCATCTCGTAGACTTTGGTGAGTCCTTCGGTGCGGATCACCACACCGGAATCCACCAGGTCTTGCCGATATGATTCAGACGATGTCATCTCAACAGGCATCTTTTTCTCCCCATTTGTCGCGGACGTCACTTACTGCTGGTCTTCCGTCTTCTTTGGAGCGGAGTTATCGATCTTGACGCTGGCTTCCGGCTTCAGCGTGCGCAGTGCCTTGTAGCTTCCCACAACGATGTCGTCGCCAGCCTGCAGGCCCTTGGTGATTTCGATGTCGGTGATACCGGAAATGCCGGTTTCCACCGGGCGGAAAGCCGCTTTCTTTCCATTAACAACAAATACGCCCTGCACTTCGTCCTTCTTCGGATCGCCGGCAGCCGGCGGAGGCGGCGCGGCCAGTGTCACGCTGCCATTTTTCTTGGCGTTCTTCGCCGCCTCTTCCAGATCCTTACGTGAACGCACCGCCAGCGCCTGAATCGGGATGGCAACGACGTTCTTCTTTTCGGCGGTCTTGATCTTGGCGGTTGTCGACAATCCAGGACGCACATTTTCCGGCGGGTTATCGAGCGTCACGACCACCTTGAAGTCTTTGGCTTCCTGGTTACTCGTGGTTGTCTGTGTCGTCGCCAAGCCGGAACTGCGCAGCACCGCCTGCGAACCTATTTCCGTCACTTTTCCTTTGAACACTTTTCCGGGCACCGCATCGATCGTTACGTCCGCCTCTTGGCCGGTTTTGATGTTGACGATGTCGGTTTCGTCGACCTTTACTTCCGCAGTTACGACCGACATGTCCGAGAGTGTCATCAGGAAACTGCCGGTGGCATTCTGCATGCCCAGCACAACATATTCGCCCACCTTCACGGGCAAATAGCTGACAATTCCGTTGATCGGAGAGTAGTAAGTCGTTTTCGAAAGAATGTCTTTGGTGTGCACCAGCACGGCTTTGCTCTGATTCAACTGCGCGCGCGTCATTTCCAGTTGCGCTTTCAGCGAAAGCACGCGGGCTCGCGACGAATCCACCCCCGCTACCGCTGCATCGTAGCTGGTCTTGCGCTGGTCGAAATCCTGTTTGGGAATCAAGCCATCTTTGAACAGCCCTTGCCCGCGATCGTAATCCAGCTTGGCCTTTTCCAGGTTCGCTTGTTGCTGAATCAAATCCGCTTGAGCGGCTTTGTAGCTGGCTTCAGCCGCCTCCACGCCGGACTCGCTGGCATTGATGGAAGCGGACTGCGCTTGCACGTCGGCATTGGCCTGCACGTTCTCCTGCAGCAAAAGCTTATCGCCCTTCTTGATGTGATCGCCTTCCTTCACCAGGATTTCCGTAATGCGGCCATAACCCTGGGCGGTAACGTTTGTGTACGTGGTGGGCTTCACTTCACCGGATGCCGTTACCACGGAAACCAGCGAATCCTGCTTGGCTACCTTTGCGGTTTGGACCGTTACCACGCCCTTGTTGGCTTGATTGATGCTGTAGAGAACCACTCCTCCCAACACCGCGGCCACGCCCAGACCGATACCGACCTTCTGCCACGTCTTCATGCGATTCCTTTCGCGCATCCGCCACGGACCACCCGGGCGGGAGACACTCGTCGTTGTTGGAGAACCTAGCGCCTAACGTAAATACGCCCCACGGGGGCTAAATGTTTCGCTGGAAAGGCGGAACCGGACCGTCGCGGTTTCGATTTTGTAGGGCAAGGCCAACAACCCGATTTGCTGCAAACCTGTGGTGAAATTACCGACAACTTTATTGTAGGCCCAAATCAAAGGAAAGAAAAGAGTTGCAGAATTGGCGCAAAACTCTTCTGGCTGTGTGATCAGGGCACCTCTTTCTTAGACGCAAGCACCCGCAATTTGGTCGTCCCGCATCGCAGGCATGCGGCAACTCCGGCGCCTGTGGCCCAGTACTGCTGGCTACTTTGTGTTGAGCGGCTGAATGACGCCGTTGATCAGCCTGGGATCGGTGAATTCCGTGCGGTCACCGGCGCGTTTGCCGGCCACGGGCAGCAGGCGAGCCGACAGCGCTTTGTTCCATTTGACCGACAAAGTGGCGACATCGCCGATCATGCGCCCGAGCGTCTCCACGCTGGTATCGCCCGGCAGCGGAACGGTGTCGAGGCCCGTGCCGCACACCGCGGAGTAGCTCATCAACGCGTCCACGGAAAACAGGCCAGCGTTCCAGCGCTCCGCCAGTGTCGGGTCTTCCAGCACCGGCAGCATCAATCCCGAATAGCCCACCCGGCGCGCGCCGATTTCTTTCAGCGCCGCAGTGATGGTGCCCACGGCGGTAAGTGTTCCACTGGCGCCGAAAGGCTGCTGGGAGAGCAGTTCAATCGCCGCACCGATCGAGGCATCGACGGAGGGCGCAGGAGAAAGGTCCTGGCCGAGGTAGTTCCACCCCTGGTCGCCGGCGATCTGCAGGCTAATGTGTTCGACGTCGAAGGCTTGCGGGTATAGCAGATCGATCAAACGGCGGCGAGCATCGGCGAAATCGCTGGCGCCCTGAAAGGCCGCGGCGACGGTGTTGGCGGATTCCAGGCCAATGGTGAATTGATGGCCGGCGCCGGTGTGATAAGCGGCCGGAAAAAACGGCGAATACGCAGGGACGTTCGCAATCGCGGCAAAACGGAAATTGCCTTCGCTGTGCGGGGTGTTGTCCGCGAGCGTTTTGATGATGCCGGCAGCGGATTTCACGGCCGGCCAATTCACGCCTTCATGGTTGGCCACAACCACGGTGCCGTAGAGCGACTTCGTGTTTTTCAGGATGTCGGCAAGAAGATCGGCCTGCGCGCCCCCCTCGTCGCCGGAAAGGTAGGCGGGGCCGATCGAAATCATCAGATGTTCCTGCTGCGCGATGCCGTCGAGGTTCTTGAAGAATTGCAGAGCATCGGCGCGCGAAACCCCCTTGGTGTATTCGGGAAATGGTTGCGTGACGATGCGCAGAGTCTCGACCGTGTAGCCCTGCTTTTCGAACGTGGTTTGGGCTTTCTTGAGGAAATCGGCGGCTTCAGACACCTGCACCTGGTAGCGCCCCCGCTCAATATTGATGAATGCCGTAACGGTGCGGACTTTAGGCTTGGGAGCCGGAGGTGGATTCTGCGCCCCGCAAACAGAAACAAACACCAAAAGCGAGAACCAAGCAGCGGCGAAGGAAAACAGGAAGCGACGGTGTGGGATTTGCATAGGTTTCAGGCAAACGCGGAAATACCCGTGATTTTTTCTCCGATGATCAGCTTGTGAATGTCGTTGGTGCCCTCGTAGGTGTACACGCTCTCTAGGTTGTTCATGTGCCGCATCACGCAGTAGTCGTCGACAATCCCGTTGGCTCCCAGAATGTCGCGAGCTTTGCGCGCGGTATCCAGAGCGATGGCGACGTTGTTCATCTTCAGCATGGAAATGTGCGTAGCGTCGGCTTTGCCCTTGTCTTTCAAGCGCCCGACGTGCAGCGCCAGAAGCTGCCCTTTCACGATTTCCGTGATCATCCAGGCGAGTTTCTCCTGAACCAGTTGGTGCGAGGCAATCGGTTTGCCCGCGAACTGCTTGCGCGTCTTCGCGTATTCTAGCGCGGTGTCGTAGCAGGCCATCGCAGCGCCCAGCGCGCCCCAACCGATGCCGTAGCGCGCCTGGTTCAGGCAACTGAGCGGGCCTTTCAGGCCAGTGACGCCAGGAAGCAGATTCGCTTCGGGGATTTCGCAGTCGCTCAGGGCCAGGCCGGAAGTGACGGAAGCGCGCAGGGACCATTTGCCGTGCACGTCCCAGGCTTTGAAGCCCGGCGTACCTTTTTCAACCAGGAAGCCGCGAACCTTGTCTTGTTCACATTTTGCCCACACCACCGCGACATCGGCGAGCGACCCATTCGTGATCCACATTTTTTCGCCGTTCAGCACGTACTTGTTTCCCTTTTTCACCGCACGCGTCAGCATGCCCCCAGGATTCGAGCCGAATTGCGGCTCGGTGAGACCGAAGCAGCCAATGGCTTTGCCTTCCTGGAGCACGGGAAGCCATTTGTCCTTCTGCGCGTCGCTGCCGAAAGCATAGATGGGATACATCACCAGGGCGCTCTGCACCGAAACGAAACTGCGCAATCCGGAATCGCCGCGCTCCAGTTCCTGGGTCACCAGTCCATAGGCGACATTGGACATTCCGGCACAGCCGTAGCCCTGAAGATTGGCGCCGAAGAATCCGAGTTCGCCGAGCAAAGGCACCAGGTGCATGGGGAAAGTGGCTTCGCGGCTGTGTTTTTCAATGACCGGAAGAACTTCATTGTCGACAAATTCGCGCGCTGTTTGCCGAACCAGTTTTTCCTCGTCGTTCAATTGGGAATCAAAATCGATGAAATCGACGCCGGAGAATGAGGGCATGGATCAATCCTTCGCGGCGCAACGCGCAGCGAGAGAAGTGTAGCAAGCGCAGCCAAGCGTGGCCAGCCCAGGAGCAAGTCGTGCTTTGCTGAGGCACAAACCCAGACGAAACTGTCAACCTGAGCGAAGCGAAGGATCGCAACCCGTCTTAAGCGCCCAGCTGCGCTCGATGCCGCGTAGCGCACCCCTTCACGGGGTGATGCCTTTCTTTGACGCTGCCAGGAGCAAAATTTGTTAGTTCGCAATGGCGCGCAAGAGCGCCGCCCCGTGGGCCGGCAGTTTCGCAGCCGCCTGATCAGCCACACCCAGATCCTGGTGCTCCCACAAATCGCGCATGCTCGCTTTCGCGAAAGGAAGCTTCAACGCACTAAACGCCACGGAAACGCTTTGCTCTTTGTCAGAGAGATTGAACAGCGCAACGTATTTGTCCTTTGCGTTTGGGGCGTCAGCGACCCACACAACGTAGCTGGCTGATTCATAAGCCTGGTGATTGCCGGTGCTTTGCTGGTCGACCTCGATCACTTCCGGATTCGTGAGCAGCGCCACGGTGAACGCGTCGTTGGCCGGAAGGTCACCACCGAAAATCAGCGGCGATCGCATCATCGACCACAACGTCATCAGTGTGACCTGTTCGTGGTGCGTGAAATTCGTCCAACGGCGTGACCCCTTGTCATCCGCATCGCCGATTTTGCCGAGCGGCAGCATGTCCGCATCGGCCCACGCCCCGGGCCTGGAAAGCGGCGCCCAGGCTGCCGCGCGCGCAAACTGTTCTTTCAGGCTTGGCCAGGAATCCCAGAAATCGTCGGAGATCCGCCACATTTGCGCGAATCTGCGGAAAAACTCGACTTCGGAAATGGGCGCAGGTCCGGGCGAGAGACTTAGAACCATAGGGCGGCCGCTCTTGCGAATGGCCAGAGAAAGGGCGCGAATCTCCGCGGGCTGGTAAAGGTGGCTGGCCATGTCGTCGGCTTTGATGAAGTCGACGCCCCAGGTAGCGTAGAGTTCCGCCAGGGAATCGTAGTACGCCTGGGCGCCAGGCTTGGTGGTGTCCACTCCCATCATGTCGGGATTCCACAGGCAAAGATTGTCGGGGTCGGCGACGTCGGCGGCATCGTACGGCGTGCCTTCGATCGGCAAATGCTTGCTGACAGCTTCTTTGGGAATGCCGCGCATGATGTGAATGCCGAAAAGAAGTCCTTTGCTGTGGACATAATCGGCCAACGCTTTGAACCCAGCGCCATCGGCCGCCGACGGGAATCGATTGACCGCGGGGATCAGCCGGCCGTAAGCATCCATCTCGAGTTCCGCGCCGGGAATATAGTTGTGCCCTTTGGCCGTGGGCGCGTACCACTGAATATCGACAACGATGTATTTCCACCCGAATTTCGCAAGGTTTTTGGCCATGTAGTCGGCGTTGGCTTTCACTTCAGTTTCCGTGACCGCGGTGCCAAACGAATCCCAACTGTTCCAACCCATGGGCGGCGTCGCGGCGAGTTTCGGTGCCGCGGCCTGAGTTTGCGCGGAGTGTGAAGCCATGCCACTCACGCACAACAGCGTGGTTGCGGCAAGAATCGGCATGGCTGCCAGGAACGGCCTTTTCATCTTGACTCCACAGGGAAACACCCCTAGCGAGATCATGCAACTTTTTTCGGCCGTGCAAGAAATGGGGCTAGCACCGGGCTAGCACAGGTTTAACACAGAGTGCCGAGAGGAGTCACGGTACACTGGAAGGACAAGCCGGAAGGGAAAGGCCACATGGGTCAGACACGAAAAAACGGAGCGAGCAAACTCAATCCGCAAGTACTCATTTTCGATGTGGACGGTGTGCTCGTGGACGTCAAAGAAACCTATTGGCGGTCCGGGCTGCAAACCATGCGGGCCTTGACCGGAAAGAAAGTCACGTGGGCGGAGTTTCACGCCTGGAAGAGGCAGCCGGGAAATAACGACGACTGGATGATGGTGTCGCGCTGGGCTACGGCGCTTGGCGTGCCAACAACTTACGAACAGGCAAGGCTGGCGTTCCAGCCGTTTTACTGGGGCAGAAACGGCGAACCGGGGAACGTGGTGAAAGAGAAGCTGCTAGTCACCCCGCGAATCATCCAAAAGTGGGCCCAGCAGCGCGAGCTGAATCTGTTCACCGGAAGGACCCGCCAGGAGTTCACCTACACCTTCGAACGCTGGCCCGCTGCGCGCTGTTTCCGTACCGTGATCACCATGGACGATGCCAAAAAAAAGCCCGACCCGGAAGGTTTGCGGCTGATCCTGGGCGAGCGCGAACCGCAAGCGGCTCTCTACCTCGGTGACAACATTGACGATGCCCTGGCAGCGAAGGCCGCGGGCATGCCCTTCATGGCCATTCTCCCCAATAGCGCGTACGATTACCGGAAGCGGGCCAGGGAATTCCGGGAGCTAGGCGCCCTGAAGTTATTGCCACGTGCGCGAGACCTCGAGAATTGGCTGGCGTAACCCGCCATTCTCCTGTAGCTCGGGCCTTCGGGCCGGGAGGTTGTTCGCGTTCTGGGGTGGCCGCGGGGAGCGAAAGGATTAGCCGAGTTGTAGTATTGCGGAGCAGGCGGTAGCGGGAAGCAGCCTTTTTACCTTCTCGGCGAATCACACCAGTAGGGCCGAATAGCTGCGCGCCGGGAACCCGCCTGGGCGCGGCAGGGAATTTCCTGGTGGATAACAAGCAAGCTTTGGTCTGAGGTGCAACGATGTGGTCGATCGGCAGAACAATCCTAATCACCGGTGCAGGTCTGATCCTGGCGACAGCCGCGTTTGCGCAATCGGCCCCGGGACCGCTGACCCCGCCTCCGCAACCAGCCTCTTCGGAAGATGCACCGCCTGCTGCGCCGAAGCGCGTGCCAGTGGCTCCGCGGAAGACCTTTGCGGGCGATTGGCAGTTGAACAAGGACGAGAGCGACGATCCCCACCGCAAAGTCCAGCAAGCGCACGGCACTAGCAGCAATACCAACAATGGACCGCGCATGGGCGGTGGCGGTTGGCCTGGCGGTGGTTGGCCGGGTGGCGGCTATGGCGGTAATCACGGCAACCGGCCTCCACAAGGCGATCCTGGAGCCTCGGAAAAAGAAAAGATGCAGGAGCTGCTCGACCCGACGATCCGGCTGAGCGTGGAACAGAAGGAGGCGAAAGCGCCCGAAATAACGTTCACCGGCGATCAAAGCCACAAAATCATTCTCTACACCGACGGCAGAACGCTCGACAAGCCGAAGGACAAAAAGGAACAGCAGCAGGGGCCGGAGCAGCTTTTGGCGCACTGGGACGGGAACAAGCTGATGGCTGACGAACAAGTGGGCAAAAACGGAACCATGACCCGCAGCTATGAACTGTCGCCGGATGGATTACAGCTATTCGAGGACCTGCATCTGAATCTCGGGAAGAAAAACACCGACGTCACGATTCATTATGTCTACGACGCGGTGAATCCGGCAGAGTAAACGGAGTTGACGCCGCGCCGCAGCACGACAAGACCTGCCCGGACGGTTCGATTCATGCCTTGAGCTTCGAGAGCGCCTGTTCGAGGTCGCCCAGCAAATCTTCCGTGGCTTCCAGTCCGATGCTCAGGCGCACGATGCGGTGGTCGTAAGGCGGCCGGCCGGGAAGCCGTCCGATATCGTAAGCGACGGCAAGACTGGTAACTCCCGCCCAACTGTAACCCACCTTGAAAAGCTGCAGCGCATCCACGAAGGCAAAAACCTGCTCCTGTGAAGGGCCGGGCTTAAACACAATGGAAAACACACCGGACGAGCCCAGGAAGTCGCGTTTCCAGAACTCGTGGCCGGGGCACGACTCCAGCCCGGGATGAAGGGCCCGCTCGACTTCCGGGCGCGCGGCCAGCCATTTGGCTACCGTAAGCGCAGAAGTTTCAATGGCGGCGAGGCGCACACCCAGTGTCTGCAGTCCCCGCAGAGCGAGGCTGCAATCGTCGGGCGAAACGTTGCTGCCGAGGACCTGTTGCGCAAGGCCCAGGCGCTGATGCAGCGAATCGTCGCGCACGGTGACCGAGCCGAGCAGAAGATCGCTGTGGCCGCCAATGTACTTGGTGACGGCCTGTATGGTGATGTCCACGCCGTGGTGGAACGCGTCCAGCAAAACCCCGGCGGACCAGGTGTTGTCGAGCACCACGCGCACGTCGCGCGCATGAGCGGCGGCGACAATCGCGGGCAGATCCTGCACCTCCATAGTGATGGAGCCGGGACTTTCGCACCAGACCAGGCGAGTGTTCTGCTGAATAAGCGAAGCCATCCCTGCGCCGATCATGGGGTCGTAGTAGGTGGCGGAAACGCCGAAGCGGGAGAGCAGCGTGCTGGCCAGCTTGCGGTTGGGGAAGTACACGCTCGCCGGAATCAGGATGTGATCGCCGGTCTGCAGCAAGGCGAAATTAACGAGCGAGATGGCGTTCTGGCCGCCGGGCGTGAGGATGGTGTGTTTGCCGGATTCCAGTTCACAGATGCGCGCGGCAAGCTCCAGCACCGTGGGCGTGCCATAGAGGCCATAGGTGTAGCCGACGCGGTGCTGGTCCCAGGTGTCACGCACCGCCTCGGCCGATGGGAAGACCGTGGTCGAACCACGATAAACCGGCGTAACCAGCGAACGGTAGCCCTGGGGAATCTTCGCGTCCGTGTGAATCAGCTTGGTTTTCCAGTTCTTGGGCATGGCAGCGGCTCTCATTTCGAATGACGCACGCAAAGCGGAAAATGTGAAAGAGGAATTATAGCGAGGATCAAAGCGGATCAAGTACTGGGAACCTGCTAGGAAACGGGTAGCTAAATTCCAATTTGGAACTCCCAAATTCATACCTTTTGTATCGAAAATTCTGTTCCGGCTCACTTG
This sequence comes from Candidatus Acidiferrales bacterium, assembly GCA_963804635.1. Lineage (GTDB taxonomy): Bacteria > Acidobacteriota > Terriglobia > Acidiferrales > UBA7541 > Acidiferrum. Next base: position 247,722 of record CAWDRK010000044.1, read on the forward strand.
CGTTTCGTTGACGGGCACTCGCAGCGAATGCTATAAGTAGTAGTTCTGTGAGGCGGCACAAAGCCCTCCGTATGCTCCTACCGGGTGGAGACACGGCGCGGCTGCCTTCCTGAAATTATAGGCGAAACAATTCCATGCCAGATTTGGTTCACCAACTAGGGGAACTTTTCCTCGGGGCTGTGCCTGTAGCCCTGATCGTCACGGTTTTTTATCTGGTCCTGCGTTCCCTTTTCTTCCGACCTTTGCTGAAAGTCATGGCGGAGCGCGACGCGCGCACCCTCGGCGCGCAGAAATCCGCGGAGGCGGCGCAAGCCGCAGCCGCCGAAAAGATTCGCCAGTATGAAGAAGCGCTGAAGCAAGCGCGCGCCAAGGTGTATGCCGAACAGGAAGCCGCGCGAAAGAAGCTGATGGAGGAGCGCGCAGCGTTTCTGAAGGAAGCGCGGTCCAAGGCAGCCGCGGAAGTGCACCTGGCGAAAGAGGGCTTCGGCAAGGAATTTACGGTGGCCAAGAAAGAGCTCGAAGGCACGGCAGTCGAACTATCCGTGGAAATTACCCGGCGCGTTTTACAAGCCCCCATTGCGCCGGCCAGTCCGGGGAGCGAGGCGCGATGAAGCGCAGCCTGCAAATGCTGAGGTCGCTGCTATCGCTGGGCGCGATTTCCTTGTTTGCGGTGGCGGCGCAGGCGGCGGAGGCGGGCCACAGTCCTGCGGAAAGCCACATCGGCTTGCTGTTTAAGTGGATCCATTTTCTGATTCTTTTGCTTGTACTGCTGTGGCTGTTCAAGAAAGTCCTGCCGCCCATTTTCCGCCGCGAAGCCGACATCATCAGTGAAGCCATCGCGAAGGCCGCAGCGGCAAAAGCCGAAGCAGAACGCCAGTTGAAAGAAGCCGCCGTGAAACTCACGCGCCTGGAGCAGGAAGTGGCCGAGTTTCGGGCCACAGCGCAGAAAGAAGCGCAGGCCGAACTTGAACGTCTGCGGAAACTCACGCAACTGGACGTGGAGAAGATTGCACTTGCGGCGAAAGGCGAAATCGAAGCCGCCGAGCGCGCGGCTCGCGTGGAGTTGAAGGCCCTGGCGGCAAAGCTGGCGGTGGACGGCGCGGAATCTCTGGTGGCCAAGCAAATGACCGCTGCCGTGCAGGATGCACTGATCCATAACTTCGTCGAAAGTCTGCAAGGGAGGCCCAATTGAAATCGGCAGCCCTGCAATATGCCACCGCCCTGGCGGAGATTGCGTTCGAACAAGGTGCCACCGAGCCGGTGCTGAACCAGTTGGGGGATTTTTCCAGGGCATACGCCGAGTCGGCGGAACTCAGGACCTTCCTGAGCAACCCGGTTGTTGCGCGAGAAGCGAAGCACGGGGTAATCGAAAAACTGCTGGCGCGTCTTGGGGCCAGCAAGATCATTCGCAACTTCCTGTTCGTGGTGGTGGATAACCGGCGCACGCACCAACTCCCGCACATCATCGCAACATTTCAGGAAGTCATCCGCCAGCGACAGGGCATTGCGGAAGCGGAAGTGGAATCCGCCATGGAACTGAATGCCACGCAAAAGACGCAACTGTTGCAGACCCTCGAGCACGTGACCGGCAAAAAGATTCAGGCCAAGTACTCGTTGGATCCGGCATTGTTGGGTGGAGCGGTGGTGCGCATCGGGGATACCATTTACGACGGCTCATTGAAAAGCCAGCTGAACCAGATGCGAGCGCGCCTGGCGGCGGAATAGGAATTCGGGAACGGAGCAGGCATGGCAAATATCAAAGCGGACGAAATCAGCAAAATCCTGCGCGAACAGATCGCGAACTACGAGCAGACCGTTTCAGTCGATGAAGTCGGCTCGGTGATCAGCGTGGGCGACGGGATTGCCCGCATTCACGGTCTGGCAAAAGTAATGTCGGGCGAGATGCTGGCGTTCCCGCACAACGTTTTCGGAATCGCGCTGAACCTCGAGGAAGAAGAAGTGGGCGCGGTGCTGCTAGGCGAATCTTCCGAGCTGAAGGAAGGCGACACCGTCAAGCGCACGAATATGGTCATGTCCGTGCCCGTGGGCGAAGCGTTGATCGGACGCGTGGTGAATCCGCTGGGCGAGCCGGAAGACGACAAGGGGCCCATCGCCACGAAGCAACGCAATCCGCTGGAACGAATCGCTCCTGGCGTGCTGGACCGCCAGCCGGTGCGCGAACCGCTGCAGACCGGCATCAAGGCGATTGACTCCATGATCCCGATCGGACGCGGGCAGCGCGAATTGATCATCGGCGACCGTCAGACCGGCAAAACCGCGGTCATTCTGGACACCATCATCAACCAGAAGGGCAGCGACATGATTTGCATCTATTGCGCCATCGGGCAAAAGCGCTCGACGATTGCCCAAGTCGTGAAGGTGCTCACCGACTTTGGCGCCATGGATTACACCATCATTGTTGCTTCCTCCGCCGCTGAGCCTGCTTCGCTGCAATACATCGCTCCTTATGCTGCTTGCGCCATGGGCGAATATTTCCGCGACAACAAGCGCCACGCCGTCACCTTCTACGATGACCTTTCCAAGCACGCGCAGGCGTATCGCGAGATTTCGCTGCTGCTGCGCCGCCCCCCCGGTCGCGAAGCGTTTCCGGGCGACGTTTTTTATCTACACTCACGCTTGCTGGAACGCGCCGCAAAATTGAACGACAAGCTAGGCGGCGGTTCGCTCACATCCTTGCCGGTAATTGAGACCCAGGCCGGCGACGTTTCCGCCTATATTCCGACCAACGTCATTTCCATTACCGACGGGCAGATTTACCTCGAATCGGATCTGTTCAACGCCGGCATTCGTCCCGCGATCAACGTCGGTATTTCGGTGAGTCGCGTCGGCGGCAACGCGCAAATCAAGGCCATGCGCCAGGTGGCCGGCACGCTGCGGTTGGATATGGCGCAATTCCGCGAGTTGGCGGCGTTCGCGCAGTTCGGCTCGGACCAACTGGACAAAGTAACGCAGGCGCAACTGGCCCGCGGCCAGCGGCTCACGGAAGTGCTGAAACAGGATCAATATCAGCCCCTGTCGGTAGAGAAACAGGTGCTCGCGCTTTACGTTGCGACAAGCGGCTCGCTCGATTCCATCCCGGTAAGCGAAGTGCGGCGCTTTGAAAAAGAATTCCTGCAGTTCGTGGAAACGAATTATGCCGGTGTCCTGAAAGAAATTGCCACGAAGAAGGCGCTCGATGACGGCATCAAGGCTGCGATCAAATCCGCCGTAGACGCTTTTAAGGAGCGTTTTACCGCGGCGCTGACGGCGGGAGCGGCGCATTAAGCCACGCGCCTGACCAGAAACTATGCCAACACTCCTCGATTTTCGGCGACGCATCCGCTCGGTAAAGAGCTCGCAGCAGATTACCCGCGCGATGAAGTTCGTGGCGGCGGCGCGTTTGCGGCGCGCGCAGGAAGCGGCGCTGGCGGCGCGGCCATATGCCAAGGAACTGGCGCGCGTCTTGCGCTCGACAATGGCGCGCATCGAATCGCCCGAGCATCCTCTGCTGGCCAAGCGCCCCGAAGAGCGCATCCTGCTGCTGGTGTTATCGGGTGAACGCGGGCTCGCAGGCGCATTCAATACCAACATACTGAAGCAGGCGCACGAATTCATGCGCAGCAAAAAGGGCAAGAAGATCGTGCTCGTCCCCATCGGGAAAAAGGGCCGCGACTCGCTGCGCAAGGCTGGTTTTCAATTTGCCGCGGAATATGTGAACGTGCTGGCGCGCGTGGATTACAAGGTGGCACGGGAAATCGCGAACTTGGTGAGCGATCTGTACGCCAAAGATGAGATCGATGCGGTGTACGTGGTGTTCAGTGAGTTCAAGAATGTAATGGCGCCGAACCTGGTGGTGGACAAACTGTTGCCTGTCGAAGAGGTTAAGGAAGGCCCGGAGACAGAAAACGCGGCGGCTCCCGCTTCCGCTCCGGTGGACTACATTTACGAACAGCCGGAGCAGCAGATTCTGGACCGCCTGCTGCCGCGATACGTCGAAACGCAAATTTTGCGCGTGATGCTGGAATCCTGCGCTGCCGAGTATGCCGCGCGAATGACCGCGATGGAAGCCGCCACGCGCAATGCCGGCGAAGTGATCGATGCACTGACGCTGCACATGAACAAAGTCCGTCAAGCAGCTATCACCAAGGAGATCATCGAAATTGTCAGCGGAGCAGCAAGTACAGCCTGATTGGTGACTTGTGAATCGTGACTCGTGAAAATCACGTTGCGAAACTAGAGGAGTTGATGATGGCAGAGCAATATGTAGCGGTAGGACATGTGGTGCAGGTCATTGGCCCGGTGCTCGATATTCAGTTTGCGGCTGGGCACCTGCCGGCGATTTACAACGCTGTGCGCGTCACCAGCGAGGGTTACAACGTGCCGGAACCCCTGGATGTCACGGTGGAAGTGCAACAGCACTTGGGTGATGGACGTGTGCGCGCGGTCGCCATGGAGCCAACCGAAGGCATGGTGCGCGGAATGAAAGCGTTCGACACCGGTAAGCCGATTGCCGTGCCCGTCGGTCGCGCGACGCTCGGCCGAGTGATGAGCGTCCTCGGGAAACCGGTTGACCAACTCGGACCCATCGTAACCGACACTTACTATCCCATTCACCGCCCCGCTCCTTCACTGGAAGATCAGTCCACCACCCTGGAAATGTTCGAGACCGGCATCAAAGTCGTCGACCTGATGGAGCCCTATGTGAAGGGCGGCAAGATCGGTCTGTTTGGCGGCGCGGGCGTGGGCAAGACCGTGCTGATTCTTGAACTGATTCATAACGTTGCCATGCAGCACGGCGGTTTGTCGGTGTTTGCTGGCGTTGGTGAACGCACGCGAGAAGGAAACGACTTGTGGTTGGAAATGTCGGAATCTCACGTCATTGAACCGGGGAACTCGGAAAAGTCTCGCGCCGCGCTGATTTACGGACAAATGACGGAGCCGCCCGGAGCGCGTCTTCGCGTGGGCCTTACGGGTGTGACGGTGGCAGAATATTTCCGCGACCAGGAACACCTGGACGTGCTGTTGTTTATCGACAATATTTTCCGCTTCGTTCAGGCAGGTTCGGAAGTGTCGGCACTCCTGGGACGCATGCCTTCGGCCGTGGGCTACCAGCCAAACCTGAACACGGAAATTGGCGAATTACAGGAGCGCATCACCTCGACGAAGACCGGATCGATCACCTCGGTGCAAGCGATTTACGTACCTGCGGACGACTACACCGACCCCGCCCCGGCTGCGACATTCACGCACCTGGACGCCACAACAAACCTGAGCCGCCAAATCGTCGAACGCGGTATTTATCCCGCCGTGGACCCGCTCGCCAGCTACTCGCGAATCCTGGATGCCCGCGTGGTGGGGCAGGAGCATTACTCGGTAGCGCGCGCGGTGAAGTCCGTGCTGCAGCGCTACAAAGACCTGCAAGATATCATCGCGATTCTAGGTATCGAAGAACTTTCCGACGAAGACAAGCGCACCGTGGCCCGCGCGCGGCGCATCGAGAAGTTCTTGTCGCAGCCCATGTTCGTTGCGGCGCAGTTCACGGGATTGGAAGGCAAGTACGTCAAGATCGAAGACACCGTGCGCAGTTTCAATGAAATCGTGGAAGGCAAATACGACGATGTTCCGGAACAGGCGTTCTACATGGTGGGCACCATTGAAGAAGTCCTCGAAAAGGCCGAGAAAATGAAGGCGGCCGTCTAAGGAAGAAAATGCTTCCGGAAGCCATAGAACTGATCGTGGTGACACCCGAGCGGCAACTGCTGCGGGAGACGGTCGTGGAGGTCACCATCCCCGGGCTGGACGGCCAGTTGGGGATCTTGCCCGGGCACGCGCCACTGATCAGCGAACTGGGAATCGGGGAGTTGGCCTACCGCACGGCGACCTCCAGCCAGACAACCACCCTGGCGATCGTTCACGGGTTTGCCGAAGTGCTGCCGGACCGCGTGACGGTGCTGGCAGAAACGGCTGAGCGCGCGGAAGAAATCGATCTGGCGCGCGCCCAGGCTGCACTGGCGCGGGCGGAGAAACGCATGGCTTCCCATGATCCGGATATTGATTGGGACCGTGCAGCGGTGGCCTTGCAGCGTGCAGTAATCCGCATCCATGTGGCCAGGAAGTACCGCGGCGTGGCAGTCGACGTCGGCTGAGGCTGGCAGGCGGCGCTGCGAGCAGCTTGTAACCTTCCCGCAGTTTCTCAATCAAATGTCCGGGAGATTTAGAATGGAAGACGTAACAATCTACAGCACAACGTGGTGCCCGGACTGCTACCGGGTGAAAAAGTTCCTGAAGGATCGCGGCCTCGACTTCCGCGAAGTGAACATTGAGGAAGACGCGGACAGCGAACACCTGGTCATGCGCGTGAACCACGGCAGGCGGAAAGTGCCCACGTTGAAAGTGGGTGAGCGCTATTTCGCATGCAGCCCCTTCAGCGCGCAACGCTTGGCCGATGAGCTGAAAATCTCTCTAAATCCCTGAAACCACGTTATCCCGAGTTACATGCTGGCAAATAGAGACTGCTTCAAGGCGGATAGCTGCGCTTCGTTGCGCTGGTAAAACGTCCATTGCTTGATTCTTTTCCCGCGCAGCAGCCCCGCCTGCGAAAGGATTTTCAGATGCTGGCTCGCGGTGGGATGGCTAACCTTGAGTTTGCGCGCGATCAGCAGACCGCAGACGCCATCCTTGACCAGGTCGCCATCCTTCTGTCGCGGGAAGTGTCTGGTCGGCTGCTTCAGCCAATGCAGGATCAGCAGGCGGTTTTCATTGGCCAGAGCGCGGAAGATTGTGTTTGCCGTAACCATGTTTCTGGGCCAAAATGGCACTTGTATATTTAGCTAAACGCCTAAATGATACCAGGGTCGCTCCATGAACGCCACGCAAATTTCGTTTCCTGACCACAACGGCATCCGCGCCACATACGCGCGCATCCGGGAGTACATCCGGCGCACGCCCGTGCTCGAGATGCAAGGCGGGGACTTTGCTCTGGGACCTTTCCCTCTATTCCTGAAGCTCGAACTGCTCCAGCATACCGGCTCGTTCAAGGCGCGCGGCGCGGTGACCAACCTGATGTTCCGCCAGGTGCCGCCGGCAGGCGTGGTCGCAGCTTCCGGAGGCAACCATGGCGTGGCAGTTGCCTTCGCCGCGAAGAAGTTCAATGTTCCCGCGCGCATTTTCGTGCCCAGTGTTTGCCCGGCGGCGAAGCGGCAACTCATCCGCGGCTATGGCGCCGACTTGCTGATCGCAGGAGACCGCTACGCCGATGCGCTGGAGGCAAGCAAGCTCTGGCAAGAGGAATCTGGCGCAATGCCGATTCATGCGTTCGACCAGCACGAAACGCTGCTAGGACAAGGAACCGTAGGCCTGGAGTTCGAAGAACAGGTGCCGGACCTGGATACGCTGTTGGTGGCGGTAGGTGGCGGCGGCCTGATCGGCGGCATTGCCGCGTGGTACCAGAAAAGAGTGGCAGTCATTGCCGTCGAGCCGCAAGCCGCCCCGACGCTTGCGAGGGCCCTCGAGGCGGGACGTCCCGTCGACGCTGATGCCGGAGGAATTGCCGCGGATTCGCTGGCGCCAAGAAGAGTCGGCGAGTTGATGTTTCCCATCGCACAGAAATATGTGCGGAAGGTTGTGCTGGTTTCCGACCATGAAATTCGCGACGCGCAGGATTTGCTGTGGCAGTCCGCGAGAATCGCGGCAGAGCCGGGTGGCGCGGCAGCACTGGCGGCGCTGACCAGCGGGATTTTTCGACCGCGAAACGGTGAGCGAGTGGGTGTGCTGATTTGCGGAGGCAACACCACTGCCGTCGATTTCTCGCGATGCGGCCGCTTGTAGCTCCGGCCTTTAGGCCTGCGGGTCTTGCTCGCGCCGCCGCGGTTGCGGTCGGAACGGAAAAAGAGAAAGGAAGCGCCATGACCGCATATGCAAAGTTAAAGGAATTGCAGATCACTTTGCCCGTGGCTGAGGGCCCGGTTGCCGCGTTTGTTCCCACCGTGCGAACGGGGAATCTGCTGTTCGTTTCGGGGCATATCGCAAAGCGCGATGGAGAACCGTGGGTGGGAAAATTGGGCGTTCAGATGAGCACTGAAGAAGGAAAGCTGGCAGCGCGCAACGCGGCGATTGATTTGCTGGCAACGCTTCATCACGAACTGCACGATTTGGAGCGCGTGAAGCGCATCGTCAAAATGCTGTGCCTGGTCAATTCCTCGCCGCATTTTACCGAGCAGCATTTGGTCGCAAATGGCGCGTCAGAGCTTTTAGAGGAAGTATTCGGTGCCAGGGGAAAGCATGCTCGTAGCTCTTTCGGAGTAGCGCAGCTACCCACGGGCTCCTGCGTCGAAATCGAGTTAGTCCTGGAGCTGGCAGACTGAATTGCCAACGGACTTAGCTGGCAATCCCGCGAGTGTAGACCTGCGTCACATTGAGCGCGTCGTCGAGCAGCAGGATGTCCGCATCCGCTCCCGGCCGCAACGCCCCCTTTTTAAACTCGATGCCCAGAAGTTTCGCGGGATTCAACGTCAGCATGCGCAACGCATCTCCCAGAGGAATGCCCAGCTTCACAATGTTGCGCAGCGAGCGATCCAGCGTCAGCGCGCTCCCGGCAAGCTTTCCCTCCGAGTTGCGGCAAACTCCCCCGCTCACCGTCACTTCCATTTCTCCCAACAGGTATTTCCCGTCCGGCATCCCGGTAGCCGCGGTGCCGTCGCTGATTAGGATCACGCCCGCGGCGCCTTTGGCCTGCAGCAGCATTTTCATGGCGATGTCCTCGACGTGAATGCCGTCCGCGATGAGTTCCGCGGTGACTTCCGGCGAAGTGAGCACCGCGCCAATCACGCCGGAGTCGCGATGCGAAAATGGGCGCATGGCATTGTAGACGTGAATCGCGTGATGCACACCGTGCGCGATCGCGGCGCGCGCCTGCTCGTAATTGGCATCGGTGTGCCCCATGCCAACAACCAGCCCGGCATTGCGAGCCGCTTCAATGCACGGCGTGGCGCCAAGCAGTTCGGGCGCAATCGTGATCAACTGCGCGTGACCACCGGCAGCCTGAATGAATTTTGCGAGCATATCCGCCGATGGCAGGTGAATCCATTCGGGCGGATGCACCCCGCGCCGCACCGGGCTGATGAATGGTCCTTCGAAGTGAATCCCCAGCACTTCGGCGCGCGCATCGGCGGCTTGATGCTGCATGGCGATATATTTGGCGATTCCCTCGGAGCTTTTGCAGATCGCGTCCGGATTTGCAGTGACCGTGGTGGCAAGAAAGGAAGTGGTGCCATGGGATGCGATCATCTTGGCGACCGTCTGCAAAGCATCGTCGGTGGCTTCCATTACGTCGCGGCCGCCCGCACCGTGGATATGGACGTCAACGAACCCTGGCGTGGCCATCAGGTCGGTTGCCTGGAGCTCTGTGGCGCCCGCAGGCAGCGAGACGCCGCCGCGCGGTCCAACCGATTCAATGACGCCGTCGCGGATCACTATGGCGGCATCGTGAAGTTCTCCCGAAGAAGTGAAGGCGCGGCCGGCATGGAGCAGTGTTGTGGTCATAAGGTCCTGGCAGAAACTTCATCGTAACGGAAATTCCGCCGGGCGCAAAAACAAAATGGGCAGGAGTTGAATCCTGCCCACCGTCTGAAGCTTTTCGAGTGCCAACTACTTCGCCATGGAGATGCTGGCGAGTTTCAGGGTATCGCCGTCAACGCTGCCCTTGACGGTCACGTGATGCCCGGCGTGCTCGGCAACTTTGTCCTGTGCATCGACGACGTACACCTTCTTGTCGGTGTCGTTCACAAACACATATTTTGCGCCTTTTTCCTTCACGCACTTTGTCGTACACTCCGCGGCACCCTCATGCGCGCCCTTGGCGCCGCACTGGCTGTCGGAAATCCATCCTGTCCAGGTGCCGTCCGCGGGCGCGGCCAGAGAAGCGGCACAGAGAAAAAACAGAGAAGCGGTCAAAGAGTGAAGTTTCATAAGCACTATCTCCCCGAAGTGGAATGCTGCGGTTCGCAGACTGGCAGTTAGCCTCGCACAGTCAGCTCGCCCTGTCCAGCGAGTGAACAAAAGAACGGCACTCTGCCGGTTTACATTGGCCTTGCCGAGCACGAGGCTTAGCCCGTGTCCGGCTCCCTTTCGCCGATACTTTCGGCTGCAAGAAAACTCCTGTTGACAATCAACAGGAATATGGCAACCTTCCTTTTTCTCCTGTTGATCGTCTAAAGGAGCGTATGCCGGAATCGAAAGCGGAAGTCCTGCAGGGTACTCTGGACTTGCTGGTGCTGAAGACCCTCGATTCCCTGGGCCCGATGCACGGCTTCGGGATCGCCTTGCGCATCCAGCAGGTCTCCGAGGATCTGCTGCAATTGAACCAGGGGACGCTTTATCCTGCGTTGCTGCGCCTCGAGCAGCGCGGCTGGATTGTCTCGAAGTGGGGTGTTTCGGAGAACAACCGCAAGGCTAAGTTTTATTCTCTGACCCGTGCCGGGCGCAAGCAACTGGTGGAGCAGGCCGAAAGCTGGGGGCGCATGTCCACCATGATCAACCGGGTGCTGAGGACCAGCTAGACCATGCGAGAACCCTTGCACATGTTCATCCACCGCCTCGCGGCGCTCTTTCGTCGCCGTCGTCTCGAAGACGACCTGGACGAGGAATTGCGCTCGCACCTGGCGATGGCGGTGGAGCTGAATCTAAGCAAAGGTGTGAGTCCCGAGGACGCCCGCCGCGAGGCGCTGCGCAACTTCGGGGGCGTCGAGCAAACCAAGGAGTGCTACCGCGACCAGAGGGGACTGCCCCTGCTCGAGGCAACCTTGCAGGACCTGCGGTTCGGTTTGCGGATGCTCCGGCGAAGTCCCGGCTTTTCTATTCTGGCGATCCTCTGCCTCACTCTGGGTATTGGCGCCAACGCCGCGGTCTTCAGCTGGATCGAAGGGATTTTATTTCGTCCCTATCCGGCAGTGGCTCATCAGGAGCGCTTGCTTGCTCTTGCCGGCACGGCTCGCGGCGAGGCTGGCGCCGATTCTCTTTCCTGGCCGGATTTCGTCGATTTGCAAAGGAACTGCACGCTTTTCGACTCATTGTTTGTCAGCAAAATTACGGGCACCACCCTCAGCATCGGCGATCGCGCGGAGGTCACAACCGGCAGCATCGTATCGGCGAACTATTTTGATGCCCTCGGTGTCCATACGATCCTCGGCCGCGGATTCGAGCCCGGCGAAGATTCCGGTCGAAACGCCCACCCCGTCACGGTCATCAGCTACCAGCTATGGCAGCGGCGATTCAAGGGTGACCCGCAACTCATTGGCAAAACGCAGCGGCTCAATGGTGTGTACCACACGATTGTCGGCGTCGCGCCAGAGGGTTTCTACGGGACCTTTGTAGGCTGGGCAATGCAGTTTTGGGTGCCCGCGTCGATGGAAGAAATATTCGAATCCGGTGGCTACAAACTGGAGGATCGCGGCGCGCGGTGGATTGAAGCGTATGTGCGCCTCAAACCCGGCGTGACTCGCCAGCAGGCACAGCAGGAAATTTCTGCTGTCGCCCGACGCTTGGAAGCGGATTACCCGGAAACAAACCGCGGCCGCGGCATCAGGCTGTGGCCGCTATGGCAAACGCCATTCAATAATGCCGGCACTTTGCTTCCCACGCTCGAAATCATGCTCGCCGTGGTTGTTTTCGTCTTGTTCATCGCCTGCGCCAACGTCGGCAATCTGCTGCTGGTCAGGTCGTTCGCGCGACGGCATGAGATGACGGTTCGGCTGGCCATCGGCGCCGGTCGCGGCCGCTTGTTGCGGCAACTTTTCACCGAAGGTCTGATCCTCGCGGCCTTTGGCGCGGCCGGCGGACTTCTGCTGGCTCACTGGTGCCGTCACGCGCTAGCACTGCTCTTCCCCTCGCGGGGTGGCGTGGCAATGCACCTGCCGGGCGAAATCGATTGGCGCGTCCTGGCACTCAGCGCCGGCGTTTGCGTGCTCGCCACGCTTTTGGCAGGGCTGGTTCCTGCGATGCAAACCGGCAAGATCGATCTTGCCGGCGCATTGAAAGCCGATTCCGCGGGCGGCGTTGGGGGCCATCGAAGAGCGTGGGTCCGCTCGGGTTTGGTGGTCCTGCAGGTGTCGCTGAGTTTCGTTTTGCTGGTCGGCGCAGGTCTGCTGCTGCACAGCCTAGAGAAAATTCGCAATACCAGCCCGGGTTTTGCAACCCACGAAGTGCTGAACACCGGCGTCAATTTGCTGGCGGCGGGGTACGATGCGCCGCGCGCCCGGAATTTTCAGGACGAACTCCTCGACCGCGTGAAGGCCCTTCCCGGCGTCGAGTTGGCAGCGTTTGCCCGAATGACACCGCTGAGCTATGGAAGCTATTCCTCGACCCTCATTTCCGTGGATGGCTATCAACCGCCGCCTGAGGAGCAGCCCACTGTGGAGTACAACGAAGTGGGGCCCGACTATTTCGCCACCATGGGCATCCCTTTGCTGTCCGGCCGCGAATTCACTCGGGCGGACGATGAACAGGGTGCGCTGGTGGCCGTGGTGAATGAAACCATGGCCTCGCGGTATTGGCGCGGCAGGAACCCCATTGGCCAACGCCTTCAGGTCAAAGGGCGATGGATGCAGGTGGTCGGCGTAGCGAAGGATTCCAAGTACCAAAGTGTTCGCGAGACTGCGAAGCCTTTTTTCTATGTGCCCCTGCGCCAGAATTTCTCACCCCGGGTGGGCTTGTATATCCGAACACCGCTGCGCCCGGAAGCCATGGCAGCGCCGCTGGCACGCGAGGTGCATGCGCTGGACGGGAACCTCGCACTCTACGAAGTGATCACGCTGCAAGAGCAACTGGATCGCTCGACATCGCCGCAACTCGTGGCGGTAACTTTAGTCGGTGTTTTGGGCGGCTTGGCCCTGCTGCTTGCTGCCGTGGGTTTGTACGGTGTGATGTCCTATGCGGTGTCAGAGAGCACGCGCGAGTTGGGATTGCGCATGGCCCTTGGTGCGGAGGCATCCAATTTGTTGGCTCTGGTGCTGTCGCGGGGCTTGGCCTTGACTGCGGGCGGCGTGCTTCTTGGAGCTGCGATGGCACTCGCATTGACGCGGTTAATGGGAAGACTCCTGTACAACGTGAGCCCACACGAACCGCTCGCCTTCGCTGCGGCATTCGCGGTAATGACGCTGGCCTCATTGGCGGCGTGCTTGCTACCCGCTTGGCGGGCCATGCGCACCGATCCGGCCCGCGCCTTGCGCGATTGATTCTCACATCCGGATGAGCATGCCCTTTATACGATTTCTTACGTGATCTGCATCGCCCAGGAGAGATCCACTTCCGGGCGCCCTAGCCAAACGATGAGGCCAGCACAGTATCCCGCAATCTAAGTGGCGATTCGCGGCTGCGCGACCCAGGCTGTCCGAATCTGGGCAGAGCAATCCCAAAATCGGGCAATGCGACAGGTAGAGCGCCGTAGCCACGCATCGGGCTAACACGTTTACAGCAAAGAACTTAGATTCACCGGCACCGTGGATTGCCAATTGCACTTCCATCTTCCAATCAGTTCACGGAGATGAGGCCAAGCCCCTGCAAAGCCAGCAACGGGTCGCCTCGGTCGCTTGGGGACTTCCGGAAAGGAAGGGCACCATGATGTCATTCGTTAACGACCTGAGCGTTGCGCTGCGCTCGCTGTTTCGAACCAAGGGCCTTGCGGCCACGGTAGTGCTGACGCTGGCCCTGGGCATCGGCGCCAACGCCGCCATCTTTACCTTGGTGCGCGGCGTGCTCCTCAAGCCTCTCGTTAACCGCGACGAGAACCGCCTGCTCTACATCCGCCAGAGCGCCCCGGGCGCCGACGAGGACAACTCCACGTTCTCGGTTCCCGAAATCCAAGATTTGCGCGCCAGTGTCAAAACCCTCAGCGCCATTGGCGATTTCTCCACCATTGGTTTCACCATGATTGGCTTGGGTGAGCCTCGAGAAGTTGAAGCCGGCGTGGTAAGCGGCAACTACTTCGACGTCGTGGGTCTGCACCCTGTTCTCGGCCGTCTCGTCGGACCTCAAGACGACGGTCCCACAGCCGACGGCGTTGTCGTCCTCACCTACCGTTTCTGGACCACCGCTCTTCGGAAAGATCCTTCCGTCATCGGCAAATCCGTTCGCCTCGACAGCGGTCCGCTCGGAAATCGCTCTGCCACCATCATCGGCGTCCTCGAACCTTCCGTCCCCTATCCGCAAGACACCGAGATCATCGCCAACGTCTCGACAAGCCCGCATCACGCTTCCGCCACCATGGTCACCGACCGTCTCCATCGCATGACCGAACTCTTTGGCCGTCTCGCTCCCGGTGTCACCCTCGAGCAAGCTCGCGCCGAGTTGCGCTCCGTCCACGGAGCCATGACCAGACAACATCCCGAATTCTACGCGCCCAAAGCGAACTACCAGATCGACGCCAAGCCGCTTCGTGACCAGATCACCTCGGGCGCACGGACCATTCTGCTGGTGCTGCTCGCAGCCTCCGCGCTGGTCTTCATCGTCGCGTGTTCCAACGTCGCCAACCTGATTCTCACTCGCACGGTTCGCCGCGAAGGTGAGTTGGCGATCCGCGCGGCGCTCGGCGCAAGCTCCGGCGCGCTGCGCCGTATGCTGCTGGCCGAATGCCTTCTACTCTGCGGCGCTGGCGCCACGCTCGGGGTCATGAGCGCACAGCCCCTGGTGGCTATTCTGGCCCGCTACGCTTCGCGCTTCTCCGTGCGCGCGCTCGATTTGACGGTCGACTCCAGCCTGCTCTGGGTGGGAGCGGCGTTGGCCATCATTGCCTCGGTGATCTTGGCATTTGTCCCGCGCTTGCCGTCGGCCGACACGTCCAAAGGTCTTAATTTATCGAGCGGCAGCGTACGCATCACCGGCAGCACCAGCCGCCGCCAGCGCATCTTCGCGATCACACAAATCGCGGCATCCTTCGTGCTCCTGGCCGGAGCAAGCATGCTCATCACTACGCTGATCGCACTGCAATCGGCGCAGACCGGTCTGGACATGCGCCACGTCCTCTCCATCAACGTTCCCGCTATGTCCTACGGAAAAACTCCTCAGCGGGTGACGGAGTTCTATAAGGAATCGATTCGTCGCATTGACGCGCTGCCCGGCGTTACCAAGACCGCGTTCGGCTTGTTTGTTCCCTGGCGCGGTGACGGCTTCGGCCTCCAGTTTTCCGCCGACGGTCACGTTCATGCCTCTGGCGAGGGGGATCCCAGTGCGGAGTTCCGCGTCATCTCTCCCGGATTCTTTGCTGCGCTCGGCGTTCCTATCGTTGCCGGCCGCGACTTCAACGATCTCGACGGCAAGAGCCAAGACGATCCCGTCGCTATCGTCAGTCAGACTCTCGCGCGCCGCATGTTCCCCAATCAGGATCCCATCAATCGGCATGTCTATTGGACCGATCCCCGGACGAAGTTTGTCACCGGGCTTAGCGTCGCGCCCCACCGCATCATCGGCGTCACCGCCGATATCGACGATGTACGCGTCGTTCCTGAGCCCACCGTTACGATTTATACCCCCGTTGAAGAAGGTCCCATCTTTGCCGGTCACCTGTTCATCCACACCTCGGTAAATCCCTATTCGCTCGTCACTCCGGTCACGCGCATTATTCGCGAGATGTCCGCCGATCAGCCCGTCGAGCACGCTGCCACCCTGGAAGACGTCCGCGCAGAGGTGCTCACGCCCGACCGTTTGAATTCGCTGGTGTTTGGCGTGTTCGCGGCAGTCGCATTGCTGATTGCATTAGTCGGCGTTGCAGGCGTGCTGGCGTTTTCCGTCAGCGAGCGCACCCGCGAATTCGGAATCCGGCTGGCGCTTGGATCGCAACCGCGGACTCTCCTCAGAGGCGTCATCATAGAAGGCGCGGTGATGGCTGCGGCGGGCGTGCTGGCAGGCGCGGCATTCGGCTTCGTGGTAGCGCGTCTGGCGGGCAGCTATTTCCTGGACATTAAAATGCCAGGGGCCCTGCCCGTCATCCTCTCTGCATTCCTGCTGCTGGCGGCCGCAGTCGTTGCGTCATCGCTGCCGGCGGTGCGCGCCGCCCGCATCGACGTAATTCAAGCCCTGCGCGCCGACTGAAGCGCGCCGAGCCATGCGCCTAGCACTCCCGAGCAAGTCATTTCTGCTTGCCTTTGCTGGAAAGAGCGAACTGATTCCCGTCAGGATCTTTGAAGACGGCAATCGATCCCCAGGGCTCGGTCTTCGGTTCTTGCGCAAACGTCACGCCTTTGGACTTCAGCGCTTTCGCGGTTGCGAACACGTCGTCACACCAGAACGCAAGGGACTGAAACTCGCCGATGCGTTTCTCGTGACCCTCAGGGGTGAAAAGCGCGAGCCCGGTCTCCGCCCCGGGGATGAGAAGTTCAATCCAGCGTTGCGTGTTCGTGAACGGCTGGTCGGTGACCACCCTCAGTCCCAGTGCCTCGGTGTAGAACTTCAGCGATACGTCCTGATTGCGTACAGGAATGCCTACGAACTTTATTCCACGAACCATCCGTGCCCTCCGCAAAACATTCGCAGCATAGCGCGCAGAATCCGGCGGTTGCAATCAGCCGTTCGTTGCTATATTAATGGTTGGTATAGCAATGCTAAGTCTGGATGACTACGTTGTAGACGTCTTGATGCGTGACCTGGTCGGGCATGATCGCAAACCCGCCAGCTTCCTCGTCTATGTTTGGCTCAGCGCCGAACAAACGCGCAGACCGGGAGCCGTTCAGGTCAGTTATCAGGAATTAGCTGAGTCGGTTGGACTGTCAAAGAGTTCCGCGCAAGCCGCAGTGCGCTGGCTGGTCCGCAGGAAACTGCTCACCGCCAGCAAGGAAACTGCCACAGCGATTCCGACTTATACCGTGCGCAGCCCATGGAGGGATGGCGCACGCCGCCCCGGTCTCCGCTAGCGGGCAGGACCGAAGCCCTGCCCTTTGAGAAGCGTTGATCAGCTCTGTTTTACAACTACCGCCGCTACTTGATTTTCTTCGCGATAAGTTCTTGGCCTCGCGCGCGATACACATACTGACAAATTTTGCCGGACGCGTCTTTCTCGAAGACCACCAGCCCGTCAGCGTCGCCGTCCTCGAAAAACGTTGTCTCGTTCAGGGCCAGCAACTCCACTGGCTTGTCCTCGTTCGTCTGCTGTGCCATCAGTTTTCCGCCGGACACCGTGATGGTATCCACGAAGCCGGGCCCATATTCATACTGTCCCGCGTATTGCGCAAGGACTGCGGGATTCACTTTAACGGCCTGTCTCTTTACCGGTTCCGGCAGTTCGACGTGTGCTACCAGAACCCAACTGCGGTCTTTCTTTATGTACGTATCCACGACCATAAACCGGCTCGTTAAAGACTGTTCGCCAAATATTTCCTTTTCGCTCTGGTGATAGATGGCAATTGCCGTCTGGCCAAAGCTCATCACTTTGGGACTCTCGTGTTCGACCACCATTTTGTAGCCCACCGTGGGGCGAGCTTCGGCGATTTGCTGCGCGCCAGTATGGACATCGCCAGGTTCCGCGAACACCGCCAGTTGATCGATAAACTCGCTGTATGCGTCTTTGTCGAAGCGCGCCAACGCGGCATGCCGCTGGTTGATCTGCGCCGCGATTTCGCGCGTGGTCTGTTCATCCGCGGCTCCGCCACTTGCCGCCCGCGACCCCTGTGAATAGGAACTTGGAATCCCCGCAAACAGAGTTACTGCCATCAGGCCGACCAACAGTGCTTGCTGCTTCATGGATCTAACCTCGCAATTTTTCGCGGGACCCCAGCAAACGCTGCATTCCGTTGAGTTCCCGTGATAGATTCGGCAGCATAGCAGGCCTTTTTGCCGGGCCTATCAGCCACCGTGCCTGCATCCTGAGCGGAGTGCCTGTTCAATGTCTTTCAGAAGCCGTTCAATTCTTCTCAGGGTTCTCAGGATCAGCGTATGACGCGCCAAACAAAGCGCTTCTGCGACTTTGCTTCATTTCGGCTGGACCGGCAGAATCGCTCGCTCACGCGCGGCGCGGAAAGCCTTGCACTCCCTCCCAAAGCCTTCGACGTTCTGCTCTTTCTCGTCGAACACCCCAGTCGCGTCATCGAAAAGTCCGAATTCCTCGAGGCCGTCTGGCCTGACACCTTTGTCGAGGAGGGGAACCTCAGTCAGAACATCTTTCTTCTACGGAAGACCCTCGGTGAGGGCCAGGACGGTACGCGCTTTATCCTTACCGTTCCCGGCGTCGGCTATCGTTTTGTCCCGGAAGTTGCCGAGCACGACGACCCAATCCCGGTGCGACCCCCGGCCGAACCTGAACCATCCGCAGCGCAGCAGCGGCTGGCACCGGCTCCGCGGCACTTCGCCACTTCTCGCATCGCGATTTACGCCGCTTCGCTTGCGCTCGTACTGGCAGTTAGCTTTGCTCTGTATCGGCACCGCAACGTGGCACCGCAGGCCCTCCGGGAAACCCAACTCACCACCAACGCCGCGGAAGCTGCTCTCACGGCGGCAGCCATTTCTCCCGACGGCAAATACCTTGCCTGCTCCGACGACCACGGACTGTACATACGTCAGACCGCTACCGGTGAAACTCATCCCCTCGCCATTCCCGGCGCAGCGAAAATATACCGGCTCTCCTGGTACCCGGATGCCAGCAAGCTTCTGGTCACCGCCATCACTCCCGATACGCCGGCTCCGGGCGTTTGGGCAATTTCGCTGCTCGGCGGCAACATCCGCAAGTTGCGCGACGATGCTGAGGATCCCGTCGCCTCGCCGGACGGCTCCAAAATTCTTTTCACCACTAAGCGGGAGTCCGAAATTTGGGCCATGGGTTCCAATGGTGAAGAACCACAAAGAATCCTGAGTGGGACTGCCCAGGAAGCCTTCGCTCGTCTCGCCTGGTTCCCCGACAGCAAGCGGATCCTGTTTCTCCGCTCGCCACTGGTCGGCTCGGACAGCGTCGAATCCCTGGAATTAGATGGAACCCCGCCAGCCGTTCTCGTTTCCGCTGGCGGCCTTATCGCTTCGGTTCTTCTCCCGGACGGACGCTTGCTCTATGGCGTTTGGGGACAGGCCGGCCACGACTCAGCAATCAATCTTTGGGAAGTTCCTGTGGATCTGAAGACTGGGAGAGCTGCAGGCAGTACTCACCAACTCACACAATGGAAAAACGCCCGAATTTCCGATTTAAGCGCCACTTCCGACGGAGCGCGCGTGGTGTTTCTTAAGGGCATTCCACAAGGCGATGTCTACGTCGGAGATTTGCAGCAGCATGGCAAAGCCCTGACCGCAGTTCGCCGCCTTACCCTCGACGACCGTGACGACGCGCCTTCAGGCTGGACTCCCGACAGCAAGTCGGTCCTCTTTTATTCCAATCGCAACGGACCTTACGACATCTTTCTACAATCCCTCGACGACACCGCGGCTCAGGCCCTGGTCGAAAACAACCGCTACAAGATTCGTCCCAGAATGAGTCCCGATGGCAAGTGGGTTCTGTACTACGATCCACCTGGCTTAAGCAGGACTCAGGTTGTTCGCATCGCACGCGTTCCCCTGGTGGGTGGCCCCACCGAAACCGTCATGGAAGAGCCAGGCCTCTATGTTTTTCATTGCTCTCGACCTCCCGCCAATCGTTGTATCGCTGGCGTGCTGCAACCCAAAGAACTGATCATCTATGCCCTCGATCCGCTCAAAGGTAAGGGCCCGGAGCTCCTCCGTATCCCGGTCAAGGCTGATGTGGAAGAGCCCAATCTGGATCTCTCGCCGGACGGCAACAGCATCGCCTTCATTTCCCTCAGCACCCTTGCGGGGCAAATCCGCGTGATTTCCCTGCCCGACGGTTCGGAGCGCGACGTTGAAGTCAAGGGCTGGAACTCGCTCAATCACATTGATTGGGCGGCCGACGGCAAAGGCTGGTACGTCTCGAGTGAAATGGCCTTGGCCACTACGCTTCTGTATGTCGATTTCGACGGCAATTCCACGGTCCTGCTCCGCGAGCCTGGTTTTTTCACCGAGACTTGGGGAATTCCATCTCCCGACGGCAAGCATCTGGCCTTGCTGCACTCCGTTTCAGGGAACAACGCCTGGATGCTGGAGGGGTTTTGAATGCCATCTCCCATCCACGTCAGAAGCTGATAAATCTCCCGCATGGGTAAAACATCAGCAACGATTACCAACCCATTTGGCCCATGCGCTTAAGGATAATCGCGCTGTAGTTATTCATGCGCTCGGGTCGTCGCTTGAGCGGAGCCGGCAGAATTGCCGCGAGCCGTGCCGCCTGTTGCCGGCCGATATTCCGGGCTGCGGTTTCGTCGTAGTAACGACACGCCGACTCGGCACCATAGATACCAGGGCCCCATTCGACCACGTTGAGGTACATCTCCAGAATGCGCGGTTTGCCAAGCACGAGTTCGGCGACCGGTACCAGCGTGACTTCTGCGCCCTTGCGGAGGATAGAGCGGCCCGTTCCGAAGAATATATTTTTTACCAGTTGCTGCGTAATGGTGGAAGCTCCGCGAGTGCGCTCACCTTCCAAATCGTCTTCGGCAGCGATTTGGATCTCGTGCCAATCGAATCCATGGTGTTGGTAGAAGTTCGCGTCCTCTGCGGCAATTACCGCGTGCTGAAGATCGGCCGAGATTTGGCTGAGCGGAATGAATTTGTAGCGTTCGTGATACGGCCTGTGGTGAATCCAGGACTGCAAGCGGCGCTGCATGTGCACCGCGGTTGTCGGCGGGTCGATCCACCGGGCGGCCACAAGGATCAGCGCGGCCAGCGACCAAACAAGCACCACGCCGATGACCAGCCATCGAATAAAGGAGCGCAGGAAGCCTGTCCGAAGCGGGGTCTTGGTGTCTGTGTCCGGCGTTGCAGTCACAGTTCAGAATAACAGCCTGGGCTGGTTACCGCTGGTGGTCTTGCGCCCTTAAAGGGACATGCCGCCGGATACTTCGATGCGCTGGCGAGTGCACGCCTCGCTTGGCGAGGCTGAGCACAGTGTTGCGGCCGAGTCCACGTGTCTGCCCCCGGTCGCGATCGCGACCTTATTTTCTTTCGCCATTTTCCGCTCCTGGGTGCGTCGCTGCTGGCAAGATTGCAGAGAGTCCGTCCGCAACAGCCATGATTGGCGGACTGAATGACGGGGCATTCCTGAGACCCGATCGCCCGATCATTCCCGGTTCGCGGCATAGCCGAAACCGATCTGCTACCAAAAAATGAAAAGGGCAGGACCGAAGCCCTGCCCTTTTTGGGAAGCAGTTGATCTGATTTACTTGGCCATATCGACGGTCGCGACCGTCATCGTGTCGCCGTCGACGCTGCCCTTTACCGTAACGTGATGGCCTGCATGAGCGGTTACCTTGTCCTGGTCGCTGATCGCGTACACCTTCTTGTCCGCGTCGTTGACAAAGACATATTTCGCTCCATGCTCCTTCACGCACTTCGCGGCACAATCGGCGTGCTTGTCGTTCGCGCCCTTCGCGCCGCACTGGCTGTCGGAAATGTAGCCCGTCCAGCTACCTTCCGCGGCAAATGCCAGCGCCGCAGCGAACAACGTGAGTGAAACAACTCCTGCAAATTTAGCTTTCATGTACCTTCCCCCTCAAGATTTCTAGCTTCATGCGATTCCCCGGCGGAATAGCCCCTAGAGTGGCATAGAGCAGGGAAACCTGTCCAGCATTTCGAGTTTTTACCACCGGCTGGCCTGGTTAACCCCTCTCAAGGAAAAAGGGAGGATTCTCTGGGATCCTCCCTTAACCGTCTTGCTCTCAAGAGATCAGGCTTGCCCCTCGCGGAGCAAGGAAAACGTTGCTTACTGAGTCGCAGCGTTGCTCGCGGCCGTGGCGGCACCCGCCGACTTCGGCGTGGACAGGTAACCGGTAATCTGGTTCTTGCCGACGTCAAACACCACGATTTCGTACGGAGCATAGTGTGCGGTGCCCTTCACGTAGAACTGCACGGGCTCGCCGGCAGTCTTATCCTTCTTCTGGATGGACTTGTCGTCGGCAAGAACGGTCATCGTATATTGCGACTTCTTCTGGTCAGTCTTGTTCAGCGACATCTGCACCGGACCCACGCGCTGCGGCGTCTTGGACTTCTGAATGGTGAATTCGTAGTAGTTGCGGTCGCCCTTGCGCTTGAGTTCTTCGACGTCGTCGTGATTGCGGGCAATTAAGCCGCTCATCACGCCCATGTCGCCCGTGGCGCGATCCAGTTTCGACTTCGTCGCATCCAAGTCGTTCTTTACACCGCTGACGTCGCCGTTCAGCTTGGTCACATCATCCGTGCTGGCTTTGCTGGCAAGTTGCGTGTTCACGTTCGATTCCAGCCCGCTCAGCTTTTTGTCATACGCCGCCACGCTGGCCTTCGTCAGTTTGCGCGCCTTCACCAGATCTTCCTGCGTCACATTCAATTTGTCGGTGACTACTTTCAGGTCGCTCTGCAATTGCTGGTTTTGATCCTCGGTCTTTGTCAAGCGCTGCGCTAGCGCATCATTCTGTTGCTTCAAAGAAGCTTGCGTGGATTGTTCAACCGATTTCGACTGGTTCAGTGCGCTCCAGCCTAGACCGAGCCCCACTAGAGAAACTGCTCCCAGAGCCGCGATGGCTAGGCCCACCCAACGGGGTGGGGCAGACGTGCTCTGGATATTCGTTTCCTGAAAGTCACTCATGGACATCATCTCCTTTGGCGTTTTCGCCGTGTGCCAATAAAACGGGCATTCCCAACACCAAACGGGGTCGGCCGGCCGCCATCTTACTAAACAGCACAAGCGGAAAGAGTTAGCGAGGGTAAAAGGGAGCAATGAGTGGAGTTCTAAAAGTACTAGTACTAGTAAAGATTACCTGTTCACTTTTGTGCGCGTAAATTTTTCTGATTTTCATGCAGGCGTACCATGCGGTTTTCCACAGCTGCCAGAAACAAACACGGGCGCAAATGGAATGCCACTTGCGCCCGTAACAAAATGATAGCAAATATTTTACCGCAAGGCTCTCAAGCAGCCTTGGGATCCGCGGCCAGTTTCGGCGGACCAAAATAGCGGTCTAGCGTGGTGGTTGCCGCGTTCAAGACCAGTCGGCAGTCGGCGCAAGCGTGCAAATGCCGCTCGATTTCCGACTGCACTCCCGGCGAGAGTCTTCCCTCTAAATACATACAAATCAAATGGATAGTGTCCCGGCAGCTCATACTTGGGCCCCTCAGCCCCGTTTGGACAGCCAGCACGGGGTAGCAGTCAACGGTGCATTTGATGCACCAAAACCCGCCTGCGCCTCAACAGAACTTAATGCCTTGAATTTAGGGCAGTTACCGAGAGCTCGAGAATGCAACCCGGTCTACGGTCCTTCCTTCAGCGGGAAAACTTTACGCTGGTATGAACCGATTATTTGCACAGTATGACTCAGCGCATCGGCGCAATGGTCATCTCTCTGAGAGCCGCGATGCGCTCCTCTAGTGGCGGGTGGGTGCTGAACAATGAGCTCAGCGTACCGGTCCCAAACATGGGCTTCACGATGCACAGCGACGACGTGCTCGGCGAAATGGCCGAGGTCGGGATTCGTCGGTTGTAGGTTCCCAACTTCTCCAGGGCGCTGATTAGTCCCTGCTGGTGGCCCACCATGCGGACACCTGTTTCGTCGGCCGCATATTCGCGCGTTCGCGACAAAAACAATTGCAGCAGCAACGCCGCGAACGGAGCCAGGAAAATCATCAGCAACGCGGAAAGCCCTCCGCCACCGCGATCATCGTCGCGGCTGCCGCCAATTCCGCCAAAGATCATGCCCCACTTGCCCATCTGCGCCATGTACGTGATGGCGCCGGCAATAGTTGCTGCTATGGAGCTGGTGAGAATATCGTAGTTGCGGACGTGCGAGAGTTCGTGAGCGATCACGCCTTCGAGTTCGTCGTCGTTCATGATCTGCAGCAAACCCTGCGTCACCGCGACAGAAGCATGTTTCGGGCTACGCCCGGTGGCAAACGCATTGGGTGCCATGTCCGGCACAACATAAAGCGCCGGCACCGGAATATTGGCCTTGGCCGCCAGCCGTTCCATCACCTGATACAAACGAGGCAGTTGTTCGCGTGTAACTGGCTGCGCCCCACTCGATTTCAGCGCAATCTTGTCAGAGAAAAAATACGACACGCCGTTCATCAGGACGGCAATCAGCAGCGCAATCTGCATGCCGCTGCGCCCTCCCAGCGCCCCGCCCACAATCACGAGCAACACACTGAGCAGAATCAAAAGAAATCCGGTGCGTAGAACTTTCATGGGTTTAACCTTCCTGGCGGATCGTCTGCACTGGCGGAAAATCCAGTGTAGAGCGCAGGCCAGAGAGCGTCAAGTGCGCTGCTGCGCGTCGCTTGCGCCTTTATCCTTCCTTTATCCTTAATGAGACGGCGATTGCGAATTCGCTACACTCCTCACGCGATCTCCGACACGAACCTGCCCCGAGCCAGAAAATATTGCCGTGGCATAGACGTCAGCCACTTCCGTTACCGTTGCTTCACCGACGTGTTCCATAACCGTGGCCCCATCCGTCGAGGGATGGTTGGCCGCAGGAATTTCCCGGAGGATGGCCAGCTTGTCGCCTACTCGCACCCCCGTTTTCTTCCCGACGTTCAGGGTTACCGAATTCCCTACGACTTCTGCGACTAGCCCATCAATCTGAAGCTTCAGAGTAGGAATCTTCGGTGCAAAGGAATTGAGTTGTGCCGCGATCTTTTGAACGGCCTCCCGGGTGGCCTCATCAAGAAGGCTATTGGCGAAGGCACCGCTCAGTAGCTCTGTCGTGCCACCCGAGCGCCCGGGTCCCTTGATATGCATCACCTCGGCGCTGCCAGCGGATGCACCTGCAGCCGTAAATCCCCCAATCAACTGCCCCGTTGTCATGTCCAGAACCCGCGCGGTGATGTCCACATAGGCCTTCGATTTCCGCGTGCTCATCGCAAGGTGCCCGCCGGACTTGTTCGGCGCGGCATCCGGACCAAACCGCGTGAGCGCCCCGATAATCATGGCATCTAACCCCAGCATTCGCCCGATTCTTGCAGCCGCGCTGTACGCGTCCTCGCCCTCTCGCATGCCATTCTGTTCCTCCAGCAGCGCTTGCACCGCGGACCGGTCAACAACCGTATATTTTCCTCCGGCGATCAGTTTCTCGATGATCTCGGCCGATATCCCCTTGCCCACATCCGCTGCATCCGCGCCAAACGCTTGCGAAGCCGCAGCGCTCCCGCCACTGTCGTCCTCGAAATTCAAGACCGCCACTGTTTTTTTGGGAGCACCCAGTTGCGCACAGGTAGTCGAACACAGGACTAGGAAACAAATGGCAGAATTCGCGCGCCATAATGCCGGCCGGATTCGCATGTTCGACCTCGTCTGACCGCCAGTAGCGAAAAACGCGATGAGAATTCTGCCTGAACGCGCTTATCGGAATGCAGTCGCTCTTCGCTTGCGCCCTATTCTCGCTAGGCTCGCGACGTTTTCGCGGCCGCGGCCGGCTGTTTCGCCGTGACGCGTTCGAACTTCATCACGTCTTTCTTGCCATCGCGATCGACGCGAATGTAATCACCCGGCAAAATCGTGC
The DNA here is from genome assembly GCA_963804635.1 of Candidatus Acidiferrales bacterium. Lineage (GTDB taxonomy): Bacteria > Acidobacteriota > Terriglobia > Acidiferrales > UBA7541 > Acidiferrum. The sequence goes on from CAWDRK010000044.1 coordinate 273,260, forward strand.
CATTCAGAATCTCCAGCGCCAGCGGATCCTGAATCAGCCGTTGGATGGTGCGCCGCAGCGGACGGGCACCGTATGCCGGGTCGTATCCTTCGCGCAGAAGCAGTTCAATCGCCGCAGGTGTCAATTCCAGCGTGATCTGCCGGTCGCGCAAAAGGTTCTCGACCTCCTTGAGCATCAGCACCACGATGCGCGCCAGCTGTTCCTTGCCCAGCGGATTGAAGATCACGATTTCATCGATGCGGTTGATGAACTCCGGCCGGAACGAGGCGCGCAGCGCTTCCATCGCTTCTTTTCGCGCGCGCTCCGGATCCTTTTCGGCCAGTTCAAAGATTGCCGTCGAACCAACGTTGCTGGTCATCACCAGAACGGTATTCCGGAAATCGACGGTGCGGCCCTTGCCATCCGTCAACCGCCCGTCTTCCAGGATTTGCAGCAGCACGTTGAACACGTCCGGATGGGCCTTTTCAATTTCGTCGAACAGCACCACCGAGTAAGGATGCCGCCGCACTTGCTCGGTCAGTTGACCACCCTCTTCGTAGCCCACATAGCCGGGAGGCGCGCCGATCAAGCGCGACACGCTGTGCTTCTCCATGTACTCCGACATGTCGATGCGGATCATCAGTTTTTCGTCGTCGAATAGAAATTCCGCGAGCGCGCGCGCCAACTCGGTTTTGCCCACGCCCGTCGGACCGAGAAATATAAACGAGCCAATCGGGCGCTTGGGGTCCGACAAACCCGCGCGGCTCCGGCGAATGGCGTTGGAGACGCGAGCCAGCGCATCGTCCTGGCCAACCACGCGCTGGCGCAACCGTTCTTCCATGTGCACAAGCTTCTGGGCTTCGCCCTCCAGCAGGCGCCCCACCGGAATGCCGGTCCACTTGCTGACCAGCTTCGCGATGTCTTCCTCGTCGACTTCTTCCTTCAGCAAGGGTGTGCCGCTCTTCTGCATGGCCGCGAAGCGTTCTTGTGCCGCGGCCAATTCCTTTTCCGTCTGTGCGATTTTTCCGTAGCGGATCTCGGCCACCTTGGCCAGCTCACCGGACCGTTCATAACGCTGCTCTTCCGCCTTCAGCTGCTCGATCTGCTCCTTGAGTTTGCGAATTTTGCTGATGGCTTCCTTTTCGGCCTGCCACTGCGCTTTGCGTCCGCTGGAATCTTCCCGCAGCTTGGCGAGTTCTTTTTCAATCTGCGCGCGGCGCTCCACCGAATGCGCATCGCTCTCTTTCAACAGTGCCTGGCGCTCGATTTCCAGTTGCATGATGCGCCGCTCGATTTCGTCGATTTCCGTGGGCAGGGAATCAATCTGCATGCGCAAACTGGCCGCGGCCTCGTCAATCAAATCGATGGCCTTATCGGGCAAGAAGCGGTCGGAGATGTAGCGGTGCGAAAGCGTGGCGGCGGCAATAATCGCGGAATCCTTGATGCGCACACCATGGTGCACCTCATAGCGGTCTTTCAAGCCCCGCAGAATGGCGATGGTGTCTTCCACCGTGGGCTCCGCCACCAAGACCGGCTGGAAACGGCGTTCCAGTGCGGGATCTTTCTCGATGTATTTCTTGTATTCGTTCAGCGTGGTGGCGCCGATCGCGCGCAACTCGCCGCGCGCCAGCGCCGGCTTGAGCATGTTGGAAGCGTCCATGGCTCCTTCGGCCGCGCCCGCGCCAACCAAAGTATGCAACTCATCGATGAACAGAATGATCTGGCCTTCCGCTTCGGAGATTTCCTTCAGCACGGCCTTCAGGCGGTCTTCGAATTCACCGCGATACTTTGCGCCCGCCACCAGCGCCGCCAGATCCAGGGCCACCAGCTTCTTTGTTTTTAGAACATCGGGAACGTCGCCCGATACGATGCGCTGCGCCAGTCCCTCGACAATCGCCGTCTTTCCGACGCCTGGCTCGCCAATCAGCACGGGATTGTTCTTCGTGCGGCGCGCCAATATCTGCATCACGCGGCGAATTTCCTCGTCCCGGCCAATCACCGGATCCAGCTTCGAGCGACGCGCCAGGGCGGTGAGGTCGCGTGCATATTTTTCCAGCGCCTCGTAAGTGCCCTCGGGATTTTGCGAAGTGACGCGCTGGCTGCCGCGAACTCCGGCAAGGGCCTGCAGGATCGCTTCGTGCGAAGCGCCATTCTTCTTCAGCAATTTTCCGGCAGCATCGCGGTCTTCGCCGGCGATGGCCAGGAAAAGATGCTCCGTCGAAACGTACTCGTCCTTGAATTTCGTGGCTTCGGTGAACGCGCGCTCCAGCACCTGGTTCAACGCGCGGCTCAAATTCTGCTGCGTGAATCCCTGCACTTTCGGCAGGCGTGCCATCTCCCGCTCGATGTCCTGCGCGATCACTTCGGGGCGAATTCCCAGACGCGCGAGCAGCGGCGGCACCACGCCGTCCGGCTGCTCGACAAGTGCGGCCAAAAGGTGCACGGGTTCCACGGATTGGTTTTCATGGCGCCCGGCAATTTCCTGCGCTTCTTGCAAGGCTTCCTGGGCCTTCACGGTCATTTTGTCAAAACGCAACATAGTTCCCTCACGGTTTAAAAAAGGGGGCTGGCCTGGGCGGCAGCCCCCTATGCTAGCGCACGGCGATTTCGCCGTTGGCACCTTTTTTGCGGATTAGCGGCCCGAAGCGCCGGCGCCAGCAGCGGCGGCGGAGGGAGCCGGTGTGGCTGTTCCCGCGACATGCACCTTGATCTGCTTCGGCTTGGCTTCCTCGCGTTTGGGAACGGTCAGCGCCAGCACGCCATTTTTGTACTCGGCCTTAATGGCTTCCGTGTTTACGGTGTTTGCCAGAGCGAAACTGCGGCTGAACGCTCCGTAGGAACGTTCCACGCGCAGATAATTGCCCTGGTCCACGTTCTTCTCGAACTTGCGCTCCCCGCGAATCGTCAGGATGTTGTTCTCGACGCGAATGTCGAGCTCCTCCGGCTTGATGTCCGGGAGATCGGCCTTGACGACGAGTTCGTGCTCGGTCTCGTAGATGTCTACGGATGGCGCCCAGGTAGTCAGGTTGCCTTCTTCCGAAGAGCGCTCAAAGGCCTCGGTGAAAAGGCGATTGATCTGATGCTGCAAAGAAGCTTCTTGGCGAAAAGGATCGAAACGGCTGATAGTAGCTCTCATTGCTATCTCCTTCAAATAATGATTACAGTCGAATAATAAAATCTTAGTGTGTATATGTCAAGTATTTTATTACTGCCCTGCAGCGACAATATATCGTTTATAATCTGTATGATACGAGATACAAGTCGCCCTCATTCAGCTCCGGGCGGGACCCTTTCAACCCCCAATTTCCCTTCCGATTCTTCGAGCCCTCCCGTTTTGTTATAGTTGAAGCCAATGCAACTCGAAGATCTCGACTACCTGCTTCCCGGCGAGCGCATCGCTCAGCGACCCCTCGAACGCCGCGAGCAATCCCGTTTATTGCTCCTCGATCGCGCCTCGGGTGCCTGGGAAGATCGCCGCTTCGCGCAGCTGCCCGAACTGCTCGGCGGCGATGAACTGCTGGTCGTCAATAATGCCAGGGTTCTTCCGGCACGGTTGTTTGGCAGACGCCAAGGCCTGCACGCGCAGCCTCCTGCACGAAAAACGGCCCGCGAACATCTGTCCGCTTCGGTCGAAGTGTTTCTCACTCGCCAGATTGCAGATGAAATTTGGGAAGCGTTAGTTCGTCCGGGACGAAAGTTACCGGTAGGCGAGCGCGTGCAATTCGGCGACGGAGAACTCGAAGCCGAGATTCTGACGCGTGGCGAACTCGGCATTCGTACCCTTCGCTTTCAATCTCACAACCAATCGACGATAGCCGAGAACTTCGAAAAACTCGGCCATGTGCCGTTGCCGCCGTATATCGACCGCCCCGATGAGGTCTCCGACCGCGAGCGCTATCAGACCGTTTATGCGCGACAGCCGGGAGCGGTTGCCGCGCCAACGGCAGGGCTGCACTTCACCCCGGAAATATTGCAGAAGATTCGCGAGCGAGGCTGCGAGATCTGCGACGTCACGCTAAACGTGGGATTGGGAACGTTTCAGCCGATTCACACCGCAAGGCTTGAGGACCACAAGATTCATACCGAATCCTACGAGATTCCCGAAGACGCGGCCGGCAAAATCCGTAGAGCAAAACGCGATGGCCGCCGGGTGCTGGCGATCGGCACCACGGTGGTGCGCACTCTCGAGGACGCGGCGCAACGCGCTAAACTCGCGGGAAGCGCGGAATCGCTCAGCTCCGGCCGGGGCGAAGCGCAAATCTTCATCGTGCCGGGCTATTCCTTCCGTGTCGTGGACATGGTACTGACGAATTTTCATCTGCCGAAATCCACGCTGCTGGCGCTGGTTGCGGCCTTCGCGGGACGGGAAAACGTGCTCGCGGCCTACCGGCACGCCGTGGAGTCTAACTACCGCTTCTACAGTTATGGTGATTGCATGCTGATTCGCTAGGGAACGACGGGCGGCGAGGTATCGCAGCAGGGAAGGATATAGAAACCTTGAAACTCACCTGACACAAACTGGCGCGAAAAAAAAGGGAGCTGAACCCAATGCAGCTCCCTTCAACTTTGGTCACCCACGGTTGTAATTCTCCCTTCAGTCCGTCAACACGAAAGCGCTCTTATTGCCCGCGAAGCGAAGTTCGAGCACCTTGCCGTCGTTGTCGGAAAGGATTTCTGTGTAGTCGGACTTGGCGTTGCGCTCTTCCCAGCGGCCATCGGCCTCCGCCACTACCTTGTTGTTCTTCTTCAGGGTCAGGTGGTTGCCGTCAATAAGCACGTTGTAGTCTCCGGCTTTTACGTCGTATTTGCCGACATGGACGCTGTGGTTCAGGGGAAGGCTCTTGCTCATTGGTTTGGCGAACGCCGGAATGGCGATGGCGACCGCCGCCAATAGAACAAAGCTTCGTAGCCAGGATTGGTTATGCATTGCGTGTCAGTCCTTTCGAGGAGCGAGTCAGCCGAGGAAGCGATTTGCGGATAGATGGAGTTGACACACAGGCAGGCGGAAGAGTAGCCTCCCGAAGAAGACACCTCTACTTCCTGGTTACGAGCCGGAAAGACTGCGTGTCAATTGGCCCCGCGGCTGCCACCGCGGGGTTTTTTCTAGCGAATCTCTAACTATCCCAAAACAGTCCAAAATGCGGCTGCACCCGTATAGACGAACGTCACCCGGGGAATGTTTCGCGTTAAATGTAACTTTTTATACTTGTTTCAGGCATCCAAATTGCCTCTCGCCATAGCACTTTCGCTTAGGCATCGGCGCTCTGCTTCATCTATACTCAAGTGCACGGGCCCAATACTCGGATGCGACTTTTAGTTCTTAGCGATCTCCACGCCAATCTATCAGCGCTGGAAGCCGCTCTTTCCGCGGCGAAGGGAAGCTGGGACCGCGTGGTGTGCCTGGGCGATGTGGTTGGCTATGGTCCCGACCCCAATGAAGTCACCTCGCTAATACGCGAGATGGGTGCTGTGACCATCCGCGGCAACCACGACAAGGCAGTCGCCGATCTCATGGTCACGGACGACTTCAATCCCATCGCGCGCGCAGCTGTCCAATGGACGCGCGCGCAACTTTCCAATGAGAACATGGACTGGCTGGCTTCGCTTCCGCAAGGACCAATCGAAGCGGAAGGAGTCGTGCTCGTGCACGGCGCGTTTCAGGACGAAGACGAGTATGTCTTCACGCCATCGCAGGCGCTCGAAGGACTGCTCGATTCGACTCTTCCCGTAACGTTCTATGGACACACGCACCACCAGGGTGGCTTCTCTTATCTGGACACGCAGTTGGAAGTTTTGCAGCTGCACCCGCGAGATACGGAACCACGCAGCGCTCTGCGTATCGATGAGAAGAAGCGCTATTTGTTGAACCCGGGCTCGGTTGGCCAGCCGCGCGACGGTGATCCGCGTGCCAGTTTTGCCATCGCCGATTTGCAGAACCAGGTAGTGGAATTCTGGCGTATACCCTATGACGTGGAAGGAGTTCAGGATCGCATGCGAGCGGCGCGTTTGCCTGAACCGCTGGCGCTCCGCCTGAGCGTTGGACGATGAGCAGGGAGCAGGTTCCCATGGAAGAGCCACTGCACATTCCGCAAGAGCAGCAGAAACCCGCGAGCCAGGTACGCGTCACGCTGCTCCTTGCGGCCATAGTTGTTCCGGTAATCGCGGCGAGCTTGTGGTTTCTCTTCAGATCCCCGCCAACTCCGCAGCAGGGCACTCTACAACTCGTGGTCACGCCCAGAATGACCGACTCCGAGAAGGACTACGCCAAGAATCTGCACGTGGAAAACATTGCGATGAGCCGCGCGGAGAACTTCCTGCACCAGGAAGTCACCCTCCTGAATGCGGAAGTTGTGAACGGCGGCCCGCAAGCGATTGCGGCCCTCGAACTTTCCGTGGAATTCACCGACGAAATGAACCAGGTGGTGCTCCGGGAGGCCCGCGGCGTACTCGGTACTCCTCCCGCTGTCCTGGCTCCCGGCGAAAGGCGCGGGTTTGAAATTTCGTTCGATCATGTCCCCGCTTCCTGGAACATGCAACAGCCCGCCGTGCGTGTGTCGAGCCTGCAACTCGCCAAAGCAAAATAAGTCTGCCATCCGCGAAAATGGCAGCCGCATCGCCGCGAGTCGCGACCCTTTGTCGGTCCTGCGTTGCGGCATGCACGGTGATTTCTTGGGGCCCGAGAGCAAGAACCGGCGCGGGGGCTGTGGCGGCACGATCGCTTCAACAAATATTCTCCATGTTCTTCGGCGACAGTCCGCTATGATAGTGCCTTCTCGCTTCTCCCGGACTAAATCCTCGGGCTAGCCACTTGGTGATCAATTCATGCTGAAGACCCTGTTTGCGTTTGCAAGTCTTTTGGTTTTTTGCGCGCCGTCGTCGGCCAATTCTTCCTACACCGAACGGTTGGATGACCCACGAGCGTTCTACCTTACGGCAGACAAGTTTCCCGTTCACGCTGACGGCATTGCCGACGATTCCGACGCCTTGCAGCAAGCCATCAACACGGTCCAGGAAACTACCGTCCAGGGCATTCTCTTTCTGCCCGCGGGCCGCTATCGCCTCTCCCGAACCATCTACATCTGGCCGGGAATTCGCGTCATTGGTTATGGCTCCACGCGGCCCGTGCTGGTCTTGGGCGCAAACACGCCGGGCTTTCAGCAGGGCCCGAGCTACATGATGTTCTTCGCGGGTGGCCGCCCGACGAAAAATGCTTCTTCCGCCGCTACCCCTCAGGGCGCGAACGCCACTCCTCCGGACGCAAGCCCGGGCACTTTTTATTCCGCGCTGAGCAACATTGATCTTGAGATCCAGGAAGGCAATCCCGGAGCTGTAGGCATCCGCGCGCATTACGCGCAGCATTGTTTTCTGGCGCACATGGATTTTCACCTTGGCTCAGCCCTCGCGGGAATTCACGACGGCGGCAACGTAGCCCAGGACGTACATTTTTTCGGCGGCAAGTATGGCATCTGGACCCGCAAACCCTCGCCCGGCTGGCAATTCACGGTAATCGACAGCACCTTCGAGGGGCAAAGCGAAGCAGCGATCCGCGAGCACGAAGCGGGCCTGACCCTGATCCGCGCGCAATTCAAAAATGTTCCCACGGCCATTTCCATCGACGCCAAATATTCCGACGAGCTTTGGATCAAGGATGCGCGCCTCGAAAATATCACCGGCCCGGCCGTGATCATCAGCAACGAAAAGAGCCCGCGCACGGAAATCAACATGGAAAATGTGATTTGCCGCGGCGTTCCTGTTTTTGCGCTGTTCCGCGAAAGTGGCAAGCAAGTCGCCGGCCCGCAGGAAATGTACGCGGTCAAGACGTTCTCGCATGGCTTTCATTTCGACGACCTGGGCGCCACTCCCATTATCCAGGATGTTTTTGACGCCGCGCCATTGCCCGCTCTTCCACCGCCCGTCGCGTCTGACATTCGCGATCTGCCTCCCATGAACACTTGGGTCAATATCCGCAGCCTCGGAGCTTCCGGCGATGGCTCGGCGGACGATACCGCCGCGCTGCAGAAGGCCATTGCCGAACACAAAACCATCTATTTTCCTTCAGGCCAGTATCGCGTCACCGACAGCATCGTGTTGCAACCGGACACGGTGCTCATCGGCCTGCATCCCAGCGTCACGCGCATCCTGCTTGCTGACGGAACCCCCGCCTTTCAGGGCGTTGGCGCTCCCAAGCCGCTGCTTGAAACGCCTGAGGGCGGCAGCAATATCGTCACCGGAATCGGTCTGTACACGAACGGCATCAATCCGCGCGCGGTTGCCGCAAAGTGGATGGCCGGCACGGACTCCATGCTCAACGACGTGCGCTTCCTCGGCGGCCACGGCACTGTCGATCCGCTTGCTACGCTCGACGAACGCCGCAAAGTCTGGGAGCAAATCTACAATAACAACAACACGGCCGATTCCAACATCAAGCGCCGCTGGGACGGGCAATATCCCAGTCTGTGGATCACCAATGGCGGTGGCGGAACCTTTCTCGACATCTGGACTCCCAGCCCCTTTGCGCAAGCCGGCTTGTACATCTCCGACACCTCCACCAGCGGACGGATTTACGAATTGTCCAGCGAGCATCACGTCCGCAGCGAAGTGGTGCTGCGCAATGCAGCAAACTGGCAGATCTACGCGCTGCAAACGGAAGAAGAGCGCGGCGAAGGTGGTTTTGCCGTGCCGCTGGAGATTCGCGATTCCAGCGACATCACCGTCGCCAACCTGCACATGTATCGCGTCGTCAGCAGCTACCAACCTTTCCCGTACGCTATAAAAATCGAAAACTCAAAAAACATCCGCTTCCGCAACATTCATTGCTACAGCGATAGCAAAGCCTCGTTTGACAATGCCGTTTTCGATCAGACCCATCATGTTGAAATCCGCCAGCGTGAATTTGCTTGGCTCACCATTTCCGGAAAGGCGCCGCAAACAGGTAACGCCGAGTCCGCTCCGCTGCTCGCTGACGGCGCCAAAATAGAGAAGCTCGCTGGCGGCTTCTTCAATGTGTCTGGCGGCGCCGTCGACAGTTCCGGCGACTTTTATTTTGTCGATGCCAAATGGCAGAAGATTTATCGCTGGTCCGCGTCGTCGCGCCAGCTCTCGGTCGTGCGCGATAACCCGCTCGATCCCGTGCAGCTTGCGTTTGACAAGTCCGGCAACCTGCTCGTGATTTCCTATCAAGGTTCGGGCACGGTATACACATTTAAGCCCGGCAGCAATTTCGATCAACTCACGCTGCTCAAGCCGGAGCCGAGCGCTCCTCGTCCCGGAATGACTCCGATTGTTCCCGTGGACTACTGGCGCAATGAAAACGATTTTCCCGAAGTCGCGGAACGCCGCAAGCCTTACCAGTTTGTTTCCCTCGATCGCAGCACATTTATTCCCGCCGGCGAAGATTTTGTTACCGGCCAACTGTATTACGGTTCCAAAATTCACGATGTGCTTCGCGCATTTGGCTTGGCTCCCGCGAAGATCGGCCACACCGTTTACGTTTCCGACGAATCCGAAGAGAAAACCTACCGCGCCACGGTCAGCGAGGATGGCACGCTCACGAATCTGCAACTTTTCGCCAACGTTGGCGGCGAGAGCGTCGCCGAAGATGCCGAGGGCAACGTGCTCATCGCCGCCGGCCAAATCTACGTTTATAACTCGACTGGAAAACTCATCGGTGCAATCGATGTTCCCGAGCGCCCGTCGCAATTGCTCTTCGGCGGTCCCGGCAGAAAAACCCTGTTCATTGCCGCCCGCACCTCCTTGTACTCCGTCCAGCTACGTAACGGTGGCCGCTAAAAGCACCGCGGTCCTTCCGGCAGGGCGGGCCTCTGCCCGAACCCGCCTGCACGCGGGAACTTTTCTTCGCTCTCCCGGGAATACTCCTTGAGCCAAATAGTTGTTTCTGTAGTGCCGTACGCGGATATGGGTCGCATATCCCGCTATCGATTCCGGAGAAACCGCAACGCCAATCGTCGAAGTGGCGGAAGGACGGCACAGGCCAATTGAGACTTCAGGAGAGTTCCATGCGCCGCGTTTACTGTGGTGTCTTCTTTCTTGCGGTGCTGTTCATTTGCCTGCACACGGTGGGCTGCGGCGGAAGCGGTACCCCTCGCCTGGCGGTCACCACCACTTCGCTTCCGGATGGCACCGTCGGGGCGGCCTATTCCGCCACATTGACGGCAACGGGTGGAAGTCCTAACTACACTTGGTCGCAAGTTTCCGGCGGGGCCATGCCGGGTGGCGTGACGCTGGCAAGCACAGGAATTTTCAATGGGACACCCACCGCTGCCGGCTCGTTTGGGCCTTATATTTTCAACGTGACGGATTCGGCGGGCGCGGTGGTAGCCACACCAGGCCTCACCATCAAGATCACCTCCAACCCGCTCAAAGTCACCACCAGCACTTTGCCGCAGGGAATTATCAACGCGGCTTACTCCGCCACACTCGCGGCCGTGGGCGGCACTCCGCCTTATACCTGGACCGAAACCTCCGGCGGAGCCCTACCGCCGGGGATCGCCAACGTTACCAGCGCGGGAGTAATTGCCGGAACGCCCACGACGCCAGGCAGCTATGGTCCTTACGTTTTTACCGTCACCGATTCTACCAACGCCACCGCGGCTTCGCCCAGCCTGACGTTTACAACCGCGGTCGCTACCTGCTCTGCGCTTGGGAACGAGGGCGCACTCACCTCCGCCAGCCCTTATGCTTTCCTGCTGCAGGGCACTGACGCTAGCGGCAACCCCATTGCCATTGCCGGTAGCTTTACGCCGAATGCTACGGGCGGCATCAGCAATGCCACCGTGGATTACAACGGATTCAGCAGCGGTCCCGCGCAGTTGCAAGTGAATCTGGCCGCCAGTTCGTATTCGTTCGGTACCTCCACGCTGGGCTGCTTGTCGCTGGCCTTCAACGGTCCGGTTGCCGCCGCCGGCGCCACGCGCAAGGGAGCGACGCCCAACCTTGCTCACGGCGTCCCGGTTCGAACCAGGGGCGCCAGAGCACTCGTCGCGCGGAGTTCCACCCTTGCCAGCGTGCAGTTGGTATTCAGTCTCAGCGGATTTGATGGCACCTTGTATCACACAGGAAGAATCATGGAATCCGACAACATGGGCAGCGGTACCAACGCCTCGGGATTCCTTCATCTGCAGGATCCCAGCACCTTCTCTCTTGCTTCGCTGCAGCCTAACTACGCGTTCGGTGTAGATGGATGGACCGCGGAGTCTGCCGGTAATTCCCGCAGCTCCATGGCGGGAACCTTTACGAATTCCTCTGGCACGCTGTCCGCGGGATACGCAGACCTCAATACTGCTGGCACGCCATCGGGCGAGTTGACCGGAGGCAATGGAACGCTAAGCTCCACCATCGACCCAAACACCGGTCGCGGCACAGGCAGCTACACCATTCCGACCAGCGCGGGAAATCTCACTTTCGATTTCGCCTTCTACGTCCTCAACGCCACGGACTTCATCTTGCTTTCCACCGACTCGCCCATCACTGCGGGCTCTGCCCCGTTGCTTTCCGGACGGGCGCTAAGTTCCAGCGCGACATATGCCCCGGGCGTTTTGAACGGCTACTACCTGCTGGCGGCGCAAGGCCTGCAAGTGAACGGAAGCACCATTGGAAATCTCGCGGAAATTGGCACGTTGAACGCTAGCAGTACGGGAGCGGTTCCCACAGCAACCCTGTACGTAAATAATGCGGGAAGCTACAGCACCACACCATATTCCAATGGCAGCTACACGGTAGAGGCAGCTTCCGGACGAGTCTCCATTGCCGGGATCACCGCAACGCCTCCAGTGGTCTATCTCACCGCTGGCAATGCGAGCGACGATCAAATCGCTGGTTTTCTGGTGGGATCGGATCCCCAGGCAACTTCCGGAGTTCTCGTTAGTCAATCCACCACCTCGCCTGCTTTTGTCCTGGACGATATTTCCGGCAATTACGCCATGAGTACGCAGGAAGATGTGGACGGGCTTAACGGCGCCGCACAAGGCGCATTTTCCTTCCTGGGCACGGGGCAATATTTTGCCACACAGCAGTCCACCGGTACGGTTCCCAGCCTGCCCAGCACTGGATCGATGGTCATCAGTCTCGACGGATCGGGCAATCTGAATGGCGGAGACTTCCCGCTGGTGACCAACGCACAAGTCATCTTCGCCATTGCCCGTTCCGGCGATCCCCTGATGTACGTCTTCACGGCCGGCACCCTTCCTGCTCCTTAAATCCTCAACCGCGCCTCCGATTAAGGAGGCAAGCGCTGAACGACCCGCACCCTTGAGAATCAAAACGGTGCGGCACCCGGCAGTGTCGAAGTCCAACAGCTAGAAATATTACCCGGCGCACAAAGTTGTCGCCGCGCACAGGTTGTGGCCAGTGCCCGCTTCGCTGGCTGCGTTCATGTCATTTGTGACAATGGCGGCCCGCACTGGTTCCTCCTATGGTTGACCTATTGCAGCTACCGAGATCGCTCAAAATCTAGGAGCTCGCTGGGTTCTTCGAGTTGCGGTTTGCGACGCGCTCGGCTGACACGAAGGAGAATTCTAATGAACTGGAACACGAAACGCATGACGATCATTGCTGCAGTAGCGCTTCTGGCTTCCGCGGTGGCACCTGCTCAGAGTCCCGAACTTCAGCAGAAGCTTGCAGCTGTGAAGCAGGCTGCCGCGCAAAACAAGAAGCAGCTCCGGCAGTATCAATGGATCGAAACAACGCAACTCACTTTGAAGGGCGACGCCAAGCCTCCGACCAGGAACAGTTGCGTGTACGGCCCGGACGGACAGGTCCAGAAGACTCAGATCGGTCCTCCTCCGGAACCACCGAGTGGCGGCAGGTTGAAGCAAAGAATCATCGCGAAGAAGAAAGAAGAAATCAAAGATTACATGCAAGACGTGAAAGCCGTCCTGGCCATGTACGTGCCGCCCAGTCCGCAGAAAATGCAGGCCGCCTACCAGGCCGGCAAACTCTCGTTGAACCCTGTACCCGGCGCAGTCAACCTGATTTTCACGGATTATGCCCAACCCGGCGACAAGATGACCCTAACGTTTGACACGGCCACGAAAAAAATTGCCGCCTTGAACATCGATACCTACATGGGCAAGGAGAAAGATGTCGTGACGTTGCAAGTGCAGATGGCCAGCCTGCCGGATGGCACCAGCTATGAGTCGCAAACAGTTCTGAACGCAACTGCGAAGCAGCTGGTGGTAACAACGACAAATTCCAATTATCAAAAGCTCGGCGTGAACTAGGCGTCGAGACGCCTGCTGCATTGGCCTGCGCAACGCCCAGTCCACCGGGGGCGCGGCGGCCTAAAGCCGCCGCTAGCAGCACGCCTACGGCCCGGCAATTCAGGGGACGGGTTTCTGTTTTCACTTTTCGATTTTCTGCTTTCCCGTAGCTTAGTGGTTGCCAAACTTCCAGCTTACGCCGGAGCTGGTGCCGTAGTCGCTCCCAGCGAAGCCGGGGGGCGGCCGATTGTCCCAGTTGCCGTAGAAGGAAATGTTCCAGGTGAGATTACTCCACAATTTCACGTAGTAGGAGGTATTCAAACTGTAGTGTACGCGGCCGGGCTCGGAGAGAGCGGGAAGGAGAGAGCTGCTGATGTCCAGGGTGGTCTTGTTGAACCAGAAGAGTTTCACCTGAGCGCCAATCAGTGCCGAGGTTACATCCTGCGTGCTAGCGGGCAGGACCTTTTCCAGATAGTTGATGCGTTGCCAGGCAATCCCACCGGTGACAGAGATGGTGGCGCGATTGGTGTTCTTCAGGTACCGCCCGACACCAGCGCCAAAGGTAGTCTGGAGTTGGATGCCCTGGACCGAGCTTTGCAGGAAATCGGCAAGGCCCGCGTAGTACCAATTGTTCCAGCGCAGCAAGCGCAGGACGTTGAGGTCGATCTCATTGCGCGTGGAGGGGTTGGTCCCGGTGCTGGAGGACAAAGTGGAATTATAGCTGGCGCTGGCGGACCACCGAGGACGAGGGTAGTTGACCTCGGAGTTCAAATTGTATTGTGTGGACTGGTTGCCCTTGCTGTAGATGAAGCCTAGGCCGATGTCGCCATTGAAGCGCTGCCAGAAATTGCTGGAGGTTTCATCCATTTTGATGATGGTCATCTTTTCGACTTGCACCTTGGTATTGTCGGCAGGCTCGAAGATCTCGATCTTGACGGGGCGGCCACCCGGCGTTTCGGGAGTGGAGATGGTTCCGGAATACACTAGGCCATCCTGAGTTTTGACGATGAACAGTTGTTTGCTCTCGACATGATCGACCTTGGACCAATCCACCGATTGCGTGTTCAAGATGTAGTCGATGCTGATGAACAGAGTATCCGCATCGAGTCCTTTGATCTCGCAGGTGATGCGGTCGCCGTTGCGCATGATAATGACGTCGCTTTTATCCCGTGCAAACAGGGGCGCAGCAAGAAACAGCGCGCCCCACAAAGCAATGGTTCTGGCTTTCATAGCAGGATCCTCGGACTGCCGGGAAATCATTCCCTGGAACTACTCCGTAAAGACAGGTTGGATTCTTCCACATTCGGAACGGCAAGTCTCGCGGATTGCGCAGCTGCGCGACGCCAGCAGCAAAAGCGGGTGCTATAGCACGAATGAGGCAAGCGAAGCGTCAGGGCTTGGGAGCAGGTTCCGGCATAACGTAGCCGGAGGTGGCGGGCAGGCCGGCGCGTTCCAGTTGCACGGTGGCGTGCTCGATGCCGAACTGCGCTGCCACCATCTGCCGGATTGCCTGAATGATCTTTTCGCACTCGTCCATGTGCATGTCGGGAATGCGCGCGTGGCAGCTGAGCGCGTTGTGGCCTCCGCCGAGCGACCAGATGTGCACGTCGTGGACTTCGACAACCTGTTCCAGGGAAAGAATCGCGCGCGCCACTTCTTCCACCTTCATTTCGCGCGGCCTTCCTTCCAGCAGGATGTGGGTGGATTCGCGAAGGATGCCAATGGAGGAATAAAGAACCAGGAAGCCAATCGCCAGACCCAGGACCGGGTCAATCCAATGCGCGTGGGTGAAACGGATGATGAAAGCGCCGACGATGATGGCAATGTTGGAAAGTGCATCGCCGAAATTGTGCACCAGGATACTGCGCAGATTCAGGTCGGCATGACCGCGCACCAGGGCTAGCGTGATACCACCATTCACGGCCAGCGCTGCGAGTGAGGTCCAGATCATCCAGCTTTCGACGACGGATTGCGGAGTGCGCAGGCGCTCAATGGCTTCGTAGCCGAGCCACAGAGACAACAGGATCAGCAGGATGGCGTTGGTGAAAGCCGCCAAAGTTCCGGCGCGATGATAACCGTAAGTGCGGTCGGAATCCGCGGGGCGCTGCGCCAGGTGCATGGCCAGCCAGGAGATGCCGAGAGCGGGGACGTCGGAGAGATTGTGAACGGCGTCGTTCAGAAGAGCGACGGAACGACCGAGAAAGCCGCCAAAGACTTCCGCGATGACCAGCCCCAGCGTGGCCACCATGGCCCAGCCCAACACCGATGCGCTCATAGGAGGATGAGCGTGACTGTGGCTGTGCCCGTGATCATGGACATGGTCCTGGGTGTGGACATGCGGTCGAGCGTGCACGGCCATATTGTACGAGGTTGGGGCGCGGAGTGCAGCCCTTGGCACGCACCCGTTAGTGGGAAATATGACAACACCCCGCTGCGAATTCGTTGACGGTATCGGTATCCACTGCCACCATCAGAAATGGCATAGACGCGCCGGGAAGCATGACTGCAGGGGACCTGCCCGGACGTTCGCCGACGGAGATGAATAATCCCATCGCCAAATTGTCCTTCTGGGGTGTGCGCGGTTCCACGCCCACGGTGGATCCCGCGACGTGGCGGTATGGCGGAAACACGCCATGCCTGGAACTGATTGCGCCGGATGGTACGCAGTTCATCCTGGATTGCGGCACGGGTTTGCGGATGCTGGGAAACCGCTGGGGCAACGCGGAAGGAGCGTCTTGTCCCGAGACGCACATTTTTGTGACGCACTACCATTGGGATCATATTCAGGGACTTCCGTTTTTCGCGCCTCTGTACGTAGAGAAGAATGAATTCCGGTTCTACAGCTTCCGGTCGAAGTTTCTGGGCAAAGACTCGTTGCGGCAGGTGTTTGAGACGCAGATGGCGCTGCCGTACTTCCCAGTGGACTTTTCGGCCATGAGTGCGCGGCGAAAATTCCGCGAACTGGACGGCGGCGAGAGTTTTCAGGTGGGAACGAACAAGGTAACGACACGGTGGCTGAATCACCCGCAGGGATGCCTGGGATTCCGCATCGAAACGCCGGCGGGAATCGTGGTGTACGCGACGGACAACGAGCCGGGCGATCCGGCGCTGGACAGAAGCCTGAGAGAATTGGCAGCGGATGCGGACATATTCATCAATGATGCGCAATTCACGCCGACGCAACTGGCGTCCACAAGAAAGGGTTGGGGACACTCTTCGTGGCGAGAAGGGGCCAGTGTTGCGCGCGAAGTGAATGCGAAAACGCTGGTACTGTTCCACCACGACCCGGACTCGACGGACCGAATTATCGACGGGCTGTTGAGCCAGGCGCGGGAGGAGTTTGACTCCGTGTTTGCGGCCAGTGAAGGCATGGTGATTACCCTAGGTTCCGCCAACGAGCCGGTGCAGGCGCACATGCCGGGATCGCGCACGGCGCTGCGGCGCGAAGCGCAATTCCGGGCTTGCGTCACGGGAGTGACCGCGGAGGGCCAGAAATTCGAGGAGGAAACGCTGGTCCGGGACCTGTCATTACAAGGCGCACTGATCTCGCTGAAACACAGTCCCAGGATGCAATCTGAGCTGCAGGTAACCATGGAAACGCCGACGGCCGACGGGCTGCAGGCCATGCGTTTGCGCGGCTACGTGGTGCGCATTGAAGAAGGCGTGGAAAAAGGTACGACGGCCGTGGGCGTGGTGTTCACAGACTAATGGCCGCCGGAATTTTTCAACACCCAGTCCGGAATTTTTGCCAGCGAAGCTTAGCTGAGTTCTTCGATCTTTTGATCGAGATGCGCGAGAGCAGCTTCAAGAGACTTCCGATGATTTGGATTGGTAGCGTTCTGGAGGTCGTTCTGGATGCGCGTTCGAGATAGTTGCAACCCGCGGCGATCTTGTTCGCGGCGGATTTGCTCAGCGGTCTTCTGGCCCTTGCCCTGGGAATCAGTCACAATTTTCTTCGCTTCCACCTGGGATTCCACATCTTTGCTCTCCCAACCCCGTGCCATGCCTCTATTTTGACACAAACGGGCGTCCAGAATGGATTTTCCTCAAAGAAAAAGCGCTGGGGATCGCTAGGCACCTGCGGAGTGGCGCTTGGCTGCTGCGGAAACAGGAGGTGCGATAAAGCTGCGAATGGAGTCCTGCGCCAGACGAGCGAAGCGTTCGGCGAAGAAGCCGGAGTAGGAGAATTGGGCTTGTTGGTCGGCCCAGCGGATATGCAGCAGCCAGTTGTCGCCGGCGGGTTCGACGAGGATGGCCTTGATGTCGCGAGTGGGGATGACGGCGAGTGCGCGGAAATCCTTGGCGAGCGCCCAGACGATTTGCGGAGAGAGGAAAAGTTGCGTTGCTGCGGGAGGAGCATCGCCTTGCTGGTATTCGCCGCCGCCAACAACTGTTTGCGCGCCCAGTTCGCGCGCCTTGAGGTCGGTGGCGGATTCGGTTTCAGCGGGCGGCAGGAGAATGGAGGTGACGAAGAGCAGCAGCCCGAAGATTGCCGTCAACCAGCCGTTCCAAAGGCCCAGCGGCAATACTACCAGGGCCGCGCCGAAGATGCCGAGCGCTATGCGGAACAAGGTCCAGGACTTTTCGTTGCGATGAAGCTGCAGCAGCTTGGGGGAACGCTGGATCAACAGGAAGGCAGCGGCGCCCACGAAATTGCGCAAGCGCTGGAAGGAATTCAGTTCGCCGGTGACGATAGCAGTAGGTGTCGTGCTCATGACTAGCTCTGGCCGTTATTCTACCTCAGGCTCGAGCCCTTGTATCTCCCTCATTCGGGCAAAGGCGCGGCGAACGTGAGGAATGGCAATGGAACCGCCCACGACCAGGGCAACGTTCAGGGCGTCGATCACCTCGGTGCGGCTCCAGCCGACTGCACCGCAGCGAACCAGGTGATAGCTGATGCAGTCATCGCAGCGCAGAACGGCGGAAGCAACCAGGCCGAGGAGTTCCTTGGTTTTGCTGTCCAGGGGACCGGGTTCGTAGGCCTGGTGGTCTAAGGCAAAGAAACGCTTCATGCCGAGGTGGCCGCAATTGAGGATTTCGTCGTTGAGTTCGGCGCGGGTTTTCTGGAAATCGTCGAGCGAGTCAGGCATGGTGCCTCCGGGAAGACCGGAACATTATGCATGGGAGAAGGAAGAATGCGAACGTGCGCGAAGCCAAGCACCAGTGGTGGCGCGCCCGCCTCAGAAGGCCGCCGCTTCACAGAACTGCTGTGCCGGTTAGTTCGGGAGTTTGCTTGCCACGCCGGCTACGCCGATGATCGAGCCGGGCTTTGATCCTGTGGCTTTGCCGGAGTCCCAGACGAGCATGCCGTTGACGAAGACTTTCTCGATTCCGGTGGAGAGCGCGGTCGGGTTGCTGTAGGTGGCGTGATCGATGACGGTGTCGGGGTTGAACAACACCACATCAGCGAACGCACCCTCGCGGATGACGCCGCGGTCTTTCCAGTTGAGGCGCTCGGCGGGCAGGGAAGTCATTTTGCGGACTGCTTCCGGCAAGGTCAGCCAGTGCTTTTCGCGCACCAAGACGCCGAGCACACGCGGGAAAGTGCCTGCGCCGCGAGGGTGAGCAGCACCAATGCCGCCGTCGCTGGCCACCATAACCCAGGGCTGCTGGTAGAAGGCTTTGATATCGCTTTCGATCATGGATTGGCCGATGATTTCGGCTTCGCTGCCGGCCTTGTCGCCCTCGCGGATGATACGGATGTACATGTCGACAGGAGTGCGGGCGTTGGATTTGGCAAGATCCGCGAGGGTGTGACCTTCGTAGGATTTGTTCGGGGTGAAACTGACAATGGTGATGTGGGAAGCGCCGCCGACAGCGGCGAGAGCTTTTGCGACGCTCTTAGGATTTTCGTACTGCTTGTCGGGGACCAGCACCTTGAAGTTGGAATTCCACGCGTCATAGGGATAGCAATCCGCTAGAAAATCGATGCCACGGCTTCGCGCCTGCTCAATCACTTTGATGTACTGCGGCGCCTTTCCCCAGACGGCGACGGTGCCGAGTTTGATGTGGGAATGCTCCAGGGGGATGTGGGCTTTTTCGCCGATAGTGATTTCTTCTTCGAGGGCCTCGAAGGACTTGTCGGCTTCATCGCGGATATGGGTCATGTAGAAGCCGCCGTGCTGCGCGGCAACCTTGGCCATGGCGACTAGTTCTTCGGTTGCGGAATAGCTGCCCACTTCGTACTCCAGGCCGGAAGAAAGGCCGAGAGCCTGCTGATTCATGGCTTGATCGAGCAGCACGCTCATCCGCTGTATTTCTTCGGGCGTGGAGACGCGCTGGAAGTTCTTGCCGAGCACCTGCTCGCGAATCGTGGCATGCCCAGCGAGCACGCCGACATTTACAGCGGCAGGCTTTTGCTGCTGCTGGCGGATCCAGTCGATCAGCGGCCAGGGAGAATCGCCATCGGCGCCGACAATCACAGTTGTGATGCCCTGAGAGATTTGCGTTTCGGCGAAAGGATCCTGCTCGAGGCCTTCGGTGGAATGATTGTGAATATCAATGAAGCCGGGTGCGAGAACGAGTCCGTGTGCGTCGATGGTAGTTTCCCCCTGTTCGGGTTGGAGTTCGCCGACGCCGACGATGTGACTTAGAGCGATGCGCACATTCGCCTTGCGCAGCGGTGCGCCGGTACCGTCGGCAACCTGGGCGTTGAGGATCAGAAGCGCGGCGCGATTCTGTTGGGAGTGTCCGGGCAGGAGCGAGCAGAGACCCAGCAGCGCGATAGCCAGGACCGGGAAAAGCTTTGCGCGACGCATGCGGTGAGAAATCCTCTTTCAGGGCTCGGCCAGTGGTGGATCGGCCCGCATGAAGAAAGCGCGTAAAACATAGCACGACTGTGGAAGCAAAGGTTGAGCGATCGGCGGAAGTTGGCCTAGCGAGGCGAGAGCCGTTCAGCGGCCGCCGCCCATCGCGAGGATGGCGCCGGTAACAAAAGACGCGGCGGGCGAGAGAAGCCAGAGTACGCCTTCGGCGATCTCTTCGGGGGTGCCGGGGCGACCCATGGGAACTGTGGGGATGAGCCGGGCCACACGTCCGGGTTCGCCCGCAGCAGCGTGAAGAGCTGTGTCGACGAGGCCAGGAGCGACGGCATTGACGCGAATACCTTCGGTGGCGACTTCGCGCGCCAGGCCTACGGTGAGTGTGTCGATAGCGCCTTTGCTCATGGCGTAATGCACCCATTCGCCGGGCGAGCCGAGTTGTGCCGCGCGGGAAGAGATGTTGACGATGGCGCCGCCGCGTCCGCCGTGTTTCGTGGAGAGACGGCGGACGGCTTCGCGCGCGCAGAGAATCGCGCCGGTGACGTTGACGGCCATGAGGCCTTCGAGCATGGAAGCGTCGACGGAATCAACGCGGGCAAAGCCGCCGGTAATGGCAGCGTTATTGACCAGAGCGGAAAGCGGCCCAAGTGTTCTGTCGGAGCTCTCAAAGAGCCGCAGGATGTCGCCCTCGTTGCCGATGTGGGCCTGGATTGCAGCGGCTTGGCCGCCACTGCTACGAATTTCCTGCACCAGGGCATCTGCGGAAGAATTGTTGGAATGGTAGTTCACGGCGACCGAGTAGCCACGAGCCGCGGCAAGACGAGAGATGGCAGCGCCTATACCGCGGCTGCCGCCGGTAACGATCAAAGTTCCCATTCGTTCAGGCATGCAAAGAAGCGCCCCTTCCCGGGTGTTCGGATTGCCATCGGCCCTCTAAGGCGAAGCTGGACGGCGAAGATTGCGAATCAGCAAACCCAAAGTTGCCACCAGCAACAATACGATGCTGACCGCGGCGAAAGTCCACTTGGCGAGGGTGAATGTGTTCGCGAGCTTTTCGAAGTTGGGCAACTCTGCGGGATAGCTTCGGAGCATGGCGAGGAAGCAGAGGTTCTCGGCGTAGTCGAACAGCGTGGTGAGCAAGGGAAGCAGGCTTAGTTTTTGCAGCCCTGGGCGGTTGGGGAACAGACGTGAAAGGCCGAAGGTGCTGACCATAACAAAGAAAAGTCCGTACACCGCGGGGAACAGGAAATCGACGCGTTCAAGGAAGATGCGATAGGCCACGCGGCCATCGGCGCCGAACTGGGTGAGCTTTTCATAAATGGCGGAGGGGGAGTACCTGAACATCATGTCGGGAAGTCCGATTCGCAGCAGCGGGTTAATCGCCGGAATGCCGGGAACGCCGCGGAAATTGATGAGCCAAAAGAACGGCAAAGTGACGGCGGTGATGACCGCAATAGTTGCGGGGCGAGATATTTTGAGAAAGAAAGAATGCAGCGCATTTAGCGACATCGATCGGACCTGCGAATACAGATGCGTGATGGCGGGATGACGTTAGAGCACCACATCGGTAAGCGCCTTGTGCGCTGATTCTGAAGCGGCGCTTGGTTGGCCTGCCAGGACGAGATTGGTCCACTCGGCGGCAGCGTGCGAGATGCGCACGGCTTCGGTGCTCAGGGATTCGGGTCCGCCGGAATCGGAATTTGCAAAGAAAATGCGCTCCATGGGCTTCGAAGCGATCATGCGGTTCTTCGTGTACTGGCCCGGAACCGCCATCATCATGGGATGTCCGCGACGATACAGGCGAATCTCGATGGGATCGACATGGAATTCCGGCAAGGCCTTCTGGAAATCCTTGAGGACTTTTGCGGCCAGTGCTTTGCAGTCTTCTTCCTCAAGAAGGATGGCGCGATCGGATTCACGCAGCGGGGTGTAGAAAGTAAGGATGTTGTATTTGGGGTGGTAGCCGGGATTATTGCGAATGGTCCAGTCGGCCACGATGAAGTCGGTGAAGGAATTGCCGGGGCACCAATTGTCGTAGCCGCGGCGATAGACGGGCTTGTCGAAAATCATGTTGATCATCGGGAAAGGAGCATAGCGCATGCGCCGCATGGCCTGCTTTTGGTCAGTCGGAAGGCCGGCCACCAGGCGCGACGTGATGAATTTGGGCGTGCACATGAGAACGAGCTTGGCGGAAACGGTGGTGAGCTTGTCACCCTCGGAGTAGGTGACGCGAACGGCGCCGGAATCCTGAGCGACGGAGACTACAGTAGCGCCGGCCAGCATGCGGTCGGCATTTTTCCCTTTCAAGACTTCCACCAGCTTGTAGCTGATGCAGCCAAGACCACCGGGTGAGATGCAGCGGGTGTTGTCTTCGCCCTTGATGAGGTATTGCGCGTCGAAAACGCCGATAAATGCGGTGGTGTCTTGCGTGACCGCGCCCCAGTTGGACGGGCCGTAGGCATCCCACCACTTGGCGACTTCCGGAGCGTAGCCAGAGGTGATGTCGGAGAAGGGTTTGGCGTCGAGTTGCAACATTTGGCCGCGGACATCGATCTTCATGATGTCGTCGCGGAATTTTTTGAAGCTGGCGACGACATCTTTTTTGTACGGAAGGTGCTCGAGACCGGAGCGCCAAGTGTCTGGGACGTAGGTGCGATTGTCGATGGTGGGATCGGGCATGTCGACGAGGGGCATGTCCACGCCGAGTTCCTTGGCGAGTTGATCGCTGAAACTGCCGCGAAAGTCGTAGGCCGCGCCAGTGGAGAAAAACTGGCCCTGATATTCCTCTTCGTAGGCGTTACCGCCGAAGTGATCTTCCTTTTCGAGAAGCAACCAATCTTTTTCGCGCAGGAAATATGCGGCGGAAAGGCCAGCCATGCCGCCGCCGATGATGACGACCTCGGCTTTGCGCGTGGCGTCGGGCTTGGCGAAGGAGTGGCCGTCGCGAACCTCGTGGCAGACAGCGAAGTGTTCGCCTTCGACGAGCGGAGAGGAATCGCCGGGAGCGGGCGCAGCGAGCAAAGCTTTGTCGATGGGACAGCCGGAAGCGATAGAGCCTGCGACCACGAACTTGATGAAATCACGGCGGGTATGAGACATGCGAAGCAGTCCTCCTAAGGTCGTTCGAGAAGCTCGTGAACTTCGTTGCCGATGGAACGAGTGCGAATGCGATACCAGATCAGGATGAAAATAACGGAGACGAAAAAGATCAGGGTGGAAATGGCGTTGATCTCGGGGGTGATGCCGCGACGCAGGCGTGCCCAGATTTCCAGTGGAAGCGTGTTGTCGCGGCCGATGAGGAAAAAAGTGACGGCGATTTCATCCATGGAGAGGGTGAAGATCAGGAGAGCGGCGGCGATGAGAGGGAGGGTGAGATTGGGAAGCGTGATGCGCCAGAACGTTTGCCAGGGTGTGGCGCCGAGGTCTAGCGAAGCTTCTTCCTGCGCGCGATCCATTTTTTGCAGGCCGGCGAAGAGTTCAGTGGTGGCGACGGAGATGAGCGCGGTGCCATGGCCGAGGAAGACCGTAAGCAGGCTGAGTGGCAGGCCGGCAAAGACGGCGAACATCAGCAAGGAAAGGCCGGTGATGATGCCGGGAAGAATCAGGGGAAGAAGAACCAGGCGGCGGAAGATGGATTTTCCCGGGAAATCGGAGCGGTCAAGAGCGAGCGCGGCGAGCAGGCCGAGAGCGAGCGCGAGGACGACGGCAGCAACGGCTACGAGCAGGCTGTTGAGAAAGGAATCCCAGATGGCAGCGTCGCGGAAGAGTTGGCGGTACCAATCGAGGGTGAAATGTTTCGGAGGAAAACCGCCGACACCATATTTGTTGAAGGAATAAAGCACCAGAACGGCGATCGGAAGATACAGGAACGCAAAGACCGCGAGGGTATAGGCGCCGAGGAGTGGCGAGCGGCGAGTTGCGTTAGCGCGGACGCTCATCGGAAGGACCAGCGCTTCTCAAGACGTTCGGCGAGGAACAGCAGGGAGATGGTCAGAACGAGAATGAGGACGGAGATGGCCGCGCCGAGCGGCCAGTCATAGGCCGTACCGAAGAGGCTCTGGACGATATTCGCGATCATGATGCTGGAGGGCCCACCAACAAGTTGCGGCGCCAGGAAATCGCCGAGCGTGAGAACGAAGGCGAAGGTCGCGCCAGCCAGCAAGCCGGGAAGCGAGAGGGGAAGGATGACGCGGAGAAACGTTGCGCGCGGACTGGCGCCGAGGTCCTGGGAAGCTTCGATGAGATTGCGCGGGATATGTTCGAGCGAAGCGTAGAGAGGAAGAAAGACGAAAGGCGTGTAGATGTGGGTGAGCATGAGAACAACGGCGAAGGGGCTATACAGGAAGAAGCTGACTGCTTCGTGGGTAATGTGTAGATATTGCAGCAAGCCGTTGAGCACTCCTTCGGAGCCGAGGATGGTTTTCCAGGCGTAACCGCGGACCAGATAGCTGACCCACAGGGGAACGATGACGAGCTGGTAGAGAAGATCCTTGCGAAGGCCAGCGTGGAAGGACATGTAGTACGCGACCGGATAGCCGAGCAGCAAAGAAAGAAGAGTTACGCCGGCGGCGATGCGCATGGAACGAAAAAGAACTTGCGCGTAGATGGGATTCTGAAGAAGTTTGGCGTAGTTCTGTAAATTCCAGTCGTGAACGATGAAGCCGTCGCGGACGAGCCAGAAACTGTGAGCCAACATTAGCGCGTAGGGAAGCAGCAGGAATATGCCGACCCAGAGAAGCGGGGGAAGGGAAATGACCGTTTTGTAGGCACGCGAGTACATGGGAGTTTTGCGTTGTCAGTTTTCAGTGATGCGTGTCGAAAAATTGGAAATCGCGATACCCCGAGCGCGTTTCGTCAGGCCACGGCTGAGATCCTTCGCTGCGCTCAGGATGACAACTGGCACTTGGGCCTCCTCAAGGGAACCGCGCCCGCCTCCCTCCTGCGGCGGCAGGCAGAAGGCGGCCGCGACAAAATTTCAGTCACCGACAGGAACGGCGTCGGCGGGGTCGAAGAAAAATTCGTGCGTGCCGGTGAGCATGCCCCGGACTGGAATGCGCACACGCAGCGGCTGGCCGGCGCAATCGACTTCAAGGTCTTCGCTTGAGCCGGAATAGATTTGTTGGCGAACGGCGGCGCGGAAACGCACCGCGCCGGGTGGCTGTTGCGCGTTTGCGGCGAGATAGACTGATTCCGGGCGCAAGGAAAAAAGCGTCCGGCCGTCGGGCTGATTGGTGCGCCATTGCAACAAACCAACGGAGGCAATGCCGGCACGAACGTCCGCGCGGAGAAGGTTAGTCTGGCCGATGAATTGCGCGGTGTACGCCGTGGAAGGGCGGGCGTAAATATCGCGCGGCGAAGCGACCTGTTCGAGCGAGCCATCCTTTAAGAGGGCGATGCGGTCGGAAAGGGCCATGGCTTCGTGCTGATCGTGAGTTACGAAGAGAAATGTGATGCCGAGTTCGCGCTGCAACGATTTCAGCTCTCCCTGCATTTGTTTGCGAAGATTGGCGTCGAGCGCCGAGAGCGGTTCGTCGAGCAGCAGAAGTTGCGGACGATTGACCAGGGCTCGTGCCAGGGCGACGCGCTGCTGCTGGCCGCCGCTCAGTTTTGCGGGGCGGGTTGCGGCGTACTCGTGCATTTTGACCATGCGCAGAGCATCGGCGACGCGCGAGGGGATCTCCGCGGCGGGCACACCGGTCACCTGCAGCCCGTAAGCGACATTTTCCTCGACGCTGAGATGAGGGAACAGCGCGTAATGTTGGAAGACGGTATTCACGCGCCGACGATAGGGAGGGAGCGTGTCCAGGCGCTGGCCATTCATCCAGATTTCCCCGGAGGTAGGCTGTTCGAATCCCGCGACAAGGCGGAGCAGAGTGGTTTTGCCGGAGCCACTTTCTCCCAGGAGGGTGAGAAATTCACCGGGAACAATTTGCAGGGAAAGCTGCCGCAAGACGGCGCGCGCAGCAAATCGTTTGACGACGCTGCGGAGTTCCAGCAACACGCCTGCTGAAACCGCCGAAGCTTCGGGGGCCGGAGAATTCGTGCTGGAATCCGCAGAGGTCACTGGGCGGCTTTGACCTCGTTCCACATTTCGATGTATTTGGCGCGACGGGGAACGTCTTGCCAGAAATAGATGCGCTGCATGTAGGCATCGGGATCATCCAGGTGCAAGCCCTTCTTTTCCGCGTCGCTCATGAATTGAGCGGCGGCAGAATTAGCGGGCGTGTAGTGAGTGACGTCGGTGATGTGCTTCTGAGTTTTCGCCTGAATCATGTATTCGAGGAAGGCGTAAGCCAGTTCCTTGTGAGCGCTGGCCTTGCTGATCATGAGGTGATCGATCCAGCCGGTAGTGTTTTCCTGGGGAATCGTTTCGCCGATGGGGAAGTTGGCTTGGCGGAGCTGATTGGTCATAAGCGGCCAACCCATAGCGGCGATGATTTCGTGATTTTCAAAGAGATTGGTGAGTTCGCCGCCGGTGGACCAGATTTTGCGAACGTTGGGTTTCAGAGCGAGGAGTTTTTGTTTTACGGCCGCGAGCTGCTCGTCGCTGAGGTTATACAACTGCGAAGGATCGGGTCGGTCGTAGCCAAGCATCTGCGCGGCCATATAGAGAGTGGACAGGTCATCCCAAACGGAGATTTTTCCTTGGTACTTGGGATCCCAGAAAATTCCCCAGGAGTCGGGCGGTTGCGCAAATGCTGTGGTGTCGTACAGCAAGGGATTCGGGCCCCACATGAAGGGAACGCCGAAAGTCTGTCCGTTGGTTTTCACCAGGGGAAGATCGCGCAACCTCAGAGAGAGCTGCGCGTAGGTTGGCAGCTTGGCGAGATCGAGCGGCTCGGCGAGGCCGGTGCGCGCGATGGAAGCGGCCACGTCGCTGGAAGGCGAAATTACGTCATAGCTGGAGGCGCTGCCACCACGCAGTTTGGCGACAAGATCGTCGCTGGAACCCATGTAAGAAGCAGTGACTTTGCAATGATGCGCCTCTTCAAACCCGCCGATGAAGGAAGGATCCGCATAGCCTTCCCAGACCAGCAAGCTGAGCGACTCTTCTTTCTTGTGGCAGGAGCCGAGCAGAACAGCAGCGCAGCAGCTGGCCAGAAGGGCCGCGAGAAAACGGCAAATTCGACCTGCGATCACGTGCACCTCAAGATGCGGCGGCAGGGTTTGACCGGCGCAGCCAGCCGCAAAACTCAAAAAGTGGGCGGAGTGTTGACCCACAAAATCCAGGTTTCCCTAGGCCCCGGGTTCTTCCAGCGGTGGGGCGCGGAACTTTCGAAATAGAGGCTATCACCCGGCTTAAGAAGGTAGCGTTCGCTCTTATTCAGGCAGATTTCAAACTCTCCGCGCAGCACGTGGAGAAATTCCTCGCCTTCGTGAGCGTACGGTTCACCGCTGCCGCCGCCAGGCTTGATGCGGAAAAGATGCGGCTCCATGGCGGTGTTGCCCCAGGCGAGGAGTTCCATGCGAACGCCGGGCGAAGTTTCCAGGATTTTGCGCTGCGAAGGACGGACATGGCGCTGCGCGTCGCCGTTGGTTTCAAAGAGCGCGAGCATATTGGTTTTGTAGAAACGGGCAATGCGGCGCAGTGTGGAGATGGAAGAGCGCATCTGGCCGCGCTCCAGGGCGCTGAGGAAACCCACGGAAACGCCGGTGGCCTGCGCCACTTTCACCAGCGAAAGACCGCGACGCATTCGCAGGCGGCGAAATTTTTGACCGGTGTGCGGGGGCGCATCGGCAGGCGCGATAACCAGGCCTTGTTTTTTCAAGACGTGGACAATCGCAGCTGGGTTCAGTCCGCGCGCGCGGCGCAAGAAAATAGCGCGCTGCAAAAGGCGCACGTCGGTCTCCGTGTACATGCGGTAATGGCTCTCGGTGCGGCGCGGCGTGACAAGTCCCAGGGCTTCCCAGGCGCGCAAAGCGGACGAGGAAATGCCCACGCGGTGTGCGACTTCACTGATGCGCAAGAGCCGCGGAGGCGACAAAGTTTCCGATGGCTTGGACAAATTCTTTCTGCTTGACACAGGTTCCGGCTTTCTCTAAGTTTACTGGATTATAGTAAGGTTCCAGGGACCGTAGCAACCGTGAAGAATCGTTTTTTGAGGGAAAAGCGTCTTCCGGGAATCTTAGGGGTGAATTAAATGAATCAAGTGATGCGCCTTTCGAGCGTGAAGTGGGTGTGTTGCCGCAGGGTTCTCTGGGCGGCTTTCCTGGCAGCAACGTTTCTTATCATCGGCAATCAAACGGGATATGCGCAGAGCACGGGAGGCCGAATCCGCGGGACGATTACGGACGCGAGCGGCTCGGCGGTGGTTGGTGCCACGGTGTCGCTGGTCAACACGGCGACGAATGTGAGCCGGGACACGGCCAGCGGAGCCAACGGGGACTATCAATTTTTAGAAGTGCCGGTCGGGACGTACGAGATCGACGTGACGCAGACCGGTTTCAAGAAGTTCGCACGCAAAGATGTTGCGGTGGATCTGAACCAGGTGGTCGGTGTGGACATCACCCTTACGGTGGGCGGATCGACCGAGACGGTGGAGGTAACGGGGCAACCGCCGGTGGTGGACACGTCGTCGACACAATTGGGGGCCATCGTCAACGAGAGGTCTTCGACACAATTGCCGCTGAACGAGCGCGACGTTTATCAGTTGCTGCAACTGCAGCCGGGTGTGCAATCCCAGTTGGGTAACGACACCTTTTATGGCAGCGACCGTCCCGGAGTAGTGACAGTAAACGGCGGACGCGGGCGTTCGAACAACTATTCGGTGAACGGCGGCGACGGGAACGACTTGTTCGCGAACCTGCCCGCTATCCAGCCTTCGCCGGACAGCATTGAAGAGTTTCGCGTGATTACGAACTCGTTTGACGCGGAATATGGGCGCAACGCCGGCGCGGTGGTGAATGTGGTTACCAAGTCTGGCACGAACGACTTCCACGGGAATGTGTATGAATTTTTCCGCAATACGGACCTGAACGCCAAACCATTCACGTTCTCACCGGCGCCGAAGCCGGATTTCCATCAGAACCAATTTGGAGGGACGTTTGGCGGGCCGATCAAGAAAGACAAAACATTTTTCTTTGTGGCGTACGAAGGCCGAAGAATTATCCAGGGGGTGGTTTCGCAGCCGGTTACGGTTCCGACAACGGCGCAGTTGAACGGAGACTTTTCGGCATCGCCACTGTCGGGCACATCGCCCACTTCCACGGTTGCGAGCTTACTGAATGACCGGCCAGGTTGTGCATCGGCAGTGCAAGCGGCGGGGGGCGCACCGATCGCGGCAGGCACGGCGTATTCCTCGATCTTCCCGAATAGTCAGATACCGACAGCATGCTTCGATCCGGTGGCGGTAGCCTTGGCGAAACTATACGTACCCACGACGACGAACAGCAGCGGCCAAGTGATCGCCGTGCCGAACAAGACGGACAATGGAGATCAGTTCCAGGGGCGTTTCGATCATTCCTGGAACGCCAATCAGAAAACCTCCATTTACTACTACTACGATAAGGATAATCTAACCGACCCGCTGGCGAAATTCCAGGCGGCGGGCGATCCGTTGGGAACCTTTCCGGGGCTGTTTTCAACCACAAATCAGCAAATCAACGGGACGCATACCTCGACGATCGGTTCCACGGCCGTGAACGAGTTTCGGTTCACTTATTTTCGTGAGGGCCAGGGCCAGTTCAATGCTCCGCTCAAGACCAATGCGATTCAAGACTCCTGCGGAACAGGCCCAGCGTCGGCGTACTGCTTTACCGGTGTGAGTGATTCACCAACGGTGAACGCGATTTGCGCGTCGGGTGCGGCCAATCCGGCGGATTGCGGTTTGCATTCCGGACTCGGTCCGACCAAAGAGGGTGTGCCGTACATCACCGTGAACGGCGGTTTTAACATCGGGAATAACTTCGAGGGGCAATTGCCGCAGACTGGCAACACCTATCAGTTCAGCGACAACTACAGCAAGATCGTCGGCAACCACAGCCTTAAATTCGGCGGTGACTTCCGCATTCAGCAGTTCAACCAACTGCTGTATTACAACATCAACGGCTGGTTTACTTTCCTTTCTTATGCGGACTATTTTCTTGGACAACCAAATACCCTGACGCAAGGCTCGGCGCAGCACGAACTCGTGCGCAGTAATTCTGTTTATCTTTTCGCGCAGGATAGCTGGAAGATTCGTCCAAATGTGACCTTTAACTACGGGTTGCGGTGGGAGATGAACACGCCACTTACAGATATTGGCAAGAAAGTGCAGACGTTCCGCCCCGGGGAAGTTTCGACCATCTATCCGTGCAAACTGTCGCCGAGCAATCCTTATTACGACGCGACGCAGCCCGATGGAGGGTGCGCGGCGGGAGGATTTACGCCGGTAGGTTTGGTTGTTCCGGGCGACAAGAACGTGCCAAATGCCCTGACCAATACGTATTACAAGGGCTTTGCACCGCGGCTGGGAATGAATTGGAGTCCTTCTTGGAACAGCGGTTTACTTGGAGCGCTGGCTGGCGGACCTGGCAAGTTGAGCATCAGCGCTGGGTACGGCATCTTCTACAATCCGATCGAACAGTTGGTGCTTGAACAGTTCAGCGCCGAGCCACCATTTGGCGGAAGCAGTAGCATTACTGGACCGCTTTTCGACACTCCCTATATCGATCAAACCGGCACAGTCCATGCGAATCCCTTTAAGGGTATCTTGAACCCGCCGAGGGGTACGACCGTCGACTGGTCGAATTTCCAGAGCAGTGTTTATTTCGGACAGTTCCCTGCGAATCTGCGCATGCAGTACTCCGACCAGTACAACCTGACAATCAAGCGACAGTTGGGAAACGACATGATGGTACAAGTAGGCTACGTTGGCTCGCAAGGCCACCGGCTGCTTGCCAGCTATGAGTTGAACCCCGGGAATCCTCAGACCTGTAACGACCTTGCGGCACTCGGGCAGGGTTGCAGCGCATTTGGTGAGGACTCATCCTACTCTTTCACTCTTCCTGCAGGCCAGGTATTCCACCTTCCGTACGCTCCGGGAGGGCCAAACGGCCAGAATATTCCTTGCCCGGTGAACAATGCTCCCTCGGCCTGCACCATTACGGGAGCAGCGGGAGGTACGCCGATCACATTGGTGGGGATCCGACAGTATTCTTCGCCGCTTTGTAATCCATTGACGGGGACCGGTTGCCCGCTAAACGGCACGCCGGTATTCTCTGGAATCTTCACCGAAAACACCGTGGCGTGGTCGAACTACAATTCGTTTCAGGCCATGGTGCAGAAGAATTTCTCGCACGGCCTGATGTTCCAGGCCGCCTATACCTTCGGTAAGTCGCTCGATAACGCCTCAAGCTTTGAAAGCAACCTGAACCCGCTAAACTTCCGTGCGACGTATGGACCTTCAGCTTTCGACGCACCGCAGCGTTTTGTCTTCAACTACGTCTGGGACTTGCCCGTGCCAAAGATGGAAGGATTCAGAGGCAGGCTTCTGGATGGATGGGAAGTATCCGGCATCCTGAGTTTCCAAACGGGATTCCCGATCCGTATCACTTCGCTGAATGATATCGAGGAGCTGGATAACACCTACCTGTTTGAACAAGCGGGTGAACCGAATTTTGCTCCAGGACAACCGCACCTGGTGAAAACGAATATCCGGCAGACCGGCGGGTTTGTGTTCGACCCCAACCAGTTCACGAGTTCGACCGTTGCTCCAGGTACGATCGGGAATGCGCCAAGAACGATCTGCTGCGGTCCCGGAATCAACAACACGGACATGAGTTTCATGAAAAATACGCCGATCGGAGAAAAAGTGCAGATGCAATTCCGCGCGGACATTTTCAACGTCTGGAACCATGCGCAGTTCTACAGCGTGGATGGCGATGTGAGCAATCAGGGCAGCACGTTTGGCCAGGTGCAACACATCCATGATCCACGGCTGGTGCAGTTTGCGTTGAAGTTTAATTTCTGACGCGCCGGAGAATTCGCAAGGCACTGAGACACCTCGATCCAGCCGGGGCGTCTTGGTGCGAAAAACGGAGGGGTAGAAGCGGCTATCCACCGGCGGCAGCGTTTTTGATTACGGCGGAAGGCGTAAACTAGGAGGCAGAAGTACGCCTCAAACATCCGCGTTGTTTTCCTCGCTGATACTGACCGCAGGGAACAGACCTGCCACAGCTGACCACAGGAAGGCCAAGCTGGACGGAGTTCGAAATGCACGACGCACTACAGAAGGAACTCGCTCTTTACGAGAAGCGCACGGCGAAATCCGCCGAAGCCCACAAGAAGGCCCAGAAACGGATACCGCTCGGAGTAGCCAGCAATTACCGGGCGTATGATCCCTATCCGATCTTTGTTGCCGAAGGACACGGCAGCAAGATTACGGATATCGACGGAAACGAATACATTGACCACAACCTGTGCTTTGGGACGCTGATGGCCGGACACGGTCACCCGGCAGTGGTGAAAGCCGTGAAAGACATTGTCGACCGCGGCACAACATTTGGCATGCCGCACGGCATGGAACTGGAGCTGGCCGAGGAGATTTGCGCGCGCTATCCGGTGGAGATGGTGCGGTTCGGAAACAGCGGCACGGAAGCTACGATGCACGCGTGCCGCATTGCGCGAGCTGCTACCGGCCGGGACAAGATTCTGCGGTTCGAAGGTGCGTATCACGGGCTGCACGATACCGCGCTGGTCAGCGTGAAACCCAAGGCCGAGGATTTCGGTGACATCAACGCGCCGAATTCGGTTCCTGGTGGGCTGGGGGTCATTCAGGCGGTGCTCGACAATGTTACCGTTGCCACCTTCAACGATCTGAAAAGCGTCGAACACCGCTTCAAGCAATTCCCGGGACAAATCGCGGCGATCATTCTGGAGCCGATCCTGATGAACGTGGGGATCTGCATGCCGCAACCCGGATTTCTCGAGGGATTGCGCGAAATCTGCACGCGAAACGGTGCGCTGCTGATCTTCGATGAAGTCAAGACCGGCGCGAAACTTTGCTGGGGCGGCGCAAGCGAATATTTCGGCGTGAAGCCGGACCTGATCACGTTGGCGAAATCCATTGGCGGCGGAGTTCCACTGGCCGCATTTGGAGCGAGCCGCGAAGTGATGGACTTGATCGTGCAGCACAAGGTGTTTCACGGAGGCACGTACAATACGAACCGCTTCGCCATGGCCGCGGGCCTGGCGGTGTTTCGCGAAGTGCTGACGCGAGAAAACTACGCGCACGTGGAGCAACTGGGAAAGAAGCTGGCGGAAGGCTATCGCGCCATCCTGAAGAAGAGTGCATTGAAGGCCTATGTCGCGCAGGCCGGAGTTAACGGAGCGCTGATGCTGTACGGGAAAGAGATCCGCAACTACCGGGACTGGCTGGATATCGATGTGGATTTGTGGAGGCAATTCTGGTTCGCGATGGTGAACCGCGGGGTGCTGGCGATGCCGTACTGGTGGGACGAACAGTGGACCATTTCCGTGCAACACACGGAAGCGGACATCGACAAGCACCTGGCCGTGTTTGAAGAAGTTGCTCGCGGGTTGGCGAAGGCGCAGCAGGAGCGCGGCGCGACATTCGTTGGCGCAGCGGGCCACTAAGGAGCAACCGGATTGAGCAGCGAGGTCATGGCAATTGGTGTCGAGAACGCGCAACCGCATCTGAAGCGCGTCCTCGGGCGGCGTGACCTCGTTCTGCTATTTGTGGTTGCGGTTTTCAACCTGAACGTTCTTCCCTCGATTGCCGCGAATGGCGGCGTCACCATCTGGCTGTGGCTGATTTCCCTAGTGCTATTTTTCTGGCCGCAGGGCATCGCGGTGATTGAACTGGCACACCGGTATCCCGGGGAGGGCGGGGTGTACCTGTGGGCTAAGGAAGTTTTCGGCGACTTTCACGGATTTCTCTCCGGATGGTGCTACTGGACAAACAACATGATGTACGTGCCGACGGTGATGCTGTACTTCGTCGGCGTATCGGTATTCGTGCTTGGTCCGGGCCACGAAGGGCTGGCGGACAACCGGACGTTTGCTCTGGCCGCGTCGGTGGTATTGCTGGGTCTGCTGGTGGTGCTGAACGTGGTGGGGCTGGGAGTGGGGAAGTGGCTCAACAACATCGGTGGCATCGGGACTTTTGTCGCGGCGTTCCTGCTCATGGGGCTGGGCGTCATTGTTTGCGCGAAATTTGGAACGAGCATGCACTGGAGCGACTTCAAGATTCCGGCGAACCCGCGATTCGTGCTGAACTCCTTTGGGGTGATTTGTTTCGGGCTCGTGGGGCTGGAACTTGCCTCGATCATGGGTGACGAAATCGAGAATCCACGAAAAACGCTGCCTGGGGCAGTGGCGTTGGGCGGATTGCTTTCGGGATTTCTCTACATCGGAGCGACACTGACGCTGCTGGTGGCCGTCGACAAAGGCAGCATCAGCGTGCTGCAGGGAATCGTGCAGGCCGTGAGCCACATGGCGGGGCGCGTGGGCGTGGCCTGGATCATTGCGCCGTTCGCGTTGCTGCTGAGTGTGTCGATTGCAGGAATTGGTTCTGCGTGGCTGGGCGGCTCGGCACGCATTCCTTTCGTGGCGGGACTGGATTCGTACATGCCGGAGTGGCTGGGAAAAATTCACCCGAAATATGCGACGCCGTATGCGGCGCTGATCGTGCACGCGAGCGTTTCGCTGATCCTGGTGATTGTGAATTTTGTGGCCACCGGGGGAGTGCAGGAATCGTTCCAGTCGCTGCTGTCTCTTGCGGTGGTACTGCAGCTGATTCCGTTTCTGTACATGTTTGGCGGGTTGCTGAAGATCGCGTTTGACGACCGGTTTGTACGCGGCCACTACGCCAAGGGCACGCTGATTTTTGCGGGAGTGAGCGGCCTAGTCACGACAATTCTGGGGATCGCGCTGGCGTTTTTTCCGGCGCAGCAGATCAAGTCCATCGCGCGCTACGAGATCTGGATGTTCGGCGGTACGATCTTTTTTATCGGGCTCGCGGCGTTCTTTTTTTTCATTTATGGGGGTCGCAAGGCGGCGCGAAAGCTGGCGGCGGGTTCGCCAGCGGTTTGAGGACTCAAGTTTGGGGGGAGCGTTATGTCCAGTCCGGCAAAAACAGGCGTGAAAACCTACCAGAACTATATCAACGGCCAATGGACTCCCAGTTCTTCCGGCGAAACGTTTCCGGTGTTCGATCCATCGACGGAGGATGTAATCGCGCAGGTTGCTTCGGCTTCTTCCGCCGATGTTGACAAGGCCGTGAAAGCGGCGCGCACGGTATTTGATTCGGGGCCATGGCCGCAGACGACCGCGCAGGACCGTGGACGCATTCTCTTCAAGCTGGCGGATAAGGTGCGGCAGAACGCGGCGATGCTTTCTGAATTAGAAGCACGCAACACGGGTAAACCGATTGTCGAGGCGGAGTACGACATCGCGGATGTGGCCACATGTTTTGAGTATTACGGCGGCCTGGCAACCAAAGTTACCGGCCAGGTTCTGCCGGTCCCAGCGAACGCGCTGAGCTTTACGCTGAAAGAGCCGATGGGAGTAGCAGGGCAGATCATTCCCTGGAACTATCCATTGATGATGGCGGCCTGGAAGCTGGCGCCGGCGCTGGCCGCGGGCTGCACATGCGTGCTGAAGCCCGCGGAGCAAACCCCACTGACGGCGCTGGAATTTGCAAACTGGTTTGAGGAAGCGGGGCTGCCGCCGGGCGTGGTGAACATTGTGAACGGAGTAGGGGAGGTGGCCGGTGCGGCACTGGTTGCGCATCCCGCGGTCGACAAGATCGCGTTTACGGGCAGCGCGGCCGTGGGAAAGATCATTGTGAAGTCCGCGGCCGATACCCTGAAGCGCGTGACGCTGGAGCTTGGCGGGAAATCGCCGAACATTTTCTTCGCGGATGCCGATTGGGAAGCAGCGGTGGATGGCGCGCTGTTTGGAGTGTTCATCAATCAGGGTGAAGTTTGTTCCGCGGGCAGCCGTGTTCTGGTGGAGAAAAAGATTTACGGCAAGTTTGTGGAAGCCATGACGGAAAAAGCCAAGCGCATCAAGTTGGGGCCACCACTGGAACGCGAAACGAAGATGGGGCCGCTGGTCAGCAAGGAGCAATACGATCGGGTGACGTCTTATCTGGAAGTCGGGAAGAAGGAAGCCAAGACGGCGATTGGCGGAGGGCGCCCGAAAGGATTTGCCAAAGGCCATTATGTTGAGCCAACGATTTTTTACGACGTGGACAACAATGCCCGCATTTCGCGCGAAGAAATTTTTGGGCCAGTTGCTTCGGTGATTCCGTTTGAGAATGAAGCGGATGCCATCCGCATCGCGAACGATACGCCGTACGGACTGGCGGGCGCGGTGTGGACGCGCGACATTTATAAGGCCTTCCGCCTGGTGAAATCGATGCGCGCGGGAATTGTCTGGGTCAATCATATGCAACCTACGTACGTGGAAGCGCCGTGGGGCGGTTACAAACAGTCTGGGTTCGGCAGAGAACTGGGCCCTTGGGGGCTGGAGGAATATCTGGAGACCAAACAAGTGTTCGTGAATCTGGACGAAAATCCGATTGGCTGGTACTGAGAATTTCACGCAGAGATGGCTCGATTACAGAGGGGGGAAGTGATGAAAACAATTCAGCGGCGCACGGAAATACCGGGTCCGAAGTCCCGCGACTTGTTGGCGCGCCGCGAAGCCGCGATTCCGCGGGGGCCGCAACTGGTCACTCCGATTTTTGCGGCGAAATCCGAAGGTGTGTGGATCGAAGACGTGGACGGGAACCGCTATCTGGATTTTGCCGGGGGAATTGGCTGCCTGAACGTGGGGCACCGTCACCCGCTGGTGACCAAGGTGCTGCACGAACAAGTGGACCGGTTCCTGCATCTGTGTTTTGGCGTCACGCCATACGAGTCGTATATTGCGCTGGCTGAAAAGCTGAATGCGCTGGCGCCTATTAGCGGGCAAAAGAAGACGATGTTCATCAATTCCGGCGCGGAAGCGGTGGAGAACGCCGTGAAGATTGCGCGCGCGTATACGAAGCGGCCCGCGGTGATCGCCTTCGAGGATGCGTTTCATGGGCGCACGCTGCTGACGATGACACTAACGAGCAAAATCAACCCGTACAAGACGGGGTTTGCTCCGTTCGCGCCGGAGGTGTATCGCATTCCGTACGCCTACTGCTATCGCTGCTCGTACAGCAAGACCTACCCATCGTGCGAAATGTTCTGCGCCAAGCATCTGGAAGACACCTTTCGCCGCGTAGTGGGTGCCGAATCGGTTGCCGCAATTATTGCGGAGCCGGTGCTGGGCGAAGGCGGATTTGTGGTGCCACCCAAGGAGTTTTTCCCGGTGCTGCGCGAAATCTGCAACAAATACGGCATTGTGCTGATTGCCGACGAAGTGCAGTCGGGAATTGGGCGAACCGGAAAATTCTTTGCCATCGAACACTTCGGCGTGGAGCCGGATCTGATTACGACCGCCAAGTCGCTTGGCGGCGGATTGCCCATCGGTGGGGTTACGGGGCGCGCGGAAATTATGGACGCGGCGATTCCCGGAGGACTGGGAAGCACATTTGCCGGCAATCCTCTTGCCTGCGCCGCTGCGCTGGCTTCGCTTGAAGCCATTGAGAAAGACGGATTGTTAGCGCGATCCGCGGCCATCGGGAAGCGTTTTGTGGAGCGCGTAAAAGGTTGGCAGCAGAAATGGTCGTTGATTGGCGAGGTGCGCGCGCTCGGAGGAATGTGCGCGTTCGAACTGGTGCGCGACCGTGAAACGCGCGAACCTGCGGGAGCGGAGACGAAAGAACTGGCGCACTACGCATACGAGCACGGCTTGCTTACGATTACTGCAGGCACCCTGGGGAACGTGATGCGAATACTGGTTCCTCTGGTGATCAGCGACGCGCAATTCGACGAAGGAATGGAGGTTCTGGAAGCCGGGCTAGCGCACGTGGTGGAAAAGAAGCAGGCGGTGGTTTCGCACGCCTGAAGACGGAAAGTTTCGAACATGGAGGCGGCCTTTCGGGGCCGCTTTTGTGTTTCAGGATGGGCCTTGGAAAGAGGAACTCGCAACGAAGTGAGGAAGTAAAGAAAGACTGACGTGGCTGGAATCTTCAAGGGACAAATCGCGATTGTGACGGGCGCGGGTAGCGCCAGCGGAATCGGCTTCGCCATTGCCAGACGGCTGTTAGAGGACGAGGCATTCATGGTTATTAGCGCGACCAGCGAGCGCATTCACGATCGGGCGAAAGAACTTGATGGCAGCGGCGCGCAGGTAGTGTCGTTCGTCGCGGACCTGACGGACGAGCAGCAGGTCGAAGAATTTGTGAACACCGTGAAGAAGCGAACGGAGCGCATCGATATATTAGTGAACAACGCAGGCATGGCGAAAAGCGGCAAACAGCCCGGGAGCGGGAATCTGGAGACATTGAGCTTCGCGGAATGGCAAGAACAATTGGCCATGACGCTGCACACGGCGTTTCTGATGACCCGGGCGGTTTTGCCGGTGATGAAGCAACAGAAGTACGGACGCATCGTGAACGTGTCGTCCGTGACCGGGCCAATTGTCAGTAATGCTGGCTCGGGCGCTTATGGAGCGGCGAAGGGCGCACTGGACGGAATGATGCGCGCGGTGGCGGTGGCATGCGGCGGCGCCGGGATCACGATTAATGCCGTGGCCCCGGGGTGGATCGCGACCGGTTCGTCTTTACCCGAGGAGTTGGAGGCCGGCAAGCATACCCCTGTGGGACGTCCCGGCACACCGGAAGAGGTAGCGGCGGCGGTGAGTTTCCTGGCTTCGCGGGAAGCGTCCTACATTACCGGGCAGGTTGTGGTGGTGGATGGGGGAAACATTTTGCAGGAAACGAAGAAGGCTTAGGCGGCTTCGGGAAAATGCAAAACGCGAATGTGGAATTCATTTGATGGCTGAGCAGCGGCAGAAAATCCTCAGGGGCTAAAGCCCAATGATAACCAAGCACTTGATGTCGGAGCTAAAGCTCCGACCCCTAGGAATGAAGAGTCTTTCCGCAAACCTTGCAGCCCTTGCCCTCCCGAAAACCGCTTGTGCGAGAACTTTGCGGTTCAATTTCGCCTCTTGAATCGCTCGATGGCGATAAAGTCCACGCAAAAATTGAATCGCTAAGTTGCCGAGGTATTCATCGTGCTGTGCTATGATGCGCGGCACTGAATACCTTGCCGGGAGGGTCTTCGATGGTCAGGGCGGCGGTTGTGCTCTCCGCGCGGAAAGTTTTCCCCCAGTCGCAACTCTCCCGGTGGTTGACATCTAGCTGCGTCGCGATGGTTTTTCTTCTGATACTTCCCGGGACGATTCCCGCACAGCAGACAAATCCGTTTGCGCGTGACGCGAAGGCCGCGAAGCTGGGCGAATCGCAATTTCGCATTAATTGCGCGTTCTGTCACGGTTTGGGAGCACGCGGCGGTGGGCGCGGGCCGGATTTGACGCGGGCGCAGAAAAAGCACGGCAGCACCGACGAGGAGCTGTATCGCACGATCAATGAAGGCGTGCCGGGAACGGCGATGCCAGCGAACGGAACAACCGGCCAAGGCGTAGGCATGACGGCGGAAGAAGTGTGGGAAGTGATCACCTACATTCGCAGCGTGGAGAAGAAAACGGTGGTGACGGGAAACGCGGCAAAGGGCGATGCACTGTTTCACGGGGCCGCGGGTTGCGCCATGTGCCACATCGTGAACGGGAAAGGCGGACGATTGGGGCCGGAGCTGAGCTCCATTGGCGGGGCGCGCTCCGCAGATTCGCTGATGGAATCGGTGAGGAATCCAAACCGGCGATTGGCCTGGGGATTGATTGAGAGCACCAAGGAGTTTCCGCAGGAATATTTGAGTGTGAATGTGGAGACTGCGGACGGACGAGAAGTTTTCGGGCGTGGTGCTCAACGAAGATAATTTCAGTTTGCAGATGATGGATGTGCGCGAGCAGATTCACCTGTTTGAGAAAGCCCATCTGAAGGCGTGTGAAATCAGCAGGCAATCGCGAATGCCGGCGTACGACAGCAAGACGCTGAGTGCTGGCGAGCTGCAGGACATTATTGCGTATCTCGTGAGCGTGAGCGCGAAATGAGGACAATCCATGCACGGAAAGCCTCAGGCCTGGAGGCCTGAGCTACAGGAAATGGCCGCCGACAGGGGAGGCACTCCGGCGATGAAACGATTGGTGGCATGGTGCTTTGTGCTGGTGGCTGCTTGCGCGGGCTCACGCCCTTTGCACGCGCAAGTGACTTATGAACGCATACGCAATGGGGCCGAGGAGCCACAGAACTGGCTGACGTATTCGGGGAGCTACTCGGGACAACGGCACAGCGGGCTTGATCAGATTAACACGCGGAATGTGAAAGGTCTGGTGGCGAAGTGGGTGTTTCAGTCTGCTGCGCTCGGAAAATGGGAAACTACGCCGCTGGTTGTGGACGGAATTTTGTATGGAACCGCACAGGATGATCGCGCGTTTGCCTTGGATGCGCGGACGGGGCGGCCGATCTGGGAATATCAGTACATTCTTCCTTCGGACATTCGGCCATGCTGCGGACGAGTGAATCGCGGGTTCGCGGTTCTCGGAGACAAGTTGTATTTCGCGACGCTGGACGCACATGTGATTGCTTTGGACGCGCGGACCGGAGCGGTGGTGTGGAATGTGACGGCAATCGATTATCGCAAGGGATATAGCTTCACCATGGCGCCGCTGGCCGTGAAGAACCTCATTATTGTAGGCGTGTCTGGCGGAGAATACGGCACGCGCGGATTCGTGGAGGCGTACGACGCGGCAAGCGGAGAACGCAAATGGCGTTTCTACACGACGCCCGGACCCGGCGAACCGGGCCACGAGACCTGGGAAGGCGACTCCTGGAAGATTGGCGGGGCGCCCGCTTGGATCACGGGAGTGTTTGATCCTTCGACGAACCAGTTGTTCTGGACTACCGGGAACCCGGCGCCATCAAATCGCGCGGCGCAACGCCTGGGCGACAATCTGTACAGCAATTCATTGCTGGCGTTTGATGTCGATAGCGGAAAACTGAACTGGTACTTCCAATATACGAAACATGATGAGCACGACTGGGATGCGACGCAGGTTCCGGTGATGATCGACCTGGACGGGAAGAAACTGATCGCGCACGCGAATCGCAACGGTTTTTTCTATTTGATTGACCGGACGAACGGGAAGCTTATTTTCTCGAAACCGTTCGCACACGTAACGTGGAGCACGGAAAAGGATGCAGAAGGCCGCCCCGTGGCCACGAAGGAGAGTTCACCGACGCTGGAAGGAAACCGCGTTTGTCCGGGCGCGGCCGGGTCGACGAACTGGATGTCGCCGTCGTTTGATCCACAGACCAGACTGTTTTATGTGACGGCGCGGGAACAGTGCGACGTGTTCAGCACCGCACCACAGGAATTTGAGGAAGGGCACGCTTATTATGGCAGCGCGTATTTTCCATCGGATGAAGCGCTGCCGTACTGGGGGGCGCTGCGTGCGATTGATCCGTTGACCGGCGAAAGGAAATGGGAGTGGAAGCATGTTACGCCGAGTTGGTCGGGAGTATTGTCGACGGCGGGAGGATTGGTGTTCACCGG
Source organism: Candidatus Acidiferrales bacterium (assembly GCA_963804635.1). GTDB lineage: Bacteria > Acidobacteriota > Terriglobia > Acidiferrales > UBA7541 > Acidiferrum. The sequence continues at coordinate 314,769 of CAWDRK010000044.1, forward strand.
GGATTCGGAAGGAAACTTCATCGCGCTGGACGCGGCTTCGGGAAAAGCATTGTGGCATTTTCAGATGGGCGGCGCGGTGAATGCGGCGCCGATGACATTTGCGGTGGATGGGAAACAGTATGTGGCGATTGCAGCGGGGTCGTCGCTGTTTGCGTTTGGATTGCCGTGAGCTGGTTAGAAGCGAGAGAAACTCCTCACTCCGCAGACGCGGTTCAGCATGACAAATTCCCGGATGCACCTCACGATTGCGGGTAGTGTTCGGGGAGAGGGCAGAATTGGCCCTCGGAGAAACCTTCCGCGACAATGGCGAAGGTGCGATTGAAGCGGGCGCGATAATTTTCCCAGGAAATTGTGGCGCAGAGTTCGACGAGTTGGCGCTCGAAAAAGTGGTGCCGCAGAGAACTGTAGAGTTCGTCGGTGACCGTGGCGGGCGTATGAGTCATGTCGCTCGCGAGACGAAGGACGAGTTTTTCGCGTTCGTCAAAGTGCGGGCTGCAGTCGAATCGAGTAAGGTCGTGAAGTTGAGCTTCAGTGATGCCTTGTTTTCTGCCGACGGCAGAATGCATGTCGATTCAAAACGGACATCCCACCATCATGGCGACCTTGCGTTGGGCGAGTTCTTTTAGGCGCACCGCAACCGTGCCTTGGAAAGCGGCGTAAAGATCCATGCGCACAATGTTCCGGAAAAGTTTGGGATCGCGAGCGCGCACGCGCATGGCGAGAGGCACGCGACCGAGGCGGCGTTTTGTAAGGCGGAAGATAATGCCAGTCAGCAGACCAGCTTCGTCGTCCTGAACACCCTGAGAGCGAACCACGGCGGTCTGCTTGTACAGTTTTGCGACGCTCACCGGAGGCTGGCATGAAAGCCCGCGCTACAGCGAAGCCTGATTTTGTGATGACCGGAAGAGTCGATGCGTTATCTCTATTGTGGCTCCACAAGATAGCAATGCGCTTGCATCTTTGACTACAGACGCGCGGCGATGATTTTCGCGATTGACTTCCATCGGCCCTGCGACAGCAGCGGCGCCATGTCCGGCCCGAGAAAGCTTGAGACTGACGCAGCGTGATCGCCCTTGCGCAAGAACATGACGCAAGGCGAGGGACCGGCGGGGTCAGCGAACGCCGCGTCGCCAGCTCCCGTCACTGCGGAACCAGCGAATCCGGGTCGCGCCTTCCACTGCTTGAACAGAGTCGCGGGGCCAAGAACCGCCATGACGAGGCGAGAACCATGGGGTTTCGCAAAGTTCAGATCGCCGCCGGCACCTCTGGCGGGATTTTTGGGCCCCTGCTTGAGACCCTTCACACCGGTTACAGATTGCACGCCGGCAATGGTCAATAGCTTTTCTGCAGCAGGAAATGCCGCTCGGGGATCGCGCGAACTTGCGCGCGCGAACTTGCGTCTCGTTTCGCCGAAACGGAAGTCACGATTGAAAAGAGGAACGTCGCAGCCAAGAACAGGCCGACCGTGAGGACAAGAGAATGATTGTTTTCGTCACCGGGCAGGAACAAGGGCGTGTGCTTTTGGCGGAGAGTATATGTTCAATCCTGATTTGCGCCGGCTTCTCAGACGGTGGAGAAGAGTTGTCATGAGAGTCAGCGCAAGCGGACGGCCTCAGAAGGCTTGCCCTACAAAGGCAATCTGAAGATGGCGGCGTAAAGCCGCCGCTACCAATGGAATCAGAAGCCGTACTTGGCGACGATTTGTTTAGTGTGTTTGTCGATGAGGGCGAGGACGGCGTGTTGAGCAGGCAGACGGAACTTAACCTCAACGCCCGTCACTTCGTCGCGGAGGTTGATGTTCTGGTCCTCTGAAAATTCGGACTCGAAGACATAAAGGACAGCGTCCTGCAGTTCGGTCGGATAGATGAGGGTGCCTGGGCGGACTTCATAGCGTGGGCTGGTGAGTTGGAGGACTCCGCCGTAGAGGAAAGCCGCCGCCTGAAGGTTTTCGGAGAGTTCGACCGGATATGCGCACCACCAGAGATGCCCCTTGCCAAGAGACAGGCTCGCTTCATCGTTACCATCGTCGAATCTCAGAAACTCGAGGAGCTGCTGCTTTTGTTGGTCGAAGGAGACCGCTATGGAGGTCCGCCAAGACTTCGAGGTAACGGCGATTTCCCAAGTGTGAAAGGTCAGCGGCGCGGTGGATCCCTTGATGCCAAGAGGTGCGAGGCGGTCGACTAGGTGCCAGTGTTCGTCGCGGGAGACGGGGCCGGTGACGAGCAGATTGCCACCGGTTTTCACGTAGGCGAGGAGAGCTTGCCAGGTGGATTCGCGCAGGGCTTGCGGTGAAGGAAGGATGACGAGCCTGGGCGAGCCTAGTTTGTCGATCTGGCTTTCGGCAATGACGTAGCAGGGTTGGTGAAGATCGTAACCGAGGGCGCGCACGGCGTTTTGCTGCGCTTCGAGTTGCAGGCCGCCGATAACGGAAAACTGCGCGGCTTGCGAAGTGACGACGGCGACGTCTGGCTGCTTGGGATTCTTGAGATACGGCGAGGCATCGGCCGCAAACTTGGCGAAGTTGCGAAGGACGGTGGCTTCGGGCTTCTCGGTGGCGTCGGTGTGCAACGCGCCGATAGGCACTTCGTTTCCTTCGGTCATGTAGGAATTGGTATTCCAGAGCCACTCGATGGCGCCGGAACCTTGCACGAAAGACAGGGCAATCTTACGTTCGAACAGGGCAGCTTCCTGATCGGGAGTGAGCCGGGAAGTTTCATCGAGGTTAAGTTGACGCTGCAGGCCGGTTTCCTGAATGAGCATGGCGCGGCCGGGCTGTTTGGCGACGAGCGAATCCCAGAGCAGATGATCGTCCTGCCACCAGGTGTGGTTGGTGGTGAAGTCAACGTAGGGGGCGAAGAAGGCGGGAGAGAGACGATCCATGAAGCCGCCTTCGTCCTGGCCAACGGTGATTGGCTGCGCGGAGCCCGCGGCGTGGATGACTTCGCGCATGCCGCGCACCCAGCCTGCGAATTGGTCTTGAGCAAACTCAGCGTAGTCATAGACGCGAAGAGAATTTGTGCCGGAGTACATGCCTCGCGGGTCAAACTCCAGTTCGGAGGGAACTGAAATTGTTCCGGCGACGACGTCGGGGGGAACATTCCATGCCGCGGCGAGGGCGGCGCGATCGGGATATTTCTGCGAGAGCCAGGAATTCCATGCGGCAACTTCGATGGGATCCTCGTTGGGGCGCATTCTCCAGAGCTGCTTGGAAAAACTAGGTTCGTTGATCAGGTCCCATGCGAGGAACGGTACGTCATGAAAGTGTCCGACGACCGAGCCGACTAGTGTCTGCTGCTTGCGGACGGCTTGCGCATCGAGATAGGCGTTGGCGCCGCCGAGCACTTCGGGAAGAAATGCGAAAAAAGTGAATTGCACGGGGAGGCCGTTTTTGCGGGCGGTCATCAGGTAGGCTTCCAGCGTGCGCAAGGTGCGGTCGTAGGGACGCCCGGCCTCGTCGCAGAATTTGTCCCAGCCGGTCCACCAACCGGTGCGAATCATGTTGAGGCCGGCACCGTGGATGAGCGCCATGTCGCTATTCCAGACGTAGACATTGGGATGATCGAAATACAGGCGCTGGACTTCGCTGGACATGTAGGTGGTGCCGACTACGGCGAGAGGCTTATCGTCGAGCTGGAAGTAGTCGGCGTTTACGGAAAGGCGCGGGCCGGAGCGAAGATAGGCTTCATCGCGAATCCAGAAAGCGGAATGGTAGATCTGGCGAGTGGTTGAGCCGTCAAGCAGACGAGCTTCGATGATGAAGAGACCTTGCGATTTCGGAGCGGGAAGGATGGTGGCGGAATTAGAAGGAAGGGTGATCGTGGACGTTGGTTTGTCGGAGGGCTTGTCTTGGGGATAGACGGAGAGTTCAACGGTCAACGGAGTTGCGGGCTTGGAGGCGGAGTTGAAGATAGTTTCGAGTGCAATGGGCTCGCCGGGAAGATACAGCGGAACGGTGGGGCGGACCGAGAACTCTTCGGCGCCTTGCATGGCGCGCGCAGCCAGTTTGCGGAGCAGCGCGCTGGATTCAGGCGATGCGTAGAAATTGGTTGGCAATTCCGCGGCGAGAAAAATCCAGCGGCCGCCGTCGAATCCAGAGGAGAAGTGATCCAGTTCGATCAGCGGTGCGGAAAGACGGCGATTTTCTGTTACGCCCCAGACGAGCGGGTCCAAACGCACATCGAGAGAACCGGCAGAGCCACCGCGATTATAGAGGTTGCTGGCGCTGAGGCGAATGATGGGGCTGTAGGCTTGTTGCCAGGAAAACTGGGGAAGATCGAGAGGAAAATCGGGGTTGGAAGCGAATTGCGCCCCGGAAGAGCCGGGAGTGGATTGATACTGGTCGATCAAGAGCAAGCGCGAGAAGCGCACGGAATAGTCGCGCACATGCCAGCCGGTGGAGTCGCGATAGGCGGCGCGCGTGAAGGGGCGTCCGCCAAGGACGAGAAGATTACCGCCGCGCTGGAGATAGCTGAAAATCGTCGACCATGCTGCTTCGGGAACGACGGAAGCTTGCGCGAGAATGAGAAGACGCGTTTGCGGATCGCTGAGCTGTGCCGGCAATTGCTCGGTAGAGGCGAGACGCGCGTTGGGGAAGCACTGCGTGAGCTGCGCCGATGATGGCGCAGGAGAGTCGGCGACAGGGAGTCCTGGCTCGGACCAGATGACCAGGGAAGGAAATGTCTGGCCAAAGAGAGCGGTGGGAGCAAAGATCGAAAGGAAGAGCCAAAGACAAGCGACGCGGAAGGCAGAGAGGCGCATTCGGGAATCTCGCAATCTTGGGAAGAAAATCGATCCGGCAGATTGTTATACCATCATTCACGAACGGAACAGCGTGATGAGAAACATTTTTACTCTGGCAAGAGGTATGTCAGTATCAAGGGCAATTGGAGAGCGGATAGAAGGGAAACGGAAACGATGGCGAACATAAGCGTTTCGAGTGCCGCGGTTGCGACCACGACGGCCGTAGGCGAGCAAAAAGGCTATGCCGGACCGCTGGCAGTTGTGACCACGTTATTTTTCATGTGGGGCTTCCTCACCTGCTTGAACGACATCCTGATTCCGCACTTGCAATCGATTTTTGACCTGAACTACTTCAAATCGATGCTGATTCAGTTTGCATTCTTCGGATCGTATTTTGTTTTCTCCATACCGTCGGCCAAAATTATCGACTGGATTGGCTATCAGCGCTCGATGGTGGTGGGGCTGCTTACCATGGGGCTGGGAGCGTTCCTGTTTGTGCCGGCGGCCATGGTGCCTTCTTACCCATTGTTCCTGGGAGCGTTGATCGTGTTGGCGGCGGGAATCACATGTTTGCAGGTGGCAGCAAATCCCTATGTAACGGTGTTGGGCAAACCGGAAACGGCTTCGAGTCGACTGAATCTGACCCAGGCCTTCAATTCGTTGGGCACTTTTTTGGCTCCATTTTTTGGCGGATTGTTGATTTTGAGCGCAGCGCCAAAGGCCATTGACGAAATCCGCGCAATGCTGCCGGACGCGCTGCAAGCCTATCGCTTGCATGAGGCGGCCACGGTCAAGACCCCCTACGTGAGCCTGGGCATTGTGTTGGTGCTGCTGGCCATCGCCATCGGCAGTTTCAAGCTGCCGAAGATCGAACATGCGCAACACAAAGTCGGCGAAAAAGTAAACGACTCGATCTGGAAACACCCAAACCTGGTGTTTGGTGCGATCGCCATTTTCGTTTACGTCGGCGCTGAAGTGTCTATCGGAAGTTTTTTGGTCAAGTACTTCCATGAGCCCGGGATTGCCGGGCTGGCGGAAAAAATTGCGGCTAGCTTCGTGGCCTTTTATTGGGGTGGTGCAATGCTGGGACGATTCATCGGGTCGAATTTCCTTGGCGGGGCGAAGGCAAAATACATGTGGCTGGTATGCGCTCTTGTTATTGCGCTGATTTTGCTCTCCTATCCGATAGGAAATCAGATACCGGCCGGATACCAACCGGGCGTCCCGAATCTGATGTTTCTCGCGTGGCTGCTGTATGCTGGGCGGCCGCTCTTCGTTCTGGTTGCGGTTGCTGCAGCGGCGATTGCGATCGTAGCGACGTTGGGAGGAGGGAAGGCCACGGCGAATACCGGACTGCTGCTTGGGGTTTGCGCCTTGTCGACGAGCGTGCTGGTAGCAATTTCCATGCTCAGCACCGGGCACGTGGCAATGTGGAGCATTATCCTCGTGGGTTTCTTCAACTCCATCATGTTTCCGAGCATCTTCACACTGGGAGTCGCAGAACTCGGACCGCTGACCGGGGACGGCTCTGGAATCATGATTATGGCGATCGTTGGCGGTGCAATTATTCCCTTGGCCCAAGGATGGATTGCGGACAGGGTTGGCATCCATCACGCATTCTTTTTGCCGGTGATTTGTTATCTCTACATCCTGTTCTTTGCGCTGAGCGGATCGAAGCCGAATAGCAAGCGTCTTGCGAAGGCGTAATCAGGGCGATTATTCCGCTAGTGGAGGGAGCGACCGCATCGGAAGATGGTCCCTACAAATGCCAAGGAACACCCGCACCCCTGAAAAGCAACGGGTGAGCTACAGCACAATCGAGGCTGGCATAAAAGCCAGGGCCACAAAAACGTGTGTGCAGCCGCCTCAGATGCGGCGGGGCGGGGCGGTGGAACGGCGGAGAACTAATTCTGGTTCAACGCGAATATCCTGAAGGAACGAAGAGCGTTTCTCGATGCGATCGACGAGGGTTTCGGCGGCCAGGCGTCCCATCTTGAGGAGCGGCTGGCGGACCGTGGTGAGCGGCGGGATGCAAAAGGACGCGAGCGCGACGTCATCGAAGCCGACCACGGAAATATCCTCTGGAACATGGCGACCCGCTTCCTGAAAAGCCCGAATACAACCAATCGCCGAGATGTCGTTGTAAGCGAACAACGCGGTGAAAGGAATATTCTTGGCGAGCAGGGCCTTGCCGTAGGGGTAGCCGAGTTCGGGAGTGGAGTCGAGACCCTCCAACTGCAGAACCAGTTCGGGACGAATCTGGATGCCAAATTCCGGCGCAACTTCCTGGATGGCTTCCCAACGGGTAGCGGAGTCGGCGCTGTCGGGCTGGCCGCGGAGGAACGCGATGCGTTCGTGACCGAGTTCCTTGAGGTGCATGAGAGCAAGCTCGGCGGCGCGATGGTGATCGATGACAATATTTGTGACGTTCTCGACGGATTGGTGTCCGGCAACGGCGACCATGGGAAGTTCAGGTTTGGCGTCAATCGAGGTATCGATGGTAATAAAGCCCTCGACGCCTCTTGCCATGAGCATGCTCGAATAGGTTCGCAGCAGCTTCGGATCGTGGCGATGCGCGACAGTGAGAAAGAAGAATTCATTTTCGCGCAGGTACGCTTCGATGCCGCTAACGACCAGGCCACCATAGGCATCGCCGATTTCTTCGGCAATAACCCCGACGGTGTACGTGCGTTGGACACGGAGAGAGCGTGCCAGAAAATTGGGGCGGTAATCCAGCAGACGGGCGGCTTCGAGAATTCGCTTGCGGGTATGCTCAGGGATAGAACGGGCAGCGGCGGAATTATTCAAGACCGCGGACACGGTACCGGGCGTCAAGCCAACATGTTCAGCAACAGCTTTAAGGGTTACCGGGCCAGAGGACTTTACCCGGGGTGCTTTTGCGGCTTTCATAGGAATCTGCCTCGGCAGTTCAGGAGCGAGAACAAGTGAGAGCGAGTTTCTGACTGAGCAATTCGCCACCCCAGCGAAGCAAAGGTCAGTGACACCGAGAAGAGTGTAACGCTACGTGTTGAGTTTTGCACGTCGAGTTGCTCCAAAACGCAAGGCAAACGAAAATGCCTATGTGCCAGTGAGGGGAACAGGATTGCAGAGCAAAAGGCCGGGTCGCGGGACCAGAGCGATTTTTACATTGCTGCTGTATGGCGGATTGGTTTTTGGCCAGGAAGGTCACCCAATTCCGGCGCCACCACCGCCGGGAGCGAAGGCCGTGGACTGCGCGGGGCGGCCGATCCCACAGCTTGAAGACATTACCAGCAAGACCGGCATCACCTTCCAGCACACGTCCGACCCGGAAAAGAAGATCGTGATCGAGTCGATGAGTGGAGGAGTGATTCTTTTTGACTACGATCGAGACGGCTGGCTGGATATTTACTTCACGAACGCGCCGACGGTGGCCATGGCGCTGAAGGGGCAGAAGGCCAAAGGCGCGCTGTACCACAACAATCACGATGGGACGTTTACGGACGTGACGGACAAGGCGGGAATTGGGACGCCTTGCTTTGCCATGGGCGGAGCCGTGGGCGATTACGACAACGATGGATGGCCGGACCTGTACGTGACTTGCTATGGCGGAAACGTTTTGTACCACAACAACGGAGATGGAACGTTTACCGATGTAAGCAAGAAAGCGGGCGTGGCCGATGGGCGCTGGTCCACCGGGGCGGCGTTCGGGGATTACGATGGCGACGGATTCTTGGACTTGATGGTGGTGAATTACGTGGATCTGCATCTGGAGGCATTGCCGGAATTTGGCGGGGCGCCCAACTGCAAATTTCGCGGGCTTGACGTGCAGTGCGGACCGCGCGGGCTGAAAGGCTCAGGCGATTCCCTGTTTCACAATAAAGGTGACGGGACGTTTGCCGACGTATCCAAGGCCGCCGGAGTGAGCGATCCCAGCGGTTATTACGGAATGCAGGTGGTGTGGGCGGACTTCAACAATACCGGGCGCCCGGATGCGTTTGTGACCAACGACTCGACGCCGAAGTTTCTTTACAAGAACGAAGGCAACGGGAAATTTTCGGAGATCGGGCTGGAATCGGGAACAGCTGTGAATGAGGATGGAGCCGAGCAGGCATCCATGGGTTTGGCGGTGGGCGATTACAATCACACGGGCAGGCCTTCGCTGTACATCTCGAATTTCTCGGACGAGTACAGCTTGCTGTTTCGCAATGATGGCGACTGGAATTTTACGGACGTGTCGTACAAGGCGGGGGTAGCGGTTCCGTCGCTGCCGTACGTGAAGTGGGGCGCGGCATTTGTGGATCTGGACAATGACGGTTGGCTGGATGTTATTGCCGTGAGCGGGCATGTGTACCCGCAAGTCGATACACTGCCCACGGGCGCTCGTTACCGCGAGCCGAAGATCCTGCAGATGAATCAGCAGGACGGAACCTTTTGCGATGCCAGTGCCCAAGGCGGTGCTGCGCTTGGGGTGCCGCAGGTATCTCGCGGGCTGGCGGTGGGCGATTTGTTCAACGATGGGAACATGGATGTGGTGATCAACAATCTCGACGGAGCGCCGGTGGTTTTGAAGAACCATGGCGTTGCGGGAAGGCATTGGGTGAGTTTCGAGTTGGCGGGGACAAAGAGCAATCGCTTGGCGATTGGCGCCCGCCTAAAGCTGCTGGCTGGAGGAATCACGCAAAGCGAAGAGATTCATAGCGGCGGGAGCTACCTGTCGCAGAATGACCTGCGAGTGCACTTCGGGCTCTATCAGGCGAGGAAAATCGATAGCCTCGAGATTCGCTGGCCGTCTGGCAAGGTTGAGATAATAAAGGACTTGGAAGCAGACAGGTTTTATAGTGTGTTGGAAGGGCAAGCCGTGGTGGCGCCAGAAAAGATTCGCCCGACGGCCGCAGCGAAACACCCCTAAGTAGCACGAAATCAACCAACCGCCAGGTACCAGCGTGATGAGGGCAGCGCGCAAAACGAGGAGAAAGGAGAGGTGTGACGTAGGTCACATCATGAGGTGACTGAAGTCACGGAGAGTAAGGGCTGGCTGCACCAGAATGCTGTGCACTGTGAACCCTCGATTACATCCGCTGTCACATTCTCGCGCCCTAACAGGCGTGCCCCCGGGGTTAATTAATGAAAACTAAAATCGTCCGTCTGCCTGTCGTGGCCGCGGCGGCGCTGGTTAGCGCATTCCTGGCCGGTTTGCTGGTCGTGGTTCCGACAGGCAAGGCGATTCCCGCTTTTTCCCGTAAGTATCAGACTTCCTGCACCACCTGTCACAACAATTACCCGGAATTGAACGACTTTGGCGAAGCGTTCAAGAAGCGCGGGTTCAAGTTCCCAAAGGACGACGAATTGTTCGTGAAACAAGAGCCGGTGATGCTGGGATCCAAAGCGCAGAAGGAAGCATTCCCCGAGGCCGTGTACCCCGGGGAAATTCCCGGGACGATTCCGATTTCTTTCCGGTACGAAGGGAATTTCGCGTGGAATTCGAAGCAGCCACAACCGGTCGCGGTGAATGGATACATACCCCATACGGACCTGTTCGTGCCGAATACCTTCACGATCATCTCGGCCGGCAGCTTTGGACCGAATCTGTCGTTCTGGATCGACGACGACATCTCGGCCGGGGCTTCGGGAGCCAACGGTGGATTGGGTGATGCTTACCTGAAATACAACGATCTAGGCCACTACTTGCACCTGCCGAAGGACTCACTGAACGTGAAATTCGGCCAGTTCGAGCTCGATCTTCCGTATACGAATGCGCGGACGCCGTATCCTACGGCCTACGACGTTTACCAGGAATCGGCACTCGCCCAACAATCTTGCGGCTTCACACCACAACCGATTCCCTGCCAGACCACCAACAATTCGTTCAGCCTGGGTGCACCGCAAAGAGGCATCGAATTCGGGGGCTATCCCAATGATGGCAACTTCACCTGGAGTGTGGCGTTCATTGACGGGACAGGTTCGGCGTATGGCTTGGCAAATACACTATCGGCGCGGGACTCAAAAGATGTCTACGTCCATGCGTCCTACAAGTTCAACCTGGAACGCGATAAGGAAAGCCGCGAGGGCATCCAGGCGGCCGGGCCGACGGGACCCCACGATCACACCTCGATTCGCGTTGGCGGATTCTACTACCACGGGACAAACCAGCAGAACTTTGCCGGCAACCAGTTCGCGTTCACGGGAGTGATCAACGATCCTTTTTACCGCGCCGGGGCTGACGTGCGGTTCCGATATCGCAGCAAGTTTGAACTGTACGCACTGTTTGCGCACGGTCACGACAGCAACCATCTGGTGGACGCCGACGCGGCGACGATCGGTAACGCCCGCGCCGTGACGTATACGGGGGGATTCGTGGTGGCGAATTTCTGGGTGTATCCGTGGTTGATTCCCTACGTGCGCTACGATTTCGTAAACAATCCTTCCGACTTCTATAACGGAATCGGTCCGGTTGGCCCGCCGAACACGCAAACGCGAAACCGCGTCAGCCCGGGATACCAGATTCTGGTGAGAGCGAATATCAAGATCATTGGCGAATACCAGTATCAATACCAGTCAGCCTATCCGAATCCGAATGGGACGGGCACGCTCAGTTATCGTCCGAATTCATTCCTGACCGGAATCGACTACGTGTTCTAGGCCGGGAAGGCGATTTTGGGAAAAGTTGCAGAAAGAAAAGGAAAGCGAGAGGAAAAATGAAGCTACGTGAATTGGCAATTAAGGCCGTCGTGGTATGTGGAGCAACAGCTCTTCTGGCAGGCGCGAGCCTTGCGGGAGATATCAAAGGGAAAGTAAGCGTACAGGGGATCAAATCGGCGGAAAACATCGCGGTTTATGTTGATGTGATTCCGGACAAGAAGTTCGACGTGCCGACGACAAAGGCGCTGATGGACCAACAGAAGATGTCGTTCATGCCGCACGTCATGGTGGTGCAAGTGGGCACGACGGTGGAATTTCTGAATAGCGACCCGGTGGGACACAACGTTTATTGGCCCAGTATCAGCGGCAACAAAAAGCTGGCGCACAACCTGGGCACGTGGCCAAAGGGCGAGAAAAAGGCATTCCAGTTCAATGATGTTGGCGTCGCTTCGCTGCTCTGCAACGTGCACCCGGAAATGAACGGCTACATCGTGGTTGCACCCACGCCCTATTTCGCGGTGACGGACAAAGACGGCAGCTATGACATCAAGAACGTGCCGCCGGGCAAGTACACACTGAAGACCTGGAGTGAAGACGGCAAAGTGACGACTCAGCCCGTGGAAGTGACCGCTTCCGGTGCGACCGCGGACCTAACGGTCAAGAAGTAAAAACGAAGAAGGGGACCCGGAGCGGACCAGTTGACGACGCGGACAAAAGTTGTCGATCTAGAGTGGCTGGAGTCCAACTTCCCCTGCATGCAGGCATGCCCTGTCCATACCCAGGCTGGACGGTACGTGTCGCTGATCGCGGAGGGAAGATATGAAGAAGCTTACCGTTACGCCCGGATCCCCAACCCGTTTGCATCGATTTGCGGCCGCGTGTGCGGTCATCCGTGCGAACCGGCCTGCCGCCGCGGCCAATTTGATTCCGCAATCTCCATTCGAGCTTTGAAGCGTTTCGTGACGGAACGTTACGGGCCGGAGTCGCGGAATCCGGTTGACGTTTTTTCAGAGAAGCCACGCGTAAAACACGGAGAGAAAGTTGCTGTGATTGGGTCTGGGCCGGCAGGAATGTCGGCGGCCCACGACTTGGCGCTGCTGGGCTACCCGGTGACGGTGTTCGAAGCTGCGGCGGTGCCCGGCGGGATGATGCATCTGGGGATACCGGAATATCGACTGCCGCGCGATGTTTTGCAGGCGCAAATCCGGGAAATTCTGGATATGGGGCCAGAGCTGAAGCTGAATATGCGTCTGGGGCGTGATTTTTCTTTAGAAGATCTGAAGAGCCAAGGCTACAAATCCACTTTGATGGCCTTCGGGCTGCACCGCAGCCGCGATTTGAATTTGCCGGGACATGAGTTGGATGGAGTGGTCAAGGGAATCGATTTTTTGTTGAACGTGAACCTGGGGTACCGGTTTGAAGTGGGCAAGCGGGTGGTGGTGATCGGAGGCGGGAACGTTGCGATTGACGTCGCGCGCTCGGCGATGCGCGAACAACAGAAGATGGCGTCGGAAGGCGGTTTGCCCAACGAACTGACCTCCAGCGAGATGGATGTGGCCATGAAAGAGTTCATGGACGTGTCGCGCGCGGCGCTGCGCATGGGTGCCAGGGAAGTGCTGCTGGTGTGCCTGGAATCGCGCGCGGAGATGCCCGCTGCGGAAGAAGAGATCACAGAAGGACTGCTCGAGGGAATGAAGCTGGGGCCTTCACTGGGGCCAAAACAGTTTGTCGGGAAAGACGGCAAGTTGACGGGGCTGGAAGTGATCCGGTGCCTTTCTGTTTTTGACGAGAACAAGCGCTTCAGTCCAAAGTTTGCCGAAGGCACGGAGTCCGTTATCCCCTGCGACACGGTGATTCTGGCGATTGGCCAGTCCTCCGACACATCTTTCCTGAAACCGGCGGATGGAATCGAAACGACGCGCCAGGGAACACTGAAAATCAATCCCGATACCTTGATGACCACGGCTCCGGGAATTTTCGCGGCCGGTGACATCGCGTTTGGACCGCGGCTGATCATCAACGCCGTAGCGGATGGAAAAAAAGCCGCCATCGAGATCGACAAGTATCTGCGCGGACCCGAGTGGAAGCCGAAAGCGAAATACGTGCAGATCACGGTGCTCGATCACCACGAAATGGCGGCGCACTACGATGAGTACTCGCGGCTGCCGGTACCGGCGCTGCCCATCGACCGCCGAACGGGAGTGGCGGAAGTTGAGACGGGATTCACCGAGCAACAGGCACGCGCAGAGGCAAGCCGCTGCCTGAAATGCTGGATCAATACCATTTTCGAGGGTACCGAGGCGAGTGGGACCGAATGCATCCTGTGCGGCGGTTGCGTGGATGTATGCCCGGAGAATTGCCTTTCGCTGGTGCCGCTGAAAGAGTTTGCGTTTACGGAAGAAGACAAGCAACGGCTGCGGAACGAGCAGGAACTGCGGGCGATTGACCTGCAACACGTTTCGCCGGACGAGCTCACGCAAATCGAGGGCTCCGTGATGGTTAAGGACGAAACCGTTTGCATCCGTTGCGGGCTTTGCGCGGAGCGGTGCCCTGCCCGCACCATTTCCATGGAAGCATTCGAAGTGTTTGAAGAGGAGCCGGGCTCGATTCTTAAAGAGGAGATCGTACTGCAGCCATGAGTGACACCACGCAAAAATCGCCAGCGGACCACGCCATCGGAATGCCCGGATTGACGCGGCGTGATTTTCTGAGCGAAATCACATTGGGGGCGCTGGGAGTCGCCGGACTGGGCGGCGCGGCGCTGACCTATCAATACTTTTCACCCAACGTTTTGTTCGAGCCGTCCACGACGTTTCGGGCGGGGAATCCCGATCTCTATCCGGTTAATTCGGTAACGTTTTTGCAAGAGCAGCAGGTTTACATCGTGCGGACTTCCGGCGGATTTTACGCCGTGTCCGCGGTGTGCACGCATCTCGGATGCGTGACGCAGTGGAAGCCCGAGACGAACATGATTGCGTGCCCATGCCACGGCAGCAAATTCACGCCGGAAGGAAAGAAGCTGGAAGGCCCCGCGCCGCGGCCACTGCCACATTATGCGATTTCCATAACCGCGGATGGGGAATTGATTGTCGACAAGCTGCAGACGATCAAAGCCGACCAAGTGCTGAAGGTCTGAGGAGATCCATGGCCACGTCATTGCAGAGCGCTCTTGAGAATCTCCGGGCTACGCGGGTGTGGAAGTCGATTTTCCGCCGCGGACCGGCACTTACGAATCGAACACGCAGCGTCGCCGTGTTTGGGAATCTTTTTCTGCATTGGTTGCCCGTCAAGGTGCGGGAAAAATCCTTGCGCGTTCGCGCGGCCTACTATCTCGGGTCGCTATCGTTCCTGCTGTTTTTATTGCTGCTAGTCACGGGCGTGCTGCTGATGTTTTATTACCATCCCGCCGCGCCGAATGCGTATCACGACATGAAGGATTTGCGGTTCGTGGTATCGAACGGGGTGTTCTTGCGGAACATGCACCGGATCGGTGCGCACCTGATGGTGCTTCTCGTTTTCTGCCACATGTTCCATGTGTTTTATCGCGGCGGCTATAAGCCGCCGCATGAGTTCAATTGGGTTGTCGGAGTTTTTCTGCTTCTTGTGACCCTGTTTCTGAGCTACACGGGCTACCTGTTGCCATGGGACCAGTTGGCTTTTTGGGCGGTGACGGTAGGAACCAACATTATTTCAGCGATGCCGATCGTAGGCAGCAAGGTGCGATTTGTTGCCCTGGGCGGCAACATCGTAGGCGAAAACGCGCTGCTGCGCTTTTATGTGCTCCACGTAGTCATTCTTCCGCTGGTGGCCTTGCTGTTGATCGGCGTGCATTTCTGGCGGGTGCAGAAGGACGGGGGCTTGACGGTAAGGTCAAAAGACGATGATGGAAAAAGCTAAAAACGAATCCGGATTCAGTTCCGACGCGAAAAAAGAGCCCCGGCGGATCGTGTTTATCACCCGGAATACCTCCGCGAAGGTGAAGGACCAACGCGGCCCGCAGCTCATGACGTACCCGCACTTGCTAGTACGCGAAGCGATCGTCTTTGAGGTACTGGTGATCGCTATGGTGGTCGTCGCGCTGTTCTGGGACGCGCCACTGGAACAGTTGGCGAATCCGCTGCTGACACCAAATCCTGCCAAGGCGCCGTGGTATTTTCTGGGGCTGCAGGAGCTGTTGCACTTCTTTCCGCCATTTGTGGCCGGCATTCTGATCCCCACGCTGGTATTGATCGGGCTGATCGTCATTCCTTATTTCCATGTGAATGTGGGAGGGAAGCCGCTGTGGGAAAAGGATGCCGCGAAACGGTTCATGACCGTAGTTGGAGTAACCATCGCGCTGCTCGTCCTGCTGGCGGTGGTCGACGCATGGACGATTATTGTGCCCACGCTTCTGGTCGCTGCGCTATTGGCAGCTTCTTACTATTCGAAGGCCACAGCTGGCTGGATGAACGCGCTGCGGCAGAAGCCACTTTCCTGGTGGGTGATGACGTGGTTCATCGCCACGGCGCTTTGCTTGACGGTGGTGGGGACGTTTTTTAGAGGCCCGGGCTGGTCCTGGGTGTGGCCTTGGGGGACACATGCCGGCTGAAGACATGGGTAAATTGTCGTACCGCATGCGGCTGACATTTGCGGTGACCACAGTGCTTTTTGTTTTGGTTCTCGCGATATCTCCGATAAAAGACTTTCGCTCAGAATGGAAAAAGTACAAGCGGTCGTTCGTGAAATTCGCGCAAGGGCGGCCTGACACCAAGAAATTGCTGGCGGACTACAATCCAAATATCGATCAGATCTGGCTGCCGGGAATCAACGTCGTCGATCGCTGCACGACTTGCCATCAGGGCATGACGCAGACAAGCCTAGCGGACAATTCGGTGCCGCAGCCATTTCGCGCACACCCACCAATTCCGCACAACGCGCGCGATTGGGGCTGCACCATGTGCCATCGCGGGCAGGGGCCGGCTACGGAAGTTGCCGAGGCGCATGAAACCACGCTTGCCTGGGAACAGCCGATACTGCCAGCGCACTATCTCCAGGCGTCTTGCGGAAGTTGTCATCACCAGGACATTAAGGAAACGCCGCAGCTGGCGCGCGGGAGGGAATTGCTTGCGAGATTGAATTGCCAGGGCTGCCACAAACTGTCGAATATCGACAAGCCGTTTTTGGGTCCGGATCTTTCGAGCGTAGGATACAAAGTTTCACGCGAGTGGATCTACAAATGGCTGAAAGAGCCGCGTAGTGTCGTCGACAAAGACGGAAACGTCACCGTGAACGGCTATGAGAGCGGCGATGAGTCGCGCATGCCGCAGTTTCGGTTGAAGGACGAAGAGATCAAGGCCCTTTCGGGATTTCTGAGCGCGCAGAAAGCCAAGCCTGTTGAGACGTACAAAATCAATCCGGCGGTGGTTGCCGCGTGGAGCAAGAAACCGGATCTGGTGGCGCAAGCCGAAGTGCGTTTTCGGCAGATGATGTGCACGACGTGCCATCCCGTGGCGGTTACTCGCGCGGGCGAAACAAAGCTGATCGGCGGAAACATTGCGCCGGAACTGACGAAGGTGGGAAGCAAGGTCAACGAGCAGTGGCTGGTTGCGTGGCTGAAGAATCCGCAGGGCTACCTGGCGCACACCAACATGCCGAAGTATGGCTGGAGCGACGAGGACCTGTACAAGGTTTCGCAGTATGTGATGCAGAAGCTTGCGGATTCGGATTTGCTGACGGGCGTGCCACAACTGGGCGCGGCGACCGATGACGAGATCAAGCTCGGCAAGCGGCTGTTCTCGGAAAAGGGTTGCGCGAGTTGCCACGGCTTGCAGGGCGTTAGTCCGCAAAGGGAATTTGGGCCGGACCTGACTGCGTTGGGCGCGAAGAATGCCTCGGAGCTTGAGTTCGGCAAAGCGAAAATTCCGCACAATTTGCCTGCTTATATTCAGGCCAAGCTGCAGGATCCGCTGGCGGTGAATCCGGCTGCACGAATGCCGCAGTACGCGTGGAATGCGGCGGACCTGGAGGCGGTGACGACGGCGTTGCTGAGCGAGACGGGGCCCAAGGCGACCAGCGCGCTGCAGCATCTGGTGATTGCGAAGAACGAGGCGTCGTTTCAGGCGGTGGGGGATTTCGCGGAAGTGTACGAGCGCTACAAATGTTACGCGTGCCACCAGTTCAATGGTTATGGCGGCACGCTTGCCCCGGACCTGTCTTACGAGGGCAGCCGGGCGCAGAAGAAATGGATTGCGGACTTTTTGAGGAACCCGCAAACAATTCGCCCGACACTGATTTTGCGGATGCCGCAGTTCAATATGACGGACCAGGAAGCCACGATTGCAGCGGAATATCTTTCAATGGCGGTGCAGAAACCTGACGTAAATCCAGGAAGTACGAAGGCAACGCAATTTACGCCGGCGATGGCGGCCATGGGCAAGCAGCTATACGAAGTGAAGTATCAATGCCAGTCGTGCCACACCATTGGCGGGAGCGGCGGTTATGTTGGACCAAACTTGAACAACGCCGGCAATTGGCTGACGCCGGCGTGGATCGAAGCCTGGCTGCGCAACCCGCAAGCCTTGCAGGCCGACACGATTGAGCCGCAGCGCAACTTTACCGAGGACGAGATACGCGCTCTTACGGCGTACCTGATGACCTTGCGGGCCGGCATCAGCCCGCAAACATCGAAGAGCGCGGCGAATGTGCATCCCGTAGCGCAGGGAGCCGGGCGATGAAATCTAAAATCTTGCTGCTGGCGATGCTGCTGGCTGGCGCGATGTGCGCGGTTGCGTTAAACGGGTGCAAGAAGTCGCCAGCGGCGATCAAGCCGGACGAGGCGTTTGGAGCATACGATACGGAATCGGACTGGAATGACAGCACGAAATTGACGAATCTCGGATACCAGGAATCGCAGGGCAAACGCATCTTCTATCAATATTGCGTGTGGTGTCATGCGGATGCCAGCCCGGCGGGTCCGTCGAACCGCAGCAACCTGACGCCGGTTCCTGCGCTGCTGAATGATGGCGAAAAGCTGAACGGCGAAAGCGACGAGTTTATGCAGAACATCATCACCCTTGGCGGCAGCGCGCTGGGCAAATCGGCAATGATGCCGCCGTACCGGAACACCTTGAGTGCGGTAGAGATCAAGGAAGTGATCGCGTTCACGCGGGCCATCGCGCAACCGCCTTATCAGAAGCCCGGGCGGCCGGGCTCGCAGTACACCACCAAATAGCAGATGCTAGACTCATAAGATGAATTTCACGCGCCGTCGCACGGTTATTCGAGTTTGTTGTGTTGCGCTGTTGCTTGCCTGCCTCCCTGCCGCGATGTTGGCGCAGATCAGTCCCAATGAAATCCGCAATCCGGAGCTGAAAGCTCTCGAGACACAGTACTTCCCTCAGCTGAAGAGCATGAACCAGGCGATTGCGAAACTGCATTTTCCGTTTCCTTTTTACTTGAGCAGGTATGTTGGACTGGAGCCGTCGAAGCAGGCGGAGTCTGATTCGCGCGGGCTGGAATTCGTAAAATTTCAGGATCGCACGGTGCTGAAGGTCACGGGTAACTACAGTGCGGCGTACAACACCGAGAAATTGACTCGCAACGAGCGCGGAGTCCGAACCTTTCGCGACATCATTCTTCCGTGTTTGCAAGTCATTACCCAGACCATTCCGCCGGATGGTAACTTCGATTCGGTCGGCTTTGAGATTGCCTATCACGCTCGCGAGCACGACAAGGCCTTCGATTATGAAGGCAAGGAAACGATGGTGATGGTCTTCGACTTGAAGGACGCTTTTTTGATGTCCCAGACAACCAATGACCAATCGAAGCAGGACATCCTGAATCGCTCCATGATTTATATTGGCGGCGAGGATTACGGATTAAATCTGCTCGAGCGTGATCCGACGGTTATCGACACGCAGTCACGGAGTAAATCCAAGAAGATCGATTCTTCGTCTAGCGCGGGCGCATCAACCTCGATGAGCCGCCTGAGCCATACGAACCCGAATCTGATCCCGCCGGGAAATCCGGCGCTGACTGACTCTGCTCCGAGCGCACGAGCCAAGCCGGACCTGTCGCAGGCTAAGCCGGCGGCTACGCCAGAAGATGTTGAGAAGCTGGAAGCTAAATATCATTCGCAACTCATCACGCTGGGGAGCGATGGCAAGGCGAAGTTTCAGTTTGTGGATTATGACCCCCCGGCATTTGTGGTGATCAACAAGCAGATGGCTTTGCAGATGACCCTGCGGAATACGCTGCGGTTCGACCCGGAGAAATCGTCGATCTACAAACGCGCGGCGCAGACGTTTGACCTATTTCTGGCGCCGAAGATGAAGGATATTCTGGATGAAGTGCCGGACGACGCGGCGATCGACTTCTACAATTTCTCGGTAGTGAATGCTTTGCCATTCACGAGCAACGGAAAGGAACGCTCGGAGGCGCTGGAATACCTGTGCCCGAAGAATCTGGCGCGGCAATTCGTCAACTCCGAGATCACGAACCAGGAGTTGATCGACAAGAGTCAGGTGCTGGTGAACGGGGTGCGCATCGCGCTGAACCTGCAACTTGTGGAATAGCTCTGACGCGCCTGCTGCTGTCCTAACGGTCTGTCTGAACGCCAACAAACGAATCCTCCCAGGCTGAAGCCCAATGATAGCCAAGCACTGATGTCGGAGCTAAAGCTCCGACCCGGAAAGAGCAGAGTTCTCCCGCAAGGCCCTGAGTCGTTCCGCCCGGGCTATGGGAGTTTTCACCCAGACCGGTTAAGAGGGTGGAGAGTGGCGCACTTCATCGAAAGCCATCAGGAATATGGCCATGAGAGCCAAGACCATGCCGGTGAGATTGTAGCCAGTGGGAATCTGCTGGTAAATGAGCAGGGAAAGCACGATGGTCACCAGCGGGAATAGACCGTTGACCATGGGAACGACGATGATGGCTTTGCCGTAACGCACGGCGTACACGAAGAGCAGGCATCCCAGGGAATTCAGACTCTGGATCACGGCGGTGAGATAGGGTCCAGACAGCTTCCAATTAATCGGAGCGGAGAAATCGGTCATCCAGAGAGCGATTGGGCTCAGGGCGAGCCCGGTGGCCGCCATGTAGAAAAACAATCCTTCGGAAGAGATGGAACTGGCCGAAGACTTCATAAAATACGCCTGCAAGCCCCAAGCAAAGAAAATGGCCAACGTAACCAGGAGCCATGCATAGCCGTGAACCGGGCTGTTGCTGGGTTCTTGAAGGGACAAAAAAAGAATTGCTGGTATCGATAGCATGATGCCGGTGAGCGCCAGCGGATAGGTTCTTTCCTTCAGCAGGGTCGCAGAAAGAATGATGGTCACGACCGGCGACAAGCAGATGATGGGAAAAATAATGTAGGCAGGTCCCTTGGTGAGCACCCAGAAGAGCAGCAACTGCCCCATGGCCCCAGAAAAACCCACAGCGCAACCATAGAGAATCGATTTCGAATCCAGCTCCAGCTTCCAATGAGCGTTGCGCATGGCGATGATGGCGAAGGGAATCATGGTGATGGACCAAACGACGTAGCCGAGCGTGGATGGGAAGGAGGGATGAATCAATTTCTCGGGAATCTCCATGAGCGCTCCCCAAATGCCCCACAAGAAAGGCACGAGCAGGGCAAGGAGCAACCACTTGGGAAGCTTCATACGGTTACTTTCGGAGTGCGGCTATGGTTGAAGTCGTTTGTGGTCTCGAGAATGAGAGCAACCCTCGACGTTAGGGGAAATTGCCAAGCGGCCGGTATGCATGGCGATTATCTCCTGTTCTGATGGTTTGGCGACAAGAAAGTATTCGAGGTGAAGTGGCGATGAGCGAGTTGTTAAAAGAATGTCGCGGCGCAGTGTTAAGATCGAGCTGAGATTTGATACGGAATGGGACAAAAATGATCACGAGACGAAAATTTATAGGTGCGGTTTCCGCGGCCTCGGCTGTGGGCCTGGTGGATCCGCAGGGAATTGGCGGAAAATTTGCGTTGGCGCTTGCTGCGCCCGCCCCGACGCAGGACCTGACGAAATACGTGAAAATCAGAATTGGGACCGGCGGACATGGCCACACCTATCCGGGTGCCACGATGCCGTTTGGCATGGTGCAACTCAGTCCAGACACCTACAACGAGGGCTGGGACTATTGCTCGGGATATCACTACTCGGACAGTTCGCTGATGGGCTTCAGCCACACACACTTGAGCGGAACCGGCGCCGCAGACTTGCTGGACTTTCTGCTGATGCCAGGGACGGGTCCGGCAAAGACCGTGCCCGGCAGCCGAGAAAACCCGCAGGAAGGGTATCGATCGCGCTTTTCGCACGACGATGAGGTTGCCGAACCCGGCTATTACTCGGTGTTGCTGAAGGATTACGGCATTCACGCTGAACTGAGCGCTACCGAGCGCGCGGGCATCCACCAATATACTTTCCCCAAAAGTGATACGAGTCACTTCATTCTCGATTTGCTGCACGCCGACAGCATTTCACCAAATCTGATTCTCTGGTCAAACCTGAAAATTATTGGAAACGACACGATCACGGGCGGCCGAAGCACGAAGTTGTGGGCCAGCGGGCGAGAGATTTATTTCGCGATGAAGTTTTCGGAGCCTTTCGACCGCGCGGAAATTGTGTCCGACGAGAAGAAACTCGACAGCGCTATACGAGATGCCAAAGGCACGTCGCTGAAGTGCTTGCTGCACTACAACACGACGGAAGGCGAGGTCGTTCTCGTAAAGACCGGCCTCTCGAGCGTGAGTGCTGAAGGCGCAATGAAGAATCTTGCGGCAGAGATTCCGGATTGGGATTTTGCCAAGGTGAAAGCGCAAGCGCACGCAGCCTGGAACCGTGAGCTGTCGACACTGATCGTTGAATCAGACAACCAAAAGCAGAAAGAGATTTTTTATAGCGGTCTGTATCACACGCTGGTGGCGCCAACGCTGTTCGACGACGTAGATGGACAATACCGGGGCATGGATGGCAAGGTGCATCAGCTACCGCCGGGCCAGCATAGTTACAGCACGTTCTCGCTATGGGACACGTATCGCGCGACGCACCCGTTGTTTACGCTGGTGCAGAGCAAACGCGTTCCGGACCTGGTGAACTGCCTGATCCGGATGTCCAATGAAAGCCCGGCGGGAATGCCGATCTGGCCTCTGCATTCGAAGGAGACATTCTGCATGACCGGGTATCACTCGGTGGTGGTGATCGCGGAAGCGCACGCAAAAGGATTTCAGGGGATTGATTTCACCAAAGCTTATCCAATGGTGAAGAAGCGCGCGCTCGAGGACGACTATCAGGGGCTGGGGTACTACCGCAAGATGGGCTTAATCCCCTGTGACTTGGAAGGTGAATCGGTCAGCAAAACTTTGGACTATGCCTATGATGATTGGGCCGCTGCGCATTTGTCCCGCGCCGTTGGCGCGACGGGGGACGCGGCACAACTGCTGAAGAACGCTCACAACTATAGGAATCTGTATGACAAGCAGACTTCGTTTATGCGGCCGCTATTGGCTGACGGAAAATGGGCGGAGCCGTTCAGCCCGATTGAGATAGGCCATTCGACAAAGTGGCGAGATTACACGGAGTCGAATCCCTGGGTGACGACTTTTTCCGTGCAACATGATCCGAAGGGCTTGGCAGAACTGCTGGGCGGCCGGGAAGCGCTGGTCGCTAAGCTCGATGGCTTGTTTAGCGCCGCGCCGGACCTGCCTCCGGATGCGCCGCCGGACATTGCGGGGCTTGTTGGGCAGTACGCGCACGGAAATGAGCCCAGCCATCACATCGCGTATTTGTATTGCTACGCAGGCGCTCCGTACAAGACGCAAGCGCGGGTTCGCAGTTTGCTCGAGACCATGTACGACAACCAGCCTGACGGATTAGCCGGGAATGAAGATTGCGGGCAGATGTCGGCGTGGTACGTGATAAGCGCACTGGGTTTTTATGCCGTCGACCCGGTGAGCGCGAATTACGTGTTCGGTGCGCCGTTGTTC
Source organism: Candidatus Acidiferrales bacterium (assembly GCA_963804635.1). GTDB lineage: Bacteria > Acidobacteriota > Terriglobia > Acidiferrales > UBA7541 > Acidiferrum. The sequence continues at coordinate 338,095 of CAWDRK010000044.1, forward strand.
GATCACGTGACCGTGAATCTGGCGAACGACAAGGAGTTGGTGGTAGAGGCAAAGCGGAAATCGCCGGAAGACCTGTACATCCAGTCAGTAACGTTCAATGGGAAACCGTATAACAAGGTGTGGTTTAAGCACGCAGACATTGTCAACGGCGGAACCTTTGTGTTCACCATGGGGAGCCAGCCGAACCGGGAATTTGGCGCCAGCGAAGAGGCGGCGCCACCGTCGATGAGTTCCTGAGGCATACGCCGAACCACGGCGTTTGAATCGGGAATCAATCCCATCTCAGCCGGCGCACTCGTGATTTCAAATTAAGTTTGTCCAATACAGCGCCTACCTTCCTCGAAGTTGCCCTGCAGGTGCGGTAGATGGTGCTTGCGAGAAGAGGATACGCCCGCCGGCGGAAGAGGTAGACAAAAGCTTCTTGATAGTGTTCATTGGCAAAATGCTCTTTGTACTTCGCAGGACCAGCCAAGTCATAAAACTGAGGTGAGTTTTCTCTGAGCAGATCTTCCAGAACGAGCAGAAAGAGAACCGTTCCCGCGCTATAACTCCTCCAAGCGGGGTGGACTCCAGCAGCAGCGGTGTAGAGCTTTTGAGCATATTGCTGCCCGATTATGAAGGAGCATGGCACAGCGCCACACTTGAGCAGATAAGCGCGCAACCATCCGCGCTGCGCCAGAAAATGCATTTCGCTTCGCACCAGATCCAAGTCGCGTGCCGCGATGCCCCATCCATATCGCACAAATTGCCAGGTCTGTTGGGAAATGGTATGCGCCGACTCCAGGAACGCATCGATCTCAGATGCCTTGGTTACTCGGATGAACTGCATATCGCCGCGAGCTCGCAATCTCTTCATCTCGCGGAGACGATTCTTTCGCGCTTTTGGAGAAAACTTGTTCATATAACTCGCAAACGATCCGTCCAGGCGAATCAATGGGTGGGATGACACCCCCCACGGAGTACAGAAGGAGAAGGATTCCCGGATCAGCGGACTGGTGTGCAAATAGCTCCAAAGAAAAGATGCCGTTTTGACGTGAGACAACTGAATCGTGTCAAATTCGCACTCCAGAATCCGACCAAAGAGCATGTCATAGAGAGAAGTTTCCGGGGGCAGATTGGGCGTGTATCCCTGTAAGGTCAAGAAACGGAAGGGAAGTCTCGCTGCGACGAGCGGGCCCAATTCGCAAAGGAGCGGCTGATGGGAGAGCACAAATGGCACAGCACCGACGATCTGGTTTTCGCGCTCGAAGAAATATATGCGTACATTTTCTTTTTGCCGCTTGAAATGTTCTGCGAGCCAGTCTGGATCGCAGTGGATGGTGTGGTCGTGAAAACGGCTGTTACATTCCCTCCACCCCTTTGAGTAGGGTTCCCAATCCTGATCGAGGCGGACCTCCCGAATGCGACAAGTGGAAGCCGGGCTTAAGAGCTGCTCAGCTTGTCGCTGCGTTTCGATTTCCTCTTCCAAGCGATGTTGCGATGACTGTTGAGAAATCCAACTTCGTACTTTGCTACGAGTTTCTTCCTGCAGATCAACGAACTTTATGCCGATTTCTGTTCTTGATTTGCTTACCCACGCGATCTGACCATTTATTTCGACCCAACTCCCGGATATTGACAGGCGCAACTGGATGCGAGGAAGAGAATGTTCGGTCAGCGTTACGGGCACGCGAACGGCCAGCCCTCCCTCGCCGACATTGAGTACAGTGCCCGTAGTGCCGTTACCGAGGTCCACGGGAGCACGCGAATGGACGGGCAGCCGCGGGTGTGCACGGTGCGCGGAAAACGAGGTCACATCATCGCGGGACTCGAACATGATGTGCTTGTCGCGAGGGCGTCTCCTTGGATTGCCGATTATCCCTCCTTTTGCAGTTTTAGCCTAGTAAATGTACGAAAAAGTGACGAAGCACTGAAATGAGGTGTGTGCTAGGTAACGGTTTGTGTGAGGCGTTAGTACTAGAGGTGGGGCGGGAGGGCATTGGAAAATCGAACTGGTTTTGATGGCCCAAGTCTTCGACTCGGGCGCGCTGTTATTTTTCGTCGGGCTCGTAGCTCAGCGGTTAGAGCAGCGGACTCATAATCCTTGACCCATCAGTCGGTCTCCACGCATTTTCAATCAGTTAGCCACAAGCAGGGACATGAATTTGGGACGTTTTGGGGGCATTACGAATGGTATTGTTCCGCGGGTTCGTGAACGGTTGATGAAGGTGCCTATGTCTCAAGTTCGGATTTCGGCAGTTACGGAAGCCGAGTTACTGTTTGCAGCGGCACGGAGGCGCGAGGCCGTTCGGCTGAAGACCGCCATCGATAAATTTCTACTGCGAGTGGATTCTCTGCCGTAGGATTCCAACGCGGCAAGGTCCTACGCTGATTTGCGAGCCGCTCTTGAGATGGCTGGGATCCCCATGGGAAATTTGGATGTGATGATCGCGGCCTCACGCGTGGGCCGTCGAAGCCGTTCTGGTAACGAACGAGCGCTCTTTCCGCCGGCTGAAGCACTTGAAAACCGAGGATTGGACAAGATAGAGACCCTCAGGACTGTGGTGGGCTCCCCCGGACTCGAACCGGGAACCAATCGATTATGAGTCGGTCAGTCATTGCAACGGAGCATCCACGTGCAGCGCAAAGTATGGCAAAGCCACATCGGAGCGCCGAAGACCGAAGCGCGTGAGGCGGGCGTGTACGTCATCGGCCTGCTTCGCAAAATTCTCGCGAAGTACAAGACGGTGTATCCGCCTATCGGTGACGGTTGGATATTTCGCGGGGAGAAGATGCTTCGCCCGCTTGACCTTGACAACCTATCGCGCCGCGACATTCCGCAATTCATCAACGGCGCGTGGTTCGGATGGCACGCTTTCCGCCGTGGTCTCGGCACCCGGTTGAACGAAGCAGGCGTCGATGACACTGACATACAGAGCATCCTTCGCCACGCCGACGTGAGCACGACGCAAGCGTATTACATCTTGCCGAATCACCAACGGGCAGAAGCAGGTCTGAGGAAGCTAGACAAGACGTTGCGCACGAAGTACGGTATAAAGGCATGAGCATTGGGGCGGGTAGCTCAACGGTAGAGCACGCGGCTCATAATCGCTAGGTTCAGGGTTCGAATCCCTGCCCGCCCACCAATACTTCCGAGAGTCTGAGACCGTCTCCCGCGTCCTTCGCGAACAGTCTCCCGACGTTTTCCCTAGCAACCCTTCGGTTAACAGCCGAAGAATGCAGAAATCTAAATGCCTTGTTTGGTGTCGCTTACCGGGAAAGACAGCGATTTTCAGTCCCTCAGTTGGGCTACTTGGGCTACCAAAGTACAAAATGATTGCTGCTTCAGTTGAGTCCCGATGAGAAGTTATGAGAAGTTTGTGTTCGTTGACTTGCCCTCTTGCGCAACCTAATATGAGCGCCAAATGGCTGACTCTTCATCACTCATCGGCCAGACCATTTCGTACTACCGCATTTTGGAAAAACTCGGTGGTGGCGGGATGGGCGTCGTTTACAAAGCTAAGGACACACGGCTGCACCGCTTCGTTGCGCTGAAGTTCCTACCCGACAATGTGGCCAAGGACACGCAGGCGCTGGCGCGGTTTCAGAGAGAAGCTCAAGCCGCCTCCGCATTGAACCATCCCAACATCTGCACTATTCACGACATCGGCGAAGAAAACGGCAGAGCCTTCATTGCCATGGAGTATTTGGATGGCGCAACGCTGAAGCATTTGATCAGTGGGCAGGCGATGGAGTTTGAGCGGTTGCTGGATCTGGCGATTGAAGTAACCGAAGGATTAGATGCGGCGCACAGCGAAGGAATTGTCCATCGAGATATCAAGCCAGCGAATATTTTTATGACCAAACGCGGCCATGCCAAGATTCTCGATTTTGGACTGGCAAAAGTCGGTTCCGAAAAGCCTAGGTCTGTGAGTGTAGATACGCAGCTGACGCTGGAAGTCGACCCAGATCACCTGACGAGCCCTGGGAGCACACTTGGGACCGTCGCGTACATGTCGCCTGAGCAGGTTCGGGCCAAGGATTTGGACGCGCGGACGGACTTGTTTTCCTTTGGCGTCGTACTTTATGAAATGTCAACAGGTGCTCTGCCGTTCCGCGGTGAGAGTTCTGGTGTCATCTTCAGCTCCATTCTCGAACGAACACCCATTCCTCCCACTCGTCTCAATCCCGACCTGCCTGCGGAGCTCGAACGCATTGTCAACAAGGCTCTGGAGAAGGACCGGGCACTGCGCTACCAGCATGCTTCAGAAGTGCGCGCTGACCTTCAACGCCTGAAACGTGACACTGACATCAGGCTCTCGGAGGCTGCTTCCGACCAAACGGCGGCAGAGACATTCACAAGGTCATCCACCCAAGATCAGAAAGCTACCTCCGTACAACAACCAGTGATTGCAGAGAAACGGCGCATTCCGCCGTGGAAGGTTTTGGTTCCTGTTGCAGCTTCAGTTCTCATCCTGATTTTGGGAACCATTTACTCGCGTTCTCACAGGTCGGTGAAGCTCACCGATCAAGACACCATCGTCCTCGCCGATTTCGCAAACACGACGGGTGACGCGGTCTTCGACGACACCCTAAAGAAAGCCTTAGAAGTGGATCTGCAGCAGTCCCCCTACCTGAATGTGCTTTCCGAGCAAAAAGTCCGCAACACCTTGGCCATGATGGGAAAGTCACCAGATGTGCGCGTAACCCCTGCCATCGGGCGTGAGGTTTGCCAGCGCCAAGGAGGAAAGGCTTTACTCGTCGGTTCGATCGCCAGCTTAGGCAGTCAGTACGTCATCTCTCTCGATGCCATTCAAGCATCCACCGGAGACACGCTTGCCCAGGTGCAAGCACAAACTAGCCGTAAGGAGGAAGTTCTGGGCGCGCTGGACAAAGTGGCCAGCCAGCTGCGCGAAAAACTCGGAGAGTCCCTTGCCTCAGTTCGGAAATTCGACAAGCCACTGCAAGAGGCTACTACCTCTTCGCTGGAGGCACTCAAGTCTTTCACTTTAGGAGATATCAAGCACAACGCCGACGATGAGTTCGTGGCCATTCCTTACTACAAGCACGCGATCGAACTCGATCCCGAATTTGCCATGGCCTATGCTCGACTCGCCGTCATCTATAACAACCTCGATGAGGTCGTGGCCGCCGACGAGTACCGTTGGAAGGCGTTTGAGCTGAAAGACCGGGCGAGCGAGAGAGAAAGGTTCTACATCTCCTCAATGTACTATTCGCGTGCTGGACAGATAGAAAAAGGCATTGCCTCCTATGAACTCTATCAGCAAGAGTTTCCTCACGACTACCCGGCTCACTCAAACTTGGCCGCCGAATATAACGTTTTGGGATTGTTCGAGAAGTCTCTTCCGAACGCAGAAAAGTTGATTGCCTTAGATCCAGACAATCCTCGCGGCTACTTTATATTGGCGCATGTTTACAGGGGTCTCCATCGTATACCGGAAGCAACCGCGATACTAAACACTGGACGCCAGCGCCTTCCGAACGACAGCGCTTTGCACTACTACCTCGCTGAGAACGCGCTGGCAATAGGCGACCAGGCAACTTTCGAAAAAGAAGCTGGTCTCGAAGAAGGCAACGGGTCCTGGGGGATCTTGGTGACGTTGCTGCGCGGAAGCCTGGCCGCCTCTTGCGGACAGCTCCGGAAAGCTGAAGACTACTACACGAAGGCTAAGCAAGTCTCCCGACAACTGAAGATGGTCGGATCAGAAGCCCGAGTGCTTCAGCAGGAAGGCTGGGTGCAAGCGATCTTCCAGAACAGGAAGCAGGCGCTCGAAGTCTCGAACGAAGCCCTATCAGTATCCAATGGGTACAAGACTCAGCTACTCGCAGCTGCGACACTTGCGTTTGCCGGCGAAAACAAAAAGTCCCAACAAGTGGCCCTTACTTGGGCAGCAAAGCGTCCAGAGGACACGCTGGTCCAGGCCGTGTCCGTTCCTTTAGTGCAGGCGGCGGCCGCTTTGAATCTCGGCGACGGCGCCAAAGCGATTGAGCTACTGAGTGCGGCAACACCCTATGATCGCTCCAACTTGACGGTTTTGTACGTTCGCGGTCTCAGCTATTTGAAGGGAGGTCGAGCGGCAGATGCTGTAAAGGAATTTCAGAGAATTTTGGCCTTGCAGGACTATGCAGCGACAGACCCGGTGATCTCTCTCGGCCATCTAGGTCTCGCTCGCGCCTACGCCATGCAGGGCGACACCGCCAAGGCCAAGGCGGCCTATCAAGATTTCCTCACGCTTTGGAAAGACGCCGACCCTGACATTCCGATTTTCATCGCTGCCAAGGCGGAGTACGCGAAGCTTCAATAGTCCCGTTGCGAGTTAACTCGACTTCAATTGCTGAGCATTCTGGAGTGCGGCCAATGATTATGCTCATTTTAGGCGCTTTGCTTCTCGTTGTGGGCGGAGTTTTAGATTCGGTGTTCAGACTCAGCTAAGGCCCAATCAGCGGAAGCAAGCTTGCTAATTGCAGATCGATCAGCATTTGAACGCGCCGGTCGATTTGAAAGAACAGCGCTGTGCCTTTGGCCGATAGCCCCCTACGGAAGATGGGGATGTATTTGAGTCGGAGTTGGACGACGGATTCATCCACCGCGAGCCACTTCTTCGTGAGGCTATCGGCCTGCTCCTCCGTCATGTTCGTGTTTTGCACATACTCTTTGATGAGAGCGTATTTCGCGTTGTTGATGTTCACCAACTCGTTGACGTATTGGTCGTAGATTGGCCAGAACTTCTCCGCTTCGCTGTCGGTCAACTTCATATTGGCGGCGATAACTTGCTTTCGGTTGGCCCGCAGGTTTGACCTCAACATGGCGATCTCTTGATCGATGGACTCTTGATCGATGGACGATCCGTTCTGCTGGCCGGGTTGCGGGTTCTGGGCTACGTTATTCTGAGCATTCTGAGCGAGCAACGCCTCGCCAGCGAAAAGAAATCCACTCAGCAGCAGAGCGGATGCAGTGCCCTTCTTGATCATTTGACCTCCTGCTCTATATTCCACGCTAGGCGACACGGTCACTTTAGGCTCCGGGCCGCTCGTTAGCCGGTCAAACCATAACACAAGATTGGGACTCCACGTCGGTTCGGAACTCAGCGGACGTACAGTCGCAAAATCGGAGTGCGGCCTGTAAAGCTGCTGAAAATGATTGTCTGGAGAGGAGGAACTCGATCAGACCGTGCGTCTCATCGCACGTAGCCTACAAGGCAGAGCGGGGAGGCAACGAACCGTTCTGGAGCCCTTGGACAATGTATCCACGCTCGTAAGAGCGGCGCCGAAACCGTGAGGCAACGGTGTATCTGCCAGCATTAGGCGGAGACGGGCCTAGGCTTGATCGTATGATCAGAATATACAAATGCTCGTAAGCGTCGTCACGCGAAGAGAGCCTAAAATGCTGCGTGGCTCTTCTTGCAGTGAGTGCCGAGGCTTCCGATTCCTCGGCCATGGGTATTCAACACTGCCGGCGTATAGAGCAGGTCTAACCGATCGCGTCATTTCAGCGGAACAGGGTAAGCCCGTAGCGCTCCCCGCAAGGGGAAGGACCATCGCAAGATGAATCCGACGGCGCTGCGGGTAACGGAAATGGGAGCAAGCGAAGGCTGCCCTGTAATCGGGCAGATAGAGGTTGCGTCGCCTCGTGGGGACAAGATCACCTCGCCGGAAACGGAGCTGACCTCCTGCTGGTGCTCAGCTCGAGAACGCTTGAGGAACCGATGCATGAAGCAAAGCAAATGACGACGGGGCGACCTGTTGGTGCGGCTTCACACACCGCGGGGGAATTCCCTCCGCCGTGCGAATCGGCAGCAAGTCCGTATCGAGTAGGTCTAATTCGTTTTGCATCAGGCCGCGTCCTCGTTGTTCATGGGGGCGTTTTTGAGTGCTCGAGCCGGATGAATGGGAAACCTTCAAGTCCGGTTCTTAGAGGGCTGGGCGCCAGCAATGGCGCCCGGCCACTCGACAAAGTAAAGTAGTACTTCACGCATTGACGGGAACGGCGTTATACGTCCAGTGAGCCAGTCCAACCTCGCAGGCTGAATCAGCCAAGTGTTTCCGGTCACATGGAGCCTTGATCTCAATTACAGCCACACATGCAGCGAGCAGCGTATTGTCGAGTCGAATTGAGTCAATCATGCATCTAATAATCTTGAGGCTTGACCATATGACATCGGGAAACCAGTGCCAAGTGAAAGACGATCTTGTGAATCAGCTCATCGCGTTGAACAACAAACTGAATACTCTCAGTCCCGCTTTGTTACACAGTGAGCAAGCGCGAGAGGAAGTCCAGCAACAACGAGAGAACCTGTACGTCGAAATCAAGCGCCACCGGGCGAAAGGACATGGGGGCAAGCCTTGTCCAGCCGTCCAGCGTTTCCCGTTTCGATGAGAACCAATGGTGTGAACCGTTCAGGACCCCCAATTGTCGATGTTTTCCAAACAGACCACAGACGAGGAACGATTTAATGCCTGAATTGTTCCAGCTGGATTCCTAGAACCCCACTTGTCCGATTTGTCAGGGGTGAAGTCTTCGAGCATTAGAATGTGTTAGGAGGTTGTCAATGAGCATGACGACAAGCACTCGACAAGTCGGTGGTGTCACGATTGTGGACATCAAAGGGCGGATTGTACTTGGCGAAGAGAGCGCCTCAGTGCGCGACGTTGTTTGTGACCTGTTAAGGAAGGGACATAAGCAGATTTTGCTCAATCTTGGTGCTGTCGATTACATCGACAGCATGGGCCTTGGTTCTCTGGTCGGTGCCTTCGCGAGCGTGCGGAAGCAGGGGGGAGAGCTGAAACTTCTCAACCTCACAAATAAGGTCACCTACCTAATGCAAATTACAAAACTATATACCGTCTTCGACATCATGAATGACGAGGCGGCGGGCGTGAAGTCTTTCGGTCAATCGACAGCGGCAGCTAAGTCCTGAGTAACAAAACCGGAAACTTGAAATTCAAATGGACGGGTACGGCGTTAACCAGGACCTACGGGACCGTTCCCGCACGATTCTTTTCGACGATCTGCTCGATTACTTTCTCGAGGTCTGGATACCCTGCGCCAAAGCTCCGCGTTAGCCAGTTTCCGCCGCGCTCGGCAATTTTTTCGCCTCCCGCTATCACGTCGAACTGGCCAGTCTTGCCAGGCGTACAGACAGCTTCAATGTTTAGGCGCTGCTTGATTAGGCTCACGAGACTCGTGACCTTGGCACTATTATTCTGTCACGTTGGACAGTGAACGATTTCGACTTTCATAGTGTCATCTATTTTACTCGTCCAAAAGCGGTGCCGAAACCAATTTTTCCGGTATGCGCTAATCGGGCAACTGGCGGTATGATTATTTCCTTGCGGAAGGCGGGCACGTTCGGGTGGAAATGCAAAACGACACGGAGCGCATTGATAGATTCATAGAGGCTTTCGAGAAACTCTACGGAAGGAAGCCCAAAACGGAAGATGCAGACGGCGATTTCAAAATTCAGGTTGCTGAAGATATGCAGATGAGCCTCGGAGGCGCACGTTATTACATTCGTTTGGCGTCTGAGCGCAAAGCAAGAGAGAAGTGACACTTTTCCGATTACCGCGTTTCTCGGGACTTTGTCTAAGCGCAGAGCTTCGTGCCGGAAGTACAATGCGGCAGCACGTTGGAGGACGCCATGGACTGGACACGATTCGTCGCCGTCGTCATCGGAAGTGGTATTGCGTCTTCACTGACCGACTGGTTCTTCGCGGGTGATTGGCTGCATCGGCGCTACACATATCCTGAAATCTGGCGAGAAGGGGCCGAAGGACGAGCAATTGCCCTGACCAGCCCACTACCTTTTCTGACCTGCGGAGTGTTTGCCTACGTCATCGATTGGCTGGGCCTTTACTCTGTAGGCGCTGCCGTCAAACTGGCCCTCGCTGTCTGGTTGCTCGGTCCCTTGCCGCTCATTCTCACGAATGCTGCCTTCATGAAACTGCATCGCGTTTTCGTGATGTCATACGCGGCCGGATGGTTGGTGAAATTGATTGTCGTTGCAGTGGCAGCTGGCTGGTTACTTCACTAATGCACAAATGGCGCGGCGCCAGTACCTACTTTTCCGATTTCGGCGTTCGGGACTTGGCGCGTTATTTGACCGTTTGTCGAGTTCATTGAATTATCACTTGACTTGTGGCGAAGACAAGAACAGACTCCCCGTGGTTTCCCAATCTTCCTTTCTCACTTTTTCTCATGATTTCTCGCCAGGCATTTTCGGGACCCGGGCCATCACCCGCCGGTGAACGCATACCTTTTGTGTCCGCAAGCGCGTTGAAGGAGTACAGCGATGAATAAACAGGACCCCATTTCTTGGAAAAAACTTGATCAGAAATCGGTGAGCCGTCGCAATCTAATTCGCGGCGCGGCCGGCGCAGCCCTTGGAACGGGCCTGTTACGTCCAAACTTGGCCTACGCTGGCGACGAGGATGATGATAAAGGGTGCCGAGGCCCTAGGCTCAAACCCATTCCTGGGGGCGTCGTCCCGTTTAAGCCCTTTGGCGTCCCCGTACACCATAACCCGCTAGGTCCCACAACCCCGCTAGCCGACATCAGCGACCCGTCGCAGATCAATGACTTCGACGGGTTGGTGGGTCTGACCCACATCCAAGGGGGCGGGACTGGTACAACCTCAGGGGTCAACACGACGCTAGCCTACAGAGCCGACATGGGCTTTGCCCGTGGCAAGTTCATCGATATTGACGGTCAGCTTCATAGGGGTACATTCGCCTTCGTTTGACTTGACCTGTACACCGTTCCAGTTGGAACGCTCAACTCCCTCTCACTGCACAAGTTCACGACTTCAACGTTCACATCGACTCGAACGACGTGTTCTGGATGGTGCAAGTCGAACACGACGCCCTCAAGGTTGACTTCGACGGGGGGTGTGCCCGCCTGTGCCGTAGAAGAATTGCACGTCTACGATGACCATAACCTCGCCACTCACTGACGCAGGGACTCGGCTCCCGATCAGCCAGTGCCTCTGCCAGTCCCGCCGTCTCCGCCAATTCCGCCTGTCGGCCCCGTCCGCGCGACCGTTTCGTTCGACGTGGAATAGCGCGGTATCGTCGCGATGGAGGAAAATCGCAACCGAGGCAGAACTTCGTGGGTTCGTTCCTCGGCCCGGGAGCCACGATCCTGGTCGGCCGACGAACCAGCTTCCGCTTGGATCGGAGCACCCATCCCAGTGGAACCTGGTTTCTGTGCTAGGACATGAGAAAAACAGCGTTTTCT
>CAWDRK010000045.1:0-23993 GCA_963804635.1 Candidatus Acidiferrales bacterium
CCTCGCCGTTGAAGCCTGACTTCTACGGCCAATCGAGCAAGAAAGACGCCACCAACGATCTCTTTGAATCCTTGCAGGATCCCCACACGCCTCCGCCGATGCGGGCAAACCTCACCAATGGCTGGTTCTTCGGCGTGTTGCCCGACCTGAATACAGAAAATCCTTTCGTGGTCGAATACCTCATCCAAAACAGTATTTGGTGGGCGGAATCCTCCGGCCTGGACGGCTTCCGCATCGACACTTTTCCTTATGTCTCACGAAGATTCTGGGCGGAGTGGCACTCCGGTCTGCGCAAATACTATTCTCGCCTGTCCACCATCGGCGAAGTCTTTCATCCCGACCCCACCGTCACTTCTTTTTTTGTCGGTGGCCGCAAAGGTTGGGACGGCATCGATACGCAGCTCACCACCGTCTTCGATTTCCCAACGTTCTTTACCCTTCGCGACGTTTTGTTGAAGCAGGCCCCGGCCGGTAAGATCGCCAATATATTGCGGCAGGATTCTTTGTATCCCCATCCGGATTTTCTTGTGCCTTTCTTCGCCAATCACGATGTGCCGCGCTTCGCCAGCATGCCCGGATCATCCATCGCTAAGGTGAAGCTCGCTTTCGGTTTGACGCTTACTCTTCGCGGCATTCCTGAGCTCTATTACGGCGATGAAATCGCCATGGCGGGAGGAAACGATCCGGACAATCGCCGCGATTTCCCTGGCGGCTGGCACGAAGATGAAAAGAATGCTTTCACCTCGGAGGGACGCACGCCCGAGCAGCAGGACGTTTTTGCCTACGTCCAGAAGCTTCTGCGGCTCCGACGCGAGCATGAAGCGCTGCGTAGCGGCCAACTCTGGCATCTTTCCTCCGATGACACTTCCTATGTCTTTCTGCGCGAAACCGAGGAAGAAAGGCTCGTCATTGCTTTTCACAATGGAACTCAGCGGCGCGAACTGAATATTCCCCTTCACGACACCCCGGGCGAGGATGCAGCCGGCGCCGCCGTCTTGCTTGGCAACGCTCAGGCCGACGTTTCGGCCCGCGCGCTTCATCTTCATCTACCCGCGCAAAGTCTTTCTATTTTCGTTTTGCAGTGAATCGGTCGCCAAATCCTGGTTTCCCTTCGTGGGTTTCTACCGGGTCGCCCCACACGCTGTTTTTGTGCCCGGGGTTACAGCTTGCTGAAAAGCTCTACTCTTTAGGGGGTCGGTGCTTCAGCTCCGACATCACGTGCTTGGCTATCATTGGGCTTCAGTCCCCGGAGGAAATGTCTTTGCTTTTTTCCATAGTTTTCACACAGACTCGAATGGCCGGTTCGCCCGCGAACACTCATGCCAATCCTCTCGCTGCAAAATGTCGACAAAGAATACGCCACCGACGGCCAGCCCGTTCGCGCCCTCGATGGCATCACCCTTGACGTCGCGGCCGGCGAACTCCTCGCCCTCGTCGGACGCAGCGGCTGCGGCAAATCCACCCTCCTCAATCTCGCCGGCGCCATGGACTTTCCTTCCCGCGGCACCGTGCTTATCGAGGGCGTCCCTACTTCCGGCCTCGACGACGCTGCTTTGACCATTTTGCGTCGCAACAAAGTTGGTTTCGTCTTTCAGTCCTTCCAGCTTCTTCACACCCTCACGGTCTATGAAAATGTCGAACTGCCTCTCCTGCTCGCGGGCATCCCCGATGCCCGTGCCACCGCCGACGAACGCTTACGCTGGGTCGAACTCGACGGCCTCGGCAACCGTTATCCTCACCAGCTCTCCGGTGGACAGATGCAGCGCGTTGCCATCGCTCGTGCGCTGATGCATTCGCCCAAGCTCCTTCTCGCCGATGAGCCCACTGGCAATCTCGACACTGCAACCGGCGCGTTGATCCTCACTCTTCTACAGCGCCTTACTCGCAAGCACAAAACCGCGACGATTCTCGCCACTCACAGCCAGGAAGCCGCCGCCATCGCCGACACTCTCGTGCGCCTCCGCGACGGGCGCATCGAAACGATTGAGCGCCGCTGACATGTCTCGCTTCAAACTCTTCTACCGTTTGATGGTCCGGCCGCTCTTTCACGAGCCCGTTCGCCTCACTCTCACGATCCTCGCCGTCGCGCTCGGTGTGGCCGTCGTGCTGGCTATCGAACTCGCCGGCAATGCCGCCACCGGTTCCTTTCATTCCTCGATGGAAACACTCGCTGGCGACAATGACCTGGAGGTCGTCGCATCCGGCGGCGTCCCCGAATCCGTACTCGCCACACTTTCCTCGCAACCCTTTCCTGTTCGCATCTCACCGCGCATCGAGGATTTCGCCACGGTCACAAATACCCATCAGACCCTTCCCCTGATTGGCCTCGATCTCGTCGCCGAAGGCCGCCGGTACATCTCCCCAAGCTCAGCCAAGGTTTCCGCACAACCTTCCGATAGCTCTCCGGCTGAATCCCTGAAGCGCATGCAAGATCCCGCCAGCATTTGGGTTGGCTCCAGCCTTGGAAAAAATCCCGGCGAGCAACTGCAACTTCTCATCAACGATCGCATTCTCCTTTGCACCGTGCGCGGCGTCTATCCCGACTCCAACGGAAACGACAGCGCTATCCTGATGGACATCGCGACCGCTCAAAAAGCTCTGAATCGCTTTGGCCGCGTCGATCGCATTCTGCTCAAACTGCCTGTAGGCGCCGATCTCAACGCTTTCCGAGAGCGCGTTCAAAGCGTCTTGCCAACCGGCGTGGATGTCCACCCGCAAGGCACCGCCACTAACGAAAACCGCAAAATGCTCGCCGCCTTTCGCTGGAATTTGCGCCTGCTTAGTTATATCGCGCTGGTAGTCGGCGCTTTCCTCATCTACAACACAATTTCTATCTCCGTCGTCCGGCGCCGCCACGAAATCGGCGTTGTACGGGCCCTCGGCGGAAGCCGCTCCGCCATCCTCAGCGCTTTTCTTGGCGAAGCTGCAGTACTCGGTTTCAGCGGCGCTCTTCTTGCCCTCCCGCTCAGCCGCGTAATGGCTGCCGGCGCGGTAGAACTGATGGCCCTCACCGTAGAATCTCTGTATGTCAGCAGTCGCCCCGGCTCCATCGACTTGACTCCTCGCTTCGTCGCGCTCGCCATTTTGATCGGCGTCGGCGTTGCCGTCGCATCCGCCCTCTCGCCCGCGCGCGAAGCCATGTTGGTTCCCCCGGTCGACGCCATGTCTCGTGGCCGTCGTGAATACACCGCCCAAATGCACAAGGGTCGCGATCTCGTCATCGCCGTTCTTCTCGCCACTGCTGCCGCCTTCGCCTCCCAACTTCCCGCGGTCGCACGTAAGCCTGTCTTCGGCTATCTCGCCAGCATTCTCCTGATCGTCGCCGCAGCCTACGCGATCCCCGCGCTCGTTAGCCTCCTGTCTTCTCTCGCCGCGCAAGCTCTCCGAAAGCTTCTCGGTATGGAAGGCCTGCTCGCCTCACGCAGCCTGGCCGCCTCTCTCAATCGCACTTCTGTCCTTGTTGCCGCGCTCTCCACCGCCATCGCCATGATGGTTTCCGTTGGCATAATGGTTGGCAGTTTTCGCCAGACCGTTGTCACCTGGATGAATGGCCAGCTTCCCGCCGATCTGTATATCCGTCCCGTCGGCCGCCCCGCCGCGGATCGCCATCCCACACTTTCCCCGGACCTCGCGGAAAAAATTGCCGCACTCCCCGGCGTCGCTTCCGTCGACCGCCTGCGCGCCTACGAGATCACCTGCGACGGCATGCCCGTAACCCTTGCTTCCATGGAGCTGACCACTTCGCGCTCCTACCGCAATTCCGATTTCTTCTCTGGTCGCCCCGCGGAGACGGTTCTTGCCGAATTGCGCGGCGCCAACAACATCATCGTCAGCGAACCCTTCACCAACAAGCATCACGTGAAGATTGGCGACACCATCGCACTCTCCCTCGGCTCATCGCGCGCCGATTTCCGCATCACCGACGTTTACCCCGACTATTCCGCCGAACGCGGCTATATCCTGATGGATCGCGAAACTGCCCTCCGCTATCTCCCGGATCCCACACCCTCCAACCTCGCTGTCTTTCTCGCTCCCTCGGCCAACGCCGACCACGTCCGCAAAGCCATTCAGCAACTCGCTGCCGACCGCCACATCCTCGTTTTTTCCAATCGCGACTTGCGCGCCGAAGCCATTCGCATTTTCGACCGCACCTTCGCCATTACCTACGCGCTCGAAGCCGTTGCCGTCTTCGTCGCCGTCATGGGCATCGCCGGCGCGCTTCTCGCCCTGGTCATCGACCGTCGCCGTGAACTGGGCCTGCTCCGTTTCCTCGGCGCTTCCGCTCAGCAGATCCGCAAACTCATTCTCGTTGAAGCCGGCCTTCTCGGTCTCCTCGCCAATCTTGTTGGTTTTGTTCTCGGCTACCTCCTTTCGCTCATTCTCGTTTTCGTCATCAACAAACAGTCCTTCGGCTGGACCATCCGTTTTCATTGGCCGGTGGCCATCCTCTCCTCCGCTCTCACTCTGGTGTTTTTCGCTACCGTCCTCGCCGGACTCTATCCCGCACGTGTCGCCGTTCGCCTGAATCCGCTCGAGGTGGTCCATGAAGAGTAGCGCCTTGCTTTGCGCCGTGCTTCTTTTCTGCCTCCAGCCTGCCGCCGCGCAGTACAAATCCGCCCTGCCCGGTTACCGCTACGAATTCCCGCGTGATTATTTCAATCATCCTGATTTCCAAACCGAGTGGTGGTATTACACCGGCAACCTCACCGCATCAGACGGCCATCGCTTCGGCTTTGAGCTTACGTTCTTCCGACAGGCCGTCAGCCGGGAGCCCGTTTCACAATCCGCTTGGGACATCCGCGACCTCTATCTCGCCCATCTCGCTCTCAGCGATCTCGACGGTGGCTTCTTCTACCACGCCGAGCGCACCAATCGCGCTGGCCCCGGCATCGCCGGAATCGATCAGTCAGCCCTCCGCATCTGGAATGGCAATTGGCAAATTACCTGGAACGGCTCAGATCAGACACTGCGCGCCATCGACGATCGCTTTTCCCTCGCGCTTCAACTGCATCCCGAAAAGCCACCCGTCATTCATGGCGAAAACAGCGTCAGTCCGAAAGCCGAAGGCCCGGGACACGCCTCCCACTATATTTCTCTCACGCGTCTGAAAACTTCTGGAACGATTGTCTTGCATGGCGAAAACTATCAGGTCTCCGGCCTCTCCTGGATGGATCACGAATTCTTCACCAACCAACTCGAAGCCAATCAAGCCGGCTGGGATTGGTTCAGCCTTCAGCTTGCCGACAATACCGAGCTGATGCTTTTCCAACTCCGGCGCACGGACGGTTCCATCGATCCCTTTTCCGCCGGGACCTTCGTCGACGCGCAAGGCAAATCGCATCATCTCGCTCACACGGATTTCACGCTGACGCCGCTCGGCGATTCCTGGAAAAGCCCGGTAACTTCCGCAACCTATCCTGTCCGCTGGAAAATTTCCGTCCCGAAACTCGGCATTGAATTGGAAGCTGACACAGCTCTCAAATCCCAGGAATTAACCGGCCAGAGCAAAGGGCTTCCAAATTATTGGGAAGGCGCAATCACGGTCTCAGGTCACAAGGACACTTCGCCTCTAAAAGGCGTCGGCTACCTGGAAATGACGGGCTACGATCGCGCCGTCGTACTAACGCAGTAGAACTCGCGCACTAGTCCACGGGAAGACTCTCATTCTGTCATTCCGAACGCAGTGTGCGGAATGAGGACCTCACGCCTTTTGTGCGATGAATCACTCTTTTCTTCGTTTCTTCAGCAGTCGGAGCTTCAGCCCCTGCGGAAAGGTTTTGCCATGTTCCCGCAGCCTGTTCACTTGTGTGGTATTGGGAGGGCACGACTTCAGTCGTGCCCTATGTGCTTGCCCTGCAACCCGGCTTCAGCCGCTGCGGGCTTCGTTTCTACGTTCAAATCAACCCTTCACCCGGTTACAATATTTTCCAACGCCGATTTATTCTTGATCACCAGCGTCGACCCCATCACCTGCACCAACTGTTTTCTCCGGAAATCCGCCAGCAGCCTCGTCACCGTCTCTCGCGACGACCCGATCATCTGCGCGATCTCTTCGTGCGTCAGCGTCAGCTTGATTCGCACTTGGCCTTTTTCTTCCGGATAGTTCGCCGCCCACTCCAGTAAGAACCGCGCCAGCTTTTCTCCGGCCGAGTGCGACAGCCCGATCGTGCGCATCTCGGCCACCGCTGCGTGGTACGTTTCACCCAATTGTTGCGCCACCCGAAGTGCTGCTTCCCCGTTTTCCTTGAGAAAATTCAGAAACTCGTTCCGCGAAATGAAGTTCGCCTGCGCCGGCTCGATCACGTCCCCGGTGAGTTCGTAACATGTCCCTGTGACGGTCGCTGGGAGGCCTAGGACTTCCCCTGGCTCCGAAATCCGCAGAATGAGTGTCTTGCCATCTGCCGACGACGTCGAAAGCTTCACCCGCCCGCTGCACAGAATGAACACCCCTCGGGCCGGCTGCCCTTCCACAAATAATGTCGCTCCCTTCGGGTAAGACGCCGAGGAAGTGATTGTAGACAAAGCCTTTACCGACGCCTCGGGCAGGTTGCAGAACAGTCGCTCTTCCCGGTGCGGGCACGCCAGGCAATTCTCAATAATCTCTAGCCCATAGGGCGCTCGCATGGAGGTTCCGTCGGGCAGCGTTTCCCCGTCCGTGCGTGTCACAAATTGGAACCTTGTGCCGTTCCGTCGCCAGCCGTTCAGCATGCCATCACCTACTTATGTGACCTTGATACCTTACCCCGTCGCAGTCTCCTGTGATACGCATCACGCCGCTTGGTGACTCCTGGCACCGCTCACTTCCTCCCTTCGGCTCACCATTCCCTCCGGGGATTTTCCTATGCCTGACAAGCGCGATGTCTCCAGGTCCTGCGGGCCGAACTCGCCTTCCTTGAGACCGGCGGGTACCGAAAAGCACAGCGTTTCCCTGGCGTCCTAATTTTGTTTTCGAGGATTCTCCCACCTGTTTCAATTTCCACGATCCCGACCATCCGCAGCCCTGTTCTGAATGCCTGCTGATGCAATTCGTGCCTGAGGATCGCCGCGAAACCCGTTTCCCCTGCCGGCACATTCCCCTGACCAGCCGCGGAGAAACCGTAAATTCTTTTTATGAGTGGGGCACGGAAGAAGAACTGGAGACCGCCCTGCGCGCCTGGCTGCTTCGCATCCTTGCTCTTGTGGAGCAGGAAGAACGGGCCAGTTCGCAGTCTGCTTGAAGATGAAATTTGCCCGCACCTGACCGCGGGTTCGCTTGTCGTTGAGTGGAAAAAATAGAGAGAAGAGAGGCTCCTTCACATCCGGAAGGAGCCTCTCGTTTTTTTTGGGTACCGAGTGCCGGGTCGTTGGCGGCCGGTAGTAGATCGTGGGTGCCCCACAAGCCCGAGTGATCCGCACGCCGGGTGCCCCAGGTGCCGCTTTTGCACCTGGGGTCTTCAACTTGCGCAGAACTTTGCAGCTCCGCCCTCAGTGCCGGTCCAGATAGTGCGTCTCGGAAAGCTCCGCCAGGCGCGTCGCGGCCTGTTCCGGCGTGATGTCCCGTTGCGGCATGCACAGCAGTTCGTATCCCACCATGAACTTCTGCACCGTGGCAGAGCGCAACAGCGGCGGCAGAAAGTGCGCCGTGAAAGTGCCAAGCTGAATAATCGCCGCCCCCAGACGGCCGTTGGTGCAGTCCCGCCGAATACGGAAAGTCCGTCTCGAACAGATTGTCGTAGCGCGTGGTCAGGCGTCCCAGCATGCTCCCGAAAAGATATTTCTCTTCAGCCGTAAAATCCAGCAGTGAAGCGACATGCCGTTTGCTCACGATCATCGTTTCATATGGCCATACCGCCCAGAACGGCACCATCGCCACGAACCCTTCGTTCTCGCAAACAATCCTCTCTTTTTCTTCCATCTCCAGTTTCAAATAGTCGCACAGCAGGCAGCGATTCTTCCGGTTCCGGTAGTCTTCAAATGACTCCAATTCGCGTTGCGGTATGTTGGGAATAGCGCTCGCCGCCCAGATCTGGCAATGCGGGTGCGGATTGCTGGCGCCCATCAACGCCCCGCGGTTCTCGAAAATCTGCACGTGTCGCACCCACGCCAGCTTTTCCAGCGATTGCATTTCCCCCGTCCACGCGTCCACCACTCCGCGCAACTCTTCCTGCGACATTCGCGCGATCGTCAAGTCGTGCCGCGGCGAAAAGCACACCACTCGGCATCTTCCCGCCACCGGCTCCCCCATCAGCAACTCATTCGCCTGCGCTGGGCGTTCTTGCACCTCCGGCAGTAGCGCCGGGAAGTCATTATCAAACGCAAACGTGGTCTTGTATTCGGGATTTCGCACGCCGCCGGAGCGCGCATTGCCGGGGCACAAATAGCAGGTCGGATCGTACTGCAGCCCTGCCGGCTCGCTTTTCTTTTCTACTTTTCCTTGCCACGGCCGCTGCGTCCGCTGTGGCGATACCAGCAGCCATTCCCGTGTTAATGGGTTAAATCGCCGGTGAGGTTTTTTGCGAAGTCACCAGTCGTCATCTCATCTCACGGGAACGGGACGCTTTGCGCGCCATCGGCCGCTTTCAAACTGTAAATTTCCGGCTTCAGTCCGGTCTGATCCTGATATTCCTTGAGCACCGCCTCACAAAAAGGTTCCACCGCCCCTTGTGCCACTAGGTTGATGGTGCATCCTCCGAATCCTCCGCCGGTCATGCGCGCGCCCAGCACACCTCGCTGCTTTCCGGCGATGTCCACCAGAACATCCAATTCCCGGCAACTCACTTCGTAGTCCTCTCTCAGGCTCTCGTGTGATTCGGCCATCCATCTTCCCAGCGGCGCCAAGTCCCCGCTTTCAAACGCCTTCGCCGCCTTCAGCGTCCGCTCATCTTCCGTCACCACGTGCCTGCACCTCTTGTAGATCACTTTAGGCAAAAGGTCGCGGTGCAATTCCAGTTGTGCCGAACTTACGTCCCGCAATGCCCCGATCTCCGGCATTGCCTTCTTCAGCAGTCGCACTCCTTCTTCGCATTCCGCTCGACGCTTGTTGTATTCATTCGCCGCCAGTTCGTGCTTCACCATCGTGTTGCATACCACCAGCGTCACATCCTCTGGCATCGGGATCAGCCGCCCTTCCAGCGACCGGCAATCCAGCAGCACCGCGTGGTTCCTCTGCCCATGGACCGCAATGAACTGGTCCATGATCCCGCACCGCGCTCCAACGTATTCGTTCTCCGCCCGCTGGCACAGCAGCGCCAGGTTTTTCTTGTCCATCGATGAATCGGAATTCTCCAGCAGAGCCAGCGCCGTTGCCACTTCAATCGCCGCCGACGAACTCAGCCCCGATCCCAGCGGCACTTCCCCCGCAATGTACAGGCTACAGCCTTTCAGCGGATATCCGGCCTGCATCAACGCCCACGCCACGCCCAGCGGATAACTCGCCCAGCCCGTCCTCGGCCATGCCGCGGCATTCCCGATCTCGACTTTCGCGTCCTCGCCGAAATTCTCTGAATGGATCGCCAGCCTTCCGTCGAACCGCGGCGCCGCGCCTACCCAGCACGAAAAGTTAATCGCCGCCGGCATCACGAATCCCTGGTTGTAGTCCGTGTGCTCGCCGATCAGGTTTACCCGTCCCGGCGCGCGATACACTCGCCCTTTTTCTCCGAATTGTCTTTGGAACCTGTCTGCCACTGCTTGCGCTGTGTACATGAGAGGTATGGAGGCACTTTCAGGCATGGATTCCTACCAAACAAATCTTACTGTCTCTGGAGCGCATTCGAAAGCCCGAAAGCAACCGAACCGGAAACGCACCACCGTCGGCCTAGCTGCCCTTCTTCTGGCCGTAGTACGCCGCGCTTCCATGCTTCCGGAAAAAGTGTTTTTCATGCAGCACCTTTTCCAACGGCTTCGCTTTTGCGTTTGCGGTTATGGTCTGCAGCGCTAACGCCGCGATCTCTTCCACGATCACCGCGTTGTGCGCCGCATCCGCCGGCGTCTTCCCCCAGCAGAACGGCGCATGCCCCGCCACCAGCACTCCCGGTAAATGTAACGGGTTGCGCTTCCCAACGCATCGCGCAATGGCAAGTCCCGTGTTCAATTCGTAGTCCTTCCGGATTTCCGCGGGCCTCAGCGCTTTCGTTACCGGCACGGCGCCGTGAAAATAGTCTGCGTGCGTCGTGCCAAAACACGGGATCTCCTTCCGCGCCTGCGCCCAGGAAGTTGCCGCCCGCGAATGTGTGTGCGCCACTCCGCCAATCTCCTTGAATGCCTTGTACAATACCAGGTGCGTCGCCAGATCCGATGACGGCCGCAAATCTCCTTCCACAATGTTGCCGTCCAGCCCTACCACCACCAGGTCTTCCGGTTTCATCGTTTCATACGGTACCCCGCTCGGCTTGATCACCACCAGCCCTTCTTCCCGCGCGATCCCGCTGGCGTTCCCGAACGTATATAGCACCAATCCGCGCCGCACCAGCTCCAGGTTGGCTTCCAATACCTCTTCGCGCAGTTTCGTTAACCCCATTCATCCCCTCTCGTCTACGCCGCGTGCGCGTACATGTCCCAGCCCAGATACCGCGTGGTGGCCTCGTGCACCATCGGTGCCACACTCGAAAAGTTCGCCGCCACATGGTGCTCGAACCCTTGTTCGCAAATATAATGCAGCAGCTTCTGCAGACCTGGAATTTCCACCACGCCCGCTCCTCCGAAAGTTTTCAGCGGATCGTCTGTGAACCGTCCACTCCCGGAGTAACCCCGCATCCTCCCGTGTACGTCGTCCGTCGAAAACCGCGCAAAGCTCATCGCTCCCGCTTTCACCTGTCCAACGCACGTCCCAAACGTATTTTCTTTCCCAACCGTTCCCGCAATAATCTCCTGAAAGTCCATTTTCACATCTTTGAAGAAGTGTTTTGGCAGGTTGCTGCAGTGGAAGCAAACCGCCTTGTTCGGGTCGCCCCCGTAATTATTGTTCCAGTCCAGAAGCGCGCTCGGCGTTTCCGATGCCAATTGCAGCGCATGCATTCCCAGCACTCCGCAAACGTCCACTTCGCACGCGCTCGACAGCAGCGAGTCGCTCATCATGCTCATCAACGTGCACGGCACGATTCCCAGGTTTTCTTCCAGCGACGTCCAGCATTGCACCGCGCTGATCTGCACGTCCACGGCCTTCATCCACCCGTCCACTACCGCTCCCAGCTTCGCCATCTTCACGAGCGCCGCGTGCGGCACATCCTTCGTCGTCACATACTTCTGAATCGACTGCAGCTTCTGCACCACGGCGTCGTCGTGATCCTTCATCCGGCTGATTCGTCCCAGCACTTCTGAAAGATCGAACGTTTCCACCGTGATTCCGTTCGCTTCCAGCAGCTTCTCGCTGTATCTCACCGTATTGAATGCCGCCGGCCGCGCTCCAATCGCGCCAATCCGCAGGTTCCGTAGACCTTTCACGATTCGACAAACTCCCGCGAACCATTCAAGGTCCTTGGCGAACTCCGCGGAATCGGGGCTCTCCGTATGCAGGGTGGTAATGGAATAAGGAATCCCGTACTGCCGCAAATTGTTGCACGCCGACATCTTTCCGCAGAAGCTGTCGCGGCGATGCGTGATCAGCATCTGTCCCGGTGTGTCCGGCGTCGCCTGGATCAACACCGGCACGCCCAGGTTCGCCCGCCGCAGCGTATCGGCAATGGCCCGTTCATCCCCGAAGTTCGGCAGCGTTACCACCACGCCGTCAATCTGCGTGCTTTTCGACCGGAACAACTCCGCGCAGCGTTTTGCTTCCTCAAACGTTTCCACCGCTCCGTGCTTGCTATCCTCCGGCCCCAGCACCACCACGTCCATCCCCGCCTTGTGCAGCACCTGTATCATTTCTTCCCGGCCCGATTTCGCCAGGTGGTCCGGGAAAAAACCGCGGTTCCCCACGATCAATCCCATCGTCATCTTCTTCTTGTTCCTCATGGTCAACTCCCTGGCTCGTTCATTTGCGGGTTCCACGGTTGGTCGATCGTGGGTGAAGGCGATAAGCGGCCTTGATAGTCATCTGAATCTTATCCCATTTCAACGCTAAGAGCCGTATCGTAAACGTTAACGTTTTGCCCGAGAACGCCAATCCCCGATTGCCGTACCCTGATCCGTCATTATCTAATGTGCTGAACGAATGGGATGCGGTTATATCGTGCCTAACCCTATGATAGATTCTTATAAGGTTATGACCCACGTCTCTGCAGGAGGGTGCTCCGTCAGCTTCAAGATGGTCCTTTCTGTGAAACTCGGCCTTTCATTCCTGCTCTTACTGCTGCTGGCCCTGCCGGTTTCCGCGCAGACTCAAAGCACAACACCTGCGGCCGCAAACCCTGTCTCTCTGACCCTCGCTCCATCAGTCGTTCCCCTCAACGGCCCGTGGAAATTTCATACCGGCGACGATTCCCGCTGGGCGCACCAACCTTCGATGATTCCGCTTGGACGTCGACCTCGCGCCACCACTTGGCTCTCATGATGCCGACGTTGGCCTTACATTGGGAGTCGGCGGCGAACGATCCCGATCTCATCCTGGCGCCAATTCTCTTAAACGCCGCAGATTTACTGGTAGGTGGTTGGCATCCCAAAGTTCGCCAATGTGAAGGTGAAACCTGCGGCTGGCTCTTTCTCGATCGCTCTCCGTCAGGACGCCGGCGCTGGTGCAGCATGGCCGATTGCGGGAATCGTGCCAAAGTGCGCAAATTCTATCTTCAGCAAGAAAGGTGCGGGCCGCGACACGCGCAGCGAATTCTTCCTGAGCCCGAAACCTCTTACCGGTTGCCAAACGTGGCGCCCGGCCAATCATCCGTGCGGAACGGCGACGCCGGCAAGCCTTCCTTGTTATACAGATTTCCTTCCGGGCTGTCCGCCCAGTCATAGCGAACCGCTACCGGACTCTCAACCTCTGAGCTCGACACCGCCACCGCGTCGCCGTCGATTCGTGCCACCGCCCGGTGAAATTTCTTGTCATCGCCGGCAATCGAAAATCCTTGCAACGTCCCGCCATGTGCCTGCAATCCCATCCCCGCATACTTGAATTGCACGCGAATCTCTTTTCCCTCCACGCGCATCCCGTCATACAGCGGCCCGGAATACACCACCTTCTTTCCATACGTCGTACCTAGCGCCCACAACGCCAGCCGCTCCCCCACTTCCTGTTTCCTCGGTGGATGCAAATTCTTCGGGTCGCCCACGTCAATCGTCACGGCAAGCCCGGCACTCGGAACCTTTTTCGCCGTCAATAATTCCGCCTCGCGCAATTCCGCCCACTGAGAGTCGCCGAAGTCTTCACCCTTTCCCAAATTAGGCAATTGCACAATCAAAAACGGAAAATCTGCCTCGTTCCATCCCGTCCTCCAACTCGCAATCATCGTAGGAAGCAGCGTTCGGTATTGATACGCGCGAGCCGTGTTGCTTTCTCCCTGGTACCAGATCGCTCCCCGCATTCGATAGTTCTCCAGCGGCGCAAGCATGCCCTGGTACAGCCCCGCGGGCGGCCTCGGCGCATTCCCCAGATCGGTCATGCACTCAATCGCAAATCCCGAAAGTTGCTCGAGCGTCAGTTTTTCTTGCACTCCCCAGGTTGCCTGTTTCAAATCCTTGAACCACACCGTCACCTCTTTCCACTCCGGCCCAGCTTTGATTACCCCAGACGCATAGTCCGCCCAATCCGTAATCGTCGGCTGCAACGTGCGAAATCCAAACGAACCCTTTCCCCGCACCCAGAAACGCACTCCGGCAAACGACGAAACATCCGCCGGCGAACCGTCCAACTGAAAACTCGCCCTCCAGAACGCGGTGTTCGTTCCATCGAGTTTCCCCGAAATCTTCGCCGCGTATCCCTTTCCGCCGCGTCCCGGCGCGATCAATTCGAATGCGCTCGTCGCTGCGTCGGCCCAACTGTACGACCACTCGCCGCCGGTCGAAGTGCTCGAGCCGCCGTCATCGAAGTTGCTGAACGGAACCGGAGCCACCGTCGAGCCCGCCCGCAGCAGCGCAAAATCGTCAAACTCCAGCGAAAACTCCCGCGGACCCGCGGCAAATTGCTGGTCTTCCGCCGGCAATTTCTCCCACCTCTCGACGATCGGCTGCAGCACGGGATCCTTCTGCAGGTAATCCAGCGGGGTCCATTCTTCGCCTGCCGAGCCTGGCCACGCGCTCAGAATCACGCCTACAGGCACTTGCAGAGACCGTCGCAAGTCGCGCGCAAAAAAATACGCCACCGCCGAGAATTTTCCCGCGGACTCGCTGTTGCAAACCTCCCACGCCGCAGGCAGCGTATCGCTCTCCGGCTGCACCGCGATTTTCTTCGGCACGGTGAAAAAGCGCAGTCCCGCATCGTTGGCCTTGGGAATCACCTCCGTCGCATTCGCGGCTTCTCCCAAAATAAACGCCATGTTCGATTGCCCAGACGCCACCCACACTTCGCCAATCATTACGTCTCTAAATTCCAGTGTCTTTTTCCCGTGGACCTGCAGCACAAACGGACCGCCCGCAGGCAGCGCCGCCAGGTCCACATGCCAGCGCGAATCGGCGTCCGCCGTCGTTTGTTTCGTTTGTCCCGCGAATTCCACGGCGATAGCCTCGCCCGGCTCCGCCCATCCCCAAACGTGAATCGCCGCGTCGCGCTGAAACACCATGTGGTCGCTGAAAAGATGCGGCAACCTGGGTTCGGCGGAAATTGTTGAGGCAAATACGCAAACCAATAGAGCAAGCAACACGGATCGGAATCGCACCTGGAGAATTCTCCCTGAGCCGCTAATTACACACGTGCTGATTCTATGGCCTGCGAGACGGCGAAACAACCAGCGCGTGAATTCCGCCCAGCACCACTAAGCTATTGAATAATTCGCGCGCACGATTCCAGGAAGCTCTTGAAACACCGCGCCCCACGCTCTTACTCTGATCCTAAGATCGATTCTCATTGGTGCAACAACACGTAATCCTTGCTTTCCCGGGTCGAGCGCTTCCTCGGCTTGAGGCTTCTCCGAAATACGCCCGCGCCAACCAGCCTGCGGTGCGAACCATCAGCTTTGCGGAGGGACGGCCATGAAATCGTCGCTGAGAAACCGGCAGGGCGCACAACCTTTAATCATCGCCGCACTCGCCATCCTGCTCGTGGCAATCATCGGATGCGGAGGCGCAGGCTCCAGTTCTGGCAGCGGAGGAGGAAATCCCTCCGGCTCGGTTCCTGCAGCGCCCGTGGGACTGACAGCAACCGCTGGCGACACGCAAGCGAGTTTGACTTGGACGGCAAGTTCCGGAGCCACCAGCTATCACGTCAAACGTTCGACCACGACCGGCGGACCGTACACACTAGTGAGCAATCCAACCGCGACGAATTACACCGACACGGGTCTCACCGACGGCACGAAATACTACTATGTCGTCGCTGCGGTGAACTCCGTCGGCGAAAGCGCAAACTCGGTTGAAGCAAGCGCGACTCCCACTGCAGTAGTGCAAATACCTCCCACTCCAACGGGATTGACCGCCGCCGCTGGCAGCGCGCGGGTAATGCTCGGGTGGACAGCCAGCGCCGGCGCAGCGAGTTACCACGTAAAGCGCTCGACCACGACCGGCGGACCGTACACACAAATCGCCAATCCCACCGTGGCCAGTTACACCGACACCGGCCTCACGAACGGTACGCCCTTCTACTACGTAGTTTCCGCCGTCAATGCTTCCGGTGAAAGCGCGAACTCGGCTGTAGCAAGTGCCACTCCCATTGCCCCTACAGCGAACATCACTATTACCGTCAACCCTTCAAACACAAAAGCAATTTCTCCCTATATCTACGGCCTCAATTTTTATTCCGGAAACACCGGTGCTCCGCCGCTTCTCACGTTTGATCGCGCGGGCGGAAATCGCTGGACGGCCTACAACTGGGAAAATAACTATTCCAACGCGGGAAGCGATTACGGTCCTTATAGCAACGACACCTACCTTAGTAGCAGCACTACTCCAGCCGAGGCCATCCGAAGTTTTATCGCTGGGGATCAGGGGAACAAAATGGCCAGTCTCGTAACATTCCAGCTTCAAGGCCATGTTTCGGCTGACGCGAACGGCAACGTCGACGTGAGCGTTCCTTTAGCCACGCGCCTTGCCGCGCGCTTCAAGCAAGTCGTGGACAAGAAATCCACGATCTCAAGCGTTCCGTTTACCGAGACACCGCCAACAACTGACGCGTATGTTTACATGGACGAACTTGCGTGGACGCTCGACAAAAAGCTGCCCGGAATCTTCGATACCACTCCAACTTACCCCACTTTTATCGAGCTGGATAATGAGCCCGAGCTTTGGAACTCCACACATTTGGAAGTCCAAGGGCCAACCGCCGTCACCTCCGACACCTACATTGCGAACACCATTACGCTCACCAAAGCCCTGAAAGATCAGTTTCCGAGCGTCTTGGTCTTCGGGCCGGTGCACTACGGATTCGAAGGTATCTACAATTGGCAAGGCGAGCTCAACGCTACTCCAACTGGCGCAAATTGGTTCCCCGATAAATACCTGCCTGCCATAAAAACAGCTTCCACCACCTACGGCACTCCGCTGGTGGATGTCTACGACTTCCATTGGTATTCCGAAGCCACCGACGGCACGACTCGCGTCATCAACCTCACTGGCACCACTCTCACCGACGCCCAGGTTCAGGCCATCGTCCAGAGCCCTCGCAGCCTTTGGGATACCACCTATCAGGAAAATTCATGGATCACCAACGACGTTCTCGGCGGACCGATTTACATCCTCGGCCGCCTGCAAAGCAAAATCGACGCAGAAAACCCCGGCATGAAAATCGCCATCACCGAATACAACAACGGTGGCTCGCAGCACATCGCTGGAACCATCGCGCAGGTCGACAATCTCGGAATCTTTGGCGCCGCAGGCGTCTTCGCCGCAAGCCTCTGGCCGTTGAGTAGCACCGAACCCTACATTCTGGCCGCTTTCCGCGCATATCGCGGCTTTGATGGCTCGACCGCCTGCTTCGGCGATACGTCGCTTGAAGCGACATCCAGCGACGTCTCAAAGGTTGCTGTCTACGCCAGCGAAGACACCACCACCGCGGGCCGCTACGTTTTCGTAGCCATCAATCGCTCCACCACCCCGCAGGTCACCGCCATCACCGGCCTGACCCTGTCCGGCACCGCGTATCTCTATCAGATGACCGCCAGCTCCGCGGCAACCCAAAACCCGATTCAACCCGTGCCCGCAGGCCAACAAAGCGTGAACGGCGCAGCACTGACCGTCACTCTGCCCGCCCTAAGCGTCACAACCATCGACGTCCACTGATAACTCCTCCGGCATCTACTTTTTCTTTAGGGGTTCGGAGCTTTAGCTCCGACAGAAAGCGGATCTCTTATATTGGGCTTTAGCCCCTGAGGACTCGTCGCTTCTCTCGCCCAACAATTACCGCTGACTTTTCCCACCAGCCGCGCCGCCACGGTAGCTCTCCACCGGCCCCAGGTACTCGGCCTCACTCCCCCAAGATTCACAACGATCTTTTCGAAAACCACTCCCGGATCAACCATCCACAACTTCAGCGTGTGAGAACCCGTCCCGCGAATGTTGTGCTGGATGTGCTCTTGCGTACATTGTCTTTCACCGACGTTTCCCAGTCCTGCAGCGAATTCTGCGCCAGCGCGTCGATGATCTGCGGCGCCTGATCGTCGAACGACACCGCATAGCGAAGCCCTCGGCCCGGCACAAAATTCAGTGTCGGCCCCAGGATCGCCTCCACCTCGACTTTTTCGGGGTCGAACAAATACATCTGATATTCCAGGCAAGGAGAATCCTTCGGAGGAGCAACACTCGGTGCCGTCACCGGAAAGACCGACATGCCCGAACCGGTTCGCCCGTAGTCGGGAATTTCCTCCCAACGAACCGCTGGCGCATCCACCTTGCGCGTGAAATCATCCGCTTCCATCGCAACAACGCCATCCGATTCGACAAATCCTCGAAGCGTATCCCGCGTGGGCTCCTTCGGATTGAAAACGGCGACCTTCACAATTACCTGCTCTCCCTCTGTGCGGGAAATCTTCACAGAACCCGCCGTGATTCCAGCGGGAGCCTTGCTCCAGTCGATGCTGACCCACACCCGCTGCTCTTTTTCGACGTCGCCGGAAGTTTGGCTCAGCCTGATCCAAGGTTCACTGGCCGTCGCCGAGAACTGAAAGGGCGCGCGCCCACGATTGAAGACGTCCACGTAGTAGCGTTGTTGCCCGAAAGAATCGAACTGCGGAAGAACTGCTTCTTCTGCCGCACCCGGCCACGCCGCGCTGGATCCTTCGATCGCGATTCCCATTTTTGCCTCTGCCGCAACATTCAATTCAACCACATCAGGCATCGTGTTTTTGGGCGGCTCGTTCCAATAGGTGTATCCAATATGCGTCTGATCCATCATGTGGTCCCATTTCCCGTGGGCCAACGAATGGTTGTAATTCGCGGAAAGCTCCGCGTCGGCCTGAAACAGCGCACGCGCCTGCGCCGCCAGGTCGTTTGCGCTGGCGCGCCCTTGCTTCGCGTACAGTTGGTTCTTCCCCGCGGTGATATAGAGTTGCGTCACCTGTGCCGATGCTTTCACCGGAAAAAGCACCAGCTGAAAAAACGCATCGCGATAATTCTCGGGCAGCTTGGCATAGATCTGTTCTGCCTGATTCACCGCCGACTGAAACTCCGCCGAAACGCGGTCCGCCTCTTCATAATTGACCTGACTATATGTTCCCGGCTCCAGAAGCTCCGGCTTGCGCCTCCCGTTATATTTCGCGTATTTCTCCATCACCTTGGCAATCTCTGAGGCGTACGTGGGACCGAACTCCCGCGTAGCCCACTCGGTGGTGAATTCTCCGAGTTTTCCCTTCGGCCACCGCTGCGGATCCCTCGCAAATGTCAGAAAAAATTCCATCGGGAATTCCATGGGTTTCAGGTCACCCACATTCACGATCCAGATCCGCGTGGCTCCGTAGTGGTACGCCAGGTTCATCTGCTCCCATACTTTCGGAATCGGATTCGTATTGATCCATTTGTAGGACCGCGGCCCTCCCACGTAATCGAAATGATAGTAGATGCCCGCGCCGCCGCTACGCTTGCGTTCTTCCGCGGTCGGCAATCGGCGAATGTTGCCCCAGTTATCGTCGCACCATAGCAGCGTCACATCGTCCGGAACGCGCATGCCTTTCTCGTAGTATTCCTGCACCTCTTTATAGAGCGCCCAACTTTGCGGAATCTTGCCCAGATCGGGATTCATGTCGTTGGCCAGGATCTTGCGCTGGTCCGCCACAATTTTCTCCAGCAGCGCGACATTGCTTTCCTCGGACATGGGCATGTCACCATCGCCGCGCATCCCCAGCGTGATGATGCTTTCGTAGTTCTTGTTGCGCTCGATTCCCTGCGACCAGAACTCCCGCAATTCCTCCCCGTTCGTCGAATAGTCCCACGCGCCTTTCCCGTGGCGCTTCCATTCCTGTTGCGCCCGCAGCATGGGTTCGTGATGTGAAGTACCCATTACGATTCCGTATTCGTCCGCAAGCTTGGGATTCAGCGGGTCATCTTCATTGAATGCGCTGTTCCACATCGCCGGCCAAAGAAAATTCGCTCGCAAACGCAATAGCAGCTCAAACACTTTTTCGTAAAACTCGTGCTTGTAGCCGCCGAATTTCTCGTTCACCCAGCCCGTCAGCGCCGGCGCTTCATCATTCAGAAAAATCCCCCGGTATTTGACGGCCGGCTCGCCCCGCAGATGCCGCCCCGGCTTTAACGAACAGCGCGTCACGGTGCGCAATCGGCACATCCGCCCACCAATACCAGGGAGACACGCCAATTTGCTCGGAAATTTCATAGATTCCGTAAATTGTTCCTCGCTTGTCGCTTCCCGCAATCACCAGCGCCGCGGAAACGCCCGGAATCGGCTGCGCCACCAGCTGAATGAGATACGACTCCCATTTTCCTTGCAGCGCCGTCGTATCGATCTTGTGTTCGCGGATCAGCCGGTCAATCAGCGCGCTCTTTCCCAGCGTCCCGATAATGATCGCCGTCGCGCCGAGAGTTCCTTCCTCGTGCAGAACACGCGGCGAAACTCCCGTCACTCTCTGAATGTCCTGTGAAAGATCGCTGGCAGCTCGCGTCACTCCGGAATAGTCGCTTGCATCCACGTACATTTCCGCCGCCGCATTCCCTCGCGCGAGAACAAAATCCCCATTGTGGAATTCGCCTTCGACCAACCGCTCCTCACCAATCGCCCAGCCCGATCGCGCGGCCATCAGCGAACAAAACATCAGCGTCGCCAATCGCATTGCCAATTTGATCGTTTCTCCATCGATTCAGAGCCCGCTTCTCCGAGCCTACCTCGAAACCGAGTTATACTACGAAATATGCGTCCATTCGCCGCAATTGTGGCCCTTTTCTGCGTGGCCACCGTGTGCGCGCAAGAGCCCGACCCCGAGCAACTTTTTCGCGATGCCCAAAAAGCGCAGCAGTCCGGCAACAACGAACTGGCCGTTCAAAAATATCAGGAGTTGCTAACCTCTCACCCCGAAGTGGTGGCAGCGCGCGCCAACCTGGGTATCTCTCTCGCCGCTCTGAAGAACTTCGAAGCCGTTTCCCGCGCGATTCCGGAATGGCTGCTTCCACACGTCGAACTCGCGGCGCTTTACTTTAAGCTGAAGAGGCCCGAAGACGGCGCGGAGAGAAAGGCATCGTCGATCGCATCTCCGAGCAAGAGCGCCAGAAAAAAACCAAATCACCGGTCATTTCGCCGCAGCTTCCTTCACGCTGACCACCCGGTCGCCCGCCACATCCTGAAGCGTCTGTACAATTCCCGACGGCCAATGAATTTCCACCAGCTTTGCCTTGCCGTCCTTGCCAAGACCGAAGTGCACCGGCCCGTAGCTGGAGGACGCGTACCCAACGCTCGTGGTCATGTGATTGTATTGCGCGCCCGCCGACGTCACCACCTTGATGCGCGCGCCGATCCCGTCACGGTTGCTCTTGGTCCCTTCCAGAGCAATGTCCAGCCAATGCCCGGATCCCTCCGAGCGATTCATCCAGAGTTCCGCGTTCGCGCCCAGCGCCGTAACGACTACGTCGATTCGCCCGTCGCCATCGAAGTCCGCGAACGCGCAACCACGATGCCGCGCCGGAGGAGACGCGGTCAAGCCGGCTTCCGCTGTCAGCGCCTGCCACTGCCCGCTTGCACCGGGATTCCTGAACACGCGTGTTGTACTGTTCAATGTCCGTGCCCGGTTTGGCTTTGGCTTCAACGTGCCCGCGCGTCACGAAAAGATCTTTCCATCCATCATTGTCGAAATCATACAAACCCGGCCCGTACCCGCCATCGCCCGGCTCAGGTTGCGCATTCCGGTCGGATACGTAACTTCCTCGAAGCCCTTTCCGCCTTTGTTCTGGAACATCGGGAAAGTTTGATTATTCAGCGCCACAAACACAATGTCGGGATATCCATCATTGTTGTAGTCGCGAAAATCCAATCCCATCCCGGACACAAAGTCTCCATCTTCGACCAACGCCACGCCTTCCTGAAACGCCACTTCTTCAAATTTCTGCCCGGTGTTGTGGAACAGATAGTTGTAGTAGGTGTCGTTGGTAACAAACAGATCCGGCCGGCCATCCAGGTCGTAGTCCGCCATCCCCACTCCCATTCCTTTGCCGACATGTGCGCGAATTCCCCATTTCTCTGACACCTCCTCAAACGTTCCGTCGCCCTTGTTCAAAAATAGCTGGTTCGGCTGCCCTTCATAGAACCGCGGGTTGCAATAGTCGTAGGAGCCCTCAAAGCCGCACATCGGCTCCGTCTTGATGTCCCAGCGCAGGTAATTCACCACGAAGAGGTCCAGCAGTCCATCATTGTTCACGTCCACCCAGACCGCCGCCGTGGTCCACAACGGCCCATATTTCTGGTCCACCGACTTATCCAGCCCGGCTTTTGCGGTCACATCCGTGAACGTCCCATTTCCGTTGTTGTGATACAGCGTGTTGCCGTGCAGCCCGCCTACGAACAGGTCCGGGTAGCCATCATTGTCGTAGTCGCCCACCGCGACTGCCATGTCGTAACTAGTGCCCGTCAGCCCTGCTTCCTTCGTAACATCGGTGAACACGCCTTTGCCATCGTTGCGAAACAGGTGATTGGAGTATTTCGCATCATCCTTCTTAAGAGTCTCGATGTTGGCTCCGTTCGTGAAGAAGATGTCCGGCCGGCCGTCTTTGTTGTAGTCAAACACGGCAACGCCGCCCGCCATTGTCGCGGGGGCGTGAGGAGTCTTGAGCGTCTCGTCGGTTTCAACGCGGAAAGGCAAGCTCTGCAAGGCGAATTTAATTTTGGACGCAGCAGCGGCAGGAGAAGCAGCAGGAGGTGTCTGGGCTGTTGCGTATTGGCCCGGCACAAGAATAGAGGCCACCACAACCGAACAGCAAAGAGACCGAAGGTAACGAGCCAACAGGACAACCTCCCAATTCCTCGAACTCAACGCGTTCCAGCATTTTCTCATACGCAGAAAGAAAAAGGGGATGGCGTGAACCATCCCCTTTGTACGACTGGTTGTTAAGACCAGGTTAGAAGTTGTACTTCAGTGCCAGCTCCAGTACGCGGCGGCCCGTGGTGTAGTGTGCGCGGCCATCCGTGCAGCTGCCTGAGGTAGTCGACGCGCAGGTGTTGGTATTGATGCCGTTCTGGTTGAAGTTCAGGTTCAACGCATTGCCCTGCGTCAAATCCGGCAGGTCGTGGTTGATGAAGTTGAACGCCTGGATGCGGAATTGCAATGTCTGCCGTTCCGTCACCTTGAAGTTCTTGAACAGGGAAAGGTCAGTGTTGAAATACGCCGGACCCTTGATGTACGGCCAGATGATGTTGCCATTCTGTCCGCGCGTGGGCATTGCGAAGCAGCCCGGGTTGAAGTATTGCCCGGCCATTGTCTTCTGTCTCGGATCGCAAGTCAGGATCGGAACCAGGGCGTCACCATTGGTGCCAAGTATGCTCGCTGTCGACTCACCGTTTTGGCAGTTTGCGTTCAGGTTTCCACCACTGTTCCGCTGGATTGGCGCGCCGCTCTGGTACTGCAACGTACCTGACAGCTGCCATCCATTTACCGCACCCGACGCGAACTTGTTCGAAGTGTGCACTCCTGGCAACGACACCACGTACGCCGCGTTGAAGATGTTGGTGTGGTCGTAAGCCAGCACTCCATAGTTATTCTTCATGTTGAACCAATCGATCACCGTTCCATTGCCGTTCCCGTTGTCCGTCTGTCCGTCGCGGATCCCCAGGACCTTGCTGAACGTGTAGTTCACCGTGAACGTGCTGCGCCCGGTCTGCTTCTGCCACATCATCTGCATGGCATTATAGTTCGAATAACTGCCATGCGTCGCCACCTGGATCGAGCTGTAATTCCAAGGAAGGTACTGTGATGTGTTCGGCGGACCACTGTGATTGCACGTCGGACTCGCCGCTCCCAGGCAGTAGTAGGTAACGCCGGTCACCGGATTTGGCGCGAAATAACCGCCCACCGGAACTAGGTCGATGTTGGAAAGGTTCGCTGCAATCAACATGTCGGAAGTGTGGCTGCCAACGTAGCCGATCTCGAAAAGCGAATTCCACGGCGCTCGTTGATCAAATTTGCTGGGGGTGCAGGACCAGTTGATTCAGTCCATCGTGGAGACAGGTGTTCCCACAGTTGTAGTCCTGATCAACGGCCGGCCGCTCTCTATCAATTACGCGGCTGCCCATGTGCCTGCAATTCTCGAAACCTGGTACCCGGGACAGGAGGGCGGAACAGCCGTAGCGCGCGTCTTGTTCGGCGACGTCAACCCGGGCGGCAAATTAACCATCACCTTCCCGCGCTCCGTCGGCCAACTCCCCGATTTCTACGATCATAAGCCCTCGCGCAACCGCAGCTACATTTTTGCTTCGCGCGAGCCGCTATTTCCCTTTGGCCATGGCCTCAGTTACACAACCTTCAAACTCGACAACGCGCGCGTCGAGCCCGCGGAGATCCCCCCAT
>CAWDRK010000046.1:0-158822 GCA_963804635.1 Candidatus Acidiferrales bacterium
GATCCGGGGACTGCACAGCAAACTCCGCCGCCGCGTCGTCCAGAATGCTTCCGCGAAAACCTGGACGGCGGAACTCGCCATTCCTATGGGCAGCCTCACTCCCGCTTTCGACCCCAATCACTCGTGGCGCGCCAATTTCTATCGCATCGAAGGGCAAACCGAGCCGCGCTTTTATTCCGCGTGGAGCCCAACTTTTTCTCCCAAGCCCAGTTTTCATGTGCCCGCCGCGTTTGGCAAACTCCTCTTCCAGGATGGCAATTGAATTCACGCTGCTGGATTCGTCAAATCTGCTAAGCTCGCGGGGAAATGCTTATGTTCAGGACGCTGCGTAGAATCCCTGCGGTCTATAGCTTTGCTCTTGTACTTTCATTGCAATTAGCGGCCATTTTCTTCCCGGCACACCCGGCACTGGCGCAAGAAAACCCCAATCCCGCGGCGCCCTCAATCGCTAAAGTCGAGCCGCCAATTGGTGGGTGAATCTCACTCCCGATGTCATGCTCCTGCTCAGCGGAAGAAATCTTCAGGCCACCCACGCCAATTGCAATCTGCCTGACGTGATCGTCAGTCGCACGCAATCTATGGCCGATGGACATTACCTCTTCGTCTGGCTGCGGCTCAGTCCCAATCTCAAGTCCGGCACGGCCGTTTGTCGCATCACCACGCCCAAGGGTCAAACTTCCTTCGAATTGCCCCTCGCCGCGCGAAAACAAATCCTGGCCCGAAATCAGGGACTAGCACTCGACGACGTCCTCTATCTCCTCATGCCGGACCGCTTCGCCAACGGCGATCCCACCAACGATGAACCTGTGGAATTCCCCGGCTCGCACGACCGTGCCAAACCTCGGGCGTGGCATGGCGGCGATTTGCGCGGCGTGCAGGATCATCTTGCGTACCTGAAAGATCTCGGCATTACCACCGTGTGGCTCACGCCCATCGTCAAAAATGGCGCCACCCAGGATTATCACGGCTACGGCGCCGTCGACCTCTACGCTGTTGATCCTCATTTAGGCACCCTGCAGGACTACCAGGATCTCGTGGCCGCGGCGCACAGGCTGCATCTGAAGGTATTTTTTGACGTCGTTCCCAACCACGTCGGTCCTTTGCATCCCTGGGTCTCCAATCCACCCACTCCCGATTGGTTCCACGGAACCGCCAACGATCACTTGACCTCCGCCTCGCCGTTGAAGCCCGACTTCTACGGCCAATCGAGCAAGAAAGACGTCACCAACGATCTGTTTGAGTCCTTGCAGGATCCCCACACGCCTCCGCGCATGCGGGCAAACCTCACCAATGGCTGGTTCTTCGGCGTGTTGCCCGACCTGAATACCGAAAATCCTTTGGTGGTCGAATACCTCATCCAAAACAGTATTTGGTGGGCGGAATCCTCCGGCCTGGACGGCTTCCGCATCGACACTTTTCCTTATGTCTCACGAAAATTCTGGGCGGAGTGGCATTCCGGTCTGCGCAAATACTATCCTCGCCTGTCCACCATCGGCGAAGTCTTTCATCCCGACCCCACGGTCACTTCTTTTTTTGTCGGTGGCCGCAAAGGTTGGGACGGCATCGACACGCAGCTCACCACCGTCTTCGATTTCCCCACGTTCTTTACCCTTCGCGAGGTTTTGTTGCAGCAGGCCCCTGCCGGTAAGATCGCCAATATATTGCGGCAGGATTCTTTGTATCCCCATGCGGATTTTCTTGTGCCGTTCTTCGCCAATCACGATGTGCCGCGCTTTGCCAGCATGCCCGGATCATCCATCGCCAAGGTGAAGCTCGCTTTCGCTTTGACGCTTACTCTTCGCGGCATTCCCGAGCTCTATTACGGCGATGAAATCGCCATGCCGGGAGGAAACGATCCGGACAATCGCCGCGATTTCCCCGGCGGCTGGCACGAAGATGAAAAGAATGCTTTCACCTCGGAGGGACGCACGCCCGAGCAGCAGGACGTTTTTGCCTACGTGCAGAAGCTTCTGCGGCTCCGACGGGAGCATGAAGCGCTGCGTAGCGGCCAACTCTGGCATCTTTCCTCCGATGACACTTCCTATGTCTTTTTGCGCGAAACCGAAGAAGAGAAACTGGTCATTGCTTTGCACAATGGAACTCAGCCGCAGGAACTGAATATATCCCTTCGCGAGACCCCCGCACAGGACGCAGCCGGGGTAGCCACGTTGCTTGGCAACGCCCAGGCGGACGTCTCAGCCCGCACCCTGCATCTTCATCTACCCGCGCAAAGTCTTTCTATTTTTGTTTTGCAGTGAATCGCTCGCCGCGCTAGCAAATCCTGCTTCCCCCTGGTGGGGTTTCGACCGGGTGGCCCCACACGCTGTTTTTCGTCTGGGGTTACCGCTCGCTGAAAAGCTCTACCCTTTAGGGGTCGGAGCTTCAGCTCCGACATCACGTGCTTGGCTATCATTGGGCTTCAACCCCTGAGGAAATGTCTTTGCTTTTTTCTATCGTTTTCACACAGACTCGAATGGCCGGTTCGCCCGCGAACACTGATGCCAATCCTCTCGCTGCAAAATGTCGACAAAGAATACGCCACCGACAGCCAGCCCGTTTGCGCCCTCGACGGCATTACCCTTGACGTCGCGGCCGGCGAACTCCTCGCCCTCGTCGGACGCAGCGGCTGCGGCAAATCCACCCTCCTCAATCTCGCCGGCGCCATGGACTTTCCTTCCCGCGGCACCGTCCTTATCGATGGCGTCCCTACTTCGGGCCTCGACGACGGTGCCTTGACAATTTTGCGTCGCAACAAAGTTGGTTTCGTCTTTCAATCCTTCCAGCTTCTTCACACCCTCACGGTCTATGAAAATGTCGAACTGCCTCTCCTGCTCGCGGGCCTCCCCGATGCGCGTGCCACCGCCGACCAACGCTTACGCTGGGTCGAACTCGACGGCCTCGGCAACCGTTATCCTCACCAGCTCTCCGGTGGGCAGATGCAGCGCGTTGCCATCGCTCGTGCGCTAATGCATTCGCCCAAGCTTCTGCTTGCCGATGAGCCCACTGGCAATCTCGACACTGCAACCGGCACGTTGATTCTGACTCTTCTGCAACGCCTCACTCGCAAGCACCAAACCGCGACGATTCTCGCCACTCACAGCCAGGAAGCCGCCGCCATCGCCGACACTCTGGTGCGCCTCCGCGATGGGCGCATCGAAACGATTGAGCGCCGCTGACATGTCTCGCTGCAAACTCTTCTACCGTTTGATGGTCCGGCCGCTCTTTCACGAGCCCGTTCGCCTCACTCTCACGATCCTCGCCGTCGCGCTCGGTGTGGCCGTCGTGCTGGCCATCGAACTCGCGGGCAATGCCGCCACCGGTTCCTTTCATTCCTCCATGGAAACCCTGGCTGGCGACAATGACCTGGAGGTCGTCGCATCCGGCGGCGTCCCCGAATCCGTACTCGCCACACTTTCCTCGCAACCCTTTGCTCTTCGCATCTCACCGCGCATCGAGGATTTCGCCACGGTCACAAATACCCATCAGACCCTTCCCCTGATTGGCCTCGATCTCATCGCCGAAGGCCGCCGGTACACCTCCCAAAGCTCGGCCCATGTTTCCGCACAACCTTCCGATAGCTCTCCCGCTGAATCCCTGAAGCGCATGCAAGATCCCGCCAGCATTTGGGTTGGCGCCAGCCTGGGAAAAAATCCCGGCGATCAAATCCAACTGCTCATCAACGATCGCATTCTCCTTTGCACCGTGCGCGGCGTCTATCCCGATTCCGACGGAAACGACAGCGCGATCCTGATGGACATCGCGGCCGCTCAAAAAGCTCTCAATCGCTTTGGCCGCGTCGATCGCATCCTGCTCAAACTGCCTGCGGGCGCCCATCTCAACGCTTCCCAAGAGCGCCTTCAAAGCACCTTGCCAACCGGCGTGGATATCCACCCGCAAGGCACCGCCACTAACGAAAACCGCAAAATGCTCGCCGCCTTTCGCTGGAATTTGCGCCTGCTTAGTTATATCGCGCTGGTGGTCGGCGCCTTTCTCATCTACAACACAATTTCTATCTCCGTCGTCCGGCGCCGTCACGAAATCGGTGTTGTACGCGCCCTCGGCGGGAGCCGCTCCGCCATCCTCAGCGCTTTTCTTGGCGAAGCTGCAGTACTCGGCTTCACGGGCGCTCTTTTTGCCCTCCCGCTCAGCCGCGTAATGGCTGCCGGCGCGGTAAAGCTGATGGCCCTCACCGTCGAATCTCTGTATGTCAGCAGTCGCCCCGGCTCCATCGACTTGACTCCCCGGTTCGTCGCGCTCGCCATTTTGCTTGGTGTCGGCGTTGCCGTGGCATCCGCCCTCTCGCCCGCGCGCGCAGCTACGTTGGTTCCCCCGGTCGACGCCATGTCTCGTGGCCGTCGCGAATACACTGCCCAAATGCACAAGGGTCGCGATCTCGTCATCGCCGTTCTTCTCGCCACTGCGGCCGCCTTCGCCTCCCAACTGCCCACCGTCGCACGTCAGCCTGTCTTCGGCTATCTCGCCAGCATTCTCCTGATCGTCGCCGCAGCCTACGCGATCCCCGCGCTCGTTAGCCTCCTGTCTTCTCTCACCGCGCAATCTCTCCGAAAACTTCTCGGTATGGAAGGCCTCCTCGCCTCACGCAGCCTGGCCGCCTCTCTCAATCGCACTTCGGTCCTTGTTGCCGCGCTCTCCACCGCCATCGCCATGATGGTTTCCGTTGGCATAATGGTTGGCAGTTTTCGCCAGACCGTTGTCACCTGGATGGATGGCCAGCTTCCCGCCGATCTGTATATCCGTCCCGCCGGCCGCCCCGCTGCGGATCGCCATCCCACACTTTCCCCCGACCTCGCGGAACAAATTGCCGCACTCCCCGGCGTCGCTTCCGTCGACCGCTTGCGCGCCTACGAGATCAGCTACGACGGCATGCCGGTAACCCTTGCGTCCATGGAGCTGACCACTTCGCGCTCCTACCGCAATTCCGATTTCTTTTCTGGTCGCCCCGCGGAGACGGTTCTTGCCGAATTGCGAGGCGCCAACAACATCATCGTCAGCGAACCCTTCAGCAACAAGCATCACGTGAAGATTGGCGACACCATCGCACTCTCGCTCGGCTCATCGCGCGCCGATTTCCGCATCAGCGACGTTTACCCCGACTATTCCGCCGAACGCGGCTATATCCTGATGGATCGCGAAACTGCCCTCCGCTATCTTCCGGATCCCATACCCTCCAACCTCGCGGTCTTTCTCGCTCCCTCGGCCCAGGCCGACAACGTCCGCAAAACCATTCAGCAACTCGCTGCCGACCGCCACATCCTCGTTTTTTCCAACCGCGACTTGCGCGCCGAAGCCATTCGTATTTTCGACCGCACCTTCGCCATTACCTACGCGCTCGAAGCCGTTGCCGTCTTCGTCGCCGTCATGGGCATCGCCGGAGCACTTCTCGCCCTGGTCATCGACCGTCGGCGTGAACTGGGCCTACTCCGTTTCCTCGGCGCCTCCGCTCAGCAGATCCGCAAACTCATTCTCTTTGAAGCCGGCCTTCTCGGTCTCCTGGCCAATCTTGTTGGTTTTGTTCTCGGCTACCTCCTTTCGCTCATTCTCGTTTTCGTCATCAATAAACAGTCCTTCGGCTGGACCATCCGTTTTCATTGGCCAGTGGCCATCCTCTCCTCCGCTCTCACTCTGGTGTTTTTCGCTACCGTCCTCGCCGGACTCTATCCCGCACGTGTCGCCGTTCGCCTGAATCCGCTCGAGGTGGTCCATGAAGAGTAGCGCCTTGTTTTGCGCCGCGCTCCTTTTCTGCCTCCAGCCTGCCGCCGCGCAGTACCAATCCGCCCTGCCCGGTTACCGCTACGAATTCCCGCGTGATTATTTCAACCACCCTGATTTCCAAACCGAGTGGTGGTATTACACCGGCAACCTCACGGCATCAGACGGCCATCGCTTCGGCTTTGAGCTTACGTTCTTCCGACAGGCGGTCAGCCGCGAACCCGTTTCACGATCCGCTTGGGACATCCGGGACCTCTATCTCGCCCATCTCGCTCTCAGCGATCTCGACGGTGGCGTCTTCTACCACGCCGAGCGCATCAATCGCGCTGGTCCCGGCATTGCCGGAATCGATCAGTCAGCCCTCCGCGTCTGGAATGGCAATTGGCAAATTACCTGGAACGGCTCAGATCAGACATTGCGCGCCATCGACGATCGCTTTTCCCTCGCGCTTCAACTGCATCCCGAAAAACCACCCGTCATTCATGGCGAAAACAGCGTCAGTCCGAAGGCCGAAGGCCCGGGACGCGCCTCCCACTATATTTCTCTCACGCGTCTGAAAAGTTCTGGAACGATTGTCTTGAATGGCGAAAGCTATCAGGTCTCCGGCCTCTCCTGGATGGATCACGAATTCTTCACCAACCAACTCGAAGCCAATCAAGCCGGCTGGGATTGGTTCAGCCTTCAGCTTGCCGACAATACCGAGCTGATGCTTTTCCAACTCCGGCGCAAGGACGGTTCCATCGATACCTTTTCCGCCGGGACCTTCGTCGACGCGCAAGGCAAATCGCAGCATCTCGCTCACACGGATTTCACGCTGACGCCGCTCGGCGATTCCTGGAAGAGCCCGGTAACTTCGGCAACCTATCCGGTCCGCTGGAAAATTTCCGTCCCGGAACTCGGCATTGAATTGGAAGCTGACACCGCTCTCAAATCCCAGGAATTAACCGGCCGGAGCAAATGGCTTGCAAATTATTGGGAAGGCGCAATCACGGTCTCAGGTCACAAGGACCGTTCGCCTCTAGAAGGCGTCGGCTACCTGGAAATGACGGGCTACGATCGCGCCGTCGTACTTACGCAGTAGAACTCGCGCACTAGGCCACGGGAAGACTCTCAGCCGGTCATTCCGAACGCAGTCTGCGAAGTGAGGACCTCCCGCCTTTGGTGCGATGAATCTGTCTTCTCTTCGGTTTTTTAGGGCTCGGAGCTTCAGCCCCTCAGGAAGGTTCTGCCATGTTCCCGGAGCCTGTTCACTGGTGTGGTATTGGCAGGGCAGGACTTCAATGGTGCCCTATGGGCTTGCCGTGCAACCCGGCTTTAGACGCTCAGGGCTTCATCTCTACGTTCAAATCGACCCTTCACCCGGTTACAATATTTTCCAACGCCGATTTATTCTTGATCACCAGCGTCGACCCCATCACCTGCACCAGCTGTTTTCTCCGGAAATCCGCCAGCAGCCTCGTCACCGTCTCTCGCGACGACCCGATCATCTGCGCGATCTCTTCGTGCGTCAGCGTCAGCTTGATTCGCACTTGGCCTTTTTCCTCCGGATAGTTCGCCGCCCACTCCAGCAAGAACCGCGCCAGCTTTTCTCCGGCCGAGTGCGACAGCCCGATCGTGCGCATCTCGGCCACCGCTGCGTGGTACGTTTCACCCAATTGTTGCGCCACCCGAAGTGCTGCTTCTCCGTTTTCCTTCAGAAAATTCAGAAACTCGTTCCGCGAAATAAAGTTCGCCTGCGCCGGCTCGATCACATCCCCGGTGAGTTCGTAACATGTCCCTGTGACGGTCGCTGGGAGGCCTAGGACTTCCCCTGGCTCCGAAATCCGCAGAATGAGGGTCTTACCATCCGCCGACGACGTCGACAGTTTCACCCGCCCGCTGCACAGGATGAACACCCCTCGGGCCGGCTGCCCTTCCACAAATAATGTCGCTCCCTTCGGGTATGACGCCGAGGAAGTGATTGTAGACAAAGCCTTTACCGACGCCTCGGGCAGGTTGCAGAACAGTCGCTCTTCCCGGTGCGGGCAAGCCAAGCAATTCTCAATAATCTCTAGCCCATAGGGCGCTCGCATCGAGGTTCCATCGCGGAGCGTTTCCCCGTCCGTGCGAGTCACAAATTGGAACCTTGTGCCGTTCCGTCGCCAGCCGTTCAGCATGCCATCACCTACTTATGTGACCTTGATACCCTACCCCGTCGCAGTCTCCTGTGATACGCATCACGCCGCTTGGTGACTCCTGGCACCGCTCAGTTCCTC
This sequence comes from Candidatus Acidiferrales bacterium, assembly GCA_963804635.1. Lineage (GTDB taxonomy): Bacteria > Acidobacteriota > Terriglobia > Acidiferrales > UBA7541 > Acidiferrum. Next base: position 7,986 of record CAWDRK010000046.1, read on the forward strand.
CCTTCGGCTCACCATTCCCTCGAGGATCTTCCTATGCCTGACAAGCGCGATGTCCTCGAGGTCCTGCGGGGCGAACTCGCCTTCCTCGATACCGGCGGGTACCGAAAAGCACAGCGTTACCCGTGGCGTCCAAATTTTGTTTTTGAGGATTCTCCCACGTGCTTCAATTTCCACGATCCCGACCATCCGCAGCCCTGCTCTGAATGTCTGCTGATGCAATTCGTGCCAAAGGATCGCCGCGAAACCCGTTTTCCCTGCCGCCACATTCTCCTGACCAGCCGCGGAGAAACCGTAAATTCCTTTTATGAGTGGGGCACGGAAGAAGAACTGGAGACCGCGCTGCGCGCCTGGCTGCTTCGCATCATTGCGGAGCAGGAAGAACGGGCCAGTTCGCAGTCTGCCTAAAGAAGAAATTCGCCCGCAGCTGACCGCGGGTTTGCTTGTCGTTGGGTAAAATAGAGAGAAGAGCGGCTCCTTCCCATCCGGAAGGAGCCGCTCGTTTTTTTGCGTACCGAGTGCCGGGTCGTTGGCGGCCGGTAGTAGATAGTGGGTGCCCCGCACGCCCGAGTGATCCCGACGCCGGGTGCCGCTTTTGCACCTGGGGTCTTCAACTTGAGCAGAACTTTCGCAGCTCCGCCTTCAGTGCCGGTCCAGATAGTGCGTCTCGGAAAGCTCCGCCAGTTGCGTCGCGGCCTGTTCCGGCGTGATGTCCCGTTGCGGCATGCACAGCAGTTCGTATCCCACCATGAACTTCTGCACCGTGGCAGAGCGCAGCAGCGGCGGCAGAAAGTGCGCGTGAAAGTGCCAAGCTGAAGAATCGCCGCCCCCAGACGGTCGTTGGTGCAGTCCCGCCGAATACGGAAAGTCCGTCTCAAACAGATTGTCGTAGCGCGTCGTCAGGCGTCCCAGCATGCTCCCGAAGAGATTTTTCTCTTCGGCCCTGAAATCCAGCAGTGAAGCGACATGCCGTTTGCTCACGATCATCGTTTCATATGGCCACACCGCCCAGAACGGCACCATCGCCACGAACCCTTCGTTCTGGCAAACAATCCTCTCTTTTTCTTCCATCTCCAGTTTCAAATAGTCGCACAGCAGGCAGCGATTCTTCCGGTTCCGGTAGTCTTCAAATGACTCCAATTCGCGTTGCGGTATGTTCGGCATAGCGCTCGCCGCCCAGATCTGGCAGTGCGGGTGCGGATTGCTGGCGCCCATCAACGCCCCGCGGTTCTCGAATATCTGCACGTGTCGCACCCACGCCAGCTTTTCGAGCGATTGCATCTCCCCCGTCCACGCGTCCACCACCCCGCGCAACTCTTCCGGCGACATTCGCGCGATCGTCAAGTCGTGCCGCGGCGAAAAGCACACCACGCGGCATCTTCCCGCTACCGGCTCCCGCACCAGCAACTCCTTGGCCTGCGCGGGCGGTTCTTGCACCTCCGGCAGTAGCGCCGGAAAGTCATTGTCAAACGCAAACGTCGTCTTGTATTCGGGATTTCGCACGCCGCCGGAGCGCGCATTGCCGGGGCACAAATAACAGCTCGGATCGTATTGCAGCCCTGTCGGCTCGCTTTTCTTTTCTACTTTTCCTTGCCACGGCCGCTGCGTCCGCTGCGGCGATACCAGCAGCCATTCCCGTGTTAAGGGGTTGAATCGCCGGTGAGGTTTTTTCGCGAAGTCACCAGTGGTCATCTCATCTCACGGGAACGGGGACGCTTTGCGCGCCATCGGCCGCTTTCAAACTGTAAATTTCCGGCTTCAGTCCGGTCTGATCCTGATATTCCTTGAGCACCGCTTCACAAAAAGGTTCCACCGCACCTTGTGCCACCAGGTTGATGGTGCATCCTCCGAATCCTCCGCCGGTCATGCGCGCGCCCAGCACACCTCGCTGCTTTCCGGCGATGTCCACCAGAACATCCAATTCCCGGCAGCTCACTTCGTAGTCCTCTCGCAGGCTCTCGTGTGATTCGGCCATCCATCTTCCCAGCGGCGCCAAGTCCCCGCTTTCAAACGCCCTCGCCGCCTTCAACGTCCGCTCATCTTCCGTCACCACGTGCCTGCACCGCTTGTAGATCACTGTAGGCAAAAGGTCGCGGTGCAATTCCAGTTGTGCCGAACTTACGTCCCGCAATGCCTCGATCTCCGGCATTGCCTTCTTCAGCAGTCGTACCCCTTCTTCGCATTCCGATCGACGCTTGTTGTATTCATTCGCCGCCAGTTCGTGCTTCACCATCGTGTTGCATACCACCAGCGTCACATCCTCGGGCATCGGGATCAGCCGCCCTTCCAGCGACCGGCAATCCAGCAGCACTGCGTGGTTCCTCTGCCCATGGACCGCAATGAACTGGTCCATGATCCCGCACCGCGCTCCAACGTATTCGTTCTCGGCCCGCTGGCACAGCAGTGCCAGATTTTTCTTGTCCATCGATGAATCGGAATTCTCCAGCAGAGCCAGCGCCGTTGCCACTTCAATCGCCGCCGACGAACTCAGCCCCGATCCCAGCGGTACTTCCCCCGCAATGTGCAGGCTACAGCCTTTCAGCGGATATCCGGCCTGCATCAACGCCCACGCCACGCCCAGCGGATAACTCGCCCAGCCCGTCCTCGGCCACGCCGCGGTATTCCCGATCTCGACTTTCGCGTCCTCGCCGAAATTCTCTGAATGGATCGCCAGCCTTCCGTCAACCCGCGGCGCCGCGCCTACCCAACACGAAAAGTTAATTGCCGCCGGCATCACGAATCCCTGGTTGTAGTCCGTGTGCTCGCCGATCAGGTTTACGCGTCCCGGCGCGCGATATACTCGCCCTTTTTCTCCGAATTGTCTTTGGAACCTGTCTGCCACTGCTTGCGCTGTGTACATGAGAGGTATAGAGGCACTTTCAGGCATGGATTCCTACCAAACGAATCTTACTGTCTCCGGAGCGCATTCGAAAGCCCGAAAGCAACCGAACCGGAAACGCACCACCGTCGGCCTAGCTGCCCTTCTTCTGGCCGTAGTACGCCGCGCTTCCATGCTTCCGGAAAAAGTGTTTTTCATGCAAAACCGTTTCCAACGGCTTGGCTTTTGCATTTGCGGTTATGGTCTGCAGCGCTAACGCCGCGATCTCTTCCAGGATCACCGCGTTTTGGGCCGCATCCGCGGGCGTCTTCCCCCAGCAGAACGGCGCGTGCCCCGCCACCAGCACTCCCGGTAAGTGTAACGGGTTGCGCTTCCCAACGCATCGCGCAATGGCAAGTCCCGTGTTCAATTCATAGTCCTTCCGGATCTCCGCGGGCTTCAGCGCTTTCGTTACCGGCACGGGGCCGTGAAAATAGTCCGCGTGCGTCGTGCCAAAACACGGGATGTCCTTGCGCGCCTGCGCCCAGGAAGTTGCCGCCCGCGAATGCGTGTGCGCCACCCCGCCAATCTCCTTGAAGGCTTTGTACAATACCAGGTGCGTCGCCAGATCCGATGACGGCCGCAAATCTCCTTCCACAATGTTGCCGTCCAGCCCCACCACCACCAGGTCTTGCGGCTTCATTGTTTCATACGGTACCCCGCTCGGCTTGATCACCACCAGCCCTTCTTCGCGAGCGATGCCGCTGGCGTTCCCGAACGTATACAACACCAATCCGCGACGCACCAGCTCCAGGTTGGCTTCCAACACCTCTTCGCGCAGTTTCGCTAACCCCATTCAGCACCTCTCGTCTACGCTGCGTGCGCGTACATGTCCCAGCCCAGATACCGCGTGGTGGCCTCGTGCACCATCGCTGCCACACTCGAAAAGTTCGCCGCCACATGGTGCTCGAACCCTTGTTCGCAAATATATTGCAGCAGCTTCTGCAGACCTGGAATTTCCACCACCCCCGCACCTCCGAAAGTTTTCAGCGCATCGTCTGTGAACCGCCCACTCCCGGAGTAACCCCGCATCCTCCCGTGTACGTCGTCGGTCGAAAACCGCGCAAAGCTCATCGCTCCCGCTTTCACCTGCCCAACGCAGGTTCCGAAAGTATTCTCTTTCCCAACCGTTCCCGCGATAATCTCCTGAAAGTCCATTTTCACATCTTTGAAGAAGTGTTTTGGCAGGTTGCTGCAGTGGAAGCAAACCGCCTTGTTCGGGTCGTCCCCGTAATTATTGTTCCAGTCCAGAAGCGCGCTCGGCGTTTCCGATGCCAATTGCAGCGCATGCATTCCCAGCACTCCGCAAACGTCCACTTCGCACGCGCTCGACAGCAGCGCGTCGCTCATCATGCTCATCAGCGTGCACGGCACGATTCCCAGGTTTTCTTCCAGCGACGTCCAGCATTGCACCGCACTGATCTGCACGTCCACTGCCTTCATCCACCCGTCCACCACCGCTCCCAGCTTCGCCATCTTCACGAGCGCCGCGTGCGGCACGTCCTTGGTCGTCACATACTTCTGAATCGACTGCAGCTTCTGCACCACGGCGTCGTCGTGATCCTTCATCCGGCTGATGCGTCCCAGCACTTCTGAAAGATCGAGCGTTTCCACCGTGATTCCGTTCGCTTCCAGCAGCTTCTCGCTGTATCTCACGGTGTTGAATGCCGCCGGCCGCGCTCCAATCGCGCCAATCCGCAGGTTCCGTAAACCTTTTACGATTCGACAAACTCCCGCGAACCATTCAAGGTCCTTGGCGAACTCCGCGGAATCGGGGCTCTCGGTATGCAGCGTGGTAATGGAATAAGGAATCCCGTACTGCCGCAAATTGTTGCACGCCGACATCTTCCCGCAGAAGCTGTCGCGGCGATGGGTGATCAGCATCTGTCCCGGTGTGTCCGGCGTCGCCTGGATCAACACCGGCACGCCCAGGTTCGCCCGCCGCAGGGTATCGGCAATGGCCCGTTCATCGCCGAAGTTCGGCAGCGTTACCACCACGCCGTCAATCTGCGCGCTTTTCGACCGGAACAATTCCGCGCAGCGTTTTGCTTCTTCAAACGTTTCCACCGCCCCGTGCTTGCTATCCTCCGGCCCCAGCACCACCACGTCCATCCCGGCCTTGCCGAGCAGCTGCATCATTTCTTCCCGGCCCGATTTCGCCAGGTGGTCCGGGAAAAAACCGCGGTTCCCCACGATCAATCCCATCGTCATCTTCTTCTTGTTCGTCATGGTCAACTCCCTGGGTCTTTCCTTTGCTGGTTCCACGGTTGGTCGATCGTGGGTGAAGGCGATAAACGGCCTTGATCGTCATCTGAATCTTATCCCATTTCAACGCAAAAAGCCGTATCGTAAACGTTAACGTTTTACCCGAGAACGCCAATTCCCGATTGCCGTACCCGGCTCCGCCATGACCTAACGCGCTAAAGGAATGCCAAGCGGTTATATTGTGCCTAACCTTATGATAGATTCTTATAAGGTTATGACAAAGGTCCCTGCAGGAAGGTGCTCGGTCAGCTTCAAGATGGTCTTTTCCATGCAACTCGGCCTTTCATTCCTGCTCTTACTGCTGCTGGCCCTGCCGGTTTCCGCGCAGACGCAAAGCACGACACCTGCGCCCGCAAACCTTGTCTCTCTCACTCTCGCTCCATCAGCCGTTCCCCTCAAGGGCCCTTGGAAATTTCATGCCGGCGACGATCCCCGCTGGGCCGCGCCAACCTTCGATGATTCCGCTTGGGAGAACGTCGACCTCACGCCACCACTTGGCTCGCACGATGCCGACGTTGGCCTTACCGGCTATGTGCCCGGCTGGACCACCAAAGGCCATCCCGGATACTCCGGTTACGCCTGGTATCGCATCTCCGTAGCGATAACCGCGCCTCACGGAGAAACGCTGGCACTCTCCGGTCCTCCCGATGTCGACGACGCGTACCAGGTATTTTTCAACGGACACCTCTTGGGAAGCGCCGGCAACTTTTCCGGTTCAACTCCGGTGGTCTACAGCATCCAGCCGCGCATCTTTCCGTTGCCACAATCGCCGGCTTACGCCTCGGCGGACAAACCCGTGGTCTCGGTTCTCGCCTTTCGCGTTTGGATGGATGACAGCTCGCTCTCCGACGCTCCTGATGCCGGCGGCATTCACATTGCACCAGCCCTCGGCCTGACCGGCGGAATCGAAGCACGCTATTACCTGCAATGGATGCAGACATTCTGGGGCTACGTCGTTGACGTAATCCTGCCGATTCTGTTTGTCCTTGTGGCAATCATGGCCTGCGCCCTCATCCCGTTTGATCCCACGGACACTGCGTATCGGTGGCTGGCTGTGGCTTTGCTCCTGATCGCCCTCATTCGCCTCAATCAAGCGCTTTTCTTTTGGTTTCAATTCGAGAGCGTCCCCGTGTTCGACTTCGCGCGAAACGTTTTCCTCGATCCCCTGAATTTGGCCGCATGGACCATGGCTTGGCGCGCATGGTTCCAACCGCGAACTCCCAAATGGATTCCGCAAGCCGTCGCCGCCTTCACCGTACTGTACATGGCTGCACAATTCGTCACGCGTCGGTCGCTTCACTGGGCTTTGTCTCATCCGGTCAGCGCCGCACTCCACTCCGTTTCCAGCGGCGTCCGATTGTTATTTGCCTTGTTGCTGCTGTTCATCGTCTACCAAGGCATTCGCCGACGTGGCCGTGACGCCTGGTTCGCCCTTCCTGCCGTGCTCTTACTCTCAATCGGTCTCTTTGCGCAGGAATTGTCCGCACTGCGCATTCCCGGCATCTGGTTCCCTTACGGCGTCGGGGTGTCCCGCACCCAATTTGCATACTCCGCTTTCCTTATCGCCTTGTTTGCGTTGCTCCTCGGCCGCCTCTTCTCTTTTGCATCACGCTCCCGTCGTCTTGTGCCTGGGCCAATGCCCGCTGAAACGCTATAAGATACTCAGGTGGAAATGCGCGCATGAAAAAGCCGGCAACGCAGGACTTTCAACTCATCGCCGGAAATCTCGCGCTTGATTTTGTGAACACAGTTGGCAACCGCCTGAGCCAGCCGCGAGAATATTTAGTCGACAATGCCGAGTTCAACCGCTGGGCATCGCTCGCCGGTTTGCTTCCCCAAAATGCTCCGCTCTCCCTCGGCCGGCACCAACTCAAATCGGTTCGTTCCGTTCGCGAAGACTTGTATCGCCTGTTCCAACCCATTGCTTCCGGTACCCTGCCCGGGTCTCGCATGCTCGCGCCGCTCAATGCCAGGCTTGCCGCAGTCGCTCCCAAACGCCAACTCGCCTGCCTGAAGGGAAACGTCTATTGGCATTGGGAGTCGTCGGCGAACGATCCCGATCTCATCCTTGCGCCAATTCTCTTAAGCGCCGCAGATTTACTGGTAGGTGGTTGGCATCCCAAAGTTCGCCAATGTGAAGGCGAATCCTGCGGCTGGCTCTTTCTCGATCGCTCTCCGGCAGGTCGACGGCGCTGGTGCAGCATGGCCGATTGCGGGAATCGTGCCAAAGTGCGCAAATTCTATCTTCAGCAAAAAAAAGCGCGGGCCGCGAAACGCGCAGCGAACCCTTCCTGAGCCCGAAATCTCTTACCGGTTGCCAAACGTGGCGCCCGGCCAATCATCCGTGCGGAACGGCGACGCCGGCAAGCCCTCCTTGTTATACAGATTTCCTTCCGGGCTGTCCGCCCAGTCATAGCGAACCGCTACCGGACTCTCAACCTCTGCGCTCGACACCGCCACCGCGTCGCCGTCGATTCGCGCCACCGCCCGGTGAAATTTCTTGTCATCGCCCGCAATGGAAAATCCTTGCAACGCCCCGCCATGGGCCTGCAATCCCATCCCCGCATACTTGAATCGCACGCGAATCTCTTTTCCCTCCACGCGCATACCGTCATACAGCGGCCCGGAATACACCACCTTCTTTCCATACGTCGTACCTAGCGCCCACAACGCCAGCCGCTCTCCCACTTCCTGTTTCCTCGGTGGATGCAAATTCTTCGCGTCGCCCACGTCAATCGTCACCGCGAGCCCGGCACTCGGAACCTTTCTCGCCGTCAATAATTCCGCCTCGCGCAATTCCGCCCACTGAGAGTCGCCGAAGTCTTCGCCCTTCCCCAAATTGGGCAATTGCACAATCAAGAACGGAAAATCTGCCTCGTTCCATCCCGCCCTCCAACCGGCAATCATGGTAGGAAGCAGCGTTCGGTATTGATACGCGCGAGCCGTGTTGCTTTCTCCCTGATACCAGATCGCTCCCCGCATTCGATAGTTCTCCAGCGGCGCAAGCATGCCTTCGTACAGCCCCGCGGGCGGCCTCGGCGCATTCTCCAGATCCGTCATGCACTCAATCGCAAATCCCGAAAGTTGCTCGAGGGTCAGTTTTTCCTGCACTCCCCAGGTTGCCTGTTTCAAATCCTTGAACCACACCGTCACCTCTTTCCACTCCGGCTCAGCTTTGATTACCCCAGACGCATAGTCTGCCCAATCCGTAATCGTCGGCTGCAAGGTGCGAAATCCAAACGAACCGTTTCCCCGCACCCAGAAACGCACTCCCGCAAACGACGAAACATCCGCCGGCGAACCATCCAAATGAAAACTCGCCCTCCAGAACGCGGTGTTCGTTCCATCGAGCTTCCCCGAAATCTTCGCTGTGTATCCCTTTCCGCCGCGTCCCGGCGCGATCAATTCGAATGCGCTCGTCGCTGCGTCTGCCCAACTGTACGACCACTCGCCGCCGGTCGAAGTGCTCGAGCCGCCGTCATCGAAGTTGCTGAACGGAACCGCAACCCCCGTCGAGTCCGCCCGCAGCAGCGCAAAATCGTCAAACTCCAGTGAAAATTCCCGCGCACCGGCGGCAAATTGCTTGTCTTCTGCCGGCAATTTCTCCCACCGCTCGACGATCGGCTGCAGCACGGGATCCTTCTGCAGGTAATCCAGCGGAGTCCATTCTTCGCCTGCCGAGCCTGGCCACGCGCTCAGAATCACGCCTACCGGGACTTGCAGAGACCGTCGCAGGTCACGCGCAAAAAAATACGCCACCGCCGAGAATTTTCGCGCGGACTCGCTGTTGCAAACCTCCCACGCCGCAGGCTGCGTATCGCTCTCCGGCTGCACCGCGATTTTCTTCGGCACGGTGAAAAAGCGCAGTCCCGCATCGTTGGCCTTGGGAATCACCTCCGCCGCATTCGCGGCTTCCCCCAAAATAAACGCCATGTTCGATTGCCCAGACGCCACCCACACTTCGCCAATCATTACGTCTTTGAATTCCAGTGTCTTTTTCCCGTGAACCTGCAGCACAAACGGGCCGCCCGCAGGCAGCGCCGCCAGGTCCACATGCCAGCGCGAATCGGCGTCCGCCGTCGTTTGTTTCGTTTGTCCCGCGAATTCCAGGGAGATAGCCTCGCCCGGCTCCGCCCATCCCCAAACGTGAATCGCCGCGTCGCGCTGAAACACCATGTGGTCGCTGAAAAGATGCGGCAACCTGGGTTCGGCGGAAATGGTTGCGGCAAATACGCAAAACAACAGAGCAAGCAACACGCATCGGAATCGCACCTGGAGAAGTCTCCCTGAGCCGCTAATTACACACGTGCTGATTCTATGGCCTGCGAGACGGCGAAACAACCAGCGCGTGAATTCCTCCCAGCACCACTAAGCTATTGAATAATTCGCGCGCACCATTCCAGGAAGCTCTTGAAACAACGCGCCCCACGCTCTTACTCTGATCCTAAGATCGATTCTCATAGGTGCCACAACACGTAATCCTTGCTTTCCCGGGTCGAGCGCTTCCTCGGCTTGAGGCTTCTGCGAAATACGCCCGCGCCAACCAGCCTGCGGTGCGAACCATCAGCTTTGCGGAGGGAAGGCTATGAAATCGTCGCTCAGAAACCGGGACGGCGCACAGCCTTTGATCATCGCCGCACTGGCCATCCTGCTCGTGGCAATCATCGGATGCGGGGGCGCAGGCTCCGGCGGTGGAGGCGGCAATCCGGGCGCCTCGGCTCCTCGAGCGCCCGTGGGACTCACAGCAACCGCTGGCGACACGCAAGCGAGTTTGACTTGGACGGCAAGTTCCGGAGCCACCAGCTATCACATCAAACGTTCGACTACAACCGGCGGACCGTACACAGTAGTGAGCAATCCAACCGCGACGAATTACACCGATACGGGTCTCACCGACGGCACGAAATACTACTATGCCGTCTCTGCCGTGAACTCCGCCGGTGAAAGCGCAAACTCGGTTGAAGCAAGCGCGACTCCCACTGCTGTAGTGCCAATACCTCCCACTCCAACGGGATTGACCGCCGCCGCGGGCAGCGCGCAGGTAATGCTCGGGTGGACAGCCAGCGCCGGCGCAGCGAGTTACCACATAAAACGCTCGACCATCACCGGCGGACCCTACACACAAATCGCCAATCCCACCGCGGCCAGTTACACCGACACCGGCCTCACGAACGGTACGCCCTTGTACTACGTGGTTTCCGCCCTTAACGCTTCCGGTGAAAGCGCGAACTCAGCTGAAGCAAGCGCCACTCCCATTGCCCCTACGGCGAACATCACTATTAGCGTCAACCCTGCAAACGCAAAAGCGATTTCTCCCTATATCTACGGCCTCAATTTTTATTCCGGAAACACCGGTGCTCCGCCGCTTCTCACGTTTGATCGCGCCGGCGGAAATCGCTGGACGGCCTACAACTGGGAAAATAACTATTCCAATGCGGGAAGCGATTACGGTCCCTATAGCAACGACACCTACCTTAGTAGCAGCACTACTCCGGCCGAGGCCATGCGAAGTTTTATCGCTGGGGATCAGGGAAACAAAATGGCCAGTCTCGTAACATTCCAGCTTCAAGGCTATGTTTCGGCTGACGCAAACGGCAACGTCGACGTGAGCGTTCCTTTAGCCACGCGCCTTGCCGCACGCTTCAAACAAGTCGTGGCCAAGAAATCCACGATCTCAAGCGTTCCGTTTACCCAGGCACCGCCAACAACCGACGCGTATGTTTACATGGACGAACTTGCCTGGACGCTCGACAACAAGCTGCCGGGAATCTTCGGTACCGCTCCAACTTACCCTACGTTTATCGAGCTGGATAATGAGCCCGAGCTTTGGAACTCCACACATCTGGAAGTCCAAGGGCCAACCGCCGTCACCTCCGACACCTACATTGCGAACACCATCACGCTCACCAAAGCCCTGAAGGATCAGTTTCCGGGCGTCTTAGTCTTCGGGCCGGTGCACTACGGATTCGCAGGTATCTACAACTGGCAAGGCGAGCTCAACGCTACTCCAACTGGCGCAGATTGGTTCCCCGATAAATACCTGCCTGCCATAAAAACAGCTTCTACCACCTACGGCACTCCGCTGGTGGACGTCTACGACTTGCATTGGTATTCCGAAGCCACCGACGGCACAACTCGCGTCATCAACCTCACTGGCACCACTCTCACCGACGCCCAGGTTCAAGCCATCGTGCAAAGCCCTCGCAGCCTTTGGGATACCGGCTATCAGGAAAATTCATGGATCACCAACGACGTTCTCGGCGGACCGATTTACATCCTCGGCCGCCTGCAAAGCAAAATCAACGCCGAGAACCCTGGCATGAAAATTGCCATCACCGAATACAACAACGGTGGCTCGCAGCACATCGCGGGAACCATCGCGCAGGTCGACAATCTCGGCATCTTTGGCGCCGCAGGCGTCTTTGCCGCAAGCCTCTGGCCGTTGAGTAGCAACGAACCCTACATTCTGGCCGCTTTCCGCGCATATCGCGGCTTTGATGGCTCGACCGCCTGCTTCGGCGATACGTCGCTTGAAGCGACATCCAGCGACGTCTCGAAGGTTGCTGTCTACGCCAGCGAAGACAGCACCACCGCGGGCCGCTACGTCTTGGTAGCCATCAATCGCTCTACCACCCCGCAGGTCACCGCCATCACCGGCCTGACCCTCTCCGGCGCCGCCTATCTCTATCAGATGACCGCCAGTTCCGCGGCAACGCAAAACCCGATTCAACCCGTGCCCGCAGGCCAACAAAGCGTGAACGGCTCAACACTGACCGTCACTCTGCCCGCCCTAAGCGTCACAACCATCGACGTGCACTGATAACTCCTCCGGCCTGTACTTTTTCTTTAGCGGGTCGGAGCTTTAGCTCCGACATAAAGCGTATCTTCTATAGTGGGCTTTAGCCTCTGCGGAACCATCGCTTCTCTCGCCCCACAATTACCGCTGACTTTTCCCACCAGCCGCGCCGCCACGGTAGCTTTCTACCGGCCCCAGGTAACTCGGCTTCACGCCCCCAAGATTCACAACGATCTTTTCGAAAACCACTCCCGGATCGACCATCCACAACTTCAGCGTGTGGTAACCCGTCCCGCTAATGTAGTGCGTGGATGTGCTCTTGCGTACATTGTCTTTCACCGCCGTTTCCCAGTCCGCCAGCGAATTCTGCGCCAACGCGTCGATGATCTGCGGCGGCTGATCGTCGAACGAGACGGCATAGCGAAGCCCTCGCCCGGGCACAAAATTCAGCGTCGGCCCCAGGATCGCCTGCACCTCGACGTTCCCGGGGTCGAACAAATACATGTGATATTCCAGGCAAGGAGAATCCTTCGCAGGGGTGCCACTCGGTGCTGTCACCGGAAAGACCGACATGCCTGAACCGGTTCTCCCGTAGTCGGGGATTTTCTCCCAACGAGCCGCTGGCGCATCCACCTTCCGCGTGAAATCATCCGCTTCCATCGCAACAACGCCATCCGATTCGAGGAATCCTCGAACCGATTCACGCGTTGGCTCCGTCGGATGGAACACTGTGACCTTCACAGTTAGCGGCTCTCCCCCGGCCCCTGAAATCTTCACAGAACCCGCCGTGATTCCAGCGGGAGCCTTGCTCCAGTCGATGCTCACCCACACCCGCTGTTCCTTTGCGACATCGCCGGAAGTGTTGCTCAGCCTGATCCAAGGCTCACTCGCCGTCGCCCGGAACCCAAAAGGCGCGCGCCCCCGATTGAACACCTCGACGTAGTAGCGTTGTTGTCCGAAAGAATCGAACTGAGGAAGAGCCGCTTCCTCTGGCGCACCCGGCCACGCCGCGCTGGATCCTTCGATCGCGATTCCCATTTTTGCCTCGGCCGCAACATTCAACTCAACCACCTCAGGCATCGTGTTTTTGGGCGGCTCGTTCCAATAGGTGTATCCAATGTGCGTCTGATCCATCAGGTGGTCCCATTTCCCGTGGGCCAACGAATGGTTGTAATTCGCGGACAGCTCCGCGTCGGCCTGAAACAGCGCACCCGCCTGCGCCGCCAGGTCGTTTGCGCTGGCGCGCCCTTGCTTCGCGTACAGTTGGTTCTTCCCCGCGGTGATATAGAGTTGCGTCACCTGTGCCGATGCTTTCACGGGAAAAAGCACCAGTTGAAAAAACGCGTCGCGATAATTCTCTGGCAGCTGGGCATAGATCTGTTCTGCCTGATTCACCGCCGACTGAAACTCCGCCGAAACGCGGTCTGCCTCTTGATAATCGATCTGACTATATGTTCCCGGCTCCAGAAGCTCCGGTTTACGCCTCCCGTTATATTTCGCGTATTCCTCCATGACCTTGGCAATCTCTGAGGCATACGTGGGACCGAACTCCCTGGTGGCCCACTCGGTGGTGAATTCGCCGAGTTTTTCCTTCGACCATCGCTGCGGATCCCTCGCAAACGTCAGAAAGAACTCCATCGGGAATTCCATGGGCTTCAGGTCACCCACATTCACAATCCAGATTCGCGTCGCTCCGTAGCGGTACGCCAGGTTCATCTGCTCCCACACTTTCGGAATCGGATTCGTATTGATCCATTTGTAGGACCGCGGCCCTCCTACGTAATCGAAATGGTAGTAGATGCCCGCGCCGCCGCTACGTTTGCGTTCTTCCGCTGTAGGCAATCGCCGAATGTTTCCCCAGTTATCGTCGCACCACAGCAGCGTCACATCGTCGGGAACGCGCATGCCTTTCTCATAGTATTCCTGCACCTCTTTATAGAGCGCCCAACTCTGTGGAATTTTGTCCAGATCGCGATTCATGCCGCTGGCCAGGATTTTGCGCTGATCTGCCACGATTTTCTCGAGCAGCGCCACATTGCTTTCCTCGGACATGGGCATGTCGCCGTCGCCGCGCATCCCCAACGTGATGATGCTTTCGTAGTTTTTGTTGCGCGCGATTCCCTGCGACCAGAACTCCCGCAATTCCTCTCCGTTCGTCGAATAGTCCCACGCACCCTTTCCGTGACGCTTCCACTCCTGTTGCGCGCGCAGCATCGGTTCGTGATGCGATGTGCCCATCACGATTCCGTATTCGTCCGCAAGCTTGGGATTCAAGGGGTCATCCTCATTGAATGCGCTGTTCCACATCGCGGGCCAAAGAAAATTCGCTCGCAGACGCAACAGCAGCTCGAATACTTTTTCGTAAAACTCGTGCTTGTACCCGCCAAATTTCTCGTTAGCCCAACCCGTCAACGCCGGCGCTTCATCATTCAAAAAAATCCCCCGGTATTTGACCGCCGGCTCGCCGTGCACACGCCGCCCCGGTTTAACGAATAGCGCGTCACGATGCGCAATCGGCACATCTGCCCACCAATACCAGGGAGACACGCCCATCTGCTCGGATATTTCATAAATTCCGTAAATCGTTCCTCGCTTGTCGCTTCCCGCAATCACCAGCGCCGCGGAAACTCCCGGAATCGGCTGTGCCACGGTCTGAATCAGGTAGGACTCCCACTTCCCTTGCAGCGCCGTCGCATCGATCCTGTGTTCGCGGATCAGGCGATCGATCAGCGCGCTCTTTCCCAGCGTCCCGATGATGATCGCCGTCGAACCAAGAGCCCCTTCGTCGTGCAGAACACGTGGCGCAACTCGTGTCACTCTCTGAATGTCCTGAGAAAGATCGCTGGCAGCGCGCGTTACCCCGGGATAGTCGCTCGCATCGACGTACATTGCCGCCGCGCCACCATCGCGCGCGAGAACAAAATCCCCACTATGGAATTCGCCTTCGACAAACTGCTCCTCACCAATCCCCCAGCATGATCCCGCGGCCATCAGCGAACAAAACATCACCGTCGCTACGCGCGTTGCTAATTTGATCGTTCGCCGCATAGACTCAGTGCACGCTCCTCCGGCCGGCGTCGAAACCGAGTTATACTACGGAATATGCGTACATTCGCCGTAATTATGGCCCTTTTCTGCGTGGCCACGGTGTGTGCGCAAGAGCCCAACCCTGAAGACGGCGCGAGAGAGAAAGGCATCGTCGACCGCATCTCCGAGCAAGAGCGCCAGAAAAAAACCAAATCACCGGTCATTTCGCCGCAGCTTCCTTCACGCTGACGACCCGATCGCCCGCCACATCCTGAAGCGTCTGTACAATTCCCGACGGCCAATGAATTTCCACCAGCTTTGCCTTGGCGTCCTTGCCAAGACCGAAGTGTACCGGCCCGTAGCTCGAAGACGCGTAGCCCACACTCGTGGTCATGTGATTGTATTGCGCGCCCGCCGACGTCACCACCTTGATGCGCGCACCGATTCCGTCACGATTGCTCTTGGTCCCTTGCAGCGCGATGTCCAGCCAATGCCCGGAACCCTCCGAGCGATTCATCCACAGTTCCGCGTTCGCGCCCAGCGCCGTAACGACTACATCGATTCGCCCGTCGCCATCGAAGTCCGCGAACGCGCAGCCGCGGTGCCGCGCCGGAGCAGACACATTCAATCCTGCTTCCGCTGTCAGCGCCTGCCACTGCCCGCTTGCGCCCGGATTCCTGAACACCGTGTTGTACTGTTCGATGTCCGTGCCCGGCTTGGCCTTGGCCTCAACGTGCCCGCGCGTCACGAAAAGATCCTTCCATCCATCATTGTCGAAATCATAAAAGCCCGGCCCGTAGCCAGCCATTGCCCGGCTCAGGTTGCGCATTCCGGTCGCATACGTAACTTCTTCGAAGCCTTTCCCGCCTTTGTTCTGGAATAACGGAAAGGTCTGATTATTCAGCGCCACAAACACAATGTCGGGATATCCATCATTGTTGTAGTCGCGAAAATCCAATCCCATCCCGGACACAAAGTCTCCATCTTCCACCAACGCTACGCCTTCCTGAAACGCCACTTCTTCAAATTTCTGTCCGGTATTGTGAAACAGATAGTTGTAGTAGGTGTCGTTGGTAACGAACAGGTCCGGCCGCCCATCCAGGTCATAGTCGGCCATGCCCACTCCCATTCCTTTGCCAACGTGCGCGCGAATGCCCCACTTCTCCGACACATCCTCGAACGTTCCATCGCCCTGGTTCAAAAATAGCTGGTTCGGCTGCCCTTCATAGAACCGCGGATTGCAATAATCGTAGGAGCCCTCAAAGCCGCACATCGGCTCGGTTTTGATGTCCCAGCGCAGATAATTCACCACGAACAGATCCAGCAGTCCGTCATTGTTCACATCCACCCACACCGCCGCCGTAGTCCACAACGGCCCATATTTCGCGTCCAGCGACTTATCCAGCCCCGCTTTTAGCGTCACGTCCGTGAACGTCCCATTCCCGTTGTTGTGATACAGCGTGTTGCCGTGCAGCCCGCCCACAAACAGGTCCGGGTAGCCATCATTGTCGTAATCGCCCACCGCTACTGCCATGTCATAACCAGTGCCCGTCAGCCCTGCTTCCTTCGTAACATCGGTGAACACGCCTTGGCCATCGTTGCGAAACAGGTGGTTGGAATATTTCGGATCATCCTTCTTAAGGGTCGCGATATTGGCTCCGTTCGTGAAGAAGATGTCCGACCGTCCGTCTTTGTTGTAGTCAAACACGGCAACCCCGCCCGCCATTGTCGCGGGGGCGTGAGGAGTCTTGAGCGTCTCGTCGGTTTCAACGCGGAAAGGCAAGCTCTGCAGCACGAATTTAATTTTGGAACCAGCAGCGGCAGGAGAAGCAGCAGGAGCTGTCTGGGCTGTCGCGTATTGGCCCGGCACAAGAATAGAGGCCGCCAGAACCGCACAGCACAGAGACCAAAGGTAACGAGCCAACAGGACAACCTCCCAATTTCTCGAACTCAACGTGTTCCAGCATTTTCTCACACGCAGAAAGAAAAAGGGGATGGCGTGAACCATCCCCTTTGTACAACTGGTTGTAAAGACCAGGTTAGAAGTTGTGCTTCAGTGCCAGCTCCAGTGCGCGGCGGCCCGTGGTGTAGTGTGCGCGGCCATCCGTGCAGCTGCCGGAGGTTGTGGATCCGCAGGTATTGGTATCGATGCCGTTCTGGTTGAAGTTCAGGTTCAACGCATTGCCCTGCGTCAAATCCGGCAGGTCATGGTTGATGAAGTTGAACGCTTGGATGCGGAATTGCAGCGTCTGCCGTTCCGTCACCTTGAAGTTCTTGAACGTCCCCATCCTCTTCATTTCCCGACCATTTACGCCATTTACTTTCTTTCTATACTCGCGGAAGCGGCTAAAACCCGCGGTCCGGCCCTCTCTTGATGTGACGCCCGATCCTTCTTATCCGGGGTCCGCGCGCTATGAACCGCCTTCGCGAGGGGTGCATGAAAAGAACCGATGTTAAAAATAAACGCCTCGCATGCGCCCTCGACCGCCCGCTGTTCGATTCCCAGAACCGCATGAAATCTTTGGCAGCAACGCACTCGAGGTAGATATCACCGGAACATTTTGCCTTTTCTGCTATGGTGATTCAGCTTTGATTGCGAGGAAACTTTTATGCGATTCCTGTTTGGCTTGGCCGTGGCCTCTGCCCTGCTGTGTTTCCCTCTGAAATGTCAGCAACAAATCCCAGCCTACAAAGATCCCAAACTGTCGGTCGAGGATCGCGTCTCCGACCTTCTTTCGCGCATGACTCTCGAAGAGAAAGTCGCGCAGATTTCCGGCGGCGGCGAAGCTAACCAAGGCCTGATCGATACCACCGACAGGCTACCCTACAAGAATGCCGAAGAGGTGTTTAAACAACTCTACGATGTCGACAATAAGATCGGCCCTCGCCAGCGCGCCCTCATCCACAACGCCCTGCAGCGTTATCAATTGCAAAAAACCAGGCTCGGCATTCCCGATATTTTCTTCGGCGAAGGCTTGCATGGATACATGGCCTACGGCAGCACCAGCTTTCCTCAAGCGCTGGGGCTCGCCGGCACCTGGGATCCCGCTCTGGTGAAAAAAGTCTTTACCGCCGTAGGCGAGGAGATGGGCGCTTCCGGAGAAGGCCAGGCCTTCACTCCCGTTCTCGATCTCGCGCGCGATCCCCGCTGGGGCCGCACGGAGGAAACGTACGGAGAGGATCCCTATCTAGCTTCGCGCATCGGCGTTGCCGCCATCGAAGGGCTACAGGGCGACACCTTCTTCATTGACCGTCACCACGTGATGGCCACCGCGAAGCACTTCACCGCGCACGGCCAGCCGGAAAGCGGCACAAACACCGCGCCTGCAAATTTCTCGGAACGAGAACTGCGCGAGTCCTATCTCTTCGCATTTCGCGCCGCCATCCGCGAAGCACGCGCGGGAAGCGTTATGGCCTCTTACAACGAGATCGATGGCATCCCTTCGCACGTGAATCATTGGCTGCTGGAAAAAGTATTGCGCCAGGAGTGGGCTTTCCCCGGCTACGTTACTTCCGATGGCGAAGGCTTGCAGATGTTGTTCCGCACTCACGGTGTCGCCGCCGATGCCTCGGAAGCCGCAAGAAAAGCGCTCGCCGCCGGCGTGGATTTCGATCTGTCCGATGGCTCCGTTTATCGCACGTTGGTGCAACAGGTAAAGGGTGGAATAGTTCCCATCTCGGAAGTGGATCAAGCCGCGAGCCGCGTTCTGGCAGCGAAATTCCGCCTGGGATTGTTTGAGAATCCGTATGTCGACCCGGAGTATGCCGAAAAGGTCACGAACAGCGCCGAGCACCAGAAGCTGGCAGAGAAAGCCGCAGAAGAAGCCTTGGTGCTCCTGAAGAACGACGGTGCACTGCTGCCCCTCGACCCAAAGAAGCTGAAAACCATCGCGGTTATTGGCCCTAACGCGGCCGACGTTCATCTCGGCGGCTATTCCCGGGATCCCGGGCGAGGAGTGAGTGTTCTCGACGGCATTCGCGCCCGCGCCGGATCAACAAGCAAGGTCCTCTACGCCGAAGGTTGCAAGATTACGACAGGGAAACAGGGCTGGGCTGGTTGGTACGAAAACAACTCCAAACTCGCCGATCCCAAGGACCAGCAGGCCGGCATCCGCGCTGCCGCCGACTCCGCCAAGAAAGCCGATGTTGCCATCGTCGTCGTTGGCGAGACCGAGGCCACCAATCGCGAAGCATGGTCGGAGGAGCATCTGGGCGATCGCGACTCCCTCGATTTGCTGGGGGTGCAGGACCAGTTGATTCAGTCCATCGTGGAGACAGGTGTTCCCACAGTTGTAGTCCTGATCAACGGCCGGCCGCTCTCTATTAACTACGCGGCTGCCCATGTACCTGCAATTCTCGAAACCTGGTACCCGGGGCAAGAGGGCGGAACAGCCGTAGCGCGCGTCCTGTTCGGTGACGTCAACCCGGGCGGCAAATTAACCATCACCTTCCCGCGCTCCGTCGGCCAACTCCCCGATTTCTACGATCACAAGCCCTCACGCAACCGCAGCTACGTGTTTACTTCGCGCGAGCCGCTATTTCCTTTTGGCCATGGCCTCAGTTATACAACCTTCAAACTCGACAACGCGCGCGTCGAGCCCGCGGAGATCCCCCCGTCTGCCAATACCACCGTCTCGGTCGACGTCACCAACACCGGCGATCGTGAAGGTGATGAAGTCCCGCAACTCTACATTCACCAGCGCGTCAGTTCCGTAACCCGCCCGGTCCTGGAATTGCGCGGATTCCAAAGAGTCCACCTTCGTGCCGGCGAAAGAACTACGGTAACCTTTACGCTCACACCGGACAACCTAGCGTTGTGGAACGAAGACATGAAATTTGTCGTCGAACCCGGCTTGTTCGACATCCTGGTCGGAACAAGTTCGGCGAAAACGCAGGCAATTCAGCTCAAAGTCACTGCGAAATAAAAGTCGCGCCGCCGCCGTATCAACCGATGAACAAGAACGGGCCGTTGACAACCTTGCTGAAGTGGTCTTAAATGGCGCCGTAAACGTTTACGAAACCCATTCTCGCTCTCCTGAGTCTGCTTTCGTCCGCTCCAGCGTTTCCAGGCGGTGATGCCATGGACAAGAAAGTTACTCTTTTCGATCTCGCTGACGCCCTCGGAATTTCCACCGGCACCGTCCACCGGGCGTTGCACAACCATGGCGGAGTCAGTCCTCTCACCAAAGCGCGTGTCTTGCAGATGGCCAAAGCGATGCAATACCGCCCCAATCTTGCCGCGCGCTATCTGGCCAGGCGGCGTCACTTGCGCATTTCCGTGAACACGCTGAAAGGAACAACCTCCTTCTGGGACGAAGTCCGCGCGGGAATACAAAACGAAGCGCAGGCGCACAGCACCGAGGTCGAATTCCGTACCTATCCCAACCTTGGCGAAGGTGAGAGCCAAGCATTCGACGAAGCAGTGAAGTCTGGCGTCAACGGCATCATCACCTTTCCTAGCCGTCCGCAGCAGATGCGCAGCTGGATGCGCCGAGCGGTGCGAGCGGAAATTCCCGTGGTGTGCGTGGCCACCGACGCGCCAAACACCGGCCGCCTCGCGGTCGTTTCCGTCGACACCATGGTCAGCGGATCGCTGGCCGCGGATTTGCTCGGCCGCTTGCTGCAAGGCCAGGGCAAGGTCGCAGTCACCGTAAGCGACCTCGGCATCCAGGAGCACGCGGAAAAGTGCCGCACTTTCGACGAAACGCTGCGCAAGTTTTATGCCGCGATGCAACTCATCGAAACCGTCGAGGAGCACGATATCGAAGCCGAGGCCTACGACAAATGCCGGCGGCTGTTCGCGGCGCACCCGGATCTGGCGGGAATCTACGTGACTACGGAAGCTTCGATTCCCGTGATCGAAGCGGCGCGTGATGCGGGAATCTTGCCACGCCTCGCGATGATCACCACCGACCTGTTTCCCGCGCTGGCGGAACGCATCCGCAAGAGCGAAGTCCTAGCGACCATCGATCAGCGGCCCTACACGCAAGGGCGCTTGTCGTTTCGCGTACTGCACCAATTTCTGGTGGAGGGCTCTTGTCCCACGTGCCAGGTCACGCTCTCGCCACACCTGGTGATGCGTGGCAATCTCGAGTATTTTCTCGAGCACCAGTCGCAGGATGTTGCCAGCGAGAGAGGCACGGCGGAAATGATCGATTCTGGAGAGCGCGCAAATTTCGCGGCGGGATAATCACTGCGCCGCAAGCGCACCCCTGCCGCACGTAAATCCAAAAGCAAAACGGGAGGCTTTATCAGAACCCTTGGCATTGATGTGGGAACCAGTGGAACGCGCGCCCTGATCCTCGACGAAAAGGGGCGCATCGTTGCTTCCGGAACCGAAGAGCACGCGCCTTTCGCCAGCCCTCATCCCGGCTGGGCCGAGCAGGATCCCTGGGACTGGTGGCGCGCCGCGGCCATCGCCGTCCGCAAAGCCATTCAATCCTCCGGCGAATCCGCCGATTCCATCGCGTGCGTCGGCTTTTCGGGGCAGATGCACGGCGCGGTGCTGCTCGACCAGAGCGATGAAGTCATTCGCCCCGCGTTGATCTGGTGCGATCAGCGTACGGAAGCACAATCCAAGTATCTGGAGCAACTCTTCGGCCTCGACAAGATTATCCAGCTCACTTGCAATCCTCCGCTGACCAACTTCACGCTCACCAAGTTTCTGTGGGTTCAGCAGAACGAGCCGAAGCATTGGGACCGCGTTCGCAAAGTCATGCTCCCGAAAGACTACGTGCGTCTTCGCCTCACCGGCGAATCCGCGATTGATGTTGCCGACGCCTCCGGTACGCTCATGCTCGACGTCGCCAAACGCGCCTGGTCCCGCGAAATCCTCAGCAAAACCGGCATTGAGCCGCAAATGCTGCCCAAGCTTTTTGAGTCCCAGGACGTTTGCGGCCGCATTTCCGAAGCCGGCGCAAAAGCCACAGGTCTGAAGTTTGGGACTCCCGTCGTTGCCGGCGCAGGAGACCAGGCGGCGGGCGCGGTGGGCATCGGCATCACGCGAGCCGGCGTGGTCAGCGCAACGATTGGCACCTCCGGTGTAGTCTTTGCCGCCACGGACCGTCCCGCGCTCGATCCCAGGGGCCGGCTACACACCTTCTGCCACGCCATTCCGAATCGCTGGCACGTGATGGGCGTAACGCAAGCCGCGGGATTGTCGCTGCGTTGGTTCCGCGATCGTTTTGGAGCGGGCACCGAAGATGGCCGCGATCCGTACGAGCGCATGACCGAAGAAGCCGCGAGCGTGAAGCCCGGCGCGGAAGGCGCGTTCTGGGCTCCGTATCTGATGGGGGAGCGTACGCCGCATCTCGATCCTTCAGCGCGCGCCGCGTTTGTCGGCTTGACGGCTTCACACACGCGCGCCCACCTGATTCGCGCCGTGCTCGAAGGCGTAGCCTACAGCTTGAAGGATACCTTCACTATTTTTGACGAGATCCAAGTGCCGGTGGAGCGCATTCGCCTGGGCGGCGGTGGGGCGCGTTCCCCGCTCTGGCGGCAGATTCAAGCAGATGTTTACGCCCACGAAGTCGAAACTGTGGAAGCAGAAGAAGGCGCGGCGTATGGCGCGGCAATTCTCGCAGGCGTCGGCGCAAAATCCTGGACTAGCGTGGATCAAGCCTGCGACGCCATCGTTCGCACAGCCAAGCGCGTCACCCCCGACGCCGCCACGAGCGCCCAAATGCAGCGCAGCTATCAGCAGTATCGCCGCATTTATCCCGCGCTAAAAGCCGTTTTTGTGTAGGGACACAGCTTCCGAGGCGCACTCCCCGGCTCGAAAACATAATGAGAATTCTCAAATGCGATTGCAGCGCGCTGCATGCCGGTACATCTCAAGGCACATGCAGAAGTCCTTGGTGTGCGTCGTCACATCCCTTTCCTTCCGGTAAGCCCAAACTAGAATTGGAGGGATGCAATGGCGGATTACTACACTCTGCAGCAGCTGGCGCAACGTGCGAAAGTTGCGGAAACGGCAATTCTTGAGCTGGAGAAGGATGGATTGCTTCAACGGACCGCCAAGAATGGGCGGTTCTTTTTCTCATCGAGGCAAGAGTATCTGTTGCGAGCGGCCGTCCGATGGGCGCAAAAAGACAACCTAGCACTGAAAGATGCACTTCATAAGGTTGAGGAACGTTGGCTAGCTGCCAAGAGCCAGAATTAGCAGGAGACAAAAATGCCGGTGAGCAGTTCGTTTTGCAAGAGGAAACCGGAGGAGTTAAAGCGTAGACGGGGCGGCAGTGACGTCGGAACGCGACTTAAAACCTGATGACCCGGTCTTAGTTTCCAAGGTCGCAATGATTGACGATGAGATGGAAGACTGTACAAGAAATATCGAGTCGACAGTTCATCCTTCGGCGCGTCGCTAATGGACCGCAAAACAGCTGCATGCAAAAGCGCCCGGTGGGACACCCGGTGAATGCTCGACCAGGGGTCACTTGTGCTTGGGAACGAACATGTCGGCTTCAGTGAGGCGGCATTTCTGGGCCACTTGATAACAGTAATAAAAATGCGCGGCGTTTTGGTTGCGCGCGTCGGTTCCGAAGGTGAATTTCAAGCCGGCGCGTTTTGCGGCTAGAACGAAGCTCTCGTCGGGGACGTGGGCAACTTCGTTGATTTCGATGGCGATCTTGCGGGCCTGCGCGAGATCGATGATGCGCTCGGTACGCCGGCGAGTCCAAAGCTGCTGATACTGGCGAGCGATGGGAACGGGAAGAAATGTGGGCCACCCGAAGACGTCGATGGGCTCCGTGGTCAGCACCAGCTCGATGAACTTCATGTAGGGAGTCATGAATTCCTCGCCGTCGTCGACCAGGGTGTCAATTTGCCAGATCGCCAGCCAGCCGCCTTCGGGACGAGGCAACGTGAGCGCATCCATCAGAACGTAGTCCAATTGATCCAAGGCGTTTTTCGAAAAACTTTTCGACCAGCCGGCATAGACAGGTTGCAGACCAATGCGTACGGGGTACTGGCGCAAGCCTTCGATGTACTGAGTCAGGTCCGCATCGTTCTGGATTTTGTAACCTGGACCCGGATGTTCCAGGATACCAATGCCAACCTGCCGCTCTTTGCCGAGCTTCACGGCTTGTTCGATGGACAGTTGCGAACTCAGGTGCACGTGATAGTCCGCCACTGGAAAGTCCGGCTTGGCGACGGCAGTGGAGGCAAGAAGATGTGTTGGCAAGGCCAGCGCGGCTCCGGCAATGAGTGCGGTATGAACGAAAGTTCTGCGCGAACAGGTAGGATTCACGATTGGTCTCTCCGTGGAACGCTCTGGACTGAAACGCCGTCGACATGGTACGTGATGCTCCCCGCATTGTATGTGACGGGTGAGTCGACAGCATCACGCCTGAAGGGATGAGATACCGGCGTATCGCAGCTGGCACCAAAGGCAGCGCTACCATTTAGGAAGAAGAATCCGTGGAAGCCGGTTGAAAGGGATAAAGCGGCGGCGAGCCGCCGCACTTCCAAAAGCCCCAGTTTCGGAAGGCGGCCGCTACCCATGCCAACCCAAGAGAGAATTTCCGTGCTACTGCCGGGACCACGGTTACGGCGTCGGTTGGACGTGGTCGAGTGGCTTCCAGTCGCCGTTGAAAGCGGAGGCTGGATTGAAATTTGGATCTTCGCTGAGGACGAATTCGTTGTGGCCGTTCGTCCACGCATGTCCGTAGAGATTGCTGAGTTCATAGGTTTTTCCAGTGGCTGGATCGCGATACGGCTCCACGCCGCGCACCAACTGGTCCGCTCCGATAAAGGCCTGATCGGCGCCGCGTTCCTGGTTTGCCATGACCCCTTGGATCACGGCGATTTCGTGCTGTTGAAATTGCCGCAGAATTTGCGCGCGCGTCTGCCGCTGGGCTTGTTGCGCGGCCGACAATTTCGCGACGATGGTGAGGTACTGTCGCTGCCAGTCAGGTTCGCGACGAACACTCGACAAGATCATTCGGAAAAGTTTCTCATTGGCGTCGAGTTGCCCTAGCGGCGCGCGCATGGCAACCACCATGACCGCACGGCAATCAATGCCTTGTGTTGCCCCGGAGCCGGTGGCGATAGTCGAGGCCTGCGCCACGCTCACAGCGGTAACCCACTCTTCCACGGCATTCCCGTTCACGTCGTACTTCAAACGTGCGCGCGCGGAGTCGGCTCGAAACTGAATTTGCTGGCCGGCCCTGGCGGACTGCTGCTCGAGGCGGTGCGCGCGGTTGTTCATGGATTGATCAAAATTGGGCATGGGCTCGACCGTCGATGCTTCTTTGCCTGCGCGATACTTCGGCAGCACAACCTTTCGCAACACGTCGGCGGCCGGCACCGGCGGATTCACCGGGCATGGCTTTAGCCCGACCTGCGTTCCCTGGCGATTCTCCATCACCAGGTATTTCTGCACCGCGGGATCGCTAGCCCATTGCCACGAGAACGACGGAAACGCCTCAATCAGCAAGCGACCGTCTGGACTCTGGGCACGAAAGGTGATGGCCGCAAGATCCGTGAAGCATCCGCGGTTCTCCCATTGCACATTGCTTTCAAACTTCCAGTCGGCGGGGATCAAGAGATCGAGTGCGGGCGTAGGCTGACCGAACCCAGCGCGATCGATGACCTGGACCTGCTTCATTTTGTAGCTGTCATTTGCAGCGGTTGCCGCGCTTTTCGCCGTCTGCGCAGGGCAACTCATCGCAATCACCGCCAACGCCGCGCAACTGAGGCCCACTCGCCTTGCCGTCGTTTTCATTCGCTCCCCCGTGCTGCTCTTGATGAGTTGGAATCCTAACAGTCGGCGCGCGGTCTCGCCAAGCCTTCATGGCTCTTGGCGCAATGAAATCAGTACGACACTGAGGAGGGTCATTGATCGACAGAGGAAAACAGTCAAAAGCCCCACGCGCAAAACCAGCAAGTGGGGCACCCGGCCAGCCCTTGCTGACGCGGGCCTATGGCTTGGTTCACTCCAAGTCACGACCTTCCCGAGGAGTGGTTGGGGGCAGTCTGAGCGATTCGCTAACGACGACATCCGAGACACGAAGGCGCGTAACGGTGAGTTCCGCGACGTGTAGGGACTTAAATCTGGCGCCTCCGACGAGTGCTCCGATGACGAACGCACCCACGGCGAGTGCGCCAAGGGCGACGCCTACCATACTTGCAGAGCGGCCCAGGGTGCGGTTTGCTTCTGGTTCGTCTTTCATAGCTCCCTCCTGGAGCAAACATTGTAAGTCTTACTAGCGTTCAAGTGAGGGATCTGGCGACGAAAACCCAAAAGGGATTCCTTACTCCGCAGACTTCTTTCGCAATGACTGCGTGGCTTTTTTGCAAGGGGTTGAAGGCGTGCCCGCGATCCAGCCAACGGTGTCGGCGGTCACTGACAGGTGTAGGCGAGTGGGCAAAGACTGAGCTGTCCTGTGGATGCCACGTTTGTAAGGAAGCAGATTTTGCGGAGGAGGACCATGGCAGTTCAACGCCCATCGCTCGAGTCGATCGCGGACTTCCTGGCTCAGAAGCGGATTGCGATTGTGGGAATGTCGCGCGAAGCAAAAAGTATGAGTGAAATGGTGTTCACGGAACTTTCTCGCCGTGGATACGACGTCGTGCCCGTAAATCCCAACGTGCAGGAAGTGATGGGGCGCAAGTGCTTTGCGCGGGTGCAAGATATCCAACCTCCCGTGGACGCGGCGTTGCTGATGACTTCACCCGCCGTGACCGAGGAAGTGGTGAATGACTGCGCTGCATGCGGAATAAAACGTGTGTGGATGCACAGGGGTGTCGGCCAGGGTTCGGTCAGCGGGAAGGCAATCGAGGTGTGCCGCGACAGGGGGATTTGCGTGATTCCGGGGGAGTGTCCGCTGATGTTCCTGCCACAACGCGACGGCATCCATAGCTTGCACGGATTTATCCGCAAGCTGATGGGGCGATATCCCAGGCACGCGCACGCGTAGAGAGGTTTTCAGCTCACAGTTTGCAGTTTGCAATTCGAGAGAAGCGTGAGTGTCTGAGAGGGGGAACCGCTGGCTGGCCTGCGTATCGGACACACACACCACGATTCCCACTTGTCAAAAAACCCCCAGGTGCAAATCGATACCTGGGGCACCCGGCGAATCCCAGCACGGTTCGCACATACGTCAAAACTCCTCGAGCCGGCACCGAAGACGAAAAGAAAACCAATTTACAGTTTAGGGTTGACAGTTCGCTAAGAAGCGAAAAGGATGCGAGTGTCGGCGAAGGGAAAGTCTTGTATGCGGCGGCAAAAATCGGCCCTCAGCCCGTAAAACCACGTTGCTGGGCAAGCACTTATGGCACGACTAAAGTCGCACCCTCCCGAGTTGCAAGAGTCGCACCGACTCTAAACACTGTGCTGCACGACTACAGGAAGCTGGAGACCGCCAATGTCGACGAAGATGTGGAAGAAGAAGATTAGGATTGCTTGCGTGCGTGGCGTTGTGGGCATCACGGTGGCGGCGCTTTTGGTGCTGGCGGGTGGCACGTCCGGCTGGGCACAGGCGACTTCTGCTCCGGGCGCTAGCCAGCCGACCGTGTTGTACGGCGTTGCGTACTACCACGAGTACATGCCGTACGAACGCCTGGACAAAGATGTCGCGATGATGAAAGAGGCGGGCATCAGTGTGGTGCGCATGGGGGAATCGACGTGGAGCCTGT
Source organism: Candidatus Acidiferrales bacterium (assembly GCA_963804635.1). Taxonomy (GTDB): domain Bacteria; phylum Acidobacteriota; class Terriglobia; order Acidiferrales; family UBA7541; genus Acidiferrum. The sequence continues at coordinate 35,585 of CAWDRK010000046.1, forward strand.
GGGAGCCCTCGGACGGGCACTTTGAATACGCGTGGATGGATCGCGTGGTGGACGCCATGGGAAAGGCCGGGATCAAGGTGATCATGGGCACGCCGACGTACTCGATCCCAACGTGGATGGCAAAGACGCATCCGGAGATTCTGGCACGTCCCCTGGGAGACGGGTTTGTGGGCTACGGCATGCGGCAGAACATGGATTACGACAATCCGCAATTCCGCTTCTACGCCGAGCGCCTCATTACGAATCTGGTGAAGCACTATAAAGACAACTCCGCGGTGATCGGGTGGCAGCTCGACAACGAGACGGGAGCGTACGGCGCGTCGAACGCGGAGGTGTTCGCCGGGTTCGTGGATCATCTGAAGAAGAAGTTCGGCACCACGGAGGCGCTAAATAAAGCCTGGTTTCTGAATTATTGGGGCGAGGACGTGAACGATTGGGCGGACATGCCGACTCGAGACAACGCGACGAGCACGAGTTACAAACTGGAATGGAGCCGCTGGCAGCAGATGCGGGTGACGAACTATCTGTCGTGGCAGGCGGCGCTGGTGAGAAAGTACCGCCGGCCTGACCAGTTCGTCACGCAGGATTTTGGGAGCATGATGAAGCCCGACGTGAATGAGCCAGCGGTGGCCGCGGTGCTCGACGTGGTGGCAAACAACCCATACTTCAAAGCGCAGGATCACCTCGATGGGGCGTGGCAGGCGCTGCAAGGCGATTTCTCGCGCTCCCTAAAGCACACGAACTTTCTGGTGACGGAGACGAACGCGCAAACGCTGGGCTGGGATTCGGCGGAACAGTTGCCGCCGTATGACGGGCAACTGAGGCTGAACGTGTACGCGAACGTTTCGAGCGGCGCGAACATGGTGGAGTATTGGCACTGGCACTCGATCCATGCGGGGCAGGAGACGTATTGGAAGGGAGTGCTGAGCCACGATCTGGAGCCTAATCGAGCGTATGCGGAAGTGAGCCGAATCGCGCATGAACTGCAGAGCGTCGGCCCGAAGCTCGCGAACATGAAAGTGCAGAACCGCGTGGCCATCCTTTATAGCGTGGACTCGGCGAATGGTATCAGCTTCATGCCGTTCGAGCGCAGGCAAGAGTGGGGCTGGGAGCCAGGCAAAGCGTCGGGAAGCTACAACAGGATCGTGTCGCAACTGCACCGCTCTCTGTACATGGCGAATGTGGGTGCTGATTTTGTGTTTCCCACGGCGAGCGCAGCGGAGCTTTCGCAATACAAGCTGCTGATCGTTCCCGCGCTGTACGTTGCCGATGACGCTCTGTTGCAGAAGATCTCGGACTACGTGCAAAACGGAGGGCACGTTTTGATGACGTTCAAGAGCGGATTCACGAACGAGAATTCGGCAGTGCGCTGGGAACGAGCTCCCGGGCCATTGCGTCAGGCCGCGGGATTTAATTACCAGGAGTTTTCGAATCTGGAGCATCCGCTGGCGTTGAAAGACGACCCGTTTCACGCTGGTGAAGAGAATAAGGTGAGCACCTGGGCGGAGTTTCTGCAGCTGGAGACGGCGAAGCCACTGGCCTTCTACGACCATCCGTTTTTTGGACGTTGGGCCGCGATTACATCGAACCAGTTTGGCTCGGGCGTGTTGACCTATGAGGGTACGGCTGTCTCCGACAAGCTGCAGCAGACCATTGTTCTGGGCGAGTTGCGCGCGGTGGGTTTGGTCGGTTCTGACCAGCAACTTCCCGCAAACATTCGGGTGAAGCATGGAATCGCGAATGATGGGCGGCGGATGCACTACTACCTGAATTACTCAGGTGTGGAAAGCGATTTCAGATATAGCTACGGCCGTGGCGAAGACTTGCTGACTGGTGTAGCCATTGCGAACGGCGATGCGGTGACGCTGAAACCATGGGCTGTGGCGATCGTCGAGGAATCCGCGGCGAACTAGTAGATCCCAGGAAGCAGGCGCGATGTCCGTGCACAATACGCAGCGTACTCGTCGCCAAACTGCGAGCGCAGCAACCTCTCTTCCGCCCGAATGCGTGCGACGAGCGGTGGAATCGTCAACACCGTGAGCAGCACGCCAACACCGGAACGAAAGGCCAGCGCCCACCCCAGGGTGTTAAGTAGCAGTCCCAGATAGCTGGGGTTGCGGATGACACCATAGATACCGTTCGTGACCAGGGTGTGCCCGGGCTGGATGGCCACGAGTCCGCTGAAGCGGCGGCCCAGGACCAGCACTGGCCAGAGCCGCAGAACACCACCGACAGCGAAGAGAGCCACGCCAATCCAACGAGTGGTAGCGCCGTCGAGCGTCCAGAAATTTCTTCGGTCCGTATAGGCCGGCAGATATCCGGCCAGCAGCCCGATCAGCGAAAAGGCTACGAGGACCCAACGGTTGCCGCGATCCTCGCGCTCGCCCGGACTGAGATTTCCGCCAACAAAGAGCGAGGCCACGGCCATGAGGAAAAGCGCGATCGTCAGGGCGATAAGAGCGAGGTGCGAGAAGAAAGCACGAAATCCGCCCCAGCCGAGGACCGCCAAGCAGAGATAGGCGGCCGTGCCCAGCACTACGAAAAGCGTGATCTTGACGGTTGGCATCGCCATCGCTAAGGTGCCTGTCTGTTACTTACCCATCGTTCTTCTTTACTTTATAACTTTTGGAGCAAGGAAGAGTCGAAACCCCCACGTGCAAAACCGGCACGTGGGGCACGCACCGACAAACGAACCAACCGCCGGAGTCGAGCGGACGATGCCGGGCTAGTCGGAGAGCCAAAGCTTCATATCGCGGAAATTCAGGGAAAGGATGGAATGTTCGAAAAGGGCGTGACCGACGGTGGCGTCGAACAGGCCATCGGGGAGATGAACGGAAGGAGTCGCAAAGAAGAGAGGAGCGGGCTTGGCGAGGACGCGGTCGCCGAAGGACTCGGTGGTGGCCTGAGCTTCCAGCATGTCGACGCCATCATCGGTGTACTTGAAGAACTGTTTTTTTGAGGTTTGCGATTCCGGGGTCAGAGAGAGTTTTTCGATGGAGGTGGGATAGATCAGCATGGTGCCGGTGAACATTGTGTCGATTTGCGCGGTGACGGGCTTGCCGTTCACGGAGAAGCCGGTGCTGACGATGATCGGCGGGCCTTCTTTGCCAAAGGTGGGAGTGGTGAGGGATCCGCAGAATCCGGGACAGGGGAACGCGGCGGTGAGGGGCTCGGAAAAACGCACGGCGTGATGAAGGTAATCGAGTTGGAGAAGGCGATTTTTGAAGGCCGTGTAGGCGAGGGTACCGTCGGCGGCGGGCATGCGCTCGCGCTTGATGTACTCAGAGAGGTCTGTAACAAGGACTTTGAGGTCACCCAGAGACGCGTCGCCGACTTTCAGTCCGGGCAACACGGAGGTGCTGTAGCCAGCAGGCTTTCCATCGGGACCGTTGATCGGCGTTACGGCGAGGCCGGCGGTTTGGGCAACCGCAGTGTCGAGAGCGGAATTCACGTTGCCTGTGTCGATGAGCAAGCGAAGATGTTTGCCATTCGCTAGAGTGGCGTCGACGCAGGGTAGGCCGGAGCAGTCGAGCATGGCCGTGCTTTGAAGAGTTGGCAGTTGCGCATGGACGGGTTTGGGCAGCGCCGCAAGTAAAAGGAGAAGCAAAGTCAGAGGAGAGACGCGCACGGATACCCCCGAGGTTAGAGCTTTCCGCATAGACGGATGGCGGGGGCAAAAGATAGCGTCAGGAAAGAGGATTCTCGATGACGCGGAGCGACGGCTGGTAAGTCAAAACCCCCCACGTGCAAAACCGTCACGTGGCGCAACCTTCAGCCCAAGAATGCAGCGCGAATCTAAGAACACAGGCTGAAGCCGGCGCTACTGGGCTTTCATGCGGCTGGGGCGGTAGAGGAGGCAATAGATGGCGCCGAGGAGGGTGAGGATCGCGCCCCACCAAATGCCGGCGTGGAGGTTGAACAGGACGGTGGGCGTCTCGGGAGGTTGCACATATTGGTAGATTCCCGCAGCGAGGATGAGCACGCCGTTGAATAGCAGGGATACGCCGATAAAGAACCAGATGGAAATCGATCCGCCAGCTTTCATAGAACCTCACCAGTACGCAATTTGCAGCGCGATGAACACCACGCCGACAACGCTAGCCCAGAACCAGGGCCGATGAAACACGTTGACGTAGCTCTCAGAAGGAATGTCGGTGGCGCCATAGACGAGTCCCTTAAGTTCCGCTTCGGGTTTGGGCTTGGTCAACAAACTCACGATGATGGTGATCAAGAAACAAATGATGCAGGACCACAGCGCGCGGTACATATTCTCCGCCATGTCCTTGGCATAAGGCGACAAGGCGATGTAGCGCAGAGCGGAAGGATCCACCTTCACCCAGGCCCACATGGCGACGGAGGAAGCGGTGCCGGCGAGCAATCCCCAGAAACCGCCGGCCGGAGAAGCGCGCTTCCACAACATGCCGAGGATGACCGTGGCAAACAATGGCGCGATGAAGAAACTGAAGAGCGCCTGGACATAATCCATGATGCTTTTGAAATCCATGACCAGGTAGGCGGTGCCGATGCTGATGGCGACGCCAAGAACGGTGCACCAGCGGCCCATGTTGACGTAGTGATGATCACTGGCGTCTTTTCTGATGAAGGCGCGATAGATGTCGTAGGTCCAGACGGTGGTGAACGCGCTGACATTACCCGCCATGCCGGACATAAAGCCGGCGATCAGCGCGGTGATTCCAAGACCAAGAAGTCCGGGGCCGCAATAGCGCGCAAGCATGAGGGGAAGCACTTCGTTGTAGCTGTGGCCGCCAGTGGCGATGGCTTGCGCTTCCGGCATGAGTTTCATGGGGAGAACCGCAAGGGCCAGCAGACCGGGGAGAATCACGATGAAAGGAACGAACATTTTGAAAGCTGCTCCGATGATGGGGGCCATTTTTGCGGCGCGCATGTCCTTGGCGGTCAAGACGCGCTGGACCACGAGGAAATCGGTGGTCCAGTAGCCCATGGAAATGACGGCGGCGAGGCCGAAAACGATGCCAGTCCAGTGAATGCCCATGGGATTGTCTTTGGCAGAGCCCAAGGTGCTCCAGAGATGAGTGTATTCGGCGGAAGCGTTGGCGGTAATTCTGGCTTTAAGGCCGCTCCAGCCGCCGGCTTCGATCAAACCGAGGATGGGAATAAGCAGAGCCCCGGCCCAAATCAGGACAAACTGGAGAACTTCGTTGAAGATGGCGGAGCGCAATCCACCGAGGGCGACATAGATGGCCACAGTGCCGGCGGAAACCCAGATGCTAAAGTTAATGTTCCAGCCGAGAACGATCTTCAGGACCAAAGCCATGGAATACATATTGATGCCGCTCATAAGCACGGTCATGAAGGCGAAGCTGACGGAAGAAAGGGCGCGGCTGGATTCTCCGAAGCGCAATTTGAGGTAACCGGGAACGGAGTGCGTTTTGGAGATGTAGTAGAACGGCATCATTACCAGCGCCAGGAAGAGCATGGCGGGAATGGCGCCGATCCAATACCAGTGCGCAGCGAGGATGCCGTATTGATAGGCAGAGCCGGCCCAGCCCATTAGTTCGAGCGAGCCGAGGTTCGCGGAGAGAAAGCTTAGACCGGCGATCCAGGCGGTCATCTCCCGGCCAGCCATGAAGAAGTCTTCGCCGGTGTTGGCACGCTCCTTTAGATAGAAGCCGATGGCAAGAACCAGGACGAAGTAGAAAACAATGATGGCCAGATCGACAGTGTGGAGATGCACCAGGCGGTTGTTAGTCGCAAATGCTAACAGTGCAGTCATGGGGTTTTCGAGTCGCTCCTATTCGGCGAGCTGGCCGGGTTTCCCCGGGACAACAGCGGGTTGGTGAAGACGAACTCAAGCGTCTGTTACTTCACGGAAAATTTGTAGATCGTTTCGGACGTAAATTTCTCGCCGGGCCGCAGCACGGTAGTCGGGAACTTGGGGTGATTTGGCGAATCGGGATAGTGCTGGGTCTCCAGGCAGAGAGCGCCATATTTCTGATAGGGCTTGCCACCCTTGCCGACGATGCTGGGATCCAGATGAATGGCGGAGTAGAACTGCATGCCAGGTTCGGTGGTCCACACTTCCATTTGCCGGCCGGTGGACGGTTCGTCGATTTTAGCGGCGAGGCGCAGCGTTCCCATCTTTCCATTCACGACGAAGTTGTGGTCGTAGCCGCCGATATCCTTGATTTCACCAATGTGCGCGCCAATGGGCGTGGGCTTGCGGAAATCGAGAGGCGTGTTGGCGACACTCTTGATTTCGCCGCTGGGAATGAGCGTGGAATCTACAGGCGTGTAATTGTCGCAGTTGAGTTGCAGGACGTGTTGAAGGACGTCGCCGTCACCCTGGCCTTGCAGATTGAAGTAACTGTGATTGGTGAGGTTCAGAACGGTGGGCTTGTCGGTTTCCGCCGCGTACTTGATGTGCAGCTGATTCGAAGTGGTGAGTGTGTAGGTGACGTTGACGGTCAGTGTGCCGGGATAGCCCTCTTCGCCGTCGGGGCTGACATACGTAAAGCGCACGGACTGTCCCTTAGCATCCTCAGAAGGCGCGGCCTTCCAAACCCTGCGGTCAAAACCGATCTTACCGCCATGGAGAGTATTGGGAGGATTGTTGATGTACAGGTGGTATTCCTTGCCGTCGAGCGTGAACTTGCCATTGGCGATGCGGTTGCCGTAGCGGCCGATGGTGGCGCCGAAGTAAGGATGCGGGTCACCTTCGTAGCTTTCGAGCTTGTCGAAACCAAGAACGACGTCGCCGAGCTTGCCATTCTTGTCGGGAACGAGAAGCTGAGTGAGCGTGGCGCCATAAGTAATGATAGTCGCGGAAGCACCGTGGCCACCGTGAAGAGTGTAGGCGTCGATGACGGTACCGTCGGGAAGCTTGCCGAATTCAGATTTAGAGATAGGAGCGCGCTCAGAATCCGCGCGAGGTGCGTTGCCGTTTGCGATTGTCATAGTGGAGTACCCGAGAACGATTACGAAAAGAGAAGCGAAGAACTTACTGCCATAACTCATTTCAGTCCTCCCGAACCAGGGAGACGCCGGAAAAGGCAGGCATGTCCTTGCGGGTTGTACCACAAAACCACAGGAATCGCGAGTGATCTGTGCAATGTGAAGAAAGAAAGTGGCTTAAGTATGTGTGCAAAATGACAGCAGCGGATGAAGGGGGTGAAGCCGAGCGGGAAAGAAAGAAGGCACATCATTGACAAGAAGGGAGCGAAGGTGCCAGAGTCGGCACGGAACGTAAGGTGCGTGGCCGTAAACGCTTACGAAGTGTCGGGGACTCTCCATGAAAACAACAGTTAGAACGCGCGTGGCGGAGTTGTCACGCCTGATTGGCCTTGGTGGGCTTTTCTTGGTTGTGACTTTTCCGGCGGTGGCGCAATGGATTGCGCTGAATCCGGTGAAGAGTGTGGAAACGCAGCCGGACGGATTGCTGCTGGTTCTGGAAAACGGCTACCTGCGCTTTCAGGTGTGCACGGAATCGGTGGTGCACGTGGTGTACTCGCTCGAGCGGACGGTGCCGGAGCGCCCGGATTTTTTGGTGATTAAGAAGAGCTGGCCGAAGGCAGAGTTTTCCGTCAACAGCGATGACGCGAAACTGGTGACATTGAAAACGGCGAAACTGAAGATTGAGGTGACGCGGACGGACAGTTCGATTGTGTTTTCCGATGCGGACGGAAAAAGGCTGGCGGCGGAAACATCACACACATTGACACCGGTGGAAGTGAATGGCGAGAAGACGCTGCACTCCGAGCGGTTCGTGAATCTGTGGGATACGACGGAAGCGTTTTACGGACTGGGACAGCACCAGGGCGGAGTGTGGAATTACCGGGGAGAAGCGCTCGACCTTTCGCAGGACAACACGAATATATCGATACCGATGCTGCTGTCGAGCAGAGGGTACGGCATTTTCTGGAACAACGGATCGCGCAGCCGGTTCAATAACCGCTTTGTGCACGCTTTGTACCTGAGTTCGGAAGTGTCGGATTCGATCGACTACTACTTTATGTACGGCCCGGCTTTCGACACGATCATCGCCGACTATCGCGAACTGACGGGGCCAGTGCCGCTGTTCGGCAAGTGGGCGTACGGCTACTGGCAATGCAAGAATCGCTACGCCTCCCAGGCAGAGCTGACGACCATCGCGCAGAGATATCGCGAGCGGCACATCCCGCTGGACAACATTGTGCAGGACTGGTTCTGGTGGAACATCATGGGCGAGCCGGTCTTCAACAACAGTTATCCCGATCCCAAGGGCATGATCGACACGCTCCACACATTAAACGTTCACTTGATGATTTCGGTTTGGCCCTTTTTCCGGCCGGGATCGCCGGTGTATGACGACATGGACAAGAAGGGCTACTTCGTGGCGAAGACCGTTGCGGGCGGATTTCATCCGAAAGGGATGGCTCTGTATGACGCCTTCAATCCGGAGGCACGGAAATATTATTGGAACTTGATGAACAACGCGCTGTTTAAGATTGGAGCGGATGCGTGGTGGCTGGACACCACGGAGCCGGAAACCGAGGGGCGCGAAACAAACATTCTGGTGACCAACAACATCGCGCTGGGGAATGCAGCGCGATACACGAACGAGTTTCCGCTGATGACCACAGAGGCGGTTTACCGCGGGCAACGCGAAGCTTCCGATCAGAAGCGCGTGTTCATTCTTTCGCGGTCGGCGTACGCGGGAACGCAGCGGAACGCGGCGGCGGTGTGGTCTGGAGACGTCAACCCGACCTGGGAGACCCTGCGGCGTCAGATTCCGGCGGGGCTGAACTATTCGCTGTCAGGACTGCCCTATTGGACGACGGACATTGGCGGGTTCACGGTGGCGAATCCGGATGATCCGGCGTATCGAGAATTGTTCGTGCGGTGGTTCGAATTTGGGACCTTCTGCCCGATTTTCCGTGTGCACGGAACACGCTCCACGAATCAGAACGAACTGTGGTCATATGGGCCGGAAGCGCAAAAAACGCTGGTGGCATTCGACAAGTTGCGCTACCGCTTGATGCCGTACATTTACTCGCTGGCTTGGGAAACGACGAGCAAGGGATACACCATCATGCGGCCGCTGGTGATGGACTTCCGGACGGACGTGCGGGCGCAGGACACGGGCAGCCAATTCCTGTTTGGTCCCGCGCTGCTGGTGAATCCAGTTACGGAGCCGGGCGCAACTTCGCGTCATCTGTATTTGCCGGATGCCAAATGGTATGACTTTTGGACCGGTGCGGCGCAAGAGGGCGGGCATTTTGTGGAGGCAGCGGCGCCGATCGAGCGCATTCCGTTGTTTGTTCGCGCGGGATCGATTTTGCCGCTCGGTCCCGACATTGAATATGCCACGGAGAAAACGGCGGATCCGATAGAAGTTCGCGTGTATCGCGGAGCCAATGGAGAATTCACGCTCTACGAGGACGAGAACGACAGCTACAACTACGAAAAAGGCGCGCACGCGACGATTTCCTTTTCCTGGGATGATGCGGCGCACACGCTGACGATCGGCGACCGCACGGGAACCTTTCCCGGCATGCTCGAAAGCCGCACTTTCCGGATCGTGTTCGTCAGCGAGAATCACGGTGGCGGTGGCGGCCTGACCGAAGGGGCTGACAAGACCGTGAACTACAGCGGAACGAAACTGACGGTCACGCCATAGGGAGTTTCCAAAGCGGAATCGGCGGAGGCGAATGTGTTGCACTTCGCTCGAAGCTGGCTCAATGGCCGGGTTGCGATCCTCCGGGCCGCAAACTGCGCGGGCCCTGGGGATGACAGCGCTCTACTATCATTGGATAATTCACGAGATAATTCATCGTTGCTCAGGAGAGGGTGCGATGCGAGTTGTCAGTTTCACCGGAAAACAGCAAATGAAAAGTCTGGGCGCGTTCACCGCGAGAGGTGTGGTGGATCTGAAGGCTTCGGCTGAGCGCGCAGGAGTTTCCGCAGGAAGCTTCCAGAGCATGGCGGCATTTCTCGAGGCCGGAGAAATGGCGCGAATTGCCGCCGAGCGACTGGCGAACGACAAGGCGCAGGCGCAGATTCTGGCGTTGGGGGAAGTTCGTCTTGGCGCGCCGGTGCCGCGGCCGGGGAAAATTATCGCCATCGGGCTGAACTACCGTGACCATTCGATGGAATCGGGAGCGACGCAGCCGCCAAAATCGCCGCTGATCTTCGCTAAATTTACCACCAGTATCTGCGGGCCGGGCGATGCGATCGTGTTGCCCGCGAGCGACGCAAAAGTGGATTACGAAGCGGAGCTGGGGGTAGTGATTGGAAGACGCGGAAAAGCGATCGCGGCGCAGAACGCCTATGAATACGTGGCCGGGTACATGCCGCTGAACGACGTTTCCGCGCGAGCATGGCAGTTCGCGGACAAGCAATGGGTGCGCGGAAAATCGTGCGATACATTTTGTCCCACCGGGCCATACCTGGTGACGCGCGACGAAGTGGCCGATCCGCACAATCTGGCGATTCGCGCGCGCGTGAATGGAACGGTGCTGCAAAATTCCAATACCGGCAAAATGATTTTCCACATTCCGCAACTGATTGAATACATTTCCGCCAGCATCACGCTGGAGCCTGGAGATATTATCGCGACGGGAACGCCTGAAGGAGTGGGCGCTTTCCGGGAACCGCCGATTTATCTTAAAGCCGGGGATGAAGTGGAAGTGGAAATCGAGAAGTTGGGTGTGCTGAAGAACCCGGTGGCGGAGGCGAAAAAATAAGGATTTTGCGGAACGCAAAAATCCCAAATTTAAGCGGGCAAGAGAAGCAATTCCTGTAGCCGTTTTTTGAGGCACCTTTCCCCCCTGAACTGTGATGGCGAAAAGCCTCATCTCTCAATCACGGGGCGAGCTACAGGTTCTTACGGCTGGCATAAAAGCCCGACCTACCTTGAGACAAAAACCCGCGAGGCCTGCGCGTCGCAAGACCGCCGCTGCACGGGGAAAGTACGCCTACCTGCATTTCGCATGGGTACTACGGAAATGACTGGATTGTACCGCCCAGCACCCTGCCGCATAGTGCACAGTGCAGTATGAAGCGGCGAAAGACCACTTTCGCATTCTCGAGCAAGCCAATCAGAGGAACAGCACCAATGCTAGCTCCAACGAGGAAGAAGAAGGTAACTCAGGAAATGTATCGCAAGCTGCTTTTGGAGAAACGGGAGGAGTTGATCCGGCGACTGTACGAGCGACGGTCACAGATTGTCGCCGACCGCGAGCCCGACGACGCAGGTGCATTCGCGCTGCAGGACGTGATCAAGGAACTGGCGTTGACGAACATGGAGCGGGAAATCCGCACGCTGAGCGAAGTGGAACTGTCGCTGCGACTGATGGAGAGCGGACAATATGGCATGTGCGGAAGTTGCGGGGACGAGATTCCCATGGCACGGCTGCAAGCGCTTCCCTGGACGCGCATCTGCGTGGTGTGCGCGGGCGGTGGAATAAACCGGGCTGAGAGGGAAGGCCCGAGTGGCGCAAAAGAGGACCAGCTTCCCGCCGGAGTGCTGCGATTTCAAAAGCGAGCGGGACGCTAAAACGGCGACGTCGTTGGTCCATTCCTTCATCCTTTCGTTCAGAATTTCACACTCCGGCGGTTTCGTAACCTTTAGAATCGCTGGGTTTTAAAACCCGGGTCACGGTACCCGCCTACAGGGAATAATGTACGAATCCCCTGAAAATAATTCCGTCGAAGAGTGTCGTTTCCACCCTTCCTCGCGCATCTGGCGCCCAGGTAAGTGCTTGATGTTGGGACGGATAATCGGCGCGGAGGGATTGGCCGCAGTTTTGCCCTACGCTCTAGCGCCCAATCACTTTGGAGGTAGGAAGAATGGATGCCAAGTTCGACATCTTTAAGAGACTACCTGATGGCCAACCAATCTGGGTGAGAGCGGTAGAGGGTTTGGAGGAGGCTAAACGGCAATTGATCCAGATGGCCCAAACTTCCCCCGGGGACTACTTCATCTACAACACACGAAGCGGCGAGGTCATCGCGGGGTGATCCCGGCCAGGCCAATGGCTAGACTTGCTTTCCGAATAACAAAACAAGAAATGAAAGCCGGCGCTGTGGGGAGTACGCGCCGGCTTTTGTCTGGCGCCTGCGCTGCAGAAGAAGATCAAGCGAAATGGCGGCGTGGCGTCCACGACAGAAGACACAAAAGAGCGCAAGAAACCCAAGGGCGAACAGAACGAAAAGCTCCCATCGCCACACAAAAGTCCGCGCTACAAAGGCAGCAGCCTCGAGCGTCGTAGAGCCGCCGCTCGACAGGCGAGCGCTAGTCTGGGGTGATGGAGATATTCTCGGGGGCGGCGTCGGACGGATCGCATTCATGAGTGGGCAGGATGGCGCGAATCCGCGTGCCCGTGGGGCCGGAATCAACTTCCAGGCGTCCGCCTAGCTCGGCCAAGCGCTCGCGCATGCCGGCCAGGCCGATGCCGCCAGCGTGGCCGCCGCGAAAACGTTGCAGCACGTCGGGGTGGAGGCCCCTGCCGTCGTCAGAGACAGCGAGAATGACGAGGTCGTCGGTGCAGAGGACCTCGATGTCCACCGTGCTGGCCTTGGCATGGCGGTGCACATTGGTAAGAGACTCCTGAAGGACGCGAAACAGCGCCAACTCAATTTGCTTGGGGAGACGCTCGACAATTTCGGCCAAATGCAAATTGACTTGAATGCCGCTGCGCTTGGCAAAACCCTCGGCGTACCAGCGAGCGGCGGAGTGGAAACCAAGTTCGTCGAGCAGGGGAGGGTGAAGCAGGTGAGAAATGGTTCGGACTTCGCCGATGGCGCGATCGGTGAGGTCGATGGACTCCAGCAATAAAGGATAGCTTTGGGCGGTGGCTTCGGCTTCGCGGCGTTGCAGGCGTCCGAGATTGATTTTGAGGCCGGCGAGGAATTGTCCAACGCTATCGTGGAGTTCGCGGGCAATCCTGCGGCGCTCGACATCCTGCAACTCGAGGATGCGTGCGGAAAGCATTTTATAGGACTCGGCATTGTTTTTTTCCAGTTGCGCCTGCAACTTGCGGCGTTCAATTTCACGGAATAGCAAACCGAAATTGTAGGCGAGCAGAAGCAGAGCCAGAACGAGGCAAACCGCCAGAACAACGATCAAACGAGTGAAGAGGCGATGCCAAGTTTCAAGCCTGGCTTGGAGAAGAGTGTCCTCCATGCCCTCCATGTTGCGGAGCATGTCCGACATGGTTTTTCTGCGGCCGGCCATTGTGCCCAGGAACTGGTCTCTGGAGAAGGCGCTGGAGCCCAGGCAGTTCTGCTGGCGGACGCAAGCGGTAATTTGGTCGATATCCTGCTGGAGAACCTCCTGGAAAGCGTCCAAACGGACCTGCTGGAGGGCATTGTCGGTGGTGAGTTTTTGCAGCTCGGTAACCATGGCAAGCTCGCGTTGGAGCTGCTCATCGAGGTGGGACACTTCGTTGAAATTGTCGGTGAGCTGGTACAAATCAAAATTGGCGTGAACATTGCCGATGTCGGAGCGCAGATCTTTGAGCAGGCCGCGTACGTGGTAGGTATGGAGAACTAAATCGCGGCTGTTTTGCATGCGATCTACGGTGACAAAGCCGGTGACACCGGTTGCCAAGAGGAAGATCGCGGCAAGGACAAGCGATCCGAGCCGAGCGGCGGGCATGCCTAGGGGATGAGATTCGGGACGATGGGGAGCGCCAACGACAGGCATGACATCCTTTCAGAAGGATAAAACGAGCACCGGATTGCCTCGCGGGCGGCGCACTATATATAGCACGACTTGCGCGCCCGACATTCGAAAACCGAAAAACGCCGCGAGTTCGCGACGCTTCGTTCCGAAACGTGAGCCCGGGTTTCCAGCCGTCCTCCCAAGAGAAGCGGCGCGCGGGAAACCCGGCAGAAAATTGCGAGCACTGATGAGGCCGAGGCAGCCTGCATTCGCTTACTTGGATGACGATGAGGTCGAAGTAGCCTTGGTATTTCTCACTTCGATTTCATTCACGACCTGCTGGACGTTCGGAACGCTCTTGGTTGCTTTCTCGACCGTCGCGCGTTTTGCCGGTGAATTGACGGTGCCCTTCAACGTGACGACACCCTTGTTGACGTCATACTTCACGTCGTGCTGCAGTTTGAGTTTCACAAGTTGCGCGTCGACGTTCTTCTCGATGGCTTTGTCGGTATCGGACTCGACCTTCTTCGCATCGCCTTCCGCGCCCGGAGGCCGAACGGCAATCTGGTTGGAAACGACTTGCGTTGGCGCATGGGAGCTGGCAATCATTTCCGCCTGGGATTTCTCGGCGTCGGAAGTGACGCTGCCGGTGAGGGTGACCACGCCCTTGTCGCGGTCCTGACTGACGTCCACACTTCTCATGCCCGCCTGATCGAGGGAGTGCCGAATGCTCGCGGTCACGTCGGGTGACTTGGTGTGGCTATCTGAGCAAGCGGAAAGGCTCCCGACGATGGCGAGAGCGGCGATCGCTGCTGTCAATTTAAGAACTCGCATGATTCTCCTTTGCCGGTTTCAGCAACCTAACAGAAAATTTCAATCCGCTGGGGGAATCTGGGCGCTGCCAGAGCCATGGCAGAATATGAACCCAGCGGGAGAAATTCACTATCGGGATTGGTTAGTAGAGAGATGAATGAATCGATGTACGGGAAAAGGGGCTGCGCGATGCAACCATTTCCTGAGGGCTGAGGCCCAACGCGGCATCCCGAGCGAGGCGCAATCTCTCTGTTGCAAAAACCCAAAAAACGGAGATTCCTCACTCCGCAGACTCCGTTCGGAATGACACCGTAAGGATCTTCCGCGGCTCGTGAAGTCCTGCCCTCCTGATCACACGCAGACTCTTTAACGCCGGGGCTTTGGTCGATGGTGCAATCGGGCTTGCGCAGCTTTCACCGCGGCGCGATGGCGGCTTGCGGAACCGCGCTTGCGGGCGCTTGCTTTCGCAAAACGAGAGAGCGCGGCGGGAGAGGCGGAGGAGGAACCTTCGCGACGGAGCGCGCGAAGCGAGGAATTGGCGCGTTTGCGGGAAGATTTGCGCGAGGACTTTCTTTTGGACGAGCGCGAGGATGATGCTTTCTTGCTGGGAGGAGGCGGGAGATCGATACCGGCGCGGCGAGCCTTGGAGAGACCGATGGCGATGGCCTGCTTTGTGGACCTGACGCCATGAACCCCCTGGCGAACGTGGTCCATTTCTTCACGAACAAATTCACCGGCTTGCGTGGAGGGGGATTTGCCTTCTTGTTTATCGCGCTCGGCGCGTCGAATGGTTTCTTGTTCGGGCATGAAAATCTCCTGTGAAACAGTGCCTGAAGGCCAGTTTGATTTTTGGGGCAGGGCTATTCTATCGGGTGTTTGCCTTAGCGCGAAAAACCGCAGCGCTTTCGCAGCACGCTTTGTGGGTTAGGGCGTGGCTGGCGCGCTTCAGTGTGGATCGCGCCGCATTCACAGAACGGTTGGATCGCTGCCCGGGGATTTCTGACGCAGGGCTCGGCCCGCCTGGATGGCAACGATTGCGCTGGCGGTGCGCTTCAAATGGCGAGGCGATGCGATGCGACACCGGCGATGGATGATTCGCAGCCTCGCGCTGACCGCGGCCGCGATTACTCTGCGGATGCACCGGCCTCTTCTTTTTGTGTTCCACGGGCCGTTTTCGATTGCTTACCCGCCATCGCGTGGCGGTGCTGGATTCTCAATGTGCTTGCGGCTGAGTAGTAGCTGCGGTTCCTGCCGACGCCGTCGGGGATAACGCTGCCAGCGAGCCTGGCCGGTGGTTCGCCAGAACTTTCCTAGTGTTGTGGCCTGAAAAGTTGCGAGTCCTCTGACAACTATTCCTCACTCCGAAGACCTCGTTCGCAATAACTACCTGCTGACGAAAACACGGGAGACTAATGATCGCTGCGGAGTTCGTTGATGACTTCGGTGACGACAGCTTTGTCGAGCTTGGGGCTGACGTAGGTGCCTTCGCCGACGACGATTCGTAAAGCCTTGAGCAATTCCTGCTCGGCATCGGCCTTGAGGAGATATCCGCGGGCGCCCGCACGAAAACCGTTTCTTAAGATTTCCGGGGATTCATGAAGGGTGAGCAAAACAATTTTCATTTGAGGATGAGCGTTGCGGATAATGCGGGTCGCCTCGATGCCGTTGATGCCGGGCATGGTGACGTCCATCAGAATTACTTCGGGCTGGAGTTCGTCGGCGAGGAGGATCGCTTCGTTGCCATTGCCCGCTTCGCCAATGAGCTCCCATTCGGGAAAGGATTGCAGGATCGATTGGACGCCTCGACGAATGAAAGCATGGTCATCAACGATCAGGACGCGGGGCATAGGGCCATGTTCTCATGGAGCCGTCGCGGAGAAAAAACGGCTCGACGGCAGTGAGTGAATTGCTTCGAGAATTCCAAATCAGCGAGGTTTGGGCGTGGCGAGCTGGGATCGCACAAGGTCACAAGGTTAAGCCTCGATGATCTGATTTTTGATGGCGTAGCGCACGAGTTCGCTGACGGAATGCAATTCGAGTTTCCGCATGATGTTGGCGCGATGCGTTTCCGCGGTTTTTACGCTGATGCCGAGAGCGACGGCCACTTCCTTGCTGCTTTTGCCCTCGGCCAACAACTGCACGATCTCGCGTTCGCGAGTCGTCAAGCGATTGCGCTGCGGCAGCTTGGGTTCGGCGCCGGTAACGGTGCGGGAGAAACCATCGAGGAGCATTTCCGAGGCTCGCGGGGTGAAAAAGGTTCTGCGGTTGGCGATGGAGTCGACGGCGGTGACCAATTCCTTGTCGGCATCAGATTTGAGGATATAGCCGCGGGCACCCGCTTCGACGACGTCGCGAACCAACTGATCCGAGAAGTGCATGGTGAGAATGAGAATACCGGTTTTGGGAAGGACCTTGTGAATGCGGCGGGCAGCTTCGAGGCCATTCAAATCAGGCATACTGATATCCATGACGATGATTTCAGGTTTGAGTTGCTCGGCGAGGGTTACGGCTTCCCTGCCGGTTTTAGCCTCGGCGCAGACTTCCCAGCCAGGCCTAGCGGTGAGGAGATCCTTCAAGCCGCGGCGGATGATGTCATGGTCGTCGACCACCAAGATTTTCAAGTTGTTTATCCCCGATCCGACAAGATGATGTGGTGCAGATTCATTTGCAATGACGGCTCGCCCTGGCATCTTAGCTCCAATTTGAGAACGTGGTCTCTGGAAGTTTGGCAGGCTAAAATTAACCCCTTTGACGGAAGCACTTGAATACCAACTTCACTGTATTTCGCGGCAAGAAAAAGCCGCGTAAATACCCTGATTTCAATGTATCCCGACGCGGGAGAAGAAGGAGTGGGGGTCCTGTTCAACAAGGGCGATCGCATGACGACGAGATCACTAGGGGAGGACCCACAGGCTCCCGGTTCGCGATCAAGACTTCACAGTCAGCTGGTTCTGAACCTTGTCGGCGCCGGCGACGTCGGCGGCCTTGGATCCGATGCTTTTCTTTTCGTCTTCCGATTGCACAGGCCCCTTGAGGGTGACCACGCCATCGCGGACGATGACCTTGACATTGTGACCGTAGCTGGACAGCGACTTGTCGTCGACGATGGACTTGCGAATTTTCTGAGCGAGCTCGCGGTCCGCGGCGGTTTCCTTCTGCTGATCCGCGGTGGTTGCTTGCTGTTTGTTCGCGCTGGTGTTGTCCGGTTGCTGTAGAGCGCGCGCCTGTGTGAGCACGGAAGTCCCGCCAAAACTGAGCGCCGCGACGCCGACGCCAATCGCAAGCGTTCTGAAAAACATTCTGCTGATCATGGAAACTCCTCCTGTATTTATTGCGAGATGCCTGACCTTAGCCAGCGCGAGAAGAATCATAAGTACGCAATGAGGTGCGGACCATACGGCGGGAGCTGTAGCGCGGCGGTTTGCTCGCCGTACGCGTTTGGAAGTTTTCAGAACATTGCGAGAACGCGGAGAAGAAATCTCAGGTGGAGTTTTCCTGCGCGTGCAGCGATGTCCGTATTGGTGGGGCTTGCCGCATGGTCCATGCTCTACTTCGCGCTGCAAGGGTTACCAAAAGTATCCCGCTGCACGAACTTCAGAGACGAATCGCAACTTGCAGAACAAAAGAGGGAGACAGAACCATGGCAAAGAACACATCGGTATTGGGGATTTATTCAAGCCGAAGCGCGTTGGAAAACGCCATCGAGGCTTTCCGCGAGTCGGGATGGGCGAGCACGGATATTTCAGTGTTGCTCCCGGAAAATCTTGGTCCGCGGGAACTGGCGACACATAAAGAAACCAAGGCACCCGAAGGAGCGACAGCAGGAGCGGGTACCGGCGCAGTACTTGGCGGAGCGCTGGGTTGGCTCGCGGGCATCGGCGCGCTGGCGATTCCGGGCTTGGGTCCTTTCATCGCGGCTGGACCGATTATGGCGGCACTCGCAGGATTGGGCGTGGGCGGGGCTGTCGGCGGCGTCACCGGCGCTTTGATTGGGCTGGGCATACCCGAATACGAAGCCAAGAGATACGAAGGACGTTTGCAGAAGGGCGGCATCCTGCTGTCGGTGCACTCCGAGACATCGGAAGAGGTGAGTGAAGCCAAGGACATCATGAAGCGCACGGGCGCCGAAGATATTTCTTCGACAGGCGAATCGTCGGCGGACGTAAAGGCGACGGACGTGGCGTCGAAGAGAGCGGGAACGTACTAAGACCGAGAAGTTCCGCGACGGAACCACGAGCATGGGAATCCTCCTCGTTCCGGTGGGGACGGGGAGGATTACTCAACCGGGTCAATCACATGAAATCAGCTTCTCTGTTGACGGCGCGGCCTGCGGTGTTTGATCGCATCGCCACGCTGCTGTGGGTAATTGTGCTGGCGCTGGGGGTCGCATTTTGCTTTCTCGCCAGTTCTTTCTGCATCACGCTGGTGCTGGCAACCTTCCTGGCTATCCTAATCGACCCGCTGGTAAGTTTTCTGGAGCGATGGCGCGTGCCGCGTTCCGTTTCGGCGGCACTGTTGATTCTCGCGGGAATGGTGGGGCTGGGGCTGGCGGCGTACGGTTCTTACAATCGCATTTCGACAATTGTTGAGGCCTTTCCTTCCTACGCGGACCGCGTGAGACAAATCGTGGAACCGCTGAATCACAAGATCCAACAAGTGGAAGAAAGCGCGAAGCGGCTGAACCCGGAGCCGGGGAAAAAAGTTACGGAAGTGAAGCTGAGGCAGCCGCCGACCTGGCCATCGTACCTGGTGCGAGGATTCGGCTCGCTGTCCAGCGCGATTCTGATTCTGGGCGTGGTGCCGTTCCTGATGTTCTTCATGCTGGTACGCAAGGAAAAGTGGCACCAGACGATGGCGCAGCTGCTAGGGCCGAAGAATGATCCGCTAGAATTTTCGAACAGCCTGGCGCTGATGGTGCAGCGTTTCATGCTCGGGAACCTGGCGGCGGGAGTATTCATGGCAAGCGTGACGGGGGTGTTGCTGTGGGCGCTGAAGATTCAAGGCGCGTTGATTCTGGGGGTAGTGAGCGGGCTATTGAATTTGATTCCGTTCCTGGGGGCGATACTGGCCACGCTGGTTCCGGTAACGGCGGCATTGATCCAAGCGGCGCCGGCGAGCACGCTGCTGATCATCGGTTTCGCGGTGATCTGCATTCATATTGTTTCGTCGAATTACATTTTCCCGCGACTGATTGGGTCGCGAATGAACATCGGGCCGGTGGCGGCAACGGCGGGAATCCTGTTCTGGGGATGGCTGTGGGGGCCGATGGGTGTGCTGCTGTCGATTCCTTTGACGGGTGTGGTGAAGTTGATCGCGGATTGCCATCCATCACTGGCTCATCTTTCAAGCATACTGGGGGAATCACCGGAGGCGCCGCGACCTGCGCTGCGCCGTGAGCAGATTGATTTGCCGAGAATCGCGGCGTCGAATGTTTCGGATTGAGTGCAGTGCAGGGATCGCACGTTGCAGGCTTTTCAGACTGCGCACGTTGAGCGGGCTTTGGTTGAGATCCTCCTGCACGCAAACTACGCGTCCATCAGGATGGCACTGGTTTGCTTCGGTCATTGACATAGTTGGCACACCTTACGGCGCACTAAGCGCACATTCGCACAACTGTGAAGCCCCACGCTGAAGGGTACGGTACAGGCGCAGGGTGAGTTTACCGGACAACTGAGGTTGGCCTGAAGGCCAGCGCAGCATGGAAGACAGAAGCGCGAATCGCTTCTCGGACGGTACGCTGCGGACACACGAAGAAAAAGGCGGGGCTTGAGCCGCCCCGCCTAAATCGCCAGATCGAGAATCTTAATTACGGCTTCAGGTGCGGGCTGGCTTGTTGGAGTCGCGATACCAGGGCCTTGCCAGCGGGCGGCGTATCGATCTTGGGTTCGGTGATGATTTTCGCGGCCGAAGCGTCATTGCCATACAGGCGGTGATTGGCGTCTTCGTCGGGACGGAGAGTGCTTCCTTCCAGAGAAATGCCGGCAAAGACGCCGCGAGAGCGCGAATAGCTCAACATTTCGGAACGCATATAAGCATCCGTGTCGGCAGAGGCAGTGCGTCCCTTGGGTCCAGCGGCCACGGAAGCGTCGCCGCCGAGTTTCACTTTGCTGTGCAACAAACTACTTACGCCGCGATCATTCATCACCAGAATGACGAAATCGGTTGCTTCTCCGCCGATCTGGAAGCCAAAGCTGCCACCTTCGAGCGCGTACATGGCCGGGGCACCCCAGGGACCACTGAAGTTTTTGCCGGTGCGGCAAACCATAACGCCGCGGCCATAACTCCCGCCGGCGATGAAGGCAGCCTTGAGGACCGAGGGAAGCACCACGACACAACGAGCTTTGTCCAGCAAATCCTGAGGAATATCATCCGGGACGTCGAGGATTTCCTTCATAACGGTGCCGGCATTCTGCAGGCGATCCGTTTCCTTGACGTCGTCCGCTTTGGATCCTGCAAACGACAAAGGCGCCAGAACGAGCGCGCCCAGTAACGCTGTTTTCCACCGATTCATTTTGACCTCTCCTGTTTTGTATATTCATTTTTTATTTAGACGACCGGTCCAGCACCAGAACAGCAATGCCGCCAATCAAAGCCAGGGCTCCCAGAATGGGAGGAATCGGAACGGTGTGTCGTTCCTGGCGGGTGACCTGGATGGGACCCAGATCCACGGCCTTCTTCGGCACGCTGTAGGTAAAACCCTGATAGGCCAAGGCGACAATCCCCAGAATGAGAAGGGCAATGCCGATGACGGTTCTTGCACTCATACGTTGAGTCTCCTAGCGCCGGACCACGAAATCGCTCACGGCAGAAATTCGCGAACGCTCAAGCAAGCGTGGTGGTCTCAAGTGCGCCGGATGAGATGGCTGACGAGACTGAGCAAAAAGAGCACAAGGAAAATGTAGAAGAGAATCTTGGCGATCCCGGCGGTGGCAACGGCGATTCCGGAGAATCCGAGAACCGCGGCGATGAGCGCAATCACGAAGAACGCGATAGCCATACGTAACATAGACAGCTCCTCCTTGTTTAGCCGATCAATTTCAGAATGCAGAGATCAGACCCACCTCATGGCTGCGATCGGGTTGGCCTTGACGCCAGCGAGTTTGCTTTGCGCGGGCGGAGTTCACCATCCGCTAGTTGCTGTAGGGGAGGGGCGATTTTCCCGCAGCGCGCGGGGGCGGTTGAAGCGTCAGGTGGATTTCACAGGTTTCCAGAGGAAATGCTGTATGGGTTTCCCGTTGGCGCTGCGTTCTCATCAAGACGCCTGTTTGGTTCTCCGCCCGCAGGCTGCTGGCGAGCAGCAAGATCGCATATCAAGGAGGCATTCATGAACTGGGACCAAGTGGAAGGAAAGTGGAAGCAATATTCCGGGAAGCTCAAGGAAAAGTGGGGCAAGCTGACCGATGACGACCTGACCACGATCAACGGCAAGCGCGATCAGTTGGTCGGGAAACTGCAGGAACGTTACGGCATGGCGAAGGACCAGGCGGAAAGCCAGATCGATGAGTTTACGCACCGGCTAAGTGACGTGGACCGCGAAGCTCACAAGACGCGCGGCGCCTGAGAAAGCTGTTCACCGCTCGGGTTGGTGCGGGAAAAGCGCTAAGGCAAAATTCGGGGCAGGCTGAGCAGGCCGCCCCGGATTTCAGCTCCACCTCCAGGAGCTTTCGCCACGTACGGCTGGAGGACAGACTCCGCAAATGAAAAAACTTCTGCGCCGGGTTGTAGCGGTCGGTGTTGCCGTGCTGATTGTTTATGCGCCGCCTTGCCGGGCGTATTCCGTGTTGACACACGAGGCGATCATCGACGTGGTGTGGGACACGAACATTCGCCCGCTGCTGCTGAAACGGTTTCCGCATGCGACGCCGGATGAGTTATTGAAAGCGCATGCCTATGTCTACGGCGGGGCCATCATCCAGGACATCGGCTACTATCCGCACGGGACAAAGTTTGTCAGCGATGCGACGCACTATTTTCGCAGCGGGGACTTCATCGTTTCGCTGTTGCGCAATGCCCAGAATCTGAACGAATACGCGTTTGCGATCGGAGCGCTGGCGCATTACGCCGCCGACAATTACGGCCACCGACTGGCGACCAATCTGGCGGTCCCGCTTCTGTACCCGGAATTGCAGAAGAAGTATGGGCCAGTGGTGACGTACGAAGACAATCCCATCGCGCACATCAAGACAGAATTTGCGTTTGATGTGCTGCAAGTAGCCAAACGGCATTACGCTCCCGACAGCTATCACGACTTCGTTGGCTTCGAGGTGTCCCTGCCGGTGCTGGATCGGGCTTTCCGGGAGACCTATGGAATCGAGCTGAAGTCCGTGATTTCGAATGAAGAACGGGCCGCCAATTCGTACCGTAGCAGCGTAAACGGGCTGATACCGAAGGCCACTCGTGTGGCATGGAACCTGAAGCAGAATGATATTCAGAAGGATGAGCCAGGGACTACGCGCAAGAAGTTTCTCTACAACCTGTCGCGAGCCAGCTACGAAAAGGAATGGGGAAAGGATTACCAACGCCCAACCGCCAGCGACAAGTTTCTGGCGTTCTTGATTCGGATTCTGCCGAAGATCGGGCCGCTGAGGATTCTGACGTTCCGAACGCCGACGCCGGAGGCGCAGAAGTTGTTCGAGAACAGCTTTAACATGACCGTGGACCGCTACCGCGCTTTGCTAATCGACCTGGGCAACGGGCGGCTGCAGGTTCCAAACGACAATTTCGACTTGGGCGAGGTTACCGAGCGCGGCCAATACAAACTTGCTGACAAAACGTGCGCGGAGTTACTCGATCGTCTTGCCAAGCAGCACATGGCGGGGGTGGATCAGGAACTGAAAACGCAACTGCTGGCGTTCTATGCGGAGAAAGACAATGCTGGCGCGGCGAAAAAACATGACAAGTCCGCGGCAAGAATCCAGCAGGAAATCAAAGAGTTGCAGGAGAGTCCGGCAGTCTCGACAAGCGCCGGTGAGTAAGTGGGTGGCGCGATTCGCCGCTAGAGATGCACGCGCAACGCACCGGCAATCTACACAGACACGGGAAACGCGCTACAGCGTTTGCTCGATAGCCGTTTCAAGGCTTGGACGCTAACCTCGCTGGCTGCGTTGAACTTCATCCCTGGGGGCTTTCAAGGAGAGCAACATGGACTTGCTAATGACCATCGGGATCGTGCTTCTGATTCTGTGGCTGCTGGGCCTGGTGACCTCGTACACGTTGGGCGGTTTCATTCACATTTTGCTGGTACTGGCGATCATTGTGATCCTCATTCGCGTTGTCCAGGGGCGCCGTCCCATCCCATAGGGCCTATAGGGCACGGCCGAGGCCAATGGACAGCCGAGCTGCTCGCTAAACTTTATCAAAGTGGCGTCCCGGGGCGAATGCGTATTCGGGACGCATGCAATAGCTGTGCGCGGGTTCGCGGTGCATTCGATTCCATCCACAAGAATTCTGAAATCGCATGAAGTTTCTCGCCGCTGCGCGTTTGTGTCGCTCGGGGCGTACATCAGAATTGGGCGATGAAGTCATGCGGCCGTCTTCCTTTGATCTGAACGGCGTTCCCAGAAATCCTCAAATCGTCCGCTAAGTCTGCTGCAGCGCAGGGCGATGATGGTGTTTGCGCCCTTTACGGTCCAATGCATGCCCGCGCGCTTTAGCCGGGTGCCGATCACCACTTTACAGCCGGCCTCCACCACGCCGGTCGAGGTGCAGAAGCCTTGTTTGTGGAACTTTGGATATCGCATTCGGTGTCGATTGTTCCAGATGTAGCGGACACATTCCCGTGCCTCTTTGTGTTGGCCTGCGTGGCCATGCAGCGCTTGCACTAGGGATTTCAGGCGGCCCTCATCGAGTTCATCATAGCGCGCCTGGATCCATGGCTTGCCTTCTGGGCTGTCCCCATAAATGATCTTTCCCACCTGGCTAAGATGTTCTTTGGCATGAAAGCGGTCGAGAATCTGAGTGGCTTGCGGGAATAGTTCCGTAGCCGAGTTCCAAATCCAGGCTGAACCATCGCCCAACACCACCGGGCACTGAGCTGCAGTGAAACCACGGCGGCTGGCCTCGCGCTGTACGCGCGCCGCGAAGTCCGAGAGCTCGGGACTGGTATCCAGAGTAGCTGCGCTTTCAATCGCGGCGGAATAAGTGATCGACCCTGGGTCGCGCACTGGTTGGCCTTCCTCATCGTGCGATTCCGCCGTCCAGATGGTGACGAGCTTGGCTTCGCGGGTTTTGGCTGAGCCGTCGGCTTGCTTGCCCGCACGATCCGCGACTTCTTGGGGGCGCATCGGCACCCCGGTACCATCCATTCCCAGGTACATGGTGGGAGCCACTTCGCTCATCCTTTCTACTTGCTGGTGTTCATCGAAGGCGATCTCGGCCCCCAGCGCTTCTGCGGCTCGTTCCACCTGCTTGGCACTGACGTCCGCCCCCGCCAATTCGTGCAATAGCCCGCTGCTCTCTTCGAAGCTCAGCAGCGCTGCTGCGCTGGCAGTCATGCGCAGAACGCCGGGCGTCAGCGAAAACGATTCCAGCCCCAGAGCCCGGTCCCGCGGGCAGAATCCGCTCTCGCATTGCTCACAGTGATAGTAAGCGCGCTGTAGGTGCAACGGCCCCAATACGCTTTCGAAGGTCTTTCCGTGACGGCCATGATACTGAGCGGAGCCTCCGCAGGGACAGGGCAGCTGCGGTCCCACATGATCGCTGGTGTCCGTGTTGAGCCGTTGTTCCAGCGCACGCGCTGCCAAGCGCAAAGACTGGCGCCGCGCTGCCATTTCTACCGCTTCGAAATCCAAGTCGGTGATCGACTGGCACTCTAAGAGTGTTTCGATTTCCCGGACGATTTCGTTTTGAAGGTCGGTTTGGAGCCCCCTTTTTCGGCCGCCTCTCGGGAAGCTGCCTGGGACCGTTCCAGTTGGGCATCCGCCCATTGTTCACAAGCCTCCCGATACTGCTCCACCTGTTCCCGAAACTTATGCCCTTGCTCGATTTGCTGCCGCGCGAGCTGGGCTTGCTCCGGGCTCAGATACCGGGAGTGGGTTTTGCCCGCCATCGGCCGGGTCAAACTGTAATAAGGGCCGTGACGCGCTTTGGGATCCTCTTGGCAGAGGCAGCCTGCCTTACCGCATTTCATGGTGCGCTCGGAGACCGATCCCCGGCGCATCGGTTTAGGTTGAGAAAAAACTGCGGCCAGTTCACGTATGGACAAAGGTACTTCAGGAGGAATCTTCATGGAGCTATCCTACGGCAATATATGCCGTAGGAAAAGACAAAAAAAGGCCGCGCTTAGCCTCACACCATTCCTGCGTCGTGCACCCTGTCGCTCGCGTCGCCTTGACACGCCGCCAAATGCGGCCTAAACTATGTAGTTTTTAGGTGGACCTTTGGGCCCATCTGGGTGAGGGCGAACATGGATAAGAAGCGTTTGGATTACTACAAGAAGAAATTACTGACGCGAAGGGATGAGTTGGTGAAGACCATCACGCGTACGGAAGAGGAAGGGCGGCAGGCGGACGACGATCCCACGGTCGACTTGGCGGACAAGGCAGCGAATTCCTACACCAAGGAATTCCTATTCGGGCAAACAAGTTCAGACCGCAATATGCTGAATCAGATCGACGAAGCGCTGAAGCGGATTCGCAATAACGCATTCGGTCAATGCGCCAGCTGCCAGGAAGAAATGCAGCAGAAGCGCTTGGATGCGGTACCGTGGGCCAAGCATTGCATCTCCTGCCAGGAAAAGATGGAACAGGGGCAATTATAGGAACCCGCCGGGATTCTGTTACCAACTGAGTACTTAATGGATATAGAATCACAGCAGGCGAGCGGAGGCTTGCCTGGCTATGGCAATGCTCACCGCGGCGCCCTGGCGGTCGCGGCAAGTGATTGGTGCGGATGAAAAGCGCTTGTG
This sequence comes from Candidatus Acidiferrales bacterium, assembly GCA_963804635.1. GTDB lineage: Bacteria > Acidobacteriota > Terriglobia > Acidiferrales > UBA7541 > Acidiferrum. The sequence continues at coordinate 61,927 of CAWDRK010000046.1, forward strand.
CGGAGCCATGCTGGGGCCCGTGCCGCTGCACCGGCAGAGGAAGAAAGAACGCAGGTTCAACCAGGTGGAACTGTTCGCGCGGCCGCTGGCGAGGCGACTGGGCATCCCTTACCGCCCGGTGCTGTTGATGCGGGCGCGCCCGCATTCCGAGAAACAGTTGCTGGATTGCGAAGGGCGATGGGAATCAGTACGTGGCGCTTTTGCGCTGAAGCCAGGCGGGCAAGTTGACAATTTCCGCGTCTTGTTGCTAGATGATGTAATGACGACGGGTAAGACGCTAGACGCGTGTTTGCGCGCGCTAGCCGATGCGGGCGCAAGCTCGGTGATTGTTCTTACCGTAGCCCGAGCCGTCCGACCCGCAAGCCCCGCCGGGCGTTAGAGTTGCCGGAAGGGGGCGCGATGAGCGCCAGAAGGCCAGAGGCAGTCGACTACCGGGGGCGAGTTTCCCCCGAGGCAGGCGGCGCGCTTGTGCCCAATGCTTCGGGGAACGTCGGCGGCCGTCATCTACCTGTTATGCTTCCCCGGCGTGCTTCCCTGATGCAAGAGCCCGTGCTGGTTCTGAATGCGACGTACGAACCCATTAACGTAACCGCAGTGCGACGAGCCATGGTGCTTCTGCTGAAGGGTGTGGCGCAGGCCGAAGAGATGCACAGTTCCGAAGTGCATTCGGTGGCGCACTCCCACAAGGTGCCTTCGGTAATTCGTTTGCTGGCGTATCGCCACATTCCGCAGCAGAGCCGCGCGCTATCGCGAAAGAATATCTTGCTGCGCGACCGGAATACCTGCCAGTTTTGTGGCAAAGTGTTCCCCAGTTCGGAATTGACCCTGGACCACGTGATGCCGCGGTCGCGGGGCGGGCGCTCGTCTTGGGAGAATCTGGTAGCGTGCTGTTATCGCTGCAACAACAACAAGGGCGATCGCACTCCGGAAGAAGCCGGCCTGCGGTTAGCGCGCAAGCCGAGGCCGTTTACGTTGCACACCTCGCGGCAGTTGATGCGCTTGATCGGGCATCGCGATGAGCGGTGGCGTAAGTATCTGTTTTATTAAAACTTACGGAAAATCTGCGTTTTTCACATAAAAAGTGAAATATTTCGAGGAAATGGGAAACCTTTTCTGCTGCCGTGCATCTATATAATCAATACCACTTCGAGGACACACCCCGGGAGGCAGCTAGGGTCCAAACCCTAGCTGCTTCTCTCCTTTTAGGGCGGCATTTTTCGCTGAACGGCGCGGCCTAGGCGCGGAAGTTACTTATCGTTACCTGGAGAAAGGCTGGCGCGCGCGGAAGCTTCATCGGGGAAATCCGGAAAAACCTGGTGGAGATGGGTGATCTTGAGAATTTCCTCGATTTTTGGCGCGAGCCCGACGACCCTCATGGCTCCGCCTTTTTTCACTACCGCCATATAATTGCGCACCAATTCGCCTACGCCAGAACTGTCGAGATAATCCAGAGCAGTTAAATTCAATACGATGTTTTTGTGGCCCTGATTCAAAATGGCGTGGACCGCGTCGCGAAAAGCTGTGGACTCAAAGGACGTAAGCCGGCCACTGACTTCGAGGAAGGAAACGTTTTCCGAATGCCGGATGGTCATCGAGAAATTCAAGGGCCCACCTGATAACTGCAGCCTGATTTTACAGTGAAAGGAGGGAAACACAAAGGCACCCTGGCGGTCGGCGTGGGCGGGCGTGCCACGACTGTCGAGCTTCGGCAATCTGACCATTGAGTGCGCGCGGCGCGGCTACTTGGTGTAGTGCTCGGCCCCGAGGAAATGCAGCGATACGTAAGGCTCATCGCCGATCACCCAGCTGTCGTGAGGGATGGGGGGAATATAAAACAAATTTCCGGGAGTCAATTCGGTTTGCGTTCCGTCGGCGAAGGCGGCCATGGCACGCCCGGAAACGACCAATCCCACATGTTCGACATCGCATAGGGGCTTTCCTGCGATGGGAGCGACGTGCCGAGACCATTTCCATCCGGGTTGGTAACTTGCGCGGCCGATGGTCAACCCACCGATTTGGACCATCTCGAATGTGCCTTTGTCAAAGATGCGAGCCTCGTCGGGCTTTTCAAAACGCTTGAGTATGAGTCCGGTCATGGGTGCTGTCCCCCTTCCGTTTCTAGAACGTATCGCCATTGGGCGAAAGACCATCCGCAACCTCAGTATGCACGAGGAGGATGTACAGAGCACCGCGGCTGCGCTTCCCGAACAAGGACCTCGTTTCCCAATTTGGCTGGTCTAATGAACACACGCGGCGCGTTCGGCAGCCAGCGGGTGTGGGTGACGGGATGAGCGCGATTTCTGGTATCTCTTTTGCGGGCTGGCCGTCGCTTCGGCGACGCAGGAGAGCCCGGCAACAGGAAAATGAAGGCCCGTGAAAGCGCGGCCCGAAAGTCTCGACGAGAGTATCGATGCGGCCCCTGAGGCGCCTCAGAAAAAAGCTTTGCGAAATGCGCGGGTGCATTTTGTAAAGCGGCGCCGGGAGCCAAAGAAGGACTGCAGCGGGGAATGCCTGTTTTCGTACCAGCGGATTCTGCTGGTGTTCGCGGCACACAAAGGGCACAGCGGCTTCTATCCCAGGCCGTCAACGGTGAAATCCAGTTCCCACTAGAGAAGCCGCTGCCGCTAGCGCTGATTCGCAAGATCACCGCGTAGGGGGTAGGGAGAGAGCGTGGAGGAAGACGGGAAGTGGAGAACGTGAGCGGACAAATGCCGCGAATCAGTAATTGTCGGCCTGGGGCGGCGTGCCGTAGCGGGCATTGAAGGTACGGAGAGCATCGTGGAGACGCAGGAAAATGCGCTCACCACCAAATGTTTCGGTAATGTGATGGCGGTCCAGATCGGCTTGCAGCTCGGGATGAGCGCGGGCAAAAAGCAGTTCGATTCCCTGTTGTTCGAGATCGACATAAAGGTCGCGCAGCACGCGAGCAGCGGTGTAATCCACGTGAACGATGGCCTCGGCGTCGATGATGATCCAGTGAAGAGGCGACTCTCCGGGAGCGGCGAGGCGGATCACTTCTTCAGCAAGAAGACCGGCGTTGGCGTAGAAGAGAGCCGCGTCAAAGCGATAGATGATCAAGCCCGGCTCGGTTCGGGCGCCGGGCAGGGGGGGAATGGTCTTCCAGATCTTGTTTTCGTCGCGGACGAGTACTCCAGTGTGCGGGCGATAGCTGTGGCCCACGACGCGGAGAAGAGAAACGATCATCGCGGACACGATTCCCTGCTCCACGCCGACAATGACGACCACCGCGGCGGTCATGACGGCAAGATAATACTCGCCGGGACTTTCGCGGTGGATATCGCCCAGACTACGCAGGTCGATGAGGCGAACGGCGATAACAAACACGATGGCGGCCAATACGCAGCGGGGAAGATACTGCAGCGGACGCGTGAGAAAAAGAAGAACGAAAGCGACCACCACGGCGGTCGAGACCTGCGCCAATTGGCTGCGGCCGCCGGAACCCTCGACCATGGCGGTTTGCGTGGGACTGCCGTTGACGACGAAAGTGCCGCTGAGTCCGGCGGCAAGGTTGGCGGCGGAAAGGCCGAGCAGGTCGGAGTTTTCGTCGAGGCGCTGGTGATGGCGAATAGCATAGATGCGGGCAGTGGCAGCGCTCTGAGCAACGATCATCACGAGGCAAGAGCCAGCAACGGGAAGCAGCGGCTCAACGTCTGCCCAGCCGAAAGCGGGCAAACCCAAATGTGGAAGTCCTCCAGCGACAGGTCCGATCGTTTCGATGCCGCGTCTGGCGAAGTCAAACGCAGAGCTCGCGGCGATGGCGCCCGCAACGGCAATCAGCGGCCCGGGGGTACGCGGGGTTAACCACTGCAGGCCAAAGATAACGAGGAGAACCGCGGCAGAGAGAAGCACGGTAGACAGATGCGCCTGAGAGATGCCACGGAGCACTTCGGCTAATTGCAGAACAGAACGCCGCGAGCGAGTTTCGATGCCGAGCATTCCGCCCAGCACGGCGATGCCGACCTGAAAGCCGACGCCAGTGAGAAATCCGACCAGAACGGTGCGCGAAAGGAAATCGGCAAGAAAGCCGAGCTTCAGCAGCCGAGCGATGAGCAGGAACGCCGCGGTGAGAATAGCGACGGTGGAGGCGAGGGCGACATACCGGGGGGTACCAATTGCGGCCATGGGAGCAATACCGCTGGCAAGAATGGCGGCAGTCGCCGAATCCGCAGCCACGACCAGGTAGCGAGAACAACCAAAAACACTGAAGGCGAGAAGGGGCAACAGGAGGGTGTAGAAACCGGTGACAATCGGGGTGCCGGCGATCTTGGTATAGCCCAGCGCCTGGGGAATATTCATGGCGGCAAGCTGGATGCCAGCGAGCGCGTCTTTGATGGCGCCCGCGCGAGTGACGGGCCGTATGGCTTGGAAGAGAACGGGATGCTTAGGGAACGCGGGATCGCTGCTCATTGCAAACCTGCAGTAGTCAGCGCGTAAGAAAAGGATGGCGCAAAAGAATCGAGTGCAATGATTGGGGCGAGCAAGTTGAGTGGCAAATGGATGATCGGCAAAGAAAGATCCAACCGTTGCGGAAATTATCACACCCTTCGCGAGGTTGGAAACAAGATTCCGCCAGAGACGAGGTTATAAGTTTAGGGCCGAACCGCGTCAGGCGGGGCTGCGGAAAGTGAGGCCACGCTGCTCGTTGAACTGCGAGGTGGCATCGAGGTCGAGGGTCGTGAGTGGAATGACTCGGCGCAGCCCGTCCTGGGTAATGTACTGCAGGCTGCCATTGTTCCAGGAATAGGCCACGGCGAAGAAAACGCTGCCGTCCCGGCGGACAAAAATGTATTCAGGCGAGGGTGCAAGGGGAGCGGTGGCGCGGCGGGGAGCATAGCCGGGCGGCGCGGGATAGTCCGGTGGCGGCACGGCTTGGGCTTGCGGCTCAGCCTCCGGCTCGGCAGGCTGTTCGGGTGCGGGATAGGGTTCGCCGTAGTACTCAAAGGGAACATAGATGCCGCCACCAATGAAGGGCACCACGCCTCCACCGTGGAAGTGGTGAAATGCACCAGGGTGAACCGCTGCGAAGTGGGCGTAGTCGAAACCAAGGCCGGGAACCGGATAGCCGCCATCATTGAAACCAGCGTTGTAGTAGCCGTTGTTCGGGAAAGGCGCGTTGACATAGCTCGGCTGGGAAGGGGCTGGGTAATTGCGAGATGGCTGTTGAGGCGACACCGGCTTCACGGGATGATGCGGCACTGTAGCATGCGCGATGGCGGAAGGACCGAGATGCGCCGGGGCATGCGCCCCCGCGGTGAAGTGAGCGGCACTGGCGTGCATGACAGGAGCAGCGACGACCGGCGCGGCCATAACATGAGGGGCAACCGCGACGGACATAGGTGCTGCGGCGCCGCGCTGGGCGTTTGCGTAAGACGGTACAAGTGCCGAAGAAAATAAGACGGCGGTGACGATCTGGCGGAGGCGTTGCAGCATAGGCTCCCTGACTCAGGGCTCCTTGTGTATGTACATAATATTAGACGCAGAACGCGGGCGCAACGTTTCTCGTGAGCTTATGGGGGTGGAAAGCTCCCCAAGTGGGAGAGGGGTGAAACCGTGGTCCGATTGCGCCGCTTAGCCGCCACCTGGATTCGTTCCTTGCTGAATCGGTAATCGGTACGCTGAGGGGCTGCGCTCAAGAAGAGAATTTGCGGGCAACTTGCGAGCCGCGTCCGGGCTGTAACTTCGGGATTTGCCCGAAGGTGGAATCATTATCGGCACCGGGTTCACTGCAGTTTCGCGTATTCTGCTTGCGCTTGTTTCAGGATGGGGACATCGCGGTCGGCGTCTTTCCAGAGCGTGAGGAAATCCTGATACGCGGCCTTGGCTTTAGCGGCGTCACCTTGCGACACATAGGCGCGTGCGAGACCAAGACGAGCGAGAGCGCCGATGGGTTGGTTCACGACGAGGCCGGAATGGTAGAGGATCTTCTGGAATTCGACGGCGGCCTCGCTGCCCTGATGCGCGGCTAGATACCCTTCGGCACGCACAAAAACGGGATACATCACGTTCCAACCATAAGTACTGAATGTGGTCTGTCCTAACTCCGATGGCGCGGCGGCTCTAAGCGTTTCGATGGCCTCCGAAGCATTTCCCCTGCTGAGCGAGAGCTTCGCACGGAGGGTTGGCAGGAAATTGAGCTGCACGAGGGTGTCGTCGGGAAACCTTCTGGCGAGATCGTCGGCCAGGGCTTGCGCTCGCGCCAAGTCTCCGGCATATGCGAAGGCGAGCGCAGAGGCAAACTGCACATCGCGGCCTGCGGATTGCTGCAGGGAAGAAGTTGCCCAGCGTTGAGCTCGGTCTCGATTGCCGAATAAGGCTTCCCGGAGAGCGCACAAGGCAGCGTACATTGCAGCGACTTCCTTTTCCTGCGCGCCTTCGGCGGAGTCCATGGCTTGGCGGGAAAATTCTCGGGCATCCTTGAGCCGGCCGGAGTAGGCAGCGGTATCGGCTTCTGCGCTCAGCAATTCGTCCTCATCTGCCGGCTGTCCCACGGACTTTGCGACCTGCTGCGCCATTGCCGCCGCGTCTTTTTGCAAAAAGGCAATGCGATAGAGCAAGGGAAGATACATAGGGCTATAAATCTTGCGCGCACGAGCTTCCCCATACGCGGCCTTCGCTTCATCGAGGCGATTCAGCGAGGTGTAGCTCAGCATGAGGAAGGCGTAAGGGACGGAGAAGTCCGGTCTCAAACGGATTGCCTCTGCGGCTTCCTCAGCCGCCTTTTCATACTGCCCAATGACCGGGTAGATGGCTCCCGCCAAGTACACATGCGGCATATCGGCGCGAGGATAAGACTGGATCCAAAGCTTGCAGGACTCCACGGCTTTTTCGATGTTGCCGGTAACTTCCTTATGGAAGACCGCGGAGATGAAATAGTTCTCGGGCTCGCTGGTTCGGTCACGGAGTTCGTAAGCCCTGCGCGTGTAGCCGGCGGCGATGCTGGGTTCTCCGATGGTGGTATACGAGATGCCCAGTCGTGCGTAGGCGAGGGCGAAATTCGGATCGAGTTCGATGGCGCGTTTAAGAAAAGGAAGAGAAGCGGCGGGCCCTACGGTGCTTTGAAGTTTTGCTCCGGAGCTGAAAGCCTTAAGGGCCTCCAGCGACGGCGTAGAGGCCTGCTCGAGAGGAGTATCAAGCTTCTGCACGGTGCTCAGCGACTCGCCGAGTTTGTTGCGAATTTCGGAAGCGGTTTTTCCCAGGGCGTCGAGGACATGGTTCTTGTCGCTGGCCTGGGCTTCCGCGCTCGCCAACGATTCGCCACTTACGCAGTTGACGGCCTTGAGGGTGAGCAGGTATCGAGAACCAATCTGGTCGATGGAGCCTTCGAGCACTCCCGCGCTTGCGGTTCGCTGGCAAATCTCCCTTGTAAGCGGGCCGATGAGTTTCGTATCCGGTTTTTGGCCCATCAGCTGCAGAGTTTGCTGGATTTTTTGGTCGGAAATAATGCTCAGGAACGGCGATTGCTCAAGTTGTACCGAGAGGCCCTGCCGCAACGCGCCATCGAAGACCGGGTCGTTCGTAGAATTGGTGAAATCGGCGAGGACGATGGTGTCCTTGTCCGTCAGTGCATGCGCCTTGCGAGAGAAGAATAGCCAGGCTCCCCCGGCCAGTACCAGAATCACGATCGTTGCCACAGCGACGGCCAGCTGTCGAATTGATCTCCTGGTGGGCCCGGAGCGCGACTCGGGCGCAGCCACTGCAGCACGCCGCGACTCTGAATCACGCTTCAGCCGCTGCAAATCCGTACGGATATCCGCGGCACTCTGGTAGCGCAATTTGCGGTCTTTCTCCAGCGCTTTGTGAATCATCTCCTCCAGCTTCGCCGGGAGGTCTGGGTTCAGTCGCACCGGCGCGACCGGCGCGCGATTCAGAATTCCATCCGTAACCACTCCGGCAGTCTCACCGCGAAACGGCAAAACCCCGGTCACCATTTCGTACAGCACTACTCCAAACGAAAACAAATCTGTGCGCGCATCGAGATCTTCGCCGCGCACCTGTTCGGGCGACATATACGCAACCGTCCCGACCGCCGCGCCGGCCCGTGTCAGCCTTTCGCCCTCACTCTCCGTAGGCATCGCCGAAAGATGCTGGGCTCCGCCTGCGGGCAGGAGTTTCGCAAGTCCAAAATCCAGAATTTTGGCGTGCTCCCGCGCGGTTACAAAAATATTCGCCGACTTGATGTCACGGTGCACAATTCCCTTCGCATGTGCCGCCACCAAGGCATCGGCAATTTCAGTCGCCAGCGCCAGCACTTCCTCTTCCGGCAGCGCGTTGCCCGCGATGCGGTGCTTCAAGGTCTTGCCCTCGAGGAACTCCATGGCGATGAATTCCCGGTCATCTTGCTCGCCGATATCGTAGATGGTGCAGATATTCGGATGATTCAAGGCGGATGCAGCTTGCGCTTCGCGCCGGAAACGCTCCACAGCCGCGGAGTCGTGCAACGTATCTTCCGGCAGAAATTTCAATCCTACGGCGCGATGAAGTCGCGTGTCTTCGGCCTTATAGACAACGCCCATCCCGCCGGCCCCCAGTTTCTCAATAATCCGATAATGGGAGACCGTTCGGCCGATTGCTGGATCACTACGTTCTTGCGCTTCTTTGTTTTGCCGGCGACCGAGAGCCCGGGCCGCCTGTTCGATGGCGGGACTCTCCAAGAAGCTTCCTGCTTTTTGCTGTGACGCCAAGAGAGAACGGACTTCGTGCTCCAGCGCTTTGTCGGCCGCGCAAGCCTTGCGTAGGAACGCGTCGCGCTCCTCGGGCCGACGCTCCAGCACTGCTTGCAGCAGGCTATCGACTTGTTTCCATCGCTCAGCGTCCATCGGTCGTCCCGCCCGCCAGTTCGCGGTACAGCCATGCTCTGGCGGTGGTCCAGTCGCGCATCACGGTAACAGGCGAAACTTTGAGCACCTCGGCCGTCTCGTCCACGCTGAGGCCGCCAAAGAAGCGCATCTCCACGACCTGCATTTTTCGGGGATCGAGCCGCGCCAGCGTTTTCATCGCCTCATCGAGTGCCACCAAGTCGGCGCCGCGGTCGCTAGCCACCACGGCAATGTCGTCGAGCGCAACGTGCTGCACGTTGCCGCCGCGCTTCAGGTTATGGCGGCGTGCATGTTCAACCAGGATGCGCCTCATCAATTGCGCAGAAACGGCAAAAAAATGGGCGCGATTCTGCCACTGCATGCCCCGGTAATCCACCAAGCGCATATAGGCCTCATCAACCAAGGCCGTCGTTTGGAGGCTGTGGCCGGGCCGCTCGCGTCTCATGTAGCGCTTGGCAAGGCGGTGGAGTTCGTCATAGACGATGGGGGTCAACTTGTCGAGCGCGCCGCGGTCTCCGTCGCTCCAGGCACGGAGCAAGCCGCTTACCTCACCGCAAGGTGGCGTTTTAGCCTCGTCATCGCGCGGTTGTATTGGATTGCCCATTCCCCCGCCGCGGGAATCATAGCCGCTTGAGGCGATGGCTTCAAGAAATGTAATCCGCCGTGATAGTTCCGTCGCGCCGATTGCGCCTATCTAGATAGGAGCGACAGAAGTCTCGCGAAACACCGGGCCTTTGCACATTTTGCTGATCGGACGTTAGAAGTCCGCAAACGAGGCCTGCCTGATTCGACTTCGGGACCCCAAGACTCTGACTTACAAGGAGAACTGCAAATGAAGTCACTGCAATTTATCAAAATAATGACCGTGGGGATCGCCGTAACTCTGGTTGCGATCGTGGTGGCTGGAACGTCAGACAGTTCGCCGCGAGTGCAACCACAGGAGGTCCGGGCGAACGACGAGGAGTCACTCATCAAGCTGGGTTTCGAGATCTCGCCCGTGCCCCTGAATCTGACAGGAAAAGATGCAAAGTTAGTGGGACTCGGCAGCTATATCGTCAACGCGGTGTCCGACTGCAATAGTTGCCACAACGGCGGCGGCCCTCCCAACTTCAATTACACGGCGGGTGGAAATCCCTACTTTGGCCAGCAGGCGGTGGTCGATCCGACTGTATACATGAGTGGTGGCCAGAACTTCGGCCCAGTCGGAACTCCCACCGGACCTTCCGGATACGCAGGTCCAAACATCATCAGCCGCAACTTGACGCCGGACAAAACGGGGCGGGCGGAGGGCGGTCACACGCTCTGGGAATTTAAACAGATCATAAGGACGGGCGTCGATTTCGATCATCTCCATCCAACCTGCACGACGCTAACGCCCACACCACAGCCGCCAAATTGCATTCCTACTTCACCCGATAATGCCGTCGACGGCAGCCGCCTGCAAATCATGCCATGGCCCACATTCCAGAACATGACCGACCATGATCTTGCTGCCATCTATGAATACCTGAGCGCCATACCTTGCATTGAAGGCCCTGAAGACCCGACTGACCCGCTGCACAACGACTGCGGCACAGGAAAGCTGGGCCACGACAGCGCTTCACCCGCGCAGCGTAAGTCGACGCCAAAGTAGTCACAATGGTCGTCTGGACATTACAACCACATATTTCGGGGGTGACCGAGAGGGCGGCACGACCGGGCCTCTCCTCGCTCCCTTTCAACGGGCGCCGGGCCGCGGGGGGCGGACGTGCTTTCTTGTTGCATGGTGGATGTGCTATAACCGAAAGGCTGTGAAAGCTACCTGGAAGCAGGAATTGACTCCGGCGGAGTGTGGTTGGACGAACGCAGGATCTGCCGGGACGGACGCTCAGGCGGAAGACACATCCGCGCGAGGGCGAGGAGATGCCTCCGGTTTCTGCCCGGTCTGCTCGCAGCGTCTGGAATCCCGGCGTTGCAAGCTGGTCTGCAACGTTTGCGGGTACTACATGTCGTGCGCGGACTACTACTGATCGCAGGGAAGTAGAAGTCCGAGAAAAGACTGCTTTGCGAAAGTGCCGCAAAGCAGATATGCTTTGCGGTTCCGGCCCGGGTTGCCGCCGGATCTGCGTTCCTATTAGGAGGAAAGTACCGTGGCATTGAAGATGACATCAAGAGAAGTGGACGGCGTAACCGTGGTCGCGCTGGACGGGCGAATCGTGCTGGGCGAAGAGAGCAACGCGCTCAGGGAAAAGATCAAGAGCATGGTGGCGGAAGGAAAGAAGAAGATTGTGCTGAACATGGACGGAGTGACGTTCATCGACAGCGCGGGATTGGGCACGCTGGTGGCGGCGCATCACAGCGCCAAGGCGCAGGGAGCGTCCTTGCGGCTATGCCATTTGGGGACGAAGTTCCAGGAAGTGCTGCAGATTACCAAGCTGATGACGATCTTCGACGTGTACAACACGGAAGCGGAAGCCGTCGCCAGTTTTTCGAAGCCGTAAGCAATCATCAGCGAGACTGGTCTTTTCTCAGAAAGGGCAGGACTTCCCTGCCCTTGGGTTTGCATTTGTATTGCGTGTTAGGTGAAAAACCAGAGATTCCTCGCCACGTTCGGAATGACATGCTGTAAGAGTGTGCCGGAATGCGGTCCCCCGCAGGCGAAAAGAACCGGTCTAAAGACCGGCCACTAGAAAAGCGCACCCAGCGCGCCTCAGGCGGCCGCTACAAACACAAGAACGAAGCGAAAAACAGGCGCATCCTCGTTTTAATTGTCAACACGGTACATGGTGATGCCACTGAGTAGCTTGGGGTAGAAGTCTGTGGATTTTTGGGGCATGACTTCGCCGGACGTGGCTACCTTCATGACCAGTTCCACATCTACGGGATTCAGCAGAAACGCAATTTGCGCGGCACCGCGATCGACAGCATCGATCGCCGAGGAGGCTTCACGCTCATAGGTGAGATTCGCTTCGGCGGTGACGGCATGGGGAGTAATGCCCAGAACGGGCTCGAGAATTCCCTGGTGAAGAAGGACCACATCGAGTTGCCGCTGCAGGGCAGAAAGTCCAGGAAGGATCTGGGCAATTTCCGCTTGCGGGCGGAGAGTGAGCACATAAAAGGCGCGCGACGCGGGTATTGATTTGGGATAAACGCCGATGGCGCGTTGCCCTTTCGCGGCGGTAACGCGCCCCAGGAACTTCGCCTGGGCTTGCTGACGTTGTGACTCGTCCGCGAACGGGAAAACCTCAGTGGCAAACCAGGGTTCGAGATAGCGGCGCACGTTGCTCCAGGAAAAATCGCGAAGGTTGGCGACCACGCGGTGAGTGGGAAGAATGGTGAGCCCTTCGCTGCGCGTATTGATGAACGTCATCATGGAGAACTCGTAAGGCGCTTCAGGATTAGGCTTACCGGCGCGCGCGCGGGCTTCATTGCGGTAATTCAGGGAAGTTTCGTAGCGATGATGTCCATCGGCGATCACCAGTTTCTGGTCCGCCATGGCTTTCTGGATGGAAGCAATGTGGCCGGGATCCGAGACGCTCCACAGGCGATGAATGACGCCGTATTCGTCGGTGAGTTGTGTGACGGGCGATTGCGAGGATTGCACCTCATGCAAAATGGCATCGACCGTAAGCTGGGAATCGGAATACAGGAAGAAGAGTTGGCCGGTGTGCGTGTGGGTGTGACGCAGAAGCTCCAGGCGATCGGCCTTCGGACCGCTAAGGGTATGCTCGTGTCGGAAAATCACGCCGGCGGAATAATCCTCGAGCTTGCCCGCTCCAATGAATCCACGGCGGGTGCGACGCTCGGAAGTTCCGGGGATAAGGAACTCCTGGGAATAGGCGTAGAACACGGGCTCGGGATCCTGCTTCACGACGGACTTGCCGATCCAATCCTTCAGGGCGGCGGCGGCGCGGGTGTAAACGTTGTCCTGCGGGGAATCACTCGGCGAGGTGCGGCCTTTTTCCACGGCGATGAGGTTGTGCCGATCGGAAGCGTAGTATTTTTCCTGCTGAGCAGGAGAGATTTTGTCGTAGGGCTGCGTAAGGACGCGCTCAAACGGGGCGATTTCCGGATTGTAGCGAAAGGCGCGAAATGGGCGAACCAAAGCCATGAGATCTCCAAGAAAGTTTTTTGCGGGACGGACAGCCTACTAGTTTACGTGAAGCGGGCGCGTTTTCGAAATTGCGGGGCTGGTCGAGACGATGGAGGGACGGAAGATTAGGACAACAATGACTTCGGAATTGCTGTCCGCGCCGGCATGTCTCGCGGGGGCAAAACGCCACTGGCGGGCTGCGGCAACGGTGCGAGCGCTGAGTGATTGCGAGTCGCGGAGAACTTCGACGGAATCGAGCTGGCCGCGGGAGTCAACCTGTTCGCGAAGGATCACGCTGCCCTCCGCCAGCTTCGCCGACGGGAAATCCGGTTCGGGGTCGACAAGAGGTTGTGGACCCCGCTCGGAAGCGCCGGTTAGCTGTTCGACGTAGCTGTGGGGTTGTCGAGCGGATGCCGCGACGAAGGAACTGGAGAATTGAAAGACGATGGAAATTCGTGTCGCAGGAAGTTTTCCGGCGGAGGGCGCGGGTTGAAACGTCCAGGTGTGGACCGCGGCGAGGACTTTTTCAAGGAACGGATTGTCCCCGCCGAGAATTCGCAGGTCTGAGAGCCTGCCAGCGCCGTCGACCGCCGCGTCGAGCACAACATCGGCGCCGGAGAAAACGCCGGCGGGGTAAGAAGCGGCGACCAAAGAAAGCGGCACGGGTTGCGAAGATTGTTCGACGGTGGAGGGTGGCGGGCTGGCCGGGGCGGCAGAGTCTCCTTCCCAGACGATGTGGTTTTGCGCCAACAACGCAATAGCATAGTGAATGGGCACCACGGCTCCAACGACAGCCGATTGTTTTTGCGTGGCATCCGTCTGGATAAACGAGCTGCCGTGGAGCCAGCGTCCTTCGACCAGACCGACGACCTGTTGGGAATCCGTGGAGACGACCGGCGCGCCGCTGTCACCGAGAAGAACATCGTGATTGAAGAGGAAAATTTCGGTGTCGGGACGCCCTTTATCGAGCGGAGTGAAGCGGTATTCGAGAAGTTGGCCTGCGGGGCGATCTTCGATCAGGGCATCAAACGTATAAGGATTCTTGAGGCGCGACGGGCGCACGGCATCGGCGAGCACGTCGTGGTTCTGCTGCGGCCTCTCCATGGCAAGGTGCAGGAAATTTACGCGGTATCTGCCGATAAAAGGATTCGGCGTGGCTCGCAGAATGGCCACGTCGTGGTCCTGATCGATGAGGACCACGGCAGCTTTCACCAACCGGGGCGGAGCCATTGGCAATTGCAAGAGAAGGTAGGGCTGCGAATCGCGGAGCTGGCTCAAGACGTGAGCTGCGGTGATGAGATAGCCATCCTTGTTAATGAAGAATGCGTTGCCGTAGAAGATGTAGTGGTAGCCGCGATCGGAGGGTGATTGGTCGACGGGGTAAACAACCGGGCAAACGGCTGCGGCGAGAGGGACGGCGGAGGCGGACGCATCCGATGCTGCCCGGGCTGATGGGGCGAACGAGAGGACGAGTATCGCGGCCACGGAAGCGAATGGTGCTTTGCGGTGTGCGTTCATGGCGCTAGTTCCCGCCGACGGTGGTGCGCAAGTTCAACTAAACTAGAATAACCGTTGGGGGTTGGGGCGCAATTGGCCTTTGGGACAGTTTTGCGAGGTGTGTTAGGCTGAGCGGCCGTGGAGTGGGTGGCTGCGCGTTGGTGCGGGGAGTCTGTGTAGCGACCAAGAAAGGATGAACTCAGCGGCTAAAGCCGGGTTGACGGGCAGGCATATACGGCACCACTGAAGTCGTGCCCTCCCGGGTTTCAGCTGTTTTCCCACAGACTCTAATGCCCATCGAGGCGGAGGAGCGGTTCGTGATCTTCAAGCAGTTCTATCTGAATTGTCTGGCGCATGCCTCGTACCTGATTGGAGACGAGGAGACGAGGATTGCGGCAGTGGTCGATCCGCAGCGGGATGTCGACCGTTACGTCGAGTTTGCGGGCGACCATAAGCTGCGAATCGCGCACGTGATTTTAACGCACCTGCACGCCGATTTCATCGCGGGACATTTGGAGTTGCGCGATCGCGCAGGAGCGACGATTTATCTGGGAGCCAAAGCGCTGGCGGAATACGAATTCACGGCGCTCCATGATGGCAGCGTGGTGGAGTTCGGGCGGGTGCGATTGCAGGCGCTGGAAACTCCTGGCCACACGCCGGAATCGATTTCGATCGTGGTGTACGACCTGGAGCGCAGCAACAGCAAGGCGCACGCGGTATTGACCGGCGATACGTTGTTTGTGGGCGACGTGGGACGCCCGGATCTTCGCGTGGCGCTGGGCTGGTCTGCTGCGGATCTTGGCGGGCTGCTTTTCGATTCGCTGCAGAGCAAGTTGCTGGCGTTGCCGGACGCAAGCCTGGTGTATCCGGCGCATGGCGCAGGGTCACTATGCGGAAAAGCAATCAGCAAGGAAACGGTGTCCACCATGGGCGAGCAGCGGCGGGTGAATTACGCGCTGCAGCCGATGAGCAAACAGGAATTCATCGCACTGGTGACCGCGGACCAGCCTGAGGCTCCTCCGTACTTCGCGTATGACGCGGTGCTGAACAGCAAAGAGAGGCCCACGCTGGAAGAAGCTCTGGGGCAGCTGAGGCCGCTGGAACTAGATCGCGTGCTCGAGCTGCAAGCTGGCAGCGCGCAGGTTCTGGACACGCGCGAGCCAGAGGAATTCGCCACGGCGCATCTCGCGGGGAGCATCAACATCGCGCTGAGCGGGCAATACGCGACGTGGGCCGGAACGGTGCTGAATCGGGAACAATCGATCGTGATCATCGCCAACCCCGGGCGCGAATCGGAGTCCGCGATCCGCCTGGGGCGCATCGGGTTCGATAACCTGGCGGGGTATCTGAACGACGGAATGCGGAGCCTGGAGTTGCGGCCGGATGCGACCGTAAAGACGGAACGCTTGAGCGCGGCACTCGCTGCGGAACTTTTGGCTTCACGCGAACCGCCGTTTTTGGTTGATGTGCGGGCGCCACGAGAGCGCGAACAGAAGCATATTGCTGGCAGCGTGAGCATGCCCTTGAATCAACTAGCGCAGCGAGCGGAGGAATTGCCGAAGAACCGGGAGCTGCTGGTGTACTGCGCGGGAGGCTATCGCTCTTCGATCGCGGCGAGTCTGCTGCAGCAAAAGGGATTTGCTCGGGTAAGCGAGATTGCCGGCGGAATGGCCGCATGGGATGCGGCGAAACTGCTGGTTCGCGTTGGCCAGGGCCCAGCGATAAGAGCGTAACCGGGCACGAGAAATAAGAGTAGACTCTACAGCACAGAGAAGGATGCACGTCTGGCCCCGGACCACCAAAAGAACATGCCGACGCCCCGGCACGTTCCCCAAACCTATGCGCACACGTCCACAGGGCGATTCCCTGCCCTCTCTGCACGATCAGGAGAACACGACGGGGGAAGAACATGAAAACAAAATTACTGTTGCTGATCGCAGCCATGGCTAGCCTAGCGATGTTGGCGGTCGCTGGGCCGAAACTGGAATTTACCTGGAAAAATTCCAACTATACCGGCTCGACCTTCAAGAAAATCCTAGTGCTAGCGTTGAATGGCAAGGCGGCGAATCGCGCTGAATTCGAAGATGAGTTGGTGGCGGCACTTAGCCGTCCCGGAGAACAGGCCCGGCCCAGTTATGAGTACATGCCGCGGCCTGACCTGACGCCGATCAATAAGGATGACTTGAGGGATTTGCTGAATGAACGGAAATTCGACGCCATCGTGGTGGCGCGGATAACCCAGAAGGACGAAAAAACTACGTACATCCCTGGGCAGGTGTATACTCCGTTTCCTTATTATGGAACGTTTTATGGATATTACGGGACGCTGGCTCCGGCAATTTATTCGCCAGGATATGTGGAGAGCACCAAGGAAGCACGAGTGGAAGTGAATTTTTACTCCACGGCCAAGCCGGATGGCGAACTGGTGTGGACGGGAACGACCAACAAGTTTGAGAGCGGCTCGCCGATGAAGGCAATCAAGGAACTAGTGAAGGTAGTGACGAAGGAGCTGGAGAAAGAGAATCTGATCGCGCCAGAATCCAAGTAGAATGAGCGGCGCGTAACCGTTCCGGAAACATCCAAAGGAGAACAGGTATGAAATTCACGAGGGCCGCAGCAAAAACGCTGGTGTTGATTCTGCTCGCGACAGCGGTTTACGTGAGCGCCGCCGATACGCCGACAGTGACGGTGCAGGGCTACGTGCTGGATTCCGCTTGTGCGTTCACAAAAGGTCTGAGCAAACCCATCAGCAAGCAATGCGCGACAGCGTGCGCAAGCGCGGGGTCAATGTTGGTAATCCTGGCGGATGACGGAACAATTTACTGGCCGATCGCGGACACGACGCCATCGAGCGGGCAGAACGCGAAGCTGCTACCGTTTGCGGGCGACAAAGTGGTAGCGAGTGGCAAGGTGTATGAGCGCGGCGGATCCAAAGCGTTAGTGATTGAGAAGATCGAAGCGCAGGCGGCGAAGAAGTAGAGTCCGCTGCCGTGTTTTGGTTGGCCCGGCTGGTTCGCCTTTGAGGAGTGGTCGGAGCGATTATGGCTCGCCGCGCGGTGCAATCCGAATCTGAAGTTTGCGAAGTTCTGCTGGAAACGTACGCCGCGAATGATTGCATGAACCAGCTTTTGCTGGAGCATCTTGATCCGAGAGCCTGGCGCGCCAGTCCGGCAGGAAACAACAAGCGGGAAGGACACACGCTGGCCGGAATTTTTGCGCATCTGCACAACAACCGCCTGTCGTGGATCAAAAACTCAGCTCCCCACCTGAAATGTCCTGCGCCGCTTGATCCCGCGCGCTGCACGATCAAGCAGTCACGCGCGGCCCACCGGCAAAGCGCGGCCCGCTGCCTGGAGATGCTCGAGGACGTTCTGTCGAGCGGCGCGTCCAAGCACGTAACGCGATTCTCGCGAGGGAGTTGGGCGCCCGACTGGCCTGCCGGAGCAACGATGTTCAGCTACATGTTCGCGCACGAAGCGCATCACCGCGGGCAGGCGATCATGCTTGCGCATCAACTGGGTTACAAGCTGCCGGACAAGGCCGCGTACGGGATTTGGCAGTGGGAGAAGCTTTGGAAACAGTGCGGCTTTAGGACTCGGCCGAGGTAAGAACCCTCCCCAAAATAGGCAAACAGGGCTGGTGGGCGAGTGCCCCACGGTCGAGGTCCCGGTGCGACAGCATGTATTTGGCAACTTAATTGAAGCCGCGGCGTCTGAACAAATTACCGGGCAACGCGTATAGAGAGGCAGGAGGGCGCGGGTGTAATGACGAGCTGATGGTTGACAGCGAGCCGGGCGGGCGAGCTCAGGGTGGCTAAAGACGGAGCAGAGACCTGGTCGCTGCGGAGGATTCGATGGAAACGCTGGGACAGGATATCCGGTATGGGCTGAGGAATTTGCGGAAGACGCCAGGGTTTGCCATTGTGGCGGTGCTGACACTGGCGCTGGGGATTGGGGCGTCGACGGCCATCTTCAGTGTCATGGAAAACATCCTGATGGAACCCTTTCCCTACCCGGATGCCCAGCGGTACTTCTCCATGCAAATCCACGACACGGAGCGAAATGAGCCGGGCGGGCGCGCCGGGTTCAGCGGGCCCGAATATCTCGACTACCTGGAGCAGAATCACGTATTTGACCGTGCAATCGCCAATGACGGGGTGGACGTGTTGTACCGCTCTGGCGAGGGCACGGAGATGCTGCACGGAAGTTACGTAACGCCGGAAACGTTTGAGTTTCTGGGCATGCCGGCGCTGCGCGGTCGGGTAATGCAGCCGGCGGATTATGAGCCGGGAGCGACTCCGGTGTTCGTGCTGCGGTACAAGACGTGGGTGAAAGAGTTTGGTGGGGACCCAAAAATCCTGAATAGGACCTTCGTGCTGAATGACACGCCCCGAATGCTGGTGGGCATCATGCCGCCCCGGTTTGCGTGGGGGGACGCAGATCTATGGATTCCGGATAAGCCCAGCCGTACGGTTGCGAGCACCGCGTACGCCGGGGCCTTTCCGCGTTACTGGTTTTTTCTGGGGCACCTGAAGCCGGGAGTTTCGGTAAAACAAGCGGAAGCGGATTTGACGGTCCTGGCGAAGCGGCTGGCAACGGTGTACCCGAAGGACTATCCGAAACACTTTACGGTGCAGGTGCAATCGCTGACCGATCTGGTGGTGGGGCGATTCCGGACGACGCTGTACATCGTGCTGGCGGCGGTTGGTTTGCTGCTCTTGATTGGCTGCGGAAACGTGGCGAATCTACTGCTGGCCAGAGCCACAACGCGCGAGAAGGAGTTTGCCATTCGGTCCGCCCTGGGAGCGGGCCGGTGGCGATTGGTGCGCCAGCTACTGGTGGAGAGCCTGATGCTGGCTCTGGGCGGGGCGGTGATGGGGACACTGCTGGCGTGGGGCGGATTGAAATCCCTGGTGGCGCTGATGCCGCAAGAGATCATTCCAGCCGAAGCGGTCATCCGGCTGAATGTGCCGGTGCTGCTGTTCACATTGGGTATAGCGTTCCTGACGGCGATCCTGTTTGGGTTGGCGCCGGCGCTGAAAGTGGCGCGCAAGGATCTGAACGAGCCATTGCGCGACAGCGGGAAAGGACAGAGCGGCGGCTCGCGGCATGGCAGATTCCGTAATGCCGTGGTGGTGCTGGAAGTGGCGCTGTCGCTGACGCTGTTGGTGGCGGCGGGACTGTTGATGCGCAGCTTCGTGGCGCTGCGGGAAGTGCATCTGGGACTGCAGCCGGATCACGTGCTAGTCGCGAGGCTGCCGCTGCCCGTGGAACGCTACAAGAGCTCGGACCAGTTGGTGGGATTTTACCGGCCGCTGTTGCAACGATTGAAAGCGCTGCCGGGGGTTGTGGAGGTGACAGAGACAAGCACACTTCCGCCGTACGGCGGGATCGGCAGCGAGATTGAAATCGCCGGAAAGTCGCACCAGGAAAAATGGAATGGGATGTTCCAGCTGTGCAGCGAAGCGTATTTCTCAGTGCTGAAGATCCAATTCCTGGATGGCAGGACATTCACTGAAGCGGAGGTGAATGCTAAGCGGAAGCTCGCGGTGGTGAACCAGACGTTCGTGAAGAAGTACTTGCCGGGCGAGAACCCGATTGGCAGACAGGTACGCATCGCGCAACTGGCGGAGTTTGAAGACAAGATCGCGGATCCGACGTTCGAAATTATCGGAGTGGTTGCCGACGCCAAGAACCGCGGACTGCAGGATCCTCCCGAGCCGGAAATGTGGGTGCCATACACGGTGACAGGTTCGGCATTTCGCGGGGTTCTGGTTCGCACGGCGCAAGAGCCGCTGACGTTGTTGCAGGCGGTGCGCCACGAGGTGTGGCTGACGGACCCCAACGTTGCGCTGACACTCACGGGAACGCTGCAGGGTTACATCAGCCAGTTTTCCTATGCCGGGCCGCGGTTTGGTTTCTTTCTGATGAGCATCTTCGGGTCGATCGGGCTGATCCTGGTGACGATTGGCGTCTACAGCGTGCTGGCATACACCACGGCGCGGCAAACACAGGAAATCGGGATTCGCATGGCGCTGGGCGCGCAAGGTTGCGACGTTCTGGGCATGGTGATCCGTGTGGGACTGACACTGGTGGGGGTCGGCGTGGGACTGGGATTGCTTGCCAGCCTGGCGCTCGGGAGAGTGATCGCCACGCAGTTGTGGGGAGTTTCGGCTTACGATCCGTGGACGCTGACATGTGTACCGCTCTTGCTGATTGTCACCGGGCTGGTGGCTTGCTGGGTGCCAGCGAGGCGCGCGGCGCGAGTGGATCCGCTGGTGGCGCTGCGCTACGAGTGAGGAGCTTGCGCATCTCCACGGGCCGTGACAGTTCCAGATCCTGCGGCGCGCCAACTATGCGCACCTGGCGCATGCCATCGCACCAGTGCGACTGCTCATTGACTACCTCTTGGTTCGAGAGAAATTCGCCTAGTTTGTTTCTTGCGCAGTGATGGCGCGTCTGCGTGTTTCTGCCAGTAAGGCCTTGAATCGCTCTGTCCCGCGCAGTGATTTCAACTGCTCTTCACTAGCCATGTGGCCAGTATCGGTGTAGCCGGCTTCAATCGCGCGACGGAGGTCCTCGAGAGCGTCGTCAGGATGACCGGAGACAGCGGCGCCGCACGCGGAGCTATACCAGGCGCCGGAAAGAGCGTGCTGAATTTTGATGTGCGTTGCCACTTGCACGGCTTCGGCGAAGAGCGGCTTGGCTTGGTCGTAGCGCTTCTGAACACTCAAACAAATGGCCAGCGCTTCCAGGGCATCGAGGGCCTGTGGTGAGTCTCGGCCGAAGGTGCTGCGCAGCTGATCGAGGATTCCGCGCTGGAGTTTTTCCGCTTCCGCGTAGTGGCCTTCTTTTTTCAGAGTTTCGGCGAGATCGCTCATCACCGACAGGGTGTTCGGGTGCGTGGGTCCAAAAACACGGCTTACGACAACGAGGGTCTCGCGCTGCAGCTTCTCCGCTTCGACATAGTGACCTTCGCTTTGCAGCGTTTCCCCGAGGTTGTTCATGGACTCGAGCGTCTCCGGCTTGTCTGCTCCGAGGACGCGACGTTCGGTTTCCAGCGCTTCGCGCTCCAGCTTCTCGGCTTCCGCAAAGCGGCCTTCCCGCTGATAGTTTCCCGCGAGGCCGTTCATGGACTTCAAAACATCGGAGTGTTCCGGGCCAAGAACGCGCGAGCCGACGGCGATCACTTGTTGCTGCAACTTTTCGGCATCCGCCAGATGATTATCGTCACCCAGCGTGAAGCTGAGATTCTCCATGGCGCGAAGGGTTTGCGGATGTTCGGGGCCAAGCACGCGGGTGTCGATGTCGAGGGTTTCGCGCTGGAGTTTGGTGGCTTCGGCGTAGTGACCCTCTTCGGATAAAAGATTGGCGAGGTTGCCCATGGCGGTAAGGGTGTCGGGATGCTCGGGACCGTGAACGCGCCGCTGGGCGTCGAGCAGTTCTCGATAAAGCTTTTCGGCCTCGGGGAAATGCGCCTGCTGAAGCAGGGTGTTTGCCAGGCTATTGATTGTCCTGAGGGTATCGGGGTGATCGGGGCCCAGAACGCGGCGCTGGATGTCGAGCGCGTCACGCTGCAGCTTTTCCGCGTCGGCGTAGTGACCTTGCTTGCGGAGAGTGGCGCTCAAGTCGCGCATCGATTGCAGGGTGTCGGGATTTTGCGGGCCAAGCAGACGAAGCCGGGTGTCGAGTGTGTCGCGCTGCAGCTTCTCCGCTTCCGCATAGCGGGCCTCCGAGAAAAGCGTAGCGGCAAGGTCGCCGATGGAGTTCAGCGTGTCGGGGTGTTGCGGGCCGAGAACCTGGCGTTGCAGCTCGATGGTCTGGCGCTCCATTTTTTCGGACTCGGGATAACGTCCCGAGTAACGCCAGGCAGTGGCCAGACTTGTCGCGGTCTGCAGGGTTTCGGGATGTTTGGAACCGAGGGAGCGTCGCTGAATGTCCAAGGCGCGTTCAAGAAGGGATTGCGCGCGGGAGTCGAGGCCGAGGCCGAGGTAAACGTTGCCCATGGTGTACATAAGGCGAGCTTGCAGTTCGGGATCCTTGGCCAGGCCCATCTGAATGTCGTTGGAGGCTTTGTCGAGGATCTCGCGAGCGGTAACGCTGTTGCCGCGCGCTTCGCTGGGATCGGAAACTTTGAACATGCGGGTCATGAAATCCGCGATGCGATTGGCGCGATCGCGCTCGCGGGTGGTGCGGCGGAGTTGCAAGGTTTGGAGAACGGCGAAGGTGATGAGCAAAGCAAAAAGTCCGGCGGCGACCGTCACAGCAATGCGATGGCGGCGAACATATTTGCGCACACGGTAGGCGCTGCTGGCGGGACGCGCGACGATCGGCTTGTTTTGCAGATAACGCTCGAGGTCCGCTGCCAGTTCTGACGGCGTGCCATAGCGCCGGGCGCGGTCCTTCTCCAACGCCTTCATGGTGATCCCATCGAGATCGCCGCGGAGAAGGCGGACAAGTTCGTGAGGCTCGGTGGAACGGAGGCGCGCGGTGTTGACCGCGACTTCGCGTTCGGTGGTTACGCGTTTGCCGAATTGCATGCTGGGCAACGGAGGATCCTGCTCCCGGAGGCGGCGAAGAGTCTCGTACACGACTTCGTTGCGCCATTGCGTGGGATCGAAGGGCAAAGCGCCGGTGAGAAGTTCGTAGAGGATGACCGCGAGGGAATAAACGTCCGAGCGCGTGTCAACGTCAGGTATATCGGGGTCGGCCTGTTCGGGACTCATGTAGGCGGGCGTGCCCAAGAAATTTCCGGCGCGCGTGACCATGGTGGCAAGCGAATCGCGTCCGCTGATGGCTTTGGCAATACCGAAATCGATGATGCGGGGAACGGCCTTGCCATCCAGTTCGACGACCAGGATATTGGCGGGCTTGAGGTCGCGGTGAATGACCGCTTTCTGGTGGGCGTGCTGCACGCCTTCGCAGACTTTGCTGAAGAGTTCGATGCGATCGCGAATGGAAAGGCGCTTCTGGTCGCAATACAGAGTGATGGGGATGCCGGGGACGTACTCCATGACAAAGTAAGGTTGACCGTCGGGAGTGGTGCCGGCATCGAAGACCTTGGCGATAGCGGGATGATTCATGCGCGCGAGCGCCTGGCGTTCGGATTCGAAGCGCTCGAGGAGAACGTTGTCCGAAACACCGGCGCGAATGAGCTTCAGCGCTACGAGACGGCGCAGGGGAGCGGTCTGTTCCGCGAGCCACACCTGTCCCATGCCGCCTTCGCCGAGCTTCTGAACTAGTCGGTAGGGACCCATGGATCTGGTTTCGGGCGTGGCACGATCATCCGGGGAACTGATTCCCGCAGGCGTTCGAGGAGAACCGGGAGTGTCGATGGTCGCGTCCGCGTCATGGGCCGCCGGTGCGCCGCCCGCAGTCGAGGAAGCGGGAGTTCCAGGATTTTCGTCCCTGGCGGGACCATCCGCTTCGTCCATGCGCACCTCGACTAGAGAGAGAACCGGGCAGGTTGCAAGAGTCTACCATGACAAACGCGGCGTCGGAGATGCAACGGAGCTGGATGCAGCGAGCGGAAAGCGGCGAGCGTATTACACTGATGGATATGAGCAACGGCGCAAATGGAAAAGTGCGGGCGATTCTTTTCGATCTTGATGGAACGCTGATCGATTCGAAGCTGGACCTCGTCAACTCGGTGAACGCGATGCTGCGCGCCACGCGGCGCGAAGAACTGCCTATTGAAACGGTGGCGGCGTACATCGGGCACGGAGCGCCGCGACTGATTGCCAGCGTGCTAGGGGCGGAGTCCAGTGAAAGTGAGCGAGCTGCCGCGCTGGGCATCTTTCTGGAGCACTATGAAAAGCACAGCCTGGATGCCACGCGAGCTTATCCTGGCGTGGAGCAGGCACTCGTTTTGCTGAAGGGAAATCCCATGGCGGTACTGACAAACAAACCGACCGCGGCAAGTCTTCAGATATTGCAGGGGCTGGGATTGGCGAAATATTTTCAGGGAATTTATGGCGGCGACAGCTTCGAGAAAAAGAAGCCGGACCCCAGCGGGGCGCAATTCATACTGCGTGAACTGGGCGCTGCCGCGGAAGAATCGGCAATGGTCGGGGACTCCGACGTGGATGTGCAAACGGCGCGCAATGCGGGGATGCGAGCCATCGCAGTGAAGTACGGGTTTGGACGTTATGATCGCGAGGTGAATCCGGCGGACCACTATATTGATCGGCTGACGGAACTGGCGAAGCTGGCGAAAGAAAAGCACTGGGGATGCGAATGACGCGGACCTTGCGTTAAGGGCTCCGGCTTTGTCAAACTCAGCGCGTGATTGTTGGATTGTTCCCTGAACTGAATGCTCCCGGCGGAATCCAGCGAGCCGGCAGGCATCTCGCTTTCGTCCTGAGCGAATATGCCGCTTCGCACGGAATGGAATATCGCTTCCTAAGCTTGAACGACACGCAAGAATTGCATCGCATGCGCGTTGGGCAATGCGAATTCGTGTTCACCGGAGCGGCGCGGAGCAAGGCACGCTTCGCGACCACGGCGATGCGAGCGGCACGAAGGCGCCCGAAGCTGGTGCTGGCGGCGCATCCGAATCTGGCGCCGGTTGTGCGGGGGATGCAGATAATTGCGCCGCGCATGAAAAGCATCGTGTGCACGCACGGCATTGAAGTGTGGGAACCGCTCTCGGCGCTGCGGCGAAGCTCGCTACGGCGCGCGACGCTGCTGCTGTCGCCGAGCCGCGCGACCGCGGATTCCCTTACTGTTGTGCAAGGCGTGCCGCTCGAGCAAGTCCGCGTGCTTCCCTGGGGGCTCGATCCGGATTTTGAAACGAAAGTGGCGGGCGCTGCCGGCGCCAAGCTTCCGGATGGTTATCCTGCGGGGCGCGTGGTGTTGACCGTAGGACGCTGGCTGGCCACCGAGCGATACAAGGGAATGGATACGCTGATCATGGCGCTGCCGAGGCTGCTGTTGCGCTGGCCGGATTTGCAGCTGGTGCTGGCGGGATCGGGCGATGACCGGGAATGGTTGGAAGCCATTGCGCGGGAAAGCGGCGTGCGGCGGCACATGCATTTTCTGACTGATTTATCGTATGGCGAACTTGCGGCGTGTTACGCGGCGGCTGAAGTGTTCGCGCTGCCGAGCCGCGGCGAGGGATTTGGGTTTGTGTATCTGGAAGCGATGGCGCGAGGCAAACCGGTAATTGGCGGGGCGCACGGTGGGGCGCCGGAAGTGATTGCGGATGGAGAAACGGGTTATCTGGTACAGCATGGCGATCCCGTGCAGTTGGCGACTTCCATCGATGCGCTGCTGGCGAACCCGGATATCGCAAAGCAAATGGGGTCGCGGGGGCGGGAGCGGGTGGAAAGAGAGTTTCGCTTCAACGTATTCGCCAAATCCTTGCGGAAAATCCTGCGCGAATTATGCGGATCCTGAACGTAACGCAAAGCTACGCGCCATTTTTCGAACTTGGCGGGCCGCCTGTAAAGGTACGGGCGTTAGCCGAGGGACTGGCGCAAAAAGGACATGAAGTAACGGTACTGACCGCGGATTGGGGACTGAAAAAGCGGCTTAGGGAGTCACCGGGAGAAACGCCGGCGGAGGGCAGCCCGTTCGGGCGCAAACGCGAAGTGAACGGCGTGAGAGCGATTTACCTGGCGAACTGGCTGCGCTATCGGACCACCACGTGGAATCCCGCGTTGCGGCGATACTTGCGCGCGCGGCTGCGAGATTTCGACGTGGTGCACATCTTCGGGCTGTATGATTTGCTGGGGCCGCGCGTCGCCAGCGAGTGCCGCAAGCAGAAAATTCCCTATGTCGTCGAACCCATCGGGATGTACCGGCCGATCGTGCGCAGTTTGCTGTTGAAGCGAATCTATCACCAGATGTTCGGGAGTGAGCTTATTGCCGGAGCTGGTGCCATCGTGGCGACGTCGGAGCAGGAAGTGGCGGAACTGACGGCATCGGGCATTCCAAGAGAAAAGATCATTGTGCGGCGCAATGGAATTGAGTTTCCGCGGGAGTTTCCCGAGAGAGGAGTGTTCCGGAAGTCGCTTGGCATCACCGAGGATGCCAAGCTGCTTCTATTTCTGGGGAGACTCTCGCAGAAAAAGAGCCCAGACCTGCTGCTGGATGCCTTTGCCAAGCTGGCTTCTAACGCTTCACTGCAGCTGGCGTTCGTGGGCCCGGATGAAGCCGGCATGCGGGCAAGACTGGAAAATAGCGCTACGCAACTGGGGTTGCGATCGCGGGTGCACTTCCGCGAGCCGCTGGAGGGAAAGGAAAAATGGGCGGCTTACCGGGATGCCGACATTTTCGTGCTGCCGTCGCAGAACGAAAACTTTGGAAACACCGCGGGGGAAGCGGTGGCCGCGGGGACGCCGGTGGTGATCACGGATCAATGCGGCATCGCGCCGCTGCTCGCGAACGTGGCGGCGATTGAAGTGCGGCATGAACTCGAGGACCTGATGAAAGGAATAAAAAAGTTGTTAGAGAACGAGGAACTTTACCGGCGCTTGCAACAAGGTTGCGCCACGGCGGTCGAACGGCTGGGCTGGCAGGCTCCGCTCGAAGAGATGGAAGCGCTTTATGCTAAACTGGCGGTCTTCCTCCAGTCCAAGAGAGCAGTGTCGAATGAATGGCCATAAGGCAGGAAACGAACACCGGGTATTTCGCGTGGTGTGGTGGCTCATCAACCTGCTGTTGTTCGTTGCGCTGCTGTGCACGATCACAACGGGGGCTCGGGAATATTCAGTTCGCAAGTATTTGAGCGGTTTCTCCGATGCCGTGGTTCCCGAGGCAGCGTCGCCGCTGGAGAAGGCGGAAGCCATCCTGGCATGGATGAGCAATGGACCACCGCGGCTGGAAGCGAACGATAGCAAGAGACTTTCCCCCCATGACCCGACCGACACGCTGAATTACCGGCAGTTGCTGGAGGTGTGTGGAAGCGCCACCAACGCTTTCCTGAACCTTTCGCGCAGCGCCGGACTACAGACGCGGCGCCTGTTGCTGCTGACGCCGGATCGAAACACAAAACACGTGGTGGCGGAAGTGCTGCTGGACGGGCGCTGGATCATTGTTGACCCCACGTACCGAGTGATGCTGAAAGATGCTCAGGGCAACTTCCTGACAAGAAGCCAGCTGCACGATCCAGCGACATTTCGCCAGGCCACCAGCCAGATCCCGAAATACGTTCCGGAATATAACTACGAGAATTATGCGCACGTGCGGCTTGCCGCTTTACCTTTCCATGGATTCCACATCCGCGAACAGCTCGATCGTTTCTTCCCCAGCTGGGATGAATACCTGGACTGGAGCCTGCTTCTGGAGCGCCGGTCGTTCCTGTTTTTCTTTCTCTCGCTTAACACGCTGCTGTGTCTGCTGATCCTGCGAGTGGTCCTGGGATTGCTTGCCGATCATCACTTTCGGGTGAATCGGTTCCGACTGCGCAACAAACTGGGCCGCGCAATTGCTGCGTTCTTCAGCGCGCCGGAGATAAAATAACCGCGTGTGCGGAATCTGCGGACTAACCTACGCTTCCACGAGTGCGCTGGCGGAGGCTCACGTGCGGACGATGGCGGCGGCCATGCGCCATCGCGGGCCGGATGAAGACGGCTTTTTCGCGAATGATGCTCGCGCGCCCGGGCTGGCCCTGGGGATGCGGCGGCTGAGTATCATCGACCTCAGCGGAGGTCACCAACCTGCCTGGAATGAGACGCACGACGTTTGCGTGGTCTTCAACGGGGAGCTTTACAATTACCGGGAGCTGCGGCAACGGCTGTCGATGGCGGGCCACCGCTTTGCCACGAAGTCCGACACGGAAATTCTGGTACATGGCTGGGAGGAGTGGGGCGAAGACCTGCTCAATGAACTTCGCGGTATGTTTGCGTTCGCGCTGCTGGATTTACGCAAACACTACGCCACGGTACCGGTTCTGCTTCTGGCGCGCGACCCTCTGGGCATCAAGCCGCTGTACTATGCGCAAACTTCGGAAGGGTTTGCATTCGCTTCCGAGCTGCGAGCGCTGATTTCCAGCAAGCTCGTGGGGCAAAAAATATCGGCTGACGCGCTGACATCCTATCTTTTGTTTGGCAGCGTGTCCGAGCCCGTCACACTTCTGGAGGGCGTGTTTTCGCTGCCGCCAGGACACCGGCTGCTTTTGCACGTGCCGGATCGCCGGCGTTCTCCGCGCGCGCGGCCATGGTGGGATCCGCGGCAGAGCGGCGCGGCGCGGGATAGCGGGCGACCACGGGATTTCGCTTCGGCCGCTGGGCGGCTTCGTACACTGCTGGACGAGTCGGTGCGAGCGCACCTGATTTCGGACGTTCCTGTGGGGCTGTTTCTTTCCAGCGGGCTCGATTCCAGCGCCATCGCGGCGTTCGCGGCGCGGGCGCAGAGCGGCATCCAAAGTTTCACGCTGTCGTTTCCACACACGCCCTATGACGAGGCGCCGCTGGCCGCAGTGATCGCGAAACATACGGGAACCAAGCACCGAGAGATACCGCTGCGCGGCGAGGACATGCTCGCGCGTCTGGAAGAGGCTCTGAGCGCGCTGGATCAGCCGACGATGGACGGTATCAACACCTACTTTGTGTCCTGGGCCGCGCGAGAGGTCGGGTTGAAAGTGGCGCTGTCCGGGTTGGGTGGCGACGAATTGTTTGCCGGCTATCAGACATTCGCCGATACGCCAAGGCTGGCGCGCCTGGAGTTGGCATCAAGGTTTGTCCCTGGAGCATTTCGACGAATCAGTGCGCCGCTGGTGAGCACGTTGCTGCGCCAGGGAAGTTCAGCGGATGGGGCGCGCAAGGCCAGTGATGCCTGGTTGATGCCCGACGCGCTGCCGCACGCATATTTTTTCACGCGGCTGTTGTTTCCGCCGTCGGAGCTTAGCCGCCTGATGGACGCACAATATCGCAGCAGCAACATCGGGCAGGATGGCGTGACGCTGGAGCCGACATGGCTGGGATGGCTGGAGCGCGTTGCCGACCAGGCACAAGCGATGGAACCTGTCGCGGGAATCTCGTGGCTGGAAATGCGGACGTACATGGCCAGCACGCTATTGCGGGACACGGATTCGGTGAGCATGGCGCGATCGTTGGAGGTCCGCGTGCCGCTTTTGGATACGCCGCTGGTGGAATTTGTAACCGCGCTGCCTGACGAGGCCCGCGTACAGCCAGGCCGCGCAAAGGCCTTGCTCCTCGCGGCTGTTGACGGCGTGCTTCCGGCGGAAATTCTGAACCAGAAGAAGCGCACATTCACGCTGCCGTGGGAGGAGTGGCTGCGGAATTCCCTGCGCCCGCGCATCGAAGCCAGTTTTCAGAATATTGCGCCCGCGCTGGCGTCGCATTTGCATGCTGCGGGAGTGCAGATGGTGTGGGATAATTTTTTGAACGGCCAAACCAGTTGGTCGCGCCCGTGGTCGCTGTACGTGCTGAATGAATGGTGCCGACAGCACCTGTCCTGAAGGTGCTACGCAGTCCTCGGCGGCCAATCGAAACTCCATCGCCAAGCTGTAAGGTAAACTGTAAACCTTGACTATGAATATTCTGGGAATCAATGCGTACCATGGCAACGCTTCGGCGGCAATTGTGTGCGACGGCAGACTGCTGGCGGCCGTGGAGGAGGAACGTTTCAATCGCGTGAAATATGCGGCCGGCTTCCCCGGCGCCGCGATTCGCTACTGCTTGAAAGAAGCGGGCCTGACGTTAGCGGAAATCGATCATGTGGCGGTGCCGCGTAATCCGTACGCGCGGCTGGCCACGAAACTTTTCTACGCGCTGCGCATGCCGTCGTTCGCGCGCGAGCGCATCAAGGTGATGTCGAAATTCACGGGGATTCCCGAGGCCCTGGCGGGGGCCTTCGACAGCGATCGGGCCACCATCAAGGCGACATTCCATCGCGTGGAACACCACCAGGCACATCTGGCGAGCACCTATTTCGTGTCGCCGTTCGAACATGCAGCACTGCTTTCCGCCGATGGGCTGGGCGACTTCGCGAGTTCGATGTGGGGAGTGGGCGAAGGCAATCGCATGCGGATCGATGGCGCGATTGCGTTTCCACATTCACTGGGGCTTTACTACAGCGCGGTGACCCAGTACCTGGGATTCCTGAAATTTGGCGACGAATACAAAGTGATGGGCCTGGCCGCGTACGGAGAGCCGTTGCATCTGGACGCGCTGCGCGACGTATTGCGCTTTAGCAGCGACGGAAACGAATTCGGCTTCCAGTTGGGCCTGGAGTATTTCACGCATCACAAAACCGGGCCGGAAATGTCGTGGGCAGAATCGGACAAGACGCCGGTGCTCGGGAAGATGTTCTCCGATGCGATGCCCCAGAAGCTTGGAGCGCCGGCGCGGCAGCCTGATGATCCCCTGGAGCAGCGCCACCGCGATCTTGCGGCTTCCCTGCAGGCGCGGCTCGAGGAAGTTTATCTGGGGATGTTGAAGAAATTGGCCGTGGAAACCGGCGCGAAAGCCGTGTGTCTGGCGGGCGGTGTGGCGTTCAACTGCGTGGCCAATGGAAAGATTTTTGACGCCACGCCGTTTGAAAAAGTTTATGTACAACCGGCTGCGGGTGATGCCGGGCTCGCGGTCGGCGCGGCGTATCACGTGTGGCACCAGACGCTGGGCAGGCCGCGTTCCTTCGTGATGGAACATGCCTACTGGGGGCCGGGATACACGCCGGCGGAAGTGCAAACCTCGATACAAGGGCGCGCGGTTTCCGGTGCGGGCTACACGACCCACGAACTGGGCGATGAAGAATTGATGCGCCGGACCGCGGGGATTATCGCGGAAGGGAAAATCGTTGGCTGGTACCAGGGACGTGCGGAATGGGGACCACGGGCGCTGGGGAACCGCAGCATCGTCGCTGATCCACGGCGCGCGGAGATGAAGGAGATTCTGAACCGGCGCATCAAGCATCGCGAAATCTTTCGTCCATTCGCGCCTTCGATCCTTGCTGAGAAGACTGGCGAATGGTTTGAGAAGTCGTACCCCTCGCCGTTTATGAACTTGGCCTATTCGGTGCAACCCGACAAACGCGACAAGATTCCCGCGCCGACGCATATTGACGGCACCGGCCGGCTGCAAACCGTTACGCGCGAAGCGAATCCTCGTTACCACGCGCTGATTTCGGAATTCGAGCGCCAGACCGGGGTTCCCGTAGTGCTGAACACTTCTTTCAACGACAACGAGCCCATTGTGTGCCGGCCAGAAGAAGCGCTGGACTGCTTCGTGCGCACGCAGATGGATGCGCTGGTGCTGGGCAATTTTCTGATTACCCGTCCATGAAGCGACCCGGCCGAAAGCTGGCTCCCTGGGGCGCGCCGGTAATTCTGGGGATTCCACTGGATCATAACTCCTCGTTTCTTCGCGGGTCCGCGGCGGCGCCTGCGTTGATTCGGGAGACCTTGCGTTGCGATGCGTGGAACAAATGGGCAGAGACCGGCGTCGATATTGGGCGCGAAGGATGGGTCGAAGATGCTGGCGATTTGCGGGACAGGGAAGCGGCCGATGCCTTCGCACGCATCGAGGCGGCGGTCGCGAAAATTGTTGAAGACAAAAAGCGCCCGGTAAGCCTGGGCGGCGATCATTCCGTGACCTATGCGATCCTGCGGGCGGTGGGCAAACGAATTCCGGGAATTACGTTGCTGCACTTTGACGCGCATCCTGATCTGTGCGCCAACTATGAGGAGAACCCGCACTCGCACGCCAGCCCATTCGCGCGAATCTGCGAAGAGAAACTGGCGCAGCGATTGATTCAGATCGGCGTTCGCACCTTGAACGCGCACCAGCGCGAACAAGCAGAAAAATACGAGGTGGAGATTTTTGAAATGAGGAATCTCCCAAGCCTGGCAAAGCTGAAACTGGCGGGGCCGATCTACGTTTCGTTTGATATGGATGTTCTGGAGCCGGGCTTGGCGCCGGGAGTGTCTCACTGGGAGCCGGGAGGCCTGACAACGCGCGAAGCGCTGCACTCTATTCAGGCGCTGCCTGCGCCGATGGTCGGCGCGGATGTGGTGGAATTCAATCCGGAGCGCGATCGCTCGGGACTGACCGCGACGGTAGCTGCGAAAATCCTGAAGGAACTGCTGGGTAAGATGCTGGCCGCGTAAGGCTCAGATTTTGGAAGCCAGGGCCAGGCCAGCAACCTTGAGAGAAATTTTAGGGGCGTGCAAGAGGGTATTGTGGACCAGGCAGTTGGCGACGGCGTGATCGAGTCCTTTGCGATGCTCCTTAGTGAGTTCAACAGGCGCGTCGACTGCAATTACAAAATTGGTCAGGCGCGCTACCGGGTCGTTCACTTTTTCGCAGGTGACGCGGACGCGGGTGCCTTCGGTGGCGAGTTTATTCTTGCGCAGATACTGTGCGGCGTAAAAGCCGGCACACGAACCGAGCGAAGCCAGCAGCAATTCCGGCGGCGTCATGCCTTCGTCGAAGCCGCCACTTTCGGCGGGTTGATCACTGACGATCGAGTGGCCACGGGTTTTGATCTGGAACTGGACTGCCCCTAGATGTTCGACGGTGACTTCCATGCATGCCTCCGTCCCGGAGCGAGCCCTGGCGTCTAGTGCTGTGTGTGCGCCGCGAGCCGGACTTTCTAGTTCCTTCTATAGCAAATCGTGATGCGCACGCCAAGGGCGCGTGACCATAGGTCGCGCGAAGCATCTTGCAGACGTAATCCTCGACGGTGTGGTTGAGATCCTTTGGGCGCAAAAGACGCGCCTTCAGGATGATGCGGGGCTGCGGCGCGTGCCCTCGGAAATGCACGGAGCGCCGGCGTCACTTCTTGTTTCGGGCTTTTTCGTATTCCTCGAAGGCCTGGCGCAATCCATCAAGCAGGTGACCGCTCTTAACTTTGCCACCTTCGGTTTTGTGCACATCGGACCACAGCGTGGCGCCGGTCTTCGGGTCGACCAAAGCGATTTTGGTGTGACCCGGGGGCACGGATTGTTCGGTAAAGGCATTCAGGCCGGTGGCGCGAGGGAATTGTCCGTCGGGAATGGCACGAACGTGCGTGCCGGCGGTGAGGACCAGGACGAGGTCAGCTTTATCCTGGCTGGCGACAACCTCGAAGCGGCCCCATTTATTAAGCTCCAACAAGGCGGTGTACTCCAGTTCGGGAAATCCGGTTTCATTCTGCAGGAAGACGAAGTGGGCGCTGGTGACGCCTTGAGGAAGAGTGGGGCGGGCACCTGCCGGCAAGGTCATGACCCAAAAAACCAGGACCAGGAGTCGCGCTGCCTTCCGAACATTGCTGAGACTCATTTCCACCTCCAACGGGGACTACTGGGGGATGGTCCAAGGTAAGGGCGTTTCTGTCAGTGCGGAACTGTCCGGTCGGCCAGAAATGGTCCAACTGTCCTGGTTTCCCAGACAGGCGCGCGAGTTGCCACGGCTTCAATCGCTGTGGTTGACCCTGTACAATGACTTCGTGCGCGTGCTGCTGCTGAACCTCTATTATCCGCCGGACACGTCCGCCACGGCGAAAATGGCCAAGATCGTAGTGGACGCTCTGGCCGCTAAGCACGACATCACCATGCTTTGTGGCCGCCCTGCTTACGATCCGACGGAGCGGCGCGATTGGCATTTCTTCCAAAGCGAAATCGCAGCAGGGGTGAGAGTGATTCGCGTGGGTTCCACGGCGTATCCGCGAATCCAAATGAAACGGCGGGTGCTGAACTATTTGAGCTACGTGTTTCTTGCCGTGCCCCGAGCGTTGTTTGTGGACTGCGACCTGGTGTTGGCAATGACGGACCCACCGTTTGAAGGGATCGTTGGGGCGTTCGTGGCTCTGCTGAAGGGTAAGCCGTACGTATACAACATCCGGGATTTGTATCCAGACATGGCGGTGGGAGGATCAATCGTCGAGCCAGGGCTGCTGTCGCGGGTGTGGGAAAAACTGCATCGCTGGGCGTTGCGTCGGGCGACGCAGGTTGTGGTGCTAGGCGAGGATATGCGGCAGCGGATTGTGTCCAAAGGCGTGGACCCGGCGCGCATCGTGATTGTACGCGACGGCGCGGAGATTCCTTCGGCGGGAAGTTCACTTGAGGATTGCGATCCGGAAGTAATTCGGGCCATTCGCGGGGATTTCCGATTCGTATTGGTGCACGCGGGGAACCTGGGATTTTACGGCGCCTGGGAGACGCTGCTCGCCGGGGCCGGCAAAGTGGCAGATGCGGGCATCGGCCTGGTCTTCGTCGGTGACGGGGCACAACGCGAGCGGATACAGGCGGCCGCGGCCGGGATTCCGAACGTGCGATTCCTACCCTTCTTCCCTGGCAGCAAAATTCCGTCGGTGCTGGCTGCGGCGGACGCGCATGTCATCACGGTGAAACGCGGGCTGGAGGGCGTGGTGGTTCCCAGCAAGCTGTACGGGATCCTGGCTGCCGGGAAACCGATCGTTGCCGTGGCGCCACGTGAATGCGACGTGGTTTCTCTGGGCGAAAAAGCGGGATTTGCGATTTCCGCGGACCCCGATGATGCGGCAGAGTTCGCGGCCGTGGTGTGCGAAATCTCTCGCGACGCGAAAAAGCTGCGTGGCATGGGTGAAGCAGCGCGGGCCGTCGCTCCGGAATATGAACGAGGGGGCGAGCTTCGCAAGCTGGTAACGATACTGGAAGGAGCCGGGGAACGCCACGGCAGGAAAATAAAGTCGAGAGTCGAATAGTTTGCATTCAGGTTACTCCCGATGACAAGAAAGGCAACAGCAGGAAGTAAGGTGTAATCCCTATGGAAGATTTGGGATTTTGGCGTTATGGTGTAAGGGCTGCGTGGGGCAGCGTCGGCGGTCAACTCTAGGCTGCTGGCGAGAGTTGTATTGACTTGGGAGCCGGACCCAAACCGGCAACGTCTCTGTTAACGCACTGGCCATTTCGCCCTGGGCTGGTTTCGTCAGAACGAGCAATGAGGACGAATGAGTGCGGGCCTGCTGGCGTTTCTAATAGCACTGTCAGCATCGCTGGTACTGACGGTGCCGGTGCGCGCATTGGCGATCCGAGTGGGCATGGTAGACCTGCCGGGCCCCCGAAAAGTCCATCTAAAACCGATTCCGCTGCTGGGTGGCTTGGCGATGTATGCCGCGGTGATGCTAGCGGTGTTGTTTGCGTTTGACGGCGCGGCGCGAGCGCAAAGTCTCGGAATTGTGACCGGGGCAACGCTGGTAGCGCTGGTTGGATTTCTGGATGACCGCGGCTGGCTGCATCACCAGATCAAACTGTTTGTGGGCATGCCCGTGGCGGCGATCCTGCTACTGGCTACCGGGATTCACACGCAGGTATTCAGCGTGTTGGTGGGCGGCAAGACGGGATACTGGCTGGACGCCGGGCTGACGGTTCTGTGGGTGGTGGGAATTACCGCTTCGTTCAGCATTCTGGATCATATGGACGGGTTGTGTGCGGGAATTGCCGCCATGGCCGCGGTGTTCTTCGCGCTTCTGGCGTATCTGAACGGGCAAACGATAGTGACCGTGCTGGCAGGCGCGGTGCTGGGCGCGGCGGCAGGATTTTTGCGCTGGAACTTCAAGCCCGCCAAGATTTTTATGGGCGACGGAGGTGCCATGTTCCTGGGCTTCCTGATGGCTACGCTGGCGCTGAAGCTCCGGCTGGAACACACCACGCAACTGGCCAGCTTTGTGGCGCCGGTGCTGATTTTGTGCGCCGCCGTATTCGACACCACGCTGGTGACCATTTCGCGGTCGCGGCGAGGCTTGCTGCCCTTTGCCACCCCGGGGAAAGACCATTCCGCGCACCGGCTGGCTAACCTCGGGCTGGGACAGCGCGGCGCCGTACTGGTGATGTACCTGGCCGGGGCGCTGTGTGGCGGAGCAGCGGTGCTGATGACGTACTTGCCGGAGCGCGGCGCGGCGATCCTGATCGCGCTGGTATTGTTGGCGGTATTTCCTGCGATTGCGTGGCTGGAACGCGCGCCGTTCGAACGACAGAAACCCAAGTCCGCCACCACTTGAGGCGGCTGCTGGGCATCCCAGAAAATGCAGATTTTTTCGTGAATAGTGGGTTTTGTGTGTTTTATCTGTGGCTTTTAATTCGTTATACTTTGTAGCGCTGTCCACACACCACTTGCCCAGTGTGTCCCGCTTTGGTGAGGTGGACTGAACCCAGGGTGCGGGACAAACGCTTCCGTAGAGTTTGGATAGAGCGAAACACGTGGACAAAGCAGGTAAGGGAAACCGGCCGGGCCGGGAAGCCAAGGACATCATTGTCGTGGGCGGCTCCGCTGCGGGATTGTATACCGCCAAACGGGTAGCGGCCGGCGGACACAGCGTGCAAGTGCTGGAGTCGCGACGTGCGCTGGATCCGGCGCGAAGAACGTTGATCGTGACCGATCATTTCAAGAAACAAATCAGCGCGGCGGCGCAATCGAGCATCCTGAACGAGATCCGGCGATTCGAGTTGTTTACCGACGGGCGATCCGCCCAGGTGGCGCTCGACCGCCCCGACCTGATCATTGAACGATACCGACTGATTCGAACGCTGGCGGAAGAAGCGCAAGCGGCCGGAGCGACCTTTCGATACGACACGCGGTTCCTGGGACTAGCGGCGAACGGACGAGGCCTACGGGTTGACGTGGACGAGGCCGGAGAGCGCAAGGCATTGCACGCGGCGGGCGTGGTGGGTGCGGATGGAGCGGCGAGCCGAGTTGCGCGAGCCGCGGGTTGGCCCGCGGTAGAAACCGTGCCGCTGGTTCAAGCGGTCGTGAAGTTGCCCAAGGATTGCAGGCCCGATACGACGCGGGTGTGGTTCGTGCCCGACGATACGCCTTATTTTTATTGGATGATTCCGGAATCGACGGAGCGCGCCGCGGTTGGCGTGATCGGCGAGAATGGCCGCGCCACGAAGCAGTGCTTCGACCGTTTTCTCGAGAAGAAGGGATTCGAGCCGCTGGAATGGCAGGGCGCGCGCATCCCGGTATACAAACGCTGGGTTCCCATTCAACGCAATGTGGGAAATGGCCAAGTTTATCTGGTGGGGGACGCGGCGGCGCAGGTGAAAGTATCCACGGTGGGCGGGATTGTCACAGGATTTCGTGGCGCGCGCGGGGTGGCGGACGCCATTCTGCAAAATGGCAAGCAGGAATTGCGCGCGCTGCGGCGGGAACTCGGCACCCACTGGCTGATCCGGCGAGCGCTGCACTATTTCCAGCAGGAGGATTACTCGCGCCTGGTGGACATGCTGAATGTTTCGACCCGCGAATCGCTTGGGGAGATTAACCGTGACGAATCGACGCGGCTGTTATGGAACGTGGTAAGGAATCAGCCGAAACTGGTGCTGCTGGGGCTACGCGGGTTGTTGCTGGGAAGAAGATAGAAGCATCCGGCAGGGCGCAGGACCAGAAACGAAGGAGCGAGGCAGAATCCGTTGCGCTCTTGTGGTGCGGGAAAACTCCAGAATAAAGGAGCAAGACAGTGCGCCTTGCGGTGATTGGGTGTGGCTACGTTGGACTGGTGACCGGAGCTTGCCTGGCCGCAGCGGGTCACGAGGTATTCTGCACAGACATCGATGAGACGCGCATCGATCAATTGAAGGCCGGGAAAGTCCCGATCTATGAGCAGCACCTCGACGAGGTGTTGAAGCGCGCCGTGGCGGAGAAGAAGATTGCCTTCACGGCGGATGCCGGCGAAGCGATTCGCGCCGGTGAGGTGATTTTTATCTGCGTGGGTACGCCGCCAAGAGAAAGCGGGGAGGCGGACCTTTCCGCGATTGATCACGTAGCGCGGCAGGTGGCCAAAGAGGCGCGCACGTCAAAGCTGGTGGTGGAAAAAAGCACGGTGCCGGCGCTGACGGGCGTGCAACTGCAGAAAGCCATGGCCGCGTACTCCCGTGGGACCGAACTGAGATTCCAGGTGGCGTCCAATCCCGAATTTCTTCGAGAAGGCACAGCGGTGGAAGATTTTTTCCATCCCGACCGCATTGTCGTGGGTGTGGAGGATGAACATTCCGCGGCCAAGTTGCACGAGATTTACCGTCCCATTCTGGAGAAGAAGTTCCCTTGCCCGGTCCACGCGGACAAGTGCCCGGCCGCTCCTGCCGGGGAGCTGTTGGTGACAACCATCAACAGCGCGGAACTGATTAAGCATGCCTCCAACTCGTTTCTGGCGCTGAAAATCAGCTACGCGAATGTCATCTCCGATCTTTGCGAGCGGATTGGAGCGGACGTGGAAGAAGTGACGCACGCCATGGGGCTGGACGCGCGCATCGGCACGCAATTTCTGAAAGCCGGTCTGGGCTTCGGTGGATTCTGCTTTCCAAAGGATATTCAGGCGTTCATTCACTTGTCGGCATCCGTTGGCGTGGATTTTGAAATGTTGAAGGCCGCCGAACGAGTGAACAAGCAACGCATCGATAGGTACTTCGAGAAAATCCGCAAGGCGCTGTGGGTAGTGAAAGGTAAACGCGTTGCCGTGCTGGGCCTGGCGTTCAAGGCCAACACCGACGATATCCGCTTTGCGCCGGCGCTGGAAGTGATGCGCAGGCTGCTGGAAGAAGGGGCGGAGGTGCAGGCCAGCGATCCTGAAGCGATTGGCCGGACCAAATCGCAGTTTCCCCAGGTTGCGTATTTCGAGGATCCCTATGAAGCGTTGAAAGGCGTGGATGCCGCGCTGGTGTGCACGGAGTGGCAGGTTTTCCGGAAACTCGATTGGGAGCGCGCGGGCAAAGATATGGCGCGGCGGCTGGTGATCGACGGAAGAAATTTGTATTCGCCCAGCAAAATGCAGCAACTGGGCTTTGACTATTATTCGTTCGGCCGGCCGTAGAGATAGACACTAGCGCCCAGAGACAGACAAACGAGCAAACTGCTCCTTAAAGAATTCCATTGTAATCCCCAGACCCTCTTGCAACTCCACTCGGGGCTCCCAATTCAGCAGCTTTCTCGCCTTGGTGATATCCGGACGCCGCTGCTTCGGATCGTCTTGCGGCAAGGGCTCGTGGACTATTTTGGGCGCGTTCGGAAAGAAGCTGAGCACGCGCTGGGCAAATTCGTAAATGGTCATCTCCGCGGGATTGCCGATGTTCGTGGGGAAATGTTCATCGCAGTGGCTTAGGCGGTAGATGCCGTCGATCAGGTCGGAGACATAACAAAAACTGCGAGTCTGCTTGCCGTCACCATAAACGGTGATGGGCTGGCCGCTCAAGGCCTGGAAGACGAAGTTGGGCAGGGCGCGGCCGTCATTCAAACGCATGCGCGGGCCGTAGGTATTGAAGATACGCACAATGCGAGTATCCAGCGAATGAAAGCGCTGATAGGCCATCGTGGTGGCTTCCGCGAAGCGCTTGGCTTCGTCGTAAACGCTGCGCGGGCCGACCGGATTCACATTGCCCCAGTAGGTTTCACTCTGCGGGGAGACGTTCGGATCGCCGTAGCATTCGCTGGTGGAAGCCAGAAGAAACTTGGCGTTCTTTTCGAAAGCCAGGTCCAAGGAATGCATGGTGCCGAGCGAGCCGACCTTCAGGGTCTCAATCGGGAACTTCAGGTAATCGGGCGGACTTGCGGGTGAGGCAAAGTGAAAGACGTAGCCGACGGGGCCGGTGAGGTGAAGGGGCTGACTTACATCTTTGCGTTCGAGATCGAAGTGCGCGTTGCCGTGTAGATGGGCGAGATTGGATTCTTCTCCGGTAATGAAATTGTCCAGCCCAAGAACCTCGTAACCTTCCGCCAACAGGCGGTCACAAAGGTGGGAACCGAGAAATCCCGCAGCACCCGTCACCACAGCTCTCATGCATCCTCCAGAGATTGGCGGTCTCTATTTTATAGCGGCGAAGCGGAGTTTCCCTAACGGGAATCGTGGCGACCGCGCCAGCGCTTTCCTGGCCCCGCGTTTGACGAGCAGTGATGTGCGGGATACCATTCGCCAGCATGCAGGGATTCCTCTTCGCGTCGCTCCTGCCAACGCAATCGAACCGACGGCCTCGGATGTGGGTGGCCGCGGCGGGATTTTTGTTGTTGGTGGCATGGTTCGCATTTATTAACGTGGGACGCTGGCTCGCGGTGGAAGACCCGCTGGAGCAAGCTGACGCCATTGCCGTGCTGAGTGGCCGAATGCCGGACCGCGCGCTGGAAGCGGCGCGCGTCTACAAAGGCGGGTACGCGCCCGAGGTATGGCTGACGCACTCGACCGAACCCGGAACGACGCTGCAAAAACTTTCGGTTGCGTACACCGGGGAAGACACCTACGACAGGCAGATTCTGGAGCACGAAGGAGTGCCGGAGAACGCGATACGGATTCTGGAGCCGCCGATTGTGAATACCGCGGACGAAATGAAGACCATCGGGCAAGCCTTGAAACAGGAAAAGTTCCACAAAGTGATACTGGTGACGTCCAAAGTGCACACCCGGCGGACCCGCGCTTTGTGGAAACGCCTTTCCCGGCAAGATGGCGAGGCCATCGTGCGCGGGGTCTCCGATGATGAATTCGATCCGGGGCACTGGTGGCGAACGACCGGAGATGCGCTGGACGTGGTTCGCGAGGTCCTGGGCATGTTGAATGCGTGGGCGGGATTGCCGCTGCGGCCCGCGAGTTGAATTCACAGGGCCTCAGAAAAAGAGAAATCGTTTGCGTTTGCGGGCCTCCGGCTTCTCAATGTCTGGCACGTAAGGCAAGGAATCGCCATTGCACGCGGCGAGCGGATTTTCAATGAGCAGGGCGCGAGCGGTCTCTTCGCCCAACTGCTGCGCGATGGAATCGTAGGCAAATTTCAACTTTAGTGGACGCCGCGCGGTGTTGTGCGCATCGCTGGAGACGAAATGAATCAGGCCGCGTGTCATCCAACTCCAGGCATCCTCTTTTGCGCCCGGCCCAAACACTCCCGAGAGGGAGCCGGCGGTAATCTGGGCAAAGCAGCCCAGGCGAACCCAGTGCAGCAGCCGCTCGGGGTGCGACCTGAGGATCGGATTGCGTTCCGGATGAGTGATGATGGGCCGCAAGCCCGCGAGTTGCAATTCGTGGAGCGTCTGATCGATCGCGGGCGGAATCGAAAATTCGTTGAACTCCACCAACAGGTAGTCTTTTTGATTGATGCAGAAACGCGCGGGATGCTTTCGAATGGCCAGGAGGTTTTCGTGATTGAGGTGAAAATCGCAGCCGGTGGCCAGCTGCAAGCGTCCCTGGAGTTTTTCGGCCAGGGCATCACGCTTGGCTCGCACGTCTGCAAAGTCGAAGAGGAATTGCTGGCTGCAGTGGGGAGTGGCCACCACGTGGGTAATGCCATCGGCAATGGCGTCTTCGGCCATGGCGAGGGAATCCTCGATGAGTTTGGGGCCGTCGTCGAGGGCGAAGAGGATATGGCAGTGGAGGTCAACCATGAGTTCTTCTAAGTATGCGTCAGGAGCGCCAAGCAGAGAAGGCTTGCCAGATGCCTAGCAGGAACATTAAAGCCGCAAACACCTGGCGCATACGCCGCGGATCGAGACGGCGCGCGACGTAAGCTCCCAGAATGCCGCCGAGAAATACGCCGGGAATGAGCAAAAAACCGGCTGGCCAATTGACGTACCCGGCTTTTGCATAGGTCAGAAACGCCAGGAGACCGGTGGGCGGAATGAGAGCCACCAGGCTGGTGC
Source organism: Candidatus Acidiferrales bacterium (assembly GCA_963804635.1). Taxonomy (GTDB): domain Bacteria; phylum Acidobacteriota; class Terriglobia; order Acidiferrales; family UBA7541; genus Acidiferrum. The sequence goes on from CAWDRK010000046.1 coordinate 103,865, forward strand.
CCTGCGCACGATGCTGGCTGAATCCAAACCACAGCCCGAGCAATGGCACCAGTAAAACGCCGCCGCCGATTCCGACCATGCCCGCGGCGACCCCACAGAGCGCGGCCACCAAGAGTATCCCCACCGTGCGCGCCAGATTGCTATCGCTGCCTTCTCGGGCTGCGGCGGCAGGGTCAGCGCCGGGAGTGCTCTTGCGCCAAAGCAAAACGGCGGAGAGCATCAGAAAGAATCCAAACACGCCCTGCAGATCGCGCGAATTCATGGGCACCGCGATGCGACCGCCGACGTAGCCACCGAGGAGGAAGCCAATCGCGCAATAGATTCCGGCGTGCAAGTCTACCTGGCCGCTTTTCCAATAGCCACGCAGCGCGCCCAGCCCGATGGGAGGAAGAAGGATGAAAAGAGAGGTGCCCTGAGCCAGGTGCTGGTCGTAATGAAGGAGATAGACCATGGCGGGCACCAGGACAACGCCGCCGCCAATCCCCAGAAGACCGACGAGGGTTCCGACAAGGAGGCCGAGGGCCAAAATCGAAAAAACTAGCATGTTGGGAAAGCGCCAATCCCGTCGGGGAAGAAGAGCGGCTGCACGACGGTTATCTTCATGCGGACGGGCGGGAATAGCAACGTGCTTCTGGCACCGCCACGCGAATCGGTGAATATTTCGCAACAGCCGGCCGATGGTGGCTGGGACGGACAAAAGAAACTGCTATGATGACTATGTCGTTTGTCCCCCGGGCCTTAGGCCTGCATTAGCGGTGCACAATCCACAGGAGCGCTTGGTATCACATGGCTACCGAAAAAAAACCAGAGTTCTTCAAAAGCAGCCAGTTGAAAGTGGGAATTATTGGGTGTGGTTACGTGGGCCTTCCCCTGGCGCTGAGATTTGCCGAAGCCGGGCATCGCGTGACCGGTTTCGATACCGATCCGGAAAAAATCAGGATGTTGAATTCAGGGAAATCGTACATCGAGCACATTCAGCAAAACAAAATTCAGCAATATGTAAACAGCCGGCATTTCGGAGCAACCAACGACTTCTCGAAGCTCACGGAAGCGGACGCCATCATCATTTGCGTTCCCACGCCGCTGAACGAATACCGCGAGCCGGATCTGAGTTACGTGGAAAAGACCGCCCAGTCCATTCAGCCGCACCTGCAAAAGGGACAGTTGGTGGTGCTGGAATCGACGACCTATCCGGGAACAACGGAAGAACTGGTTCTGCCGATTCTCGAAAAAAGCGGCCTGCGTTGCCCCATTGCATCGGGCCTGGACAACGAAAACATTGCCGGGGATTTTTTCCTGGCATTTTCGCCGGAGCGCGAAGATCCCGGCAACAAGCAGTATGGACTGGCGCAGATCCCCAAAGTGGTGGGCGGCGTGAATCCGCCAAGCGGGCGCGCGGCACAAGCGCTGTATGCGCAAGTGGTGGCCAGGGTAATTCCGGTCAGTTCCACGCGAGCCGCGGAAATGACCAAACTGTTGGAGAATATCTTTCGCTGCGTGAACATCGCGCTGGTGAATGAACTGAAGCTGCTTTGCCAGCGCATGGGCGTGGATGTCTGGGAAGTGATCGAAGCGGCCTCATCGAAACCCTTCGGGTTCATGCCGTTCTACCCGGGGCCGGGGCTGGGCGGCCACTGCATTCCCGTGGACCCATTCTATTTGTCGTGGAAAGCCCGGGAGTACGATTTTTCGACGCGCTTCATCGAACTAGCGGGCGAAGTGAACACGGCCATGCCGTATCACGTGGTAGACGCGGTTGCCGAGGCGCTCAACCAACACAAGAAAAGCTTGAACGGATCAAAGCTTCTGGTACTGGGGGTGGCCTACAAGAAGGATGTAGACGACCTGCGCGAGTCTCCGACGCTGAAGATCATGGAGATCCTGCAGAAACGCGGCGCCAGCTTTGATTACAACGATCCTTACTTCCCGCAGCTGCACAAGATGCGGCACTACGATTATTCGCACTTGAAATCGGTACCGCTGAACCCCGCCACGTTGGGGAAATACGATGCCGTGATCATCGCCACGGATCACTCCAGCTACGACTACGCGCAGATCGTGGATTCCTCGAAGCTGGTCGTCGACACGCGCAATGCCACGCGGCGAGTGATGCGGAATCGCGAGAGAATCGTTCCCTGCTGATGGACAACATCGAGCTTTAGCGCGGCGGGGTTACTTGGCCTTGGTGAGTTCGACGCGCGCGCTGGCAACGGGAAGAACCGCTTCAACGAGCACGGGAATGCGCAGAGCGTCATTGGTGAGATACAGGAAAAAATGCGCATCCTTCATTTCGGTGCCGTTATCGAGGACATGAATCTCGATTTTCGTAGTGCTGAAATCGCCCGCGGGAACACTGACGGATTGCGATTTGCTCTTTAGCACGGCGCGAACGTCGTAAAGTTTGTGGCCGTCATAAACCGGGGAGCGAACCTCCGGCGTGTTGTCCCAATCCACGTTGCGCAAATAGTGCAGAAAGCCCAGGGGATCGCGCGTTTGCGGAAGGACCCGGGCGGCGATCATGCCCTGCGGGGCAAAATCCTTCGACGAAGAAAGGAGCCGCTCGACGGAATCCACCTTCTGGCCGCGCTCGCTGAGATGCATTTCGTACTGATGGCTGCTGAGGTCGACAGGGTCGCTGTAGGAATCGAAACGGTCGTCCAACTCGAAAACCATGCGATACGGATTTTCCGTGTGCGCGAAGGCTTGAAGATGCCACACGTTTTTTCCCCCGAGTTCACGTTTCTCCCCCACGAGGACCTTCAGGGTCGCCACAGTGCTGTCCAGTTTCGTGACGTTGGCCGCATATTCCAGGGTTTCGCCGGGGCGCAGAATCGGCCCGGCTTCCGCGGCCGGCGCGTGGGCCTTGGCGCCTTCGGCAGGGGGCGCGCCTGGCTTCTCGTGGCCGGGGGGCTCGGCAATTGCAGGGGAAGGCGAAGGGCTGCCTGCCACGGAGGGATACGTCCCGGCGCGTGGAGCACCGCGATGCAGCGTCCGGCGATGCGCGTAATACAGGCTGGCAACTGCCAGTAGCAGCACCACAACCAGGATGGCTATTCGTTTTTTGTTCATGGCCAATGTGCATTGCGCGCCGCGAAACATTGCGCGAGAAAGCGTCTTACCATCGTACAATAAGAAAGGTTTTACGACAGAAGGAGACGGAGATGCGCTACCTGGTTACGGGGGGCGCCGGATTCATCGGCTCGAACACTGTGGATGAGTTGGTGCGACGAGGGCACAGCGTCGTCGTGCTCGATGATTTGTCGTCTGGCAAAGAAGACAACCTCGCCGAAGTTCGCAGCAAAATCACCTTCATGAAGGGCTCCATCACCGATCTGGAAGTGGTGCAGAAAGCCATGCACCAGGCGGAATACGTGCTGCATCTGGCCGCGCGGACGTCGGTGCCGCGTTCGGTGAAGGATCCCATCGAAACGAACCGAATCAATGTGGACGGGACGCTGAACGTGCTGGTGGCGGCGCGCGACAATAAGGTGAAACGCGTGGTGTACGCGGCTTCTTCCTCGGCTTATGGCGAGACACCCACTTTGCCGAAGACCGAGACGATGCCGCCGGTTCCGATCTCTCCGTACGGAGTGGCGAAATATGTAGGGGAATTGTACGGACAGACGTTTGGGCGGTGTTACGGCTTGGAAAACGTTTCGCTGCGGTATTTCAACATTTTCGGGCCGCGGCAGGATCCCGGTTCTCCGTACTCAGGTGTATTGTCGCGATTCGCAGCGGCGGTGTTGGAAGACACGCCACCGCTAATTTACGGCGACGGCGAACAGACCCGAGACTTCACGTTTGTGGACAATGCGGTGCAAGCCAACCTGCTGGCGTTTGAGGCTCCCGGCGCGTCCGGCAAGGTGTACAACGTTGGAACCGGCTTCGCGATTTCGCTAAATAAAATAGTCGAACTCCTGCGGAGCATGTCCGGCAAGAAAATCGAACCAAAACATGATCCACCGCGAGAGGGAGATATTCGCGATTCGCTCGCCGATATTGGCCGGGCCAAAGAGGACCTCGGTTATGAGCCAACCGTGCTTTTTGAAGCAGGCTTGCGGCGTACCTTCGAATGGTACCGCACGAACCACGTGAAGGCTCCGGCTCCGATCAAAGAAACAACGAAGTAAGCCCTAAGCCGCGACCCTGCGGCTCTCTGCCATTTTTTGTTTCTACTTTCCAGTCCAGCGACGTGGCTACGGTTTGTTTGTAGCGCCATACTGCAAAGGCTCACCGGCCTTGGGCTTGTCGAAATCCCAAAACCATAGAGCTGCAAGCTTCTTCTGTTCCGGCCAGAGCTGGTTGAGGGTGTCGCCTTCGTACAACACGCCGTTTTTCATGACCCAGTGGATGGTGTTGCTGTTGTGAATGTCGTCGAGCGGATTTTTGTCGAGGATCACCAAGTCCGCCAGCTTGCCCGGCTCGAGCGAGCCGATATCCTGCGGGCGACCGACGATCTTCGAACCATTTACCGTGGCGCAGCGCAGCACTTCCATCGGGGTCATGCCGCCACTGGCCAGCATCCACATTTCCCAGTGATAACCGAGACCTTGCAATTGGCCGTGGCTGCCCACGCCGACGAGTCCGCCAGCACGAACCAGCTTGGCCATCTGCGCAGCATGTTTGGGGAATTCGTATTCGTCCTCGCGTCCCCAAAAGGCGCGGCGAGCGGCCTTGCGATCGAGAATGAAATGCGGCGTGAAATGGTTGAGCTTGGGATCATTGTGCACTTCGGTGTGTTCGTAGAAATAGTTTTCGCCCCACGGGCCGCCGTAGCTGACAATCAACGTGGGGGTTTCCGCGATTCCGGATTGCGCGAAGAGTTGGATGATGTCCTTGTAGAGCGGAACGATTGGCAGGGTGTGTTCATTTCCGTGGAAGCCGTCGATCACATGGGTCATGTCCAGCTTCAAGTCGAGGCCGCCCTCGGTGGTGGGCATCATGCCGAGTTCCTTTGACGCCTGCACCATGAACTGGCGCTGCTTGCGATTCCCGACGATGTAGCTCTTAATATTGTGGGTTCCGTAGTAATCGCGATACTTGGTGAGTACGCCCTTGGCGTCGTCGACCGACTGGAAATCGTTATTTGAAAACACGCCGGGGCCGGTCGAGAAGGCGCGGAGTCCGATGATTTCTCCGCTATCGGCGAGGTCCTGATACGCGAACATATCGTTGGTACCGGTCTGCACATCCAGGCCAGAGGTTACCCCGTAAGCCACATTGGCCAGGAACGACCAGTTCTGCACGTCGAGAATGCCGCGGCGAATCTCCGACCAGTGGGCGTGGGTATCGACGAAGCCAGGCACGATGGTCTTGCCCTTAACGTCGAACACCCGGGCTCCGGCCGGAACGCTGCCGCGTTTTCCGACGCTCTTGATGCGGTTGTTTTCAATCACGATGTCGGCGTCGGGGATCACTTCCGTGTCCTTCAAGGTGATGACGGTTGCGCCACGCAAGACGATGGTGCCCTTGGGAGTGGCGCGCGGCACTTCGAGCGCAACGTGGATTTCCTGAACATCTTTGGAACGCTCGTTGAGCTTCTTCTGCTCTTTCTGCTCTTTCTGCTCTTTCTTCTCTTCCTTCTTTTCGTCAGGTTTGGCCGCAGTCTGATTGGGGTCTTTTTTGTCGGCGTCGCCGCTTGCTGCGGGCTTCTTTTCGTCCTTATCTTTTTCGTCCTTGAGCTTCTCAAAGGAGATGGAGTTCAGTGGTTGCCGGAAGAGGCTGGCGCCAATGGCCCAGGAAATGGTCTTGCCATCATCGGACCAGTGGAAATAGTCGGCGCCAATATCGGAAATTCGTTTTACGGGAACCATCCCGGAAGTGACCACGATGGTTGGCGACTCTCCTCCAACCACCGGCATGGCCACGAGGAAAAGCTGGTTCATCACTTGCGCGAGGACCCATTGACCATCGGGGCTGACCCGGAGATCATCAGCGGCGATGGGCTCTTCCTCGCTGTAATCGCCCGTGCCTTTCACTTGTAGATGCGTGATGCGGTCGCTGCCGTCGTAGCGCAAAGAAACAAGACCCTGCGGCGTGTTGACGTAGATGCGATCTTTTTCGTGAGTGAAATGCGGCGAGCCGGCTCCTCGCGCCGGCAAAATCAGTTTGGCATCGCCGCCTTCCGACGGAAGCCAGATCAGGTCGGCATTGGAGGTCTGCCCGCCATCGAATTCTGAATTTTCACGGTCGTAGGCATTGCCGCGCAAAAGAACAATTCGCGTGCCGTCGGGCGACCAGACGGGATTGCTGTAAAGGGCCGGCGTCCTGGTGAGTCGCACGGGAGTTCCACCGTCTGAAGGAACCTTCCAAAGCTGGCCGCCGGCATTCGACCAGGTGACATAGGCGAGCCACTTGCCATCGGGCGACCACGCGGGCTGGAACTGGCGAGTTTCGTCGCTCAGGAGCTGGCGAGGCTTGCCATCGGGAAGATCCATCACATACAGGTGCGTCAGGGCAGAAAAAGCCATGCGCTTGCCGTCGGGCGATTCGACAGGATCCTGAATCAGGCGCACCTTCACGGGGCCTTCTTCGACACGTTGCGGAAAATCGAGTTTCGGCCCAAGATCCAATTTCACATTGGCGGTAAACGGAACGACGGATTCCGCGCCTGACGCTAGATTCAAGCGGCGGATTTTGCCGTCCTGGTTGTAGAGGATTTCCTTGCCGTCGGGGAAGAAAGCGTAGCCGGGAAAAAGGTCGCGCGAGAAGATCGCTTCCTGATCGTCGCGCGTAACGGGATATCGCACCCAACGGTCTTCTCCGGTTTCGAGATTGCGCAAACGCAAGCCGGTCTCGGTCTCGTAGCGGGTTACATATAGCAACTGCTTTCCATCCGGCGAAAGCACCGGGCGAAAACTGCTGCGCAACTGTTCCAGAAGAATGTCCTCGTCACCGGTTTTGCGGTCGCGGCGGGCAATTTGCCAAAGGGGAAACTGCGCGTTGTAGGCGAAGGGACCGGTGCGGCGCGCGTAATAGAGATATTTTCCGTCCGGCGAAGCCACGACACCCAAGGCGTTGGCGCGTTCCCGGTGCGGTTGCTTGGGCGCTGCCTTCGCCTTGGTGATTTGAACTCCGGAGCCACCCTGCACGTGATACATCCAGAGTTCGTAGGTGGAAAGGGCTTCCGTGGTTTTTGAGACCAGCACGTAGTTGCCGTCAGGGGTCCAGGACGGCGAGGCAAAATCCGACCAAGTCTCCTTGGAAAGCTGTTTGGGCTCGCTGCCATCCGGTTTCATGATCCAGAGGTTCTCGCCGCCATCGCGGTCCGACAGAAATGCGATCCATTTTCCGTCGGGCGAAAAGCGCGGCTGGCTATCGAATGGCATGCCGCCGGAAATCAGCTTGGCCTCGCCACCTTCGACAGGAAGAGTGTAGATATCGCCGAGAAGTTCGAAGACGATGGAGCGGCCGTCGGGGGAAATATCGAGAGAGAGCCAGGTGCCTTCATCGGTGGAGAATTCGATTTTGCGCTCGGGCTTGAGCTCGAGGGTTTTCTTCTCGTCTTTTTTCTCATCCTTTTTGTCGTCCTTCTTCTCGTCTTTCTGATCCTGAGCGCAGAGCGCTACAGGCGCAAAGCCTGGGCCACGGAAAATCAGCGTTAGGAGCACACCGCACACGGCATACCGCAAACACTTCGAGCGAATGGCACTCATGGAATATTCCTTTCTGTCATTCCAATGTGTAAGCCTGGCCCACGTCGGACGAAGGAGCGCAGCGGGCAGGCGTCAAAATCTGTCCCCTTGGACCGGCGCTTCTTGTTGTCGTTTCAGCCGCGATCTAACCGTCGGATTCTTCCGAGTCGTCGCCGTCCGCGCCATCGCTGGCATCGAGATTCGGGACGATGTGCGGCACGCCGGCTTCGTTCATCTTTTTGTTCAACGCGGGCAAGTCCTCTTCCAGGAGTTTTTTCACCTGCGCTGAAGCGGCACTGATCTGGGGCTTCAATTCCGCAATTTTTTCGGTCTGCTGCTGCCCAGGAGCTGCGGTGAAATCGTCAATGTCTTCCATCAAGCCTTGCACCTGGCCGGGCAAGGGAGCCGGAAGCCATTCGAAGGGAGGGCCGGCGTTGCCCATTCCTTCGCGTTCGCGATGGTATTTCTTTGCGAGGTCATTCACTTTCTTTAGCAGTTCCTCTACCTGCGTTTGAATGGCCGAGGGGATCTTCACGCCATTTTTCTGTTCGGCTTCATGCTTCCACTCTGCCTGTGCGGCTTTCAGCGCAGCCTGGAGCGCCAGAATCTTCTTGCGGTCCGCGGAAGAGGTTTTGGCCATGGCGTAAAGGTCATCCAGAGCCGCACGACGCGCCGTGCGATCGGCGGCGGACAGCGTGCTGCGCGGATCTTCCTGCACCCTGACTTTCTGCGATACTTCTTTTTCGGGCGTTTTGATCTTGATGGTGTATTCACCGGGCTCGACGCGCGGACCGCGTGGACCTTGGTAATAACCCGCGGCCATGGCTTCCTTCTGCTCCTCGGTGGGCTCTGAGGCAGGGTCGTAGCGCAGGTCCCAGTTTGCGCGATCGAAGCCTGCGGCGCCGGGCCCATCGACCTGGCGAATCAGTTTATTGTCCTTGTCGAAGACGCTGATCTTCGCGGGGCCTTCCGTTTTTTCCGGGGCTTCCTTTTTGGACTGGTCTTCCTCTGCCGGTTGCTTCTTTTTATCCTTGCCCTTGTCAGCGTCTTTGTCGCTCTTCTTTACTTCCGGCGGAATCGCGGTTTGCAAGTAGTAGTTGATCAGAGCGCCGTACGGCGGATTTTTCGCGGTGAAGGATTTTTGGCCGGAACTCCAGCGGCGCGTGCGGAGAAACCACAAAGTGGCGGGGCGCGGAGGGAAGAAGGTAATTCCGGAAGTCGCGAGACTCGCATCCATCTTCTCCAGAGGAGTAATGTCGTCGAGAACCCAGATGGACCTTCCATGAGTGGCCAGCACCAGATCGTTTTCGCGAGCATGAATTTGAATGTCGTCCACCGGCACGGTGGGAAAGTTATTTTTCAACTGTGACCAGGTTGCGCCGCGGTCTTGCGAGATCCACAGGCCAAATTCCATCCCGGCGAACAGCAAATTGGCGTTCACGGGATGTTCGCGAATGACGTGCACGCTGCCGGCGGAGTCGGGAATTCCGTCGCCAAGCGATTTCCAGGTTTCGCCGTAGTCGGTGGTCACAAAAATGTAAATGGCGTAATCGTCGGCACGGTGCCCATCGAACGTGGCGTAAGCCGTGCCTTCCGCGTATTTGGAAGCCACCACGCGGCTGACATAGGTCCCCTTGGGGAGGCCGGGAACGCGCGACGCCACATCCTTCCAGTTCTTGCCTGCGTCGCGGCTGACCTGCAGATTCCCGTCATCCGTTCCGACCCACAAAATGTTTTCGGCGAGCGGCGATTCGCTGATGGTGGTGATGGTGGGATATTCCTCGACGCCATCATGCCGCGAAAGTGTGGATTTATCCGGGACCTTGCCGAAAACCGGCAGCTTGTTTCGGTCGGTAGAGGAAGTGAGTTCAGCGCCCAGGCGCATCCAGGAATCGCCGCGATTGCTGGACTTAAAGAGGTAGTTGCCGCCGTAATAGATGGTCTGGCGGTTGTGGGAGGAAATGGCCACCGGGGAATTCCAATTGAAGCGATAGTGCCCCTCATTGAGCTTTGCCTGCGGTTCGATGGAGCGTTCCTGGCCGGTGCGGATATCGCGCCGCGCCAAATCGCCGTCCTGCGATTCGGTGTAAACAATCCAGGGCTCCACGGGATCCGGCTGGGCGTAAAATCCATCGCCTCCGTGAATGAGCACCCAGTCTTCATTGGCGACCCCATCGGTGGTAAGAGAGCGCACCGGGCCGCACCAGCTTCCGTTGTCCTGCAAGCCGCCACAAACGTGATAGGGACGATCGTTGTCCAAAGCGATTTCGTAGAACTGGCCAACAGCAATGGTGTTCACGAAATCCCAGGTTTTGCCGTTGTCGTAGCTGCAGTGAATACCGCCGTCGCTTCCAGCCAGCATGTGGTTGGAATCCGCCGGATCGATCCACAGGGCGTGGAAATCGCCGTGGATCTTTTTGACGCGATCGCTGACAAAGGTTTTTCCGCCGTCTTCGGAAAAATACATGGCCGCGCCCAGAGCCCAAATGCGCAAGTCATTGTTCGGATCGATGCGCACCTGGCTGTAATAGGAGGGCCGCGGATTCGTGTCGCCCATCTTTTTCCAGGTTTCGCCCATGTCGTCGCTTCGGAAAATGCCGCCCTTTTCGTGCTGCACCAGCGCGTAGACGATGTTTGGATTCTTGCGATAGATATCCAGACCGATGCGGCCAGTGTCGCCGCCATTCTCATAAGGCAGGCCCTTCACGAGCCTTTTCCAGGTGAGACCGCCGTCCACGGTTTTGTAGATGGCGCCATCGGGGCCGCCGCCATTGAAACCGAAGACGGTGCGCCTGCGTTGATAGGCTGCGGCGTAGAGAGTGTCGGGACTTTGCGGGTCCATAGCGATGTCGCTGACGCCGGTGTCGTCATTAATCTTGAGGACCTGGGACCAGGTTTTGCCGCCGTCGGAGGTTTTGTACACACCGCGTTCGGGATTCGGGCCCCACAAGTGGCCGAGGGCGGCGACGTAGACTACGTTGGGATTTCGCGGGTTGATCACGATGCGGCCGATGTGATGAGTGGCGGCGAGTCCCATGTTCTGCCAGGTCTTGCCGGCGTCCATGGATTTGCAGATGCCATCGCCCCAGGAAGAGCTCTGACGATTGTTGGGCTCACCAGTGCCGACCCACACGATGGAGGGATCGGAAGGGGCAATGGCGATGTCCCCGATGGTGGAAACGGCTTGCTTATCGAAGACCGGCTCCCAGGTCGTACCGTTGTTGGTGGTCTTCCACACCCCACCGGAGGCCACGCCCACATAAACGATGTCCGGATTGCTTTCGACCACGGCGAAATCGTCAATGCGTCCGCCCATGACGGCCGGGCCGAGCTCGCGAAATTCCAGTCCTTTGAACTTGTCGTTGGCAGCTGGCGTGGGAGTATCACCACGAGCCGCGAGAACCGCCGCAAGGCATGCGACCGCGGGCAACAAGCCATGCCTGCACAGCAAAATCCCGATTTTCATGCGATGCTCCCCTACGAAATTGCGCATGATACTTCTTTAAGGCCCGTTTGTGCATCTATTGTTTGCGAGGACTCGATGTTGGCTACAAATCCGTTAGTGCGCGTGCTAGGCTAACCCTTCATCTCATCGAGCCCAAACGCCGCGTGAACAGAACTCATTCCAATTCCGCCCGCTGCAAAATTCTAAGGATCTTCGGGCCCTTGTTGCTGTTGCTGGCGGGTTCGCGGGAATGCGCCGCGCAGCAGATTAACCTGCCAAAGGCACCGTCGGGGGGCATCGCCGAAATTTCGGCGAAAGGGCCGCAGCGGCGGCAAGGCGATGTGTTCCTAGCGGACGACGACGTGGACATCCATTACGGGGAGATGCGTCTGCAAGCGGACCACGTCGAATACAACAGCGCGACCTATGAATCATTCGCCCGCGGACATGTGAAATTCGATTTTGAGAATCAGCACCTAGAAGCGGATGACGCCCAGCTGAACATTCAGACGGGCCACGGCACGTTCCACAATGTTCACGGCAACGTGAAATTGGAACGTCATCCGAACCCGATGCTGCTGATCACCGAGAACCCCGTGTATTTTGAGGCGAAGGAAGTGGAGCGGATGTCCCAGGATTACTATATCGTTCGCCACTCTTGGTTTACGATTTGCGATCCGCAGCATCCCACGTGGCAGTTTTACGCGCCCGAAGCCAAAATCACGCTCGAAAAGAGCGTGGCGCTGATCAATTCCAATTTCCGGTTGTACCGCGTTCCGCTTCTCTGGTTGCCTTACGCCACGACGCCGGCGGGTGAACGCGTGCGGCAAACTGGATTCCTGATTCCCGTGGTCGGCAACAGCACCACCAAGGGCTTCACGATTGGCGATGCCTTCTATTGGGCGCCCACTTCCTGGATGGACTTAACCACCGGATTCGAGTACTTCAGCAGACGCGGACCTAGCGAACGGGTTGCATTTCGCGCCCGCCCTTTTGAGAACACCTCCATTCGCTACACATATTTTGGCGTGCAAGACCGCGGTATTCCTGGCGCCAATGGAACCATCCAGAATCAAGGCGGTTATCAGCAGCAACTGGAAGTGCAATCGCTGTGGAACCATGGCTGGCGCTTTGTCACCGATCTGAATCAACTTTCTTCGATGACCTTCCGGCTGGCGTTCGGCGATACCTATGAAGAAGCCATCAGTTCCGATATCCGCAGCTCGGTTTTTCTGACCAACAATTTTCACGGCTACAGCTTCAACGTCGCGACCTTGAACGACCGCAGCTTTCTTGAACTCAGTCCGGCAAACAGCGTGGTGCTGCGCAGCGCCCCGGAAGCGCGTTTCAACTCCGTGGAACAGGCGCCGTGGAGCAACCTGCCGTTTTATTTTTCGTTCACTTCCTACGCCGGGGCGTTGCACCGCGACGACGAGTTCATCAACACCCCTAATTTTGTGCCACGCGTCGAATTCGCTCCGCGAATTACTTTGCCTTTACACCTTGGGGACTGGCTTGGCATCACCAGTTCGGCAACGTTTCGCACTACCTATTACGGGGACTCGTTAAACGCCAACGACATCCTGACCGGCAATGCCATATCGCGGAATACCGGCGAGTTCGCGGTTGAGCTGAGCCCTGCGACGCTGGAACGCTACTTCGATCGCCCGCAAACCAAGCACCGTTACAAGCACACCATCGAGCCGTACATCACTTACCGGTACGTGACCGGGGTTAATGATTTCGCGCAGTTCATCCGTTTTGACAGCGATGCCACGCTGACTAACACGAACGAAATCGAGTACGGCATTACGCAGCGGCTGTGGGTGAAACAGGGAAACGATCAACCCATTGATTTTCTGACCTGGAAACTCGTGCAGAAGCATTATTTCGATCCCACGTTCGGCGGGGCGCTGGTTACCGGGCAGCGCAACGTGTTTCAGGCGCTGGACTCGATCACGGCGTTTGCATTTGCATCGACACCGCGGAACTGGTCGCCCATCATCAGCGACGTCACGCTGACGCCCGGGGGCAAGTACGATGCCGAGCAAATTTTGATTTACGACACGCAACTGCACAAGGTAACGACGATTGGGACGCTGCTGAAAATCAAGCCGTACAGCGAGTTTTACATGACCGTGGCGGACTTTCGATTGCAGGGTGATCCGATCGTCGAGACTCCGTCGCATCAGATACGAGCGATCATCGGGTACGGCGGACTGACTCGGCAAGGCTTCAACGTTGCCACAGGAATCAGCTACGACATCCAGAATTCAACGCTGCAGAACCAGTTTGTGCTGCTGAACTACAACGGCGGGTGTTGCGGGCTGGCAGTGGAATACCGGCGCGTGGATCTGGGAGTGGTGCGGACGGAAAATCAATTTCGCGTGGCCTTCGTCCTGGCGAACCTGGGGACATTTGGAAATTTGCGCCGCATGGACAAGGTGTTTTGATGGCCACCGAAGCGGGAGTTGCGTTCGCCTCCATTCCGGAAATTGCACGGCTATACCGCCAACGAAAGCTTTCGCCCGTGGAGCTCAGTCGTTTTTTGCTGGAGCGCATTAAGAAACTGAATCCGCATTTGAACGCCTTCATTACGGTGAGCGAAGAACTAGCGCTGCAGCAGGCCAAGCGCGCGGAATCGGAACTTGTCGGCAAAGGAGGCCGTAAGTCGCGCCGCGATCGCGGGCCGCTTCACGGCATCCCTATTTCCCTGAAGGACAATATCTATACCGCCGAGGTGCGCACAACCGCAGGGTCGCGTGTGTTGCGCGACTTCGTACCGCTGCATGACGCACCCATTGTCACCGCGCTGAAAGAGGCGGGCGCGGTGCTGCTTGGCAAAACGAACATGCACGAGTTCGCCTACGGCACTACCAGCAACAACCGGCATTACGGGGCGGTGAGAAATCCCTGGGACGTTTCGCGAATTGCTGGCGGATCGAGCGGCGGATCTGCTGCTGCGCTCGCGGCTGGACTGTGCTACGGCAGCATCGGAACAGACACGGGCGGCTCGATTCGCATACCTTCGTCGCTTTGTGGAGTCGTCGGACTAAAGCCCGGCGTGGGACGCGTGAGTGCAGCCGATGTGGTGGCACTCTCGCCGACGCTGGATTTTGTTGGTCCGCTGGCAAGGAACGCCGAGGATGCGGCGTTGCTGTTGGAAATTATTGGCGCGCGTGGGAAAGGCGAGCGGCGTCCAAGTCTGGGGCGCCCGGCATCTTTGCGCTCGCGTCGCTCTCGGCTGGGGGTGCCGAAGGAATTCTTTCTGGATGTGTTGAGCCCGGAAGTGGAACGCGCGTTCCAGTCAGCTCTCCGTGTGCTGCAAAAGCACGGCGCGCGCTTGAAAGAGGTTTCGCTCCCGCTGGTGAAGGAAACCGAGGAGGCGGGGAATCAAATTGCCTGGGCCGAAGCGACGCACTACCACCAGCAGGCGGGCTGGTATCCGGCGCACGCGGAAGAATACGACGAGGATGTCCGAAAGCGGCTGGAGATGGGGACGAAAGTTCTTGCGGTCGTGTACCTCCAAGCGCTGGAATTGCGCCAACAATTCATCGCGGCGTTCCACCGGCTTCTGGAAGAGGAAGAACTCGACGCCCTGGTGGTTCCGACGACCCCAATCATCGCGACGCGCGTGGGCGAAGAGTCGGTCACGATCCAAGGCAGCATCCATCCGACGCGCGGGCTGCTGCTGCGATTGAATCGGCCTGCGAATCTTGCCGGGGTTCCAGCAATTTCCGTGCCCTGCGGGCTAACGGAGAATGGCCTTCCGGTCGGGCTGCAATTCATCAGTGCGGTGACGGATGAGGCGCTGCTGCTGGAACTGGCGCGCAATTTTGAAAGCAACTGCCCGCTCGGAACGCGGCCGGCGCTGGATTTTTTGAATTAATCGCGCAACTCGCGAGTTAAATTCCGTGCGCGATTTTAGCGTTGCGATCCGTTGTCGATCCTCTACGGTTTTGTCACCAAAGACTGCGCGAGGATTGCGCAACCGTTCGGGCTGGCGTCGGCACGGCGCGCGGGTAGTGGCGCATCACCCAGTCTCCGATGAAATATCCAAGTGTCCCGGTAACGATTCCAGCGAAAATATCGGCCACATAGTGGTAGCGGCCCCAGATGGTCGACAAACACATCAGAAACACACAGGGCATCATCACCCAGAACAGCCAGCGGCGAAATTTCCAAGCGCCCCAGAGCACCGCGATCGATCCGGCGACGTGTTCCGAAGGGAAGGCCGCGCCGCGCACGCGCCCGTAGTGCTCGATGAAATTGATGGTGGCGGTGATCGGGCCACCTTCGAGGGGTGCCTTCCAGGAACCGGCGAGCGAAAACCAGGGGCTTTCCACGGGAAAAAACATGGCGATCATATAGCCGAGGGCGTAACCCACCATGGAGTAGGTCATCACCGACCAGTAGGCCCGCCAATCTTTCTGGAAATACAAAATGCCGCCGAGAATCAGCAGATACGTGAAGTAGGTGAGGTAAGCGAGCTGCATGAATTCGTTGCGGCCGGGGGTGGCAAATTGCTCCAGCCAGATGGTGGGTTGCAAGCCCGTCAGCCAGTGATCGAACGCCAGCAGCTTGCCGTCTTGCCAATGTGGCGTGACGAGCGTCATGAGCTGCGCGAGCTCTTCAAAACAGAACAGAAAAAACAAGTGAGGATACCAGTGTCGCCAGAAGCGCCACCAGCGGCTGGAAAACGTTGCGCCTTGCAGCGCCGCGCGAGCTGCCGACGGCGCCCAAACCCGGCACAGCGACAGCATGACAACGACAACGAATGCGCGAACTGCCAGCAAGCGAAGCGGATGTTGCAGATTGCGCGCGAACAGCACGATCAGGATGCTTGAAACCGCCAGGTACGTGAGGGCCATGCGTTCAAACGCTCCGCATGCGGCCCATGCGGCCGTCAGCTGCTCCCTCATTGCTTTTCGTATTCGCGCGAAACTGATCTCACCGCCGGTTGGCAATGCAATTTCCTCTCCCAGTCGCCCCGGCGCCGGCCATGGCGACGCTATCTGTTTGCTGAATTGCCGGGCTTCCCTGCCGTTCATGCGGGGCTCTCCGTCCGTTGGATTTTCGTTTCCACACGGGAAAAGCCCGGGGAAATCATAGTCTTCTGGTGGTTCCAGTGCCAAATGGGCCAATCGCAGCGATGGGCGAGAGCGGCAAGGTCGCTTCCAGGGTTCACCACTTGCGGGCGTCCAACGGCCGCAAGCATCGCGCGATCCGTCAAGGAATTGCCGTAGGCATAGCACGGCGTGGAATTCATTTGTTTTTTCAGCACAAATTGTTTGATCGCGCGGGATTTTTCTTCTCCGTGCATGGCCCGGTCGGCCACGCGTCCGGTCCAGTGTCCGCGCACCTCCACCAGGCGCGTGGCGCGAATCAGGACATTGCTTTGCAGGCCAAGCGCTTCCAGTTCGCACTCCAGCGCGGTAGCCGCGATTTGTGCCAGGACTTCCAACGTTCCGCTGAGCAGAACGACGGTGTGGCCTTGCCGTGCGTGCCCGGCAATTCGTTCGACGGCTTCTTCGTAGAATGAAATTGTGCCCATCAATTCGAATACCCGGTCGGCGCTGATGCCCTGCAAGTAACGCTTGTTGGCATTGCGCACCGCGGCCAGGCCCTGCGGCAGCAAGCGAATCGATTCAGCGAACCACGCCAAATGATTCCGCAGCGGGATCGCTGCACTATGGCGCAGGCCTGCGAAGAGTCTTTTTTCCAGCGAAGGCTCCGGGATCAGCGTGCCGTCGATATCGAAGAACGCCGCGACGGGGTTCGCTGGCAATTCGATCATGCCGCTCCTCCTCGAGCCGGTTTCCGGGAAGTCTTGCTGGCCACAGCTGCGGACAGGAATTTCGAACCTTCCAGGAAAACGGGAAGGCCGCGAAGCACGCAGAAGAGAGCTGTCAACCAGGCGAGAGTCTGAGCACCGGCGCGAATGGCCGAGTGCGCCTCGACCGTTAGCGGACCGAGCAGCGCCACCGGCCCGCGCGTCAAGGCGAGCTCCAAACCCAGATAGCAGAAGCACACGCACTTCAGCGCCGCGTAGCTGCCGCGACTCCACCGCGACGCCAGCAGCGCGCGTCCCCACCAGGTTTGCAGCAGGGCGTTGGCACCCCAGCCGGAATGCCCGGCTTTCAGCGCCAGCCCGCGCAAGAAATCGGTGGCGGCACCACGAGCAAAAAACAGCATGGGAAGCCACAGCGAAACCATGCCCACGACAGCAAAATAAGTGAAATACATGTTTTCGATGATGCGGTCGCCCAGGATATCGATTTGCGCGCCGACGGGGGTCGCCATTTTTTTGCTGCGGGCAAGGTGGCCATCAAGCGCATCCAAAGCGATTGCCGCCACCGTCAGTACCACGGCCAGCAGGTTCGGCCAGGCGCCATGTCCAAACAGGCTGACGGCAGCGAAGCCGACGATTACGCGCAGAAACGTCACTTTGTTGGGCGTCCAGATCATGACGGCAACTTCCTGCTCTATTTGCTGGCGGGTAGAAGGGCAAGGGCCATGCCATTTTGGAGCGGGAGCAAGCCTTCTATTTGTAGCGAGTTAGCGGCATGAGAATTGGTGGGCGAGGAAACGCCGCCAGCCAGACACCTCAGCTGTCACCTTTGTGTTGCCGCGGGCGTTCTTGTATTGTTCGCGTCTAAGCAAATTTCGCGTTGTCGGTAACTTCCGATGGCGCGGAACTATCAGAACGGGAGGGCAAGAGTCAACCTGCTGAGGCCATCCTCGTTTTATGCGAGAATGGAGGCGTAGGGAATGGCTATTTGCCCGTGCGGGAAGGCTCTGGAATGTTGGCACTAGCTTTGGACAGAAACGTGGTCGCGGATGTGCCCCTCGCAGGGGCTTTCCTCGCGGGGCTCATCTCGTTCCTCTCTCCGTGTGTGCTTCCACTTGTGCCCGGATACGTCTCCATGCTTTCGGGGATCGGGGTAGAACAGCTGCGCCAGGGTGAACAGCCCAAGTCCAATCTGTTCGCGTCGGCAATTGCGTTCGTCATCGGGTTCTCCGTGGTATTCGTCGGACTGGGAGCATCGGCTAGCGCTGTTGGCGGCTTCCTGAACCAAAATCGTTCGTTGCTCGCCCCGATTGCGGGAGCGCTAATCATTTTGTTTGGCCTGCATCTGCTCGGGGGTCTTATCAAGATGAACGTGCGAGCGGGCATCATCCTGGGCTGCGTGCTCGTGGCGTTGGGCATCGCGGCGCTGCTGCATCACGGGCCGTTGTTCCTGGGACTGGGCGCCAGCCATTTCTTTTCGCTGTCGCTGATCGGTTTTTTTGGCCCACAACTCGCGCGCTGGCTAAATCAGGATGTTCGCCTCCGCAGCCAGGACACCAAGCCGGGAGCCGTCAGCGGTTTCTTTCTCGGATTCGCGTTTGCGTTTGGGTGGACGCCGTGCATTGGGCCGATTTTGGGCACCGTGCTGGCCCTTGCCGCAGCGAGTGACACGGTGGCGCGCGGCATTTTGCTGCTGGCCGTCTATTCCGCGGGGCTCGCGGTTCCGTTTCTGTTGACCGCGCTGGGACTAGGCCAGTTCATGCGCTTCTACAAGAATTTTCGCAAGTACCTACACGCCGTCGAACTGGTGAGCGGCGTGCTTTTGCTGTTCGTGGGTGGCCTGGTGTTCTTTAACCGGCTGACCTGGTTGACGGGTAAGCTGACATTTCTGAACCGCTTTAATATGTAACGAAAATTTCTTAATATGGGTACGCTTCGATGAAAAAAATTGCCATCATTGTTCTCACTGTTGCGGCGCTGATTGGCGTCACGGTTTACGCCGATCGCGCCACGCGTCTTTCTAGCAACCATAAAGTGGCGCTACGGGCTGATGCCCAGGAGAAGCCCGCGCCGGAAATCAGGCTGAAGGACCTGAACGGCAAAGACGTAACGCTGGCCGACTACAAGGGCCAGGTGGTGCTGCTGAACTTCTGGGCTACCTGGTGCGATCCGTGCCGCGTGGAGATTCCGTGGCTGATCGACCTGCAGGCGAAATACGCTTCGCGGGGTTTCACGGTTGTTGGCGTGGCCATGGACGAAGATGGCAAATCGGCTGTCGCTCCCTTCCTCGAGAAAGAACGCTTCGATGTGAATGGCAAGCAACTGCCGATCGACTATCCCATTTTGCTGGGCGATGATGATGCCGGCGAAAAATTCGGCGGCATCCTTGGCTACCCGACCAGCTTCCTGATTTCGCGCGATGGCAAGCAAGTGATGAAAATCCAGGGACTCAGAAGCTACGACGAAATCGCGCAAGCGATTGAAGCGCAGCTATAGACAAGGCTCGCCAGCATGCTCTCGGAACACGACTTTCAAAAGAAGGCCGACGCGCTATTCGAAGAATTGAAGAAGCGCTTGCTGCGCCTGGGCGACGAGCACGGCTTCGACGTGGAGGGCGAAAGCGGCAAGCTGGAAGTGATCTTCGAGGAGCCGGAGCCGGCAAGATTTGTTGTGTCGCCGAACACTCCGATCCGCGAAATCTGGGTTTCCGCGCTTTCCACGAGTTTCAAACTGGCGTGGTCCGATGCGCGCAATGCGTTCATCCTGGACAAGACTGGCGAAGATTTGTTTGCGGTGATGAGCCGCGTGATTTCCGAGCAGCTGGGCACGAAGGTGACTGCGTGAGACGCTCTCTCGCCGCGTTTTTGCTTGTTTTGGCCGGAGTGGCTGCTTTTGCTTCGCGGGTTGCCGCACAGGCGCCGCCATCGGGCAAGGACGTGGTTGCGCCCACGGCTTACGTTTCGTTCGATCCTGTGGCGCGTGGCGCCGCGTTTCAGGTAGCGGTCATTATGAGGATTCGCCCCGGCTTTCATGTCAACGCGCGCGAAGTGACGGAAGACTATCTGATCCGCACGGACCTGCGCGCCGATGTTCCCGCCGGGTTCAAAGCAGGCGAGGTTGTCTACCCCAAAGGCACGCTGCAGACATTTTCGTTCTCGAAAAACAAGCCGCTGAATGTATACAGCGATTCCGTGACGCTGTTCGTTCCGGTCACCGCGTTGTCCGAAGCTCCGGCCGGCACGCAGCACCTCGCCATGAAACTGCGCTACCAGGCATGCAGCGCGGAAATCTGCCTGCCGCCGGTTACCTTGAATTTGGATGTGCCATTGCACGTGGCCGCAACCGCCAGCGCCGCGCGTCCCGCCCACCCGGAAGTATTTTCACCGCGCAGATAAAACTGTAGAATCTCCTTTTCTCCGCCCAGAATGGAATTTACGTGACCGCGCAGGTTCGCTCCCGGCGGCGATGGCCGCTGGTCCTGACGATTCTTGGCGTTGTATTGGTTTCCCTGGCATTACTCGTTTATCGGCGCGCGCGCGACATCGACGAAACTACCCGCGCCTGGGTGGTGGGAGAACTTTCGCGGCGCTTCCAAAGCGCAGTGGAACTGGGATCGCTGAAGGTGCGCGTTCTGCCCATGGTGACGGTGAAGGGCTCAGGGCTCATCATACATTTCCACAACCGGCTGGACGTGCCGCCGATGTTCCAGATCAAGGAATTCTCCTTCAATCTGGGCCTGCGGAGCTTGTTGCAAACGCGGCACCACATCTCCAACGTCAATGTGCGCAATATGGTGATTACGATTCCGCCGCGGGAAAAGAAGCCCGACGGCGATAAGCCGGCCGCAGCCCAATCGCAGAGCGGACCTCCTCCCCAAGTGATCGTGGATCGCATCGATTGCGACGACACCTTGCTGCTGATTCTTTCCAAGAAGCCGGGGAAGGACCCGCTGGATTTCGACATTCATGATCTGGTGCTTACCAGCGTGGGCGCCGGCCAGCCCTTCAATTTTCGCGGCAATCTGACTAATGCCAAACCGAGAGGGGAAATCGTCACGGTTGGGATGTTCGGCCCCTGGGACGCCGAGGAACCCGGCGATTCCGCAGTGTCCGGCAAATACACGTTCACGAATGCGGATCTGGGGCCGTTCCCGGGCATCCAAGGGATTTTGTCGTCGACAGGCAAGTACGACGGGCAGCTCAACAGCATTCACGCGCAAGGAGAAACGGACACTCCGGATTTTGCGCTTGATCCGGTGGGCCGCGCCGTGCCGCTGCACACGCAGTTTGACGCTACGATCGATGGCACTGACGGCGATACGTACCTTCATCCCGTGACCGCCACGCTGGGCCGTTCCGTGATTGTTTCCAATGGCAGCGTGGTGCGCGTCCCGAGTAAGCAGGGCCACCTGATCAAGATGGACGTGAACGCGGCAAAGGCTCGCCTGGAGGATGTGCTCGCTCTCGCTGTGAAATCCGCAAAACCTCCCATGAGCGGGCCCATCAAGATTACCGCTAAGCTCATGATTCCACCCGGCAAAGAGAAGACCATCGACAAGATGCTGCTCGACGGCGATTTTGCTGCGGACCGTGCGAGCTTCGCGAGCTCCGAGGTGCGGCAGAAACTTGCGGCGCTGAGCCGCCACGGCCTCGGCGAGCCGAACAACGAGGAGGCTGGAAGCGCGCTCTCTGACCTTAAAGGACACTTCCACCTGGAAAACGGAGTGATTGCGTTCCAGGGCTTGAACTTCAGCGTGCAGGGTGCCGCGATTGTGCTCGATGGCAGCTACAAAATTCGCGAAGGCCAACTCGATTTCAAAGGACAGCTGCGGCTGCAAGCCACGCTATCGAAGACTTTGACCGGAGTGAAGTCGGTACTCGCGAAACCGCTCGATCCGCTATTCAAGAAGGATGGCGCAGGAACCGTGATTCCCATCAGCATTACCGGCACGCGCGACGAGCCGGTGTTTGCCGCCACTGTGTTTCACAAAACGTTCAAGAAGGAAATGAACCGCGAAGCACCCGCAAAGCCGTCGGCGAAATGAAGCCTGGGTTGCGAAAAAATTTCATCCTGAGGGCCGAGGTAAGGAAACCTTTGTGGTTGCGCTGCTTCGGCGATCCCCGTCGGATCGCTTCAGGATGACAGCGTCTTGAGCGTGAGAATGAAAAGATGCAGGGCGGCGGTCGGCAAAGCTACTTTGCAAACTGCTTGAGGGCGGCGCGCAGGCGGCGCACCACGCGCTCCTGACCCAGAACGACCATGGTATCAAAGAGGGGCGGAGCTACCGCTTGGCCGACGATGGCTACGCGCGTCGCGTTGATCAGCAAACCTGCCTTTACGCCGGCGTCTTCCGCCACTTTTCGCGCGGCGTGATCGCAGGCGTCGTGATTCCACTCGGGCAGCGCGGCCAAAGCGTCGGCGAGTTTCGCCAGCAACTCCGGCACTTTCGCATCTTTCCAGAATTTCGCCTTGGCAGCTGGATCGATGTCAAAGTCGTCGCTGAAGAACGCTCGCGACCAGCTGGAAAAATCGGGCAGCAGGCGAATTCGCGGACGCAGCAAATTCACCGTCGTTGCCAGCCACTCGTGGCCGGCTCCCGAAGCCCACTCCTCTTTCCACAAGCCGTCCTGCTTCAATTGCGCTTGCACTTGCGGCAGCAACTCCTCGATTGGCAGCTTCTGAAGATACTGCTGGTTGAACCATTCCAGTTTCGCGCGGTCGAAAACTGCATTCGTGCGGCTGACACCCTCGAGCGAAAACTTCTCCAGCAGCTCGCTGGTGCGCAGAAATTCCTGATCGCCGCCCGGCGACCATCCCAGCAGCGCCAGGAAATTGCGGAACGCTTCGGGCAAAAATCCTTCGCGGCGGTACATGTTCACATCCGTGGCGCCGTGGCGTTTCGATAGACGGGACTTGTCCGGGCCGAGAATCAGCGGCACGTGCCCGAACACCGGCGGCTCTTTCCCGAAAGCGCGATAGAGCAACACCTGCTTGGGCGTGTTGGAGATGTGGTCGGCGCCGCGAATCACGTGGGTGATGCGCATATCGATGTCGTCGACCACCACACTCATCTGGTACATGGCCTGGCCAAACTCCTCGCCCTCTTTTCCGGAGCGCACCAGAACGAAATCTTCCATCTCATCGTTGGAAAACTCGCGCTCGCCGAAAACGGCATCGAAGAATTTTGTCGTCCCGCCCACAGGCACTTTGAAGCGAATCGCCGGCTTTGTGCCTGGCGTGGATGGCTTGCCGTCGCGGCACGAGCAGCGTACCACGCGGCGCACTTGCTGCCTTTCCGCGCCTTCTACCGCGTGGTCGCCGCCCACATATTTTTCGGGCGGGCAACAGCACAAAAAGGCGCTTCCGTTTGCCAGAAGCTTTCGCCCTGCCTCCTGATAAAGCGCGGTGCGTTGCGATTGGTAGAACGGCCCTTCGTCCCAGTCCACGCCCAGCCACTTCAGTCCTTGCACGATGCCTTCGACCAACTCGGGCTTGTTGCGCTCGGCGTCGGTGTCTTCGATGCGCAGAATCATGGTGCCGCGCTCTTTGCGGGCGAATAGCCAGTTGAACAGCGCGGTACGCGCTCCGCCCACATGCAAATAGCCGGTCGGTGAAGGCGCAAATCGCACCCGCACTGCTGTGGCCCGTGTTGCGCTTGCTTCCGTCATGGTTAGTCCCGTCTGGTAGTCATGGTGTAAAACTTCAGTGTAGCGAACCCTCCCCGATGGCGTCCAACAAGCTCACGCTCGGCCGCGCTCGGCCAGTCGGTCAGTTTTCGATTACCCGGCTTGACGGGACTCGGCTGTGCCTATGGGTATTTTTGACAATGGCCGGCTGCTGTAACCGGGGGTAGCTTGTAGGCATGATTCTTCCACCGTCGGCACGCAGGTCTGCAAAACGAGCATTTCTCGCCGGGATTTCGCCAAGTATCATGGCCCTCCTATTACTTCTCGATGGCGGATGCAGTTCTAAGAACGATGCCATCAATCAGGCGGAGAAGAACGACGCGATTAACGGAATTCCCGTGCCTGGCCTCGCCGAAACCAAAGCGATAGCGCAGGAGGGGTTCATCTTCGGGCTGCCCATCGTGATGTACTACACGTCAGGGTATGAATTATTTGTGGATCCAACCTCTTCGCAATACAAGGCGCCCGTTGGGCAACTCACCAATGAGGCGCGGGTCTTTACCCCCAAGGATACCGCGGTCATCACACCAAACAGCGACACGCCGTATTCCCTTATGGAGATAGACCTGCGCGCCGAACCGACAGTGATATCTCTTCCTCCCGTGCCGAAGCCGCGCTACTACTCTGTGCAGTTGACGGATGCAAATACCTTCAATTACGGGTACATGGGGAGCAGGACAACCGGCACTGGGCCGGGTGACTATATGATTGTTGGTCCTGATTGGAAAGGCGAGACGCCTGTCCATATCAAACAAGTCTTCCGCTCGACCACGCCGTTTTCGGCGGTGCTCTTTCGCACACAGCTATTGAATACCGCGGATATGCCCAATGTCGTCAAGATCCAGGCCGGATACAAAGTTCAGCCGCTCTCTAAGTATCTGCAGCAACCCGCACCGGCCGCCGCGCCGGCGGTCGAATATCTAAAGGCCGATGCGGAGATTGCGAAAAAAGAGTTTTGGCAAGTGCTTGATTTTGCACTGCGCTACATTCCACCCAGCCCGGAGGAGGCTGCGATTCGCGCGAAGCTGGCCAGTATCGGTATCGGTGCGGCGAAGAAATTTGACCTGAAAGACCTATCGGCGGAACACAAGGCCGCCATGCTGCTGGGAATGAAGGCCGGCGACGACGCGGTCGACAAGTACATTGCCAGCGGAGGCGCGGTCATCAACGGATGGAATGTCGGGTCGTTCTTCGGCGACCGTGCCTTCTACCACGGAGACTGGCTCAAGCGAGCGGCTGCGGCCAAGGGCGGAATCTTCGGCAACAGCGCCATTGAGGCGATGTATCCACTGACGAGGGTTCTGCCCAACGGAGAGAGTCTGGACGGCAGCAAACACAACTACACACTGACCTTCGCTAAGGACGCACTGCCGCCGGTGAACGCATTCTGGTCGGTGACAATGTATGACGGTAAGACGCAGTTCCTGATCGATAACCCGATCAATCGTTATCTGATCAACTCGCCGATGCTGCCGGGGCTGAAAAAAAATGCGGATGGCTCGCTGACTCTCTACATCCAGAAAGACTCGCCGGGGAAACCGAAGGAAGCCAACTGGTTGCCCGCGCCGAACGGTCCCATTTATTTGGTCATGCGATTGTACTGGCCGAAGGAAACACCGCCTTCGATCTTGCCACCGGGCTCAGGAACCTGGCAGCCACCAGCGGTGGTTCAAGCACAGTAGGCCGACCTTCAAAACAGGCTCGTATATCAGGCGTTAGTGCAGGCCCTCTGTCGCCGTGGGCGCGCAAGGCCATTCTCCTACACTGCTCCTTCCAACCACAGGGCCATGCGATGACAACTTCAGCGGTTCCTGGCCCGCGAACTCGAATCTGGGTCGTCCTCCGGGCATCATCCCTCAACGAGTCGTCTATGGTGACGGCGAAACGGTAGGAGTCGTGCGGGTCTCCGATAGAGCAGCTAGCTCACACCCGTGACACCCAACCCAGTAGTCCGAACACCAGAGGATTATGAGTGCGTGCTGGTCTGGCCAGTTCCAAATGCCGACTCCGGTAAACACCACCGCAAAATAAGTGAAATATGCGAGATTTAGAAACCGGAGTCATCTGTTTCGCTTGTCTTGTTCTAGCAAATGGTTAAGCAGTGCGTCTTGTCGACTTCCTGCGTACAGGAGATAGCTCACCGTCCCATTCGTGAACAAGACCCACGCGGTATTCTCATGGAGCCCCATGATGTTAACCCTCAGGTGCGATCGGAACGGATACATGGTCACCGCAGGTCCTTAACGCCAAGTGGGTGATGAGGGCGCAAAGCGGGGACTGAGTTGCTACAGACGCCGGGGCCATTTTGTCCCGATGGCCGTCGCGAAACCTCGCGGAGGTCCGCGCTCCATAGCCGTCCCGGGTGCCGGGGCCCTGCTACCTCTTACGCCACTAGTACTCGGGTGGGCTTGCGCGGGGTTTTTTCCGTGCCTCATAATCGCATGTGCTCTGTTTGCTGTGCGGTTTCGGAGACCGCGACAGGGTGGCGGGTGTGTTTTCTAGGGTTCCTAAAATCAGTGTATCTTGCGAATGCCCCAGCCATTCCTTTCGTGCAACGATTTGGTATTCCTGCGATGCGCACTCGGCGGCGCTGCTAAGCTAGGACATGGCTCAAAGCATCATCGCGCTCGGACTGCTTCTCGCCACTCTTCTTGTCGGAGTGTTTTTTGCGTACATCTATTCGCTGAAGCGCCAGCCCTATCTATTGTTCTGGACCGCGGGCTGGGTGCTTTATGCCTTGCATTACCTTGGGCCGGGGCTTGCGCCGTGGTTCGCTTCCGCCTCCTTCATCGTTTCGTTCAATCACATGTTGTTCGGCTTCGCGGGCATCTGCTTCTTCCTTGGCACGCAACTGTACATTCGCCAGCAACTTTGGATAGTTCCGGCTATCGGCGCTGCGGTTGTAATCGCCCTGTGGTCCGCGGCGAGTGGCTTGAATTATTTCTCGGTGTCCTCCTACATTCCCGCTTCCCTGATCTTTGTTGGCGTAGGGTTCCTGTTCTGGCGGGAAAGCCAGCACCACGAAACGCTAGCGGATGGTCTGCTGAGCATCGCATTTGTGGCCTGGGGACTGATTTTCCTGGTGTTCCCGTTCTTGCGGCTCACGCCGGAAGACGCGGAGCAGGCGCTTCGCCCGATATCGTCGATCCCCACGGCGTTCGTTTCCATGCTGCTGGTGATGGCGGTGTATGAAGAGGAGAAGCGGCGCGTCGAACGCAACATGCTGGCCCTCTCCAACCTTAACCTGGCCACTTCGAGTTTCGTGGGAGGAGAAATCCAGCGCATGCTGGCGCAGGCACTCGACCGGGTCCTGGGCGTCGTGCGGCTGCCCGCCGGGGCGCTGTTCCTGCACCATGGCGATCCCACCGGACCCACCTCGGTAGTGTCCGCGGGCATTCCCGACGATTTCTGCCGCAAGGCCCAGGAAGAAGGACTCGACGATTATCTCGTCGGACTGGTGTCGCGCTTGGGCGGCCTGCTTGGTTTCCGCGATTTGCGCGACGACCATCTGAGCGCGCTGGAACGCGACGAGCCCATCCGGCGCTTCCGGGAACTGGCGCTGCAGCAGGGCCTGCGCAGCGTGGTGGTGATCAGCCTGCAAGCCAAGGAGCAGGCCTTTGGCTTGCTGCTGCTCGGCACGCCGGACAATCGGCGGTTCGCTCCCGCGGAATTGCGACTGCTGCTCGCGCTGGGCCACCAGATCGGCATGGCGGTCGAAAACAGTTTTCTGATTCAGCAGACCTCACGCCGCTCGGAAGAACTTCACGTGCTGAACGAAATCGGGCGGGCGCTGAGCTCCACGCTGAATCGCGAAGATCTGCTGCGGCGGATTTGGGAAGAGTTGCGACGCTTGTTCGACGTCAAGAATCTTTACATCGCGTCTTTGGATCCGGTGCGCGACGCCATCCAGTTCGAACTGGAAATGGTCGACGGGGTGCGCCAACCCAGCCGCTCGCGTCCCGCAGGCAATTACATCACCGAGTACATCCTGCGCACGCGGCAGCCGGTGCTGGTGCAGGAAAACTACACCACGGAGATCAAGAAGCTGGGCGTCGATCCGCTGCGCACTGCCGGCTCGTTCTGCGGAGTGCCGCTGGTAGCGTACGACCACGCCGTGGGCGCGCTGTGCATTTATTCCGACGAAGAGCGTACCTTCGATGAAGGCCATCTGGAGCTGCTTCGCGTGCTTGCGAGCGAAGCCAGCATCGCCATTGAAAATGCGCGGCTCTTCCAGGAGGAGCGCACCAAGGCCCGCCACCTGAGCCTGCTCAATTTAATTTCGCGCGATGCGATCGCCACGCTCAACCCGGATGAAGTGCTGGCCAAAATCACAGAGCAGTTGGAAAACGGCCTAAGTTACGACCACATTGGCATCGCTCTGCTGGATTACACGACGCGCGAACTGGTGGTGCAGGCGGAAAGCGGCAAGCGCCGCGGCGCGCTCGGCCACCGGCTGCCTCTGGATGCGGGCCTGGTTGGACAAGTGGCGCGCACCGGCAAGCCCGCTACGTACCGCTCGCTGCCGACCACGCAGAGCGGTCCTAAGCCGGTGCTGCCGGACAGCCAGACCGCGATGGCTTTGCCCATTTTTTACGCCGACCATCTGCATGGCGTGCTGTACGTCGAAACGGTAGAACGCGTGGACTTTTCCGAAGAAGAGTCGCTGCTGCTGCACACGCTGGCCGACTTGATCTCAGGCGCGCTGCACAATGCCCTTACGTTCCAGAAGGCGCAGGAGCAAGCCATCACCGACGGCCTGACGGGCGTGAAGACGCACCGCTTCTTCATGGAAGCGCTTTCCTCCGAGTGGAAACGTTCGTCGCGCGCGGGGCGTTCGTTCGCCCTGGTGCTGATGGACCTGGACCGCTTCAAGTTTGTGAACGATTTTTACGGCCACCTGGAAGGGGACCTGGTGCTGCAGCGCGTGGGCCAGATCCTGGAAACCAATTGCCGCCGGTCGGATGTCGTGGCGCGGTACGGCGGCGACGAATTTGTCATCCTGATGCCGGAAACCACCATGGAGCAGGCTCGCCAGCTGGCCGCCAAACTGCGCGGCTGGGTATCCGCCGACCCGCTGCTTCGCGAGAAAAACATCAGCGCCAGCTTCGGCATCGCGTGCTACCCGCTGCACGGCTCTTCGCCACAGGAACTGATCCAGGTGGCGGATGCCTCCATGTATCTTTCCAAGCACCAGGGTGGGAACACGGTATCCACCGCCGATCACGTCGATCCCAACGAAGCGCGCCGCTGGAAACGCGACGTCCTGGAGGCTTATCTCGGCGTAACGCTAAAGCGCTTGTTCGCCACTGGCCCCGAAGCTTTCGAGGAAATCTATCAGCGCCTGCGCCAGTTCACCGATTCGTTGCCTGAAACGGAAGTCGCGGGCGCTCCGCAGGATCCCACCTCCGTGCCGCAATCCATCCTGGACACCGTCACTTCGCTGGCTTACGCCATCGATGCCAAAGATCAATATACCCAGGGCCACTCGCAAAAAGTTTCTGCCTACGCTGCACTGCTTGCCGAGGCGTTGGGGATGTCCGAACCGGAGGTGGAGGAGATTCGCCTCGCCGCGGTACTGCACGATGTCGGCAAGGTGGGGATTCCCGAGAGCATCCTGAACAAAAGCGGGCCACTCAATCCCGAGGAATGGGACGTGATGAAGACGCACGTGGTCTTTGGCGGCAAAATCCTGGAACCGCTGGTGCCGCTGGCGCGCATCCGGGAAATGGTGCTGCACCACCACGAGTTCTTCGATGGCTCGGGCTATCCTAACGCTCTCACCGGCGAAACGATTCCCCTGGGCGCGCGCATCATCACGATCGCCGATTCCTACGACACCATCACCAGCGATCGCAGCTACAAGAAGGGGCGCACCGCCGCGCAAGCCCTCTCGGAACTGGAGCGCTGCGCCAACACGCAGTTCGACGGACGCCTGGTGGCCGCGTTCGTTCGAGCGATGCGCCAGCTTCCCAATCCCATCATTGAAGTTACCTCGTTGATTTCGCGGAACCTCTGAACCCTGGTGGGAGGCATTCGTCAAATCCATTTCGCCGCAGGAATCATCTTGGTGATCAGCTTTCTGGTGCGCATGTAGTGGTTTGGGGCGGAAACCACTACTCTCGCTCCGGGAGCTCGGGGATTTCTTGAGCACGCCCTAGCGTTTCCTGTGGCATGGCCACAGAGGTTGCGGTATCCTGATGTGGCCATCGCACAGGAGCGCCAATGTCTGGATCCAAGCTGGATCTGCTGCAGGGTACGCTGGAGCTGATGGTTTTGCAGACCCTCGCGGCTTTGCGGCCGCTGCACGGCTATGGCATCGCGCGGCGCATCGAGCAAGTCAGCGGCAACGCCGTACTGCTCAATCAGGGAACGATTTACGCCTCGCTTGTCAGGCTGCAGCAGCGCGGCTGGATTTCCGCGGAGTGGGGCACTTCGTCGAACAACCGCAAAGCCAAGTTTTATTCGCTGACCCAGGAGGGCCGCCAGCAGCTTTCGGAAGACACCGCCTACTGGCAGAGACTTTCCGGCGTAATGGGCCGCGTGCTCTCGATGCAGGACGAAGGAGAGACGAAATGATTGCCTGGATGCGGCAATCACTCCGTCGTTTCCTTTCTTTTTTCCACAAACCGCAACTCGACCAGGAACTCGACGCGGAAATGGCCGCTCACCTGGAGTTCGCCATCGAAGAGAACCTTCAGCACGGCATGTCTCCGGATCAGGCGCGCCGGCAAGCGCTGGTTGGGTTTGGCGGTACGGAGCAGGCGAAGGAGCATCATCGCGAAGCTCGTTCGCTGCCGGTGCTGGAGATTTTGTCGCAGGATTTGCGCTACACGTTGCGCACGCTGCGTCGCGACCGCGCCTTTGCATCGATCGCTATCCTGATTCTGGCGCTAGGCATCGGCGCCAACATTGCCGTCTTCAGTGTGGTCAATACGCTTCTGCTGCGGCCGCTTCCCTTTCCCGATTCTCAGCAATTGACATGGTTCGCTGGCTCACACGGACAAGGTCCGCTTTCCGGGATCACCTACAACGTTGGCTCCTACGAGGAGTTCCGCCGCCACAATCAATCCTTTCAGGAAGTCACCACGTTTCAGCCTTTCTGGGGCAGCTCTGAATACAACATGACCGGGCATGGCGAGCCACAACATGTACAGGCCGTAATGGTTGCGGACAACTTTTTTCGAACCCTCGGCGTGCAGCCCGCACTCGGCCGGATTTTCCTTGCGACGGAATGCGTAAAGGGTGCGGTGCCGACGGTTCTTATGACCCATGCGTTCTGGCAGCAGCAGTTCAGCGCGGACCCTGCCATTGTCGGGCAATCCATCACCCTCGATAACAAGGCTGCGACGGTGGTCGGGGTGCTTCCCTCTTCATTTGATTTCCCTTCGGTTTTCTGGCCCGGTCTGCGCGCGGATATTTTCATTCCGGCAGTCATGGATGACATACGGGATTGGGGGAATACGCTGGTGATTCTTGGGCGCCTTAAGCCTGGCGTGTCCCTGGCGCAGGCGCAAGCAGAAGCGAATGTGCTGCTGCCGCAACTCAAGGCCGCGCATCCTGAATGGTTCATGGAATACACCGCGGACATGACTTCGCTGAAGGACTACGTGAGCGGCAAACTGCGGCGGTCCTTGATCGTACTGTGGTGCGCCGTCGGCCTGATCCTGCTGATTGTGTGCGTGAATCTTTCTAATTTGTTGCTGGCACGGCTGGCATCGCGTAATAAGGAATTCGCAGTGCGCAATGCGCTCGGAGCAAGCCGTGGCCGCTTGATCCGTCAATTGCTCACGGAGAGCCTGGCGCTGTCTGGTGCGGGCGCGTTGCTGGGGGTGGGATTGGCCTACGCGGTGACTTACTATCTGGCGCACCAAGGATCGATCGTGCTCCCGTTGCTCAGCAGCGTGCGGGTTGACGGCACAGCGCTGGCATGGACATTGGCCATCACTCTGGCGGTTGGTGTGCTCTTCGGAATCGCACCCGGCCTGATTCTGTCCGGTGCCAATGTCCAGGAAAATCTCAAAGACGCAGGCCGTGGATTAAGCGCAGGCCGAAAGCACGATGTGATGCGCTGCGCCCTGGTGGTTTCCGAGGTGGCGCTGTCTCTGGTTCTGCTCGTCGGCGCGGGACTGCTGATGCGGAGCTTTCTTCGCATCCTGGATGTTGAACTTGGTTTTCAGCCCAGCCATGCTGCCGCAATCACCATCAACTATGACGATGGAAACGACGGAGCGAAGCGCGGAGTCATGTTGCAAGAAATTCTCGGGCAAGTGAAAGCCCTTCCCGGCATCGAAGCTGCCGGTGTCGCGGACATGCTGCCGCTGGATCGGAACCGAAGCTGGGGACTGCTGAATCCCTCGCGCTCGTACGTTAAGGATGAGAACTTGAGCGCCATCGTGAGAATCGTGACGCCCGGCTATCTGGATGCCATGGGCATCCGGCTGACCGCCGGACGCGATTTTTCGTGGCAGGACGCTGCGAATACCGAAGGCGTGGTGATCATCAATGAAACCGGCGCTCGTCGCCATTGGCCGGGCGAGAGTCCCATCGGGAGACTCGCCCGCGGCATGGGCAAAGACCCAGACCGGGTGATCGGAGTGGTCGCCGACGTGCGTATCAGCAGCCTCGAAACTTCGCCTGGCTCCGAAATGTATCTGCTCGTTACGGAAGCGTCTCCGGAGGGTTCGGAACTTGTGGTGCGCAGCAAACTTCCTCCGGAGGTACTTACGCCAATGGTGATGAGCACGCTGCGCAAGCTGAATCCCGCGCAACCGGCCACGGTTTTTCGGCCGGTGCAGACGCTGGTGGACCATTCCGTATCGCCGCGGCGCTTCTTCGTGATGCTGGTGTCGATCTTTGCCGGGCTCGGCGTGGTTCTGGCGGCGCTCGGCATTTATGGAGTCATCTCATATTCTGTCACGCGGCAGACGCAAGAGATCGGTATCCGCATGGCACTGGGAGCTACCGCCGGGCACGTGCTTTTGGGGGTCCTCTCAAAAACTCTGCGGCTCGCCATGCTTGGAATCAGCTTAGGTGCCATCGCATCCTTCGCGGTCGCGCGTTGGATCTCGTCTCTTCTGTTTCGCACCGAGCCTGCCGATCCCGCCACCTTCGGGATCATGATTTTTTTGCTGATTGCCGTGGCCTGCGCGGCCGGCTTCCTTCCCGCGCGCCGCGCCTCCAGCATTGACCCCATGGTCGCGCTGCGCAACGACTGACGAAGCCCGCAAATTGATGGTTCCTGACGATTTTATGCCATAATAGTTCTCCAGTGTGCCCCCTGGTTTCTGCGTAAGACCGCCCGCTGACAGAGAGAGGCAATGAAAAAGTTCCTTCTGGCACTGACGTTCATGGTTCTGCTGGGTGACGCGCGCGCATTCGCCGATACCCAGACGTTCACCGCCTATGGCGCCGTCGTTCTCCCCGATCAAGGAACGGCGGCGGATGTCGGTACTTCGGTTGCGTTTCCTGGCTTTACTTTAGTTACCAGCGGCGTTTCATTGCAGGTTGACGCTCCAGGCTATTTCGGCGCCACAAACTATGAAATGCTCGGAAATCAGGGCGATCTGACCATCGATTTCACTGTCCCCCAGACTTCGTTCGCCATCAGCCTTCGCAACTTCGCGGGTTTCCCCGCAGGACTCGACATGATTACCGTCTACGGGGTAGACGACACCACGGTTCTGGCCAGCTATTCTGTCGGGCTGGATGCCTCCATCTTCACTTCCACCGACGCTGGCGAGAGCGCGCTCATCGGTGCGGTGAACTTGGCTGAGATTTCCGACCAGGAGCCCTGGACTGGAATCCTGCAAAGCATCACCTTTTCCGATCCGGCTTCCACCCCCGAGCCTGGCTCGCTATCCCTGCTGGCTATCGGCGTTCTGGGACTGGCCGGCTTGGCGCGGCGTAAACTCATCCCGTGAAGAAGTTGCTTCGAACCTACAGCACCTCTGCCAAATACTATGACCGCGCGTATGCCGTTAAGACCGACCTCGTCGATCTGCCCTTCTATGTGGATTTGGCGAAGAAATTCGGAGGACCGGTTCTGGAAATTGGCTGCGGAACCGGGCGGGTGCTGCTCCCCATCGCGCGGCAAGGGATAGAAATTCACGGGGTGGACAATTCGTTGCCGATGCTCAGCGTCCTAAAAACCCACTTGAAGCAGGAACCCCGAGATGTTCGGCGAAACGTGCAACTTCATCGCGGGGACATGCGCCAATTCCGGCTGAAGAAGAAATATCCCCTGGTGATCATGCCGTTTCGGCCGCTGCAGCACATGCGCACCGTGGACCACCAAGTCCGTGCGCTGGCCTCCGCGGCGTTTCACTTGAAGAGTGATGGCATTTTTGCGTTCGACGTGTTCTTCCCAAAATTTGAGAAGCTCCCCGGGGGGATTGGTGAAGAAACGTTGGAACTGGAGTGGCGCGACTCCACAGATGCGAGCAGAGTGGTGCGGCGCTATTTTCGGAAGGATTCCGTCGACAAGATCAACCAGGTCTTCGCGGCAACGTTTTTCTTCCGGACCTACCAAGGGGACAAACTCGTGAAGGAAGAAACCGAGCCCCTGACGATGTGCTACTACACTTACCCGCATCTGCGCTCTCTGTTTCTGTTGGCCGGCCTCGAGCGCTATGAAGAATATGGATCGTTTGCCCGAACGCCGCTGGACAATTCGGCCGAGCAAATGGTGTTCCTGCTGAAAAGGCGAAACGCTGTGCGTTCCTAACGCCCGCCTGCCCCGTCGTACCCATAATCCGCGGCGCGGCGGGACGGTGTGATTTAGCTGACGGGGGATTCGCGTCTTCTCCTTTAGTGACTGCGATGCGTGCCAGATATCCTGTCGCTTGTGCAATGCGGCGTTGCAAGAACGTCGTGATGCGCGGGAACAGAAAGTTTCTATCAACTTCTTACACCCAAGCCAATCAGCTCAAAGAGCTTCGTGCCGCTGGCAACCGCGGGTTGGCAAACTTTTCCTGCTGCCCGGATATTCTCCGCCGTGTGAGGAAGACTTACCAGGCGTTCTCTCGCCGAGTGAAGCGTGGTGAGAAAGCGGGCTAGCCGCGATTCAAAAGTCGTGGTCGCTTCCGTAGCATCACGTTCCCAAGTTACGGGGATGGCATCAGGTTGCCTGACCACCTGCTCGGCATTCAAGGCATCGGACCAGTCGAAGTGAAGCTACATCGTCCCGTGGGCGGCAAGTTTAAGACCGTCACAATCAAGCGTGCGTATGGCGAGTGGTACGTCTGTTTCTCTGTCGAGTGTGCAGTGCAGCCTCTTTCTGCAAACACCAAGGAAATCGGAATCGACGTTGGTTTGGAGAAATTTGCAACCATGTCGGACCACAAGTCCGTTCCCAACCCTCGTTGGTATCAACGAGCAGAAGCGCAACTGCGTCGTGCGCAACGCAAAGTTGCCCGTCGTAAGAAGGGTTCGCATCGTCGCGGTAAAGCGGTTGCACTGCTGCAAAAGATTCACCAGCGAATCAAGAACCAGGAGTTTCAACGCAAGTTTACGTTCTGGCTGATCCAGAACTTCGGTGTAATTGCCGCCGAAGATTTGAACGTCAAGGGCTTGGCTGGTGGCATGCTCGCCAAGTCGGTACAGGATGTAAGTTGGGCTGCCTTGTTCTCTAAACTCAGGTACAAAGCCGAAAACGCTGGGCGTGTGTTGCAGGCCGTCAACCCTCGGGGAACCAGTCAAACCTGCACATGCGGAGCAAAGGTGTCGAAGGAACTCTCGGATCGAGAGCCCTGCTATAGCGCTTGCGGGTTGCTTGCTCCTCGTGATGTTGTCAGTGCTCAAGTAATTCTCCAACCGGCTAGGATGAGTCCGTCAAACCGTGACCTAGCGGCGCCTATGGCATGCGTGGTTTGAGAAGCCGTCGCATTTATGCGACGGAGAAGTCACATCTGCTAAAGTGGTGGGACTGCGATTTGCCACCATTTATCAAAAGGATGAGCTCATGGAAACAGCAACCATTCAGTGGAGCGGCGAACAGAAATTCCTGGCCACCAGTCCCTCCGGCCATGCGGTCCCGTTCGACTCGGATCGCGAGTCCAACAAAGCGGCTGGTCCGATGGAGATGGTGTTGATGGCGCTGGGGGCGTGCACGGCTACCGACATCGTCATCATCCTGTTGAAGAAGCGGCAGAAGCTGCAATCGCTCGAAGTATTCTGTTCGGGCGAACGCGCGGCGCAGCCTCCCAGGGTATGGACGAAGCTGGAAATCGTGTACCGGCTGAGGGGCGCGCTGGACGAAAACGCCGTGAAACACGCCATTGCGCTCAGCGAAGAGAAATATTGTTCGATCGAAGCCATGCTGAAAAAAACAGCGAAGATCACGCTGCGCTACGAAATCCTTCCCCCGGTGTGAACCGCGCCCGCGCTTGTTTCTGGCAAAGCGCATCGCATACAATCGACATTTACGTTCAGGCCTTAAGAACCATCAAGGAGAATCATGTCTCGCCGGATCGCCGCAAAAATTACGGGTGTAGCTGGGTACGTGCCGCCGCGCGTGCTGACCAACGCTGACCTGGAGAAAATGGTCGACACCAACGACCAGTGGATTATGGAACGCGTAGGCATACGCGAACGGCATCTCGTGGACACAGGCGTAGCGGCCAGCGACCTTGCGGTGGAAGCGGTAAGGAAATTGATGGCCGCGCATCCGTTTGATTTGCAGTCGGTGGACCTGATCGTCGTCGGCACAGTGACGCCGGATATGATGTATCCCTCCACGGCGTGCCTGGTTCAGCACAAGTTGGGAATGGCCAATACCTGGGGATTCGACGTTTCCGCGGGTTGCTCCGGTTTTCTGTACGCACTGAACGCGGGAACCAAGTTCGTTGAGTCCGGACAATACCAGAGAGTGCTGGTGATCGGGTCGGACGTGAACTCGTCCATGACGGATTATACCGATCGCGCGGTTTGCATCATTTTTGGCGATGGCGCCGGAGCGGTCTTGCTGGAACCCACCAACGACGGCGAAGCGGGCATCATCGACCATGTCGCACAGATCGAGGGCGCCGGCGGGCAGTTCCTGTACATGCCCGGCGGAGGGAGCTTGAACCCCGCGACGCACGCGACCGTCGACCAGAAGATGCACTACATCCATCAGGATGGAAAGAATGTCTTTAAGTACGCCGTGAAGAAAATGGCGGAGATGACCGAACGCGTTCTGGCCAAGAATGGCATGACCGGCAAAGATGTGGATTGCTTCATCGCACACCAGGCGAACCGGCGCATTATCACCGCCACCGCGGAACGTCTGGGGATGCCGCTCGAAAAAGTGATTATCAACATTGACCGCTACGGCAACACCACGGCTGGCACTATTCCCCTGGCGATGCAGACGGCCCTCGAAGAAAAGAAACTGAAGAAGGGTGACGTGGTGTTGCTTGCCGCCGTGGGCGCCGGATTCACCTCGGGCGCGACGTTGTTGCGGTGGTCCTACTAGCTGTTCGCCGTCCCGAGGCGAAGTTCTGTTCCCAGGTAGCGCTGGCTTTCATGCCGGCAATGAACGAGATCGCCCAATGGCAACGCAAGGCGAGCATAAAAGCTAGCGCTACATGGCAGACGCAAACCCCTCCCGGGGGGCGGAGCGTCTCCGCCATGACGAATTACAAATCACTAGTCGAGTTACAGGCGAGTGGATTGCTGGTTGTGAGCGCAGCCGGACGACGCCAGTTAGCAGGAGCGGATCGCGGCAACTTGCTCGAGGTTAGCTTGCAGCCTGCGGTCGATTTGCACGGCCGCATAGCGGGCGCAAAGAGCCATTTCGCGTTCGCCCCAATTCACAAACGCAGGTGACAGTTTGCCGAGAACAGCGTCCGCTTTGCGGACCACGGCAAAGTACAAACTCACCAGGCCCAAGCCGCTTCCTCCGCCCTGGAGTTCGGGAGTGAGGTCGTAGAGGCTGGCGAGCTTGCGGAAATCCGACCCGCGCAATTCCCCTTCGTCCGCATGAGCCGCTGCAAGCACCTGGGTTGAAACCGGCAGCGAGGCTACGCCGGTGAGCACCGCTCGCCAGTAGTAAATGGCGAACTGGAACAGTGCCACAATCGCGATGGCTAGTATCATGGCGGCAAACATCCCTCAGCCTCCACGCACAGTATTGCGTCCCCAATGTATGTAGCCAATAGCCCGCCCGTACCACCTGGCATGGTGCTCGCGGGCATAACTGTCTCGCTACAAGCCAAGTCCCCCTTGTCTAACGAGCCGGAGCTAGCTTATGCTCCTGCGCATTCCCGCAGCCCAAGGAAAAGCCATGAATAGAACTATCAGCCTTATGCTTCTTGCACTTACGATGAGCCTGACGCTGCTGGCCACAAACGCTGATCCCGGTCCGGCAACGCAACCAGCCACCGCTTCAGAAGAGGCAGCCATAAAAGCGGTACTGACGCGCCAGCAAACTGCGTGGAATCAAGGAAATGTGGAGACCTTCATGCAGGGCTATTGGAACTCAGGCGATCTTACCTTCGCCGGCACCAGCGGTATCACGCGCGGCTATGCTCCGGTCTTGGCTCATTACCAGCAGGGATATCCGGACAAGGCCACCATGGGCCATCTTGAGTTCAGCGATCTGGAAGTACATTCGCTTGGCGGAAACGCAGCGCTGGTACTCGGCAAATGGCATCTCACACGGGACGCCGGGAATGTCGGCGGCGTGTTCAGCCTGGTGTTTCAAAAATTCCCCGACGGCTGGAAAATCGTGCACGACCACACCAGTCAGGCTGTTCCGGCTAAGCCCTAGCCGATTCCGCTCGCAGCCCCTAAAGGATCTCCAGGATTTCCTCGTAGCGCTTGAACGGCGGAATTAGGTACGCACCCGCCAATTCTGTGCGCGCCCACGCCAGCATTTCCCGGGCGACTTCAAACCCGCGTTCACGCGCTGAGGCGCCCGCCGCTTCCATGGACTTGAGCAATGGCTCCGGAATCATAATGCCCGGGACTTCATTGTTCAGACGCAGCGCTTGCTTGTAGCTGTTTAGTGGCCACACGCCGATCAGCACGGGAATCGCGGGCTTGCCACCAAGCTTTTTCAGGAAGGCATGCCAATGTTCGGGATCGAATAGCGGCTGCGTCATGGCAAAGTGTGCGCCCGCTTCCACTTTGGCGTGAAAGCGCACGATTTCATTATCGAGGTCGTCGGCGACAGGATTCAGAGCCACGCCGATCGTGAAGTTCGTTTGCCCACCCAGAGTTTTCCCCGCCCAGTCCGTGCCCTGATTCAGGCGGCTGAGAATTTTCACGAGGCCGACGGAATCCACCTCGTAAACGCCGCTGGTTTCCGGATAATCGCCCACGGAAGGCGGATCACCGGTGATTCCCAGAACGTTGCGTACCCCGCCAACCGTCCACGCGCCAAGTAACATCGCTTGCAGGCCGATGATGTTCTGGTCGCGCGTGGTCAGGTGCGGCACCGTTTCGACGCCGCGGGCTTCCAGAGCGCCGGCCACAATCAGAGCATCCATGCCAACGCGAGCCATGGCGCCGCTGTTGATATCGATGCAATCGACTTTGCCCGAGGCCATCACCTTATCGACTTGCTCGTAAATGCGATCGAGCGCAATTCCTTTGGGGGGGTCTATCTCCACGCAGACCGCGAATTCCTTGTTCTGAAGCTTTTTCCAGAATTTGCTCTCCGGTTCCTTCTGCTGCACGGGAACCGTTGGCTGCTTTGCGGTGAGCACCGTCGTAGCGTGGTGCGCATGCCCGGGCTTCAGAGCTTTTACCTGATCGGCCATGGCTCGAATATGGGCAGGTGTGGTCCCGCAGCAGCCGCCCAGAATGCGTACGCCCGCTTCGGCAGCTTCGCGCGCGAAGAGCGCAAAATATTCCGGCGAAGACTTGGGGTAAACGATGCGGTCGCCCTCTTTTTTGGGGAACCCGGCATTCGGCATGCCGCTCACACATACTCCGTTTACACCGCAGAGTTCGCGCAGAATCGGCAGCAACGATTGCGGGCCCAACGTGCAGTTCGCGCCGATTACTTGTACGTTTTTGTCCTTCAGCATGGTGGCCGCGAGAAACGGGTTCACATCCCCGTAGGTGGTGCCCTCCTCGGAGTACGTCAACTGCGCCACAATCGGCAGACCAGAAAACGAGCGGATAGCGTCAATCGCCAGCATCAACTCATCGACATACGAAAACGTTTCCAGGATGAAGAAATCGACGCCGCGTTCTTCCAACGCCAACGCTTGTTCGTGAAAAACATCGATGATTTCATCGGGTTCGGGATGGCGCGCCTGCACACCGATGCCCAGCGGGCCGATGGAGCCGGCTATGAGCACTTCGCGAGCGGCGGACTCCCGCGCTTCACGGGCGATTTTCACGCCACGGCTGTTCAGGCGCTGAACATCTTCGCCGAGGCCAATGGGAGCAAGCTTGAAGCGGTTCGCACCAAAGGTATTGGTCTCGATGATCTGCGCGCCGGCTTCAATGTAAGACTGATGCACCCGGAAAACGGCTTCCGGTTCCGTGGTGTTCAGCTCGTCGAAGCAGCGGACTGCGCCGACGGTTTCGTGCAGCAGCGAACCCATGGCGCCATCCGCAATGAGGATGGAGTCCTTGAGCCGGTCGTTGAAATCCTTTATTTTCACTGGTCCTTGTCCTGTGCTCTGCAGCCGCGGGGAGAGAAGATGCGACTAGCGTTTTTGTTCCATCAGACCGGCCACCGTGCTCATCAAGTCGTATTTGGTGAGGATTTCAAATTTGCCATCACCCATGTCCACAAATACGGCGGGATTTTCGTGGCTCAGAATATAGGTTACCCGCTCGACTTTGGCGTCCTTGGGTATCGAGGGCAGCGGCTTGCTCATCACTTCGCGCACCACCAATTTGCGCAGGTCTTTACCCTGCAGCGCCAGAGTCAGAATCTGATCTTCGTACACAGTGCCGATGGGCACATTCTCTTCGAACACGGGAATCTGCGAGATGTCTTGTTCCTGCATGGTCTTCAACGCATGAAAGATGGTCTGGTACGGCCTTACAATCACCAGGTCGCGGACCTTGCCGGACCGTTTTTTGGCTTCAACCACTTCCGCGGCGGTGATGGGCACACTTGATTCCACGTAGCCGCGTTCGCGCATCCATTCTTCGTTGTACACCTTGCTCAAGTAGCGCATCCCGGTGTCGGGCAGCAGCGCCACGATATAATCGTTCGCTCCCAGGTCTTTGGCCAGGCGCAGCGCGCCGGAAAGGCATCCGCCGCCCGAGCCGCCAGTGAAAAGTCCATCCATCTTGGCCAGTCGCCGCGCCACCACGAAGCACTCTTCGTCGTTCACCTGGATGACGTCGTCGAGAATCTTCATGTCCATGGTCGTGGGGAAGAAATCTTCGCCGATGCCCTCGACCACGTAGGTTCGCGCCTTGGTGATTTTTCCGGTCTTGTGGAAGTCGTAGTACAGCGAGCCTTCGGGATCCACGCCGATGATTTTGACGTTGGGGTTCTTTTCTTTCAAGAATTTGCCGACGCCGCTGATGGTGCCTCCGGTACCCATGCCGCAGACAAAATGAGTGATTTTGCCTTCGCTATCTTGCCAAATCTCCGGGCCGGTGGTCTGGTAGTGTGCTTCAGGATTCGTGGGGTTGTCGTATTGATTGGGGTAAAAGGAGTTGGGGATTTCGCGGGCCAGCTTTTTCGCAACACTGTAATAGCTGCGGGGATCTTCCGGCTCGACGGCCGTGGGGCAAACAATCACTTCGGCGCCCAGGGCTTTCAGCAGGTCCACTTTTTCCTTGGATTGCTTGTCGGTGGTAGTGAATACGCACTTGTAGCCGCGCACTGCCGCGACCAGCGCCAATCCCATGCCGGTATTGCCGGAAGTGCCCTCGATGATGGTGCCGCCGGGTTTCAACAACCCGCGTTTTTCGGCGTCGTCGATCATGGTGATGCCGATGCGGTCTTTCACCGACCCGCCGGGATTCAGCATCTCCGCCTTGATCCAGATTTGCGGCTTCAGGCCTTGCGCCATGCGGTTGAGCCGAATCAGTGGCGTGTGGCCAACGGCTTCAATGATGTTGTTGCAACGCATCGGTCTGTCCTATGCCTGGCGTGTCTGGCGCGCAGATTGCGCCTACCCCATGCGATACTGCTTTTAAGTTTATCATGCGACCCGTGGCCATTTGGGGAAACGGGCCCACCGAGGGGATAAAGATGGCACGACAGAACTTCGCCAGCGGAACGCCCTGGGAGCCGATCGTTGGCTATTCCCGGGCGGTGCGCGTTGGAAATTACATCAGCGTTTCGGGAACCACGGCGACTGGAAGGGATGGAAAGATCATCGGCGTAGGCGACCCTTACGCGCAAACGGTGCAGATTATTCGCAATTTGCAGTCGGCACTGAAGCGCGCGGGAGCGAGCCTGCAGGATGTGGTGCGCACACGCATCTTCGTGACGAATATCGCGGATTGGCAGACGATTGGGCGCGCGCACGGCGAGTTTTTCAAGGACATATTGCCGGCTA
This sequence comes from Candidatus Acidiferrales bacterium, assembly GCA_963804635.1. Lineage (GTDB taxonomy): Bacteria > Acidobacteriota > Terriglobia > Acidiferrales > UBA7541 > Acidiferrum. Next base: position 145,885 of record CAWDRK010000046.1, read on the forward strand.
CATCCATGGTCGAGGTGAGCAAGCTGATTTCGCCGGAGATTCTTCTGGAGATTGAGGCCGACGCAATCGTGGAAGAGTGAGGGGGTCTTTCGCGGGTTGCAATTTGCCCATCACTCAGACCTGCTAGACCGATGACATCCTGAGGGCCACGCCGTGTGTGGCCGGATCTCGCGACGCTGCAAAAACTCCCTGGCTGAGATCCTTCGCTGCGCTCCGGATGACGCGCGGCGGGCAGGACCGGACTTTTCTTCATGCCCTGTTTTTTTTCACCACTTCACTCGTACGCGGTACTTCAGCACCGATTCGCCATTCGCTTTCACCGGCACATCGAACTGCGCCGCCCATGCGCTGGTCTTTGTGTACTTGTAAGTCGCTGACAGCATTTCCCATTCGCCGCCAATGGGTTCATTCACTTGAACGCTGATGGGCGTGTCTTTGTGGTTGCGGATGGTGATCTCAAATTCCATTTCCCAAAGACGGTTGCTGAGGACTTTATAGTCCGTCTGCTTGCGTTCGGAAACCACGTCAAACGCATTGCCGATTTTCACGTTGATAAATTCATCTTTCGGGGTGTGATCGATGCGGTCTTCGCCGATGAACAGCAGCCCGCCTTTGGAATCCTTCTGGTAGACCCGCAGATTGCCGGCCGGCAAGGGAATGCCAAGCCCGGATTTCTCTTCATTCTTGAACTTGTAGAAGACCATGACGGCATCCTTGATCGGCGAACCGGGATTCTGTGCGTTGTGGTAGTAGAAATTCTGGCCGTTAACGACAAACAGTTTTTCTACCGGAATGCCGCTCCCCTCTAACAAGCTGATCTGCTTGGTTTCCTTGTCTTCGACCGAGGTGCGCCGTCCCAGGGAATAAAGGTGATACTCGCTGAAATTTTCCTGGACGAATTGACCGGCGCTTGCCGGAAGCGAGGACTTAAAGACCATCTCCGCACGCGGCTGCGCTGCGGGAACACGGTTCAGCTCGCCAGCCACGAGCTGCAATTTAGCGTTGCGGAACGCCGTGCCGGAATTGTTGACGATCGTCACCCAGCCATCCAGGTCGGCAGCCTTGTCATCACGGCCCACCGTCAACACGTAATCGGAGTTCCAGGACAAATTGCTCGCCAGGTAAGACGCTTCGATCTTCTGCTTCGGCGAGCCGGAATTTTCCAGCGTCATCAAAAGCGTTGGCCGGTCGTACAAATTCGCAGGAACTTCGGGGAAGCGATAGGTTTCGCCATACACTCCCGTAACGATGTCGTTGCCGATCCGCCACACCGGGCCGTTGTTATTGGCTAGCAGCGTGGCCTTGATCTCCTCGTGCTTGGTGGTACCGTTGTCCATATAGCTGCGCACCAGGGTCACTTCTTTGCCGACATATTTATTCAGGAGCTTGGCCGGCTCCAGCAGGTCGTACTCATAATTTTGCTCCATGACTGCGATTTTTTCGGGTTCCGTGAGCGAACGAAAGTGCACCGTCGCGGGATTCACGGTCGCGGCAATATCCATGAATTTCAGGCGGAAGTTGCCGGTGGGCAACTGCAGTTGGCGAACGTCGCGCACCAGGGCAATGTTGGAATTGTAGACCGTCACCGCCAGTTCGCTCTGATCGTTCAGGGTAGTGCTGCGGTCCGCCGCGTGGCCCGCGTCCTTTTCCTGCGGCTCAGCCTTTTTTCCGGCGTGATAGGAGGGAACGAACGCGGCGGCCCCAGCCAATGCCACTGCCGCGGGCACCATCCAGAAAGAACGGGAACGGGCGACGCCTTGCGAAGTCTTCATGGAACCACCTCACCTTGAATTTGCCTTCGCTCTTAGAACGGCGTCAGCGATATTTCTTGCAGGAGAGTTTACTTCTCGCCAACCGCAGACCAGCTGGCGCCGCCATCATTGGTCTCAAAACTCTTGCTGTGCGAAACGGTCCAGATGGAAGCGCGCTTGTCGTCCACCGCGTTCACGCCTCCCAGATCTTCTTTCGTAGCTGCAGCGAGTTGCTTCCAATGCTTGCCGCGGTCCGTGGTGAGCAGCACGGTTCCTGCCTTCCCGACGACCCAGCAGACTTTGCCCGAGGTCGCAGAACCCGCCGTTAAGTCCGCTGTAACGCCGCTCTTCTGCAGCGTCCAGGTACGGCTGTTATCCGTACTGTGTTCGATTTTTCCGTTGGAGCCCACGCGCCAGGAATATGCATCGTTCGGGGCCACGATGATGGTGCCGCCTTCCGGAAGAACATCGCTCATGGATTGGGGCACCAACGGATTCGCGGCGGTGACTTCCACGGTTTCGCTAGCTTGCGCCGGCAACTTTGCCAACTGCTTCTGCTGGCCTGACATCCTCCCGGTATTCGCAGCATCGTTCGCGGTGATTCCGCGCGTCGCAGTGGGGGCAACCTGCGTCTTTTGCGTGGCAGGCAACTCCCGATTCTGTGCTACGTAGTTGTTGACCGCCGCGGGAGGGATCGTTGGCGCTGGCTCCATGGAAGACGCGGACAGGTCCTTCAAGGCGTTGGCATCTTGCTCGCGTTTCTCTTGGACTGACAACGGAGCCAGCAAGACCGGCACAGCGCCTCCCACAGCTGCCTTTTTATTCACAGCGACCGCGGGTTTCGGCGTCGACGAAGGTGGTCCCTGCTTGCTCAACTCGTCCAAGGTCCGAGATTTTTTGTCAGCCCTGTTATCTTCATCCGGCAACACAGTTTTTGGAGTGGACGCTGCGGCCCTGGGCGCGCTCGGCACCGACAGACGGTTTTCCGCCACCTCGCTTTGCGCGGATTTCATCGTCTTATGTTGTTGCGTTTCGCGCACGCCAACCCACACCAGCACACCTGCGGCCAGCGCGCCAATGGGCACGATCCAGCGCAGAGCCGCGGCACGCTTTGCTGTTTGCTTGATCGCGAAACCGCGCGACACCGGCAGAGCAGCGCGAACCGCTTCGTTCATGGGCATGTGGCTGACACCAGCGGCGGCAAATTTCCCTCCAACGAGTTCCATCATTTTCCGATTCTCCTCCTCGCTTCCTTGCAAAACATTGCACTCTTCCACAAGCTTCAGGGTTTCCTGGCAACGTGCGCAAGCGGCGATGTGCTGTTTCCATTGCGCGATTTCTTGCAGCGCAAGCGTGCGTTCGTGATAGCCCGCTAGGATTTCGGCGTCCGGGCATGCGGCATCGAGCGCATCGCTGCGCAGGTGGCGCGCCAGCGCCTTTTCCAGTTGCCGATCGCGATCGTCAGACAGCATAACCGACTCCCTGCTTAGAACGTTGCGAAACGCCTTTCTTGCAGTAATTCACGACGTTTCCTTCCTTCCCGCGCCGGGCCTGCCGGGTTCCTTGCCGGGAAATAACTTGCGAAAATCGATGGGAGCATCTTCCGCGGCATACTGGAAACACAGTACGATCTCCGGTTCGCTGAGCGGCGGCGGCGCTTTCAGCAACGTTTCAATGGACCCGCGAAGTTCCCGGCGGATACGCTCCAGATTTCGCGAAACGCTGGATTCGTGTTCCCGCAATTTCTTGCCAATTTCGGCGAGCGTCAACTGACGCGAATAATAGAACTCCAGGCGCTGCCAATCGTTTCTTGGGAGGCCGGCAAGGGAACTCTCCAGTGCCGCCACGAAACGCGTGACATAGCGTTCGCGGTGAGGATCGAGAACTGGGTTCGCCATGCGTTCTGCCGGCAGCGTTTTTTTCTCTTCGCCATTGTCAGCTTCTAAAGAGCTCCAGCGGCGGCGCTCGCGAATGCAGTCCACGTGGCGCTGCGCCAGAATGGTACGCAGCCACGTCTTCAACGAACTGCGGCCGTGAAAGTAGCGAAACAATGAACGCTCGCCTCGCTTGCCATCCACCAGCCCAAACAGTTCCGCAAACAAGGAGTCCGCCAGTTCCTGCGCGTCGGCGCCCGCACGGCTTCCCTTGGTGATGGAGCCGGCGGAGGCGCGCAGATAGCCCTGGTATTCGCGAACGAAATATTCCCATGCCTGCTGTGTTCCTGCCATGCAACCGCACGCCAAAGCCAGATCCTCGGCATAGAGTGTCTGAAGATACTCGTGCAAGCCGTGCTGGGTGAGTCCGCCATCGGCAAAGCGTTTGCACACGCTGCGCTCGAGTGCCGCCACAAAGCGCTCGCGAGACACATTCCAGGCCGCCGCCCGCGACTCTGCATACAGCGAATCCAGGAGCACCTCTGCGGCCGACCACAGGGCGCTGGGCACGCGATATTCGGCATTTTCACCCGGAGACTGCGGCACAATCCTCCTTGTCCTACACTAAAGCCTGTATTTTTATTAGTCTAGGTGCCTCGCATATTTATCCAACGTCGATTGCAGGATTGGCATCCTAAAGGGTACTCTTTCGGGAGGAAACCGGTGCGGAAATCAGAGCGTTCCCCCTGTCTCCGAATACGGTATCCTAGGAGGTGTTGCGAGACCCGCCCCGCAACGAAATTCGCCTCGGCGGGTTAATCCCCGACTAGAAGGCGTGTGTGGAAGTGCACTCGCAAGATCATTAGCGAGTTCGCGACTTTGGTACGAAAGTCCTATTCGGACGGTTCCCCGGCCCAAGTACCCTCGTACTGGTAACACACATGTCCAAGCGGAAACTACTCGATTCTATTTGAATCGAGAGGCAGGATTAATCTTCGCCAGAGGCTGAAGCGGATGACTACGATGATCGCAGATTCCACACAGGGCAAAACGATGGGCGTGGGTTTAAACGCCAATCGCACCGCCCGTTCCTCGAATCCCGAAGCCTGGAAGCAGCACATTGGCAACCGGCAGGTACCCGCTCGCCTTGCCCTGCTACCCGACTCCAAACCTCGCTGGGATCGCATCGGTGTTAGTGCCGGCATTCAAGTCGCCGCAACTATTTTCTTCCTGCTGATTCCCCTGATGTATCCGGAGGGGATGAAGACTGCTTTGCATTATAACAGCGTAGAGATCGCCCAACCGCTGACGGAAATTCCGGTAGCGTCTCCGCCACCGGCCCCACCCCACGCGGTGAAGCCGCCGATCAAACCTCCGGAAACACCTCCCGCTATGGAGACGCCGCAACTGAACCCCAAGCAACCGCACATCTTCGCGAACCTTGCACCCAAGAAGCTCGAGCCGAAAATCGAGAAGGTGGACGTCAAGGTTCCGGACATGACCCCGAAGTTCGAAGCCGCCAGCATCGAAGCCAAGGACAACGGACCGAAGCGCCCGAAGGAAGATGTGAAGGTTGGCTTGATGGCCTCAACCGGTAGCGCTGCACCAGCGACGGTGAAGGCACCCATAGACAAAGTGCAGACCGGAGGATTTGGCGACCCCAACGGGATGCCTGGTAAGGGTGATCCGAATCATGCGACGAACGTGAACCGGCTGGGCTCGCCTGCACTGCCCGGCGGCGAAGGATATGGCAATGGCACCGGCGGCAAGGAAGGAATCCGGGGCACGGTAGCCAGCACAGGTTTTGGCAACGGAGTCGCCACGCCTCCAACGGGCGGCGGAACGAAGAAAGCAGTCGTGGTGGCGAGTGGTTTCGGCGACGCCGCGGCGGTCAGCGAAGCGCCGAAGAAGAAGACGCAAGCAGGCGGTCCGCCAGATACGGGCATCGTCATCCAGGACAAGCCCCGGCCGGAGTACACCGCCGAAGCGCGTAATCTGAAAATCGAAGGGGACGTAGTTCTGGACCTGATTTTCCTCGCGAATGGCAACATTCAGATCAACCGGGTAGTCAGCGGCCTCGGTCACGGTCTGGATGAAGCGGCCGAACGAGCGGCGCAACAAATTAAGTTCAAGCCGGCGCAGCGCGAGCATGAGCCGGTGGATTTTCCGGCCCGGGTGCGAATTGAATTCCGGCTGGCGTACTGAGGGAGATGAACATGCGAACGCTGTCTAGAAATATCCTGCTTCTGGCGCTCAGTGCTTGCGCCGGCGTAGCGGCGGTGGCCTCGCCCGTGCCGGCGGCCGACCAACCGCGAACCGTCGATCAGGTGGTCGACCGCTTTGTCGCGAACGAGCAGCGCCTTTATGGCCAGATGCGGAATTACTCTCCGCTGGTCGAGACCTACATTCAAAACCTGAAGCCCGACAAGGACCTGGGCACGGTGCCGGCTGGCGACAAGTATTTTCTTGGCCGCGCCAACTTCACCAAGGGTGTGGCTCTGGTGCCCTTGACTGACAATTCTAGCAAGGGCCGGAAGGTTGTTGGTTCCATCGGAAACTTCTTCAGTTTCGCCATGCAGTTCCTGCCCGATGGCTTCCTGCAGATGATCTTCATCGATACCAACGGCTTCGATAAGCAGCACTACAAGTTTGATTATGTTCGCCGCGAATTCCTTGGCGAAGTGCGCTGCCTGGTTTTCGATGTGACCCCGTCGGAGAAAGGCAACAAAGGCCGGTTCGTGGGACGCATCTGGGTTGAGGACCAGGACTTTCACATCGTTCGCTTCAATGGCGGCTACGGCGGCAATGGGCATTCCAGCTGGTACTTCCATTTCGATAGCTGGCGCACCAACGTACAGCCGGGGCTTTGGCTGCCGACGTTCGTGTATAGCCAGGAAAGCGATCTGCACTACGCCATCAGCAAGAAACTGGACTTCAAAGCACAGACCCGGCTGTGGGGCTACAATCTTGGCAACTCCGCCCAGGAGCAGGAACTCAGCAAAATCCTGGTAGAGGCTCCGGTTCAGGACGACACCAAGACCGCGAATGACCTTTCGCCAATCCAGGCGCAACGCTCTTGGGACCACCAGGCCGAAGACAACGTCACGGACCGCCTGGAGCGCATTGGCTTGATGGCGCCCAAGGGTGAAGTGGACAAGGTGCTGGAAACGGTCATCAACAATCTTGAGGTCACTAACAATATCGACCTCGATCCTGAAGTTCGCTGCCGCGTGTTGATGACTTCGACGCTGGAATCTTTCACCGTGGGGCATACCATTGTCTTGAGCCGCGGTCTGATCGACGTGCTGCCCGATGAAGCCAGCCTGGCCACCATGCTTGCCCATGAACTCAGCCACGTGGTTCTTGGCCACCGCGTCGATCCGCAATACGCTTTCTTCGACCAGATTCTCGTGCAGGACAAGGACACGTTCCGCCACTTTGGTTTCTCCCGCACCCCGGAGGAAGAAGCCGCAGCCAATGCCAAGGCGATTCAGCTTCTGAACAACTCGCCGTATAAGAATCAACTGGCCAATGCCGGATTGTTCCTGCAGGCGCTCGATAGCCGCCAAAAAGAAATTCCCAATCTGATCAGCGGCCACCTGGGCAACCGCGTACCCGAAATTAACGACCTGAAGTCCACCATGGCGTTGGATGCGACGCACGGCCCGCAGAACCCGCAGAAGATTGCAGCACTTCCGCTGGGCGGCCGCGTGAAGATCGATCCGTGGAACGACACGCTGTCGATGATCAAGAGCAAACCGATCGGCACCGTTGCGGAACGCGAAAAAATGCCGTTCGAAGTAACGCCCTTCATGCCCTACCTGACCCGCTATGGAACCGACAACGGAAAGCCGGTTGCGGCCAGCGCCACCTCTCCGCAAGATGTAAAGCCAGGCGAAGCGCCGGATCCGACGAAGCCCTGAAGTTCCTAATACGCAGAAATCGAGAGGCCTCCGAGAGATCGGGGGCCTTTTCTTTTTGCATCGGGGGTGTAGCGGACGCCTTGTGAGCCGGGCGTGCTAGGCCGTATCAGTCAGAACTTGTTAATGCGAACCGAGCGCCTTGATAAACCGGTAGCCGAATTCCACGCCGTCATAGAATTCCGGTATTTCGATGCGCTCGTCTTTCCCGTGAGCGCGATCATCTTCCATATCGAAAAACATGCAGGCAATCCCATACGTGGGTATGCCTGCAATGCGCAGATACTTTCCGTCGGTCGCGCCGGTGGACATGGTCGGCACAACCGGGAGGCCCGGCCACATGGTGGACAAGGTGCGTTCGAACGTCGCGGTAAGTTCCGGCAGAAGCGGAGAAGGCGGTACGGCCACGATCGGAATGAGTTTGCCGTCCGCGGTTTTTTCCGGCACCAGCGTAACCTTCACTTTTGGATTCGCCACTACTCGCTCCAGCGTTTTGTGCACTTCCTGGGGGTCTTCTCCGGGAAAAATGCGGCAATTCACATTGGCGCGCGCCGTTTGCGGCAACGCGTTCGGCGCATGGCCGCCGGCGAGCAGCGTAGCGACGCAGGTGGTATGCAGCAGCGAGTTGTAATACGGATTGGCCGAAAGCCGCCTGATGGCGTCCGGGGCAGGAGGCTCCTGCGCCGCGCCGCGAAGATCGGCGGCAAGTGAACCTGTCGTCAGCGTGGCGGAATGCTTGAAATAATTTCGCGTGATTTCGTTGATTTTCACCGGGAAGGAAAATGCTTGCACTTTCAGGAGCGCCGCCGCCAATTCATAAATGGCGTTTTCGGGACCCGGCACCGAACTGTGGCCGCCGGGATTTGTGGTCTCGAATTGGAAGTCGGCATAGACTTTTTCGCTGGCCTGCAATCCCGCAAGCACGCGCTTCGCTTTTAACTTTTCAAACTCGCCGCCGTCCAGGTTGATGCAGTATTCCGCGTCGATCCAGTCTTTGTGCTCCTTGAGCAGCCAGTCCACGCCATTCGCGGTGCCGCCTTCCTCATCGGCAGTGAGCGCCAGGATCAGGTCGCGGTCCGGCACAAACCCCTCGCGCTTGAGCCTGCGGAACGCCATCACCAGAATGGCGTCGCCCTCTTTCATGTCCTGCGTGCCGCGGCCGTAAAAGTATCCGTCCTTTTCGACAAGCTCAAATGGATTGCTGGTCCAATCCGAGCGCAACGCTTCCACCACATCCAGGTGCCCGATGAAGAGAATGGGCTTGTTCTGGCCCGTGCCGCGATAGCGCACCACCAGGTTCTTCTTGCGCTCGTTCGGCCCCGCCACCGTCACATCCTTCTCATTAAAGCCGGCTGCGAGAAGACGCTGTGCCATGGCCTCGGCCGCTTGGCTGACGTTGCCAACGGAGTCTGTGGTGTTGATTTCGATCAATTGTTTCAGGATCGCTCGTGCTTCCTGATCGGTCTTCGGACGGTCTTCAGCCCCCGCTGCAGCTGCCAGCAATACAGCGCCAATCAATGCCGCAATCCCTCCACGCGGTCGAACCATTCGTCGCTCCTTCGGCCAACAATCAGACTACGGTTAGCGCCCCGCCGCGTCAAATCTCTACGAGCGGGTGCGGTTGCCGCCGCTGCTCGACTTGCTTAGACTGGGTAGGCTCGAAAATTGGGGAGGAACGCGATGGAGCGGAAGAAACGAGGAATGATTCAAATTGCGGCCGCGGGCGCGCTATTTCTGGCGGGCCTAGCAACCGGAACCCTGGCCACGCAACGGGTCTCGGCGGTAAACAAATTTGGCCAGCCCAAAACCGTGATTCACGTTGTCGCGTACAAGTTCCGCGACGCCACTTCCCAGAACGACCAGGATCAGGCCATCGCCGGCATCAAGGACATGGCCGCGAAAATCCCTGGCATCAAGAATATCTGGCTGAAAACGGAGCGAAACCAGATTCGCGACTGGAGCGGCGTCTACGTCATCGAATTTACCAGCGCCGAGGCCGCCGCCGATTACGCCGAAAGCCCGATCCACGATGCTTGGCGAAAGAAGTGGGAGCAGCTTCGCGAGAATAGCGTGTCGTTCCAAGTATCGAACTAACCTGAGTTAGCCACCTGCTTGGCACCGAGCGGGACAGCAGCACGCGGTCATGCTGCGGCGCGGAGCTTTTCCCGCTCCGAAGCATCGCAACCCTAAACCCTTGCCCGGTCTTTAGAATGGGATCCTTGGGCGGCGCAAACGGCGCGTCTTTCCGGATGAAAACCGGTCCGCGATCCTCTAGTCCGTGCGCGTGATACCGTATTTGCTGCGCATGATGGAATCCAGGATGCTATCTGGCACGAATCGCTTTGCGAACGACACCCACCTGGCCAGCGGCGTGACCGGGTACCTCGCCTTTGGATGCGGTGATTCAATCGCCTCGACGATCACTTGAGCGCAGTCCTCCGGAGTCGCTTTGGAATCGCCCCGGCCTTTATTGGCGCCGGCCCAGGCACCGGAATAGATGTTGGCGTACGGGCCTGTTTTTCCCGCTTCGACGTACGGCTGGGCAAGTTCCTTGGCGGTGTGCTGAAAATTCGTGACGATGTAGCCCGGCTCAATCAAAATCACTTCCACACCGAACGGGTACATTTCCAGGCGCAAGGCATTGGTCAGGCCTTCCAGCGCATGCTTGCTGCTGCTGTACGCTCCATAGGTTGGGGGCGTCACGATACCGGCCACACTGCTGAGCATCAGGATGCGTCCACGTTTCCGCTCGCGCATTTGCGGCAGCACCGCCTGGGTGACGCGCAACACGCCGAATAGATTGGTTTCAAATTGCTGGCGCAGGTCGGCGAGGCGGAGGTCCTCGATTACGGCCATGTAACCAATGCCGGCGTTGTTGATGAGCACGTCGATCGCGCCGGCTTTTTGAAGGACGTCTTGCACCGCACGCTGCACGGAAGCATCGTCGCAAACGTCGAGTTCCAAGCTCTCGAGAGGCAACTTCTTTTGCGACGCGAGGCGATCGATTTCCTGCCTCTTCGGCAACGCACGTCCCGCCGCATACACGCGATAACCGCGCTCCGCGAGTAGCAGCGCCGCGGCCTTTCCCAAGCCGTCAGTGCCGCCGGTAATCAGGACTGTCTGCTGTTTGCCGCTCATAAGCCTCCCCGAGGAAAGCGCCATTCTACGTGTGAAACTACGCGGGACGCTAGTCGATACGAGCGGGCGGTTGTCCCAGCATTGTCTTTGATGGACAATGATCGGCGCCCGGGTGCGTTGACTGGGGCTGTTTTTTCATTGATGGTCGTGAGGTTCTTTCAATACCCACGTGCGTGCACTGATCCTGACTGGCCATCTGTTCCTCGCCCTCATTGCGGGTGCGTTCATGGTGATTCTCGGAGTAACCGGGAGCATCATGGAGTTCGAGCCGGAATTGGATCGTTCACTTCACCCACAACTTTCCTACATCACGCCAGGGGGGCCAGAACTCTTCCTGAGTGAAATCGGAGATGCTGTTTCCCGAAGATTCGGCGGCGAACCTGTCGTGGCTTACCTGCCATCGCTGTCGCCAAACCTCTCCTCGCAGGTGCTGTTGCCAAGTGGCATTGCCTACGTGAATCAGCACACGGGAAAAGTTCTCGGAGAGAGGACGCGTGGGCAGACCTTCCTCGGTTATGTGCGGTCACTTCATGTTCGGCTCGCCAGCGGAGACGTTGGCAGAAATCTTCTGAAATGGTCCGCGATCGCGCTATTGCTGTCCCTGGCATCCGGTTTGTACCTCTGGTGGCCGATGAAGCAAGTTCGCATTCGCGGAAGGTGGGGCCACAGACGGCTGTGGTTCGACCTGCATAATGCGATTGGAATGGTCTTCCTGTTACCTTTGGCGCTGCTTGCGGCAACCGGAACGGTGCTGGGTTTCGAGGATCAATTAGCGCCGCTGATTTACAGACTGGCCGGTTCCTACCCGATTCATGCCCCAGGCTCTGCGGTACGAGAACCACAAGACGGTTCAACGACAATTACGCCCGATCAAGCGGTGGCGATTGCGCGTGGCTACATGCCTGGGGCGGTCCCGTATCGAGTACAGATGCCGAAGTACGGTGGCGTCTATCGGATTGCGCTTCTGTACCCCCAGGACAAAGTCGCAGGCCAACGCAATGTGGTTGTTTTAGACCCGTACCATGGGAGCGTGGTGTGGTTGAGCCGTTCTAGCGATTTGTCGCGCGGCGAGAGGCTCTTGGCGATGAACGAAGCGATCCACACCGGAAGTATCTTCGGAATGCCCGGCCGGATCGCCGCCTGGCTAGCCAGCACCATGGTATTCGTGCAAGCCTTGAGCGGGCTGATCATGTGGCTGTACCGGAAAAGAATCATCCTGGCCCATGGAGGATGACCAAAGGAGGAAAGGAGGAAGTTACTTCATGAAAAGAACCATTGCACTTGTTCTGTTGTTGGCGCTGACCGCGATGGCCGGGGAGGTGGCCGGCAAATGGTCGGGGTCCTTTAGGGCCGATGGCGCTGACCACGATGTGCCACAGCTTTTCATCTTGAAACAAGAGGGAAACAAACTGACGGGTAGCGGGGGCCCCGACCAGTCGGAGCAATATCCTATAGAGAACGGCAAAGTCGATGGCGACCGAGTGAGGTTTGAGTTAACGACTGGAGAATGGAAATTCGCTTACGATCTAAGAGCAACAGGTACGAAAATGGTCGGCGCTCTTGAACTCAAGAGCCCCAATGACAGGAGAACTGCGCGAGTTTCCCTGAGCAAGGCGCAGTAGCGCGTCCCTCCCTGAGCTGGCTACATCGTGCCTTCTTGCATCATCACAACCGGCGCTGACAAGCAGCCTAGCGTAGTGGCTTACGGCGAGATTTTGAATGACGGCCGCGACGGATTGGGCGGGAGTGGGCCGATTTCCCCGCGAGGCTCAAGCGGAACCGGTTGCGGGGCAGCGAATCTGCCTAAGTCGCGGCAACAGGGTTGAGCTCCGTGCCACACCGGCATGTTGCTCGCCAATTGCGCTGCGAACGCGTCTATTCCGTCCTTTTGGTCGTTGCGGAAAGTATCCCCTGGCAACGAGTTCGTGGGCCCATTTGCGAGATCGGCGCGAAACAAGAGCATCTCGGATTCAGCAATTTTTGGGAATTCCGGTGACGTCTGCGGCAACGGCAAACTGGCAGGATTGCTTTGGGCGACGGTCTGCTGCGGGGAGTACATCGCGGGCAATAAAACACACAGAGCAGAAAGTATTCTGATTCGCATTCTGACCTCCGAACCGTACGCTAGCACGACGCTATCGCGAATTCACTCAACTTCACCTCATCGCGCTCAAGCGTAGGCCATTCGGCGTTTTTCTCGCGCCAAAAGAAAAAGGCCCCGCTCCGAAGAACGGGGCCTTCTCTAAAATAATCCC
>CAWDRK010000047.1:0-238871 GCA_963804635.1 Candidatus Acidiferrales bacterium
CATCCTGATCGAGTCGCAGACACGCCGCCCGCCGAAGACACGTCATCGCCGACACTGATTCAACTCTGTTGTTGAGGAGACTCCCTATGGCCGGATAGAAAATCATGAATTTGGCTTAGCGCATAAAAAGCTTCCTGCCCACAGTTTCTGCACCTCAGCGAAAACACCTTCGAGCGCCACTCTTGCGCATTTGATGTCAACTCATCGAACCCTGCTTTTTTTCCGGCCAAAGATGTTGAGACGCGGATTGGTCTACCGCAATGGAAACAAGCCACGCCGTGAGACTCATCCTTCTGGAGAACACCTGAGTTCATACAACACTCCCAATCTATGGACTTCACGGGTGCCCTTCGCTCCGGCCCAGAAAGCCATAATTCTCAAGCCTAAGGGCTCGAAACCCCAACGAAACACCGATGGAACCGCTTAAGCGCTAACACGATTTGGGAACGAATGGAGAACACACTCGCGAAGAATTCCTCTAGGGCTGGGCGGAGCGGTCTATAAAGAGGAAATACCTCGGCTGCCTCCGATTCAATCTGGATGGATCCCTCGTTTGTCAATCGATTCATCCGATTTATCTAGTTCTTTCAAGAACTTGTTGTAGTCGTTCCACACCTTTCGCCAGTGCTCTGCGCCCGCTTTCTGCGCGCTCTCACGTTCGGCGGTATGCAGAGCGAGGGTGAGTATCGCAGCAACCACCTGCATGTCATCCATTTCTTTACCCTCCAACAATCTCCCGAGTCGAGTCATCATGCCAAGCTTCATCCCTCAAACCGCACAAAGCCCGACCGAAAACACCAGTGGTCGCACGCTTCAACTGACTGCCCGTTCCTCATGCGCCCAGAAGCGGTCCCGCAGAAGTCTCTTCAATATTTTGCCCGAGCCGCTCTTGGGCAACTCGGTGTCCAGGAACTCGACGCGACGTGGGATTTTGTAAGTCGCGAGACTCTTGCGGCAATGCGCCACAAGCTCGTCCACAGTGAGGGCTACTCCAGGCTTCAACACAACGCAGCCCATCACCAGTTCGCCCCACTTGGGATCCGGTATCCCGAAGACCGCGGCTTCGCGAACCGCGGTGTGCGTAAATGACAGCTTCGACCTCGCCGGAGTAAACATTCTCACCTCCGGTGACAATCATGTCTTTCAGCGGTCCAGGATGTAGAGATACCCCTCGGAATCTTGATAGCCGATATCCCCGGTGCGAAACCAGCCATCTCGGAATACAGGCGCAGTCTCCGACGGATTTTTCCAGTATCCCCGCATGATGTTGGCACCCCGCGCCACCAATTCACCTGGCTTTCCCGCTTCGACTTGCTTCCCTGATTCGTCTGTGACCTGCAGATCGTTGCCGGGGCAAGGACGGCCGCAGGACAACAGCCGGTCGTGCGTATGCTCCTGGTCCTGCAGACCCGTGAGGAACCCGGTCTCGCTGAGTCCGTAGACCTGAACCAGTTTCACGTGCGGCAGAAGCTCCCTCGTACGCTGGATAAGTTCGGGCGCCATTGGAGATCCGCCGTACGCGAGGACCTCCGGCTGCTCAAGTCGTATGCTGGCCTCCGGGAACTGAGTCAGTAAATTGATCATCGTCGGAACCATAGCAGTGTGGCTAACGTGCTGGCGTTCGACGGTCTCACAGAAGTTTTGCGGGCTGAACTTTGGAATCGTCAACTGGGCCGCGCCGAAAGCCGGGGCCGCAAACATCGCGGGAAAGTCAGCTATCTGGAACAGGGGTGCCGCATGCAGGTAGACGACGCCTTCCGTGTATCGCATCCAGTAATTAAAGTGGTGAACGTCGGCCATGACGTTACCGTGAGTCACCATGACGCCCTTAGGCTGGCCGGTCGTGCCACTGGTGTAAATGAGAGCCAGTATCGCTTCCGGGTCATATAGAACGTTCGGAGGAGGACCGTTTCGCGTTTCCAAAGGATCTTGATCGAGTACCCGCTCCCAGGAATCTGCACAGTTGGGGTTGGCAACGAGGAGTGACGGACCAACCCACGTGGATCGCGTCGGCAAGCACCCGATCAATTTCCGCCAACGAGAGGCGAGTATTTAGTGGAACTGCTATGATTCCGAGCCAGCTAATGCGTATACCAACTCGATGTACTCGGGACCGTTGGGCAAAAGAAGGGCGAGCCGGTCTCCTATCTTGAAACCATGCGCACTGAGCGCCGCTGCTATGCCTTTAACACGATTTTCCAGCTCGGCGAAAGATAAGCGGACTCCCCCAGGAGCGAGCGCTGTCCGCGCCGAATAGTATCGGGAAGCCCGGCCAAGTGAATGGACGTAAATCATCGCTCGCTCTCAAGAATTCAGATACTGCCCTGCAGGCACCCTCGCCGTGCTTTACGCGCTGTGGGCCTGTTTTGCACTCCTCGACATCGCCGCTTCAGCCGCTTTCTCGCCCTTCGCGCGCGTTGCCAGCAATTCCAGCAGCATGGCATCGCGCTCGCGCTCGAGTTCTTCAATCGAACGGTCGCCTGCCTCGCTCTGCACTCCTTTGATAATCAATTGCTTAACCTCGGGGCTGAAATCAGTAATTTTCCCGAGATCTTTCCACCATGTCGCCAACGGGCCAGTGAATTGGTCCATGAAGTGTTGAATCCCGCCTTGACCGCCGCCCAAATGAAACAGAAGATTGGGCCCCATGACTCCCCAGCGCAACCCTGGTCCCCAGCACACCGCCGCATCCGCGTCAGTAACATCGAGCACGCCTTGCTCGATCAGATAGACAACTTCGCGATAAAGGGCGGCCTGCAGGCGGTTGGCGACGTGGCCGACAACCTCTTTGCGGACCTGGATCGGTTTCTTGCCGATCGATGCGTAGAACGAGATCGCCTGTTCGACAGTTTGTGGTGACGTTTTCGCGCCGGCAACCACCTCGACCAGAGGGATGACGTGCGGAGGATTAAAAGGGTGGCCTATCACGCAGCGTTCGGGATGCTTACACGCGGACTGCATGATGCTCATGGTCAGTCCGGAGGAACTGGATGCGATGATCGAATCCGGCGGGGTGGCGGCGTCCATGTCGGCGAAGAGCTTGATCTTGAAATCTTTCCGTTCGGGTCCGTTCTCCTGGACAAAGTCGGCGTCGGAGAGCGCCTTCTTCATATCGGTCGTGAACTGCAATGGTCCCGCGATGCGTTCGGCGATAGCCCGATCACGGTCAGGTCTTTCCAAGCGGCATCAATAAACCGGCGCAAGTTTTCTTCCGCGTTAGGCCCAGGATCGGTGGCGACAACGTTGAACCCGCGTGCAAGGTAGAGCGCGGCCCAACTGGCACCGATTACGCCCGTACCGACGATGGCTATGTTTTGGATCTGCTTGTTTTTTGGCATGTCGTTCTCCTCCAGAATCTTCCTTTCAAAGTCAATCATGTTTCCTCGAAAGTCCTATTTGCTTGCGACCGCGGCTCTGATAGCGCTATCGGCGATTGGCTTACCGGATACCGACCCATGGGGCTCAATAATGAGTCGGGAGCCCCTTTGAGCAGTCACGTACGTCCAGACCCATT
This sequence comes from Candidatus Acidiferrales bacterium, assembly GCA_963804635.1. GTDB lineage: Bacteria > Acidobacteriota > Terriglobia > Acidiferrales > UBA7541 > Acidiferrum. Next base: position 3,515 of record CAWDRK010000047.1, read on the forward strand.
GAAGGAAGACGCTGACGCGAAGACTCGATGTCGCCAGAAACTGTAGGTGTACAGCCGCCCACGCGAGCCATGCGCCAAAACCGCTTGCATGGACCTTGCCGCTTTGCAGCACTGCAAAGCCTTTGCCCACCACCGCCATGCTGCCCTTATCAAAGTAGCTAAAGGGCTTCGGTGCGGGATCACCTGCGATGCGACTGTGAATCAGCTTTCCTGCATAGCGTCCCTGCTGCATCGCCACTTGTGCAACGCCTGGTAGGGGTTTGCCATTTTCCTCGAGCGACGCAGTATCACCGATCACAAAAATCTCGGGATGTCCTGGAACCGTGAGGTCACTTTGAATGCGCACTCGCCCGGCGCGATCTGTCTCGGCATTCAACCACTTGCCCGCCGCCGAGGGCGCAACGCCCGCGGTCCAAATCACGGTTTTGCTATAAATGCGCTCCCCCGCGACGACGATACCGTCTGCATCGATCTGCTCGACGCTGTGTCCCAACCGAACCTCGACACCCAACTTCTCAAGGCGCTCTTTCGCGGCTTTGGAAAGGTCCTCCGAAAATGGCGGCAAGACCCTGGGCGCCATGTCCACCAGCACAATTCGCGCGGAAGCCGGGTCAATCCGGCGAAACTCGCACCTGAGAGTACTGCGCACCAGCACAGCGAGAGCTCCGGCCATCTCCACTCCTGTAGGGCCTGCGCCCACCAAAATAAATGTCAGGAGGTCGCGGTGGCGGCTCGGGTCTTCTTCGGCCTCTGCCTGCTCGAACGCATGCAAAATCTTGTGCCGGATTGCCACGGCATCGCCGAGTGTTTTCAATCCAGGTGCAAACTTCTCAAATTCATTGTGGCCGAAGTAACTGTGAGTGACACCTGTGGCTAGAACTAGATAATCGTAAGCAATCGGCACATTTTCGCGATCAGCGTCACTGACAAAAACGCACCTTCTGTCTTTGTCCACTCCTGTGACCTCGCCCAGGATGACGGTAGTGTTCTTCTGATTCCGAACGATACCGCGGATCGGAGTACCAATCTGACCGGGCGTCAGCACGGAAGTCGCAACTTGATAGAGCAAGGGCTGAAAAAGATGGTGATTTGCGCGGTCGATCAAGGTGACCTGCGCTGGGGTCTTCCGGAGAGCCTTGGCGGCGGCTAATCCGCCAAAACCCGCACCGACGACGATAATTCTTGGTTGCTCCATTGCTTCCTCATCTCAATCCGGCTGGTCTCGACCGGTAGACCGGGCTCTCAGCTTCCATATTTGAAAGACAGCACCACGCGCGTGCGGTACGCCTGCACCTTGCCGTCCTTGACAGTCATGTCCGTCTTCACAACCTCTGCCACGCGCAGATCCCGAAGCGTGCGTCCGGCGGTCTCCACTGCGTTCTTTGCGGCGTCTTCCCAAGACTGGGTGCTGGTTCCGATGACCTCTACTACTTTGTACACGGTGTTCCCAACTCCAGATTGTTTCGCCATGTCTCGCTCCTTGATTAGTTTCAGTCCGCCGCCGTTGATGCCCGCTCAAGCGAGGGTATCGTGCCGCCAGCGCGCAAGCCTTCGATGTCATTACTCGTAAAACCAAGCTCCTTCAGAACTTCATCGTTATGCTCACCGATATCCGGAGCTCGCCGTGCCGGCACTTTGGCAACTCCATGCACCTTGAGTGGACTGCTTATGGTGTGCTTCAAGTTCTCACCCGCGCCTTCGAGAGGCACGATGATGTCATTTGCGAGCAACTGCGGGTCAGTCATGGCTTCCGAGGGATGCCGCACTACGCCGTAGGTGATATGGGCCTGATCAAAGACATCACGCCAATGCGCGAGCGGCTGCGATGCAAAGGCTTCGTCGAGTATTTCGGTTAATTGGGAGGGATTAGCCCCGCGCGCCTTTTGATCAGCAAACCGGACGTCCGACACGAGATCCGGACGGCCTATGACTTTTGCAAGCGCCGGCCAATCTTTTGACTGCAAAACGATCAGAAACCAATGCTCGTCGGAAGTCTGATAGACGTTGATTAGTGGGTTCGGTGGATTCTTGCGATCATGCAGCGGGAAAAACTTGGCTCCGCATAGAGCAGCCTGAACGTACATTGAGCAGGACCAAGTTCCTTCCGCGACGAGCGAGGTGGTGACATGGGAGCCTTTTCCTGTGCGTTCGCGGCGGTAGAGAGCCGTTACGATGGCCGCGTACAGCCCAACGGCCGTGGCGTGATCTCCGCTGCCCGATGGAGGAAGCGTAGGAGGAGCACCAGCATCACGCGTCAGGGCTAGTAAACCGCTGCGGGCCCAGTAAGCAGTGATGTCAAACCCCGGAAGGTCTGCGTCCGGACCGTCATCGCCGTAGCCCGATATGTCGGCATAAATCAGGCGGGGATTCCAGGGCGCGATGTCTTCGTACGTGAGCTTGAGACGCTTGCGCACAGGCGGTGGAAAATTAATGACCAGCACGTCTGCCCACTTGACGAGCCGCTCGAGAACCTCTTTTGCGCGGGGCGATTTCAGGTCGACGGCCATACCTCGTTTGTTGCGATTGTCGAGATGCCACGCATAGTTATCGTTTGAAGACGGTTGCGGCGGCATCTTGTAGACAAGCCGGTAGGGATCGCCGATTCCGGGCGGCTCGACTTTCACGACTTCCGCGCCGAAATCAGACAGAATCGTCGCCGCACCCGGACCCGCAATGAAGCTGGCCAGATCTACAACTTTCAAACCAGAAAAAATGCTTTCGGTAGCCATAACACTCCTTCAATGAAATGCGAGTTTCGACTTCCCTACCGTCCCTGAAACTGCGGTGCCCGTTTCGCCAGAAAGGCGGATGTGCCTTCCTTCTTGTCCTCTGTTCCAGCGCAGAGCCCGAAGAACGAAGCTTCGAGCGCGAAGCCCTCGGCTTGGCTTGTCTCCATTCCCTTGTTCACAGCTTCCAGCGAATACTTCACCGCGATTGGGGCGTTAGAAAAGATTTGCTTTAGAATTGCTTCCGCGCGAGCGATCAGATCGGCGGCGGGAACAACTTCGTTGACGAGCCCGATGCGATAGGCTTCCTGAGCGTTGATGATCTCGCCGGTGAGAATGAGTTGCAGAGCGCGCCCTTTTCCTACCAGACGTGGCAGACGTTGCGTGCCTCCGCCACCCGGCAGGAGTCCCAATTTGACTTCCGGCTGCCCGAACTTTGCGGATTCGACTGCGATCCGTATCGTGCAGGCCATGGCGGTTTCACAGCCTCCGCCAAGCGCGAAGCCGTTGATCGCTGCGATCACAGGCTTGCCCAGATTCTCGATAAGGTTCAGGACTGTCTGTCCGTAGCTACTCGAACCTTCGGCTTCAACTGCGCTGATCGTGGAGAGTTCTCCAATGTCTGCACCAGCGATGAACGCTTTGTCGCCAGCGCCGGTCAAGATGACGCCGCGAACATCGTCATCGCCGCGCGCTGCCTCAAAGGCCGTCTGTAAGTCCCGCCAGGTCGCTTGGTTCAGTGCATTGAGCACCTTAGGCCGGTTGAGAGTCACATAGGCGATCAGCCCCTTCTTTTCGTAAAGGACGTTCTCAAATTTCAATGCAGATGCTGGCGAACTCATCTCCATCTCCTTTGGGGTGCCACCCTGATCGAGGTCTCGTTAAGATCTTGCCGGGACTTCGGCGTAAGCGATTCCCGACAAGTTACCTTGGGCGAAGAGCAACGTCTTCTTGTCCGATCCGTCCAGATTCGCGCTGTAGATGGAACCGCCAAAGTCGGCGAAAAACATGCGGCCACCCTTCAAGTCCAGGAATAATCCGATCCCTTCCATCAAGTCGTGGACAACAATTTCCGGAGCGATGTTTTTCCCGGGCGCCACATCCATGGGCGCGCGATTCACGCTGTTGCCCCGCGGCGGATCGCCGCGATCGGTCCAGTACATCATGCGGTTTGCAATATCGAGATCCAGATCGATGGGTTCGGGCAGATTCTCGTAGAGCACTTCAATGTCGTTGCGGTTCGCTGGCGTCTGCCCCTTCGGGATTTCCAGATTGGCGCGGAAGATGCGACCCTGTCCGGCGTTGTCAGATCCTTTTTGCGTCCAGTGGAGCTTTCCGCCCTCGACATCGAGAGCGATGCCCACGCACCATTTCGTCGCGTCGGGGCCGGGACGGGGTCGCCCTGGCTCGTGTCGACGAGGGTTTCAATTTTGGAGCCATCGAGATTGCACCGCATCACGCGCATGCCTTCGCGATCACACCAGTAAAGCTTGCCGTTCTTCTTGTCGAGTTGGAGTTGCTTAGGGGTGAAAGTTCCGCCCGTCGGGAACAATGCTTGTGATATTGCTGCCATCAAGATCAGCTCGATCGATGGCGCCATCGTCCCCTTTGAGACTGCCCATGTTCGTCCAGTAGATGTGACCGGCCTCGGCGTCCACAACAATGCCATCCGGAAGTTTTCGACCTTCGCTGACGATCGTTTTCAAATCGGAGCCGTCCGGGTTCGCGGAGAGCACGCGTCCTGCGCCCAGATCCAGGAAGAACAGGCGGCCCGAAGTGGCTTTCGCGCTGCGCTTTGCGCCCTTGGTTTAGAAGCTGTCGAAGACATTGGTTTACTCTCCTTTTTCATACAAAGCGTTCACTATCTGTTTGCCGCCTACGCCACGCCTGGATTCATCGTGTAGGTGCCCGAGAGCGCAGCAACCTGTTGCCAAACTCGGTCGAAGCGATCGGAATCGTTGACCGGTGCACGCACCGCGCCGAGTGCCCATGTCCGCTCCTCGTCCATCGCCGCGGGCCTGCCGTGTAGCTGGATCGCGCACTGGAGAAGTCGCGAATGAGCACGTCGAAGATTGTGTCGATGACGTCTTCGTCAATATGAAGAATCGAAGCCTGTTCGAGGATCAGCTGCCCATAGGGAATGAGCGTGAACAGGTTTCCAAGCGCGAGGCTGAAGTCAAAGGGGGTCTTGGACAGATCTCGCTTGCTGGTGCTTAGGATTTTGACGAAGCTCTCGGCCTGTTCCGTGAAGCGCGCGACGTTGGGCAGATGTGCGGCGGCTTCATACGGCGGGTGCCAGTCGTGATAGAGAATCTTGTCCAAGCCGTGCGCTGGACCCTGATGAAACAGAAAGTCGTCGTTAACCGGGTCCGTGCGCGTGGGCACCGGCGGGTACTCCTTCGGGTTGAACAGGTAGTTGGGCATACTCTTCAGCACCAGCCGGAGGTTGACCGCCACGGTCCCTTCCAGCCTTGGCAGCATTTGTATATCTTCCTTCGCGATGTAGATGAAGTTGTCGTTTTCGAAACCCTTCGCCGACACCAGGTCCCCGAGGAGACCGATCACGCGTTCGCCCTCTGCGGTAACTTTCATCTTGCCCATCGGGTTGAACAGCAGGTAACGGCGATCGTCGCGAGCGGCGGTGCGGAAGTAATCGACGGCGCGGTAGGCATACAGCTTCATGGCAATCAGTCGAGCGTATGCGTCGACAAAGTCTCTTCGAATGTGGGGCATCGCGGTGACGGGCTTGCCGTACAGGATCCGATTGTGGGAATGCGTGATCGAATCGTACAAGGCGTGCGTGGCGCAGCCGATTGAGCCGAATGCCAGATTGAACTTGCCGATGTTGACGGTGTTCAGTGCGGCGGAGAAGGCTGCATCCCCGGTGTGCATGATGTCTTCTTGACGGACCGGGTAGTCCTCGAGCCGGAATGTAGCCACGTACATCTGCTTTGGCACCACGTTGCGGATGACGTGGAAGTTGGGGTGAGTGGCGTCAGCGTAGAAGAATACATACTGATCCTGCCCGGACTTCCCCTCGACTCGACCGAAGACCGATACCGTTGTCGCGCAGTTACCGTTCCCGATGTAGTACTTCGCACCGTTAGCGCGCCATCCTCCTTTTCCATCGGGGGTGAGGACCATATCGGTCTGATAAATGTCCGCGCCGTGCGTCTGCTCGGAGAGTCCAAACGCGCCAACCCCGCCGGCCTCGAGAGCGGCCGCAGCCCGCCGCCGAGTCCTGGTGTTTTCGCTCTGCCAAACCGGGCCGAGCCCAAGTATCGTGACCTGGTAGGGATACCAGTAATTGAGGCCGTAGAAACCGAGAATCTCCGAGAGTGCAGAAATCCGTGCGGTGTCCCAGCGCTTTCCGGGTTTGCCGTCAGCGTCCTGCGCCGGCGTGAAGAACGTAGCAAGCACTTTTTCTTTCGCCAGGAACTCTAGAAATTCGGTGTAGTAGGTTTTGTGGTGGAAGTCCTCCAGCAGCTTGTGAAGCCCGCGCTGCTCGAACCACTCTACGGTGGCGGTGAGCAGCCGCCTGGTCTCCGCATCGAACTGTGTCGGATGGTAACGGCCGGGGTGCATAAGGATCGATGACGGCGGCGTGCTCCCAGACTCCGACTTCGCTGCTCTTGTTGGGGTAACCGTAGACGACATTTTTACTTGCTCCTTTTTTCGAAGATGGAACTACTCTTCGCCTCGTGATTTGCTGATGTGCTTCCCCGAGGTGCCTCAAATGAACGCGCTCAAGCCGGTTACGGCCTTGCCGACAATCAGGTTCTGCATCTGGTACGTGCCTTCGTAGGTGTAGAGCGCTTCGGCATCGGCGAAGAAGCGTCCCACGTTGTAGTCAGCGGCGATGCCGTTTCCGCCGCACACCTCGCGGGCCCACGCGACCGTCTCGCGGCACTTGGCCGTGCAGAACGCTTTCGAAAGTGCCGCGTGCGCGTCGGTCATCTTTCCTTCGGCCTTCAGTTGAGCCATGCGACCCACCAGGCACTGCGAAGCCGTAATGTTGCCAAGCATCTTGGCGAGGAGATCCTGGATGAGCTGAAATGAGCCGATGGGCTTTCCAAACTGCAAGCGCTCCTGGGCATACTTGAGAGCATTCTCGTAAGCGCCCATGGCGCATCCCGTCGCTTCCCAGCTGACGAAATAGCGGGTCCCGCGCAAAACCTTCGCCGTGTCTCGGAACGATTTATCTTCTTGAAGACGGTTTTCCTCCGGCACCCGGCAGTTCTCCATCGTGATCTGACCGTTCTGGACCACCTTGAGTGCAATCTTGTTCTGGATCTTTTCGACCTTAAAACCAGGCGTGGTCTTGTTCTCGACGATGAATCCCTTGACTTGATTGTCGGCGATGTCGCGCGCCCAAATGACTGAAATGTCGCACCACGGGGCGTTACCGATCCATTTTTTCTGTCCGTCGATGATCCAGATATCGCCCTCACGCTTCGCCGTGGTTGTCAGGCCGCCCGATGCCCCGGAGCCGACCAGCGGTTCCGTGAGGCCGAAGCAGCCGATCTTTTCCAAGCGAGCCATTGGCGGGAGCCACTTCTGTTTTTGCTCTTCCGAACCACCGAAGTAGATGGAAGACATTGCCAGCCCGCTGTGCACACCGAAGAAGGTCGCGATCGAAGTATCGACGCGTGCCATCTCCATGGCGACCAAGCCGGCTAACAACCCACTTCCACCTCTACAGCCGTAGCCTTTTAACCCAACGCCGCCAAGATTGAGTTCCTTAAATGCCGGCAACAGCTCGAATGGAAACGAATCCTCGATCCAATATTTCGTGATAATCGGCGCAACCTTGGTCTCCATGAAAGTGCGCACCTGTTTCACAACCGCTAGCTCCTCCGCCGGAAGCGTCTCGACAAGTTCGTAAAAGTCACTGTTGGGCGCGGGAAGCGGCTTCACGGGTTTCGGTGTCGTGATGGGCTTTGGCAGACTTGCCATAACGAATCCTCCTGGTTACCAGCGCCTCATTTCTCTGTTAGGCAAAATAGTAAAAGGCACTCTATTTGCCAAACCTCCTGCTCCCGTAGTCTGCTGAAAAGAGTCCACATGCATTTTTGCAAGCTGCCGCAGCCGGTCGATTCGTCAGGATTCGGCGTGACGTGTCACGCGACATGTCACAACAATGACGCGAACGCGTCCGCCCACACTTCAGCGCTGAGGGGACGACGTTTCCGCACGGCGGTTCCGAACGGTTGGGGAGGCGATAAGACAAAGCAGGAACTGCTGTTGATTCACTGTGGAATGGCGTTCAGCACATGTCCGAGCTTGTTCCGCTTGGCTGTCAGATAGCGCAGGGTTGAAGGCGAAGGCGGGATCTCCAGGGGCAGCCACTCCGTGATCGATAGGCCGTAACCTTCTATAGCGACCAATTTGCGTGGATTGTTGCTTAGAAGACGCATGGAACGCACACCGATTTCGCGCAGGATCTGCACTCCGATGCCGTAGTCTCGTTGATCCGGTTTGAAGCCGAGGCGTTCATTGGCCTCCACGGTATCGAGGCCCTCGTCTTGCAAACTGTATGCGCGAATTTTGTTGGCGAGGCCGATGCCGCGACCTTCTTGACTCAAATAAAGCAGCACCCCGCGGCCTTCGGTGGCGATGCGGCACAGGGCTTTCTCGAGCTGCGCGCCGCAGTCACATCGCATGGAACGCAGCATATCCCCTGTAAGGCACTGGGAATGCACTCGAACAAGCACGTCTTCGCCGTCTCCGATATCGCCGCGCACAAGGGCGACATGCGTTTGCTTGTCGATCCGATTTTCGAATGCGTGCAGCCGAAACTCTCCGTATTCGGTCGGGAGATTTGTAGAAGCCACGCACTTCACCATCGATTCCGTCCGCAACCTGTAGGTGATCAAATCGGCCACTGTGATCAGCGGGAGCTTGTGGCGAAGGGCGAACTCGCGCAACTCGGGCACTCGGGCCATCGTTCCGTCATCGTTCATAATCTCGCAGATCACGCCGGCAGGGCTAAGGCCGGCCAACCGGGCCAGGTCCACAGCAGCTTCCGTTTGCCCGGCGCGCACCAACACTCCCGCGTTCCTTGCACGCAGCGGGAACACGTGCCCCGGACGGACTAGATCGGCAGGCTTCGTCGCTGGATCAATGGCCGCGAGCACCGTGGCCGCACGATCCGCAGCCGAGATTCCGGTAGTTGTGCGATCCCTCGCCTCAATGCTGACGCAAAACGCGGTCTCGAATCGAGATCCGTTATTTGACACCATTAGTGGGATTTCGAGTTCGTCGAGCCGCTCGGGTGTCATCGCCAGGCAAATCAAACCACGGCCGTGCTTTGCCATGAAGTTGATCGCTTCGGGGGTGATCTTCTCCGCAGCCATGGTCAGATCACCTTCATTTTCTCGATCTTCGTCGTCGGCGACGATCACCATCTCACCCGCTCGTATCGCCGCGATGGCATCCTCGATCCGCGCGAACCCGCTTGGGCGCCCGTCAGTAAGCACATTTGCATGTTCAAGTTGGTCGCGCAGCTTGCTGCTCATTTGTGTGACTCTCCAAAAAAAGGTCGATTCGGGACCTCGGTAACTTCCGCCAAAAACGAGACCTGGAGGTTCTCAACACTCACAGTGGTAACATCTCCGTGCTGATCGCACAGGAAGAGCCCCTGCCTCACAAACGCCAGTCCTTCCGCCGAAAGCGTCTCGGCGAACACCTCGCGTCTTTCTGAGGCGCAACGGTAGGAGCACTTCATCTACCAAATGCCCGGGCTTTCTTACGAAAAGGGTGCGCATGGCGTTCAGGAACCCGTGTCAACAGGGAGCTGAGATTTTGCGCGGACGTTAACTAGCATTCGGGCAGCGCGCCCATCCGCTACAACCGTGAGAGCCCGCCTTTGGCAACACCCGTGCTTATCCCAATCAAGTCGGAGGCCAACATGAACAGCGATTACGTATTCCTGTGTGGGGTCATGTGGTGCAAATTCGGACAACAAGACGCCGGCAGTGAGCTCGTGAGAGCCGCTCAGTGCGAGGATCCTTACCTGAGCGCCCTGGCCCAGGCTATGTTCCAGGAAGGCTGCAGCCACTGTCACGGTTCAGACGATTAACGCGGCCATATTATAGATGCCGAGTCTTCTGGAAAAAGCTGACGTGATCACTGACGTACTCTTGATGGGCAGCGGCCAAACTAACCGCTAAGACTTCATGCATCACCGTTGGGCGCAGTACCGAGCATGAAGCTATCGTTCGGCACTTTGTTCGTGGATTGCTGGGTACGCTCTGCCAAACCTCTTCTGCAATCCGACTGTGTGCGAGTACGCCGTTAGAACTCAGGAACTTCGGATCTACCGATTTACCGCTGGGGCAGACACGCACTTCAGTTCTATATTCCCGTGCCAATTGTGAAGATTTTCCCAACAGTCGCATGATTTTATATTCTTTATTAGTATATAGTAATTAATTATTATACAAAGATTTGTGAGGCGATACTGGAATGAAAACAAACCCGCTGGGTTAGCTCCCCAGTGGCAGTCTGAGTTGTGCGGAGAAGGAAAACTTCGAACCCCCCGAATGGGACTTCTAACCCCCTGACGCAAAAATAGAAAGGCTTTATTTTTCTTATATTTAGATTTTCACGTCTACTGAACAGAATGCGGAAATTCCGTCGAAAAAATCCAAGAATTAGTAACACGGGAAACCGTTAGAAAAATAGTGTGTGGTATCAGTCACTTAGAGTTTCTGGCGGAGAGGGGGGGATTCGAACCCCCGGTACAGGTTTTAGCCCGTACAACGGTTTAGCAAACCGCCGCCTTCAGCCTCTCGGCCACCTCTCCGACGTTTGCTTTCAACAGATTAGCACATAAAACCAGAAATGCTGGTGGCCAAATGGTGGCCAATAGAATCGATGCCGATTCGGCGACCCCAAAATCACGAAAACTGAGGCCATTATAACCGGTGAGCTTTCTCGTTCAAGTCAGACGATGGCGAGGTTGCCAATGAGAAACAGCACCTGCTGACGTGGAACAAGGCAGGAATCAGTTTCGTTATGCGCTCAGGGCCGCAGCATGTTACACGTCACCGGAGTTCGTTAAGCGCACGAATGAGAGCAGATGTTCTTTCTGGCTGCTTCAAGTTTGGGCAAATTCGAACCTGAGCTGGTACAAGTTGCGATCCGCTCGTTCGAGTGCTGCTTCTAGCTTTTGCATTGCTTGAAGCACGGTGTGATCGAAGACTTTGATATAACAATCCCTCGTGACATGTGGTCGCGAGTGGCGCAAGATGCGCTGCACTATCTTGTCCTGCGCCCCCAACGCATACAAGTTTGACGCTAGACCTCGCCGGAATGCGTGCCAGCCGTACCAGGGTATTCCGATCTTTTTGAGAGCTGGTAAGACCACCCGACGAGTGTATGCGTCCAGATTGATGGGGAGCCCGCCTCCGCCCTGAAACAGCATTCGCGATTCCGAACTGCCCACAGATTTGCGATATTCCTCCAAGATTTTCGCCAGCTGGCCGATTACGGGAACGGCGTTGCAGCTCGCGCGTGTCTTTGGAGGATTCACTACCGAGTTCCACATCGACCGTCTGATCGAGAGTTTATTGCCCGTGTAATCGGTCCAATGCAGGCCGCGCAACTCGCCGTGGCGAAGTCCAGCAAAAGCTGCAGTTGCGACCAGGGCCTTTGCCAAGAGGGGCAAAACCTCAAGCATTTGTGCAACTTGGGCGAGATCGTAGGCGCGAGTCTCTTTCGGGTCTCTGGCATTCTTCGGAAGAAAAGCTCCAGTAACCGGATTTGCTCCATCAAACGCGCCCACATTCTTAGCGTAGATAAAGATGGTACTAAGAACCGACTTGATTCGTCGGAGTGTGTTCCTCGAGAGATCCCTCTCGCGCGCAATCGCTGCCAATGTCCGATTGGCGTCCACAGTTCGAAATTCTCGCAATCCAATGTTCCCGACTCGATCGCGAAGATAAGTTCTCCAGATGGCTTGATAGCCGTGGCTTGTGCTGGCGCGTCGCTCCTCTCTGGCCCAAGGAAAAAAGGCTCCGTCGACGAACGCGGCGATCGTGGTTCTTGAGTAGGCACTGAGCCAATCGCGATTGACGACCAGCATGAGTTCCGCCCGGCACCGCCGGACGTCAAAGCGGTTCGTAAAATCGCACGAGCGCCCTAGGCGCCTGGCCATCCGTTTCCACGTGCTAGAACCATCCTCATGTCGAAGTTTCCTCCGGTACCGCACGTACCATGCACCATGATGTTCGTAGAGGTGGCCTTCCTGATAACGAAGACTAGACTTCATAACAACTCCGGTTACTAAATATGCCGCTCAGGAGCGTGAAATTAGCCACAATGAATGAGTCCACAGCCCTCGGAAGTACCAAGCGTGAATTTCTTGAGGGAAACGGGTTCGCCGCGTCTCGATTCTGAATCTTTTGATCCGTTCTCGGCATGATTGCTCTTTGCTACTGGGTCTTCTCGCCTTCCGAGACCAGATCTGCCGTCCTTCCATTGGTGTTCGCTCTTGATAAGTCCCGTTTAGTCGCTCCGCACGATTTTTCAGCGGCCTGCTACTAGGGTATGACCGGTAGGATCAGCGCGCTGGGGTGCTCTTTGTCGTGGAGGATCGTATTGCTGGCGGTGGCCAGCTTGTCGGAGATTGCGGCGGGCTCGCCCGTGTTCAGGTTGCGGTCGAACCGCGGGAAGTTGCTGCTGGAGACCTCCAGGCGGATGCGGTGGCCGCCGCGAAATACGTTGCTGGTAGCCCAGAGATCGATGGCCAGCGAGTAGACCTGGCCGGGGGTCAGCGCCGTGGCTTTCTCTTGCGAATCGCGATAGCGGGCGCGGAGAATCCCCTCGGTCAGGTTAATCGCGGTGCCGTCCGGGTAGACATCGACCAGCTTCGCCGTGAAGTCCGTATCCACGGCGGAAGAAGATGCGAAGAAATCCAGTCGCACCGGCCCGGTCACCTCGAGGTCGTGCTCCAGTGGTGTGGTGGAGTAGACGAGCACGTCCGGGCGCTGCTCAACGGGGCGCTGATCCCGCGGACCCGGCGCCAGATGTTCGCTACAGCAGAGTGGTCCGCCGACCGTCGGCACGGCATTTGCCGGATCGTACATAAATCTGTCAGCGGTCTCTTTCCCAGGGGCTGTTACGGAAAGCGAGCCATTCCCTTTTGCGGAGTTGGCATCCGCGTTCGAATGCAGAAAATACTTCGTGGATTTCGCACGCGCGAGTGGCCAGTCGTCTTCCTGGCGCCACTGATTCAGACCCATCACAAAAATCGTTACCGGCTTGTCGCTGGCAAAACTGTTCTGCACGCCATTAAACAGATAGTCGTACCAGGCCAGCGTCACATCGTCTTCTTCATTCCGAATCGCTTCCGACCCGAAGTCGATCTCGCCAATCTTGCGGCCTCCGCCGGCGTGGCCTCCAATGACGACCAGCAAGCGTTGCCCTTTGCGCGCTTCATCTGTAGCGCCGTTCGCCTTGATGCCCACGTAGTTACGCAGCGTGCCGCCAAGAAAAATGTCGTACCACGCACCAACGTGAAGCGCGGGCACGCGAATGTCGGGGAAATGCTCTTCGATCGATAGGCGCTTCCAGTAATCGTCATAATTCGGATGCGCCAGCCAGTCCAGATAATACGGCGCGACCACGGAGGCCATCGCACTGACCGCGCTCGACGGGCTGGTATTGAAAATCGGGTAATTCGTCAGGGGAAGCACGTCGATCGCTTCCTGCGAACCGGGCATCCGCTCGATTTGATGCAAAACCGTATCTTGCGCGAGCCCCGTGGTCCACGACTCGTTGAACCACTGTTCGAACGCGCCACCCTGATAGGTCCAGCCGTCGTGATAGTTGCTGGCGGTCACTACCGGGCAAATTCCGGCGAGGTGGGGCGGATGAGCGATGGCCGCGAGCATCTGCGTCGCGCCGACGTAAGAGCCGCCGAACATGCCGACCTTGCCGTTCGAATATGGTTGCGCGGCGATCCACTCGATCGTGTCGTAGCCGTCGTTCGATTCGTGGATGAACGGATACCAATCGCCGTCGGAGGTGTAGCGGCCACGTACGTCCTGCAAGAAAACCACATATCCACGCGAAGCCGCGCGTTGCGCGAAGTCCACGGCGTAGCCCCAAACCGACCTGCGATACGGCGTGCGCTGCAGCAGCACCGGGAATTTTCCCTCGGCGTTCGGTCGGAAAATATCGCCGCGCAGAATCACGCCATCGCGCATTTTCACTTCCACACCGCGCTCGACTCTGACGGGATAGGTTCCTGCCGCGAAAGCGGGAACAGCCAGAATCAACAGCAGGACAGTGCAGAAGCAGGTCCTCAACTTCATCATGGCCTCCGGACGCACACCACAGGAGCGACTGCCGTCATTCTCTCTTCGAATGCGCAGGAAAGAAAGCGCGAACGCCAGATGGATCGTCAGTCGCCAAGGCCCTTCGGTCATGAGTACCGCTGATGATCGACGAAGTGACTCCACCGATACAGTCAATCGCAGGATTTCCGTGGCTCACTACCAGATGGAGATATTTTGCTCTATAACGACTTTCGTTAGTGCCTGGTTTGCGTCGCCTACTCGGAAATCCATATGGACGAGTACGTTAATCGGGATCTTGCGGTGTTACGTGTTTTTCGCCTGACCCCACCTCCATAGCTTGATAGAGCATGCGCGTGATACTCGCCATAAGAGCCGTACGGTCCTTCTCTGGTATCTGAAGGGTTTGGATGACCAACACAAACGGCCGCGGCGCATAAACAATGGCGGGGTCAATATAGAGTTTGATGCCGGGTATCTCGCCAGCTAGGTGTGCAACCCTCGTCTTTGGCGGAAGCCCTGCAGAAATGATGTCGTTGGCATGTTGGCGTTCTAAGATTTCGACCATGGCCGCCGAAGCATCCCGGCTCGCCGCCTCGCCTTCGGCGATAGCGGTCATCAGGGTTAGCAATGCGCCCGCCGTTGCGAAGTTTTGAAGATGACCCTGTGTGTAGGCCCTGTCGTCTCCGAAGCTGCGTACGATGTGGAGGTTCTCGGTATTCAGCGCGAGAGTTGTAGCACGGATGTTCTCGAGTTCAACCTTCCGAATTAGCAGGTTGGTCGCCAGCTTGCTGTTCGCTGTAGTCATCAGTTCGCACAATTCCCCAATTGTGCGGGTTTGTCCTTCCGCCTTGTGCAGGTCGGTTTCCGAATCGTCTTCTGGGTACAGTTGGAACGGCGAGCCATCATAGGCGGAATAGAATTCGTTGTGAACGAAGAGCGGATCGGCTAATTGTAGTCTTCCTTCATCGACCTGACGGAACAGCTCAATCAACACCGGCAGTTTTATGGTGCCGGCGGCTGGGAATGGCACGTCGTCATGATAACGGTACTCCGCCTTGCCATCCAATGTGCGGAAAGCGACGGCCCCGCTGGCGCCGTGCGCGCGCCATTTCACAAACTGTTCTTCGATTTGCTGCCCGGCCGTGGCGAGCTTTGCTTCCTGCGCCTTAACGTCTCTCACACAGCTGCCCGTTGCGCAGAAAAGCACGAAAACACAAAAACTTGCTGGCACTTGAGCCATGGAGCCTCCTTACAGACGCAAAATCCTCGCTGCTGGCGAAATCGATTGTACTCCTGGGTCAAATCAAAGAGGCCCTCAATACATCAGCCCGGAATCCATATGGACGCGTGATGCTGTTTATCGGGACCTGTGCGCGGATATTGGTTGTCCACGCTGGAGATACGCAGACCAAAAATGTCTATCTGGGCTTCCACTCTGGTTGGAAAGGCTCAGTCCCTTCAAAAGAAAGAGAAAGATAGCTCCAAGGATTTCCCGATTGATTAATGAAGCTGTAAGGGGATTCAGCGAGAAGCCAAGCCGTGCTGCCAACGGACAGGGTTTCTTCAGGTTTGCCTTTTTCGACTCTCTGGATTCTCGAACCGCTAAGAATCACTATCAAAGTACCTAATCTGTAGGTGGGCCAACTTTGTGTGGTGTCGGATCCATACCACTGAAGCGACACGTGTGTTTGGTCCGTGTCAAACAAAGGCACGTAAGCTGTACCTTTGCTCCGGTCTGCCAACGTTTTGGAACAGTGATAAGCTGGAGGCCCTGCCACAATCTGGTTTTCCTCGCAATGGTTTTGCGGCTCTCCCTGTGGTTTCAACAATTCAATCACGACGCTGTCTAGCGGAGACCCGGCGTCCGTGCGGATTACGTGAGCGAAGCTGCCTTGGGAATAGCTAACTTGGCCATCCGTCATAACGACGTGAACTACGGGTTTATCGCCCACGACGTCGAAAAACCTTGCAGGACCGAGAGCGACGAAAACATACGGTAGGTCGTGCTGATGGGGCAGTGTAGCGTCATGTTCTGGAAGGCTGACGCGGAAAACACGCGCGTAAGTGTTCTCAAAGATACACCGATAGTGCGGTTCGCTCTTAAGTGTAACTGCCTGCTGCGCCGCGGGGGCTTGCGCATTCAGTGCGGAAAACAAGAATGCCAGAGCCACCAAATACGCGACCTTAAGTGATGATTGATTCACGGTAGGCACCGAGAGCGATTCTAGTGCTGAGTTGTGTGAATTTCAAAGCCTCCGCAGACTATGCTCGCTTTGCGGTGCACATGGATTTTGCGCTGGTCAGGTCAACTCCCTCCAGCAACGTGGTTCATGACAGTAAGTGGTTCATCTACGAATACCACGGAAAAGGGCTTCCAGGTTGTTTGCGTGCTCAATGAGTTCCACTTGCTTGGTAAGTAGCCACCGGTAACTTGGCTCCCGGTACTTAACTTTATCGGTTTGCGCGTTCATCAGGTGGTTGAGTGCCGTGACCCGGTTCGAACGGCTAATTGGTATTAAATCCCCAACTGAGGCACCCGTGAAGGCTGCTGAATCCGTAGTAAAACTGCTGGGAGAAACGCGGGGCAGTCACCTCGATGCTAAAACGACCCATGCCTTCAAACCAAAGTGTGTAACCGCCGGGAGCAAGTTCGAGGAGAAAGTGACCGTGCGCATCGGTGGTCGTGCTCTGAACCAACTTCTTCTCGGCATAGAGGCGAACTTTGGCAAATCGCAAAGGTTCCGAATCTTTCGACGCTACGCCGTCGATGACGCGGTCCTCCCGTAGAGTATCGCCCATAATAGTTGTGCGCACATCGGAGATTTGCAGGGTGGGTGGGAAGAAGGTCGCAGCCCGTTGCTGCTGCCAAAGGCACTGTCACCACTAGAGCCGTCAGCATTAATACTGTGAGACGTATATTCATGGTTTTTCCCCGCTATCTCACTGCTGTTCCTTCGATTCTTTTCGCCGAGAGTAAGATGCTCAAGGGGCTGATTGAGCGATTATTGACGCGATTCACGGAAAAAGCCAGCCCTTGTGCATATGTCCGATTACCGAAACAGAACCCTGCTGGCAAGCCCACTCACCTGATGCAGAAATTCTATCAAGTGTGGTCAACTCCCGATTTGTTCTATAAAAAGGAAAGTCAAGAAAAAACACTCCTGCAATGGCCGGACTTTTTCTTGCTTCGCAGCCCACTTGATTGAGCAAGATCTGTTCTGAACTTCCGCGCCATGTGCTCGGTTGCTGGACCCGTTGGCCCAGCGATTTGGGTTTTCTCTACCAGCGGTTTTCATCACTTCTTCGCGACGAAGCCTGTCAGTTCCGAAACCAGCAAAGCAGAACGACGGTCAAATGTGGCGACCATGGTTCTATCCGGGACTCGTGGCCCATAGCTTTTTCTGGTTGTCCGAGAGGGCCTAGAGTAGGGTGTGAGACTCGGTGCCCGAAACACGCAGGGCCTAACAAATCAGCTGAGACTCGCTCTCGAACCAGAGTGTCTCGAGAACCTGACAGCCACCGCCAGAGAAAATACCCAGAGATGGAGCGGACTCGCTCAGAGACACTCAAGCTGTTTGTGGTTTCAGATATTTGGCGTCGAAGCTCACTCCTCTCTTCCATACGATCAATACGATCGTGGCAATCTTCCTCGCTAAGGTCAGGCGCGCCATCTCGGGTCGCATGCCTTTGGCCACCAAGGCTGCGTAAAATTCCTGGAACGGACCCGGTTTGACGGAAGCAATGGTCGCGGCACTCTTAAACAGGTTCTTCAGATCGTGATTGCAGTCTCGATTGAGTCCGCGAACCGAGACCTGCTTCTTGCATCTTTGCAGCTCCCCTTTCACCGAACGGTAATCGGCACTGCTGTGCATTTCGATCGCAAAACCGCTGTATTTCCAGAGCGGTCGCTTGGTGCGGAAGCGCTGCGGTGTCTGGATCAGTGCGATCAACAGCGCCGCCCGGATCGGACCGATCGAAGGGATCTGGCGGAGCAGTTTGCTCGCCTTGTGCTTCTTACTCTCGGCTAGCAACTCGCGCCTTACTTCGTGGCGCAACGACCTCAGGGCATCGAGTTGTTGGTAATAAAACTCGGCCCGGCGGAGCACCCCCACCTCGGTGATCTTCGCGAGCCACTCGGTACGATGACGCGGCGCATAGACTTGCTTGCCGGCACAAGGAATACCCCAACTGCGATAGATCGCCTTCACTCGGCTCATGACTCGTATGAGATCTTTGCTGATCGTCAGATAGCTGCGTGCCAGTTCCTTCAGGGTGCGGACACCAGCTCCGCCGTGATAGACCGAGCTGAGCTTGTTCATGTACAACCGGTCGGCCAGCTCACGGGAATCGATCCGGTCATTCTTGTTCCCCTGTCTGCTATTCTTCCGCGGATCGCACACCACCAGTTTCGTTACGTGTGGCTTCAGCAGATCGTACAACCAGGTGGCCCAAGTTCCTTCTTCAAAGGTGACATGTAACTCGCCGCGCTGGCCGTGGATAAAGTCCAGAATGACGTTCGCTTTGGTCTCGATCACGCATTCCATCACGACCTTCCCAGCACCGTTACGGACCGCAATCGAAATACTTTCCTTGTGCACATCCATGCCGATACTATGTAGACCTCAAGGCTATGTCGAGCAGGAGATGAAGTTGGTCCAGCAAATCTGGCTAGACCGGAGTTTTCAACCGATTAGATCACCTGACTGCTCGACATAGTTTGCGATGCTATAGGCTCTTCAGAAAGGCCAGGAGTCTATCATCCGGTTTGTAGTGGCCGGGTTTGATGCCGTTTGGTGATTTTGTCTTGGCAAGGATCTGTTCCTTTAGAGCGAGGTTTGCATGGAGGTAGACCTCTGTAGTTTCCACAGATTCATGCCCAAGCCAGAGTGCGATCGCAGCTCGATCGGCGCCAGCCTGAAGGAGTTCCATGGCCGTCGTGTGGCGCAGTACGTGCGGCGTCACTTTCTTTTTGAGCAGTGAAGGGCAGGTCTTAGAAGCGATCGCAATGTGCTTGGCTAGGATGTATCGCACACCGTCACCGCTGAAACGGCCACCCCGAGCATTCGGAAACAGCATCTCGGTATTCGCTTTTTTCGGTTCGTTCAGCCAGTTTTTCAATACGTCTCTGGTTTGCTTGGTTAGCGGTGTACATCGCTCCCTGCGTCCTTTTCCTGTACAGCGCACATAGGCTCCTATACCGATCATGGCATCCGCGCTAAGAAGGAAACGAAATCCGATAAAGCTGGACCATAGTTAAGCAGCTTGAATCCCAGAGCACGTCGCATAGCGAGGTAGTCTTGCAAAGCTTTGTGCAAGGTGTTCATTGAATACCTCCCGGCCATGGAAGTGCCAGGGGTCGTAGGGAGGCGAGATCCACCTTGGCATAAATGGCGGTAGTTTGCGGGTTGCAATGGCGCAAGATTTCGCCGATCTCTGCTAATGACGCGCCATGGCCAAGCATCTCGGTCGCCAGGGCGTGCCGGAACTGATGCGCACCCTTTCTTCGGACGTTGATTCCAGCACGTGTCAACGCCTTATTGACGATTAAGCCCACTGAGTTGCTGTTCGTGAGTCTGACGGCTGGCGCTCTTGTCCTCAAGAACACGGAGCGGTGCGTCGAGCGGGGGCGCCCGTCCTTCAGATAAGAAGCGACCGCCTTCCCGACATCTGCTGGCAGAGGAAGCTGGACGATGCGATTACCTTTGCCTTGCACAGTGAGGTGCCCTGCTTCCCAATCAATATCCTCCAGCATGAGGGACACCACTTCACCGGCTCTCAGTCCAAGGCGTGCTAGCAGCAACAGGATCGCGTAGTCGCGTCGACCAATGACACTCTTCCGATCGCAACTGGCCAGCACTCTGTTGACCTCCCTGATTGACAAGCCTTTTGGAATCGATGCGACGGACCAGCTCGCCACACAAGGCACGCAAGCCGCGAGATCCGATTGGATGAAATCCTGATACCGCGCATACCGCAAGAAAGAACGAAGCGCACTGGTCAGCAAGTGAGCTCGTTTCCCGTTGAGTGACGACGCCAGGTGTTGAACAGATCCCATGACTTCGGCAGCCCTCAGGTCGGCTAAGTTTATCGGTCCAGTCCTAAAACGCTGTGCCAAAAACTTCTTGGTGAAGCATGCGTAGTTGGCTATCGTTCCGGACGCGAGCACTCGCTCCTGCCGAAGGTACAAACTGAAGTTGTCTAGTAACTTGTCAATGGCTGTCTTCTTGATGTGCGCGACCGGCGGTGCGGTGACCAAACTTTTCCGACGTAGCAATTCAAAAAAGGCTTTCAAACCTGCAGCGTCGCCATTCCTTCCAGATTGAGGCCAGGCTCTATATCTCAAAAAATGCTTCCACTTTGTGACTGTGAGATCCCTAACGCCCAAATCTCGCTGCCACAACCAGTGGCTAAGTTCCGCCACAAGCTGAAGTTTGCGACAGGCATACTGTTGAGAGTAGCCTTGCTCGCTCAACTGTTCTGCGAACTCATCGATGTACGGGCCTAAGGGACCTTGACGTTTTTGCCGTAATGTATCGGGATCTTTGAAAAAATGTTCCATAGGATTCTCCTTCTGCACTGCCATGTCGCAGTGGGAGAACCCACTCTATGTCGAGGAAAACTCCATCGAAATACATGTATACAGGGCTAAGAGGCTCCTGCTCGACATAGCCTTGAGGTCTACATAGCGTTGGCTATCTGGAGACCGGCATAGCCAACATATTTAGTGCTAGTCATAAAAGGGTGTTCCTTCCTGGAGGGGTTCGAGCCGAACACTCAAAACCTTACTCCAAAGGGGCGCCCTTTTTATATTGCGTAGCGTAACCGGAAACTTGAAATCCATATTGACGTGTACGGCGTTTAACAAGCACTGAGCGGGTGCATTAATTCATAGGGACAGCCGTTGCAGATGATGCGTAGTAACCTCGGCGAGTTTCTACAAGCAGCCCTTCGCGAGTCGTTTCTACTCTCACGACATGATAGTTAGAACTTGTACCGTAAACTCTGGGAACATACGCCAATGTGTACTCATACCTAGCCTGTTCGGTGATTCGGGAGTACAGCTTTTCCATTTGGTCGCTTCTAGTGGCGTGGTAGATATCACCGCCGGAATCGTTCGCATATTTGCGCATCAATGCAAATTTTGAATGAAACGAATTGCTCCCAACAGCCACAGCATAAACGGAGATGTTGTCGCTCAAAAGCGTGTTTAGTGTCTCTTCGTAGTTGTGGTGATTGAACACAGCCCCGTTTATACCGTCGGAAATTAGGAGAATTACCTTGCGGCGAGTTCGGCCCCGGCCACGAAGTAACTGTGCCGAAGCAAATACCGCATCATCGAGGGCTTTGGTTGGTGCACTCCCTAGGTCAGTTGCTGGTCCGGGGCCCGGCTCTCCGGGTGCGAGAGGGTGCGTAGACGGCGGAGTAACGAAAGGGACCGGGCCCATCTTGGAAGGCTCGCTTGCCTTCTGCGCGTTCTTCAAATCAGCCAGCAGCCGGTCGCCATCACTGGTAAAAGTCTCGCCAGAATAATACAAGATGTCGAAACGGCAGACCGTCGCTTCATCAGCCAAGCTAACCCCTGCTGCGAGTGCACGGAGACTCGGGGCCATCTTTGCTGCATCTTTCGATTTCAAATCATCATCGATGAGCAGAACGAGCGAAAGTGGAGTAGCTTCCGATGTAAAAACATCAATAGTTTGCTCCGATTCATCGTCGAACACGTGGAAGTCCTTCTGTTCAAGACCTGCAACGAGATTCCCATTCCGGTCCTTAACAGTTACAGGAAGGACAACTAAGTCGGAATTGATGCTGATTTTATATTGGGCCTCGCTTTGAGAGACAGCGGTCTGTTGGGTAGATTGCCCCTCCAACAGTGAAGCCGAGTCCGTAATGCCAACTGTAAGGCCAGCAGAAGTAATCGAAGCTAGAAATATAATAGTGGTTTTTCTTTGCACACAGCCACTCCCAGTGCGTAATGGCAATTGTGACGCCTTGGAATCGAAAAGGGTGGTCTCATCCAAAGAATGTCTTGTATGGTGACTCAGGGACAAATCAGGGGCCACATGGGGCCATCTCAATCTCCCGCCAGCCTCCGAGTGGACGTATAGTAGCGTTCTCGTCCACTTGACCCGCCAGCTCTGCGGCATCGTGGACGCTTTGTGCGTTAGAAGTGGGACAATCTGCCTTCCATGGCATGACGACCGCAGCTAGAGCCAGCCGAGTTCCTTCAAGGCCAGTCCGGCGTTCCAGATTTTTGTCATGTGCACGATCTTGTCGCCTTCAAACTGCATGACGTAAACGTAATCGGTGCTCGTGCTTCGTCCCGTTGGTGGAACTGGACCACCCGCGCCCGTGTGCGTCGCGTGAAAGACACCGTAGGCCGCCACGTTGTTTCGAACTGCATCGATAGCGAACGACTTGACCTCATACCTAGCATTCGGCAAAACCTTGGTTATACCTTTCATCCAATCGGTGTACTGTTCAAGCGTTTTGACATCAAATAGAGGCTCTGCCTGTGCGGAAAACGTGGCGTTGGGCCTGCAGTACGCTCCGCAAACCTCCCATCCTTTGCCGGTCTCGCAGGCTGCAAAGAAAGCTTCGGCAACGTCCCTGATTCCTGGCATGTATAGTCTCCTTCTCGATTCGGAGAATATCACAGGACGATAGTGGTACCCGCATATTCAGAGCGCAGCCGTGCCGCTTATGTTCCGGTCAGTTCTCAGGACTTGGTCGGACAGCAACTTCTCTGCGGGATTGTTCAAATGAGGCGAACAGTCACTTTGTGTTTCCCAGGTGAATCATCGTTGGTCCAGTCACGCGATATCGTAATCCCCGCCATTCCGTAATGTTGGAGAAGAAACTTGCCACATACAGGCCGAGATTCACCGCATCACGCACTGGAACAAGCCAAAGATCGCGTATAACTGCTGGATCGCGGAGCCCCCAAACTCCCACTACCCAGGCCATGGTAAGCCGTAGAGACAAGTAAGCAAGGAAATAGGTGCCGACGATCTTCCACGAAGGGACAAACATCGCCACCAGGAGCGACCACGCCAAGCCAAAGGTCATAAACATTCCCAGGTAGCCCGCCGGACGCAGGTTTTTCAGCTGCACACACCAGCGTAGTTCATGCTTCAGAAACTCGCTGAGCTTCTCGTTTGGAAACACCAGCCATACCGGTCTGCGCATCAACTCCACGCGGTAGCCTCGTTTCGCTACTTCATTCCCCACAGTGAAGTCGTCCGAGTGCAGATTGACCATCGCTTCAAATCCGCCTATCTCCGCGAGACGCGCTTTGGTGATGGCCATTGTCCAGCCATAGGCAAAATCGATTTCCGAAAACTTTCGCTCCAACAGCATGCTTGCCGCTGATTCAGTGGGGATTCCAATCGCATCCAGGCGCTGCGCAAACCCGTCTCCGCTCTTGCTCTGGCTCCGGAACAGAGCTGTAACCACCCCTACCTTCGGATCTGAAAACCCCAAAACAACATCTTTCAGGTAATCTTTCTCGACCCGCACATCACTGTCGTTTATGACCAGCAAATCGTATTTTGCTTCCTTTACCAACCGACATAGGCTGTTGGTCTTGCGCGAAGCTCCCAGTTGCTCGATGCCGGTGATCAGCCGGATCGATCTCTCTGGGAATTCCCGCTGTAATCTTGCAACGAGCGGGCTGGCAAGGTCATCTGCTTCGCCAACCCCAAAAATGATTTCGTACTCCGGGTAATCCAGCCGACACATGCTCGCGAAATTCTCGTAAGCCTCTGGGTCGACTCCGCGTACCGGTTTCAGAATGCTTACAGGCGGAATTATGTTTGGTTCCGTGGAAGTGAGTTTCTTTAATCGGTTAAAGTAGTCCCAGCTGGAGAAGATTGCCAAACCGTAGTAGAGCAACGGCCCAAGAGCGGGCAGGAGTACGAGGTAGAGCACCCCCTTCAACACGGAGAGCAGCCCCCATTAAACCGTTTGCCCGGTCTGTTCCGCTTTTTATCGTCTCTCTGAAAGACGCGCAAGCGCAGTTCAAACGGTTTCAACCCTAGGCCCAAATTCACCGGATGACCCGACAGCTGGTTACCCTTGTTTCCGAAGTTATTCTTGTTCGAAAGTGCACTTCTTAACTATTTAGACGCCTTTGGTCTACGGCAAGTTGCCCAGGCTCCTTCTAGGTCGAAGTGGGGGCGAGATCACTGCGGCCTCCTTTCTCCATGGAAACAAGATCCGCATGTAAAGATAAGCGTTGCCGGAGACTACTTCAAACCGAGGTCAACCAATTCTTCCTTTGAGAAGGCTCAAGATAGGGACAGCATCCGGATGCACCTTAACTTGTTCGCTCAGATAACTCCTCAAGGTACACGTGTTGCGACTTGCCGCGACGCACAGTTGGGGAACCCAACGTTGTAACAGCGAGGATTGATGCGACGAGAAGGAACCCTGCACATCGTGTGGTAGGAAAGGCGAGCCGAAATTCGGAGATGACCTTTTGTAATCCTGATTTGTGTGGATTCTAGCGCACAAAATAAGCAAAAGTGCATATGTCCGGGCGGCATACACCGAATTTGCCATACTGTGAGCGGCGAAAGAGAAGATAGCATTTAGAAAGTACATGTGTACCACTTGCCCGGTAAGTGGCGTTTTCGTCCAATTGACCGGCAGCCGTTCGGAGCGGTTTCCATGGACTCACTGGGCATCTACCCTCACCATCGGAGCCCTCACACGCAAAGTTGTGCGTGATAGGATCGGCCAATGGATCTTGATCATCAGGACTTGGGGATCAGGTCCCAGTGACAGGACAATCGAAGCTGCAAAATGCTAATTCCGAGGAGGCACAATGCCACTAACTCGCCGCGAATTATGCTCAGTCTTTCCCGTTGCGCTGCTACCTGCATTGCTCTCGGTGGAGGACCTATCCGCACGGCAGAGCTCCCTCCCGTCGGCTATGTATCCGTTCGACAATCTGCCCGTTCGAGCGGTGAATAATGCACAGTTCCGGGACGTGCTGAAAGGCAGAATAGCGACAGGGGAATCGTTGGAAGTGCATGAAACGACGTTGCCACCGGGTGGTGCACCGCATCCACCACACCACCATGTGCACTCAGAAATGTGGCTGATTCGCGAAGGAACGGTGGAACTTGCGGTGAGCGGAACGAGCTATCGCTTGGGGCCTGGATCGGTGGGATTCGTACATTCGAACGACGAGCACGGAATTAAGAACGTCGGTGCAACGCCGGCCACCTATTTCGTCGTTGCCATCGGCCCCGGAGCAGATTCTTGATCCGGGGCAAAGGGGCTTTCGCAGAGCCGGAGTAGAACCCGTTAGTCACCGCGAGGATCGACCGACATCAATTTCAACAACGGCCTCGCCACCGGTGCCTTGATAAGTCTTAGCGCTGTAAGGTCCGGAAACCGTAGAAGTGCCCTGGTATCCCCGTAGGAGATTTCACTGAGACTAGTCACGAAAGGGGGAGAAGGGGACTTGTCAGACCTAGTCACGAAAGCTGCTTTGTGGCCCAGAAGAATTGAGTCTATGATGCAAGTGATGGAGGGCCTGTGAAGCTGCGATTCGCCATACTGGCCCTAGTTCAGGTGTTCTCACCGTACGGCGTGGTGTATGCCCAATTGTCGCCGCGACTGGAACGATGCCTTCCGTACCCCACACTCGCACAAGAAATCAGCGCGATGCAGGAAGAGACGAGAGCACAGGAACCTGAACCGGTGCCAACGCCGAGAGTAGTTATCGCGTCTATCCAATTCGCACCGGCAACTCATATTTCAGAATCCGTCCGTAGCCAAATCATTCGGTCGATAAAGTCCCCACAATTTCACGACGACGCAAAAATGGACTGGCTGGAAGAGCTGCAAGACGTCGGCATACTCGGAACATTGCAAGATTCAGGCTATTTCAAGGCCAAAGTGAAAGTCGACGCTCGGCTGCTCGACGGAAACGAACGACACAACCGGTATGCGTTGACACTGCATATCGAGGAAGGCTGGCAGTATCGACTGGGCAGTGTTCGCTTCAAACCTGCGGACCCGGACAAGACCCCTCTTGCCTTCTCCGCGAGTGAACTTCGCCAACGCGTGCATATGAGGCGTGGAGACCTTTTCAGTGCTGCTAAAGTCAGAAGATCGATGGAAGAAATTACCAAACTATATGCCACCAAAGGCTACATCGACATGGTGCCTGAACCCGTAGTCCGCAATAACGATGGTCGCGGGGCAATCGACTTAATAATGAAAATAGATGAAGGCAAACAATACCGCGTTGGACAGCTGGACTTCCTTGGCTTGGACGAGAGTTCCCAAAATCAGCTTAAACCACAATTGCGACCAGGTGAGCCCTTCAACAAAGCTCTGGTTGACGAGCTACTAAAACGGAACAAGTCACTGCTGCCAGATGATGCATCTTGGCAGGACGTGCATATCACGCGAAACACAAAAGAAGGCTTAGTAGATGTGCACTTCGACTTCTATGCGTGTCCAAAGGCGGGCACCGCACGTGCTAGCTCCCGGTAAGTGGTTTATTACCGGCCAATATTCTTAATCACACTCCTAAAAGCTGGAGGCGAGAAGAGTTATTCTCTTTCAGTTGGATTTTTGTTTTAGGAGGAAGGAGCTCCGCTTCCGGCTCAGATCTTCGCGGGTCAATGCCGGGGCAGAGCTCCATGAAGTACGATTCTGTTTATCCCATTTTCCGCACCGCCGCACAAGCTCGAAACCGATTGGGCCGCGAGCTGCGCCGAGGTTATTCTGCGGCGATGCCCGGCGTGTGAAATTGATTCGATCATCGGTCACGGACGACGCCGCAAGCAAGCGCATGATGAGCATCACGATTGGATTGGCATTCGTCGCGGTCGCTGTCCCGGTTGCAAGAGGACCTTCACCTTCCTCCCGCTGCTTTCTCTCCCGTACACGCACTACAGTGTGCTGACGCGCTCTCAGGCATTGCAGCGGCGCTTTGTAAAGCACTGCTCCTGGGAAGAGGCCGCACCTACGCTCAAAGACCCTAACCGTGTGCCCGATCCTTCCACACTCCGCCGCTGGGCCCACGGCCTGGACCGCTCCCAACCGGCTCTTTCCTTTCTCCGCCAGACGCTCGCCCGCATGGCTCAGTGGTTGGCGCGCGGTGATCCGATCGATCAGGCAGCTGGGCCTTGCTCTTGGCTGATTTCAGTTTTGCAAATTCTCTGGCCCCTGCGGCTCTGAGAAATTTCCTCTTGCCCACCATCCTTGCCTGGAAATGCTGGCCGCCTTCTCCTACGTTGGCTTCCAGAGGGAAACTGCGCCGTGGGCGAGGATGTCGAAAAACTGAAACAACGTCTGCCGCTGCTCGATTATTTGCGGCAACAGAGTTGGACCGCCCGGCCTATCGCTTTCGGCCCCGAGTTCGTTGGACTCTGCCCACTGCATCCAGAAACCCGGCCTTCGTTCTATGTCAACGCTCGCAAAAATCTCTTCTACTGTCACGGTTGCGGCCAGGGTGGCGATCTCATTCGCTTTGTCCAGTTGTCCCGTCATCTGTCCTTTCGCCAAAGTCTCGCTTACCTCAAACAGCAAAGCACTCTTCCAACCGATTCTGCCGCCGTGCTCGAGCGAGCCGCCAATTTCTATCAACAGCAACTCGAACGCTACCCCGAGGCACTGCGTTATCTCGAGCAACGAGGACTGCGCGATCCTGCTCTGATCAAAGAACTACGAATCGGCTATGCTCCTGGGGGGAGCTTGCGCCGTCATCTCACGGCGCAAGGCTATTCCTTCGATCTCCTGCAGCGTCTCGGCTTGCTCAACCCACAAGGATGCGACGCTTTCTACCGGCGCGTCATCTTCCCGTGCTGCCAGGGCGGACGCATCGTCAACCTCTACGGCCGCAGTATCACTGCCGCCTTCGCCCATCAATTCCTTCCTGGCTCCAAGGGTGGCTTGTTCGCCTGGGAATCAGTTCGCCAGTTTCCCACGGTCATTCTGGTTGAAGGCCTGTTCGATTTCGCGGTGTTGTGGCAGGCAGGTTTTCGCCACGTCACTTGTTCGTTGGGCACCCATCTCAACGCTGAACAGTTTCAACAGCTGTGCGACCGTCCGCGCACCGTCTATCTCATCTTTGATGTCGACGTGAACGGCAGCGGCCAGCAAGCCTCGCAGCAGTTAGCACAGCGCCTGTGCGCGCAAGGCATCGCTACTCGTCGCGTCCTCCTGCCCGATGGCCACGACCCGAACTCCTTCTTCGTCCAGGGTGGTGATGCGCGGCAGTTTTACGATCTCCTGGAGGCTGCGCGGCCATGAAGTTCTCTGTGATCTACCAACAGACTTCCAACAACGCACAAAGTCCAGTTCGTGTGGTTGAGCAGACTAATGGCCGGGGTGCCGGCTGGATCAATCGTTATCTGGACCGCGAATATGTTCGTCGCGTGGCGAACACTTCCCTGCGCACCTATGCTCACAACCTGTTGCACTTCATTCGCTGGTGGGAGAGTGTTCATCCCATCGGCGACGTTAGGGAAGGTGACCTGACCGAATCAACGCTCCTGGATTATGTGAAGTTCCAATCCAGCCAACAACCACGGCCTTCCCCTTCCACCATCAATGACCGCGTGGCTGTCGCCGAGCGCGCCATCCGCAACGAGTTCCCCAATGCTCCCTGCCAAATCGCCCACGGTTTTCATCAAGCTTTTTTGCGGCGAAGACCAATGGGCCTCGGCCGGCCGCGGGCGGACATGAGCCGACTGCGCGTGAAGGTGCCCAAACGCAACATCGTGCCACTCTCGGTGGATGAAGTGGCGCGCTTCTGGTCGAGTTTCCGCTCTTCGCGCGACTTGGCCATCGTGGGCTTGATGCTCCTCGAAGGGCTCCGCTCCGCCGAAGTATTGGCTTTGAATCGCGACGACGCGTTGCTTTCCGAAGCACAACTTCGCGTTCCAGGCAAAGGCAAGAAATTTCGTCTCTTGCCGTTGGCGCCGGAAACCGTGCAACTACTCGAACACTACCTGCGCCTGGAACGACCCAATCCCTGTTCCGCCGCACTGTTCGTCTCACTCAAAGGGCACGCGCGCGGAACCCGCATGACCGCTGCGGGATTACGATCCTTATTCCGTTACCATCGCCAGGCCACCGGCGTCCAGATCGCCAACCCGCATCGCTTTCGACACTATTCCGCATCCCGAACTATTGCCGAGTGACTGAGGGCCTGTCGCGTTTAGGCCCAAATGACTGCTCAAAGCGCGGACGCGGCTCGCGAACCACTCGGCATAGTTTTCTTGAATCTACAGGTTGTTGAGGAAACCAAGGAGCTTGTCCCCCGGTCGATACCGTTTGAATTTGCCGTTCAGCGGTTTTGTTTTGCTGAGCGCCTTCTCCTTCATCGCCAACGTCGCTTCCAAGTAAATTTGGGTTGTGTCCACAGATTCGTGGCCGAGCCACAGGGCGATCACAGAGCGGTCCACGCCCTCTTGCAGAAGGTCCATGGCTGCGGTGTGCCTCAAGCAGTGAACTGTCACGCGTTTGTCCTTCAATGACGGACAGACCTTGGCGGCGGTCTTGACATGGCGGACCAACAGGTAATGTACGCCGTCGGGGCTGAGACGCGTGCCACGGGCATTGGGAAATAGTACCTGCCCGTCGCCACGCGGTGGTTCGCGGAGCCAGACTTTCAGTACGGCGACCGTGTGCTTGGCCAAAGGGACACAGCGTTCCTTGCGGCCCTTCCCGATCACGCGTACGTGAGCGCCTGTACTGAGCGTGACATCATTGCGCGTCAATCCGGTCATCTCCGACAAACGGAACCCCGTCTGCGCCGCCACTAAGAGGAAGGCGTGATCGCGCCGGCCGAACCAGGTGCGTTGATCGGGTGCGTCGAGCAAGGCCTCGACCTCCGGGCCAGTGAGGAAATGTACTTGACGCCGCGTAAAGCGCTTGTTGGGAATGGCCAGCACGCGCTGGATCTGGGCGGCATGGTCCGGCAGTTCGAACGCGGCATATCGAAAGAAGGAGTGGATGGCGGTCAACCGCAAATTCCGACTGCGTGCGCTCAGTCCTCGATGCTTCTCCAAGTGATCGAGAAACGCCACGATCAACGGGGCATCGATGGCCTCGAGGGTCAGCAGTGCTGGCGGCGTGTGCAATCGCTCGTGCGCAAATTTCAGCAATAAGCGGAAGGTATCGCGGTACGAGCTGATCGTATGCGGACTGGCCTGCCGCTGCTGCATGAGCCGCTGTGTGAAAAATCGTTGCAACAGTGGAGCGGCGCTGAGAGCGATGGTTTTCATGACTGACCCTCCCAGCGGCGCTCCAGGCGGGACATCGCCTCGCGCATCAGCTCGGGCCAGGCACTGAGGTACCAATACGTATCGCCGACGTGCACGTGCCCGAGGTAGGCCGATAAGAAGGGCAACTTTTGCTCGACGTCTTTGCCGGAGCGGTACCAGCGCAACAGGGTCATCCCCGCAAACCGATGCCTCATGTCATGCAGACGCGGCCCGTGGCTGTCCGAAGGGCCTCGCAGGCCGATCTGCCGGGATAAAGCGTAGAACGTTCGGTGGATCTCGCCGCCATCCAGCTGGTTGCCCCAGTTGGAGACGAAGACGTAAGAGGAAACTGATCGTCGGGTCCAATGTCGGTTCCGTCGCTCGAGGTAGTCAGCCAGCACGCGACGGGTCGACGTATGGAGGGGGATCAAACGAGTTTTGCCGAACTTCGCATTGCGTATCGTCAGCACACCCGTCTTGAGATCCACATCCTGAAGCTCTAGATTGCGCGCTTCGCCGAGGCGCAAGCCCGCGACACTCAGTAATCCGAACAGGCAGTGGTAAGTCCAGGGTCGTAGCCCGCCGCGGGCGGGCAGTGAAATTGCCGCAAGCAATAAGGCCCGTATTTCCTTTGTGCTGTACAGATATGGTTGCGGTCGCATGTGACGATAGCGCAACAAACCCGTCGGGGGGATCTGCGTTCGTGGGTCGGTCGCACTCCGATGGCGCGCGAAAAGGCGCACGACACTCAAGCGTTGCGCCCATGTCACCGGTTGCACGGTTGAGGGTTGCTGTGCCCAATCGAGCGCCAACTGGGTTGTGACGTAGGAGGCGCGGTGCTCTTCCATGAATTTGACGAAGGCCGGCAATAGCTTGCCGGCTTTATACAGCGTGTATCCCAAGCTGCGGCGCAGGTTCAGGTACTCCTGCGCGGCCTGACGGAGTGTGTTCATCGCACACCTCCCGGCCACGGCAAGGCCAGAGCACGTAACGAATCGAGATCGACCTTCGTATAAATCTTCGTAGTTTCCGGGTTGCGATGCCTCAACACCTCGCCAATTTCCGCCAGCGAGGCGCCGTGGTGCAGCATCTCGGTGGCTAGCGCATGGCGAAACTGATGTGCGCCGTTGGTGGGTGCCTGGATCCCAGCGCGTGCGAGATTCCGCTCAACCACGCATGCGATAGTCGCGGGACCGCGAAGGCCGCGGATGGGTGCTATGGTTCGCAAAAAGACGTGACGACTCCTGCATCGTGGCCGTCCGCGCCGCAGGTACGCAGCGATTGCGGAGCCGACGTCCGCCGGTAATGGAAGAGCACTGCGTTGATCACCTTTTCCCTGAACGGTTATTGATCCGGCATGCCAGTCAATGTCCTCGAGCTTTAGCCGCACCACCTCGCCCGCTCGCAGTCCCAGTCGAGCAAGCAACAGCAGAATTGCGTAATCGCGGCGGCCGGTCGCGCTACGCCGATTGATGGAGGCCAACAGCCGACGCGCGGCGTCCGCCGGAATCGCGCGCGGAATCGATAGCATCGACCAGTTTGCGACGGTGGGAACAGCCGCGGCCAAATCGCATGTGACCTGTCCCCGATAGCGCGCGTAGCGCAGGAACGATCGCAGTGCGGTCGTGAGCAGTTTGGCGCGCTTCAAATGCAGGCGGGGGGCTTGACGCTGCACAAATCGCACCACATCGCCTGCAGACAAGTGTGACAACCTCAACGCTCCGTCGCCGAACCGATCGGCAAGGAATTCGCGGACGAACGGGACGTAATACTCGACGGTCACCTCCGCCAGCCTTCGGTCGGCCAGCAAGTACCGCTCGAATGCGAGTGCCTCTTGCTCGACCGGGGTCAATCGGGGTTGTGGGATATTTTCTGCGGGAACCACGGCCTGACGGCGCAGAAAGTCAAGGAACTGTCGGAGCGTGCCCGCATCTTCTGACTGGATTTTCACGTGGTGCGCTCGAGATCGCAGATATCGAGCTGCATGCGCTGAAGACACGCGGCGGATGCCGACGGCTTGCTGTCCGAGCCATCGGCTAAAACAGGCCGCCAGCATAACCTTCCGTCGTCGGGTGGGGAACGCGTATCGCTCCTCGCGCGCCCAACTCGCAAACCTCTCAATTTGCGCCGACAGCGGACCTTCCAGTGTCTGTGCGAGAACTACATCATTGTCGACAATGCACGTCATAGTTGACCCCTTTCTCCCAATCCCGGCGGATTGGACGGGCCAAACTATGTCGCATCAACGATCGATTCGAGCCGGAAAACGCGGCAAGAAGAGGATTACTCGGCAATAGTTCGGGATGCGGAATAGTGACGACTATTCCGCATGCGGAATTGTCGACATACCTTTGCCTCCGACATGATCCGCGCCGGTATGAGTCTGCCCGCGCTCATGCAGCTAATGGGTCACACGAATATCCAAACCACGCTGCTCTATGTGCTGGTCACCCCGCAAGACGTCTACCTTGAGTATGCACGTGCCGTAGCGCAGCACATTCGCCCCCTTCCGAAGGCTTCCTCATGAACCGTTTGCGACGCCCTCCGCTCCAGCATCCTCTGGCTCCGGTCTTCGACCGCGCGATCGATTCCCTCGCCATGGCACTCAGTCCCGAGTCGATTCGTCAGTACCGCGGGACGGTCCGCAAGTTTCTGAGCTATCTCGCTGCTGATCATCCTGAGGTGCAGCGCCTGGAGCAATTGCGCCGTGAACCCCACATCCTCGGCTGGATGTCCCGCCTGCACTCGCAAGTGCCGCCGCTCGTCACCGCATCCTACGTCCTCCGCCTCATTGGCCTGCGCGGCATCTGCAACGAACTGGCCTGGACCGAACAACTTCCTGAACTTGCTCATCTGATCCGCCGCGAGGATATTCCGCGCCTACCGCAAAGACTTCCGCGTCCACTCACGGCAGAACAGGATGAACTCCTGCAGCAGGAATTCCACGTGCGCAATGATCTGGGCGGCAACGTCTTCCTGCTGATTCGCCACACCGGCATGCGCATCGGTGAGTGTGCCGATCTGTCCTCTGACTGCCTTCGCTCCACCGGCCCAAATCAATGGGCGATTCATGTGCCGCTCGGCAAACTCAAAACGGAACGTATGGTCCCCGTGGGCCCCTTTGTGTGTGAATTCGTCCACCGTCTCCGATTCTTTCGTTTCCTTGATCCCCTGCCTGTCGATGGACGTCTCTTAGCCCGTCCGGGCGCCAAAGACACGCTCCTTCGTCACTTTCGTGATTACTTACATCAAGTCTGCCACTCGCTCGGCCTTTCCACCCGCATCGTCCCTCACCAATTTCGCCACACCTATGCCTCGGAGATGCTTCGCGCCGGTATGAGCTTGACCGCAGTAATGAAATTACTCGGGCACACCTCGCCCGACATGACCATGCAATATCTTGATGTCACGTTGAATGATCTCCAACGAGCCTTCGAGCTGGCTCGCTCAAAACCTCGGCATCTTGTTCCGCAACCCAAGGTGTCGTCTGCCCCACTTCGAGAGGGCCTCGATGGAGTAATCGATTCTTTGCTCGCTGCTCAACATGTGCTGGAGTTGTTCCGCCGCACGCTGCCAAAAGACACTACTCGCCATCGCCTCGACCGGCTCTCCAACCGTCTCACCAAAATCCTTATCGAAGCGCGCAAGCTCGCGACGCCATGAGAACGGGCAGAGATTGGCCGGTAATGTGGCGTTGTCGAATTGACCGGCAGCCTTTCGCTATGGATTTCAAGTCTACGATACGCTGTTATACGGCCAAATGGATTACTTCCGAGTGGCTGTGTGATACGCCCGCAATTCCCAGCAAGCGTCGTTTCTGAATGGCTTTGAACCTTCTCGATCACGCCAATTCACTCCTCGCGCAGCAATATTGCAGGATCAATCGAGAGCGCGCGTTGCGCGGGAATCCACGTAGCTACCAGGCCCAGCAGGGACATTGCGAGAACAAGACCGGTCAAGACGATGGGATCGCGGGGAGTGGCTTGAAAGACGATGAAGGCTAGTACGCGACTGGCCAGAAGGGCTAGGAGTAGTCCGGCGGCGGAACCAAAGGCGAGCAATTTGAATGCGCGTCCCAAGGCGGCTTGCAAGACTTCCTTGCGCTGGGCACCGAGGGCCATACGAATGCCCAGTTCTTTCAGGCGCTTGGTGACGGAGTAGGCAGCCAATCCAAAGATGCCGGTGATGGACAGCATGGCGCCCATCGCGCCCATGACGCCCAGGGTCATCGCCGCCATGCGCGAGGCGAAGAGAGCGGTGTCCAGTTCCTTGTGCCACGGGCCGATATAAAGAGGCAGGCCGGCATCGAGTTCGCGCACGGAGTTTCGGACGGCTGCCGCCAGCTGCGCCGGATCGCGGTCCGAGCGCACCGCCAGATAGGTCGAAGTGGATGGCGATTGCAAGATGGGAAGAAACATGGCCGGCTGTGGATCTTCGGTGACGCGGTCATATTTTCCGTCTTCCACAACACCCACCACTTGAATGCGTGTGCCATCCTTCTGCTTGAAGTATCGGCCCATGGCGCTGGTTACGGAGCCAAAGACCTTGCGCGCAAATTCCTGGTTGATGACGGCGACGGGCGGTGAGTTTTTGTCGTCATGCCACGTGAAAGTCCGCCCGGAAAGCAAGGCGGTGTCCGCGGCATGGAAGTATTCGGGAGAGATGCTGAACGCGAAAGGGTTGGCAACGGCATTCGACGGCCTGAGATCGGTCGTTACATCCGTAAAGATGTGCCCGCCCCTTTCGCCGCCGCTGACCAAGGGCGCCCAGTCAATCAAGCCGACCGACTTTACGCCGGGAATTGCTTCCACAGCATGGATCATGCGCCTTTGCATATCGAGCGCGGCATCGCCCTTGTAGCCGGTCATAGCGAGATCTGTATCGGCCAATAGGGCGTTGTGGGGCTCAAAACCGAAATTGCTGTGCAGCGAGCGCGCCAGTCCGCGGACGGCAACCATTGACGAAGTGACCAACACGGCGCAGATGGCAATTTGTGCGACCAGCGCCAGTTCCCGAAGGGTAATGCGAGTTCCAACCTTGACGAGCGATCCCGACTTGACGACTTCGTAGGGATCGGTGTGGATGACCTGCCTGACTGGAACGGCACCAAAGAGGAATCCGCTGGCTAAAGTCAGCAGCAGAGCTACGCCATAAACATAGGCGTCCGGGTTCACGGGCACATGGATAGGCCATCTGGAAAATGGCTGCCACGCGCTGAGCCCGCTTAAGAGCATGACGCTGCCCCAAAGTCCGACCACGCCTCCCACAACGGAAAGCAGGATGGCTTCGGTAAAGAGTTGCCGCAGGATGCGTGCGCGGCTCGCTCCCAAGGCGAGGCGCAGAGCCACTTCGCGAGAACGGTCCGCCGCACGAGCGGCAAACAGGCTGCCGAGGTTGGCACAGGCGGCCAGGAGAATTAATCCCGCCAGCAGCATCAGTCCGGTCATGAAAGCCTTCACCGGCTTGCCCAGAAAGTCGCCATAAAGACTGGGACGAGCCAGGGCAAAGGTTCTTTGGTCATCTTCTTTGGGGTAGGTCTTTTCCAGGTAGGAGCCAATGGAGTTCAGATCGGCAACGGCCTGTGCAGGAGTGACTCCGGGCTTCAGATGGCCCATGGTCATAAAAACCCAGCGCTTGCCGCGCGCGTCCAGGTCGTTCTCCCCCTCCACCTGCTCCTGGTTGACCAGGGGAACAAAGAAACCAGGATTGAAAAACACGAGAGTGCCGTTGAATCCGGGGGGCGCCACGCCAATGATGGTGTAGGGATGCTTGTTCACCTGAGCAATACGGCCCACGACGCCGCGGTCGTCCTGAAAATGAGTGTGCCAATAGTCGTAGCTGAGAACGATGTACGGGGCGCTGTTGGGGCCGTGCTCATCGGAGGCGTGGAAGAAACGACCGAGATACGGCTGAAGGCGGAGCACATCGAAGTAATTGCCGCTCGTTAGAACGATCCAGACGCGGGTCGTATTTTCGCCGGTGTCCAGACCAACCTGAGCTGCATCATACGCGGCCAGACCATCAAAGCTGCGGTTGCGATGGCGCAGATCAAGATAGTCGGGATAGGACTGGTACGAGGAAGCCTCGTTGCCATGTTGGATGCCATAGAGACTTTCGGACTGCGGCAAGTGCAGCGGGTGCAGGATCAGCGCGTTCAGGACACTGAAGACGACGGCATTTGCGCCGATGGCCATGGCCAAGGTCAGAACGGCGACCAAGGTGAATCCGGGGTTCTTCCTCAGCATGCGAACCCCGTACCGCAAGTCCTGCCAAAGTGTTTGCATGGCTACCTCCCCAGAATCCCTGTGGGCAAAGCACGAGCTCTACCAGCCCCCCCTCTCCCCTAACTCATTGTGCTAGATATGCTTAGCAGGTCACGGAGAGCGGAGGCGATGCTACAATTGCCCGGTTGTGGGAAGAGTAGTCGCGGAATCGGACAGCTGTCGGGCACTCGAAAGTTATCCTTGGACCCAATTTTTCGGTGGTAACCTGGACGTATAGTGGCGTTACCGTACATGTGGTTTTGGCAGGATTTCACTTCTAAGTCCACGGAGATTCTCGCGTCGATTGTCCAAGCCGTTGCCGTTCTGGTGGTTTACCTGCGCCCAATTAGGACAGAGATGTTTGTGCATCTGAACTTGCGCACCGTCAATCCATGCAACCGCGTAGGACGCCCGCTTTCCATTCCTATTTGCGTACCTGTGATGTCTCCTTACTCTGTGAAAGTCTTTTCGGGATACTAGGCATTCGAGAACCGTCCCGTCTCGACGTTCTAGGAAGATAACCGCTATACGGCGACGAAGTTTGAATCTGTTTGGACCCTTCTCGGCGGGGCGACTGTGGCCATGAATAAATCGAAAAGGCTGACCCATTACGTGACCGTGTCGGCGATCGCTTTTCGTCACAATCTTCGTCTTTCGCCCACACCCGCACATGCACAGCCCGAGGGATTCGGACCTATGGCCGCGAGCCGCTTGTCTTCCATGGCGTCCTCCCCTTGAAACGTCCCTCGAGTAACCATTGAAGTTGCGTAACCTGCTAACCCTGATTGCTCATTCGCAAAATCATCCATGTCTTTTTCGAACCAATTGTCGAATCTGTTCAGGCCTCTTGCAAGTAAAACGTCGCCTCGCCGGCTTTCGCGAGGACAAGGACGCTCATTAGCCAGTTTAGCCAGTGCGTGGGTGGGGTTGCGGTTGCCGTAATCCGCCCAGGATCAATGCGAGATCGCTGGCTACAAGCCGACTTATCGGGACCTATGACAGTCCAAAGAGGTTTGAGCCACATCTTGAACCATTCAGTGCAAAGTAGTTTTACATCGGTACGGCGCCGATTTGTTGTAATAGGCCAAGCAGATCAGGTTGCCCACGCTCCTCAACGAATTGCCCACCAGACAGCCGATAGAAATTCATCGCCGATACGGCGATCTTCTTACCTGTTGCCGGAACTCCAAAGAAGGTGCCTTGGTGCGTGCCACGCATTGTGAAGCGTGCAGCGACCTTCTCAACTTCGGCAATCATCTCTTCCAGGGTCCATTGGATGTCCGGGAACCCCCGTCGCATCAATCCAATGATTTCGAGATACCCAGTCGGACCCTGCAGGGGCTCAGGTCGTCCCGGAACATGGAATACCGCGTTTGGCGAAATAAGCTCCGCGGCTAATTTCTCACTGGCGGTGTTGATGAACTCCGTGAAACGGTGCATGATGCGCTTGTTCGTTTCGATGGTCACGCTGATCACCTTTCAAAACAAGATATGTGTCCGAATGACAGCAAATGCAAGCCATTGGAATTCGAATACATCCACCACTTTCCAAACCACTGGTCACGCTGTTTGGTCTATCACCTTCATTTGTTGCTCATTCATCCGGCCACCGTGCACCTTGATTTTAGAGACAGCCGTGTCGATCTCACGCAGATCAGCAGGCGTGAGCTGAATGTTGATGGCTCCTAAGTTCTCGTTTAGGTGATCGATGTTGCGTGTGCCGGGAATCGGAACAATGAACGGCTTTTGCGCAAGCAACCAAGCCAGTGAAATTTGAGCCGGGGTTGCATTCTTCTTCTCAGCAAACCGCCTGATTAGGTCAACGATCGGCATATTTGCTGCTATGTTTTCAGGAGAAAAGCGGGGGAAGCCAGATCGCATGTCCATTTTGGGGTCGAACTTCGTACCAGCATCTATTTTCTGAGTAAGATAACCTTGTCCAACCGGGCCCCATGGGACGAAGCCGATTCCGAGCTCCTCACAAGTCGCGAGCACGCCATTCTTTTCCGGGTCTCTTTGCATCAGCGAATATTCAGTCTGAACTGCGGTCACCGGTTGAACCACATGCGCTCGGCGGATTGTTTTGGCGCTCGCCTCAGAGAGACCGAAGTGCAAAACTTTCCCTGTTTTGATCAGATCTTTAATGGCACCAGCTACGTCTTCGATTGGCACTTTTGGATCGA
Source organism: Candidatus Acidiferrales bacterium (assembly GCA_963804635.1). Lineage (GTDB taxonomy): Bacteria > Acidobacteriota > Terriglobia > Acidiferrales > UBA7541 > Acidiferrum. The sequence goes on from CAWDRK010000047.1 coordinate 42,228, forward strand.
CCCGGTGCTGGTAGTAGAGATCGATGCGGTCGGTTCTGAGGCGCTTCAGTGATTCCTCAACCACTTTCCTGATGTGCTTTGGTTGACTATTAAGAGTGCCGCCATTCTCATTGTCGAATCCAAATTTGCTCGCGATAACGACTTTGTCGCGGAAAGGCGCGAGGGCTTCTCCCACAAGTTCTTCGTTTGTGTATGGGCCGTAAACTTCGGCTGTATCGAAGAAGGTGACGCCTTTTTCATGCGCTGCACGAATGACCTCAATGCCTTGATGTTTGTCAGCGGCAGGACCGTAGTTGGCACTGATACTCATGCAGCCAAATCCCATTTCTGAGACTTCCAATGTTCCGAGTTTTCGGGTTTTCATTTGCTCTATCGCTGCACTGCTCCGACTGTCCCCAGCCCATGCACCTACGAGCCGAGCCTTCTTCTTATCGCGCAAGGGAGAAAGCGAGTGGATCTCGGCAGCACGAACTACGTTTTCGGCCAATCGCGATTTCTCCTGACGTCACTCGAACTGCCGGTCGTGAGCCAGGTGATCACGGCCAGCGAAGATGCACCCTACCTTGCCTTCTTCCTAAAGCTGGATATATCAACTGTTCGGGACATTCTGAACACAGAGGAAGTCCATGTGCCTGAGACTTCGTCTGGGGCGCGCGGAATGGCTATCGGCGAGACCACGGTTGAACTGGTCAACGCATGTTCTCGGTTGATGGATCTTCTTGATGCTCCGCAGGATATTCCATTCTTCGGCAAACTCATTCAACGCGAGATCATATATCGCTTGCTGCAGGGAACGCAGGGACAACGCCTTCGAGCAATGGCCACGTTGGGAGACCAGAGCCATCGGACGGCGAAGGCGGTTGCATGGTTACGTGCGAACTACCAGAAACCTCTGCGTGTGGAACAACTGGCAACGGTCGCAGGCATGAGCCGATCTACGCTGCATCACCATTTTCGTTCCCTTACTGCGATGAGTCCTCTTCAGTTTCAGAAGCAGCTTCGCCTGCGTGCGGCGCGACAGCAAATGCTCACGAATGACCTGGATGCGGCAAGTGCAGCGTTCGAGGTCGGCTATGAAAGCGCAAGCCAGTTCAATCGCGAGTACCGGCGTTTCTTTGGCCAGCCCCCAATTCGCGATATCAAGGCCTTGCGAGACGGTAAAGTCGCGGCGACCACTGCCGCTTAACCCTGAATTGCCCAGTTGTCCAAAAGACACCTGTTTCAACTGTTGCGAACAGCCCAATGTGGTCATTGAGCTCGCATCAAGTTGGCAGCTATGGATTAGTCCCCATAAACGCTAGTGTTTACCGAACCGATTAACTCCCGGGCACTCGGAGACTATACAGAAACGGCGTTGTAGGAAGCACGGGCCGGCGAATCACCACACACTCGCGGAGGCCAATTACATTTCTTCAATACGACTTGCCGGCCCGCGGTGGCGCCCTCTACGTGTATTACTTTTTTATGACAGCACGTGATTCCTGACGAATACACGATTGGTGCGGTTCACGTAAGCAATTGGAACGAGAGAGACACTTCAGGAAAGCCATAGTTTCGTCATCCCGGACCATCTGCCAATGAAGCAGAGAGTCTCGCAACCTGGTTCAACCTCAGCTCTTCTAGCCTCGGCCCGCAGCAGCGGCTCGCTTGTGCATTTCGTCCGGGGCCACGTCCTCTACGTGTGTTGCAATGTGCCATTGATGTCCGAAGGGATCCTCAAAACTGCCAGACCGGTCGCCGTAGAACTGATCCTTCACCGGCCTTACCATCTTCGCACCGGCAGCGACAGCCAGCTTGGCCTGTGCGTCCACGTCCTCGACGTAGAGGAGGATACTCACCGGTGAGCCACCGATGGACTGCGGACTGCGCGCGCCCATTTCCGGAAACTCATCAGCAAGCATGATGTGTGAATCGCCGATCTTGATCTCCGCGTGCCCGATCTTCCCATCCGGCTGCGCAAACCGCATTACTTCCGTCGCGCCAAAGGCTTTCTTGTAAAACTCGATGGCTTGGGCAGCGTCCTTAATGATCAGATAAGGTGTCGCCGTGTGATATCCCTCGGGAATCGGTTTGGCATTTCCCATGATTTTCGTCTCCTTCATTCTGTAGCGGTGAAAAGCTTTTGGTGGAAAAGCGAATCTCTCCCACTCCACCTGCAAAAGGCTCAATGATGAGAAAGGTTAGCTCAAATTGCCAGCGAAGAAAAGCTAGAGCGCCGGGCATCTCGGAGGCCGATTCTTCGGGGCTGCGTCAGGATACGGGCGTGTCAGCCCATGTTCTACCGGAATGCAAAAAGAGAGCATAAACTAGAGGACGTTAGCCTATCAGCCCGATGAGAGTGATCCATACCTTTCAAGGGCTGATGGGTCAACGCAAGGAGGTTACCTGTGGCCTACATCATCGCCGAACCCTGTATCGGGACCAAAGATACTGCCTGTGTGGACGTGTGTCCGGTGGATTGTATCCATCCGGCCAAGGGCCGAACCTATGATGATGGCCGCCCGACGTTCGACGAAGTGCCTCAGTTGTATATCGATCCTACTGAGTGCATCGATTGCGGCGCATGTGTACCGGTCTGTCCAGTGACGGCCATTTTCGTGATGGATGATCTGCCGGAGAAGTGGCACGTGTACATCGAGATTAACAAGAATTACGTTGACGGTGGTAAGTTTCGGCCTGACAAGTATCAGAAGGTGAGTAGCTGAAGGTCGCCTTGGCCCATCACCTGGCACGCATAATCACACTACGCGAAATCATCTATGCCAATGTTCGTGAGCGTCACAAGACGAAAGAAGAAAACTCGGGAAGCCAACCGTGACAAGCCGGCAATGTGAGTACGCTACGGGGCCAGACAGTTTCCGGTTCGGATTGCCACGAACATCATCGTTTAGGAGAATATTTTATGACGATCGCTTCAGCAGATGTTTTGAGCGGCCATTTGAAACCACTTTGCCCCCGCGACAACCACGTAATGAAGTACGAATCTCGTGGTTCAAGGGCTAATACCGGAGACCACGCGTCGTACCATTGTGGATACTCAGGATGCAGCGTTCGATTTAACTCAACCGACGGGTATTACATGCTTATGGGAATGCCTGGCCACACGTACGCCGTCGAAGAGCCCGGCGTAAACGCGGAGAAGTGTCCTATGCATGATCGCTGGTTGTACCGTCGACAGAATATCGATGTCGAACCGGGTGTGCGTTGGTGTTGTGGTGTCGAAGGCTGCGACTATGGCTACGATGCCAAAACCAAAGGTGATTGGGTCAGAACTTAACAGACTTAACCAGGTTTGTCGTCCGCGAGATGCGGACCTGAACGAAAAGGATTCTGGTTTCAGGCCGCGTAGACATCGGCACGCTTCTTCGCTTCTTCATGAGGCTTCGTTGTAGGAATCATAGGAAGAGGCAATCGCGCGGACTTCGGCAAGGGTCTGGTCACGGAATAGTTTACCGTCCTCGAGGACGGTTTCGAGAGCGTTGTTCGGGGGAATCGGATCACCTTCGACCATTTCAACCGTGGCAAAATCTTTGCCGTCTTGCAGGAGATTGAAGCGGCCACCCTTGCTGGCTTTGGATGGATCTTGCTTGGGATTTTTGTAGACGTTGTGCCATTTGCCGTTGCGATCGATGGCGGAACATTTCAAAGCGAATTTGAGGGTGTCTCGATTCACTTGCTGCAGGAGCGCGCCGCCCATCCCGTAGCTCCAGATGTCCTGCGACCAGCCTTTGCGTGTGAGCTGTGCGGTGATGTGCTGGATGGTGTACAAGTTCACGCCGTCGCCTTGAATGAAGCGAACGCACGGGACGGTGGTCTTCCAGCCTTTGCGATTTACTTCGTATCCGAATTTTTCGCTGACGATTTTGAAGAGTTCTTCGAGGATAGTGACGGCGTCGCCGGAATCGGGACGGATCACCAGAGTGCCTTTGCGCTGGAGAATTTTGTCGCGCAGCGCGCCTCCCCAGAGATTCCGCACGGCGTTGAAGACGTCGTAGGAATCGCTGACGCAGGCAACGATACCTTCGGGGCAATTTTCGAGGATGTTTGCATACGCATCCAGTTCGCTGGCTTCACCCCACGCGGTAATCGTGGAATGCTCGGACGCGGGGATGCTGTAGCCGGCGCAGTCGAGCGGATTTTTCCCCGTGAAATCGGCGGAGTAAAACTGACTAAGAAGTTGGAGTGCGGCGAGCGTGTCCGTACCCAAGAAATTGATCAGATGCGCAGCGCCACCGATGGCGGCGGATTCCTTGGAGGAGACGCCGCGAAAGCCAAAATCATGCAACTTGAAGCAGAGGAGCGACGGATCACCGGTGCGCACGAGGGCTTTGCCAATGACCTGCTTGATGGCGCGCGAAAGTGTAGCAACCGTGATGGGATACCAAACCTGGACAAGAAGCGTTTCGGCCCAATTGGTGAGCCAGTAGAACTCGGGGTCGGTGTTTTCGATGGTGATGAGCGCGTTGTGTGTTTTGACGACGGTGCCTTCCTTGACGGCCCGGATGCGCAGCGGAAGGCGGCCACCGTGTTTAGCGTAGAGGGATCTGAAGCCCTCGTAGTTGAAGGATTTGGGATGGCCGGAGAAGTGGGCGTGGGCAACGCGGCGAGCTTCTTCGACGTCGTCGAGCGTGAAGACCTGACCGGCGAAGCTGGATTTGATGATGTATTGGAGCATGGCCAGCATGGTTTCTTCAAACATGCCTCCGCGGGATTCGAGGTACGAATAGATGTGGAGTGTATCAGGGGGATATTGCCACCAGTGGGTGAGCTTATAGGAGTCCGTGTTGAGGACGGGATTAAGTCGCAAGGACTGCATGGGGCTCCTTCAGGCTGTCGGAGAAAGAAGGATTCAATTGCACAATCGTTCTCGGGATTGAGGATAGCAAAGAATCGTAAGTGGTGGCGGATGCGCAAGCCGACCAAGTCCCTCGAAACTTTCTAGTTATAGCCGTTCGAGCAACAAAAAGAGGGCGCCACTGAAGATAGATGTCCGGTTATGTTCGGTAACCGACCAACTGGAGTTTCGAGCCAGGCAAATCACTTTGGATTACGAAAACCGCCGATGCAGCCTGCGGTGGAAACCCCTGGGCGTCGACTTTTCTGGACACCTTCCGATATCTTGTTCAACATGCAAGTCTCGCCCAGCGTGGCGTGAAAGTGATTATGCACAACACACTAGCATCAAGCGACTACGGCCTATTAGACGAAAATACATTCGCACCACGTCCGAATTACTGGGCCGCTTTGCTTTGGCGATGCCTCATGGGTGCGACAGTTCTCGATCCCCACACATCGCCAATCTCGAATGTGCACGTCTATGCCCACTGCCTTCAGAACCACCCCTGGTCATCAACGCCGACCGGCAGCAAGTCCATGAAATTACGTTGCCGTCTGATGCAGAACGCTACACACTCACTGCCAAGCAACTTCAAGACACATCAGTCCAGCTCAATGGGAAGACGCTTCAACTGAACAGAGATGGCGACATGCCACAATTCCTGGGTCAGTCAACGCGCGCAGGTCACATCAGTTTCGCACCGACTAGTATTACGTTTCTGGTAATCGCGAACGCGGACAACAGCAATTGCCACTAAGTCCACAGGGTGGCGATCTGAGGTAAGGAGACTACTTTCATGAGCGAGAAGAACCCGGCAGAGATCCTTGCAAGTCTCGCCACATTGCTTCCAGACCTGGAGGCCATCTATAAAGACATACATGCGCATCCGGAATTGTCGATGCAGGAAACCCGGACGGCTGGAATTGCAGCGAATCACCTGAAGGCCGCCGGATTTGAGGTGACTAGCGGGGTCGGAAAGACTGGCGTTGTCGGCATCTTGCGTAACGGCGATGGGCCCACTGTCATGCTGCGCGCGGACATGGATGCTCTACCCATCAAAGAAGCGACTGGCCTTCCGTACGCGAGCACCGTCACGGGGACTGACCCTAGCGGCAAAACCGTACCCGTAGCCCACTCGTGCGGGCACGATATGCACGTTGCCTGCTTGATTGGAGCAACAAGTCTTTTTGCAAAAAGCCGCGACCCCTGGAAGGGGACACTGATAGCGGTCTTTCAGCCAGGTGAGGAGACCGCGCAAGGTGCTAAGGCGATGATTGATGACGGGATGTTCAAACGATTTCCAAAACCGGACGTTGTGTTAGGCCAGCACGTCATGAGCTTGCCGTCTGGGAACATCGATTGGCGCGCGGGTGTTGTCACTTCTTCGGCCGACAGCCTGCAAATTCGCATGTTCGGGCGCGGAGCGCACGGCTCGATGCCCGAGTCCAGCATCGACCCCGTGGTTATGGCCGCCTCGACCGTAATGCGGCTGCAAACGATTGTCTCGCGGGAGGTCTCGCCCACGGATTCCGCGGTGGTGACAATCGGGTCGCTGCAGGCCGGCACCAAAGAGAACATTATTCCGGACGAGGCATTGATCAAATTGAATGTGCGCACATTTGACGAGGGTGTGCGCAAGCGTGTGCTCGCGGCGATTGAACGCATTGCGAAGGCTGAGGCAGCGGCATCAGGAGCGCCAAGACCGCCAGAGATCGCGCCACTCGATCAGTATTCGTCAGTAAAGAATGATCCTAACGCGACAAAGAAGCTCGTCGATGCATTTCTCGAGAATTTCCTTGCCGGTTCCATCGAACAGACAAAGCCTACTATGGCAAGCGAGGACTTCGGCTGCTTTGGAGCTGGGTGGGATGTTCCGGCAGTGTATTGGTTCTTCGGCGGAGATGATCCAGCGGTCTACGCCAAGGCAAAGAAAGAGGGAAAACTCAGCTCGCTTCCAACCAACCATAACCCCGCCTTTGCACCAGTCATTCATCCGACTCTGGAAACAGGTGTGAAGGCCCTCGTTGTTGCGGCGCATGCGTGGCTGGCCTCGTGAACAGCGTGCTGATCCACGGGTATCAACTAGCAGGTCCTTTTCTGGATGCTGTGGATCTGCTTGGCACGTTCGTTTTCGCACTCAGCGGTGCGGCAGCGGGTGTCAAAGGCCGGTTCGATCTGTTCGGCCTGATGGCACTCTCGTTCGCGGCCGGTAATGCCGGCGGGATCACACGAGATGTGCTGATTGGCGCAGTGCCACCAGCGGCCATTAGCGACTGGCGCTATCTGGGGATCTCTCTTCTGGCAGGGTTGGTGACGTTCTTCTGGTATCCCGACATCGATAAACGTCGCAGGCTGGTGTTGTTATTCGACGGCGCGGGACTCGGCCTGTTTGCCGTTGCCGGCACACAAAAGGCACTCATCGCGGGACTCAATCCGGTGATGGCGATTTTTATGGGAGTGTTAACCGGGATTGGGGGTGGAATACTGCGCGATGTGCTTGTCAATCAAACGCCGACGGTGCTTCAGGCGGATATTTATGCTGTTGCTGCGCTAGCCGCTGGCGTCGTAGTAGTAATCGGATATGTTTTGCATTATCCCGCTTTTCTTATGATGACCGTGGGCGCACTCCTGTGCTTCTGGCTGCGAGTTATGGCGATATATCGAGGATGGCATTTACCCGTTGCGCGGTGGCAGAATCAGTCGGATTGAATCATTCTTTTGCTCCAGCTTCCGGGTGGTCGGCATAACCGGCCAATCTCTGCCCATTCTCGTGCGTCTAGGATGATGGACGTTTTGTAGGGTGACCTGCACATCGCGCACCAAGGCAGATCTCCAAAGAGCTGCAATTCTTTTTATCGACCTTTTCTCACCGCTTGATCTCCCAAGATCTTAGACGGAAGCGGAGGTCCTCATTCATGAAACAAAAATCCGGTTGGAAAAGAATAACGCTCCTCAGAAAAACCTCTTTTAAAAAAAGATTAAAAATATTGGCCGGTTATAAGCGGCAACCCTTACTTAATCGCGTTACGTCAGAGTTGCCCGTAATCCGACCAGAATCGATGGCAAGTGCGGAGATCAATTCCTACAAGCCGACTTCCCATTACTAATCCCGAGCCAGGACAGATTACTTCCGGATCGCCATCCAAGCTCTTTCGGCTTATCGACTTCGATGAAAGCTTGTGAGAATCAATGTAGACTCACTGAGGTTAGCGAATGACGAAAGGCGACGCCTGTGAAACATTTTCAGCCAGACGGCAGGCACACAGTGACTCCGCGGATTATCACGCCGAAGCCAGAAGAGATGGTTCATTTCGTTAAGGAGGTCTTCCGTGGGCAGGGTGAGTTCCACGTCAATCGCCCGGCGGAGATCCGAATTGGCGATTCGCTTATCATGATCAGCGACGGGGGTGGTCTTCGGGAGCCCGTGTCGGCCTTTCTTTACGTCTACGTTGAAAATGTGGATGAGACTTACCAGCGAGCGGTCGAAGCGGGAGCAGAAACACTTGAGCTTCCATCAGATCAACCGTATGGCGATAGAAGGGCGATGGTCAAGGACCCATGGGGCAACCTGTGGCAGATTGCTTCGCGCAAGCACGGCAAGTAGGCATCGGGTTGTTTCCGTCCGAATCAAGGCGATGCGGAAGTAACCGAATTACTTCCGGCTTGCCGGCGGTTCGCCAGTCTGAAAGGATCTTTCTCTAGGCGATAGCAGGTTTAGCCTGACCCGCCTGTCGGCATAAAACAGTACGGCAAGTTCTGGGATGACCGGTTGTATCCAGGTCGGTCTAAACAAGAATTAGTCCGCAGAGGGGGACCCGATGAAGCGCACGTGGACGATCATAGGGGTGGGCGACGTGCCGGGCAGCTGCAAATGGTACCAGTCGCTGTTCGGTCAGCCGGCTACGCTTCCTGCCCATGATTACTTTGGGCAAATCCTCGATTCAGATGGAACCGTTTTGCTCTGCCTCCACGAGTGGGGCGCCCACGAGCATCCCTCATTGATGAGCCCCGATCACGCGACACCCGGCAACGGGCTCCTGTTGTTTTTCCGTGTCGATGATTTCGACCTGGCGCTTCAAAGGGGACGCTCTCTCGTCACTCGGCTCGAAGAGGAGCCACACGTGAATCCGAACACGCAAACCAAGGAGTTCTCGCTCCGAGATCCGGACGGATATTACGTTACGATCAGTGCACTCTCTGCGGCCTGACAAGGCGCTGCAGCTGCCGAGCGCTGGACGGGGCTTCATGGGGCCGCGCCGCCCGACCTCGCTCCCCTCCCCGGGCGGATCTTGCCGTTTGATCGCCCATTCCAATGGGAAACGTATTGCGGAGTTTCGATTATTCTGATCGTGTCGCGGGCTATGCGGATATTGGCCGTCGTCGACTGCGACTAGATGAGCCAGTTTGCCGTCAGCTTCGTTTCCGATATTTTCCCAAAAGCATCTCGGGCAGGCACCACAGGGCGATGGCGCCGATCAGGGTCATTAGGCCGAGCAGGTTCCAACCGTTCCCTCCGAGATGCAGAATGCCGAGACCGTACGACAATGCGATGAGGGCCATCAGGAGGAAGAAGGGGCCGGTGAGGTAACAGTGCACGCGCCCACAGCGGAGCACGTTCACAATACATGCCACGCCCATTGTGCCGAGCGCGACAGTCCAGACCACGGTTCGCCAACCGTTGCTGATGGCAGGAACCCCGGCTACGACAATCGCAATAGGCGGAAGCCAATACAGGAGGAAAACACGCAACCGGCTTGATAGGATGTCACGCGATCTGCAGGTTGTAGCGTTAGACTCCACACTGCTCCTTCGGTTTCAAGGGTATTCTAAAATCTGGAGTGCAGTCCAGAGTCAAGCGAAATTGCGGTCGGATGACGGCCAACCCGGAAGTTATCAGCTCGCCCGTTTGGTTTAGTACCGACAACGCGCTAGCCGTACATGTGGTTTGCAGGGTTCGTCGTTTTCCATAATGAGAATTGTGGCGCCATTTTCCTGCTAGTCTTTTCCTCAAACCTCAAGAGATGTGATCCTGGCAAGCAGGCTGCGTGAATGCCAATGGAAAGAGACATGGCAACGAAGGTTAACCCCCTAGCGGTGCAGGCGAACGACGACGTGCTGACGGTTGTTGCCATCAGCTTTGTGGCGGAGATGTTTGCCGATGTGCTGCACGAAGGGTTGGGGCATGCTGCGGTGGCTTTGCTCACCGGCGCGAAATCGGGTGTGTTGTCGACTGTGGCTTGGTCCAGCGAGGGTGATTCGCGACTTGTTGCCGCGGGGGGAACGCTGGCGAACCTGGCAGCGGCGTTGGTCTTTTGGATTGCCCTGCGCAAAGTGACGCGCGGATCGGTTCGATTGCGCTTTTTTCTCCTGACGAGTCTTGCGTTCAACCTTTTTGCCGGCACCGGGTATTTCTTTTTCTCCGGCGTAACCAATTTCGGCGATTGGGCAGCCGTCATTGATGGCTTGCCGACGCACTGGTTGTGGCGGTCGCTGCTCGTCGTCGGCGGGATAGCTTCGTACTACGGCGCCGTATTGGTGGTGGGCACGGGGCTGGTTCGGTACGTGGGGGTTCCGAGGGACGATCTACGCCGGCTGCGGAAACTCACGTGGATTCCTTACTTCTCGGCGGTAGTGCTTTTGTGCGTGGCTGGACTCTTGAATCCGATTGGATTTCAGTTGGTGTGGCAATCCGCTCTGCCAGCAGCGGCGGGCACGCACTCTGGGCTTCTGTGGTTGATGTACTACATTCCGAGAGGAACCGTTCCTGAGCGAGGATCAGATGGAATTGGCAGGAGCCATGTGTGGATCATCGCGGCTGTGGTCCTGTCGTTCGTTTTCGTTTTCGTGTTGGGGCGTGGGATAACGCTGCACTTGTAGACTTCGTCCGTTACGCCCTTAACCGAAGTTATCAGCTCACCCGTTGGGTTAGTACCGACAAACGCGCTTCGGTGTAGGAATTAGGAATGTAGTTGTTCCCGGTTGGTCAACCCGGAAACTGTCAAGAGAGGGCGATCTGGGAAGTTTCGGCCCGACCCGGATGGGCTGATTGGAGGTATCGACGGGATCGGCCACGCCGTCGAATGGGTCTTCGACAAAGCGCGAAGCCTCGCAATTCTGTGTGCTAATCCAGAAAAGATTGCTGAACTTTTGCTGAACTATAGGCTGCAAATGACGCTATGTGACTGCAACTGAGCAGTGCCTAATGCAAACAAAACACGTGAAAATCGGTCTGTGCGAATCGGGCAGGTGGGTTTTTTAGCAAACCGCCGCCTTCAGCCTCTCGGCCACCTCTCCGGCGTTTGCTTTCAATAGATTAGCACATAAAACCAGAAATGCTGGTGGCCAAATGGTGGCCAATAGAATCGATGCCGATTCGGCATACTCAAAATCACGAAAACTGAGGCCATTATAACCGGTGAGTTTTCTCGTTCAAGTCAGACGATGGCGACGTTGCTAATGAGAAACAGCAGGTGCTGACGCGGAACAAGGCAGGAATCAGTTTTGTTATGCGCCCAGGGCCGCAGCATTGTACACGCCACCGGAGTTCGTTAAACGCACGAATGAGAGCAGATGTTCTTTCTGGCTGCTTCAAGTCTGGGCAAATTCGAACCTGAGCTGGTACAAGTTGCGATCCGCTCGTTCGAGTGCTGCTTCTAGCTTTTGCATGGCTTGAAGCACGGTGTGATCGAAGACTTTGATATAACAATCCCTCGTGACATGTGGTCGCGAGTGGCGCAAGATGCGCTGCACTATCTTGTCCTGCGCCCCCAACGCATACAAGTTTGACGCTAGACCTCGCCGGAATGCGTGCCAGCCGTACCAGGGTATTCCGATCTTTTTGAGAGCTGGTAAGACTACCCGACGAGTGTATGCGTCCAGATTGATGGGGAGCCCGCCTCCGCCCTCAAACAGCATTCGCGATTCCGAACTGCCCACAGATTTGCGATATTCCTCCAAGATTTTCGCCAGCTGGCCGATTACCGGAACGGCGTTGCAGCTCGCGCGTGTCTTTGGAGGATTCACTACCGAGTTCCACATCGAGCGTCTGATCGAGAGTTTATTGCCCGTGTAATCGGTCCAATGCAGGCCGCGCAACTCGCCGTGGCGAAGTCCAGCAAAAGCTGCAGTTGCGACCAGGGCCTTTGCCAAGAGGGGCAAAACCTCAAGCATTTGTGCAACTTGGGCGAGATCGTAGGCGCGAGTCTCTTTCGGGTCTCTGGCATTCTTCGGAAGAAAAGCTCCAGTAACCGGATTTGCTCCATCAAACGCGCCCACATTCTTAGCGTAGATAAAGATGGTACTAAGAACCGACTTGATTCGTCGGAGTGTGTTCCTCGAGAGATCCCTCTCGCGCGCAATCGCTGCCAATGTCCGATTGGCGTCCACAGTTCGAAATTCTCGCAATCCAATGTTCCCGACTCGATCGCGAAGATAAGTTCTCCAGATGGCTTGATAGCCGTGGCTTGTGCTGGCGCGTCGCTCCTCTCTGGCCCAAGGAAAAAAGGCTCCGTCGACGAACGCGGCGATCGTGGTTCTTGAGTAGGCACTGAGCCAATCGCGATTGACGACCAGCATGAGTTCCGCCCGGCACCGCCGGACGTCAAAGCGGTTCGTAAAATCGCACGAGCGCCCTAGGCGCCTGGCCATCCGTTTCCACGTGCTAGAACCATCCTCATGTCGAAGTTTCCTCCGGTACCGCACGTACCATGCACCATGATGTTCGTAGAGGTGGCCTTCCTGATAACGAAGACTAGACTTCATAACAACTCCGGTTACTAAATATGCCGCTCAGGAGCGTGAAATTAGCCACAATGAATGAGTCCACAGCCCTCGGAAGTACCAAGCGTGAATTTCTTGAGGGAAACGGGTTCGCCGCGTCTCGATTCTGAATCTTTTGATCCGTTCTCGGCATGATTGCTCTTTGCTACTGGGTCTTCTCGCCTTCCGAGACCAGATCTGCCGTCCTTCCATTGGTGTTCGCTCTTGATAAGTCCCGTTTAGTCGCTCCGCACGATTTTTCAGCGGCCTGCTACTAGGGTATGACCGGTAGGATCAGCGCGCTGGGGTGCTCTTTGTCGTGGAGGATCGTATTGCTGGCGGTGGCCAGCTTGTCGGAGATTGCGGCGGGCTCGCCCGTGTTCAGGTTGCGGTCGAACCGCGGGAAGTTGCTGCTGGAGACCTCCAGGCGGATGCGGTGGCCGCCGCGAAATACGTTGCTGGTAGCCCAGAGATCGATGGCCAGCGAGTAGACCTGGCCGGGGGTCAGCGCCGTGGCTTTCTCTTGCGAATCGCGATAGCGGGCGCGGAGAATCCCCTCGGTCAGGTTAATCGCGGTGCCGTCCGGGTAGACATCGACCAGCTTCGCCGTGAAGTCCGTATCCACGGCGGAAGAAGATGCGAAGAAATCCAGTCGCACCGGCCCGGTCACCTCGAGGTCGTGCTCCAGTGGTGTGGTGGAGTAGACGAGCACGTCCGGGCGCTGCTCAACGGGGCGCTGATCCCGCGGACCCGGCGCCAGATGTTCGCTACAGCAGAGTGGTCCGCCGACCGTCGGCACGGCATTTGCCGGATCGTACATAAATCTGTCAGCGGTCTCTTTCCCAGGGGCTGTTACGGAAAGCGAGCCATTCCCTTTTGCGGAGTTGGCATCCGCGTTCGAATGCAGAAAATACTTCGTGGATTTCGCACGCGCGAGTGGCCAGTCGTCTTCCTGGCGCCACTGATTCAGACCCATCACAAAAATCGTTACCGGCTTGTCGCTGGCAAAACTGTTCTGCACGCCCTTAAACAGATAGTCGTACCAGGCCAGCGTCACATCGTCTTCTTCATTCCGAATCGCTTCCGACCCGAAGTCGATCTCGCCAATCTTGCGGCCTCCGCCGGCGTGGCCTCCAATGACGACCAGCAAGCGTTGCCCTTTGCGCGCTTCATCTGTAGCGCCGTTCGCCTTGATGCCCACGTAGTTACGCAGCGTGCCGCCAAGAAAAATGTCGTACCACGCACCAACGTGAAGCGCGGGCACGCGAATGTCGGGGAAATGCTCTTCGATCGATAGGCGCTTCCAGTAATCGTCATAATTCGGATGCGCCAGCCAGTCCAGATAATACGGCGCGACCACGGAGGCCATCGCACTGACCGCGCTCGACGGGCTGGTATTGAAAATCGGGTAATTCGTCAGGGGAAGCACGTCGATCGCTTCCTGCGAACCGGGCATCCGCTCGATTTGATGCAAAACCGTATCTTGCGCGAGCCCCGTGGTCCACGACTCGTTGAACCACTGTTCGAACGCGCCACCCTGATAGGTCCAGCCGTCGTGATAGTTGCTGGCGGTCACTACCGGGCAAATTCCGGCGAGGTGGGGCGGATGAGCGATGGCCGCGAGCATCTGCGTCGCGCCGACGTAAGAGCCGCCGAACATGCCGACCTTGCCGTTCGAATATGGTTGCGCGGCGATCCACTCGATCGTGTCGTAGCCGTCGTTCGATTCGTGGATGAACGGATACCAATCGCCGTCGGAGGTGTAGCGGCCACGTACGTCCTGCAAGAAAACCACATATCCACGCGAAGCCGCGCGTTGCGCGAAGTCCACGGCGTAGCCCCAAACCGACCTGCGATACGGCGTGCGCTGCAGCAGCACCGGGAATTTTCCCTCGGCGTTCGGTCGGAAAATATCGCCGCGCAGAATCACGCCATCGCGCATTTTCACTTCCACACCGCGCTCGACTCTGACGGGATAGGTTCCTGCCGCGAAAGCGGGAACAGCCAGAATCAACAGCAGGACAGTGCAGAAGCAGGTCCTCAACTTCATCATGGCCTCCGGACGCACACCACAGGAGCGACTGCCGTCATTCTCTCTTCGAATGCGCAGGAAAGAAAGAGCGAACGCCAGATGGATCGTCAGTCGCCAAGGCCCTTCGGTCATGAGTACCGCTGATGATCGACGAAGTGACTCCACCGATACAGTCAATCGCAGGATTTCCGTGGCTCACTACCAGATGGAGATATTTTGCTCTATCACGACTTTCGTTAGTGCCTGGTTTGCGTCGCCTACTCGGAAATCCATATGGACGAGTACGCTGTTTCCCAGGACTTGGGCTAGTCGCCTCCAGTGCAACCGCCTATAATTCCGTGGTGTCCAAATGTTGATGATAAGTCGTGCAATCGCCTGGGGCTTTATTCTCTTCTCACCCTGCGTATACGGGCAAAGCAGCTCTCTTGAACGACGCGCTTCCGATTTCGACTCGAAAGGCATTGGCCTGACAGAAACGCTCCTCAAGTTCTCACATCAGGAACATCTTCCACTGGCCCTCGAATACATTGACCGAGCATCGATGGACCAGCCGATTGATGTTGACCTGCGAGGCAAGACCATTCGGCAAGCACTTGATTCCATTTTGCTTCATGGCAACGGTTACGGCTGGAGACTGCGAAATGGCATCATCGAAGTCACGAACAGTCATGCTTCCAAGCGTAGCGAGGGTCTGTTGAACCGAGTGATTCCGGTCTTCAAGATTTCAGAGGGAGCGGCATCGACAGTGAAAATGACTTCCGCCATGTTGTGGTTGAATCTTCAAATGGAGCTGGACCCGAGCTTAAAAGAGAAAGGAATCGGAGGAGACATGCCGGGAAATTCGCCCTCGGTGAAGCCGGCCACATTGCGCAACCGAACGGTGCGAGAGATTTTGTCTTACATCGTGCTCAAATATCTCTGGAGCCGCTCCTGCAGACCATCTCCGATTTTACTGGACGACCACGAAGAGATGATCGAGGCGGTACGACGCGATCTGCAACGAGGCCTAAAAAAATCCCGCGACGGGTCGTAACGGGCTAACTCCCTCGCAGGTCCTGCGCTCCTTCGTACTGAAGAGCGTCAAGAGTTGGGATTATCGCGAACTGCGGGAACGGATCGCCGACGGATACACGCTGCGCCAGTTCACGGAATTCTATTGCCAGCCGGTGCCCAAACATCATGCGTTTAACTGCGCCTTTCATCGGCTGACTCCGGAGACGGTGAAAGCCATCAATGAGCTGGTGGTGGACGAGGCCGTGGATCTCGGCCTGGAAGATGGCAACACACTCCGGGTGGACTGCACTGTCGTGCAGACGGACATTCATCACCCGACCGACAACACCTTGTTATGGGATGTCGTACGGGTGGTCACTCGTTTGGTCGGCCGCCTCAAAAAAGCAGTCCAGAAGCGGATTCGGGGGTTCCACAATCGGGGTTTCTTCAGTGAGAAGAATGTGAAGTCGTGCAAGCAAGAAGGTGTGAAGGTGGTGTGTATCCCGCAGTGCGGCGGACAGAAAACTGCCAGCGCAAAGCCTACGAGAAGAGCCCCGATTTCAAAAAAGGGCAGCGCTTTCGAGCTGGCATCGAAGGGACCATCTCCGTGTTGTTCCGCGGTCGTGGCATGAAGCGCTGTCGCGACGAAGGGCGTAAGCGCTTTGAATTATGGGTGGGCGCGGCCGTGCTGGCCAACAACTTGATGAGAATTGCAGCCTTGCGAAAGAAACGGTCACGCAAGCGAAAAGCCGCGTAACGCTATCGTTCCGCTTTCTCTTTGCCCAGTGAAGCTGTTGTTTTTCTTAACCACACTCTTCCACGTGGTGCCGGAATCTGGCAACAATCGTAGGCTGTCACATGCCGTCGCAACCAACCACAGGCTGGCTAAGTGCTTGAATTTTCTTTGTAAATCACGGTTTTGCTGCTGAAATAGGCGTTTCCATACAGAAACTAGCTAAGCCGAAGGTTGGGTCGTTGCAGGCCCACCGAAATGCCTTGGGTACGCTCCGTATTGCGGGCTGTGGTACTTCATTGAAGGGGAGCCCTTTGGCTCCTCATACCAAGTCGTCCTGCGTGAGGTCCGTGAAAATCTCTAAGTTGATTGGCAAGAGGTAGTTTTTGTCCCGCCGAGGAATCTGCATCTACCTTCCTGAGAGGCTTCGGTCAAGTCGCGTCATCGTCCATTTGACCTGCCAGCTTTCGGGGGTGAGTTCACTTCTCCGCGAATGCTGTTATACATCCACTGGGCGTCCTTCCGCCAAAATCGAGGTGCTCGTCAACAATCCGGTGATATTCTCTTTCTGTCGGACTGTTGCGAGTTCTGTTTTTGGGAGTCCTTCTCACGATGAGAATTCACTTGAGATACCGCAAAGGACTTTTCTCCATCGGGCTGATAGTCCTGCTCCTGATTCTTTGGCAATTCCTCTGGTACAGGTGGGCGACGCTCTGGTAGTTACGTGTAAACCGCCGCTAAAGCGGACGAGGGGACGTCGGAAACCACATGTACGATTTCGGCGTTTACCAGGTCGGCTTGTCAGGGACGGTCACTAACGTGAACCTCCGGCGGAGTCACGCAAGGAGGTGCGGGACGACGCTGACAATGTTCTTGAATTACCTTCTGAAGGAAATCGGGGTCGTAAAGGAATGGGTTGGACTCACCGTTGGCAAGTCTTCCCTGATTTATTGATTCGTCGCCGTTCTACTGACTAAGACATCGGACTGGTCACTTCCTGCTTTCGATGTGTCGAGGTGAAACATGCCATTCTGGGAGAAATCCAAGGGGAAAGAAGATCCTCAAGCCACAGCGCTGGAAGCACACTCCTTAAATATCCTGACCGGCGGAGCAGGGCTTTCCCTGCAGTCGTTCGGACTAAAACTTTTGCAGCAGGAATCATTCGTAAAGCTGAAACAAAATGTGTTCATTTCCCCTCTCAGCATTTTTCTGGCTCTGGCCATGGCCGAGAACGGAGCAGCGGGGGAAACCAAAGCGGCAATGCGCAAGGTCCTTGCCCTGCCTGCCAATGCCAGCGCGGAAGCGGTTAACGAGTCCCTAGCCACGCTTATGACGTTTCTCCAATCTCACGGTGAAGCGGAACTCGACATTGCCAATGCACTTTGGGTAGATGCGCGCTCTACCATTGAACCGAAGTTTGTGCGGCTGTGCCAGGAAATCTACGGTGCCGCTGCACAGACGCTCGCTCTCAACCAACCTTCCTCCGCCGCGGTAATTAACAATTGGGTATCCGAGAAGACTAGAGGCAAGATTCCGAATATTGTGACGCCGGACAGCATTGCACACGCAATTGCCATCCTGACCAATGCAGTCTATTTTAAGGGCAAGTTTCGCAGTCCATTCCAAAAAGAAGCAACAGAGCCTAAACCATTTTACTTGGAGGATGGAAGTGAAAAAGTGGTGCAGATGATGCGCAGGTATCGTCTGCGTGATTCCTACCGGAATGGAAGGGGATTCGAGGCCGCCGTCCTCCGGTACAAGGATACTGGAATTGCGCTCTACCTGCTTCTCCCCGTCAAAGGCACAAGCCCCGAACAGGTTCTCACAGAAGACTCGGTGCGCGAGATGTTACTCGCAAAAGAATCCTGTGAACTAGATCTTTCTATGCCTCGATTCACTATCGATTTTACCTGTCACCTCAAAGAGTCTCTTACTCGGCAGGGGATGGGAATCGCGTTCCAAGATACAGGCGCGGACTTCTCGGCACTTGGGTCTCCGCTCTTTTATCTGGATGAGGTAATACATAAGACCCGCCTGGAAGTGGATGAAGAGGGAACAGTCGCTGCAGCGGCGACAACCATTCACATGGTCATAGCAAGAGCGTGCATGCCTGAGCAGGTCGAAATAAAAACGCTGGTATTTGACCGCCCGTTTGCTCTGATGTTGAGAGACACTGTAACGGGAGCGATCATATTCGTCGGTGTAATCTACGAGCCGTAAGGTCGCTGTAGTTGTAACCTGTCTTGACAGTGGCGGGCTAACTCCCGGTAAGTTGCGTTCGCGGAGAAGTGACCGGCAGCCTTTCGCGGCGGCGGATTCCACTTCGGCGGTTACGCTGTTTCCCAGGACTTGAGCCAAATCCTTTCGTAGAACGCGGAGCTAAGGGTGACCTATCCCCCTACAGAAAAAAGGCATTATTGCAGCCAAGCTGGCGTTGAGATTATGCGTGAGTTCGCAGCTCAACTTCGAGCCGCAAAATAAAGGTCGACTTACTATTGGAATCCTAGAGTGTCCGGTTTTGCTTGTTAGTCAAGCACTCAGTCATCGCCGCTGTGTCGTCCGTGCGCTCACTCCTTCACCCTCACTGCTTCGCGGAACTTGCCGCCGTAGGGTGCGGCTCGCCGAAATAGGGAAAGTCCGGGCGCGTCAGCCGCATATCGGGCGCCACTCCATCGCCAAGGGCCGTGTTCGTGACCAGCGTGAGAATCACGTCCATCACGTCGTCGCAGAGGCCGCGGCCGTTGAAGGCGGCAAAGGAGTATGAGGCGGGCGAGTCCAGCTCATATGGCAAGACCCCTGGGCAGAGGCGCGCGAGGAGTTGCGTAGCGTGGGCGGATGGGTCGGCCGCGGAGTGGGCGAGCGCGGTCACTTTTTCCACGAAGTCGCGAATCGGTTTGGAGAACAGCGCCACTTCGTCCGCCGGGACCGCCCGGTTGTAGTTTTCCGATGCGTCGTGTAGCGAAGGATCGGAGAGCAGCATGTGGGTGATCATCGGCAGGCCCCAACGCGACACCTGCACCTCCGGCGCGTGCCCGTAGAGCGATGCGGTGGCCCAAGCATGCACCACACCTCGGCCGATCAGGCTGCTGGGGACCTCGAGAACGATGGCGCTGACATTCTTGCCGGCGAAGAAGTTCTGGCCATTCTGGAACGCCTCCGGGGCAAACCGGTTTTCGGACCACAGAGCTTTTCTGAAGGTACCGAAACCGGCGCCATTGGTGGCGAACAGATCGGGAGCGAGGCCTGCGTACGCCAGGCAGCCCTGATCCGTTTTCACCACGCCTCCCGTATTCCCGGAAATGATGAGTTCGCCTGCGGCACCCTTCAGCGCGTCCGCTCCGGTGGCGCGCCGCACCGTGAAGGTCTGAACGTGCCGCTGCTCGCCGCCATCAGCGTGGGCCGGCGGGCCGAATTGGGCCTTGAAGGTGACGTCTTCGCGAAGATCGCGATTCGTGTCGAAGCGAAAGGCGTAGAGACCTTCGTCGCGGAAAGTGTCGGGCGTGCCAACGCCGGCGTCCGGATTCACGGTCAAAGCCATGACCGTTGTGCCCGGGCGGCCGCGAAACAAGTAGAAGTCGCAGACGTTGATGCGGGGGTCTTCTTTTGCGGTAGGCGTATCGAAATGATGCGACATGGCGAATCTTCTCCTAAGGGTTAGACGCGAGGCCAAAAGGTCGATCGCTCGTATGCGGGGCCGATGAGCGATTATCCTTGACATCCTCTACCTCATCGGAAGGTTTTTCAAGCTTGGAATGGAAACGAAGCAATTCCCAAGTCTCGATTAGCGTTACCGGTAACTTGGCTCCCAGTACTTGACTGTACCGGTTGCGGCTAATCAGGGATGTCGGCTACAAACCAGAAGTCATGGAACAGACGCGGGAGTTGGCTCGTCCACTGTTGGCGGGATACGCATCACCGTTTCCGCTCCGTCAAACAAGTCTGCGGGATTCACATAAAACGTCGCCTCAAAGACTCTCTGGTTGGCGATGAAGCGAAACTCCAGCTTTTCGTCTCGATGCGTAACGAGCGGCTTCCCATCAACGACGCTGGGAAACGACATGTAGATTTCGGACGCCTTGTGGTCCTTATCCACGCCCAGACCTCCGGTCACGGCGTAGATTTGCCCATTAGCCGTCCGCACCCCTGCACAAGCAAAAAAGTGGCTCACGGCGACGGAAACGCCACTTCCGTTATGCTTGAAGGCGTAGTCGCGGAAACTTCCCCCTTGCGGACCCGCACGCTTTAGCACCACCGCAATTGTAATTTCGTCCGCTGGATTGTACCAACGCTCCGCAAGGTTCGTTGGTTTAATGCCCGGCTCCAGACCCGCTCCGCCGCGATAGTGAGCCCACTTTTCATCCATGCTAATTAATCTCTCCGCCGCTGCTTGCATCGGCTTTACCGAAACCAGACGCACCACGTATTCCGCCCCATCAGGTTTTACTTCCTTGGCAGGCGGCGTGGGGTCGAGCGAATCGACTCTCTGAGCCGTTTCTTCTGGAAATAGCCCTGCGTATGCCGGATGCTCAAAATCACACTGCGTGTCCTGAACGGTGTTTGTCACCGTGTGCGCCCACGGCGAATCATTCAGCACTTGCAGTGCTTCGGCCTCACTCCATTCTTCCGGCGGTTTACTCAAAAAGTTCTCATTCGCGGTCACGGGAACGGAACCCGCTACAAGGGCAACGCAGCAAACGCTCCGCAAACAAATTTGGAATAGTTCGGAAGAGGAAAGGCGAGAGAAACGCATGTGAGGGCACCTGCGCGATATTAAGACTTAAGTCCATAAATAATCAATACTCAGAGGCGTCTTGGTTGCCAACTCTCGGTAAGTCCTCAGAGGAAACATTCCATTGAAACCCATTCTATTTTGAACTAGATTCGTCGTCACACGAGGAACTGTGTGATAAATGCATTGCAAATTCGGAATTTCAAGTCTCTCGCCGATACCGGGAAGCTCCCCATAAAGCCATTGACGTTTTTAGTTGGGCCCAACAGTTCGGGGAAGACCAGTATTATCCAGTCCCTCTTGCTCTTGAGACAGACCGTCGAAGGTCGGGACCTCAAGAATCCCCTATGGTAGACTGCGCCTGTTAGTTTCTTCGTATTGCAAGAAGGCAATATGACAGCTCTGACCGCATTGCGATTGTCGAGTCTCAGAGCGATCGCGACAGCGTTGACGATGTTTTTGGCTCTTACGCCGGCATTGGGGCAAAAACCAAATCCCCCTAAGGCATCTGTGCCTCGTTTCTCTCTCGCTTTGCAACTTCTCACGGACACAGGGGACCTCGACGCGACTTCTTACCTGGATGATGTGCAAAAATCGGTCAAAGACAAAGCTCTGGCAACGTTGCCAAGGCCTGTTTCGCATGGGGACCAGGGAATCGTAATCATTCGCTTCGAAATCCAGGAGGACGGAAACCTAGCAAGTAAAGCCCCTCCCAAGTTCATCTTTCCATCGGGGAAAAAAGAGCTCGACGACCACGCCATGTCTGCGATTTCAGCGGCAGTACCGTTCCATCCCCTGCCTGAACCGCTTTTTTCTGGCCGCACCTTGTCGGTGCAGCTCACCTTTTACTACAACCTGGCTCCTCCGCAGCGACAGTAAAGTCCCAGAGTGCGCGATGACCCTGATGCACGATTCCTTAACCGGACATTTCAAGCACTAGGCCGGACTTGTCCGGTTTCGCTGTTTAATCAGGAGTTTGCTATCCCGTCCTTCTAGCGGTGGGGACCTACGTTTGTTACGCGCTGGCCTTTTTCGCCTTTTCCGCACGCATCTGTTTCGTCCACTCCCGCATGGCCTCCAGCGAGCCAGGCGAAACCTTCTTCTGCCACTTTTCAAACCGCTGCGCAGCCTTCTCCAGGTTTGCCAGAAACAGCTTCTGCTTGAACATCTCTCGCGCCTTCGGGACGATGGGCTTGACGCGATCCCACACCCCGAAAAATTCCCCGGACGTCTCGAAAAATAGCTGATCGTGCAGCAAGCCGTGGTTCAGAAACGAGCAAGCCTGCTCCCAGTAACCTAGTACCATAAACAAGTAAGTCCCCTCTTGAGAACCGAAAGGCGCGATGCGTTGGCTGTCCTCAAAACTATCCACGAAATAGCTTTGCGTGAACCAGTCGCGGGCCTGACGCAATTTGGCCTCCCGCCGCAGGTCATAAAGTTGAAGTTGGAGCTGTCCTTGTTCGTGAGTCGGCTTTTTATCCTGCATTGTGTCCTCCCAGAGAATAATCTCGTGGCGCGCCACAATCTTAGACAACCTTGCGGAATTCGTCCACCAAGCAAATGAAGTATTACCCAAATTGAGCGATTCTTTTGATTGTTGAAAGTTTTGGCTTGAGAAGACGAGAATCAGCCTGGTTTTGGTGTAACCGCCAGAGAGAAACGGTTCGATCGTGAGCAGCAGAGCGAATGGTCCGGGGGGAAACGGCTTGCAAAGGGATCTGCTGCTGGTCAAGACGGTGATCAGAAGAAGTTGCGAGACACCCCTACTTCATTCTCATTCCAGTTGACGATCGGTCTGCGTGCGAGCGATTAACTTGGTAGCGGAATGGGCACGGCGTTTTGGCAGCGCCTCCATAGGATCTGGAGTTTCAAGCTATCCATGGCCGCTTGGGTGACTTTCAGAATGACTTCATGACCGGTCCGCACCACCTTGGCTGCCAAATCGACGAGTTTGCGCCGCAGTGTCGTGGCGTAACTGTGGATGGGCAAGATGTCCTTCAGGTTATCCTCTTTAAAGCTCTCGAACAAAAAGAAACTGATTAACATCAGATAGTAGTAGGCCTGATTGGTAGCAAACCGCTTGAACGGAAGTTGCTCACTTCCAAACTCCTTCAAGCCCCGGTGGGGTAGCTCATCGGCGCCACGCTGATGGTGGTGGTAGATGAAGGAGCTGTCCTCTTCCCAGTATTCCCGAACTGCGCGCGGCATCCGTTCCAGAACCGGCTCTCCGGAAACTAAATTCGTCAGGATGATGTTGTCCGGCCGCGCAAATTCTAGCAACCGCTGTTGGTCGTCGTATTGCGGACGCGTGTATAGCGCTCGGTAAGCTTTCTTCCAACTCTCACACTGGTAGGAGAACCACACATAACTCCAGACTTGCTGTTCGTTGGCATATTCTTTCCATTTTTTCTTCGGGACGGCCTGGACCTTCTCCTTGATCGCATCGTAGATCTTCCCCGTGGCTAGGAAGCCGATGCCCAGGTCGTCAAACAGCGCAAAATTCTTCTCGTCGAAAAATCCGGCATCCAGCCGGACGATGATCGCTACCGAGGCATCATAGCGGGTCCGGATCAAGCTCACGATGCCCCGGATCATCTTCTCCACGTCGTGGCCATAGTTGCTGTGCCGCTTGCCACGCCGGAAAATGGCATCGACGATCTTGCCTTCCCAAATCAACTGCAAGGGTTGGAATCCCTTGACCTTTTTATAGGTCGGGTCGCACCCTTCCCGCTGCAAGGCCTCATCGTTATCCATGACCATGGTGTCCAGCGTCAGCATCACCATCCGCATTTTCTCCCGCCGCAAGCGCCAGAGAAACAACTCCTGCAACACCCAGCGGAAGGCTCCGGCATGGAATATGGCAAAGGCGCGGAAGAACCGCTTCATGGCATGCGAAGAGGCCATTTGCTTCGCCGGCATCTCGACCACTGCCTGGTAGCCCTCCTCCCGCTGCAGCTCATCGAAATAACTCAAGTGCCGGCTCGTGCCGTCGAAGAAGAAGTACAGCACCTGCAAAAACAGATTCCGCACCGATACCCCTTTGATGCTCTTCTTGATCCCTGCAAATTTGTGCAGCAGCAATCTTACGATTCCGATGACCTCCAGATACTTCACGAAAAACGCTAGCCCTCCGCGGCTGGTTAGCGTGTTGTCAGTTACTTCCAGCTTGTGGATCTTCGAAGTAGCTGTATCTTGCATGCCTCGATCTCCTGAAAGGTAGAGTGGAACGGCGGGAAGAGGCTAGCATAATCAGGTAGCTCTGTAAAGCTATCTGATAAAGAATTATGATATAAAATTCCTATGCGCAAAGAACAGCTCGAAGCTCAAATGGAAAAGGTAAAGGCCGAACTCCTCAAGCTCGGCCCCGCGACCCGGTTCTCATCCCAACAGTACTCCGCTTGTGAGAAGCCCGGTTGCAAGTGCAGCGATCCCGTCCACCCTGAAAAACACGGCCCCTTCTACCAGTTGAGTTACACCCATCTCGGCAAAAGCACCACGCAGTTCGTGCGGCCTCAGTTTGTCCCGCAGGTGCGCAGTATTACTTTACTTGTCCGGTTTTGCTGTTTACCAAGACTTTGGCGTCAAGGGGGTAATCTTTCGGGATAAGATAGCGCCGGAGAATCGTGCGCGACGCACAAATGACCTACCTAAAGAGGGTATTTGCAACAACTCTGATCTTTCTGTGTCTCTCGGCAGGCATTTGCCGGGCCCAATCTGTGCCTACTCCCTCTCCAGACTACCGGGTGTCTGTCGAAGTTCAAGGGGAGAGCATGGCGAATGCACGCGATCATTTCAAATCCAAGATTCTAAGGCAGGGGCCTCCTCCGGCTGAATGGCCGGACCTCCAAACGCCGAAGGGCGCCACCGAGGTGGTCTATCCTTCGGGCCAACTGAAATTGAAAGCTTGGATCAGCATACCCAGCGACACAGGCAAACACGAAGCCGTACTTTTCTTGCATCCCGGTTTTGCCCTATGGCCAGACGAATGGGATTTTACGAAGCCGCTGCGAGACGCTGGATATATCGTGATGATGCCGACCACACGTGGCGAAAACGGCCAGCACGGTGTTTTCACGATGTACTACGACGAAGTTTCAGACGTGATTAACGCCGCCGAATTTCTTCGATTTCGGCCCGAAGTCGATCCGAAGCACTTATACGTAGCGGGATATAGCGTGGGCGGAACGCTTACTTTGCTAGCGAGCGAAATCTATGGCCAATTCCGCGCTGCGGCATCGATTTCCGGGACTCCTGATCTCGGTCCTTATTTGAAATATGCGCGAGGCGCAAAGGAGAACGCTCCTTTCGACGTTAGCGACCGCAAGGAAGTGCAAATCCGATCTGCGGTTGCATATGCTGCCAGCATCAAATGTCCCATCCGAATTTATTACGGAACCGAAGAAGATTACTTTGCAGTTGCCGCCCCTCAGACCGCAGAAATCGCGAGACAAAGAGGCATCGATGCAGAAGCACTAGCCGTCAGCGGCGATCACGGGTCAAGCGCCGATGCGGCTTTGCGGTTGGCCATCGTCTTCTTTCAGAAGCAG
The DNA here is from genome assembly GCA_963804635.1 of Candidatus Acidiferrales bacterium. Classification (GTDB taxonomy): domain Bacteria; phylum Acidobacteriota; class Terriglobia; order Acidiferrales; family UBA7541; genus Acidiferrum. The sequence goes on from CAWDRK010000047.1 coordinate 67,857, forward strand.
CGATAACCGGATCGACGAACATTGGTAATCACTTCAACTCATCTGGGAAGTCGTACTCGGAGATGTGAAGTAATACTTCAAATTGACGAGAACGCTGTTTCTCAGGCCCTTGCTCCCGGCTGGTAGCCAAGGCGATGGCAATTACGCCGTGAAGCACGCTATAAACGTAGAATGACCGTAAAGCGGAACCATCAGTCCATCCCGGCTTCTGGGAGTGGTGTCCTTGGCAAGTTATGCCGAGCTTACCTAATTCTTACGAGCTTTCTATATCTCTTTTGCGGACTGGTCGGTTTGCTCCCCGACTGGGATTTTATCGGTGCTGTTCTCTGGGATTCAGGTCTGGTGATACGCCCGTTCCCTCTTTTTGTGTTGCTTATGCATTTCCCACGCGCACACTCCTTCTACGGGTTCGCATACAACTCGTCACTTGAGCCTAATTTTGGCCACTTCCGCGCTTTTTCTTTGGGAGTGGTTATTCTCAGCGCTGCCGCAGTTTGGGCGGGATTCGATTCACGCAAAAGAAACAAGGTCGCAAACCTCATTTGGATTGGCCTCATCGGTTCATCCTACATCTGTTCGTTGCGCAGCTTCCAAACTGAATTAGCAGTCGCGCCAGTGCTTGGTAAGTAGCGTACTCGGAAACTTGAATCCATATTGACGGGTATGCTGTTACCCGTCCACTTTGATCCGCTGTTAGCGTTTGTAGTTCTTTGCGCGTCCTTAGTTCAGAGTACAATGCGTTAGTGACGACTCCTAAGGGCACCTAGCCGGAGGTCCTACTATGAGGATGGCGCTTGCAGTTTTGCTCAATTCTTTGCTGATTCTGAGCGTCCCTACGCTGCTACCGGCGAAAGGAAAGACAGTCAAGATCACGATCAAGGGAACCGACCTCAAAACACCGATTGAAATCTCCGATCCCAAACTTCTAGAGAGTTTCCAGGTTTGGGCAGGTCCAGGAACGAGCACCGCCGACAGGCAGTCACTCATCATCGATTGGTCTCAAGGCCCGGTCACAAAACCGCCTCAGTCCCTTCGCAGGTATCAAGTCTCGTTCCACACAGATCCAAATGAACAAATCGTTTACGTGGTCTATTACGCGTTCAGTCCCAGCGCAGAGCAGGGTTATGTATATTTGCCCGGCGAATCCGATGAATGGGCCGGACTCAATGTGCGTTCGATTTGGCGCGGAGTAGAGGGAAAGTGGTTTCGCGCATGGAGCGCTTGGGAGCGCGTAGCAAGACCGCTTATCGAGAAAGCGGAAGTGACAGATGCAATCCAACCCCGATAACTCCTGGTAAGTGGTTTATTACCGGCCAATATTCTTAATCACACTCCTAAAAGCTGGAGGCGAGAAGAGTTATTCTCTTTCAGTTGGATTTTTGTTTTAGGAGGAAGGAGCTCCGCTTCCGGCTCAGATCTTCGCGGGTCAATGCCGGGGCAGAGCTCCATGAAGTACGATTCTGTTTATCCCATTTTCCGCACCGCCGCACAAGCTCGAAACCGATTGGGCCGCGAGCTGCGCCGAGGTTATTCTGCGGCGATGCCCGGCGTGTGAAATTGATTCGATCATCGGTCACGGACGACGCCGCAAGCAAGCGCATGATGAGCATCACGATTGGATTGGCATTCGTCGCGGTCGCTGTCCCGGTTGCAAGAGGACCTTCACCTTCCTCCCGCTGCTTTCTCTCCCGTACACGCACTACAGTGTGCTGACGCGCTCTCAGGCATTGCAGCGGCGCTTTGTAAAGCACTGCTCCTGGGAAGAGGCCGCACCTACGCTCAAAGACCCTAACCGTGTGCCCGATCCTTCCACACTCCGCCGCTGGGCCCACGGCCTGGACCGCTCCCAACCGGCTCTTTCCTTTCTCCGCCAGACGCTCGCCCGCATGGCTCAGTGGTTGGCGCGCGGTGATCCGATCGATCAGGCAGCTGGGCCTTGCTCTTGGCTGATTTCAGTTTTGCAAATTCTCTGGCCCCTGCGGCTCTGAGAAATTTCCTCTTGCCCACCATCCTTGCCTGGAAATGCTGGCCGCCTTCTCCTACGTTGGCTTCCAGAGGGAAACTGCGCCGTGGGCGAGGATGTCGAAAAACTGAAACAACGTCTGCCGCTGCTCGATTATTTGCGGCAACAGAGTTGGACCGCCCGGCCTATCGCTTTCGGCCCCGAGTTCGTTGGACTCTGCCCACTGCATCCAGAAACCCGGCCTTCGTTCTATGTCAACGCTCGCAAAAATCTCTTCTACTGTCACGGTTGCGGCCAGGGTGGCGATCTCATTCGCTTTGTCCAGTTGTCCCGTCATCTGTCCTTTCGCCAAAGTCTCGCTTACCTCAAACAGCAAAGCACTCTTCCAACCGATTCTGCCGCCGTGCTCGAGCGAGCCGCCAATTTCTATCAACAGCAACTCGAACGCTACCCCGAGGCACTGCGTTATCTCGAGCAACGAGGACTGCGCGATCCTGCTCTGATCAAAGAACTACGAATCGGCTATGCTCCTGGGGGGAGCTTGCGCCGTCATCTCACGGCGCAAGGCTATTCCTTCGATCTCCTGCAGCGTCTCGGCTTGCTCAACCCACAAGGATGCGACGCTTTCTACCGGCGCGTCATCTTCCCGTGCTGCCAGGGCGGACGCATCGTCAACCTCTACGGCCGCAGTATCACTGCCGCCTTCGCCCATCAATTCCTTCCTGGCTCCAAGGGTGGCTTGTTCGCCTGGGAATCAGTTCGCCAGTTTCCCACGGTCATTCTGGTTGAAGGCCTGTTCGATTTCGCGGTGTTGTGGCAGGCAGGTTTTCGCCACGTCACTTGTTCGTTGGGCACCCATCTCAACGCTGAACAGTTTCAACAGCTGTGCGACCGTCCGCGCACCGTCTATCTCATCTTTGATGTCGACGTGAACGGCAGCGGCCAGCAAGCCTCGCAGCAGTTAGCACAGCGCCTGTGCGCGCAAGGCATCGCTACTCGTCGCGTCCTCCTGCCCGATGGCCACGACCCGAACTCCTTCTTCGTCCAGGGTGGTGATGCGCGGCAGTTTTACGATCTCCTGGAGGCTGCGCGGCCATGAAGTTCTCTGTGATCTACCAACAGACTTCCAACAACGCACAAAGTCCAGTTCGTGTGGTTGAGCAGACTAATGGCCGGGGTGCCGGCTGGATCAATCGTTATCTGGACCGCGAATATGTTCGTCGCGTGGCGAACACTTCCCTGCGCACCTATGCTCACAACCTGTTGCACTTCATTCGCTGGTGGGAGAGTGTTCATCCCATCGGCGACGTTAGGGAAGGTGACCTGACCGAATCAACGCTCCTGGATTATGTGAAGTTCCAATCCAGCCAACAACCACGGCCTTCCCCTTCCACCATCAATGACCGCGTGGCTGTCGCCGAGCGCGCCATCCGCAACGAGTTCCCCAATGCTCCCTGCCAAATCGCCCACGGTTTTCATCAAGCTTTTTTGCGGCGAAGACCAATGGGCCTCGGCCGGCCGCGGGCGGACATGAGCCGACTGCGCGTGAAGGTGCCCAAACGCAACATCGTGCCACTCTCGGTGGATGAAGTGGCGCGCTTCTGGTCGAGTTTCCGCTCTTCGCGCGACTTGGCCATCGTGGGCTTGATGCTCCTCGAAGGGCTCCGCTCCGCCGAAGTATTGGCTTTGAATCGCGACGACGCGTTGCTTTCCGAAGCACAACTTCGCGTTCCAGGCAAAGGCAAGAAATTTCGTCTCTTGCCGTTGGCGCCGGAAACCGTGCAACTACTCGAACACTACCTGCGCCTGGAACGACCCAATCCCTGTTCCGCCGCACTGTTCGTCTCACTCAAAGGGCACGCGCGCGGAACCCGCATGACCGCTGCGGGATTACGATCCTTATTCCGTTACCATCGCCAGGCCACCGGCGTCCAGATCGCCAACCCGCATCGCTTTCGACACTATTCCGCATCCCGAACTATTGCCGAGTAATCCTCTTCTTGCCGCGTTTTCCGGCTCGAATCGATCGTTGATGCGACATAGTTTGGCCCGTCCAATCCGCCGGGATTGGGAGAAAGGGGTCAACTATGACGTGCATTGTCGACAATGATGTAGTTCTCGCACAGACACTGGAAGGTCCGCTGTCGGCGCAAATTGAGAGGTTTGCGAGTTGGGCGCGCGAGGAGCGATACGCGTTCCCCACCCGACGACGGAAGGTTATGCTGGCGGCCTGTTTTAGCCGATGGCTCGGACAGCAAGCCGTCGGCATCCGCCGCGTGTCTTCAGCGCATGCAGCTCGATATCTGCGATCTCGAGCGCACCACGTGAAAATCCAGTCAGAAGATGCGGGCACGCTCCGACAGTTCCTTGACTTTCTGCGCCGTCAGGCCGTGGTTCCCGCAGAAAATATCCCACAACCCCGATTGACCCGGTCGAGCAAGAGGCACTCGCATTCGAGCGGTACTTGCTGGCCGACCGAAGGCTGGCGGAGGTGACCGTCGAGTATTACGTCCCGTTCGTCCGCGAATTCCTTGCCGATCGGTTCGGCGACGGAGCGTTGAGGTTGTCACACTTGTCTGCAGGCGATGTGGTGCGATTTGTGCAGCGTCAAGCCCCCCGCCTGCATTTGAAGCGCGCCAAACTGCTCACGACCGCACTGCGATCGTTCCTGCGCTACGCGCGCTATCGGGGACAGGTCACATGCGATTTGGCCGCGGCTGTTCCCACCGTCGCAAACTGGTCGATGCTATCGATTCCGCGCGCGATTCCGGCGGACGCCGCGCGTCGGCTGTTGGCCTCCATCAATCGGCGTAGCGCGACCGGCCGCCGCGATTACGCGATTCTGCTGTTGCTTGCTCGACTGGGACTGCGAGCGGGCGAGGTGGTGCGGCTAAAGCTCGAGGACATTGACTGGCATGCCGGATCAATAACCGTTCAGGGAAAAGGTGATCAACGCAGTGCTCTTCCATTACCGGCGGACGTCGGCTCCGCAATCGCTGCGTACCTGCGGCGCGGACGGCCACGATGCAGGAGTCGTCACGTCTTTTTGCGAACCATAGCACCCATCCGCGGCCTTCGCGGTCCCGCGACTATCGCATGCGTGGTTCGAGCGGAATCTCGCACGCGCTGGGATCCAGGCACCCACCAACGGCGCACATCAGTTTCGCCATGCGCTAGCCACCGAGATGCTGCACCACGGCGCCTCGCTGGCGGAAATTGGCGAGGTGTTGAGGCATCGCAACCCGGAAACTACGAAGATTTATACGAAGGTCGATCTCGATTCGTTACGTGCTCTGGCCTTGCCGTGGCCGGGAGGTGTGCGATGAACACACTCCGTCAGGCCGCGCAGGAGTACCTGAACCTGCGCCGCAGCTTGGGATACACGCTGTATAAAGCCGGCAAGCTATTGCCGGCCTTCGTCAAATTCATGGAAGAGCACCGCGCCTCCTACGTCACAACCCAGTTGGCGCTCGATTGGGCACAGCAACCCTCAACCGTGCAACCGGTGACATGGGCGCAACGCTTGAGTGTCGTGCGCCTTTTCGCGCGCCATCGGAGTGCGACCGACCCACGAACGCAGATCCCCCCGACGGGTTTGTTGCGCTATCGTCACATGCGACCGCAACCATATCTGTACAGCACAAAGGAAATACGGGCCTTATTGCTTGCGGCAATTTCACTGCCCGCCCGCGGCGGGCTACGACCCTGGACTTACCACTGCCTGTTCGGATTACTGAGTGTCGCGGGCTTGCGCCTCGGCGAAGCGCGCAATCTAGAGCTTCAGGATGTGGATCTCAAGACGGGTGTGCTGACGATACGCAATGCGAAGTTCGGCAAAACTCGTTTGATCCCCCTCCATCCGTCGACCCGTCGCGTGCTGGCTGACTACCTCGAGCGACGGAACCGACATTGGACCCGACGATCAGTTTCCTCTTACGTCTTCGTCTCCAACTGGGGCAACCAGCTGGATGGCGGCGAGATCCACCGAACGTTCTACGCTTTATCCCGGCAGATCGGCCTGCGAGGCCCTTCGGACAGCCACGGGCCGCGTCTGCATGACATGAGGCATCGGTTTGCGGGGATGACCCTGTTGCGCTGGTACCGCTCCGGCAAAGACGTCGAGCAAAAGTTGCCCTTCTTATCGGCCTACCTCGGGCACGTGCACGTCGGCGATACGTATTGGTACCTCAGTGCCTGGCCCGAGCTGATGCGCGAGGCGATGTCCCGCCTGGAGCGCCGCTGGGAGGGTCAGTCATGAAAACCATCGCTCTCAGCGCCGCTCCACTGTTGCAACGATTTTTCACACAGCGGCTCATGCAGCAGCGGCAGGCCAGTCCGCATACGATCAGCTCGTACCGCGATACCTTCCGCTTATTGCTGAAATTTGCGCAAGAGCGATTGCACACGCCGCCAGCACTGCTGACCCTCGAGGCCATCGATGCCCCGTTGATCGTGGCGTTTCTCGATCACTTGGAGAAGCATCGAGGACTGAGCGCACGCAGTCGGAATTTGCGGTTGACCGCCATCCACTCCTTCTTTCGATATGCCGCGTTCGAACTGCCGGACCATGCCGCCCAGATCCAGCGCGTGCTGGCCATTCCCAACAAGCGCTTTACGCGGCGTCAAGTACATTTCCTCACTGGCCCGGAGGTCGAGGCCTTGCTCGACGCACCCGATCAACGCACCTGGTTCGGCCGGCGCGATCACGCCTTCCTCTTAGTGGCGGCGCAGACGGGGTTCCGTTTGTCGGAGATGACCGGATTGACGCGCAATGATGTCACGCTCAGTACAGGCGCTCACGTACGCGTGATCGGGAAGGGCCGCAAGGAACGCTGTGTCCCTTTGGCCAAGCACACGGTCGCCGTACTGAAAGTCTGGCTCCGCGAACCACCGCGTGGCGACGGGCAGGTACTATTTCCCAATGCCCGTGGCACGCGTCTCAGCCCCGACGGCGTACATTACCTGTTGGTCCGCCATGTCAAGACCGCCGCCAAGGTCTGTCCGTCATTGAAGGACAAACGCGTGACAGTTCACTGCTTGAGGCACACCGCAGCCATGGACCTTCTGCAAGAGGGCGTGGACCGCTCTGTGATCGCCCTGTGGCTCGGCCACGAATCTGTGGACACAACCCAAATTTACTTGGAAGCGACGTTGGCGATGAAGGAGAAGGCGCTCAGCAAAACAAAACCGCTGAACGGCAAATTCAAACGGTATCGACCGGGGGACAAGCTCCTTGGTTTCCTCAACAACCTGTAGATTAAGAAAACTATGCCGAGTGGTTCGCGAGCCGCGTCCGCGCTTTGAGCAGTCATTTGGGCCTAAACGCGACAGGCCCTCAGTCACTCGGCAATAGTTCGGGATGCGGAATAGTGTCGACAATTCCGCATGCGGAATAGTCGTCACACCTTTGGATCGGACATGGTGCGGGCGGGGATGTCGCTGCCCGCATTGCAACACCTGATGGGCCATGCACAAATCGCAACCACAATGCTGTACGTCCAACTCGCCCCACAGGATGTCTGGCGTGAATACAGTCGCGCCATCGAGAAGCGGGCTCGCTTAAATTCCTCGCAAATCTCATGAACCCGTCCCGGCCCAGCCTCGAACAGATCTTCGAAACGCATATCCAAACTCTTTGCCTCAGCTTGCGGCCCAATACCGTGGCTGGATATCGATACATTGGGCGCCGCTTCTTCGCCTATCTCCGTACGGCCTTCCCAGAGGTTCACCGCCTTTCTCAACTGCGCCGCGATCCTCATCTTCTCAGTTGGTTCCGTTGGCTGAGCGAGCAACAACCACCGCTGAGCACCACAACCCGTTTCCACTATCTCATTCGCCTCCGGAGATTGCTGCATAGTCTGCCGACCAACCATTCCATCCAACCCGACTTCATCCGCCGCGAAGATTTCCCAGTGCAGCCTCGTTATCTTCCCAGACCGCTTTCTCTCCAGGAGGACCAACTCTTGCAGCAGGAATTGAGGCGAACCGATAATCTGGTGGTGAATGCGCTCCTGCTCATGCGCGCCACTGGAATCCGCATCGGCGAGTGCCTCGATCTATCTCTGGACTGCCTGCGGCAGCTAGAGCCAGACCGGTGGGCCTTGCATGTCCCGCTGGGCAAGCTGCATACCGAGCGTCTGGTTCCCGCCGATCCTGAACTCCGGCAGATCGTAAAGCGTATCCTCGCTTTGCGTGCTTCAGCCCCACCCTCCTACTTGGCGAAGTCGCAACCCCTGCTACTGCCACGCAGTCGCCGCCAAACCTTGGACAAAACTCTTCGCTCGGTGTTAGCGCAGACCGCGAAGCGTGCCGGCTGTTTCTCTCATGTCACACCGCACCGCTTGAGACATTCCTTTGCGACAGAGATGCTGCGGCTGGGGGTCAGCCTCCCGGCCCTGATGCAGCTGCTCGGTCACAAAGACATCCGCATGACCTTGCGGTACGTGGAAGTCACCCAGCAGGATTTGCAGCGCGAATTCCACCAGGCCCGCCAGGATCCTGGACACTCACATCGGCTGCCCGCGCTCGCGTTCCCCAAAGATATCCCGAGCGCCGGTCTCCCCGCTATCTGTCAGGCACTGGAGTCAACACGTCATCTTCTGGAAATGTACCGCCGCCAGTTAGGCAATGAGAAAAGCCGCCGTACATTGCAGCGTCTCGACAAACGCCTACTCGCTGTCGCTGCACAACTGCAAAAGATCCGCACGGAAGAAAAATGAGGAAAGATTGGCCAGTTAATAGGAGTAGATTTTCACCCGAGCTTTCAGCAAATCGCTTTTATGGATCAGGAAACTGGTGAGTGCGGAGATCGGCGATTGAATCACAGCGATGGAGAAGCCGAGCGGTTCTACAAGGAGCTAAAGGAGAGAGGCGTCAGCGTGCGTGTGGGATTGGAGGCCACGGGTTACTCACGCTGGTTCGAGCGGTTACTGGCAGAGCTGGGTTTCGAGGTGTGGATTGGCGATGCGGCGGAGGTCAAGAGACAGCGAGGCCGGAAGCAGAAAACCGACCGCGAGGATGCCCGACTCTTGCTGAGGCTACTGCTGGAAAATCGCTTTCCTAAAATCTGGGTACCCGGTCCAGACAATCGTGATATGCGGCAACTGCTTTGGCACCGGCATCGACTGGTGCAGATGCGGACGCGGATCATGAATCAGCTGCAGGCGGTGGCAATGAACGAAGGCTATCGCTGGAAGAAAAAGCTGTTCAGCGCACAGGGACGAGCACTGCTAGAGAAACTCTCGTTGGCTCCCTGGGCCAGTCGGCGCCGGAAAGAATTATTGGAGCTGCTGGACCAACTGGATCCAAAGATTGCGGAGTTAACGACAGCGGTCGAGAAAGAAGCCAATAAACGGCCCGAGGTGGTGCTGTTGAAGACGCATCCTGGCGTGGGACCCATCACGGGGCTGGCGTTCGTTCTGGTCATTGGGACACCGGATCGGTTTCCTTGTGGCAAGAAGATCGGTAGCTACACGGGGCTCATTCCCAGTGAAGACTCTAGCGCCGGCCGGCAACGGCTGGGACACATCAGCAAACAAGGCAATGCGTTGTTGCGCTTCTTGCTGGTGGAAGCAGCGCAAGCAGCCGCGCGGTGTAACCCGGACTGGCGACGTCGGTATATGCACCTGATGATGCGCCGGGAAAAAAGAATTGCCAAGGTGGCCATGGCCAGGAAACTCGCTGTTCGGTTGTACTGGATGTGGCGCAACAATTGGCAATATTCGCAGTTGGTTGAATTCGGTTCGAACGCGGGAAAGCTCGTACTCGGACATGGCGTGAAGTAAAGCGTCGTCCACTTGATTGGGCATCCCGCTCCCTGAAAAGGGAGTTTGAAGTAGTAATCATGGTCGAAGTTTTGATCGGAGAGATGTTTGGGTCGGACTGAAACTGACCGACAGATTACGAACGAGCCGTGGTCGTCGATGCAGAGGGTCGGAGAAAAACGAAGAGGACCACTCTTAGGAGTGAATGGAAAAGTGTGCGCAAAAAGAATTCAAAAGGGCTGAAAAGAATGAAAAAAGGACTTGACAAGATCAGCATTGTTAGAGATGTCCGAGTAAGCCGCGGCCGTGCGTTCGGGCTCGTGCACTTCATGGCACGTCGTGCAGATCATTTGCGAATTCTGGTAGCAGCGGCTCCTTTGCGTCAGCGCCACCTGATTGCCGTGAACATCCACAGCGGCGTTGGGATCGGGGCGTTGCAGCCGAATATAGTTCTCCAGCGGCTGCCCCGGAACGTAGGAAAATGCCGGCCCAACCGGTTCTCCGATTCCTCCGTGGCATTGCGCGCAGACTTCCACCTGCCGATCCCGCGACAACGCCGCTGGATTCACAATCGAGTGACCGCCGTACGTACTCCCCGTGGCCGCCGGAGTCTGCGTGACAACGTCGGCCTTTTGGGAGGGCCCGACTTCAGTCCTGCCGTTAGCGCTTGCGTTACAACCCGGTTTTAGCCGCTGCGAGCTCGTCCCCGCTTTATCACACGCAGCCTTCGTTCGCTCCCTTTGCGCATGCTCTCGTCCCGCCCCATGGCACCTCTCGCAGGAGATTCCCAACACAGATCCGCCCTTTCGATAAACATTCCCCGCCGTCGCTAAGCTTACCGCCGCAAAATATGTCGCGTGGCATTCCAGGCATCGCGGAACAATCGGCCGCTCGAAATCCGCAGTCCCATCGATGAATCCCGGGCTGTTCACCCACTCGCGCAACTCCGTCCAGTACGACACCGGCAACTGGAAAAGTTGATTGCCTCGCCAGTACAAATAGGTTTGGCCTTTTTCTCCGGAGCCGGTGACGAAATCGATCCGCTCGGAGCGCGTCTTCTGGTTCGGCGGTTGCCAGAACACCGCCGTTTCGTAGAAGCCGCTCGCCTTTGCCTCCATGCGGAATTGCAGGTCGGGGTCGCGCGTCGTCAGAACATTCTGGCCCGCGGTAAATTTGCCCGCGATCGATTCTTTGCTGGGCAGCTGCGACGTCAGGTGGTGATTGGTACTCAGGTACGTCTCCGCGATCGTCTGGTGACACGACTGGCAAACGTTGTCTCCGACAAAATCGCGTTGCGCATCCGCCCGCTTTTCCTTGACCGATGCGCCCGCGCCAACAGCAGTCCTCGCCGGCTGCTGCGGTCGAATCGCGCAGGGCAAAGCGATCGCGCTTAGCAGCAATACCGCAACGCGAATGACCCTTGCCCGCAACACCGGAATCGCCCCCCCGCTGCTGTGACCTATACTACCGTGCACGACCAAGGCTTTGCCTGCCAGTTGACCCACTCACTCCGTGTGCAGTGCTTTCCGCTGGCTCACCACATCCCCATCGCCCTTCCTCAATTCCCGGAACACCACGGTGGAAAATATGGTCAGGCCTCCAAGCACAAAAAATGCTCGGTGAATTCCATGAATGAATTCCACGGGATTCGACCGGAAACGATCGGGAAGAAAGACCGCGGTGACCAGCGAGGCGCACGCCACTCCGAAGCTGATGGACATTTGCTGCATCGTGCTGGCGATGGAACTCGCGCTGCTCGCCTGCTCCTCGGTAACGTCGGCGTAAACCAGCGTATTCATGCTGGTGTACTGCAGCGATGTGAAGAACCCGTAGCAGAAAACTTCCGCCACGATCAGCCAAACCGGAGTGCCCGGCCCGATGGTCGCGAAGAGAAAAATCAGCAGGCCGATAATAATGGTGTTGGAGACCAGTACGGTGCGATACCCAAAGCGCGCCAGAATGCGCGGCATGGTCAGCTTCAGGCTCATCGCCGCGATGGCTTGCGGCATCATCAGCAGCCCTGATTGAATCGGCGTGAACCCCAGCCCCACTTGATATAGAAGCGGAAAGAGAAACGGAATGCCGCCAATTCCCAGCCGCGTCAGGAAACTGCCGCTCACCGCTGCGCGAAACGTGCGAATGCGAAACAGCGTCAGGCGAAGCATCGGGTAGCGCGCTCGCGTGGCGTGGAAGCCGTAGCCCGCAAGAAGTGCCAGAGAAAGCGCCAGCAGCCCCAGAATTCCCCGGGTGGTCAGCGTGTGCTCGCCAAAAACTTCCAGAACGTAGGAGAGCAGCGCCACTCCCGAACCAAACAGAATCAGACCCGTCACATCGAGGGGATTGGTGTGCTCTTCGCGATAGTCCGGCAAATGTCGGTACACCATGTACAGGCCCACTAGCCCGATCGGCACATTCACGAAAAAAATCAGTCGCCAGTGGAAGTACCCCACGATCAGTCCGCCGGTAATCGGTCCCAGCATCGGCCCAATCAAGCCTGGAATCGCAACGAAGCTCATGGCTCGCACCAGTTCGGATTTAGCGAACGTGCGCACCATCGTCAGTCGCCCCACCGGAACCATCATCGCTCCGCCGCAGCCCTGCAGGATCCGGCAGGCAACCAGGAAGTGAATGTTGCTCGAGACGCCGCACAAAATGGAACCTAGCGTGAACATCCCTATGGCCGACGCGAACACCCGCCGTGTCCCGTAGCGGTCTGCCATCCATCCGCTGATGGGGATGAACACCGCCAGGCTCAGCGTGTAGCTCGCCAGCACCGACTTCATGCTGAGCGGTGCGACGTGCAATGCCGCGGCGATCGTCGGCACCCCGGTATTCAAGATCGTGGTGTCCAGCGACTCCATGAAGAACGCCACCGCGATCAGCCATGGCAGCAGTCGCTTGCTGGATTCGGCGAGCTCGCTCGGCGGGTTGCGAATTTCACCGGAAGTCGGCGGGCTTAGATTTGGGGACGTGGGTTGCATCAGCTTTCCTGGGCGCGCTTATCGATACCCTCTCCGCGAACTTAGAAATTATCTACCATTCGGCGCTTACATCCCGCCATCAACGCGATCGGGGAAACCCGGATTGACTTCCCCGTTACGTTCGCCTACACATATCTCACACTGCGCCGTTTCCCGCGAGCCGCCAGGGAAATCGATTCGTACTAGCGCTGCGAGCGGGATTTCATCCCCACCGACTCTGATCGCTAACGGCGACGTCCTTCATCACCTGGACGGTTTTCCGGCCCCGCGCACCAACAGCCCACGTCGCCTCAGGAGAGGTGATATGCCACGTATCCTTCTCGTTTGTACCGAAAGTATTTTGTGTCAAAGGCTTCGCCAGGCGTTTCAGTCCCATACCGGATTTGAAGTTTACGGCGGAATGAAAAATGGTGCCGATACGATTGCCAAGGCCACGGAAGTGCGCCCCGATCTGGTCGTCTTGCAGATGGCAAGTGGTCCGCATCGTGATTTTGACACAGCGGAAGAACTGAAACGCCTCTTGCCACGCGTTCTATTGTTCCTCGTCACTCCGGAACTTACCATGGCAGCGGAGAAAGAAGCGCTGCATCGCGGAATCGATGCGGTCTTCAGGAGCGAGGATGAATTCACTTCCCTGGTTATGAATGCCCGGGCCGTATGCGGCCTCGAATGACTAACCGCACAGCAGCGGAGCCGTCTCGTTAGCGGGTCGAAGCTTGGCTCCGACATTCCGTGCGTGGCAATTTTGCGGGCTTCAGCCCCTGAAGACTCCGAACTGTTTAATCTCATTTTCGACACTCGACCCGGGTTTCAGCTGCCTCCCATTGCGTTTATGGGACTCCGCGTTATATCTTTCTGCCGAATCCGACGGGGACAAACGATGACCTCTACACCAAGAATTCTGCTCGCTCTTTTCATTCTGGTTTCTAGCGCCAGCGCTTCCCTCCACGCTGCTGAGACCCCGAAAACAGCCCTGCTCGTGCTATCGAAAGGCGAACATGCCTTGTTTATTGTTGATCCCGGCACGCTGACGGTTGTGGGTCAGGTTCCTTCAGGTCCCGATCCTCATGAAGTCATCGCTTCTGCCGACGGCAAGACCGCCTACATTTCCAATTATGGCGGCGGCTCATACAACACCATCACCGTCGTCGACTTGGTCAATCAAAAAACGTTGCCCCTCATCGATCTCGCTGCTTTGCGTGGTCCACACGGCCTGGAATTCGTGGGCGGGAAACTCTGGTTCACCGCCGAGGGCGCCAAAGTCGCTGGCAGCTACGATCCCGCAAGCAATAAAATCGATTGGGTCATGGGCACCGGCCAGGACCGCACGCACATGATTTACGTCTTTGCCGACCTCAACCGCATCGTCACCTCCAACGTTAGCTCCGCTACGGTCACCTTTATCGAAAAGGGAACTGGACCCGGACAAAACTTGGGACGCGGTCCTGGTGGACCGCCACCGGGAACTCCGAATGGCCCCGCCGGCTCCGGTTTGCTGGGTGGTCCACAACCCACTTGGCGAGAGACGCAAATCCCAGTCGGCCACGGCTCAGAGGGCTTCGACGTTGCTCCGGATGGCAAAGAAATTTGGGTAGCCAACGCGCAGGATGGAACCATCTCAATTATCGATGTAGCGACCAAGAACGTTGTGCAGACCCTCGACGCCAATGTGCACAGCGCCAATCGCCTGAAATTTACACCCGATGGAAAGTTGGTCTTTGTCTCTATGCTTGGCGGACCGGATGTGGCTATCTTCGACGCCGCAACTCGCAAAGAGGCGAAGCGCATCAAGATCGGACGTGGCGCTGCCGGAATTTTGATGCAGCCCGACGGCTCGCGCGCCTTTGTTGCCTGTACTCCCGACGATTACGTCGCGGTCATCGACATCAAAACTCTGGAGATGGCCGGAAAGCTTACGGCAGGGAAGCAGCCCGATGGCCTTGCCTGGTCCGTCCGCAAATAGGGAATTGCTTCCCCTCTATGCGCATCGAAACCCGGCTGCCGTCTTTTGCGCCGGGAAGTGCTTGGTGTGCCTTCGCGGTAGTCCCGAGATAGAACGCCATTACCAGTCCGAGCACAGCAAGGATCACCGCGAGCATCACCGCGAGCGTGGACGGCCGCCCCGCAGTCGGCAGACCTTCATTGATCGCCTGCACGTACCGCACGTGGCGCCACGCGGCGAAAATGTCGGAAATCACTCCCAGCAAAACCAGGAAAACTCCCAAAGGAAGCGAAAGCGCGGAGGGCTCGGAGATTCGTTGCCCGCTTGAGGACTCCAGAACCCGAAGAAAGAGCCCGAACCGCGAAACCACGAAGCCGAATGCCATCAGCGCCAGGCTCGTGCGAATCCACGCAAGAAACGTGCGCTCCGCAGCGAGGTACACGCGCGGGTCGCGATTGGGATCTTCTGCCGGCATACAGCGGTCCTCTGGTACCTGCGCAGTTCGGAAGGACCGAAGCATATCACCGTTCGCAATTTCGTACTAAAGGTACTACAGCCACAAATTCAGCAGCTCGGCCATTTTGCGCTTGTGTGTTTCACCTTCGCGTCGCTATACTCAGGCCCACTTTTTCAGGCCCAAATTACATTTCGAAAAACACGCAAGGCCTTCGGGCAGCGTGCCGCCCGCAGCCGGAAACACTGCGCGCGTTCAACTGAACCGCCGCGCAAGATTTGCCAAGCGGAGCGTTGTGCGGTCACGGAGAAAATCATGAACATCGTTGCCTTGAATTACGCATGGCGCGAAATGCATCCTTCCACAATCGCCCGTGCGATTCCATGGATGCTCCGATTCGCCGCCGTTCCCGCACTCGGCCTGATCTTAGCCAGTTCCGTACCGGCCCAGAGAAACGTAACCACGCAGCACAACGATATTGCCCGCACTGGCGCGAACACCAACGAGACCATCCTTACTCCCTCGAACGTCAATACCACCACCTTCGGCAAGCTCTTCTCCTATCCCGTGGATGGCTGGGTTTACGCGCAGCCTCTCTACATGCCTGGTGTAACCATGGGCGCCGGAACCCCGCAAGCCGGCACAACCCACAACGTCGTATTCGTCGCCACCGAGCACGACAGCGTTTTCGCCTTCGATGCCGACAGCAACGCTGGCAGTAACGCAAATCCACTCTGGCAGGTGTCCCTGATTGATGCTGCCCACGGCGCTGGCACCGGCGAGAAAACTGTGCCCAACGGTGATGTCTCCACCGGCGACATCGTTCCCGAAATTGGCATCACCAGTACTCCGGTTATCGATCCAACGACCAACACCATCTACGTTCTCGCCAAATCCACGGTGTCCGACACCACCTTCATTCAACGCCTGCATGCTCTCGACATCACCACCGGCCAGGAAAAATTCGGCGGACCCGTCTTGCTGAATCCGTCTTCGCAATGCACCGCTGGCAATCCTCTCGCTACGGACAACTATGTCGCGGGAAACGGTACCGGCAGCGTCAACGGAATTCTCTGCTTCGATGCGAAGTGGGAGAACAACCGCGCGTCCCTGTTGCTATTGAACGGAATTGTGTATCTGGGTTTTGGCTCGCATGGCGACAACGGTCCATGGCACGGCTGGATTTTGGCCTACAACGCCTCGACATTAACTCGCACCGGTTTGTGGTGCGCCACGCCCAATGCTGCCGCAGGCGGTATCTGGATGGGCGGATCAGGACTCGCCGCCGATGTCCCTACAGGAAAGCCGTACGGCAGAATATTCACCTCGACAGGCAACGGAACCTTTGACGCCGTCGCTCCCAGCTATACGAATGCCATGGATTATGGCGATTCGATTCTTAAGTTGGATCTGAACAATGGCGTCCCCACCATGAACAATGGCAGCGTTGTCGGTGACGATTTCACCCCGCACGATCAGGCCAACTTGAACAATGGCGATCAGGATCAAGCCTCGGGCGGCGTACTGGTGCTCCCCGATGCAGTCGGTGGGGGAGGCGGGGCTCACCAATTAGTCCAGTTGGGCAAGACCGGACGCATCTACGTCTTGAATCGCGAAAATCTTGGCGGCTACAACGCTAACAACACCAAAGACCCGGAAGAATCCGCGTACGTGGGCGGTCTGTGGGGCGCGCCCGCGTATTGGAACGGAAATGTTTATGTCTGGGGAACTGGTGACAACCTCAAAGCATTCGCATTCGCCAACGGTGCACTGTCCGCGAATCCTACATCCACTTCCGCCGAGAGCGCCGGAACCTACAGTCCCACGCCGAGCATCTCTGCGAATGGCACCACTAACGGAATCGTCTGGAGTCTCAAGACAGATAATTACGGCTCGCAGGGTCGAGAAATTCTCTACGCTCACGATGCCACCAACGTCGCCACATTGCTCTATTCCAGCGAATCAAATGTCGCCAGAGACAATCCCGGCAACTCTGTGAAGTTCATCGTACCCACGATAGTGAATGGCAAGGTCTATGCCGGCTCCGAATCCCAGCTGAACGTTTTTGGATTGTTGAACGGCGCAACTCAGGCTGCCACTCCCGTCGTCAGTCCCGCGAGCCAATCCTTCAATCCCTCCATCCAGGTCACCATCACCGACTCGACGACTGGAGCGGCCATCTACTACACCACCGACGGCAGCGAGCCGACCACCGCCTCCACAAAATATTCCACGCCTTTCACCCTCACCACGACCACCACCGTGAACGCCATCGCCGCTGGCACGGGCTTGCTGCAAAGCGCCGTGGCCACCGCCACCTACACGTTGGTCACCCAGGTCGCCACTCCCGTCTTTACTCCTGCACCCGGCGCCTACACCACCGTGCAGTTGGTAACCATCAGCACCACCACGCCAAATGCCACCATCTACTACACCACCGACGGCACAACTCCCAGCAAGGCCAGCGCAAAATACACCGCACCAGTCTCGGTCGGCGCCACCGAAACGCTCTCGGCCATGGCCGTCGCCAGCGGCTTGACCAACAGCCCCGTCGCCAGCGGCCTGTACACCATTGATCTCGGCGGCGTAAGCTCCATCAACTATGGCGGCGGCTTCACCACCGGCGGCATGGTCCTGCTCGGCAGCTCTAAATTGAACGGCACCGTTTTACGCCTCACCGATGGCGGTGGAACCGAAGCCGCAGCGGCGTGGTACAACGTCGAAGCCAACATCCAAAGTTTCACCACCGATTTTACTTTCCTGATTGCTCCGGGAAGCAGCCCCACCGCGGACGGTTTCACCTTCACGATGCAAGGCAACAATGCCTCCTCCATTGGTCTCTCCGGCGGCGGCTTGGGCTACGGCGCCGATTCCACCGCCGGTGCTCCCGGCATTGCCAACAGCGTGGCCATCAAATTCGATTTGTACAGCAACGCTGGCGAAGGTGTCGACTCCACCGGCCTGTACAGCAACGGCGCTTCGCCCACCACACCATTCGTCGACATGACCGGCTCAGGAATCGATCTTCACGCCAGCCATTCCATACACGCGCACATCACCTACGACGGCAGCAATCTCGTCATGACTCTCACCGACACCACCACCAATGGAACTTTCACGCACAGCTGGCCAATCAATATTCCTGCAACCGTCGGCGGCAACGTAGCCTATGTTGGATTCACCGGAGGAACCGGCGGCCTCACTGCGATTCAGGACATCCAGACGTGGACCTATGCCGCGACGGGAACGCAGTCTCCAGCCGCTACACCTACATTCAGCGAAGCGGCTGGGGTCTATCTCGGCACACAAACGATCTCCCTCAGCGACACCACCTCAGGCTACTCGATTTTCTATACCTTGGACGGGAGCTCGCCCAACACCACCGCAGGCGGCTCAACGGTGTTGTACACCGCCCCGATCAGCGTGACCTCCAGCAAAACGATCAACGCCCTCGCCGCCGCTAATGGTTTCGCTCCCAGCGCGGTCGCCAGCGCCACCTATACGATCGAATCCCAGGTCGCTCCGCCAACATTCAGTCCAAGCGCGGGCACGTTCACCGGCCCGGTGAACGTCTCCCTCTCCGCGGCCACCGGCACAACGATCTACTACACCACCAACGGTACCGCTCCCACGCACTCCTCCGCCGTCTATTCCACTCCCATCCCCGTCTCTTCCACCGAGACGATCCAGGCCATCGCCGCAGAAAGCGGATTCTTCGACAGCACCGAAGCCAGCGCCACCTACACGATTACTCCGCCAGCGGCCACGCCCACGTTCACTCCGGCAGCGGGCACGTACACCACCGCGCAGTCTGTCACGCTCAGCGATGCCACCACCGGCACAACCATTTACTACACGACCGACGGCACCATGCCCACCACTTCCTCGACTAGGTTTACGACCGCGATCAATGTCGGCAGCACCACCACGGTAAAAGCCATCGCAGCCGGTGCCGCAGGCTTCTCGCAGAGCGCCGTCGCCAGCGCCACCTACACCATCAATCTCCCAACCACCATCAATTACTCCGCCGGATTCACCTCCACCGGTTTGGACCTCAATGGCAGCGCCAAGCTCAACGGTACAAGGTTGCGCCTCACCGACACCGGCGCAAACGAAGCTGGCAGCTCCTGGTATGGCGTTCCCGTCAACGTGCAAACCTTCAGCAGCGACTTCACCTTCCAGCTGACCACTCCCAACGCCGACGGCTTTGCCTTCGTAATTCAGAACACCGGCTCGACTGCGCTCGGTCCTTCCGGTGGAGGCTTGGGCTACGGACCTGACAACGTAACCAATCCCTCCGCCAGCAGCAACACGCCCATCGCCAAGAGCGTCGCACTGAAATTCGATCTATACAACAACGCCGGCGAGGGCACGAACTCCACGGGCCTCTACACGGACGGCGCGTCCCCCACAATGCCGGCTACCACTCTCGGCGGCGGCGTAAACCTCCACAGCGGCGACACATTTAAAGTCCACCTGAACTACGACGGCACCACGCTAACCATGAGCATTACCGACACGCTGAACACCACAGAGACCTTCACGACCTCCTGGCCCATCAATATTCCTTCGACCGTCGGCGCAAACACGGCGTTCCTGGGTTTCACCGGCGGCACCGGTGGATCCACCGCCATCCAGGAAATCATCACCTGGAGCTATAACAACACCTTCACCTCCGAGACTCCCGTGGTTTATCAAACCGCCAAACTTACCGCCGTCAGCTCCGGCCCTACGTTCCGCCAGTTCACCTATGGCAGCTTCCCCGATACCACCGGCACCATCCTCGACGCCACCAAAGTCGGCGACAACGTCACCTTCACGGTCAACGTCGCCGCCGCAGGCACCTACGACATCAAATTGTCCTACAAGAAATACAACACCCGCGGCATCTCCCAACTCGCCATCAACGGCACCAACGTCGGTGCCGCCCTCGACCAATATGCCGCCACCGATTCCTACGCCACCGACGACTACGGCACCTTCACATTCCCGACCGCTGGCAACTATTCCTTTAAATTCACCATCACCGGCAAGAACGCCAGCAGCTCCAGCTATTCGGTCAGCTTCGATGACCTAACCCTAACTCCGCAATGACCCGGTAGCACAAGCTTCAGCTCGCGTGAGAACGTCCATTCTCCCGCAGGGCAGGAGCTTGCAGAAAATTCCGGCTTTGGCATTCCGAACGGAGTCCGCGGAGTGAGGAATCTTTCTCCTTTTTTCCGGGTGCCCCACACGCCGTTGTTGCGTGGGGGTTCTAGGGTTGCGTTCCAGGTGCAAGCTTCACCGTGGGGCACGTTACGCCATTTGCTCAGTGTCTGCCCTAACGTCCGCGTCTAGATCACATAGAATGTGTCGACAACGAGGCGACCCACCCCGTGACCCGCCCCACTCAACTCGAAGCCAAGCTCCAGCGTTGGACCGAAGCCGGCCTCATCGACGCCCAGTCCGCAACCCGTATTCTTGTCTTTGAGCGTGGCCAGGAACGCCGCGCCTCACTCCGCTGGCCGGTAATTCTAGCCATGGTCTTCGGAGGAATTCTTTTCGCCGCGGGAATTACTCTATTCGTTGCGGCGCATTGGATCGAACTTTCTCCCGCGGTGCGTTTTTCTCTCGTGCTGTTGATGGTGGGAATCCTCCACGTCGGCGGCACAGCCCTCGCCGAACGATTTCCTGTGCTCTCCACCACACTACACGCCCTCGGCACCGCCACGCTCGGCGCCGCGATTTTCCTCAGCGCGCAAATATTCAACCTTCGTGAGAACTGGGCGACGGGCATCCTCCTCTGGGCTCTCGGCGCCGCCTTCGGCTACATGCTGCTGCGCGACTGGCCCCAAGCCGCCTTCCTCGCACTTCTCCTGCCTGCTTGGCTCATCAGCGAGTGGGGAATCAAAACCGAGTGGCATTGGGGAAGCTTCCGGCCACTGGCTCTTGGTTTAGTCCTCACCGCTCTTGGTTATTTGTCGGCGCGCATTGGCGACCAGGAAAATACCCCGCGACGCACTCTGGCATGGTTGGGCGGCATCGTGGTGCTGCCGTGCGTCGGCGTCGCCATCGCCCTTGCGATGGATGAGTCCAATTACTACCGCTATAACGAGCGTGCTCCCCTCACCGTCACGATGTTGTTGGTTGGATCGACCGTAGCGGTGGGCGCGCCACTGCTACTTTCCTGGTTGCTGCGCGGCCGAGCAATATGGATCAACATGCTGTGGGCGCTGTGGGCCTACTTGCTGGTCCTTTCGGCCGGCCAGATTCATTCCTCATCGGGAGGTCTCTATCGTCAAAATCCGGGCGCCACACTGGCGCTCTACGCCTTGTGCGCCGTCGGTTCGGTCGGACTGGTCGCTTGGGGCCTGTACGAAAAACGCAAGGAACGCGTGAATCTTGGCGTCGCCGCGTTCGCACTCTCCGTTCTCTTTTTTTACTTTGACAGCTTCATGGATAAATTGGGACGCTCGGCGAGCTTGCTCACGCTTGGCTTCCTCTGCCTGACCGGTGGCTACGTGTTGGAAGTTACGCGACGCCGACTCATGGCGCGCATGGAGACCGGCCAATGAGCACCGCGCGCAAAGGCCTCCTGCTCGGCGCCCTGCAGATTGCGCTGGTCCTCAGTCTGGGCGGCAAGTTGCTCTATGACCGCATAACTCGCCCCCGCGTCTGGGTTCTGGGACAGGCATACGATCCCGAATTACCCATTCGTGGCCGCTACCTCACCCAACGCTTGCAGATGCCCGCCGAGGGGTTCCCCTACCAGCAGCCCAACCAGCAAATTGCGACCGACTGGTTCATGAACCGCCACTGGGCCTATCTCGAGGTTCGCAATGGCCAATTGGTCGCCAAGCAACAGGGCGCAGGGTCCGGCGTGTGGATCTATCTACACAAGAATCCGGATGGCAGCGTGGTGGCTTTCGGCGAGGAGCCGGTGCTGGTTTTCATTTCTGAGCATGCTGACGTACCCCATCTGAAGCTCCACGAAGAGATGTGGGTTGAAGTAACCGTGCCGGCCAAGGGCCCGCCCCGTCCCATCCGCCTCGGCATCAAGAAAGATGGCCTGCTAACGCCGCTCGAACTGAAGTAGTCAACCCGCCGCCATCGCTCCACGCGAACTTAAAACTCTCTTGAATCAACTACTTGAACCTTTACCTGGATCACATCTCAGTTTCACCCTCCTTCCATTGACCCTCAGCTCCAACTGTGCGATTGCCACGGTCGGGGAAGCCGCTGTTCCTTCTTCCCGAACCGCCGGCACGGAGCCGGTGGCCGGGATAAATCGCTACGTGCTCTACAACAGAAAGCTGGAGGGTGAATGCGCTTACAGATTGCGTCACACAACTATGGTCGTAAGGGCCGCAAGTCGCTCCTTGCGGCGGGGATCCTTGGCCTTACCACGGTCGCTTCGGCAGCCATGTTGCCGAACCTGTTCCCGTTCTTTGATCCCACGGGCCTGATTTCCACCTACAACGCCAACGGGCCCATCGACGAAACCAGCAACAACCCCTTCTTCCAGAGCCTCGGCACCAACGGTCGCAGCTGCGGAACCTGCCACCTCGCCAGTGACGCCTTTGGCTTGGGTGTCAACAGCATTCGAACGAAGTTCTTGGTTTCCAAGGGCACCGACCCACTGTTCGCCGCGGTTGACGGCGCCAATTGTCCCGACAACTCTTCCGACGATCCTTCCGCGCACAGCCTGCTGCTGGAAAATGGATTGATTCGCATTGCTATGCAGGTCCCTGCGAATGCGCAATTCAAAATCCAGGCGTATCGCGACCCATATGGATGCGCTTCAGTCACCGACCCGTCGGGCGTACAAACCGTTTCCGTGTACCGCCGTCCCTTGCCCACCACAAACTTACGCTATCTCAGCGCGGTCATGTTTGATGGCCGCGAAACCATTCAGCCCCTCACCTCCGCAGCTACCTTTCAGTCCAATCTGGTCACTGATCTGATGCACCAGTCCGTTAGCGCCACCTTGACCCACGCCCAGGCGTCCGCATCGCCAACTCCGGATCAGCAAACCGCCATCGTCAATTTCGAGCTGGGCCTCACCTCGGCGCAAACGCTCGATTTTCGCGCCGCATGGCTGAACCGCGACGCGGCGCTCGGCGGCCCGCTCGGGCTTTCCAACCAGAGCTACTATCCCGGCACCAACGATTCCCTGGGCGCCGATCCCCACGGCAATCCGTTCAACTCCACCGCGTTCTCCATCTATTCCGCTTGGGAAGGCAGCTCCGACGAGACGCACCGCATGATCGCCGCAGGCGAAAAGCTCTTCAATACCCGCCCGCTGACGATTTCCAACGTGCGAGGGCTTACCGACAATGCGGCCCTCGCAAAAGCCCTGGGCACCAGCGTGCCCATCGCTCCCTTTCAAGGCTTTTGCACCACCTGCCACGACACACCAAACGTCGGCAACCACTCTCTGCCTTTGGCCTTGGACATTGGCACCGGCCACGATCCCAGCGTCGAAACGGATCCCCTGATTGCAAATGGCGTTTCGCAACTGAGCTTTCCTGAACTGCCCATCTTCCAGATCACCGGTTGCCCGGATCCCTTCGCCGAGCCTTCCAAACCTTCCCCGACCCCTTATGTGATCCTCACCACGGATCCCGGCAAAGGTTTGGTCACCGGCCTGTGCAGCGATGTCAGCCGCACCAAAGGCCCGATTCTCCGCGGCTTGGCCGCGCGCGCTCCGTATTTTCACAATGGAGCCGCTCGCAATCTCAGCGAGCTTCTCGACTTCTACAACCATCGGTTCCAGATGGACCTCACCGACGAGGAAAAAGAGCAGTTAATTGCATTTCTTAATTCGCTCTAGTTTGGAGTGCGGTGGCTAGCGACCGCTTGACAGTTTCCCGGACGGCTGCCTGATTGCGCGCGACCCTCGACGTCAGGCCGTAAGCGAGGGTCGCGCGGCCGGAAAGCCATGGCCATTACGAGCCCAGCCAATAATTCTCGACCCCCGCTCCTGCGGAAAACTTCTGCAATTAAGGCCTTTGTCGTATGTGCATGCGAACTCCAAATCTTTACCGTAGAACCCGTGAGGTGACCGCTATGCACGCAAAAGAGATTATCGAAGGATTGCTTCTGGTAGTGATCATCGGCTCGGCAGCCATGTTACTGCCCGATTTCGTCCGCTATATGAAGTTCCGCTCCATGTAGCTGCTGGCCGTTCAGGTTTGAACCGGGTGGCCACACGCCGGCTCTGAGTGGGGAGATTGTTCGGTAACGGAGTCCGCGGAGCGACGGAGGTTTGTCGCCCAAGAGGATTCTATCCGCAAACGCGCGCTCCGTACGTTCCCTACGTTCCCCGTCAAATCCTTCTTGCAACCAGCAAATTTTGTTGTAGCTTACTCGGATGCAAAACCGCCGAAGCCTCCACCTCTGCGCTCTCCTCACGCTGTCGGCTCTCACTCAGCTGTCCCAATCGGCCGCGACCAGACTCATGATTGTTCCGCGCGCAAAACTCTGCGTCACCGAGGGCACGATTGAGGAATCCCCCAACGACGGCGTGCTCGTCACCGTTCCCAAAATGCGCGCCTATGTGAACGCCTTCACCGCCCAACTGGTCGAAGCGCACTTCACCTTCCTCGGTCCCACCGGCAACGAAGCCAGGCTGGGCTCTGGTGAACTCCGCCGCCAATTCGGTTTGAAATTGCGCGCGCAGGACGCCTGCAACCTCGTTTATGCCATGTGGCGCATCGAACCTGAAGCGAAGCTCGTGGTTTCGGTGAAGAGCAATCGCGGTCAGCACAGCAGCGCCGAATGTGGTAATCGCGGGTACCGCAACATCAAGCCGCGCCACAGCACGCCGGTTCCTGTTCTGCGTTCCGGAGACACCCACGATCTCCGAGCCGAAATCAACGCAGACGAAATGAAGGTATTCGCGGATAACCGGCTAGCCTGGGAAGGCTCCCTCGGAGCAGACGCCGCCTCGTTCGATGGCCCGGTGGGCATCCGTTCAGACAACGCGCGTCTGCAAATTCAATTGCGCACCGGCCCTCTCCTGGAAGCAAAGCGAGGTCAAGCCCCCGGATGCAGATCCGGCCCTGAAGAATCGGAGTAAGTAGTAGAAACTGGGTGCCCCACACTCCGCTTTGGCGTGTGAGGGTTCTTCACAAAAAAATGGTCTGCTCGTCATTCCGAGCGAAGCGAGAATCTCCGCCCCATCGCAGGTCTTCTGTGCGATGAACCTCTCTTCGACGTCTACACCCTACACAGAAACGGTCTGTATGCGAGGCTTTAGCAGTCTCTCGCCTTTCATCGCCTCCGCCACGCCACAAACAATGCTCTCCCGCGTGAACGGTTTCTGCAGAAAATAGGCGTTCTTCAGAAATTCCTCTCCGCCGTCCGTCTGTTCCAAATACCCGGTCATGTACACGATTTTCACGTCGGGCAGCACGCTCTTTAGCTGCCTTGCGAGATCCGGTCCGCGCATTTTCGGCATAACGATATCGGTCAAAACCAGCTGAATCGACTCGCCGAACCGTTTTACCGTCTCCAGCGCTTCCAACCCGTTCTCCGCTGTCACCACGCTGTAACCGGCGCACTTCAGGAATTCACAAGCCAGTTCGCGCACCTCTCGTTCG
Organism: Candidatus Acidiferrales bacterium; assembly: GCA_963804635.1. GTDB lineage: Bacteria > Acidobacteriota > Terriglobia > Acidiferrales > UBA7541 > Acidiferrum. Next base: position 93,543 of record CAWDRK010000047.1, read on the forward strand.
TCTTCCACGACCAGCACGGTCTCCCGCCGCGTCACCGTCGCAGTAGCTGACGGCGAAGCCTGCGACGAAACCTCCCGCTCGCTCGATTGCGGCAGATAAATCTCAAATCTCGATCCGCGGCCGGGGCTCGACTCCACCCAGATAAATCCTTCGCTCTGCTTCACAACTCCGTACACCGTCGCCAGTCCCAATCCCGTTCCTTTTCCCGGCTCCTTCGTCGTAAAGAAAGGCTCGAAGATCCGCGTCTTGGTCGCCTCATCCATGCCGTGCCCCGTGTCGGAAACACTGATCATAACGTACGATCCCCACGCCACGGACGGCCTCGTGCGCGCATAAACTGCATCCGCGATGATGTTCTGTGTTTCGATGGTCAGCTTGCCTCCCAGCGGCATTGCGTCGCTGGCATTCACCGTCAGATTCAGCAGCACCTGCTCGATCTGCCCGGGATCCGCTTTCACGCGCGACAGCGAATCCCCCAGGCGCAGCGAAAATTCGATATCCTCGCGCACCAGTCGGCGCAGCAGTTTGCCCATCTCCGCGATAAGCTCGTTCAGGTCCAGCACCTTCGCTTGCAGCACCTGCATGCGGCTGAACGCCAGCATCTGCCTCGTCAGCGAAGCAGCGCGGTCCGCCGTCTTCCGAATCTGCTCGGAGTTTCTATACAACGCGTCCTCGGGTTGCAGCCGGTCCAGCAGCAATTCGCTGTGCCCGCGGATTACCGTCAGCAAATTGTTGAAGTCATGTGCCACGCCGCCGGCCAGGCGTCCCAAGGCATCCATTTTTTGCGCCTGCCGAAGCTGGCTTTCCAGCTGTTCTCTCTGCGCTTCATTCCGCTGCAAAGTTCCGCGCATGCCGTCAAACGCCCGCGTCAACTCCGCCAATTCATCGCGCCCCGCCGGCTTCAGCGGATAGCTGAAATTGCCGCGCTCTAGCGCGTGAACGCCCTGCAGCAGCGCAGCCAGCGGTTGCGTCACGGAGTCCGAAATTAAGAAGATGAGCGCGCCTCCGGCAACAATCGCCATCAGCCCCAGTCCCAGCAACAGATTATTCAGTCGCCGCAGATAGGCTTCGGCTTGGCCATAGGATTTCAGAACGAAGAGCTTCGTGGAGGGTTCCAGACCGGGAGTCAGGTTCAGCGAAGCGGCGTAGTATCTCTCGTGGCCCAGCGAAAGCTGCGTCGTGGTCGCATCACTGCGCATTTGTTGCGCGAAATGGAATTCCTTCAGCGGCCCCAGCGTGCTGCCGGCGATCTCGCCGCCGTAAACAAACGCCACATCGCTCGCGGCAATGCGCGCAAAATCCGCCGCCACTCGTCCATCGATCAGCCGCCCCACCGCCACCGTGCCCTTAAGATCTCTCTTTGTAGAGGGCTCTTCGTAAAAACGTTGCAGCACCACCTGGTACAGACTGCCGCCCGTAAACCACCACGCCGCGGTTTCACCGCGGCTGGTTGAATGCGAAACCAAAGTTTGCGCCGCCGCTTTCGACAGCGACGAATTCGTTGAGTGCAACGCCACAATGCTGCCGTCTTTCCCGGCCAGCACAAACAGATTGCAGTCCTCCGATTGCCACGGATCTTCGCTCGCGTCCGTGATCGCCGTCGCGTCTCCGTCCCTCATGAATGCCAGCGACGCCAGCAGGTCTGCCTTGCGCGCCAGCGCTGATTGCTGCTGCCGCTGTACGGTCTGGAATGTAAGGATGGCGTTGCGCGTGTCCTGTTCGATCTGGTGCTGCACCTGCCCCTGCGCTTCGCGCCGCAAAACCAGGAGCGTGATGCTCGTCAAGCACGCTGTGAGCAGGACAAAGGAGAACAGTAGCTTGGTACGCAAGCGCAGGCGCGCGTGTACCTGCCGCACAAGGTCAGAGACAGCGCGGCCTGAAAGCGAGCGAGTCCATCTCAGCATACGAGTCACGAGTCTTAGAGCATATTCATGGTCCGCCCCGCCACAAATGGCCCGTAAGTACCGCCGGTCTGGTACGCCCGGACAGGTCTGCTTGCCATCGGCAGGGGGGAAGCGATCGCATGGCTTGCTCGGTGCTCTTTGTGTCCTCTGTGGTGAATCGCTGGGTGCCGTACCCTTGGTACGCCTTGCTGGGTTTACACGATTCCGCAATTTCCCGGCCCTTCGACCCCACCGCTACTCTTTGGGCAAATTTCATAATGAGGTACCCGGGTACTATGGTTCGCATGAAGCGCTTCTGAAAAAATAGATACGCGTGGACTGCTGCGCTGTGGGTGCAGTTCGCCCGGCATCACGACCGGACGAACTCGGCCGAGGCGAGGGATGGAGTCTGTGGAAGCCGCAGCTGATCTAGGGAATTTGAACGAAGCGTTGCGAGGAGCAGGTGCCCCGGGGAGCGCGCGAGCGAATCCCCTCGCGCTAGAAGTGCGCGTCAACGCAACCGGTGCGCGCCCCAGTCAGGCAACAGAGAAGCGCGAACTTTTTTCGGAGGACACGCAGACCGCTGTCGTCTTTCCGGATGCGGCGGTAATCTCGTTGACCGCGGCCGTCATCCCGGGCCAACTGGTGTTCCTCACCAACAAAGAAAACAATCGTGAAGTCGTCTGCCAGGTCGTCCGCAAGAGAGATAACCGTCCCACCAGTTGCTATGTCGAATTGCAATTCACCGAGCCGCAAAACGATTTCTGGGGCGTAACCTTTCCCGAAACGTCGGGAAAAGCGCTCTCCGAATCTCCGGACAGTCCCGTCGAACCGGCACTAGACGACGCCGTCTCCGCCGAGGCCACCGAAGAGCCAGCTGCCGAGCCGGTTGCGGCGCCAAAGACCGAGGAAGTCGACTCCTTGCGACAAGAGGTCGAAGCCCTTCGCGAGCAATTGAAGGCTCTGACAGAAGCGAAAAAGAAAGAGGAAGAAGAAGCCGCCAGAAAAGCCGCCGAGGCCGTCAGAAAGGCCCAAGAAGAGGCGGACGCGGCCATCGCGGCATTGGCAGCCAAGCGCGACGCAGCCGCCGCGAAACCCCTGGTTCGCATGAGTCTCCCAGGTCCGTCCGTTGCGCCGGAGCCCTCCGCAGCGGGGCAAGCGAAACCTGCGGCAGGCCAGCCGCCGCCGTCGTTGGAGCCAACCCAGCCCCTCCCGAAGCCTCAGTCAAAGCCTCTTGCTCCTCCGGAGAATTCCGTTCGTTCGGCAGAGCGAGATGCGTTTGAAGATTTGTTGCCAAAGCCCGAACTGGATTTCTCCAATGCTCCCATCCCGGGCGAACGGCCGGACGACGATCGCTACAACATCTACAAGCCGCTTCGGAAAAAGGTTGGACTCCGCGACGCCATCTTGACTGTCGGGGCAACATTGTTGCTCGCAGGCGCTATCGGCTTCGCCTGGTACAAAGATATGCTGCCGATGGCCAGAAGAAACGCTGCGCCTCCCGTAGCAGCCGCGAAAAGCACCCCTGCGCCGAAGCCAACCACTCCGGCCAATGCACCAGCGAAGGTTTCCGCGCCCGGCCAGACGTCCTCTGTTCCATCAAGCCAAGCCCCCGCTGAGCCGGATGCGAAGGTCAGCGATGCGTCTGCGGCAGAGGCTGCAGTTACTCCGCCTAAATCCTCCACCGAAGCGCCGGCAGCGGCGAAGGCAGGAAACCGGCGAAACGCACCGGCCGGTCCGTCGAAAAACCGCAAAACAGCAACAGACCCGCAGACCCCCGCGGTCGAAGCTCCCGAGCCAGTAGCCGCAGACGCGCCAGTGCTCCCAGCAAAATTAATCTACGCCGCCAAGCCCGTATATCCGCCCGACGCCATGCGCAATTTCATCACCGGCGATGTCCGCATCACGGCAGAAGTTGGCCCCGATGGCCACGTCGACAAGATTACGGTCATCTCCGGCCCACCGGCCTTCCGTGCAGCTGCAGTAGAAGCCATGAAGCAATACGAGTACGAGCCAGCCACCAAAGGCGGCAAGGCCATCCCGTCCCAGGTCACCGCAACAATAAAGTTCTGGTTCGATCCATAGTTCCCGCCGAAGATTGGCATCCTGGTGTTGTTCTGCCATTCCGAACGGAGTTTGCGGAGTGAGGAATCTCTCTTCCTGTAGCTCACCCGTTCAAGGGTGGAGGCTGTCCCTGTAGTTCTGAGGACGGCCGCTCCTTTTCTGTAACGGCGGTACTCCCAGGCGCACACTTTTTCCGTTATCAAATCATTCTCTGGGTCCTCTGTGGTGAATTATTCGCTCACCGGATGGCTCCCCAACCCCTGTGTTACAATGAAAGATTAAACACACAGGAAAGTTGCGGCATGTCTGAATTTCCCCTCATCGACAACACCCAGTTTGACCCCGAGGACGAGTATCGCCCGGAACCCGAGCCTGAACCTCAGCCTCCCTCCTGGATGGACGGCAGCCTCCGCATCGGCATGCACACCTCCATCGCGGGCAGCCACATCAACGCTCTCGAGTCCGCCAAAAAGCTCGGCTGCAACGCCCTGCAGATCTTCTCGGCCAGCCCGCGCATGTGGCACACCTCCAATGTCCGCATACCGGAGTCCGACGCCAGGGCTTTTCGCGCTCGCCGCGCTGAACTCGCGCTTGGACCGCTGGTCGTGCACGCGAATTACCTGATCAATCTCGCAGCGGCACAGCCCATGCTCCGTACCCGCTCCATTCAAGGATTTCACGAGGAATTGGTTCGCGCGGTCATGCTCGGTGCGGATTTTCTCGTGGTGCACCCAGGCGCCAAGGGCGAATCCTCCATGGAACTGGCCATCGCCACGGTCATTGAAAGCGTCAAGCAGGCCGCGCGTCGTGTCCCCATGGCCGGGATGCGCATCCTCATCGAGAACACCGCCGGAATGGGCACGTCAGTGGGCGCGCGCCTGGAAGATCTGGCCCAGATCCTCCGCAGCCTCCGGGACTTGCCGGTCGCTGTGTGCCTCGATACGGCGCATCTCTTCGCCGCCGGTTACGACATTCGCAGCGAGGCCGGACTGGCGAACACCATCGCGCATATCGACCGCATCATCGGCTTGGACAATGTGCCGGTGTTCCATGTGAACGATTCCAAGATTCCGCTGGGCGGTAAGGTCGACCGCCACGAGCACGTCGGCCAGGGAAAAATTGGCGAGCAGGCTTTCGAGCGGATCCTGCGCCATCCGCGATTCGGCGCTGTACCGCCCGAAGGTGTCACCGGCAGAGCATTCCTGCTCGAGACGCCCATTGACGACCCCGGCGATGACCGCCGCAACGTCGCAAAGTTGTGGGAGCTCGCGGGCGTGCAAGGCCCGGAAGCCGAGAAGGGTTTTTCGATGCTCACGCCGGCAATGCGCAAGTTGAAAAAAGAAATGGCCAAGAAAGGGAAGAAGTTCGCGAGTTCTCGGCATCTCCCGGCGCCCAAAGCCAAGGCCAGCAAAGTTTCCAGGAAGAAGGGCAACAACACCGCGAAGCGGAAGGGATAATCACTCGTGGGGGACTACAACCCGCAGGCGATAGAATCGAAGTGGCAGCAACGTTGGGAAGAGAATCACGTCTTCGAATCGGAAGCTAATCCACAAAAACCCAAGTATTACGCGCTCGAAATGCTCCCGTACCCCAGTGGTACGCTGCATATGGGGCACATGCGGAATTACACCATTGGCGATGTCGTCGCCCGCGTAAAGCGCATGCGCGGCTTCAACGTCCTTCATCCCATGGGCTGGGATGCCTTCGGCTTGCCCGCGGAAAACGCTGCCATCAAGAACCGCACGCATCCCCGCGAGTGGACCAACAACAATATCGCCGAGTTCCAGCGCGTGCTCCGCCGCTTTGGCTTCAGCTACGATTGGCGCCGCGAAATTTCCACCTGCGAGCCGGAATACTATCGCTGGAATCAGTGGTTCTTCCTGCGCATGCTGGAGCGCGGCATTGCCTACAAGAAAAAGAGCCGCGTCAATTGGTGTCCCAAGTGCTGCACCGTCCTGGCGAATGAGCAGGTCGTCAACGGCGGCTATTGCTGGCGCCACGAAGATACTCTGGTAGAAGCGCGCGACATCGAGCAGTGGTTCCTCAAGACCACCGCCTATGCGGAACAGTTGCTCGATGATCTGAAATTGCTCGAAGGCAGTTGGCCCGATCGGGTCATCGCCATGCAGCGCAATTGGATCGGCAAGTCCATTGGCGCGAAAATCCTTTTCGATGTCCCGGACCTTGGCGAAAAAATCGAAGTCTTCACCACGCGCATCGACACGATTTACGGTGCCAGCGCGGTCATCCTCGCGCCAACGCATACGCTGGTGGACAAACTGATTGCTGGGGCAGGGAATCGCGCGGCCTTGCAGGCGAAACTGACCCACATGAGGCAGTCTTCCGTCAAAACGGAAGACGTTGCCACCGCCGAGAAGGATGGATTCTTCACCGGCCGAAATGCCGTCAACCCCTTCAATGGCGCGAAGATTCCCATTTGGGTCGGCAACTTCGTCCTCCTCGAATACGGCACCGGAGCCATCATGGCCGTTCCCGCGCACGATGAGCGCGACTTCGAGTTCGCAAAGAAATTTGCGTTGCCCATACCCGTCGTGGTGGAGAAAGCCGCTGGCCGTTCAGCGCAATCCCCGAATCCTTCCGAGCCGTTCAGCGACTATGGCATCAGCGTGAATTCCGGCCCGTACTCCGGACTGTCCACCGCCGACGCAATCGAGAAAATGGCTGCCGACGCCGAAGCTCGTGGCTTTGGCAAGAAAGAAACAATCTTCCGCTTGCGCGACTGGGGAATTTCCCGCCAGCGTTATTGGGGCACGCCTATCCCCGTGATTTATTGCCCGCAAGACGGCATGGTTGCGGTCCCGGACAAAGACCTGCCCGTGGTTCTGCCGCCTCATCCGAAACTCACTGGCGAGGGCGAATCGCCCCTGGCAACGGATCGCGATTTCGTCAACGTGAAGTGCCCCCAGTGTGGTGGCCCGGCGCGGCGCGAAACCGACACCATGGACACGTTCGTGGATTCCTCCTGGTACTTCTATCGCTATTGCGATCCGCAGAATGACCAGGCGCCCTTCGATTCCTCCAAGGTCGGCTACTGGTTCCCGATTGACCAGTACATCGGCGGAATTACGCACGCCATTTTGCACCTCCTTTATTCCCGCTTCTGGTGCAAGTTCATGCGCGATCTTGGCTTGATCCAGCACCGCGAGCCGGCCGCGCGCCTGTTCACCCAGGGAATGGTCCTGAAGGGTGGCGAAGCCATGTCGAAGTCCAAGGGCAACGTCGTCGGCGCCATCGATATGGCGGAAAAATACGGCGCGGACACCGGCAGACTCTATACCCTATTCGCCGCGCCTCCGGAAAAGGATCTGGAGTGGAGCGAGGAGAGCATCGAGGGCGCGTGGCGATTTCTGAATCGCGTCTACCGCCTGGTCGAGAAGCACAGCGAAGCCGTCCGGCAATCGCCTGCCGGTCAAGCCACCGACAAGGCCACGACAGAGAAGGAAAAAGCGCTGCTCCGCAAGGCCCACCAGACCCTGCGTAGAGTCACTCAGGATTTTGAGACGCGCTGGCATTTCAATTCGGCCATTGCGCAAATCATGGAGCTAACCAACGCGATCTACGCGGCTGAGCCTCTCCAGGAAGGGGCGCGCCCGGAAGTCCGGAAAGAAGTACTCGAACTGGTCACGCTCATGCTCGCGCCTATGACCCCGCATTTGGCCGAAGAACTCTGGGAAATGCTCGGACACAAAAACGGATTGTGGACCATCGGTTGGCCCGCGTTCAATCCACAGCTTGCCAAAGAAGAGGAAGTCGAGATTGTCGTGCAGGTCAGCGGTCGCGTACGAGGCAAAGTGAAAGTGTCGGCCGGCGCAGCGCAACAGGAGGTCTTGAAACTTGCTCAGTCTGAAGCCGGCGTGACCGCGCATCTCGATGGAAAGAAAATCGTCAAAGTAATTTATGTGCCGGATAAGTTGCTGAATATCGTTGCGGGGTGAAAGGTAAACTCGTCCTGTGAGGCACCCACGCGAGGGGGAAACGATGGAAAGTACCGCGGAAGTGAAAGCGTCCACCGAACAGGCAAAGTTGGCGATGGAAAAGGGCGGCGTCGTGGTCCTCGACTTCGGCGGCCAGTACACCCAACTGATCGCGCGCCGCGTTCGGGAACAGCAAGTCTTCAGCGCCATTCTGCCGTGTACCACCGCGCCTGAAGATATCCGCAAGCTCGAGCCCGCCGGAATCATCCTGTCTGGCGGACCCAGCTCGGTATACGACAAGGACGCTCCCAAATGTGATCCGGCGATCCTCGCTATGGGCATTCCGGTCCTCGGCATCTGCTACGGCATGCAGTGGATAGCAAAGAACCTTGGCGGAAAAGTGGAACCGGCCGAGAGGCGCGAGTACGGTCCAGCGCAACTCGACGTCCAAAAGGTCGACAGCCACCTGTTCAAAAATTTCCCCGACAAGATGAAAATCTGGAATAGCCACGGCGACCATGTCCATGAACTCCCGCCCGGCTTCCATGCAACGGGAAGAACCTCGAATGCCATTGCCGCAGCCGAGGATCCCAAACGCAAGATCTACACCGTGCAATTCCACCCGGAGGTCAACCATACCGATCGCGGCACCGAGATCCTCAGGAACTTCCTCTTCACGGTCTGTAAGGCGGAAGCCAAGTGGAGTGGCGCCGCCTTCATCGAGGAGACCGTCGAAGCCATCCGCAAAAAGGTGGGCACCCACCACGCCATCTGCGGCCTCAGCGGTGGCGTTGACTCTACGGTTGCAGCAGTACTAGTCCACCGCGCCATGGGGGACCGCTTAACCAACATCTTCGTGAACACCGGCATGCTCCGCAAGAACGAATTCGAGCACACCCTTGAGATGTACCGCGAACGGCTCGGTCTTCGTGTTGTCGGTGTCGACGCTTCCGAGCACTTCCTACACAAACTAAAGGGAGTTAGCGACCCCGAAAAGAAGCGCAAGATCATTGGCGGTGAGTTCATCGCGGTATTCGCAGCCGAGGCGCAAAAGCTGCAAAAGCATGAGGCCCAAGGTGATATTCGATTCCTTGTCCAGGGCACCCTCTATCCGGATGTCATTGAGTCCGTGTCCGTTAAAGGACCATCCGCAACGATCAAGACGCACCACAATGTCGGAGGCTTGCCCTCAGACATGCCTTTCGGTCTCATTGAGCCTCTGCGCGACCTCTTCAAAGACGAAGTCAGGCGCATTGGCAAGGAGTTGGGTTTACCACAAGAGATATTGGTGAAACATCCGTTTCCCGGGCCCGGTCTGGCCGTGCGGCTGCTCGGCGAAATTACCAGTAAAGACTTGATAACGCTACGCGAGGCCGATGCCATCGTCGTTGAGGAGATCCGTCGCGCCGGACTCTATGAAAAGGTCTGGCAGGCTTTCGCCGTACTCCTCCCCGTCCGCAGCGTCGGCGTCATGGGAGACGGCCGCACCTACGGACTCACCGTCGCGGTCAGAGTCGTTCAGTCCGACGATGCCATGACCGCGGATTGGGTTAGGCTGCCCGGTGAAGTACTAGAACGCATCTCCGCCAGAATTGTAAACGAAGTTCCCGGAGTCACGCGCGTCGTCTACGACGTCAGCAGCAAGCCACCAAGCACCATTGAATGGGAGTAGCGGAACGCTAGCGTACCAAGCCGTAGCAGCAAATACGTATTGCTACTGAGTACCATACTCCACTTTGTACGGTACAAAGCCAAAGGCCGCTCTGGCTGGACAAGAGCGGCCTTTTGGCTATCAATTCGTCCGGGGAAGACGAAGGGGAAAAGACGCAAACTACCGATTGGCCATCTTCTGGGCCATATACAGTAGCAACTTGCGGTCTTCGTCGTCGGCCTTACTCAGCAAGCGGCGAAGCTTGTTGAGGTAACGTGCTTCTTTGCCTGCGCTGCCCCAAGCGATGTCATCTGACGACTTCCGCTTAGGAAGGTTAGGCAGTTGTGGCGGCTCTTCGCCGTCGTAGAACAGTTGATAAAGTGGGCATTCGAGAGCACGTGCAAGCTTTTCCAACGTTTCAATGGCTGGGACAGTATGGCCATTTTCTACACGGGAAATGTAGCAACGTAGGAGACCCGTACGCTTCTCGATATCACCCTGGGAGAGTTTCTTTTCTTCGCGCAAAGCGCGAAGCCGGTCACCGATAATCATGCGTCGAGTATTCCACATGTAGTAAGAGGTAGCAAGTCTAAACTTTCAGGGGGGTATTGAAACAATTGTAACTGCCCCTCCCTCCTGCGGCTACTGATGATGCGCACTAAGTAACCATTGCGACCGCCCTCTTTCACGGGGTCAAAGCGCGGTGTTTTGTCGCGGAGCGTTGGCTCCGACATCAAGTACTTGGCTATCACTGGGCTTCAGCCTTTCAGAAGTACTCAAAATGTGACCTCTCGGCAGCACAGGAGCTCTCCCGGAGTCTTCCCGTTGCAGCCGCTTACCGAAACACCCCTCATGGCTGCATACTGTACAAGACGACCACATTAGCGTAACCAAATACCCATGGCACACGTCCCAAAAACAGGTGAGATGGCGGCGCAGGCACTAGCTCCAGTCATGACGCCCGCGGCGGAGGCGCTCCGGCGTGATGATGATCGCGAACTGGTGCGACTCGCCAAGTCCGACGACAAGGAGGCCTTCGAGATTCTCGTCCGCAGGCATCAAAGCCGCGTGTTTGCGGTCGCGGGTGGCATCCTCCGCAATAAGGAAGATGTCGAGGACGTCGCGCAGCAGGTTTTCGTTAAGGCTTATTTCTCTCTCAAGCGCTTTGACCAGCGTGCCGCGTTCAGCACCTGGCTGTACAAGATCACCGTGAATGAATGTTGGGACGTGCTGCGCAAACGGAAAGTGCGCCCGCTTTTGTACGAGTCGGATCTAAGCGAGGAGCAGGCCCACGAGTATAACGGGTTTAGCGAGAAAGCCACGGTGCCCGATGTCAGCGACCGCTTGGAGGCCCGCGAGAGAGTCGAGAAGCTGCTCGTGGATTTGGACGAGCGTGACCGTTTGATGCTCATCTTGAAGGAAGTTCAAGGATTTTCCGTCGAGGAAATCGCCGAAATCCTCGAGATCAACGGTAACACCGTAAAGGTGCGGTTGTTCCGGGCGCGGCGGAGAATCACGGAGAAAGCAAAGCGGCGCGATGCAGCGAAGTAACGTGCAGGAAATGTTGACAGGAATTTAGGAACCAAGAGGTGAAGCGGATGGCAACTGGGCCCAATCGAGAAATGCGCGGATGCCAGGAGTTCCGGGAGGAACTGGAGGCTCTGCCTTTGAAGAATACCGAATCCGGTGCGCTGGACGGATTGTCGCTGACACTGCGGGAACACGCCTCCAGATGCGTGGAGTGCCGCGAAGCAGCGGAAGATTTGGCATTGACGCGAGCTGCCTTGCAACCGCTGGGAGAACTGTCTGCAGAACCCGGGCCGTGGTTTTCCTCGCGCGTGATGGCCAGGATCGCTAGCCGGGAATCCGAGATGGATTTGCGCGATGCCGTATGGATTAGCATCAGGAAATTCGCGCCGCGGATCGTCGCTGTCTGCGCGTTGCTCCTGGTGCTGGCGAGCACCTGGACCTACCAGTTGCGGCGCGTCGAGATGGCTGGCCCTCCGCAAGTTTCATCCACTGAAACGGTTCTGGAGCCCGGTCAGCCGGCGCCCCTGAACGATGATGTACTCATCAACGCCACTGAGGGTCGTCGATGACTTCCGATACCCGGCAAAAGGCCGGCCTGTGGCTGGCTGTCGTCTTTGCGCTAGGACTCGCCATCGGCGCTGTTTTTGGCTACAACTTCGCTCACAAAAGTTTTGCCGCGAGCAGGCCCACCACCCCCGCTTCCTTGACGGAACCGGAACGTCGCGCCAAGCGCATCGCGGAGCTTACCAAGGAGTTGCAGCTTACTCCGGAGCAGAGCCAAAAAGTGAATGCCGTCTTGCTTCAAGCCCACGACGATATGAGAGTGATTCACGAAAAGTCCGAGGCCGACATCGATGTCGTCAGACAAAAAGCTCGCACGGAAATGCGCACCTTTCTCACACCCGAGCAGCTCCCAAAATATGAAGCCTTTGTAAAAAAGGTCGACGAAGAGCGCAAGAAACAGCAAGCTCAACCTTCCAGATAAAGCTTCAACCCGTTACCGCGGGGGCACGGCTTCGCCGCTCGGCTTTTTAAAGGGTCGCAGCTTTCGCTCTGACATCAATGCTTGGCTCTATTTGGGCTTTTCCCTTTACCGGGAATATTATGGAGCTTGAGGGCGCCGCTGCAGCGGCGCCGAAATGCCTCGCGCATTCAGGGTTCTTAGCCTCTGAGCTACCCGGACTCAATGTGAACAACGAGTTGTTGCCCCGAACGACGCCGACGGCGTACCATGCGCCTTAGCTGCACTGCGATTTCGTTTGGAAGGAGTTCCTATGGCCGTCACAGTCAAGAAAATCACTCTCTGGCGTAAAGAATTGGAAAATCAGACTGGCACCCTCGCGAAAACACTCGAACCACTCGCCAGCGTAGGCGTCGATCTGCAAGTGCTCATGGGCTACAGGCATCCAGAGGGCGGGGCAAAAGCCGCAGTCGAGATCTACCCCGTCGCTGGGAAAAGGCATGCGGCAAAGGCTCAGGAAGCGGGTCTCGCCGCATCCTCCATTCCGGCATTGCTCGTTGAGGGCGACAACCAGCCCGGCCTCGGTCACAAGATCGCGAAAGCCGTTTCTGACGCGGGCATCAACATGGCTTTCCTCATGGCCGTGGTCATCGGCAAGAAATATTCCAGCGTGATCGGCTTCGAAAACGAGTCGGACGCAAACAAAGCCGCCACCATAATCAAGAAAGCAGTAACCGCCAAGAAATAACAACTTAGCCGCCTACCGTCGGCTGCGCGCGCCGGTTTTAGTCTGGCATGCAGCGCCAGCTTTGCTGCTAGCGCCACGTGTCCCTCCAGCTCCTCCGGCGGGACGCTGTCCCCCGGAATTTCGAATAATCTCCCGGGAACATTTCCCGCGCTCCCCACGTTATCTACATCATGCCGGCCGGGTCGAGACCGGCGTGTGCCCGGACCTCCGAACGGTGCTAACCGGCGGGTACGCAGGCAGTCCAATCGAGTGGGGTGTCGCCATGGACCAACTGGGCAAAGACGTTCGCTTCGGCTTTCGGATGATCCGCAAGAGCCCCGGTTTCGCCCTGGCGGCAATGCTCACCTTGGCGCTGGGCATTGGCGGCACCACGGCCATGTTCAGTTTCGTCGACGCCGTCCTTCTCAAGCCCCTGCCGTTTCCCGGAGCCGAGCAGATTCTGAACGTCTGGGAAAAACCACCCGGCGGCGAGCGCAACGGCATTTCCACGCTCAATTTCCTCGATTGGAAAAATCAAAACACCGTGTTCACCGCCATGGCCGCTCAGTCCTGGGGCAGCGTCACCCTCACCGACGCCGATGTCCCGGTGGAACTCAGAAATGGTCGAGTCTCCGCGCCCTACTTCGAGATCTTTGGCGCGAAGCCCATGCTCGGCCGAACGTTTGCCTCCGATGAGGATCAACTCGGAAAAAATCACGTCGTGATTTTAAGCCATCGCGTTTGGCAGAACCGTTTCGGCGAAGACCCCAACATTATTGGCCGCAGCATTCGCCTGAATGGCGAGCCGCACACAGTGGTCGGCGTGATGCCCGCGGGAATGTACGACCGCGAATGGCAAGATGTCTGGACGCCGCTGGCCTTTAAGCCCGAACAAATGACCCGCGACTATCACTGGATGATTTCCTGGGCGCGCCTTAAACCCGGCGTCACGTTGCAGCAAGCTCGCGAACAGATGAAAGGTATCGCCGCGCAAATTGAGCAGGCCTATCCAAAATCCAACAAGGGATGGAGCGTCACGGTTGACCGCTACCAGGATCGCATGGTCGATAAGGATCTTCGCCAATCTCTTCTCGTGCTGCTCGCTGCGGTTGGCGCTGTCCTGCTGATCGGCTGCGTCAATCTCGCCAATCTCCTCCTCGTGCGTGGCGCTGGCCGCGAGCGCGAAGTCGCCGTGCGTACCGCGTTGGGTGCAGGCCGTGCGCGTCTCGTGCGCCAGTTCCTCACAGAGAGTGTCTTGCTCGCCGGAATTGGTGGCGCTGTCGGCATAGCCCTCGGTTGGGCATTGATGCTCGGCCTGAAGGCCTGGATTCCGCCGTTGTTGCTCCCCGCCGAAGCCGAAGTCTCCCTCAATGGCCAGGTGCTGCTATTTGCTGTAGTCATCGTCGTCACCGCAGGAATTCTCTTCGGCATCGCTCCGGCACTGCAAAGCATGAAGGCCGATCTGGTTGGCTCGCTCAAAGAGGGCGGAAGAGGCGGTACCACCGGCATCAATCGCACGTACGTCAGAAATGGATTGGCCGTTGCGGAAATCGCTCTCGCGTTTATTTTGTTGTCGGGCGCCGCGTTGCTCATCCGCAGCTTTTATCAATTGCAGCAGGTCGATCCCGGCTTCGACGCCACCAACGTTATTACAATGCAATTTCCCATGACCACGCAGCAGTATCCCGACGGCACGCACATCATCAGCTATTTGGGCCAGGTGCTCGAAAAGTTGCAGGCTCTGCCCGGCGTGCGTCAGGCCGCCACCACCGGCGCGCTTCCCTTGCAGGGCTGGCCCGATGGCATGCCCTTTCTCATCGAGGGCCAACCCTTCATCGAGGTTGCTAAACGTCCCGCCGCCGGATTCAAACCCGTCAGTCCGTCCTATCTTGCCGCTATCGGAATGCGCCTGAAAAAGGGCCGCTGGCTGGCGGAAACCGACACCAGCGCAACCGTGCCTGTCACCGTCGTGAATGAAGCCATGGTCAAGAAATATTTCCACGGCGAGGATCCCATCGGCCAGCGCATTCGCATTGAGGAGATCGTTCCCGGCCAGCCAGCTCTCGGTCCAGAGATAGCCTGGGAAGTTGTTGGCGTCGTCGAGGGCGAGCGGGCCTGCGGTCTGGACGACACCTGCGCGGGCTTGTACGTTTCCTACAAACAGAGCCCCAGTCCGCAGCAGGCCTTGGTAGTCCGCGGCGCCATGGACCCAAACCACCTCATCAAATCAATCCAAGCCGCAATTTGGGACTTGAACAAATCGCAAGCCTTGCCCGAAATCAAGCCCCTCGAGCAAATCAAGTCGGAGTCCCTAGGTGAAAACCGCATGCGCACCGTTTTGTTGGGTACGTTTGCCGGCCTGGCTCTGCTGCTCTCCGCAATCGGCGTCTATGGCGTGATTTCGTATTCTGTCACCCAGCGCACCCACGAAATCGGCATCCGCGCAGCACTCGGCGCCAGCACCTGGGAGCAATTGCTGCTTGTTCTCAAGACCGGCATGGCGTTAACGGCAGCGGGCCTCGTGCTCGGTGTCCTGGGTGCTCTGGCCCTCACGCGGATCCTGTCCAGCCTTTTATATGGCGTCAGCCCACGAGACCCTTGGACCCTTCTGTTCGTCAGTACAGTATTAGCGGTGGTTGCCGCTGCAGCATGCTATATTCCCGCCCGCCGAGCGACCAAGGTGGATCCGTTGGTGGCGCTCCGGCATGAGTGAGCAGGGAACTGCTGGCGAAATCGAATTGAATCTCTAAATTTCAGAAAGTGAGGAGTAATTCATGGCGAAGGGATATTGGATAGCATTCTACCGGTCAATCTGGAACCCTGCGGTGTTGGTCGAATACGCCAAACTTGCGGCACCCGCGATTCAAGCTGGCGGAGGAACCGTTCTCGCCCGCGGCAATCCGGCGCGCGCCTACGAAGCCGGACTGAAGCAGAGAATCGTGATGATCGAGTTCGAAAGCGTCGATAAGGCCATCGAAACCTACGAGGGCGCCGCCTATCAGGCCGCCCTAAAATTGCTCGGCCGCGCCGTAGAGCGCGAGATCCGCATAGTCGAGGGCGTAGCCTGACGTGCCAACACGTCGCAATACCAGGCCGCTGTCATTCTGAGACCATCCGGCGTTTCGGCCATGTCAACCGCTGCCATCCCGACCGGAGCGCCAGCGTTGTGTGCTGGCGCACAGTGGTGGCCCTTGCTCAGATGTAGCGCTGGGTTTATCCCAGCCTCAATCGCGCACCAGCACCTGACCCTTCACGGGTGAGGTTCCCCCGATCGGCGGCCATCTCCCCGTCGCGGTCCAAGACACCTAACGGCGCTAGCCGATCGATCGCGTAGCATTCACCGCCGCCCCAATAATACCCACTTCATCCGTCGTCGGAATAATCTCGAACCGGCTACCCTGCAGCGGGCTCATCATCACCATTTTATGCAGCAAACCGTCCAGCCGCCCCACTTCCAGAAATTTCACATCCGGTCCGGTGATATAGAAAATGCCAGGTCCTTCCAGATGAATGCTGGTAGCGGTCGCGGCAGCCAGCGCCCGATGGCACAGCTTCACAAATTCCGCGCAGCGTTCGTCTCCAGCGCGTGCATTAGCGAAAATCTCCTCGGGCTCGAGATCAAGAAAACGCAGCCGCATCGCGCGAAGTCCCAGGATGCCTTCCAGGTGCCCGCGTCCTCCGCACCCGCAATAGTTCTCATTTTTGTCTAGCGTCACCACCGTGTGGCCGCCCTCCCACACGCCGTCAATGGCGGGATACCGCCCGAACCCAATGCCGTTGCCCAGCGTCCACACGCGAATCAGCTTGTTCAGTTTGCCTTGCGTCGCCGCGATCCCCGCCGCAGTCACCGCAGCATCATTGAACACGCGAATGGGCACGCCTGCTGCTTCACCCCGGATCGAAGCGGCAAGCTCGCCTTGCAGGTTGAAACCTTTAACCTGCTGAAGATTGGGAGACTCCGCCACGATGCCTTCCCGGATAATCCCGGGGAACCCGATGCCGATGGCCTGCAACGTCTGCCCTTTGGCCAGCTTCTCGATCTGTTCGCGGATCGTCCGCGTGATGTGGTCGGCGGGCATCGACTGCAGCGGATCCAAAGCGTCCGGCTTGTCGGGATTCACCGCGGGCGCTCCGAGCACTTTGTTGTCTTCCACCAGTCCGCCGGCGATATGTTGCATAACCAGGATGCCAAGAGATCTTTGCATAGTGAGCCTGCCTAGTAAGTCCGTACGAGAGCATGCGGTTTCCGGGAGGGTCCGACTTCACCGCCGGCCGAAAGACGCTGTCCCTTAGGGGGTCGGAGCTTTTGCTCCGACATCAAATGCTTGGCTATCATTGGGCTTCAGCCCCTATTGTTCCGGCCTGTTCAGTCTCAACCGCTGAGGCCGCGTTCGCAACCCGCACACCCAAAGCCTCCGCACTCATCTCATCACCCGGTTCAGCCCGTTGAACGCCGCGGCTTTGTAGCATTCCGCCAGCGTCGGATAGTTGAACACCGTATCGACAAAATATTCGATCGTCCCATTCAGCGCAAACACTGCCTGCCCGATGTGGAGAAGTTCGGAAGCGCCTTCGCCGATGATATGCACCCCCAGCAGATGCTTCGAGTCGGGATCGAACAGAATCTTCAGCCGGCCGGTCGTGTCTCCACGGATTTGCCCGCGCGCGATTTCCCGGAAATACGCCATGCCGACTTCGTAGGGCACTCCTTCGTCCGTCAACTGCTCTTCCGTTTTGCCGATAAACGAAATTTCGGGAATCGTGTAGATCCCGTATGGATAGTTCGCGCGATTCGAATTAATCGGCATGCCGAACGCCTTCGCCGCCGCAATGCGTCCCTGTTCCATCGAAACGGACCCCAGGCTGGGAAATCCGATCACGTCGCCCACCGCAAAGATGTGTGGCTGCTTGGTGCGATATTCCTCGTCGACATGAATTCGCCCGCGGTCGTCGGCATCCAACCCTGCGGCCGCCAGATTCAGTTCGTCGATATTGCCTTGCCGCCCCACGGCGTACAGCAGCGCCTCGCCGGAAATTTTCTTTTTGCTTTTCAGATTCGCCACCACTAGGTGCTCGGGTGTCTCCTCCACGCTTTCCACTTCCTCATTGAGCCGCAGCGTCACGCGGCGATCGCGCAGGTGATAGCACAGCGCTTCCACCATTTCGGCATCCGCGAATTCCAGCAGCCGGGGCCGCTTCTCGATCAGAGTTACGCGCACTCCCAGGGTTGCGAACATGCACGTGTACTCCACGCCAATCACGCCGCCGCCCACCACGATCATGGTCTTGGGAATTTCCGGGATACGCAAAATCTGGTCGCTATTGATGATCGTGCGGCCGTTGAACGGCACCAGCGCCGACTCCGCGGGCTTCGTTCCGGTAGCAATGATAATGTGCTCGGCCTCAATTTCTGTCTGCCCGCGCGAACTCTTGATCTGGATGCGGTGCGGATCCAGAAAGCTCGCGGTCCCGGTGATCACGTCGATGCCATTCCGCGACAGCTGCGCCTGGATCACATCGATTTCCGTTTTGATCACATTCGTGGCGCGGAACGACAGATCGGCCATGGTGATGTGTTCCTTCACGCGGTAATTCGAACCGTAGATAGTCTGGTATTGATACCCGGAAAGATGCAGCACTGCTTCACGAATGGTTTTGCTCGGGATCGTGCCGGTATTGATGGCGCAGCCGCCGATCACTTCCAGCCGCTCGATCAGCGCCGCCCGCTTACCAAATTTCGAGGCCTGAATGGCAGCCCTCTGCCCCGCAGGTCCCGACCCGATCACGATGAGATCGTACTTTTCCATGCGCAAGGGCGAGAGTATAACATCCTTCAGTGAAAACGTTGTGAGTGTGCAGGCGGTGAGGCAGGAAGGGTCTCAGTTACAGGCACAAGTGCGCATAGAACGCGATAATCTGTAGGCCAGAGGAGTCCCGGGTTCCTGAAAGCGATCTAGAAGCTCGGCCTCCATCCACGAATCGATTGCGGTGTTCGCAGCGTTGGCGTCTGGCTGTCGGGTTTATCGCTCATCTGCAGAGAATAGCCATTTGCAAGATACGACGGGATATCGCGGTAATCCGTTATCGGAATATACGGCCCTTCTTTTCCCAGGTGCACGTGGTACCGATCGTCTTTGAATCGGTGCGGAAACAAGCGCGTTCCCAGTTTCTTGCCGCGAGACACCGTTGCAAACAGCATGGAGCTCCTCCCAGAAAAGGAAATGCTCGCTCATTCTACAAACTTGCAGCCAACCCCGGTAAGTCCCACATCTGTGCAAATCTGTGCATCCCTGTGGATCGCGCAAAAACTGTGTCGGGCCGCCTCATACGCCGCTTTTGCGTGGGGCCGTCCTTCACAGAAAATATTGTGTCCGCACTAAGAATTCGCGCATCCTAGTAGCGTCTGGAGGCCGCTATGTCCATACGACCGGTGAAACGACTGATTCGCAGCAAGCCCACGCTGGAAGGCGCAGGCGTGCACTTGCGGCGCGCGTTTGGATTCGGCAACACCAAGGACTTCGATCCCTTTCTCCTGCTCGATGATTTCCGCAACGATGTCCCGGAAGACTATCTCGCGGGATTTCCCTGGCATCCTCATCGCGGCATCGAGACGATCACTTACGTCCTGGCCGGAACCGTGGAACACGGCGACAGCATGGGAAATCACGGAGCCATTTCGCCGGGCGATGTCCAGTGGATGACCGCGGGCAGCGGAATCATCCATCAAGAAATGCCCAAAGGCGACCACGCTGGACGCATGCACGGCTTCCAACTCTGGGCCAATCTGCCGTCCAACCTGAAAATGACCCCGCCGCGCTATCAGGAAGTGAAGTCCATGGAAATTCCCGAAATCACCGATGATGACGGCACGCACGTCCGTTTGATCTGCGGAAAATTCTGGGGCAAGACCGGCCCGGTTGATGGAATCGCCGCCGACCCGATTTACGTGGATGTCTCGGTGGCTCCCGGCCGCCGCAAAACGCTTCCCGTCGAGACTACGCGTCACGCCTTCGCCTATGTCTTCGCCGGAAGCGGAAAATTCTGCAATGCCTCGGAGCCGCTGGAGGTCCCCACGGAGCCAGTAGGATGGCTGGACACCACTCCCCCGTCCGCAGCCGACAACCGTTCCCTGGTTCTGTTCGATCGCGGCGACGAGGTCATGGTCCAGGCTGGCGAAGACGGCCTGCGCTTCCTACTGGTCTCCGGCAAGCCCCTCGAGGAGCCGGTAGCGTGGTACGGCCCCATCGTCATGAACACGCAAGAAGAGTTGCAAAACGCCTTCCACGAGCTGGAAAAGGGCACCTTCCTAAAGGGCAAATCCAAAGCAGAAGGGAAGTAACGGCTGCCTTCCGAGGCGGGCGCTTGTTCTCTTCTGTGTCGGTTTTTTGTTTTTTGTAGTGCCCGACCTTTCCGGCCGGTTCGTTCACTAGCGCATGTCTTAAGTGTGTCGTCCTCAGCGAAGCGAAGGACCTCAACCCCGCCAGCTCTCAACTCGCTTCTCTACGCGGCTCTTCTTACGTCCCGCTCCGCAAGTCAATTCCGCCACTCACGGTATGCACTTCTACGCGTCCCGATGAATCACCCACATGCGCGCGCAACGAATGCTTGCTCTGCTCCTCAATAATCACCGGGATACTCGTCCGAATCCCTCCTGACGTCGATTCCGCCGACAGCAGAAAACTCGCATTCTGCGGCACATTGATCTCCACCGATCCCGACACCGTCTTCAAATCCCACAATCGGTTCCCCGTAGGATTCCCCGTAACATTGATCGACCCGGAAATCAGGTGCACCTTCACATCATTGTTCGCGCCTTGCACTTCGACCGCTCCGCTCGCTGACGAGGCTTCCACTCGATCGCCAGGCTTCTGTATCCGTATCGACCCGGATGCCGCGGTGGCCTTGATGTCGCCCTTTGTCGCTTTCACCGTTACGTCGCCCGACGCGCTGTTCACTCGCACAAACCCGCCGATATCCGCAATCTCAATCGATCCGCTGGCCGCCGACACCTGCACATCCTTCTCCACGCTGTACACGTGGACATATCCCGACGCAGACGACGCCTTCACCGGCCCCTTGACCTGGTCAACCGTGATTCCTCCCGACGCCACTCCCGCATCAATCTCCGTCGATTTCGGCACTTCAATCTTGTATTCGATGGACACGTTCTTCAGCCAAGACGTGTTCTTCCCGATCCGAATCGTGTCCCCGCTCTGTTCCAGCGGTGGATTGGCCAGCACTTCCTGCGAGTTCTTTTCCGTGCTGCCAAACACCGTCCATCCGCCCGGCGTCACTTTTCCCCAGACGTGTACTTGCCCGTCCGCGCCGCCACGGATTTCCACGTTTCCTGAGCCGTTGCTCAACTCGATGCGCGTCACCCCGCCGCTCACCTTAAAAGTCTTTTCAAAAGTGTTGTCCGCAGCTGTCGCTTGCAAGGGAGCAAACGCGATTCCCGCGGCTAATACCAGGGTGGCCAATGAGGCAGTTCTGCTTGTGACCATAGTCGCTGTAAGTGCCTGACCGTCCAGGCCCTCCTATACAGAAATACGCAATTTGCTCTGGCTAAGTTCCCGCGGATTTCTTCAAGCTCTCGTTCAACGACCCCTGTCGGTAACCCTCTAAATCCAATGCCACATACGTGAATCCCGCTGCTTTCAGCGCACTGGCCATCGCCGCCGCCATCTCCGGCGATAGCGCCCTCGGCAGTTCCCCGGGCGCCAGTTCAATCCGCGCCAGCTTGTCATGCAGCCTAACCCGAAATTGCCGGAACCCTAGCCCTCGCAGCGCTGCCTCGCCCCGTTCCACCAACGACAACCTCTCCGGCGTCACTTCCGTCCCGTAAGGCAGCCTCGAAGCCAAACAAGCCGATGCTGGCCGGTCCCACGACGGCAGCCCGGCGCGTTCCGATAGGTACCGTATCTCCGCCTTATGGAGTTTGGCGTCCAGCAGTGGCGTCAGCACACGATGCTCTTTCGCCGCTCGATGCCCCGGCCGGAAATCGAACGTGTCGTCGGCATTCACTCCATACGCCGTCGCCGCAAAATTCCTCTCTGTGGCAATCTGGTCCATCGCGGCAAACAGCTCATCCTTGCAGAAGTAACAGCGGTCGGAATTGTTCGCGCGGTAAGCTTGTTTTTCCATCTCATGCGTTTCCACGAATTCATGCCGGATGGCCGTCACCGCAAGATACTTTTCCAGTTGCTCCCGGTCATACGCGGAGTAACTCGGTGATAGCGCCGTCACCGACAACGCGCGATTCCCCAGCACGCGATGCGCCGCCCATGCCAGGTACGCCGAATCCGTTCCTCCCGACAGCGCAATCAGCATCGACTCGTGCTCGCCCAGCTCCGCAAACAGCACGTGTTCCTTCTCGGATGCCTGCTCCCCGGAAGTCTCTCCGCTATGGATGTTCACCAGTGTTTTCATCGGAATCTGAGTATAACCCACCGGCAGCAATCTTCCCCCTACCACATTTCCCCTACTCCGCTCCGGTCCGTTCGCGGTTCGGGTAGCGCAGATTTTTCGGTCCGTGTGGCCTTGGTAGTGGCCGCCCTTCAGGTCGGTTCCTGGGTTCGCCTTTCTCTTCGGCGGTATCGCGGCCGCCTTCCGAGAAGGCCGTTCTTAGGTTTCCGAATTTCTTTACCCACATCATTCTGAGCGAAGCGAAGGATCTCAACCAACCCACCCTCTCAAACAAGCCGGGTGCCCCGCGCGCCGCATTTGCGGGTGGGGTTCTTGCGTCTGTACAGGCGCTGCCTTTACGCCCCGGTAACCTCTTATTTGAAATCCAGCAACACGTCCACGGTGCCCTTGGCCGGATCCGTCTGCAACCAATGTCCCACCGTATCGTAGTGAATCGGCAAATCCTTGAACACGGTCTCCCGGTGCGCTTCCAATCGTGTCAACAATTGTTCGAATAGCGCTTTGTCAAACACGTCCCCGGTTTTCTGTGGCCACGCGTCTCGAATAATCCGCTCCGCTGCCAGCGATGTCCCCGTAATTGTCATCGCGTTGAACCGATACTGCTGTCCCTCGGAAACGCTCACAAAGTACGCGACGGTATGCGCCGGGTCGTCGAACTTTGCCTCCGCGTCTAATTTCACGTCCAGGTAGCCCAGGTGCCCGTACTCCTCCTTCGCGCGATCGAGCCCGCCTGCGATCTTCATTCCGTCCGCCGCATCGCCGGCCTTCATCCCCAGCGCAGTCGTCAACGTCACGGTTGAAAGCACGCTGTTCCCCTTCCATTCCACGCTCTTCCATTGATACACTGGCCCCGGCGTGCACGGTATGAACACCGGAATCTTGTCCGGCAGTTTCTGATTCGGATTGCCGCTAAGCCGCACTTCTGCGGGACCGATCTTCGGTCGAAGGTTCCCTTGCTGCAGGTACACCGGCCGAATTGCCTCCGCCAGAAAAATGTCGATCGCTACGCGCGAATAGGGTTTCCCAACAATTTCCGGCAGGTGCTGTTGCACCGCCCGATTGTTCGTCAGGTTCGCGTCGCTGAACTCGATGCTCGCAATCCGCGGTGGATCGGCCGCAATCGCGAATTGTTGAAGGGACCCCTCCCCTAGTGGATTCGCCACCACCGAGTGTTCCACGCTCGCCGTCGTTCCGTGTTCGGCCAGAAACGCGCTGACCGAATTCGCGGCCTTGTCGACCACCGTGCCGCCTTCAGGAAGCGTTCCATTGTAGAAGGCGAGATCTTTTTTGATGGCCTCGGTCAACTCCGAGTCAGAGAACCACGGGAAATTATCGTACGTCACCGGCAGCCGTGGATTTTCCTCAACGTGATACGTCACGATCACGGCATCATTCTTCGTCGTGAAGTTGTAGTTCACTTTCGCGAACAACCCCGATCTCACCAGGAAGTCCGCGCCGTCTTGCAGGTCTTGCTTGCCAATCTGGGACCCGTTTACCAGACCGGTCAGTTCTACCACCTGCGCTTCATTCAGAATTTTCATCCCTTCGGCGTGCACTTCTTTAAGCGCCGAGGTTTGCCCATATGCGGCTGGAGCGATCAGCAGAAACGCGACAGAAAGGAATTGGCGGAGTCGCATGTCTTTATCTTAACGGAAATTCCCCCTGCAGTCGCAATCAGCAATTGCCACTAAAAAATCTCCGGCTCCGGAGGCGGTCGCGGCACCGTTCGCGCGCGATCGATCACCCACTGCGGAAATACCGGCTCACCTTGCGGAGGATGTCCCTGGGTAATCGCCCAATGCTCAATCCACGTTGTGCCGTCTTCTCCCGCATAGTCATCCGGCATCCGGTAGGCGGAATCGCTCAACGCCTCTTCGAGCGTGATGAACTGGTAGCCTCGTTTCCGCAGCAATTCGAGCAGTTCCCCAATGTGATCCGCTTCCAGCCAATTCCCATGCAGCAACAGCACTTGTTTCGGTTCGTATCCAATCAGCTCCTTCGAAAGTTTCTCATTGTACGCAAACACGCTGTCCGTGTACGACAGATACGAGTCCACCAATTGCTTCTGCAGCGCTGCATCCCCGCGCTTCCGCGCGTCTGCGTACACTCCCGCATACATCCAGTCCCACGCGTCCATCGTAACCGGCGCCACACGGTAGCCCCGGGCGCTCAAAAACGCCTCGGCCTCGCGCCGCGTTTGCAAATCCATTCCCACGTCCAGGTACGGATGCCGCAGATACCGCATTTTCATGTGGTGTTGATACAGCAGCGTCTTCGTTACGGTTTCCCCGCGAATCACATCCTCTTCCCATGCTTGC
The DNA here is from genome assembly GCA_963804635.1 of Candidatus Acidiferrales bacterium. Classification (GTDB taxonomy): domain Bacteria; phylum Acidobacteriota; class Terriglobia; order Acidiferrales; family UBA7541; genus Acidiferrum. The sequence continues at coordinate 118,035 of CAWDRK010000047.1, forward strand.
AGCGGCACGCGGTTCAGCGACGTGTGCTTGAACGTGTGATTGCCGAGTTCGAATCCCTCGTCCAACCACAGGCGCAGCGCCTTAATCCGGTCGTCCACTTCGCCCCACCGGTACAGTTTCTGTTCGTTGACGAATCCCACCGCCGGCGCCTTCTGCTCCTTCAACGTCGCCAACAGTTTCGTGGTCATCTCCACGATCTCTTTTCCCGTCATCCCGCTGGCGCTGGCGGCGGGCAAATCGTCGATCGTAAGCGCCACAGCCCGCTGCGGCCCCTGTGCCCTCATCTGCCCAGCAGCCAGTATTAAAACGAGTGAACCCATCAGTGTGTATCGCATGCGCCTAATCTTATCGAAAACTCAGCCCCCCAGGCCGCGGTTTTTGCAGCTCACCCTTCAGGGGACCCTTCAGGGGTGAGGCTTTCCTCTTGGGGTTTGCTTTTGTCTTGGATTTGAGGGTGCTGGTCTTGTGTTCGCTTCTGTAGCGGCGGCATTACGCCGCCATCTGCCGTACCGCCGAAAAGGTCGGTGTCTTCCATGTAGCGCTGGCTTTTACGTTAGCCCGGTCTTGCAACGGCGCCGGTGTAACGGCCGCCTTCGAAGGCCGGCGCTTTTCATCTATCGCAACAGAACAACGACATGTCATCGTGGTGGCATCCGCCGAGGATGCCCGTAGAATCTCAGCCTCACTCCCGCGGCGTAGGGTCGCACCCGCGTTGTCACTCCACCGTCACCGACTTCGCCAAATTCCGCGGCTGGTCCACGTCGCACCCACGCCGCACCGCTATGTGATACGCCAACAACTGCAAGGGTATAATTTCCAGCAACGGGGACAGCAACTCCGGAGCCGGCGGCAACTCAATGATGTGGTCCGACGCTTCCTTCGCCAGCTTGTCTCCCGTCGTCACCACCGAAATCACAATCCCATCACGCGCCTTCACCTCTTTGATATTCGACACGCTCTTTTCATACAGCGTCAACGATGCCGGGTCCGAATCATCCCTCGTCGCCAGCACTACCACCGGCAGATTCTCATCAATCAACGCGTTCGGCCCGTGCTTCATCTCTCCGGATGGATATCCCTCCGCATGGATGTACGAAATCTCCTTCAACTTCAACGCGCCTTCCAGCGCCATGGGATAGTGAATCCCGCGTCCCAAATACAAAAAATCCGATTGCCGGAAATATTGCCGCGCCAGGTGCTCGTAAAAGCCGCTCGCTTCCGCCTGTAAGATTATTTCCATCTTGTGCGGAATCTGAATTACCTGCAGCATCAGTTGCCGAGCCGCTTCGCTCGATAGCTTTCCGCGCACTTGCCCCAGGTGCGACGCCAACAGCACCAGCGCCGCCAGCTGTGCCGTAAACGCCTTTGTGGATGCCACCCCGATCTCCGGCCCGGCGTGTGTCAGGATCGTTCCCGCGGCCTCCCGTGTGATCATCGAACCCTTCACGTTGCAGATCGCCACCGATGGCGACCCCTTGTGCTTTGCTTCCCGTTGCGCCGCCAGCGTATCCGCGGTTTCGCCCGACTGCGTGATGCACACCGTCAGCGTCTTGGCATCCAGAATGGGATCGCGGTAACGAAACTCGCTCCCATAATCCACTTCCACCGGAAGGCGTGCCAACCGTTCGATCATGAATTTTCCGGCCAGTCCCGCATGCCAACTCGTGCCGCACGCCACGATTCTCACATTTTGAAACTCGCGAAACTGTTGATCGCTCAACGCCATTTCATCCAGAAACACCTTCCCGGTATCCTGTGAAATGCGCCCCAGAATGGTGTCGCGTACCGCCCGCGGCTGCTCGTAAATCTCCTTCTGCATGAAATGCTTGTAGCCGCCTTTTTCCGCCATGATGGGGTCCCACGCCACGTGGTGCGCCGGCCGCTCCACCGGCTTTCCATCGAGGTCCGTCACCTTCACTCCATCGCGCGTCAGCACTGCCACGTCTCCGTCCGCCAGAAAGAAAACCTCTCGTGTGTGTTCCAGCAGCGCCGGAATGTCGCTGGCCACAAAATTCTCCCCGTTACCTAATCCAATCACCGAAGGTGGTCCGTTTCGCGCGGCAATCAGTTTCTGTGGATCCTTGGCCGACAGAAAAACCAGCGCGTAAATCCCTCGCAACTCCTTCAGCGTTTTCCGCACCGCTTCCTCAAACGGCAGGTCTTTTGCATATTTTTCCACCAGGTGTGCCACCACTTCCGTGTCCGTCTCTGTCAGAAACTTGTGGCCTTCCTCCTGCAACTTTTCCTTCAGCTCAAAATAGTTCTCGATAATTCCGTTGTGCACCACTACATACTGACCGGTGCAATCCCGGTGCGGATGCGCGTTTTCTTCCGTCGGCCGTCCGTGCGTAGCCCAGCGCGTATGCCCAATCCCGTACGTTCCATCGATCGGCGACGCGGCAATAGCCTCTTCCAGGTTGCGCAGCTTTCCCGGAGCCCGCCGCAGTTGCAGTTTGCCGTCCGTTCCCACCACCGCTATCCCGGCCGAGTCATACCCGCGGTATTCCAGCTTCCGCAGTCCCTCAATAATCACCGGGACAACTTTTTTGGATCCGATATAGCCGACAATTCCGCACATGCCGTAAGTCTCCTCACGTTGAAAAAGTCAGAGTAACACGGGGGACATCCAGGGCGGTCGAAAACGGTTGCTGGTGTTCAGCTGGAGTTACTGCGGGATCGGTTCATTCATGGTGCGCTGTAAATCGTAATCCTTCAGTTTGCCGTTCTCATCGAAATAGAACGTCACTCGCGCCGTCACGGGCTGCACCTTCTCCGTGTCGATGTGCCGTATCTTGGCCACGATGGTGCCGTGCTTCGCGCCGGGTTCCGACGGATAGTCTCTCGCCGAAAGGAACGCATTAACAGCCGCTTCCGTCGTCCCCACCGGCAGTTGTTCGTCCAGCATTTGTTGAATTGGCTTCAGCTGCGGGTCATTCGTCTTTGCGCCGTTCTGGCAGCCCGCAACGGTAAACAGCGCCGCCGTAGCCACCAGCCACACCAACCAGGTTGTCAATTTGAATAAACGGGAGGGACACCAGCACTGTTCGTCGACCAAGATCTGCACCTCAGCACAGAAGTTATTCCACGATTTCAAAGCGATATTCTTCGATCACCGGATTCGTCAGAACCTCTTTGGAGATGCGCTCCAGTTCTTTCTGCGCTTCCTCGCGGTTCCATCCATCCAGGTGCAGCACGAAAAATTTCCCTTGCCGAACATCTTTCACCTGCGCATAGCCCAGCCCCGACAGCGCGTGTTGAATGGTCTGCCCCTGTGGGTCCAGCACCGTACGCTTAGGCATCACCCAAACATGTGCTTTCATGCCTTCAGTATAACATTCTCCCCGCCTTCACTCTTCAATGTAGCGCTGCCTTTTATGCCGGCCGCCTTTTCAATTCTTCTCCCGAAACCGAACCACCCGCTTGTCTTTTCCCGCAAACGAATACGCAAACCCCTGCGCCACAACTTCCTCCAACTCTTTTTCCGTCAATCCCATCTCCTGGGCCCGCTGGTACTCCTCCGCTAGCGTCGTATGAAACATCGCGGGATCGTCCGTCGACAACACCACCGGCACTCCATGCCGAATCAATCGTGCCATTGGATGCTGCGCCATCCCGGCCGCATCGTCCCCAACCTGCCTCGCCAACGCTCCCGTCCGCAAATTGCTCGTTGGACAGATCTCCAGCGCGATCCGTCGATCCGCAAGCAAGTCCATCACTGCCGTGTCGTGAATCGCCGCAATCCCGTGCCCAACGCGCTCCACTCCCAGAAATTCAATCGCTTCTCGAATTTTCTCGGGCCCGCCAATCTCCCCCGCGTGGATCAGCCGGTGCAATCCGCAATCGGCTGCTTTCAAATACACGCCGCGAAACTCACTGCTCCGAATGCGCAACTCGTCACCTCCCATCCCGAACGCCACAATCCGCGGAGACTTGCATCGCTGCGCCGCTTCCAGCACTTGCATCGCGGGTTCCGGCCCGAACTGCCGCACCGCATCGAAAATCCAGTTCAGCCGCAATCCTCTCTTCTCAAACGGCTCCGTCGCTTCCAGGATTGCCTCGAAGTTGGCCTGCGGTTCCTGCTTCCGCAGTAGCATCACCCCAACGGAAAGTGTCACCTCCGCATATGCCACATTTTGTTCCAGTAATTGTTCGGCATGGTCTGCCGCCAGCAATGCAAAATCACGCGGCTCCCGCAAAAATGAAGTCACCCATTTGAAAGCCTCAATAAACTCCATGAAATTCGCATACTCATAGCGTCGCCGAACCTCATCCTCAGTAAGCGCAATTCCGTAGCGCCGTGCCAGCGCGCATGCGATGCCAGGCCGTATCGACCCTTCCAGATGAACGTGTAATTCGGCCTTAGGTACGTCGGCAATCCGCGAATCCGGTTTTGTAGTCACCTTAAAATTCTACCTCGTAACAGTGCCGCTGCCTCTTCTGCGTCCCGACACCGGATCACTGATATTGATCGCTGATCACGCATATCTGATATCCGTCATCTGTTCCTCGATCACGGCCATCAGTGTTGTAGGGGCCGCCCTCCGAGGCGGGCGTCCTTGAGTTGTGTCGGGACGGCTCGCAAGGTGGGCGTTTTTCTTCCGATGAATGTTTCGGTCATGCTGTGCTGACCAGCGCCCCGGCCTGCGGAGCGGTCCTCACGCTTCAGGGTGGATTCTTACGCGCTAACGCGTCAACCGGTCTTCTCTCGGGTTTTCTTTCTAGGTGTGGTAGAGACCACTTTGATATCACTCAACCATCGTCTCTCACGACTACCTCGGCAACGCCGGCCTCCCCGCATTCACCCACGCCGTCATCCAATAGGACCCCACATCTGTTGACGCGTCCGACAACTGCTTGATCAACGACGCCGCGGTCAAATTGTAAAAGCGATCGTAGTATTCATCGGTATAAGACGTCAGCCCCTTCTTAGCCTCGCGGTCCGCCAGCAAAATCGACTCCACCTGGCTATGCGCCGACAAGCACGAATCAAACGCATGATCCGTAGGATCGCTGATGAACGACGCATCGTGCGGACTCAGCGGAAAAAACGATCCGTATCGCACCACCAGCGCCGAGTTGAACCGCTCATTCACCCCACTCTGTCCGCTCAGCTTCCCGTCAAAATTCTCCGTGGTGTTAAACGGGTCGTGCGCTTCCGCCACATAACTCGCCAGAAATGCCGCATCCTTCTTCGCGTCCTGCCAACGCCCCGCTTTCATATCCTCGGTCAGTTTTTGGCTGTACAAACCGATAGCCCACGGCAGCAGCCCGGTGGCATCAATCTTCGATTTGCCATACTTGGCGATCGCTGCCCTGTAGTTCCGCAGCAGCGCCTCGTATGGCCACTTCCCATACTTGTCCAGTTCAATGAAGTGATTCAGCCGCTCGGCGGGATGTTTGTCGATCAAACCGACCGGGTCATCAACGTGTTCGATGATGTATTGGCGGTTGGCTTCAAAAAAATAGCGGATGTCGTACGGCAGCGTGTCCACCGCATGGCTTGTGATCATCCGTTGCGCGCTGTTGCCCCAAGCTTCTGCTTTGTCGGGAAACGTCCCCGAACACAATGCCAGCGTGCAAAGAAGCGCGGCGACTCTGCTCAACTTCTGTGGATGACGGACCTTCATGCCTTTTCTTTTCAAGCCCTGGGCGCTGGGTTCAAGGTGCTCCGGTGGCGGCTATATGCAAAGTAAATCACAAGTCCGATAACCAGCCACACAAAAAATCGTATCCAGTTCTCCAACGTCAAGCTGGCCATAAGAATGACACAGGTGACAATCGACAGCACGGGCAAAACCGGCACCAGCGGAACGCGGAAACCCCGCGCGCGGTTCGGCTGCGTCTTCCGCAGCACCAGCACTGCCGCGGCCACCAGCACGAACGCAAACAGCGTTCCGATATTCGACAGGTCCGCCAGCGTCCCAATATCAAAAATTCCCGCCGGAATTCCCACCACAATTCCCGCGATCCACGTCGCGAAGTGCGGCGTTCGGAATCTCGGGTGCACCCTCGAAAACGCCGACGGCAGCAATCCATCCCGCGACATCGCGAACCACACCCGCGCCTGCCCGTATTGGTAGACCAGCAGCGACGAAATCATCCCCATCAGCGCCCCGATCGTCACCCACCGTTGCAGCTTGTCCAACCCGATATTGTGCAGCGCCGTCGCCACCGGTGCCGCGTCGCCTTTGAAAATGTGATACGGCTGGATCCCCGTCAGCACCACCGCCACTCCCACGTACAGCGCCGCGCAGATCAACAGCGACGCCATAATTCCCAACGGCAAGTCGCGTTTCGGGTTCTTGCATTCCTCCGCCGCCGTCGACACCGAATCGAATCCGATGTAGCTGAAGAAAACGATGGCCCCGCCCGTCAGAATGCCCTGAAATCCATTCGGTGCGAACGGTGTCCAGTTGACTGGGTTGATGTATTTCGACGCGAAAATCACAAACACGAAGATCGCTACCAGTTTGATGGCCACCATCACGCTATTTGACGCTGCCGATTCCTTGATCCCTGTTACCAGCAGTACCGTCAGGATCATCACGATCAAAAATCCCACCAGGTTGAAGTGTAACAACCAGCCCATGCCCGGCTGATACGCTGGCGTGCTCAGCGACTCCGGCAAATGAATCCCGAACGAATGCAGCAAGCTGTTCACATACGCCGAAAATCCCACCGCCACTGCCATGTTCGAGACCGCATACTCCAAAATCAGGTCCCACCCGATAATCCACGCCACCAGTTCGCCCATCGTGGCGTACGTGTACGTGTACGCGCTGCCCGCAATCGGGATCATCGACGCCAGTTCGGCGTAGCACAGCCCCGCGAACCCGCACACAATGGCCACCAGAAAAAATGACAGCGCAATCGCCGGACCTGCTCCCGGCCGACCCGAAGCTCCCAGTGCATGCGATCCGTGCAAAAGCACATCCAGCACCGGCGCTTTCAGCAGGGAAGGGTACAGTACCTCTTCGCCCGCCGCTGCCGTCCCGGTCAACACAAAAATGCCCGTACCGATGATGGCGCCTATCCCCAGTGCGGTCAGGCTGATCCATCCCAACGTCTTTTTCAATCGTTTTTCGGGTTGTTCCGAGTCCGAGATGAGCTGATCGATGTTCTTGCATCGAAAAAGTTGTGAAGCCACCCAGCCGCTCCGATCGTGTGGCACAGACACTCCTGTCGGTGCAGTTTGCTGTGCCCTCGCATCCGTATGTCTTTATTTGCCGTTGGGAGAAGCCCTGAATCCCCTGATTTCGGCCGGATGCGACATGTAGGAATGATAGCGAGTCACTTTAACGCGATATCCGCCGACGCGCAACCGCACTACGCCCGGGGACCCGAAAGGAGCGAATCTTACACATGTAGCGCCCACTTGGATTCTCGGTCTAACGGTGCCCCACAGGCCGTCTTTGCCTGTGGGGTTCTCGCTATTGTTTAGGTGGTCGGAGCTTCAGCTCACCCTGAGCCTCGAAGGGCTCCGACATAGCCGCACACCTGAATCCAGGACCTTCCGCCGCCGGAGGACCGCGCATCCCCGCTACTCGCCCGGAGAAATCCTACTTCTTCGCCTCATTCTCCAATTCCTCCGCCCATCTCTTCACTTCGTCTTTTCCCGGCGCGTTGGGTGTCGACAGGTACGCGTGCAATTCCGCCGTCGCCTCATCCTTCTTGCCTCGGCTGATCAGCGCATGTGCCAGAACCAGCCTCGCGTTCGGCACTTCCGCGCTGCTGTGCTTCAACAACTCCACCGCCTCATCAGTAACTTGTCCTTCCCCTATCAAGGCATTCGCCAGCACGTATCGCGTTGTCGGTCTCATCGGGTCAATCTGCAACGCCGCGCGCGCGGTGCTCTCCGACTCCGGATATCTCTTCAACAGACACAAAGTGGCACTCAGATTGTGCAGCTCTTGCGCAGACCGTGGCTCGGCTCTGGTTGTTTTCTGGAACTCTCCTAGCGCCTTCTCGTATTCATGCAACCGCACATACAGGGTTCCCAGCACATTGTGCGCCGGATAATATTGCGGGTCGATCACCAGCACTTTCTCCAGATGTGTCGCTGAACCGCGCAGGTCGCCGGACTTGTACGCCTTCAACGACTGCTCCAGTTCGTGTAGCACTTTCGGCGATATCCGCAGCTCGTTGACAGAGACCGTTGCTGGTGTTCCCGGCTGCGCATTGCCCCCACTGTTTATAGCCTGCCCGGGAGAAACCGCAGCGAACGGACTCCATAATGGCTCAACCAGCGTCGAACCGGGATGGTCGGGGTCCACCGGCGCGCGCCTTCCTTGTCCGTAACAATTCACCGTCAGAATCAGCAGCAGGGCCCATACTTTGTGCCTCATGGGGATCCTCCAGCCGTAGATTTCTCTACGTCATCTTCACAGTTGCCTTACGGGAAGAGAGCCCTCTAAAATGAGGCGGGGTTAAACGAAAAGCGCAAGCCTGCACAGGCCAAAACTTTTCCCGGAGGTCGCCGTCGCTCAGGCCGTCAAACCAGGAGCGGCACGATCTGTTTAGCCCCTTTTTGTATCCTTCCCTTACTGTGCATAGACGAGTCAGCCCGCCCACTTGTTCACGCCGTCGCCTCATTTTTTGCAAAATTCTTGTAACGTAGCCCCGCGACGCGCAAAGACTGGGAACTAATTCCGCACGCCCTCCACTGCGGCATCAATTCCTGTAGCTCAGGCCTTCAGGCCTGAGGGTTTGCTTAACGCCACCTCGATCACTCGTTGGCGCCAATTCCACCACCACGCCCGAGCCGCACGTGTCTTTTTCCGTGGAGGCGGGAAACAATATAAATTCCCGCTAAATTCCAGCTAATTCACTGTCCGTTTCCGAACAGTTTCTCCTGCATTCTTCTCTTGGGTTGCTCGTTCCGGTTTTTCTCTGAGGTTGGCCGTGTGCTGTTTCTCTGCGGGCCCCGCGCGGCCCATGTGGCCCGGGAACCGGTTTGTCTTTTCAATGTACCGCTAGCCTTTATGCCAGCTGCGCCTCGAAGGGTGCCTTTATACCGGCCGCCTTCCGACGCCGGGCCACTCGGAGTGCGGCGGCTCGCCGCCGCTTTTTGCAGCCAACCATCCAGACCGGCACCGCGCCGTTGTCATCCTGAAGCGAAGCGAAGGAACCCAACCACTCGTTCGACATCATGCGACACGGCGGGTGTGCGTCTACACCTGCTGCAAATTCGCATAGCGCTCCACAAACTTCTTCGTCCCTCGACCCGGAAAGCTCACGCTCAATCTCCGGTCCTCGTCATCGCCTTCCACACCAACCACGGTTCCCACGCCATATTCCGGATGCCTTACTTTCGTCCCCAGCAAAGGATCCGCTTTCGCTCCCCGCTTCAACGCTGGCCGGCTAAAGGACGGGCTTGTCGGCGCCGTTCTCCGCGCTGGCAGTTGCGCCGCCGGCGTTTTCACTCCCCGCACTCTGCGCAAGAATTCATCCGCGGAATACGAATACTCCGGATCCGGCTCATACCGCCGCGTTTCACCCATGTCCGCCATCGAACCGCGCGCCGTTTCCACCAACTCACTGGGAATCTCGCCCAGGAATCGTGAGGGCAGGGAAGCGCGCATTTGCTGCTCGTTCCCAAAGACGCGCCGGTACACCGCTCTCGTCAGCGTCAACGTGTTCCTCGCTCGCGTCATTCCCACGTACACCAGCCGCCGCTCCTCCTCGATGCCTTTTTCTTCGTTCACGCTGCGGCTGTGCGGACAAATCCCGTCTTCCAACCCAGTCAAAAACACGTGGTCAAACTCCAATCCCTTGGTGCTGTGCAGTGTAATTAACGTCACGCCCGGCTTGCCCTCGTACGAATCCGCGTCGCTCACCAGCGCCGCCGCATCCAGAAAATCCGTGAACGATTCCTCGGCTTCCATGCTCTCCGCCACCGCGCGCACCAGTTCTTCCAGGTTCTCAATCCGTGCCACGTCTTCCGGAGTATTCCGGTCCTTCAGCATCGTCATGTAACCCGTTTCATCCAGTACGTAACGCAAAAACTCCGCCGGCTCCTTCGTCGCATACGCTTCCTGAAGCCGCACCATCAGCTCTCGGAAACTTCGCAGCGGCGCCACCGCGCGGCTCGAAGCCGGGCTAGTCATCAACGATTCCATGCCATCCCAAAACGACAGATTCTCTTTTTGCGAGATCTCCCGCAGCGCATCCACCGTCGTCTTCCCAATTCCGCGCGGCGGTACATTCAACACTCGCAGCAACGACACGTCGTCCTCCGGATGCAGGATCACCCGCACATACGCCAGCGCATCCTTCACCTCGGCCCGGTTGTAGAAACTGAATCCGCCCACCAGCTTGTAGCGCAATCCCCGCCGCCGGAATACCTCTTCAAACGACCGCGACTGGAAGTTGGTTCGGTATTCCACCGCGCACGTCTGGTCCGGGTCTTCATTCAGAATTCGTTCCAACTCGCCGGCAACAAACTCCGCCTCAGCCTGTGCGTCGCGCGCTTCGAAATAGCGCAGATTCCTGCCCGCGGCTTTCTCCGCCCGCAAGTTCTTTCCCAACCTGTCGGGATTGTGCGACACCACACCTGCAGCTGCATCCAGGATCGTTTGCGTGGAACGGTAGTTCCTCTCCAGCCGCACCACCTTCGCCGCCGAGAAATCCTGCGAAAAACTCAGCAGAATCGATACGTCCGCCCCTCGCCACCGATAAATCGACTGGTCCTCATCTCCCACCACACAGACGTTCTTCTTCTCGTTCGTCAGCAATCGCAGCAGCTCATACTGCACCCGGTTCGTGTCCTGGTATTCGTCCACATGCAGGTATTGAAAACGCCTCTGCCATTTCTCCCGCACCACTGCGGATTCCCGCAACACTTTCGCCGTCCGCAGCAGCAGATCGTCGAAGTCCACGGCGTTGCTCTGCTTCAGCAGGCTCTCGTAGCCCCCATAAATGTCCGCCACTTTCCTGGTGTCTGGTCCAAAGGCTCCCGCCCGCATTTGCTCCGGTGTCTGTGCTTGATTCTTCGCATAACTGATTCGGCTCAGCACGTTGCGCGGCGTCAGTGCGTCGTCCTCAATCCGCAACGTGCCCATCGCCAGCTTCACCGCGGCCAGTTGATCGTCGTCATCGTAAATGGCGAAATCCTTAGCCAGACCCGCGGCCGCTGCTTCTCGCCGCAGCAGCCTCGCGCACAGCGAATGGAATGTCGAGATCCACGGCCTCTCCGGCGGCACTCCCGCTCGCAACAGCAGGTCAGCCACGCGCGTTTGCATCTCCTCCGCTGCTTTATTCGTGAACGTCACCGCCAGAATCGCTTCCGCCGGCACTCCCTTCGCGATCAGATTGGCCATGCGATACGTAATCGCGCGAGTTTTCCCTGTTCCGGCGCCCGCCAGGATCAGCACGGGTCCTTCCGTGGTTTCCGCAGCAAGCCGTTGTTCTGGATTCAATTCTTCTAAAAAGTTGATCATGGGTCCGTGTGGCGTGGAATTTGTTCGACACTCAATGGTAACGGACCGAGCCGCACGCAGCAAATCGCTCGACCCGCTCTTTTGGATTTTTCCGCCTAAATCGCGCCACCAGGTCCGGCGTAATTTGTTTCTCGCCTGTGGTTTTGGCGGGCAGCGGGAGCCCCACAGGCCGCAATTGCGTGTGGCGCTCCTAGCAGCCTCTGGTTCTTGGGTTTGTTAGTGTGCAGGCGCCTATACGCCGCCATCTCGGGAATCATGGCGTCATTTGTCATCCCGAGCGAAGCGAGGGAACTGCTTTGGTTTTTGTGGCACAGCCTGCAGCGTGTATTCGGGTTTGCAACTCGTCACTGATACTGATAACTGGTAACTAATGACCGATGGGTTTTGTCCGCGCCGTCCCGCCCCCGCCAATCCTCGCCTCTCCTCAATCCGATTCCGACCAACCGGTTCCCGATCACTGGTTAGTGATCGCTGGTCCCTTCCTGATGTGCCAAATCAATCTCAAAATACGACAACGGCCGTCTCGTCGACATCGACACCAGACTCGGCAAATACACCTTCGCGTTCTGCAACAAATCCCATTCGCTTCGCAGATCGAAATACACCAATCCCGCCAACGTGCTGTGTGCCGCCACTACCGATGACGGCACCCCCGCATTTTGGCAAGCCTCCTTGAACTCCGTCCAATTTTTGTCCCGCGATGGTTTCGGCTTTCCCACCGGAATCGGCAAAGGATTCCGCCTCTGTGTCGGGTCCCTTCCGTTGTTCGACAACATAACCGTGTCCGCCACATCTTCCGCTGTCAGCGGCGACAATTCTTGCCGGTTGTCCTCCCCGATCAACAACAGCAGCCGGATGCTCTGCACATCAATCTTGATGCTCTCGTCCGAGTCGTTCCGAAAGGTCATCTGCAGCGCCACCACTCCTCCGCTGAACGGCGACTTTTTCGGAAACTTCTGCTTGTACTCGCTCGCTTGCGTCCACGGTTCCACTGCGATGCTCATCCCTTCATGGCTATCCGTGAATTGCGCCTTCATCGGCGTCGTCTTCGGCGCATCTTGCGTGGTACTCTGCGCCCCCGCGGGCAAACCCACAGCAGCTAACACAACCAACACAACCAGATTTCGCATGAGGTTATAATAAACTGTTTGCATCCTGAGACCTTCGATTCTTGGGGAACTGGCAGGGTTGCCCTGCCGCCGGTACGCACCTACTTGCGTCACCGGCATCAGACCGGAGCCACGATAAGTGTATTTCGTTTATAGCTTCTTGATGGGGCTCGCCGCCCTGCTCAGCGCGCCGTACTGGATTATAAAGGGTCTGCGCCACGGAAAATATCTTTCTAATCTCGGGGAGCGCCTCGGCTTTTCCATCCCCGAATTGGAAAAATTGTCCGCGCAACGTCCCGGTGCCATCTGGATTCACGCCGTTTCCGTCGGCGAAGCCCTCTCCAGCGTTACTCTCGCCAAACGGCTCCGCGACGCTTATCCACAGCGGCCACTCATCATTTCCACCACCACCATCACCGGCCACGCGTTGGCCAAGGAGCGCATCCCCTTCGCCGACGCCGTCATCTATTTCCCTCTCGACTGGGTTTTTTCGGTCAGCAAGTTTCTCGACGCCATCCGTCCCGCCATCGTCATCATTCTCGAAACCGAAATTTGGCCCAACTTCCTTCGTGAAGCGCAACAGCGCAGCGTGCCCGTCGTTTTCCTCAGCGGTCGCATTTCCGAAAGGTCCTTCGCCCGATTTCAGCGGTATCTTCGCCTGTTCGGTTTCTATCTCAAGCCATTCCTCGCCTCCGCTCTTTCCAGCGCCTCCGCTTTCCTCGTGCAGACTCCTCAGGACGCCGAACGCCTTCGGGCTCTCGGTGCGCCTGCCGACCGCGTCGTTGTCAGCGGAAATCTCAAGTACGACATGGAATTGCCCGCGCCCACGCCGCTCGCCTCTTGGCTGGCCGAAGAATCCAAGCGCCGCGGCCGTTGGCCCGTGATTGTCGCCGGCAGTGTCGTCGCCACCGAAGAACCTCTCTCCCTCATCGCCTTCGGTGTCGTCCAGGGTGATTTTCCCAAAGCCCTCCTTGTCCTCGCACCGCGCAAGCCAGAGCGTTTCGCTGCTGCCGCCGAATTCATCGACGAGTCTCATCGCAAATTCATTCGCCGCTCCGAACTCGCCATCCCCGGTCCAGGCATCTCCGGCAACGGTGCTGGCCGCGACATCCCCGACGACGTCACCGTTCTCCTCCTCGACAGCATTGGCGAGCTCGCCTCACTCTATCGCGTTGCTGATGGCGTCTTCGTCGGCGGTTCTCTCGTTCCCTCCGGCGGTCACAATATTCTGGAGCCCGCCGCTTTCGGCAAAGTCCCGGTTTTCGGCCACTCCATGGAAAATTTCGCTGCCATTGCCGCGCGATTCCTCGAGGCCGGCGCGGCTATCCAAGTTGACAATCCCGAAGACGCCGGCGTTGAGTGGATCCATCTCCTCAAAGATCAACAGAAAATGCAGCGCATGGGCAGCGCGGCGCGGCAATTGGTCGAATCCAGCCGCGGTGCTCTCGATCGTGCGTTGGCCGAAGTTGCCAAACGGTTGGGCGGTCCCGCGCGATGAATCTGGCGGCACTGGCGCGAGTGGTCCTCTGGCCGCTATCCGTCTTGTACGCCGCGATCGTGAAGCTCCGCGCCTCGCTCTACGAAAAAGGCGTGCTTCGCTCCAAGCGCCTGCACACTCCCGTCATCAGCGTTGGCAATCTCACTCTCGGTGGCACCGGCAAGACTCCCATGGTCATTTGGCTCGCGGAACGCTTTCTCGCCCAGGGCAAACGCGTTGCTATTCTCACTCGCGGCTACAAAGGCAGCGACGGCACCAGCGATGAAATTGAACTCATAAAATCCCGCCTCGCCAATCGCGTTCAATTCGGCGTTGGCCCCGATCGTTACGCCCAGGGCTTCCGCCTACAACAAGCCGGCGTCGACATCTTCTTGCTCGACGACGGCTTCCAGCATCTCCAACTCGCCCGCGACGTCAACATCCTGCTCCTCGATTCCTCCCGGCCCGCAGAAAACGACCGCCTTCTTCCTGCCGGTCGTCTTCGCGAACCCTTCTCCGCCATGTCTCGCGCCGATCTTCTCGTTTTCACTCGCACCGAAACCAATCCCGGCACCGACACCGCCATCGGCAAATTGCAGAACGCTGCTGTCTTTGCCGCGCAAACTCGCTTGCTCGGTTTTCGCAAATTCGCCGCCGTATCACAGCAACTCCTCAGTGCCTCTGACCTCGGCCCTGGCCCGTTCTACGCTTTCTGCGGCATCGGCAATCCCGGCGCGTTCGTCGCCGACCTCGTGCACTGGGGACTCTCCATCGCCGGCAAACGAGCTTTCCCCGATCATCATCGCTATTCCGATTCCGAAGCCGCTGAGCTCCTCGAGGCCGTTCATCAGGCCGATGCCGTTGCCCTCATAACCACAGAAAAAGATGCTCACAATTTGTCCGATATCGCCTTCCAGGATTTTCCGGTCTACATCGCCATCATCGATCTCGTTGTTATACAGGAAAACTCCTTTCTCGCCGCCATTCACCAGCAACTGGCTTCCCGCGCGAGGCCTGAATGAAGCTGCTGATCCGCGCCACCAACTGGGTTGGCGACGCCATCCTCGCCCTCCCCACGTTGCGCGCCGTCCGCTCCAAATTTCCCGACGCCCACATCGGCATCCTCGCTCGCCCCTATGTTGCAGACATTTATCGCGGCCAAGGAGTTGCCGACGAGCTCATCAGCTACGATCCCATCGGTGAACACCGCGGCTGGAGCGGCCGCAACAAACTCATCTCCACCTTGCGTTCAGCGCACTTCGATGTCGCGCTCTTATTGCAGAACGCCTTCGAAGCCGCGTGGCTAGCCTGGCGCGCCCAGATCCCGCAGCGCATCGGTTATGCCCGTGACGCCCGCAGCCTTCTCCTCACCAGAGCTATCGCCGTCCCAAGACCCGGCGAAATTCCTCCCCACGAAAAGTTTTACTACCTCGAACTCCTTCATCGCGCTGGCTGGCTGGACGCTCTGCCCCAAGTCGACCACATCGTCTTGCAAGTTTCCGATTCCGCCAGACGCCAAGCCGAGCAAACCCTGATCGACGCCGGCGCCCGCCCCCACGCTCGCCGCATCGCCATCGGCGCGGGAGCGTCCTACGGTTCAGCCAAATGTTGGCCTCCCGAGCGTTTCGCCGAATGGGCCAACCGCTTTCTCGCCCACAACGCCGCCGCCGACGTTATCCTCTTCGGCACCGCCGCCGAGGCGCCCGTCGCCAACGCCATCACCGCCAACATGCGCCGCAAGCCTATCGATCTCACTGGCAAAACCAGCATCGCCGCCCTCCGCGCGTTGCTTTCTCAGTGCCATCTTTTTCTCGGCAATGATTCCGGAGCCATGCACGTTGCCGCGGCCGTCGGTTTGCCCGTCGTCGCCATCTTCGGTCCCACCGATCCGTTCGGCACAGCTCCCGTCACCCCGCGCTGCACCGTCGTCCAACAAAAGCCCTATTGCAGCCCCTGCTTCCTCCGCCGCTGTCCCACCGATCACCGCTGCATGAAACAACTCACTCCAGACATGGTCGAAGCGGCCGTTAATCCTTGGCTGACGGTCCTCCCAACTTGAATCCCCTCCCAGTATTTCGTATCGTGACCTCTAGCACTTTCTCGCTCTCATTTGCTTTTGCCGTTGTAGGGACCGCCTTCTGAGGCGCTCCGCTCTTGGGGTTTGTAGTGGCCGACCTTCAGGTCGGTTCTTGGGCTCGATCGCTGGTAATGGTTGATGGGTTTCGGTAACACAGGCTTTAGCCTGTGCTCTTGGGGTCTGCCTTTTCTTTGGGGCGTCGGAGCTTTGGCTCCGACCAATGTGCTTTCGCCCCAATAGGGGCTTTTAGCCCCTGAGGACTCTGGCTCTACTGTTCGATCCGTCTTTCTAAGGTTTGCGATGAAACGCACAAAACAACACTCCGCCCCGAACTCCGCCGTCGACCTCGTCGCCCTCGCCGACATCGTCGAACGCTTTCCCTCCCGCAGCATCCTGCTCCTCGGCGATTTTGTTGCTGACGTCTTCCAGTACGGCGAAATCACTCGCGTCTCGCGCGAAGCCCCCGTCCTGATCCTCCGCCATCGCGAAACACAAATCGTTCCGGGCGGTGGCGCCAATGCTGCCAACAATTTCGCCTCCCTGGGTGCCAAGGTAATCCCCATCACCGCCGTCGGCGACGATGACGCCGGCGCGCACCTCATCAACGCCTTCCGTGAACGCCATATCGATACTTCCCATATTGTTCGCGCCCAAGGCTGGACCACTCCCACCAAAACGCGCTTCCTTGCCGGCTGGGCACACACCGTCGCCCAGCAGGTCCTGCGCGTCGACTACGAACCCACTCACCCTCTCTCCGAATCCAGTCGCAAAAAGCTGCGTGCCTCGCTTCTCGCAAAAATCGCACGCGCCGACGCACTGGCCATCTCCGACTACGGCCTCGGCGTCGTGAATCTCCAGGATCTCCGTACGGCCATCGACCGGATCAAGAAAGACATTCCCGTCACCCTCGATTCCCGCTACCGCCTCAGCGGTTACAAACGCGCCGGAATCACCGCCGCCACTCCCAATGAAGCGGAAATGGAAGCGTTGCATCACACCGTCATCGGCAAAAATCTCGCCGAACTCGAACGTTGCGCCTCGGCAACTCTCAGCGACCTGAAGCTCCGCTCCCTCCTCGTCACGCGCGGCAAAGACGGCGTGGCGCTCTTCCAACAATCTTCTTCGCCCGTCCACATCCCCATTTACGGCAGCGATCAGGCCGTCGACGTCACCGGCGCGGGTGACACGGTTCTCGCCGCCTACACCCTCGCTCTTTCCAGCGGTGCTACTCCACTCGAGGCTGCCCACATCGCAAACATTGCCGGTGGCCTCGTCGTCATGAAGCGCGGCACGGCGACCGTTTCTCGTGGCGAACTGCTCGAAGCCATTCACAACTCCGCCTCGGAGACGACTCCCTGATCCATGCGCCGAGCCCAAACCAAAATCGTTCCTCGCCACGAACTTCGCGCCTTGCTCCGTGAAGCCAAGCAAGCTGGCAAGCGCATCGTTCTCGCCAACGGCTGCTTTGACACGCTCCACGTCGGCCACATTCGCTATCTTGAAGGCGCCAAGCGCGAAGGTGACATCCTCGTCGTCGCCGTAAATTCCGATTCCAGTCTCCGTCACCTCAAAGGCCCCGGCCGCCCCATTCTCAACGAGCAAGCCCGCGCCCAACTGGTCGCCGCAATTCGCGCTGTCGATTTCGTCCTGGTTTTCTCGGAACCCAACGTGGAAAAGTTGCTCGAGGAATTTCTTCCTGATGTGCATGCGAAGGGAACTGACTACACCGCCGAAACCGTTCCCGAACGCGCCGTTGCTGAAAAGCTAGGCATCCGCGTCGCCATCGTCGGCGACCCCAAGGTCCACTCCACACGCAATTTGCTCACTTCCGTCCGCAAGGCTCCGCATGCCTGAGAAGCGCTTCCTGGTTGTCCGCCTCGGCTCACTCGGCGATATTGTTCACACTTTTCCTGCCGTTGCCGGTTTACGCCAGTCGTTTCCCTCGTGCGAAATCGTCTGGCTCACGCATCCGCGTTGGGTTTCGCTCGTCGAATCCAGTGGCTTGGCGTCGGAAATATGGCCTGTCGATTCCCGCGACTTCGCCAACGTTTGTCGCTCTCTCGCCAAAATCCGTTCGCAATCCTGGGATGCCGCCATCGACTATCAAGGCCTCTGGAAGTCTTCGCTTCTTCCATTCCTCGGCCGCGTACCCGTGCGTATCGGTTTTTCCTCAACCACCGTGCGCGAGTACGGCGTTCCAATTCTTTACACCGACCGCATAACTTGCCACAGCCAACACATCGCCGATCAAAATGGCGAACTCACGCTCCGCGCAGGCGCATCCACCGCGGTTGCGAGTGTCTCGCTTCGAGTTCCTGTTTCTGACGAGACTCTCGTTCGCGAGCGATTGGCCAACGATGGCGCCGCTCGTTACGTTGTCCTCAGTCCCGGTGGCGGCTGGCGCTCCAAATGCTGGCCCGCTGATCGCTTTGGCCAGCTCAGCCAGAAAATCCGTGAGCACCTTGGAATTCCCAGCGTCATCAACTACGGTCCCGGCGAAGATGCGCTCGCCTCCGCCGTAAAAACCGCCAGCGGCAATTCTCAGCCGCTCATTTACGATGGAGAACTCGGCCAACTCATGGCTCTCTTGCGCAACGCCGTCTGCATCGTCGGCGGAGACACTGGCCCGCTTCATCTCGCCGTAGCCCTAGGCACTCCTGCCGTGGCCCTCTTCGGCCCCACCGACCCTGCCCGCAATGGCCCGTATCCGGCCAGGGAAATTGTCCTGCGCAGCCCCAATGCCGTTACGACTTACAAGCGCCGCGGATCCACCGACCCCTCGTTTCTGGATCTCTCCGTCGATCAAGTCTTTGATGCCGTCCAACGCCGCCTCGGAGCCCTCTCGTGACTGCCGCCGACTTTTTCGCGCGCTGGCGTGTTCGACTCGGCTATCTCCTCGCCGTCATTGTGCTTTTCCTCGCGCGTCCCACGTTCCATTCCATTCTCCTCGGTGCCGCCGTTGGCTTCGTCGGCCTCATCGTTCGCGCCTACGCCGCCGGCTATCTTCACAAGCAGGAAGTCCTCACCGTCACCGGCCCCTACGCCCACACCCGCAATCCTCTGTACCTCGGCAGCTTTCTCCTCATGCTCGGCGCAGCCATCGCCATGCATTCCTGGATCGCAGCCGCCTCGCTCCTGCTGTACTTCGCCCTGGTTTACAGCTTCGTCATGCGCCGCGAAGAAAACGAACTCCGCGCAAAACACGGGCCCGCCTTTGACTCCTACGCCGCCTCTGTCCCGCTTTTTTTCCCAAGCCGCACAGTCCCGCGTCAGCCCGCCTCCCGCGACGTCCATTTCTCCTGGTCCCAATACAGAAAAAATCACGAACACCAAGCCGCCGTGGGCTTTCTCCTCCTCCTTCTCCTCCTAATAATCATCTGGCGCATCCACACCGCCTAGTCTGCTTCTCCGCCAACTCGCTTTCTTGGCGTAATCTTTCGGCCCTGGAAATTCCTAAAATCGCTCGCAAGCAATCCGCCGGTCATCCCGAGTGCAGCGAGGAATCTGCTGTCAGCCTTCAATTTATGTGTGCAGAAATGTGCGGTTGCAGGCCGAGCTCGATGCCGCCGCCAAACGCTGTGGCAAGTGCTATGGCCGGTATGGTCATGAACTTCTTCGCAATCTCACCAATGTCTCGATGTGAAATGTCTGCGGAAACAAATCGAATAAATCCACTTTCGCAATCTCGTAGCGATGCGTCGGCTCCAGTTCGCTCGCTGGTTTTCGTGCCGACCCAGTTAGAACCGCCAGGTCTCTGGCCAACGTCGACGGATCGCACGACAGGTACGCAATTTCCGCCGCTCCCAGATTTGCCAGCCGGGCAGCCACGTCCGCTCCCAATCCCGAACGCGGCGGATCCAGTACCACAAACTCCGGCGTTTCCTGCTCCTTCTTCAAGAATTCCTCGGTGTGCTCGTTGTTCGACACAACCTGCGCCCCAGCCGCCTCCGCGTTAGCCTGCAGGTCGCGCGTTGCCGCCAGATTCGCGTCCACGCTCACCACTCGTCCAAACCTCTTCGCGAGCGGCAGCGTAAAGAATCCCACTCCGGCGTAAAGGTCCAGCGCATACCCGCCCTTGGCTCCCTCCAACACCGTCTTCATCAAATCCTCAATCAGAAATCGGTTCACCTGAAAGAATGACAGGTGGCTCACTCGAAACGAAAACGCCCCGGCCTTGTGCTCCAGGTAACCCGGCCCAGTCAGCTCAAAACGGTTCTTGCTCTGATCCAGCAACAGCAAACTCTCCAGCCTTGGCAACGCCGTCTGGAACATCGTGGCCAAATCTTTTGCCGGCTTCGGAAACCGTTCGAACGCCACGTTCAGCGCCAGTTTTGTGTCCTCCGAATCGACGAACGCCTCCACCTCCAAAATCCCCGGGGGCAGGGAATTGGCCCGCGCCAATTCCTGCAATTGTCCAAACGCCTTCGCCAGTCCCGGCGAGAGCACCGGGCACTCATCAATCGGCAGTATCCGCGCACTCTCCGGCAAAAAATACCCAAATGCCCGCGGCATGGCATCGCGAAACGCCCATTGCGCACGGTTCCGATATCCAAACGGTTCGGCTGTATGCTCCTGAATCTCGCCCGTCCAGTTCACCCCTCCCAGTCGCGAAAGCGTGTCCCGCAAAATCTCTTTCTTCTGGTGGACCTGTTCTGCAAACGCAATGTGCTGGTAGTGGCACCCGCCGCACACTCCAAAATGCGGGCACCTCGGCTTAATCCGTGCCGTCGATGCCTGCTTCACTTCCTCCAGCTTCGCGTGGATCAGGTTCTTCTTCCGCGTCCCTACCGACGCGCGCACCTGCTCTCCCGGCAGCACGAACGGCACAAACACCGTGTTCCCCTCGGCATGAGCCAAGCCGTCTCCCTTGTATAGCAACTTCTCAATTGATAGCAGTAACTCGTCAGCCATAATTGTCCAGTCCTGTTCCCGTGTGATCGCCGCGGCAGCCGCGGCCTGTCGTCGCTCGATCAAGTGAAGTAGTAGAGACTCACACGCGGCAAAAGATATTCGTCCAGCAAACGCTTCTGCAGATACTGCCTCTCCACCATCCCCAATTGCGCCGCTTTCATTTTGCGCCGGTACGCCGCCAGTTGCGAGTCCACTTCGCGTCTCGCCTTCAACAGCAACTCTTCGCTCGCGTGCGTCAGTACCGCGGCATGTATTTTTTCGTCGATAATCGTCAGCCGCCGCTCCAGATCTTCCAGGTCGATATTGCCCGGCGCGTCCAGCACCACCTGCGCTCCCCCAAGCGTTCCGCTCACACTCTGCAGCACCGCTGCCAGCTCCGGTTGGCATTTCTTGCAGCGTTCCGCCGCCTTGGCGATCTGCTCGGCCTTTTTCTGCACGTGCACGCGTAATTCCTCTCGTGAAAATACCTCCGCTCTCGCAGCCTTTCCTTTTGGCGCCGCTCCCGCTGCCGCTTCCCGGCTCTCTTCTGCCGCCTCCAGCACCGCATCCGTGCAGTACGCCAGGTTTTTCAGCGTTTTCCCCGCTCCTCGTCGCGAACGCTGGTAACTCTCAAACGCCCGGTCAATCCCCTTCAGCGCAGCCTCCAGCGGCACTCCCGCCTTCTGCCACGTCTCCATGATCGCCCAGTCCAGCGGGGACACCAGCAAGTGCGCCCCGCGCTTCTTCCAAAAATATTCTTCGATCTCAGTGAAATAGTTGAAGTAGTTCCAGTCTTCCATAAGTGGCGGGTGCTGCTTCACAGTCGCGTTAGCGTTGCGCTTTTTTCGTTCCCTGCGTTCCTTCGTGTTCGACAGCCCCGGTGCGCGGCTCCTTGTGTCCTTCGTGATGCTGATTCCTTTCCCAAATCAATCGCAATCCCGTCAGCGTCAAAAATTCATCGATATGCTGGATCTGTTTCGAGCCCTTTGCCACTAAGCGCGCTTGTCCCCCCGTTGCTACCACCACCGCATCGCTCTTCAACTCCGCCTTGATCCGCGCCAGCATTCCATCCACCATGTCCACCGACCCGTAGTACAGTCCCGCCTGCATGTGCGTCACGGTATTTGTCCCGATCACTTTTCCCGGGTCTTTGATCTCCACTCGCGGCAGCCTCGCTGTCCTCGTGAACAACGCCTCCGAAATGATCCCGATTCCCGGCGCAATCGCCCCTCCCAGGTACTCGCACTTCGCCGAAATCACGTCAAACGTAATCGCCGTCCCAAAATCCACCACGATGCATGGTCCGCCATATTTCTGGAACGCCGCCACTCCGTTCACGATTCGGTCCGCGCCAACCTCCATCGGGTTATCGACCAACACCGCCATTCCCGTCTTCACTCCCGGTTCCACAAACAGCGCTTTCCTCCCCAGATACACGCGCGCCATTTCGGCCAGCGTCCAGTTCACCGGCGGCACCACCGAGCTGATCATCACTCCCGCAATCGCTTTCTGATCCAGATTCGCCAACGACAACAAGCTGCGCGTCAAAACGCCATACTCATCCACCGTCTGCGAGTGCGCCGTCGTCAACCGCCAGTTCGCGATCAACTCTTCCCCGCGAAACACCCCCAACACCGTGTTCGAATTCCCCACGTCAATCGTCAGCAGCATCGAGTGTTCACCTGCAAATTTCCGCCCAACCATTGCCCCTGTAGCGGCGGCTTTACGCCGTAGTCTTGCCTTTGTAGAGACTGCCTTCTGAGACGGTCCGCCAACTCAAATGCTTGGCCAACTTGCCGATGAATCTCACCCCGGCCGCTGAAATCTCATGCCTGCTCTTAATCCGTTCGCCCTTCTTTGGGGGGTCGGACCTTCAGGTCCAACATTAAATCACCCAAAGAAACGGCGGCTCTAGCCCCGGAAGCATCCGCTGTTCGGGAGGGGCCCGACTTCAGTCGTGCCGTAACTCCCGCTCGCGCAACGCGCCTTTAGCTGCTGAGGTCCGCGGTTCTTGCTTTTGTAGCGGCCGCCTTCTGAAGTGGGCGCTTTACGCCACCTCCGTCAATCACCGTCACCGCCACCTGCTTTACCTTACCTCCGTCACATCCCCCGCAATCACCGTCACCACCGCTCCATCTTCCTGCTTCACCTGCAACAACCCTTCCGCCGTCAATCCCGTCGTCGTTCCGATATACGTCTCGCTCCCGGTGTCCACACGCACGCGCTTTCCTTTTGCAAAATTCGACAAACTCAAAAATCGCTCCGTCACAAACCCCGGCCCTTCCCGCAAAAACCGATTGTAGTCGCTCTCGAATTCCCTGAGCAACCGCACCAGCAATTCCAACCTCGAATGCAGCTTGCCGCTTTCCTTCCGCAACGATGTCGCAATCGCCGCCAACTCCGCCGGAAACTTCTCCTGGTTCACGTTAAGCCCCATCCCCACGATCACAAACCGCACCAGGTTCGCTTCCGCATGCATCTCGGTCAAAATTCCCCCAACCTTCTTCCCGTCCAACAGTAAATCATTCGGCCATTTCAATTCCGCCTGTAAGCCTGTCTGCTCCTGCACCGCTGTGTACGCCGAAAGTCCTGCCATCATCGTCAATAGCGGTGCTTGTACCGGAGCCAGCCGTGGCCGCAACAAAAACGTCACATAAATCCCCGCTCCTCGTTCCGAATGCCAGTTTCGTCCCGCTCGCCCCTTGCCCGCGGTCTGTTCTTCCGCCAGCACCACCGCTCCCTCGGGTTCGTTCGCGTAGCCCAACTCCAGCGCCACGCGATTCGTCGAATCCGTCTTGAAAAAATGGTAGAACCGCTTCCCGAACAGGTTCCCCTTCAGCCTTCCCCGCAGCAAATCCGGAAGCAGGATATCCGGCACCTTCTGTAGGAAATATCCCTGCGCCGTCCCCTTCACGCGCACGCCTAGCTCGCGCAATCGTTGCACCCATCGCCACACCATCGATCGCGAAACGCCAATCTCTCGCGCGATCCTCTCCCCGCTGATCACGATGGTAGCGTTCTCCGAAAGCAGCGTAAGCAGCGCTGCGAGTCGTCGGTCGGTTGTTCCTGGTAAAGACGCTGGTTGCGGCATCAGGCCCTGGCTGAATACTTCAAACGTATCATGTAGCGGCCGCCTTCTGAGGCGGGCAGCTTAAGGGTCAGGGCTTTAGCCCTGATATTATGCACCCAAATTGAATGGGCTTTAGCCCCTGACGAAATGCAATTCCTCATTGCATCTGGCGACCGCACCCTATCCTACTTTTCCTTGATGCTCTCCACAAGCAAACTTAAATCCGCGCTCTTCGCCGAGTGTGTCAGTGCTCCTGACGAAAGATAATCCGCCCCGCTCAATGCATAGTCCCGCGCATTCTCCAGCGTAATCCCTCCGGATATTTCCACAATGCACGCCGCGCGAATCCCGCGCACAATCTCCACGCAACGTCGGGCTTCTTCCGGCGTCGTATTATCTAGCAGCACCGATTCCGCTCCCGCCTCCAGCGCCTCTCTCAATTCTTTCTCGTTTCGCACCTCAATCTGAATCGAAAGGGAACTGGCCTCCGCGGCTGATGGCTCAGATCCCGCCGCCTCATACGCTGTCATAGCGCGCGGCTTCATCTGCGATGATGCGTACGCATGTGCCTGGCCCAGCGCCGCCTTCACTCCTCCCGCCAGCGCAATGTGATTCTCTTTCAGCAGAATCGCGTCATACAGCCCAAACCGGTGATTCGTCCCGCCGCCCGTCTTCACCGCGTACTTTTCCAGTTGTCGCAATCCCGGCGTGGTCTTCCGCGTATCCCGAATCCTCGCCCGCGTCCCGCTCAACTGCTCCACAAACCGCCGCGTCAACGTCGCTATCCCACTCAGATGCCCCAAAAAATTCAGCGCCGTCCGCTCTCCCGTCAGGATCGCTCGCGCTTTCCCCGATAAGCACAGCACATCCTCGCCCGTCTTCACGAACTGGCCATCCGCGGCCCGCGATTCCATTCCCATCTGCGGATCAAGCCGCCGAAACACCATTTCCGCCAGCGGCAATCCGGCACAAACCAAATCCTGCTTCGCCACAATATGCGCCCGCCCCGTAGCACTAGCCGGAATTGTAGCCGCAACCGTAGCGTCGCCGGCCCCAACATCTTCCGCCAGCGCCCCGTCAATCACCTCAGCCACATGCTCCGAATCCCAATCCATATCCACTGGAGTGCCGTGGCCAGCCGCCGCTTTTCAGTCTGTAGCCTACCAGCCAGTGTTCCCCGAACCCCCACGCCGCATTCTCCCACCATTGTGATCCCGAGCGAAGCGAGGGATTTCTCTTTAGGGGTCAGGGCTTCAGCCCTGACATACAAGCGATCCTACCGCAGAGGGCTTTAGCCCCTCGGCCCCAAGCCACTATGCCCCTCCAAACTCCTCAGCCTCTCCTGCACCTTCCCCAACTCCACCTTCTGCCCTGCCAGCGTCTCTTCCATCTGCTTGATAATATTCTCCGGGGCCCTGCTACGGAACGTCTCATTCCCCAACTGTTTTTCCTTCGACGCGATGGCCTTCTCCAACCCTTGGCTTTCTTTCCTCAACCGCGCGACTTCTCCTGCCGCATCCACCATCTCCGCCGCATACGGTATCCGAATATCAAACGCCGCGGTAGACCTTACTGCTCCTCCACCCTCTGGCAATTTCTGTTCCGTGACCCGCAGTTCCGTCAGAAACGCCAGCCTTGTAATTCCTTCGCGGTTCGCGTCCACCACCGCCCTCGCACCCGCATCCGGGCTCGAAAATTCCGCCGCCACCCTCTTCTTGTCCAACTTCATCTCTGACCGAATCGTCCGCAGCGACTGGATCACTTGCTGCAGCAACCCAAATTGGTGCAGCGCGATTTCGTCCCGCAACGCAGGGTAATGAGCCCACTCCGCGGTGGGATATGAATCCAGCGCAATCGACTTCAGCCCCGCCTTCTGCGGCAACTGGTGCCAAAGTTCCTCCGTCAGAAACGGCATAAACGGATGCAGCATCCGCAAGGCCGCATCAAATCCCGCGAACAGATTCTTCCACGCAACGGTTGCCCGCTCGCGGTCCGCGCTCTGCAACTCCGGCTTCACCCATTCGATGTACCAGTCGCAGAAATCTCCCCAGAAAAATTGATACACCCCCTGAGCCGCCTCATGGAATCGGTAATCCTCCAGCGCGGCATTCACCGTCGCCACCGTCTCTGCCAGCCTCCCAAACAGCCAGCGATCGATCAGCGGTACTTCACTCTTAAACGCATACGGCGCTCGCGCTCGCACCTCCGGCGCCGCCAACTCCTCCAGTCCCGCTCCCGCCTGCGCGAATTTCTCCAGGTTCACAAATAAAAACCGCGCCGCGTTCCAGATCTTGTTGGCAAACGACCTCGCCCCCAGCAAGCGGTCATCCGTCAGCACAATGTCCGTTCCCGGCGCCGCCATCGCCGCCAGGCAAAACCGCATCGCATCCGTTCCATACTGTTGATTCAGCGCCACCGGATCCAGTCCCGTCCCCTTGGACTTGGACATCTTCTCTCCGCTGCTGGTTCTAACCAGCGAATGCAGATATACGGCGCGAAAAGGAACTTGCCCCGTAAAATGCAGCCCCAGCATGATCATCCGCGCCACCCAGAAAAACAGGATGTCGTAGGCGGTAATCAGCAAGCTCGTCGGATAATATCGTTCAAAATCCGCCGTCTTCTCCGGCCAGCCCAGCGTCGAAAACGGCCAAAGTCCCGAACTGAACCAAGTGTCCAGGACGTCCGGATCCTGCCGCAGTTTCGTCGACCCGCACTTCGGGCACGTCTGTGGCACTTGCCGCGCCACGATAACCTCGTTGCAGTCTTCGCAGTACCATGCCGGTATCTGGTGTCCCCACCACAATTGCCGCGACAGCGTCCAGTCCCGGATATTCCTCATCCAGTTCAAATACTCTGTTCGCCGGTTTTCCGGCACCATCAGAATATCGCCACGCTCCACGGCCGCAATCGCCGGTTCCGCCAGCGGTTGCATTCGGCAAAACCATTGTGTCGATATCCGCGGCTCCACAATTGTCCGGCTTCTTTCGCAGTGCCCGATCGCGTTGATGTGTTCCTCGATCTTTTCCAGGTATTGCTGCGCCTGCAGGTCTTCGACAATTTTCTTCCGCGCCGCGAATCGCTCCAGCCCCGCGTATGCGCCCGCGTTCTCATTCATGTGCGCGTCGTCAGTCATTACATCGACTTGTGGCAGGCCATGCCGCCTGCCCGCCTCAAAGTCGTTCGGATCGTGCGCCGGCGTGATCTTCACCGCACCCGTGCCGAATTCCCGGTCCACCATTTCATCGCCGATAATCGGAATTTCCCGGTTCATCAGCGGCAGCAGCGCCTGCTTCCCGATCAAGTGTTTGTAGCGTTCATCTTCCGGATGTACCGCTACCGCCGTGTCGCCCAGTATCGTCTCCGGCCGCGTCGTCGCCACTACCAGAAATTCATGCAATCCCACCACCGGATACTTCACGTACCACAGGTGCCCTTGCTTCTCTTCGTGCACCACTTCCAAATCGCTCAGCACGGTCCGGCAACCCGGGCACCAGTTCACGATCCGCTTTTCCCGGTAAATCAATCCCTCTTCATACAGCCGCACAAATACGTCTCGCACCACCAGCGACAATTCCGGCGACAGCGTGAACTTCTCCCTCGACCAGTCGCAGGACTCCCCAATCTGCTTCATCTGTCTCTGGATCGTTCCGCCGCTCTCTTCCTTCCACTGCCACACCCGCTTGATGAACTCTTCCCGGCCCAAATCGCGGTAGTGAATTCCCTGATGCGACAATTGCCTTACCACGACGCGCTGCGTCGAAATTCCCGCATGGTCAGTTCCCGGCAAATATAACGTGTTGTACCCGCGCATCCGGTGCCACCGCGTCAGAATGTCGATCTCCGTGTGATTCAGCATGTGCCCGATGTGCAGCGACCCGGTTACATTCGGCGGCGGTATCACCATCGAGAACGCCGGTCCCGGTGCGCTGGGGTCGGCCTTAAACAGTTCTTCCTTCACCCAGAATTCCGCCCATCGCGGCTCAATCTGTTGTGGCTCGTACGCCTTGGCTATCTCTCGCGCCATCCCAACCTCATCTCGCAATCTTCCACGCCTTCACCCATTCGACTCTCGCCGATTGCAAAGGCTCGGCCTTTTTTGGAGTGCGCTGGCTAGCCACCGCTTATGCAGCCCACGCTACAACTCCGCCGCATGAGCATAAATCGATCAACCTCACGAGCGACTTGTTTCCCGAGCGAAGCGAGGGATCTGCTTTTCCTCAACTTCCCCCTGCCCGCTCTCATCCTTGCAATGTAATCCCTGAATATACGGTGCCTCCGCGGCCCCGTCAATTTGTGGTGCCAGCTTTAGGCCCGCGGCCCGTTCTTGTCAGTGTAGAGCCGGCTCATGCCGCCATCTTAGGCAGGCCCAGATTTTGTAGGGACCGCCTTCCGAGGAGGTGGGGCAACGCCAATACTTGTGGCTAGCTTTCGCCGCGGGCGGTTTTAAACGATCGACGAATATAAAGCGATCCACACACGTAGACCGAGCACAATTCTTCAAGTCAAATGTATTCTGGGTTCTTAAGACTTCTTGGACTTCAACTCTTCCTCAATAACCGCCGCGATCACCGGCTTCAGGAATTCGTGCGTCATCTTCTTCAATACTTCCGGATTCATCTTATCGATTACACGCGCCACCAGCGCGTCCATATCCGGTTTTTCCTCGTCCGCTGCCCCCGCCAGGCTCTCGGCAATGTGCCCGATGACCGACGCCTGCTCGTCAACCGTTTCCGACGCCGCAATCGCCTCTTCCTCAATTACCGCCGCGTGTTCCTCGACAACCGGTGCCGCCGCCTCTTCGTGCGCCATGTCAGCGAATTTCTCCGCAGGAAGCGATCCTCCTGCTTCCCAGGTATTTTCCCAACTGTTGTTTTCTGTCGCGAGCGCCGGAGCCGCCTCGTGTTCGTGCGTGGCCGCAGCCGTCGGCGTTTCCGCGGCGTTCAAACTTCCCGTGGTTTGCCAATTCTCCGCTGCTTTCTCTGCTGCGATCTCCGCCGCCGGAGCCTCGTTGTGAACCTCAATTGGCGCCTCTGCATACGCTGGCGTCGAACTCTCTGGCTCACCCTCTTTCTCTGCGAAATTCTCGTGGTGCCCCACCACCGTCTCGGGCTGGGAACCTACATAGTGGCTTTCTTCTTCTGCCACTGGCGCCGCTGCTTCTTCCACTGTCGGCTCGGGTTCCACTGGCGCGGGCTCCTCGGGCACCGCAGGGGCAGGCTCCTCAACGGGCGGCGTATCCCAGGTGGCCGCCAGCAGGGAAGCTTTCTTCGCCTCCGCGTCCCATGGTGAAGACGTCACCGAGTACCACCCATTTCCAGGCTCCGCGGCCTTCACGTGTTCTTCTTCCTTCACCGGCTCCGCTGCCTTCACCGCTTCCTCGACCACCGCTTTCGTCTCGGCAACAGCCTCAGGTTCCTGGTGCTCCGTCGCTTCTTGCGTGCGCGCCAATTTCTCTTCGACGCCCGCGGCCATCGCCGCTGCCCACGCATCCCCTGAAAACGGCGTCGGCGCATCAGCTGGCTTTTCTTCCAACGTCGATACCGCCACGGCTGGTGAATGTGCCGCTTCAGCATAAGACGGCTCTTCTACTGCCGGCGTCCATCTCGCAGACTTCAAACTCCCAGCCGGCGAATCTCCGTGGAATGCCGCCTCGCGCCAGTCTGGCGTTCCCTTCGTTTCCTCCGTTACATCCTCGTGGCCCTGGCGCCATCCCCCTCCTGCCGATTCTGCTTCCTCCGCTACTTCTTCCTCTTCGGCTTCCTCGGCACCCCAGCTCCGTTCCGCAAGCTCTTCCCGGCCCTTTGGCAGAAACGCTGCGTCGTCCTCCGTGTCCGGAGTCTGCAGCAAGCTGCCAAACGCCACCGGCTCGTGTCCCGCCGCGATCTTCACCTGTGGTGGAGGGGTAGGGTAGTCATCCAACGGTTCGGGCTCTGCCTCGACAATCTTCGGCGCCGCCGGTGCCGCCACTTTGGCGCTTGGCGTCAACATTTCCGCTGCCGGTCGCGCCGGCGGTTCGGGCGGCTTTTCCGCGTGCGCCGCGGATCCAAGCAACACACCCGCGCGCGCCAGCGCAGACTTCACCATTGAAATCAGGGGATCGGGGGGAACAAATGGCTTCTTCAACACACCGTCGGCGCCTACCCGCTGCGCTTCTTGTTCATCCAGCGGATCAAACGCTCCAACCAGCAGAATCACCGGAATGTGCGAGTATTTCGGGTCTTCTTTTACGAACCGGCAAACTTCATATCCATTCCTCACCGGCATAAACACATCCGCCAGCACCAGGTCGGGATGAATGTCCGCAATCTTCCGCACGGCTGCTTCTCCGTTGCCCACCGCGACAACGTCTATTCCCTGGTCTTTCAGGGCCAGCCCTACCATCTTTTGGATATTACTGTTGTCGTCGGCAACGAGGATCTTGGCCACCGCACGTCCTCCAAATACCCCATGCGTTACACGGATGGAGATTCAAATCGTATTGGAGCACTCTGCCCCGATGGCGTCAATCTCCGCACCGTCACGGTGTGTCGGAAGTAGACATGCCGCGTTCTCAATTGTTTACCTGTACCAAAGGACCGGTAGTCACCCTGACGAACTCTCCGGGTGCCGCACGGGCGGTTTCTAAGGGCGCGGTTTTTTTCTTGGGTTCGCCTTGTTAGCGGCGGCCTTCCTTGGCGGGCGCTTTTCCATCACCTAGGTGCACAGACTCGCACCTGTCTCCGCTCTGCGTCGCGTCTCGTGTTTCGGCTTGGGTAGCACAGACTTCAGTCTGTGTGTCTTGGTGGGGTTGCCGTACCGGGCGCCTCACCCGTGGTTTCTAAGGGGGGGCGGCTTTTCCCTTGGGTTGTAGTTCGGTTCCGGTAGCCCCAGCTTCAGCCTTCCTGAGGTAGCCGCTCGTGGTCGGTCTTCTTGATTTGTCATCCCGACCGGAGTGCCGCGCAGTTTGCAGCACGAAATGCAGGGATCTGGCAACAACTCCACGACGATAAATTCCCGCCAGGGTGCACCTGCGGTTTCTAAGGCGCGTTTTTTCTCTTGGGGCTTTCCGTCTTTACTTCCTTACTTCATGGCCTCGTTGCTTCATTTTCACCAGGGTATCAACTTCTTCAACCCCTTCTTCTTACTGCTCGATTCCTTCTGATTTGCTGGTGGATCCGTCGTACTCGTCGTCCCGCTCTTCGCTGCGTCGGTTGACGTCGTCGTCCCATCTGCGGCCGGTGTACTCGTCGTTCCATCTGTTGCTGGCGTGCTCGCCGCCCCGTCCGTTGCGGGCGTGGTCGTCGTTCCATTCGCGGTTCCATCGGCCGCCGGTGTACTCGCCGCCGGCTCCGTCGAGCTGCCGTCACTCACGGGTGTTCCTGCGGAGGTATCCTCGTTCGCACCGCTCGTATTCGTCGGTTGTGCGGGCGTTGGATCGCCTGGTTTCACCGTCTCGATCACCGCATTCGATCCCGGCGCCCCTCCGCCATTCCCCATCGTCGAGCCCTTTGCTGCGGTCAACGTATCCGTGCCGGGCTGATCGCTCTCCGGTTCCATCTGCGGCGATCCGCTCCTCGCTGCCGTGTGCACATCCGGGGCGGGATGCAAGATCCCCAGCGACCGGTGCACCACCGTTTCTTTCGGGCGCGGTGTATTCTGTTCGGCCGTCATCCACTCCACCGCCTTCGGATCCGGCTGTGGAATCGGCATTCCAAAGGCCTTCAATTTTTCTTTCGACCCGTCCACATATTTCGACAACGGATAATTCTTTATGATCTGCGCATAGTAATTACCCGCAATGTCCTTGCGTTCGCTTTTCTCAAATACGTCTGCCAGCATCCACAGCGCTGTGTCCGTCTTGCTGTATAACGGGTACCGCTTCACCAACGGTATCAATCGTCCCGCCGCCGCGCGCTTGTCCTGCTTCACGTAATAGTAGTACCCGATGCGAAACTGTCCTTCCGCCAGCACTTCCTGCACTTCGCGCAAATGCTGTTGCGCCTCTGGCGCCAGCGGATCCTTCGGATACTTTGTCAGGAATGTCTGGAATTCTTCTTCGGCAGCCTTGGCGTGTGCACTGTCGCGGTCCGGCTTGGGCATCTCGTTAAAATGGCACATCGCGACTTGCGCTTGCGCGTACGCCGCTTCCGGCAGGAACGGGAAAAACACGATGAAATCCTTATACCCGTTGACCGCCTGCGTTATGTTCGACGTCCCGCCCTCTTTGTAATACGAATCCGCGATCGCCAGCTTGGCCTTTGCCAGATACTCGCTGTCTGGATACGTATTGATCAGCGTCTGCAGGCTCAAGCGTCCAATTTCGTGCTTTCCGTGCTTGATATCATCGATGGCCTTATCGTACAGCTGCTTATCCGGCTCCACCGTGTTTGTCGTTTCGGTGGACTTGTCCACCTTTTTCTTCTTGTGGAGAATCTGGGCGGTGCACTGGCTGGCCGTCACTCCCACCAACGTCAGTGCGCAGATCAGAAGAAGCGCAAATCGCCGCACTCTTCACCTCTCATTTTGACAGTACACGTTCTGGCCCGGGCCGATGTCCTCGATTGGGGTGGGCACCTCGCCACCGGCTTGGACCTTTCTAGTATAACCTGAACTATCGGACAGGTCGGACACCAAACTTACCCCTCCGTGCAGGCCCGACAGGCAATCGTCTTCGCTCCCGCCACCCCACCTGCCGTTGTGATGCCCCCCCCATCCCATAGGTTTTCTCCCAATTCCTCAACCTGACTTGATATCCGTAAACGGCGCCCCCGCCCTGTAAAGTCCCTCGCTCCCGTAGCTCGTCCCTTTAGGGATGCGCCTTTTCGTTCGGTAGCGCACAGCTTTCCTTTGAGGACGACGGTGTTGCTTTCCGAGGGACGCCACCGCCACGACCGGGTCTAAACCGTTTGCCGCCTCCTTCTCCCATGTAGCGCGGACTTTCATGTTAGCCTCGCTTGTAGCCACCCGTGAGCACGCTTTGGAATGCGGTGGCTCGCTGTCGCTTTTCGCGCCCCCCAAATCGACCCGAGTGAGCGATCGACCACCTTCCCCGCCTTCGTGTAAGGACGGCCTTTCGGAAGCCGTGCGCTTCTCACGACCTTGTCATCACGCGCCTGGAGAATCTCAACCCCGAGAACGCACTACGTCGCCGCAAGTCGAGTTTGGCTTCCTGATCCCTGATCTTGCATATCTCTGATCGTTTATCCGCGTACCGATCAACTTGCAATGCGCGCGTTTTCCCCTGCCACCATTTTTTAATGTTTTGTAATATCATCCCCGCGCTTCTCTAAGTACAATGAGTCATTGCCTTTCGCTCCCCAGGGGACGAAGGCTCACTCATGGACAAACGTAAATTTCTTTTTGTTTCCCTCTCTAGCTTGATTGGTGACATCGCCTGGCAGGTTCTCAAGGAAGGTCACGACGTCCGCTACTACATCGAAGCCGAAAAAGAGCGTGACATCGCGGACGGCTTCGTTCCCAAATCCACCAACTGGGAAAAAGACGCGACGGAATGGGCCGATATCGTTGTCTTCGATGACACCCTCGGCCAGGGCGCCAAAGCGCAAGCTCTTCGCGCTGCCGGCAAGCCCGTGATCGGCGGCACTCCCTATACCGACAATCTTGAAGATGATCGCTCCTTCGGCCAGGAAGAACTGAAAAAAGCCGGCGTCGCCATCATTCCGTACCAGGATTTTGATTCCTTCGATCCGGCCATCGAATTCGTCAAAAAGAATCCCGATCGCTATGTCATCAAGCCCAGTGGCGAAGCCCAGAACGTCAAGCGCCGCCTCTTTGTTGGTGAAGAAGAAGACGGCCAGGACGTCATCGGCATGCTGGAAGCCTACAAAAAAGCCTTCTCCGAGGAGATCAAGATTTTCCAATTGCAGCGTCGCGTGAACGGCGTCGAGGTTGCCGTCGGCGGTTTCTTCAACGGCAAGAAATTCATCACTCCCATCAACATCAACTTCGAGCACAAAAAGCTTTTCCCCGGTGAAGTCGGTCCTCCCACCGGCGAAATGGGCACCGCCATGTTCTGGAGCGAGCCCAACGCGCTTTTCAACCGCACCCTCTTGAAAATGGAGCCCAAACTCGCCGAAGAAAGCTACGTCGGCTACATCGACGTCAACTGCATCGTCAACAATAACGGCATCTACCCTCTCGAATTCACTTCGCGCTTTGGCTATCCCACCATCAGCATTCAACAGGAAGGCATCCTCACTCCCATCAGCGATCTCTTTTGGGAACTCGCCAATGGTCTCGACCCCAAGTGGCGCACCCGCAGCGGCTTCCAAATCGGCGTCCGCATCGTCGTCCCGCCCTTTCCCTTCGACGACGAGGAAACCTTCAACTCCTTCTCCAAAAATGCCGCCATCATTTTCAAACGGCCCATGAACGAAGGCATCCACATCGAAGACGTCAAGCAGGTCAACGGTCAGTGGTTTGTTGCTGGCACTTCCGGCGTGGTCCTGATCGTCATCGGCACCGGCCAAACCATGAAGCAGACTCAAGCCCAGGTTTACTCCCGCATCAAAAACGTTCTCATCCCCAACATGTACTACCGCACCGACATCGGCGACCGCTGGGTAGAAGATTCCGACAAACTCCACAACTGGGGCTACCTCCGCTAACAGTACTTTTGCTTCTGCAGTTTGCGTTCCCGCAGTTGCTTTTGTGGCCGACCTTCAGGTCGCTTCCGGTAGCGGCCGATCTACCCCGGCATCTTGCTTTGCCTTGTGCAGGGGTTGTCATCCCGACCGGAGCGCCGGCGCCCTCTCAGCCGACGCGCAGCAGAGGGATCGTCGCAGCCAGCGGTCCCCACCTTTCGCCTATCTCCTTCCCACCTTCGCCTGTATAATCCTCAAGCGCTCAACGCAGGTCTTTCCTGATCACTTGATCACTTTTCCATGCTCGAACGTCTTCAAAAAATCATCGCCCACGCCGGCATCGCTTCTCGCCGCCACGCCGAGCAACTCATTCTTTCCGGCCAGGTTCGCGTCAACGGCAAAGTCGTCACCGAACTAGGCTCCAAAGCCGATCCTTCCAAAGATAAAATCGAAGCCGCCGGCCGCCTCGTCGAATCCGAGCGCCGCCATGTGTATCTCCTCATGCACAAGCCGCCCGAAGTTGTCTCCACGCTCGCCGATCCCGAAGGCCGGAAGACCCTCCGCAATTTCCTTCGCGGTTTTCCTGAACGCGTCTATCCCGTCGGTTCTCTCGACTACAACGCCAGCGGCCTCGTGTTCCTCACCAACGATGGCGACCTCACTTCCTCCATGCTCAAGCACTGGTCGAATCTCCAGCAATTCTTCCACATCAAAATTAAGGGACGTCTCACTCTCGAAGATCTCGAGCGCCTCGGCAAGCACACCAGCACAAAGCTCCGCACTCTTCGTCAACCCGACGCCTCTCGCGGTCATGCCGCCAATTTTTGGTATGAAGTGCAATTCGCCGGCGCCCGCTTGGACGCCCTCAAGCGCGCCCTGTTCAAGGAAAATCATCCGGTAGAAAAAGTGAAACGCATCGGCCTGGGCCCCCTCTCCCTCGAAGGCATCCCCAACGGTCGCTACCGCCTCCTAGACCAGCGCGTAGTTGAAGCCCTAACCAACCCCAAGCGCCCCCCCAAACCCAAAAAGACCCGCTAATCAGGATCAAGTTATCGGTCATCAGAAACCCCACCATTCGCGCGCTTGCTCTGCTGCGCGTCGCTCGCAACCCCCGCATTCGAGCCCGCCGCCTCTAGCGACTAGCCAGTGCGTCAGCCTACGCGTGATGCGCCTCTGTACCGGCACCTTTACGCCGTCATCCGAATCTGTTGTACTGGCCGACCTTCAGGTCGGTCTCATAGCCGCCCTGTTTCTACATCGTTACTGCGTCGGTTGCTGTAGCTCACGCTTCAAGGGTGCGGGGGCTCGATCCGCCGCCGGAATCGCCCTGACGCACTACCCATCCGCCGCGTATAATCCACTGTCATCCGGCGAGGTTGTGACGTTCTTGATTTTTCGCAAAGATTGATACTGAAAACGTTCGCCTTCCACGCGAAAAATCGTCTTTTTGCAATAAAGTCACACCCTCTGAGCGCAGCGAAGGAACTCAACGTGGCAATCTTCGCGCAATGCCGGGATGGCGCGAGGTTCCTGATCCCTGATATCTGATCGCTGACAACTGACAACTGAAAACTGACAACTGAAAATTCCCCCATGCCCGATCGCCTCCAAAAAATCCTCGCCGCCGCTGGCATCGCCTCCCGACGCAAAGCCGAAGAAATCATCGCCGCTGGCCGTGTCACCCTCAACGGCGCCGTCGTTACCGAGCAGGGCACCAAGGCCGACCCCGGTCGCGACATCATCTGCGTCGATGGCCAACCCTTGAAGCGCGCCCAGCCGTTCGTCTACTTCCTCCTCTACAAGCCCAAAGGTTGCGTTACCACCGTCAGTGATCCCGAAGGCCGCCCCACGGTCATGGACCTGCTCCCCAAGCAAACCGAGCGCGTCTATCCCGTTGGGCGTCTCGACTACGCCAGCGAAGGCTTGCTTCTCATGACCAACGATGGCGCCCTCGCCCAGAAACTCACCAAGGCCGGCTCGCACATCCCCAAAACCTATCTCGTCAAAATTAGCGGTAAGCCTTCCGAACAAGTCATTGAGCGCCTGCGTTCCGGGATCACCATTACTCTCGACGACGGCCGCCGCGTCAAAACCTCTCCCGCGGAAATTCGCCTCGTCGAAGACGCTCCCAATCCCTGGTATGAAGTCGTTCTCATCGAAGGCCGCAATCGCCAGATCCGCCGCATGTTTCAACAAGTGGGCTTCCTGGTCGAAAAAATCAAACGCACTCAACTAGGCCCGTTAGTGCTGGATGTCGCCCCAGGCAAGTTCCGCCGCCTAACCGAAAAAGAGGTCCATCGCCTAAAAAACCTAGCCTCCCCCTCCGGAGTCTGAGCGCGTTCCAGCCATTTGGCACATCGCTTGAAAGTTCGCGGTTTGCCCGATTAAATCCTGCTCATGGCGGATAATTTGTTCGCGCTGTTTGTGATTGCCGCGCTTCTTCTGTTCGGGGGCCTGGCCTTAACTTTTCTACTTCGGCCTACGCTGCTGCTCGGCCACTTTTTCAATGCGTCGCAACCAGTTACGCTAGAGAATCGTGTGAAAATGCGTTGAGCCCGCCGGTGTTTTTTGTTTGTTTGTCTCCGAGGGCTTTCCCGGATGGCCGCGAAGTCAGAATTGCAGCACCGATTCGGTCACAATATCTGCATAGATCTGTCCGTTTCGCGGCAAGTCTCCTATGGAGCCTTTGCGCTTCTTCTTCTGTCCGTCGTGCGAGCATCGAAGGAGCTTCTGAACACCCAGCTTGCAAGCGCCGGATGACCTTGATCTGCTGTTCCGTCCGGTTATTTGTAGTAGCGCGCGCTTCATTATTGGCCTTCCGCGGTCCTACCTAAACACGCGACGAATTCCCGCCTCTCGCTGGCAACTTTTAACTGTTAACTTCTAACTCCCCACTGGTCGCCGGTCCCTGGCCACTGGTCGTTTCCTGATCCCTGATTACTGATAACGGATATCTCTCACCCACCCCCTACACAAACACTAATCCCGCGCATAAACTTAACTCATGACCCACACTCTCGAAGAACTCATTCCCGATTACATCCAAGGTCTTCCCGCCTACGTTCCCGGCAAGCCCATCGAAGAAGTGGAGCAGGACCTCAAGATACACGCCGTCAAACTTGCCTCCAACGAAAATCCGCTCGGTCCTTCTCCCAAAGCCATGGATGCCGCCCGCCGCGCCCTCGGTGAAGCTAACTGGTATCCCGACGGCGGCAGCAAGCGTCTTCGTGAAGTACTCGCCTCGCGCTTCTCCGTCCGCGCCGAAGAGATCTTCGTTGGCCTCGGCTCCAGCGAAATCATCGACCTCGCCTCGCGCGTTCTCCTTCGTCCCGGCCTCGAAGGCATCACCAGCGAAGGTTCCTTCGCGCTCTTCGCCATCGCCATTCGCGCCAGCGGCGGCAAACTCATTCAGACGCCCATGCGCAAATTCACCTTCGATCTCGAGGCCATCGCTCGCGCTGTGACTCCGCAAACTCGCATCATCTATATCGCCAATCCCAATAATCCCACTGGCACAGCCTTCGGCGCCGCCGAATTCGATGCCTTCCTCACAAAAGTTCCAGGCGATGTTCTGATTGTTCTCGACGAAGCCTACAAGGAATACGCCGAACGTTCCGATCTTCCCAACTCTCTCGCGCTCTTCAAGCAGTACAACAACATCCTCACCCTGCGCACGTTCTCAAAGGTTTATGGCCTCGCAGGACTCCGCATCGGCTACGGCATCGGTCATCCCACTCTGGTCGCCGAAATGAACAAACTCCGCACTCCCTTCAACGTCACCAGTGTTGGCCAGGCCGCCGCCCTCGCTGCCCTCGACGATCGCGATCACGTCGAGCGCTCCTGCGCAATGAACCGCATCGAACGCAAGCGCCTCTACGATGAACTCCGCCGCCTCGGCCTCAATCCCGTCCCCAGCGAAACCAATTTCCTTTTCATCCAGATCGGTCCGCACGCCAAAGCCTTCGCCGACGATCTCCTCCACGAAGGCGTCATCGTTCGTCCTCTCGGCTGGATGGGTTTTCCCGACGCCATCCGCATCTCCGTCGGCAACCCCGCGGAAAACAACAAGCTGCTCTCCGCCATCGCCCACGCTCTAGCTCCGGCCAAGAAATCCTAGCCCGGTGGCATTCTCGACGATTTCTCCTTCTGCCATGTAGCGCTGGCTTTTATGCCAGCCATCCTATACCTCACCCCTTCAAGAGTGAGGCCGTTGCGTTGTTTGTTGGGGTGCCGCACCTTGGGTTTCTAAGGGTGGGGTTTCTCTTGGTTACGCTTTTTCTTGGATTTTTGTAGCGACCGCTTTCCGAGGCGGTCCGCAAACTCAGATTCTTGGCTCCGCACCGTACCCTGTAGCGCGACCACGCGCGCGGTAACACAAACTTCAGTCTGCGTTCCAGGGTTTGTCCTTGAATTCAATCTTTCTCCCGTTGTCATCCTGGAGTGCAGCGAAGGATCTCAACGTCGCAATCCTCGCGATCCCCGGTGCATCGGTTCCTGATCACTGATATCTGATCCTGATCACACTCGCCCGGTCTCCCCACTCCGCATCCTCCACCATCTCAACCAGCGACCATAACCATTGCACTCGAACTCTCATCCAACCAACGCCCATGAAAATCTATCTGCCCGACAACTCCTCACCCTCCTCCGATCCCATCCTCGATCTTCTCCGTCTCACAAAAACCATCGCCATTGTCGGCCTTTCTTCCAATCCCTCCCGCCCCAGCCACGAGGTCTCCCTGTATCTCCAATCCGTCGGCTACCGCATCATTCCCGTCAATCCCAACGAAAGGGAAGTACTCGGCGCAAAATCCTATCCTCGCTTGGAAGACATTCCCGAGCCCATCGATATTGTCGACATCTTCCGCCGCTCCGCAGAAGTTCCTCCCATCATCGACTCAGCCATTTCGATTCGCGCCAAAGCTATCTGGCTCCAACTCGGTGTTGTCAACCCCCAAGCCTGCGAAATCGCCGGCTCCGCCGGCCTTCTGGCCGTCGAGGATTTCTGCCTCCTGGTAGAACACAAGCGCCGCCGCCCCCAACTTGCTCTGTAATCCAGCTACGCGACCTATCCTTGCTTTTGGTTTGCCGGGACAGCCTTTTGAGGCGGTCCGCCCCGGTCGCCCTTTCTTGTCGTGCCGAGCGAAGCCAGGGATCTCTCTTCCCCTTCTCTGTGTCCTCTGTGGTGAACTTGCTCCCAAAACAAAAACGCCGCCCAATCCGGGCGGCATCTCTTCTCGGCATTTTCTCTCTCCCCTGTGGTGAACAAACTCACCTCATCGAATATATTTCCAAATTCCGCTTCCCCGGTAGCACGATCCCCAAAAATTTCCCATCCGGTGAAATCCCATATTCCCGGATCGTCAATCCATGTAGCAAGAAATTCGGTGTCGGCTCATCAATCGGAATCTCCGCTCGGTTTGCATACGCTCTTAGCGTCGGCACCGCCACCGTCACCAGGTCCGCAGACTTCTTCTCCACCGTCCGCTTCAGAAAAATCTTCGTCTCATCCTCCGACCACTGCAGCACTCCCAGCCCCACGCGCAGGCGCGCCAATTTATTTGGCGCCGTCAAATCCCGAACCTCCAGCACCTCTTTGTCCAGGTAATATGCTGCCTTCGTCCCGCTCGGCGACAAACTCAATCCCCCTGCGAACTCGTCCAGCGTTGCCACTTCCTGGGTGTCCTGCGAAAGCAATTCCAACTTCTGGATTCGGGGTGGACCGTCCATGTTACGGTCTCGCTCGATCGCCATCGCCGAATTACTCCCCGATATTCGTGCCGCATCCAAAAATGTTCGCCCCTCGAACGCTTTCCCCGCCGGCCCGGTCATCACATTCAGGTACTGCAGCGAATACACCGCCATCGGCAAATCCTTATTTGTCATGTACACCACCGTCTGGTTATCTCGCAGCCACAGTGGGTTCTGTGCGTCCAGCACCACCGCATCCTTCCCCGGCTTCAAGATCCGTCCCTGATCGTCCAGAAACAGCAATCCCCTGGCATCCTGTGTCGATCCGTCGTCGATGTCCACCGTCGTCGTGTACATCTGCACCGCCACGATCTTTCCATTCGGCGACCACGTGAATCCTTCGATCAAGTACGTGAAGGGCTTATCCCCCAGCGTGAATTTCTCGCCCGAGAAAATCTTCTTCCGCTTGCCGTTCTGCTCCAGTACGTAAATGTCGTCTCGCTCCAGGTCATACTTCTTGGCCTTGTACATCTTCCGCGCCGAAAACACGATTCGCCCGTCCGGCGCATACGTGAACGCAGTCACCTCGTCATCCACAGTGACCACCGCCTTCTGCATGTTCTGCGCAAATGCACAGGGCAGGGAACAGATCACAATCACCGCCATGATCATTGCCTTTTTCAAGATGGCGCTGGGCCAAGTCCAGTAGCTCGCCCCTTCCGGGGTGAGGCCGTTCTCTTCATCGAGCGGCCAATTCCCGATGCGGGCGCTTTTTCCTGCCACCACGAACAGCTCTCGACCGTCCCTCTCTTGCCGTCTCTCTGTGTGCCCTTCGTGTCCCTTGTGGCGAGTCTCACTGTTGCGGTCTGGGCGCAAAGCGGCAGCCCGCCCTGGGTTCGGTCCTTTGTGGTGGCCGGTCTTTAGACCGGTGCCTCTCCTCGATTCTTTTTCTTTAGGGCGTAGGAGCTTTAGCTCCGACAGAAAGATGTGCTCGCAACTGGGCTTTAGCCCCTGATGACTCTTCGCCTCTGTTCGACTACGATCCCAGCATAATCTCAAGAATTCCTTCAATCGCTGCCAGCTCATGGTTTCGGGTGCGCCCCAGTGTACTCTGTACAGCACGGCTTCTCCACCGGCTTGAACTCCATCAACTCCACCCTCGTCTCATCCGGATCGTAAATGTCAATCGAGTCTTTCCCGTCGCGTCCCACTTCTGGCCCATCAAACTCCTTGGCTCCTCTTACCCGCAATTCCTCTGCGGTCGCCTGCGCCTTCTGCACTCCCAGCGAAAAGTGATTCTGCACGCCCAATTCTTTGCGATCCGCCGTCGCCGGAATATTCAACATGAACTCAATCCAATTATCTCCATCCGGCACCTGGATCTCATACCAGTCCGTTCCGGCGTCCTTGAACCCGCCACGCCAGTACAACCGGAACCCCAGAATACCTTCGTAAAAATGGCTCTCCGCCTTCAAGTCCTTAACCACAAATCCCGCGTGCAACAGTTTCTTGCTGACGGCCCTCGCGCTACTCTCCACTACTTTCCCGTTTTTTGTCTGCTCCACGAACACCAGTTTGTTTCCCTCAGGGTCTCGCGTTTCAAAATGCTTGATGCCATCTGGCCACAGCATAATGTCGTTCGCCGCCACTCCCGTCGCCATCAAATACGTCCGCATTTTCATCAAGTCATCAGTCGCGAGTCCAATCTCCACCAAATACGATTCGCCCGCTCCCGCAGCACCCTTGGTCAACTCCACCCGCTGATCTTGATTCACCACAAAACTAGCCTGCACGGAGCTTGCTTCTCTCACTCCTCCGCTAGCAAGCCCCAGCACCCCTCCATAAAACGCCTTAGCCTTCTCCACGTCGGTAACCTTCACCGTCACGTAAGCGATCCCCGTGATCTTCGCCCGCCCGGTCTTGTCCGTCGCGCCAGTCTGCCCCATCAACCCCAACCCACAAATCATCCCCGCGAAAATCGCCAACCCACCCACCCGACCTAGTGGCTTCCTCAATGCAGCGCTGGCTTTCATGCCAGTTGC
This sequence comes from Candidatus Acidiferrales bacterium, assembly GCA_963804635.1. GTDB lineage: Bacteria > Acidobacteriota > Terriglobia > Acidiferrales > UBA7541 > Acidiferrum. Next base: position 160,412 of record CAWDRK010000047.1, read on the forward strand.
TCCGCATTCCTCGATGCTGCTTTGGTCCTAATGCCCACCCCAATGCTCCTGCAGCTCACCCCGTCAGGAGTGGAGGCTCCTCGGGTTTAACTGTCAACTTTCAATTTTAACTCTCAACTCTCTTCCTCTGTGCCTTCGGTGGTGAGTCTTCCTCACCTCCGGAAACTGTAAACTGTCAACTGAGAACTGTGAACTCTTCCTCACGGCTTCGGATGCGGCGCCGTAAACTCCGAACAACACGGCTTCTCCACCGGAGTAAACTCCATCAACTCCACTCGCGTCCCATCCGGATCGTACAAATTTAATTGCCACTTCCCATCGCGCCCGATCTTCGGCTGCTCCTCTGCTCCCAGCACCACGCCAGCCTTCTCCAGTTGTTCCTGAGCCGCTTTCACGCTCACCACTCCCAGCGAAATATGATTCATCACTCCCAGTGTATGTTTGTCCGCATTGTCCGGAATATTCAGCATGTACTCCACCCAGTCCGTCCCATCCGGCACCTGCATCGCCACCCAATTCGTCTCTCCCTCTTTCATCCCCCCCGACCAGTACAACCGAAACCCCAAAATATCCTTATAAAAGTGATCCGCGGCCGCTCGGTCCTTGACCACAAATCCCGCATGAATCATTCGGCCAGCCAGCGGCGCATCCCCCGATACGGAACCACCCGTTCCGCCGGGTTGCTGAACGAACTCAATCGTATGGCCCTCAGGGTCTTTAATCTGAAATGACTCGTATCCGTGCGCATTCGTGATGAGTTCCCGCGGCTTTTGTCCGCGCGACAGCAGGTATTTCCGCAGCCCAGCAGCGTCGGACGTATGCAGCCCGATCGCGTCAATCCGGTTTTGCTTGGCGTTTGCCTCCATCTTGACGAGCTCAACCTGTTGGTAGAGGTTTAGGAAAAAGCATTGCGACTCCAGCCCGAAATAGCACATCGCATTCGGTAGCTTCAACTCCCCATGATAGAAGGCGCCGGCGGTCTGCATATCCGAAACCCCGATCCGCACGAAGGCCACATCCGTAATCTTCGGCCGTGTCTCCTCTTTCGCCGCCGCTCCCTGCAAGCAAATCATCCCCGCCAAAATCGCAATCACGCCCAGCCTCCGTAGCGGCCGCCTTCTGAGGCGGGCGCTTTCTCGCACCACAACAAACCCCGCGTGTTCATCCATTTCTTCTCCTTCCCCCGCTAATTTCCTACTCTCATCTCTGCCCACTGCCAAAATGTCATCGCGACCGAAGGCGCAGCGCCTTTCGCTGCGCCGCGGTGGAGGGATGGTGGCAAACTCTCACAATACCGCCTCGAGTTTTCTGTTAACTTTTAACTTTCAACTCTCCACCCTCAACCCCCCGCACCCTTCCTCTTGATCTTCCGTATTTCTTCCATCCTCGCCCGCAACCGGGCTTCGAATCCCTGGTCACTCGGTTGGTAGTACACGCGTCCCGAAAGGTTGTCCGGCAGACACGTCATGTCCGTAACCTTCTCTGCAAAGTTGTGCGCATACTTATAGCCTTCTCCGTACCCGATGTTCTTCATCAATCCCGTCACCGCATTCCGCAAATGCAATGGCACCGGATCCGCCTCCGTCTTCCGCACATCTTCCAGCACGTTTCCATATCCCACATACAACGCATTCGATTTCGGCGCCAGCGACAAGTACACCACCGCTTGTGCCAGCGCCAAATGTCCTTCCGGCGCTCCCAGGAAATCGAACGCCTCCTTCGCCGCCAGCGTCACCGCCAACGCTCCCGGCTCCGCCAATCCAATATCTTCGCTGGCCATCCGTACCATGCGCCGCGCCAGGTACAAGCCGTCCTCGCCGCTCTCAATCATCCGCGCCAGCCAATACAACGCCGCATCCGGATCTGAATTCCTCACCGATTTGTGCAGCGCCGAAATCAGGTTGTAGTGCTCTTCTCCCGCTTTGTCGTAGCGCAGCATCTTCCGCTGCAGCACATCCTGCAAAAGTTCCGCCGTAATCCTCTTCACCGTGACGCGGCTCTGCAGTGGCTTTACGCCGTCATGCTGCCGACTTTTGGTTTTCTCTTCCGTCTCCCCGGGTGCCGCTTTTGCACCCGGGGTTTCTACGCTCTCCTCCTTCGCACTCCTCACGCACAATTCCAATGTGTTATACGCGGCCCGCGCATCGCCATTCGCAAACGACGCCATCCTAAACAACACTTCCTCACTTACCTCAATGCTCTCGTTCCCCAACCCGTGCTCTTTATCCTCCAAAGCCCTGCGCAACAACTCCACAATCTGCGGCGTCGTCAACGATTCCAGCACATATACTTTCGTTCGCGACAGCAGCGGCGAGATCACCTCAAACGATGGATTCTCCGTCGTCGCCCCGATAAACAAAATGTGTCCCGCCTCCACGTGCGGCAAAAACGCATCCTGTTGCGCCTTGTTGAATCGGTGCACTTCATCCACGAACACGATCGTTCGGTGTCCCCCTCGCGATCTTCTCTCCGCCTCCGCCATTACTTCTTTGATCTCTTTGATCCCGCTCAGCACCGCGCTGAAGGACACAAACTCGCTCCGCGTCAACCGCGCAATCACCCTCGCCAGGGTCGTCTTCCCACAGCCCGGCGGCCCCCAGAACAACATCGAACTCAAATTGTCGGTTTCGATTTGGACCCGTAGCGGTTTGCCCGGTGCCAGCAATTTTTCCTGTCCGATAAACTCATCCAACGTCCGCGGCCGCATCCGTTCCGCCAACGGCTGCAGTGCCGCCGGCGTTTCCCCGCTCATCTCCGGCATCGTCGGAAACAGGCTCATAACCCTAGAAGTGTAGAGCCTTTCGTCAGCAATTTCGAATCCCCCATTCTTTCCTTACTTCATTGCTTCATCTTTTCCCGCTGCCTATATCCTTCATAAAACATCACCGCAGCCGCCGCCGCCGCATTCAAACTCTCCACTCCTCTCGCCATCGGTATATGCACCCGCGCGTCCGCCCCGCGCACAATTTCTTCCGGCAATCCCGCCCCTTCATTTCCAACCAGCAACGCAATCGCCTGGCACCAATCCACTTCCCACGGCGACAGTGACACGCTCTCCGTCTTAGCATCGTGTACGCACGACGCCAGCGTGTGAATCCCATTCATCTTCAACTGTGTCAGCAAAATTGCAAGCGACATTCCCGCCAGCACCGGCAGATGTAGCGCCGCTCCCGCCGAAGCTCGCAACGCCTTCGGTGAAAAGGGACTCGCCGTCCCTCCTTGCGCCGTCGCTGATGTCGCCGCTCCCGTCGCGCCAAATGCCGCCGCGGTCCTCAGAATGGTTCCCACGTTTCCCGGATCCTGCACTCCCGCCAGCACCACCAGCAGCGGCGAACACGCTCCCTCCGGCGTCGCCAGCAAATCCGCAATTTCCACTTTCCGCGGTTCCACCAGCGCCGCGACGCCTTGCGGATGTTCCGTATCCGCAATTCCTTCAAATAATCGATCCGTTGTCTTCAAAACAGGGAAGGCCATCTCCCGCCGGCCAATCAGCGGCGCCAATCTTTCCCGATGCCTCTCTCCACTTTCACTGAACAGCACCGCTTCCACGCGGCATCCGCTCACCAGCGCCTCTTCCACCAGTCGCAGGCCTTCCACTCCCACGCATCCTTTCTCTGTCGCCAATCCCCCGCGCAGCGCCACGCGAAACTCTTTCAGCCACCGGTTGTCCCGGCTGCTGATCAAGTCGCCAGCTTCCCCGGCTTTTCTAGCTCGTTCCATCGTTCGTCCCATCTCCCGCGAGCCTATCAAACTCTCCACTTCCTTCGCCATTCCAGGCTTTTGCTTTTGCCTTTTCTCGCTTTGCTTTTCCTTGCTTTTGTAGGGACTGCCTCAGTACTTCTTTACTTCATTCCTTCGTCTCTCCATTGCGCCACCCTCTCTCCATGTGATAGTTTCCACTCCAGAGCGGTTCCCGCGCTCAGGGACGCCGGTTCATCTACGTCCGGGGGCGATAGTGTCGGCAGAAGTCCTAAAGCTTAGCGCGGATTCTCCCGATCCTCGCTTTATCCGTTACGCCGCTGGTTGGCTCAATCGCGGTTCTGTCGTTGCGATTCCCACCGACACGCTCTACGCCCTCGCCGCCGATCCCGTCAATCTCTCCGCCGTAGACGAAATCTTCCGCGTCAAAGGGCGGCCCGAATCCAAAGCGCTTCCTCTGCTCATCAACTCCATTCACCACGCGCACATTCTCGCTCGCGACCTGCCCGACAACTTCTATCGTCTCGCCGACGCTCTCTGGCCCGGCCCTCTCACCATCGTTCTCGATGCTTCCATGCGTCTTCCACTGAAAGTTACCGGCAACACTCGCCGCATCGCTCTTCGCTGGCCCGCTTGTGAAATCGTCACGCGACTCATCCAGGAAATTGGCGTCCCTCTCACGGGCACCAGCGCCAACGTTTCCGGCTCTCCCACCTGCGCTAGTGGCGACGAAGTCTTTCGTCAACTCGGCGATCGCGTCCCGCTCATCCTCGACGCTGGCGAAACGCATGCCCTCATGCCCTCCACCATCGTCGAACTCCGCGGCGACCACTGGTGCATCGGCCGCGAAGGTGCCATTCCTGCCGAGGTCATCCAAGCTACCCTTCACCCAAACGGCCACTCCGCGTCCGACGACGACCCCGCTGTCCCCGTCTAATCCCTGTGTTCTTTGTAGTGTCTTTTTTGTAATGGCCGACCGTGAGGTCGGTTCGCATCAAATCCTGCGGCCTTCGCCGAATTGCTCATCCCCAGTGCAGCGAGCGATCTCTCCCGAGTTTGCCCGTGGTGGGACCGCCTTCCGAGGCGCGAACCGCACGTACTTGCCCAGTCTGCGAACCGACAGGGCTTGAACTGCCTGCCCCACACGCCGGTTTTGCCCGTGGGGTTCTTCGATTTTCGTTAGAGGGTCGGAACTTCAGCTCCGATATCAAAGCGCGGCAAGAACTGGGGCTTCAGATCCTGAGGACTCTGCTTTATGTTTACGTACCACTGATAACTGAGCAATGCTCGCTATCTCCCCTTCGCCACAATCATCGTAATATCGTCATTCTGTTCCTGCGGACTGAATCGCCGCACTTCCCCAACAACCGCGCTCAGCAACTCCTGCGAACACAATCCCCGGTGCCGTCTCAGCGCCTCGCTCAATCTTTCCTCGCCAAATTCATCTCCGTCTTGGCCGAACGCTTCCGTTATCCCGTCCGTGTACAGCGCCAGCGTATCTCCCGCATTTACCCGGCATTCCTCAATCGCGCAATCCCAATCTTGGAAAACGCCCAGCACCGTCGCCGTCGAATTGAGCCGTTCCATCGTGTTATCGTTGCGCAACAGCAGCGCGCACAGGTGCCCGCAATTCGCATAACGCAACCGCCTCTCCGCGTCGTCATACTCGGCAAAAAACAGCGTGGCAAACGATCCGTCCGGCGTATTCTCCCGAAACAGTTGATTCACCGATCGCAACAGCCTCTGTGGCTGATCCAGGGCAATCGCGCACTGGCTTCGCAGATTCGCCTGCAGATTCGCCATCAACAACGCCGCCGCGATTCCTTTTCCCGCGATATCCCCAATTACCAGCCCCAGCCGCCCTCCGCCAAGATTCAGGAAATCGTAATAATCGCCGCCAACTTTGCGCGCCTGTATGCAGATACCCGCATATTCCAGGCTCTTCACCGGCGGCGAGTTTTGCGGGAACAGCCGCGACTGCACCTGTTTCGCAATCTCCAGCTCCTGCGCCGCGCGTCGTTCCGCTTCCAGTTTTACCGCCGTCGCACGCCGCTGCTCTTCCAGAGCGTGCGTCACCTCGTCAAAACTCACCAGCGAAAACGAATTGCCGTCGACGTCTCTGAATCGCGCGAACACTCCGCCCCAAATCGGCGTCTGCTCCCCCAGCAGCATCGACGATCGACTCGCAGCCACGGTCTGGACCTTAGGGTCAAACTTGATTCGCTTCAGCCGAGGCGTCTGCAAAAAGTTCACGCCGCGCGCCGACCATTCTTTGAATTTCGCGGTTACATCTTCGGTGACAAACGAAATCTGCGTCGCTCGGCCGATTAGTTTGTACTCGCGCGACTCGGGCTTGGGCACCACCAGCACAAGAATTGCCTCGCCATTCGGCGGCGCCACCGCTACCCAACGGTCTCCTGATTGCAGCTTGGCATCGAACGCCAGATGGAATCCCAGTTGATTCAAATAAAACCGCAAGCTGCGGTCCTGATCCCGCACAAAAATATTCACGCAGTGCAGCCGAAGATACTTTTCCTCCCGCCCCTGCGCAGGCCCGGCCCCGTTCCCGCCATCCATAAAAGGACTGCTACCCATGCCGCGATTATAGTTCCACAATGCAATCTTATGTAGGGCCACGCTGCACGGTACCTGCGGTTTGTAATAGCCGGCCTTCAGAGTTTGACTCCTTGGGGAGTCGGAGCCTTAGCCCCGGCAGCAAACCTGGCCAAGAATTGGGTCTCCCGTCCTGAAGAAACGTTCTGCCATTTTGCGCACTCCTGTCGTGCCGCACATCCTTGCCGAGTAACCCGGCTTTAGCCGCTGCGGGCTGCTTTTGCTGGTTCTCACACAGATTGTTCATCTCGGTTCTTGCTTTCGCCCTCACCGCGTGCCCTGCTGCGATGCCCGCGCATCGAACTCGACAGTCCGCCGCTGCCGGCGCACAATCATCCCTACGAGGTGCCCTATGAACTCTTATGGTGGAAAAGAACTAGCCGCTGCCTTCCGCACGGTACGCAAAAACACAATTCAGGTCGCCGAAGACCTTCCCGAATCCAAATACGATTTCGTCGCCGCTCCCGACGCCCGCTCTGTCGCGCAGATGCTCACGCACATCGCCATCGCCACTCGCATCTGGGACGACATCCACAAGACCAAGCACCTCAACACTCTCGTCGGCTACGACTTCCTCGGCTTGGTCGATCAATTCAAAGTCGAAGAGAACAAGCCTCGCTCCAAATCCGAAATCCTTGCTCTCTTGCGCAATGAAGGTGAGCAGTTCGCTTCTTGGCTCGACACCCTCACCCCAGAGTTTCTCGCCGAAACCGTCACCGAGCCCGACGGAAAATCCGTAAAGACCCGCTTCGAACGAATCCTCGGCGCCAAAGAACACGAAATGCACCACCGCGCTCAACTCATGCTAATCGAGCGCCAACTCGGCATCGTTCCCCACAGCACTCGTCGCTTCAACGAACAACTCGCCCAAATGCGCGCCACCACCGCCAAAGCCTAAGCTCGCCGCCGCTTTTTCAGCCGGCACGTCGGCACCCCCACGGTTTTCAAGAGGTACGATACCTCGTGCCCTCCTGTTTGGTCTTCCAGGGGTCGGACCTTTAAGTCCGACATCAAGCTGGGTAAAGAAAACTTGGGCTGCAGCCCCTGAGAGCTCCGCGCTCCGGTCTTACCGTTTCCTCATCTGTCATCCCGGAAGGAGAGTCCCGCTGTTGGCGGCTCGTAGTGGAGGGATCCCGGCTCCCAGGCCACCTCAACTCGTCTTTTTCTTCGACTTTCAACTTTGAACTTCTGGCGTTTAATTCTCACCCCTGAACTCTTTCTTCACTCTCCTCTCCCGGAATCTTCCTCTGTGGCGAATCCTCATCCCCCGGAACATTCCCATTCCTGCTCTCGTATCTCCATACTAAGGAGAAACTCCCCTTGACCCTGGCATCCGTCCGGCAACCGCTGTCCCATTCCCTCCGGCGTCTTTCCAAATCACCCGGTTTCGTCCTTTCCGTCGTGCTCTCAATCGGCCTCGGCATCGCCGCCAATGCCACCATCTTCTCCGTAGTCAGCCGCTTCGTCCTCAGCCCCGCCCCCGTCGGTGATCCCTCCACACTCCTCGCTCTCCACACTACGCACGATGGCGAGCAGTGCTGCAACAATTTCCCCTATCCCATCTACGCCGACGTCCGCGACAACGTCAAATCGTTTTCCGGCGTTGCTGCCTATCTTGAACTCGTTCCCGCCTCCATCGGAGGCACCGGCGAACCGGAGCGCGTCTGGGGACAGGCCACCACCGCCAACTATTTCGACGTCGCTCGCACCGGCATGGCGCGCGGCCGCGGTTTCACCTCCGACGAAGAGCATCTGCCTGTCATCATCCTCGGTCATCGCCTCTGGCAGCACCGTTTCGCCTCCGATCCGTCCATCCTCGGCAAATCTGTCACGCTTTCCGGCAAGCCTTACACCGTTGTAGGAATCGCGCCTCGCGGTTTTCACGGCCTCGATCTCATTCTCGATCCACAATTCTGGGTCCCGCTCGGAAACGTTGAACAGTTAGCCCCTAGCATCCCCAGCCGCGAGTCGCGCGACCAACACTGGCTGGCCGTCATCGCCCGCCTCAATCCCGGCGTCTCCCGCCCGCAAGCCGCCGCCGAACTCAAGACCCTCGCGCAGCGTTTCGCAACCGCCTACCCGCAAACCGACAAAGGCGGTGGCTTCCTCTTCGATCAAGCTGGCTCGCTACCCATTCGTGACCGTTCCACCGTCTTGCTGTTCCTCGGCGCACTGAGTGTTGTCGTACTCCTGGTTCTCTGCATCGCCGGCGCCAACGTCGCCAATCTTCTTCTCGCGCAAGCCGCTGGCCGTTACCGCGAAATGGCCGTGCGCATCGCCCTTGGCGCCACTCGCGGCCACTTGCAGCGCCTCATGCTCCTTGAAAGTGTCATGCTTGCCTTGATTGGCGGCGTCGTTGGTTTCCTGCTTTCACTCGTCGCCACGCAAGCTCTTTCCGCCTTCCGCCTTCCCGCACCCGTGCCTCTCGATCTCAGCATCCCCGTCGATTGGCGCGTCCTGCTCTACACATTCGCCCTCAGCATCGCCGCTGGCATCTTGTTTGGATTGCCTCCTGCCTGGGCCGCCTCTCGCCCCATTCTTTCGAGCGCCTTGAAAGGGGATGACGCTTTCCTCCGCCCGGGTCGCCGCTTCACCTTTCGCAACATTCTCATCGTCTCGCAAATCGCTATCTCTCTTGTGCTACTGTCTGCCACCGGACTCTTCTTGCGCAGCATGCAGAACGCCTCCAGCATCGGTATCGGTTTCCGCTCCCGTGGTATTGTGATGCTCTCCGTCGATCCCCGCGTCCACGGCTACTCTCCTGAGCGCACCAATCAATTTCTCTCTGAACTCCGCAGGCGCGTCTCCACTCTTCCCGGCGTCATTTCTGCCGTTTGTACGGATTCCGTTCCTCTGTCCGGAGGCAATCGTAGCGACGGCTTCCAGGTCGCAGGCTCCACTTCGCAGGACTACCAAATCACCGATCTCTACATGGCCACCAGCGGCTATTTCGACACCATGGGCATTCCCCGCATCTCGGGCCGCGACTTCGCCGCCGAACCCGTCAACGGCCCCAAAGTCGCCATCGTCAACCAGGCCTTCGTTGATCGCGTTTTCGCCGGGCAAAATCCTCTTGGCCGTCGCGTCAACGGTGCCGGCGTCACCTACGAAGTCATCGGCGTCGTCCAAAACATCAAGTCGCGCACTCTCGGCGAAGAGACTCGCCCCGTGCTCTTTCGCTCTCTCGAACAAAGCACCGGCAGCGATCCCGCTTTCCTCGGCTATTCGCTGTTGGTCCGCACCGCTGGCGATTACGCCAGCATGGAGCGCGGCGTCCGCCAGGAAATCCACTCGCTCGATCCCTCCATGGCCATCTTCAATGAAGCCACGATGGAGGAGCATCTTCGTGACGCGCTCTTCCTCCCGCGTCTGGCAGGCACACTCTTCGGCATTTTTGGTTTTGTAGGTTTGTTGTTGGCCGCCGTCGGCCTCTATGGTGTGATGAGCTACTCCGTCAGCCGGCGCACTCGCGAAATCGGTATTCGGCTGGCACTGGGCGCGCAAATCGGCGGAGTCCAACGCCTGATCATCCGCCAAGGAATGCTGCTAGCCACGATCGCCGTCGCGCTCGGGTTGGCCGCTGCCTTAGCCGTCGCCAAACTCTTTAACGCCTTCCTCTACGGCGTTCAACCCCACGATCTGCTAACCTTCACAATCGTGCCCACATTCCTGATCACGGTCACGTTCCTAGCCTGCTGGCTCCCATCTCGCCGCGCCTCCCGCGTCGATCCCCTAGAAGCCCTCCACTACGACTAGCAAGAGTCGACAGGCTTCAACCCTGGGGCTTTGTATTTGCGCTTTGGCTTTCCCGACCGGAGAGTCGCGCCTTCGGCGGCTCGCTGCGGAGGGATCGAGCAAGGCGTGGGCGGGTGGCCCATCCTTCGCGCTTTTTGCAAAGGGTGGGCTCTCTCTTTCGCTGTGTTGTCTCCGCACTTTCCGCGTCTCGGCGTTGCCCTTCTTCCACCGTTTTCCGAAACTTTCAACTTCGAACTTTCAACTTTTGACTCTGAACTTCTCTGAATCCTCCGTGTCTTCCGTGCTGAATTCCGCTACCTGCCCACCAAAAACTCATAATCGCCAGCAGCCGTCAACGCAATCGCCCCCAAGCTCTTCGTATGCACGCTCACCACATCCGTGTACCACAACGGGATATACGGCAAATCTTCCGCCACGATTTTCTGTACTTCGCTGCACAATTCCTTGCGCTTCTCGCGATTCATCTCCGTGCGTATCCCGTCCGTTAACGCATCCACCTGCGCATTCCTGTATCGACCCCGGTTCGGCCCGTCGGGCGGAATCCGCTTCGAATTGAAGACCAACTCAAACACGTCCGGATCGTTGTTCGCTCCCACCCACCGCAAATAGCTAATCTGGAATTGCCCTTTGCCCAAATCTGAGAATAGGGTCGCAATCTCTTCCGGATGCACCTCCAACTTCACTCCAATCTTTCTCCACTGTTCCTGCAGCGCCGCCCCCAACGTCCGCGCCTGCTCTTCCGTCGACACCTTCAGTGTCACCTGAAACCGCACCCCGTCGCTCTTTCGCGGAAATCCCGCCACATCTAACAACTTCTCCGCTTTGTCCGGATCGTACCCATACGTCTTCACAAGCGGCTCATACGCCCAGTGATTCGGCGGCAGCAGCCCGCTCGCCAGCTTCGCCTCATCCCGCAGCAAATATTTGATCAACGTTTCCCGGTCCGTCGCATACGCCAGCGCCTGCCGCACTGCGCGATGCTTCAGGATCGCGTCTTCCATATTCATCCCCAGGTACGCGAAATTCGTTCCTGGCCGCTCCGACACCTCGAGCGTCGCGTGCTTTGCCAGCACCGGAATCATGTCCGGCGAAAGGGAACTCATCTCCACATCCGCCGACCCCTTCCGTAACTCCAGCGCCCGCACAATAGCATCGGGCACAATCCGAAACGTCACCCGTGCGATGGGTGGCCGGTCCTTTGCGCCTGTTGCAAAGGGTGGGTCCTCTCTTCTCTGTGCCCCGGGTGGTGGGTCCGCAGTTTCCTGCGCATTAGTTGTTTCTTCTTTCCGAAACTGTGAACTGCCAACTGAGGACTGAGAACCTGTTCTCTCCAACACCACCGCATCATCCTGCGTCTGGCTAACAAAACGAAACGGCCCGCTTCCAATCGGATGCCGCGCAAAATCGCTCCCTGCATCCGCCGGCGCAATCCCCACCGCCGACCGTTCCATATTCCACAAAAACGAAGCCGCCGGCTCCTTCAAATGAAACACCACCGTGTACGCATCCGGCGCCTCAATCGACCCAATCGTGCGGAACGCTCCGCGCTTCGGCGACCGGTTCGTGGCGTTCATCATGAACTCAATCGTTGCCTTCACATCTTTCGACGTCACTTCCCGCCCATCATGGAATTTCACCCCCTTTCGTAGATGGAACACATACGTCACCGCGTCCGGCGTCTCCCAGCTCTCCGCCAAATCCCCGTGCACGTTCATCTCGTCATCGCGCTTCACCAATCCGCTGAAAATCAGCGATCCGATCCTCTGCGACTGCCCATCCACCGCGTACCTCGGGTCCAGATTCGCCGGATTTGACTCAATCAAAAACACCACCTCCCCAGCCTTCCTCTCCACCTTCTGCCGACACCCCCCTGCCATCGCTACCGCCAAGCACACGACGAAGCCAATGATTTTGTACCTTACCCTGTAGCGCACCCCTCCAGCGGGTAGGATTTTGGTGTTTTTGATTTTCTCTCTGTGGCTCACTCTTTTTTGCCCTCGTCCGCTTTTCTCTTAGGAGGTCGGAGCTTTAGCTCCGACATAACACCCAGCGCGTTTTCAGCTCAAGCCCCTGAGGACTGCGCTCCAGGGTCTTGCCTCTTCCTCGTTGTCAACCCAAGCGAAGCGAAGGATCTGCTTTTTCTTCGTTTGTCACCTCGACCGCAGCTCCGCTTCTCTTTCCTTATTTCCTTACTTACCTCATCTTTCCCAAACAAATCTTCCCCAACACCATCTCCCTCTCCGCCCCCGTCGCGCTCGGCAAATTTCCCGCCCTGCGATTCCAAGTCTCGTGCGCCAAAATCGCAAACGCGTAAGCCTCCTTGGCCTCCTCCGGCACTCCCAATTTCGACGACGTAACCACCTCAATCGGCGTCAGCAACGCCGTCAATTGCGCCAGCACCAACGGATTCCGCGCTCCTCCCCCGGACACAATCAATTGCTGTATCTTCGCCTTCCGCAGCACGAACCGCTTCAATGCATCCACCACCGAAGCCACCGTAAATTCCGTCGTCGTCCGTATCAAATCGTTTGGCCCGGCCCGATGCTTTTTCCCCAATCGCAACAATTCCTGAAAATACGCCCGTCCGTAATATTCCCGCCCCGTCGATTTCGGCGGCCCCAGTTTCAGATAGGGATCGCGCAGCAGTTCTTTCAACAGCCCCTCGTTCACTTGTCCCTGCCTCGCCAGGCGCGCCCCACGATCGTATTTTTGTTTCTTCCGCGTAAAGTGCCACACCAGCGCATCCATCAGCATGTTTCCCGGCCCGGTATCAAACGCCACCACTTGCCCCGGCTTCGCTCCCGCCGGTAGCACCGTCACGTTCCCAATTCCTCCCAGATTCAGCGACACCCGCCCAATCTTCTCGTCGATATAAAGCAAATAGTCGGCGTACGGCACCAGCGGTGCGCCTTGCCCTTCCACCGCCATATCCGCCACGCGAAAATCTCCTATCGTCGTCACGCCGGTGCGCGCCGCAATCACCGCCGGCTCCCCGATCTGCAATGTTGATGCGGTTGCCCGTCCCAGAAACGGCACCGGCCTGCCTTGATGAAAAATCGTTTGCCCGTGGCTTCCGATTAATTTTACCCGTGAAAGCGCCACGCGAAATTCCCGGCAAGCGCTCACCGCTGCGTCCGCAAACGCCATTCCCAGCCGGAAATTCAGTTGACTGATTTCTCCCGCCGTGCACGCCGCCCCTTCCGCGACCCGCAACACTTCGGCTCGCAGTACGCCCGGCATCCGCCGGGACGTGTGCCGCAACAATTTGCTCCGCAATCTCGGCGGCGCGCCTTGCACTTCCGCCAGCGCCACATCAATTCCATCCGCCGACGTCCCGCTCATCATTCCCATCACCAGCATTCTGTCCTCTCTCCCCCATCGGCATTCTCGAACGACGTGTCATCCTGAGCGCGAACGCGCCAACCGCAGCTGAACCTCGGCATCTGCCTCGCGAACGACCCGCACTTAGGCGCAACAACTCTCCTTCCGCAACTCTCGCTCGCTCCGTTCTAACACACCTCTCCACACTCCTCCATTTCGTCTTCACCGAATGTGTCTGCCGAGGGGATATCGGCGCTTCAGGTTCCTTAGTGAGCATATGTTATCGTTCCGCAGAGAGCAGACTTTTATGCCAGATCATGTAGTACGGGAAAAGGCCTTGGAGCGTGTAGCGATCGTAACCGGGGGTGGACGCGGGCTCGGACGATCCATGGTCCTCGGACTAGTGCGCGCCGGAGTCCCCGTGATTGCGACTGCCGGGCGCGAACGCAGCGAGATCGAAGCAGTGGCCCGCGAAGCGGAAGAGAGCAACGCGCAAGCGAGCGCGGTTCCCCTGGTTGCTGATGTGACGAATACGAGTGACTGCGAGATCATCGTGGATGCGGCAGTGAAGAGATTTTGGCCGCCTGGACATTCTGGCGAACAACGCCGGCCGTGGCATGAGGTATGTCAGCGATTCGTTTATGACCGAGCCAACCCGCTTTTGGGCGATCTCGCCGGAGGCCTGGCGGCTGATTATCGACACGAACGTCAACCGGCCGTTTCTGATGGCACGAATCGCAGCGCCAGTGATGACCAAAGCTGGCGGGGGTCGATGCGCCGCGGATTCTCGCCCTATGGTCCGTCAAAGGCGGCGCTTGAATCGCAAACAATCATTTGGTCGCAAGATCTGCAAGGCACCGGAGCGACCGTCAATGCACTTCTGCCTGGCGGTGCCACCCGCACCGGAATGATTCCGGATTCTGTGTCCGATCAGGTCCGGTCGAATTTCTTGGACCCGGACATCATGACATCATCGTTCCGCCACTCATCTGGCTGATTTCGCAAGATGCTGATGAAATCACGGGCAGGAGATTTGTCGCGACGAAATGGAGATCCGATCTACCTGGCAGGGAAGCAGCCGAAGTTGCGGCCGAATCCGCCGGCTGGTAGCTGGATGTGCGCATCAGAATTGCGGCACCCTCTTTTTCTCCTTCGCTCCTTCCTGTAATCTTCTTCCATGTCCCGCGAAACCGAAATCAAGCTCAAAATTGACAACCGCAAATCTTTTCTCCGTCGCCTTTCCAAGCTTGGTGCCAAGCCCTCCATCCCTCGCACTCATGAACTCAATCTCATTTTCGACACGCCCGATGGCGGCCTCGCCAAGCATGGTCAACTCCTCCGCATCCGCACTGAGACCCCTGCCGTATCCAGCAAAAAGTCTTCTCCCCGCACCCTCCTCACCTTCAAATCTCCGCCCGACCAGCTCGCCATCGGCGCACCTGCCACTCCCGCTGAGCGCCGCCACAAAGTCCGCGAAGAAATTGAGTTGGTCCTCACCGATCCCGCGGCCCTCCAGAAAATCTTTGAGGGCCTCGGCCTCCGCGGCTGGTTCCGTTACGAAAAATTCCGCACCACCTACAGACTGCCCGCCAGCCACTCCTGGGCCAAAAATCTCCTCATCGAATTCGACGAAACTCCTGTTGGCACCTTCGTCGAACTCGAAGGCCCCGGCGACGCCATCGACCGCGCCGCCCGTGAACTGGGCTATTCCGTAAAGGACTTCATCCTAAAAAACTACTTGGTCCTCTACCTCGACGACTGCCGCCGCCGCAATGTCGCCCCAGGCGACATGCTCTTCGTCAAAAAGAAGTAGCTTGGAGTGCGGCGGCGAGCCGCTCCTTTTGCGATCAAAGGACTCGCGCCCAAAGCACGCGTTATTTGCCGGGCACCCCGTCCTGGCCCGCCCGGTTTTCTTCAACGTAGCGCTGGCTTTTACGCCAGCCTTCCTGTAGCTCGCCCCTTCAGGGGTGAGGCTTTTATTTTGGGTTTGCCTTTGTAGGGTCGGCCTTCTGGAAGCCGTCCGCCCCAACCGAGCGTGTTGCCCAGCTCCGGCACCACCGAGTCGACCTTATGGCGTTGTCATCCCGACCGAAGCGCCGCCGCAGTTCCACCAGCGCGTCGTGGAGAGATCCCGGCAACACCATGTGCCGCTTGTTTCTTTTCACTTTTTTCTCAAATTTCTCCTCTTTGTCCTTGACTTTGTTTTCCTTACGTTTTATCTCTAGCTTCGGAGTGAATTCTCTGCGATGAGCGCGTCCAGCGAACTCGAACCTCACCCTAGCTGTCCCATGGGTAGGCGCCGCCACTTGACCGCTTGGCTCATTCGGCATTCGGGGTCCACCCGGGCTGAGGGTACTCTCGATCCTCTCATCCCGCGTAGACGCCGCCGCCTGATCCCCTCTTCTGGAGCATTCCCCACCGGCTAACGGCTGCTTCACCGACGTTTCTTTTGCCCGTGGCCGGCCCGTTCCGTTCGCGGGCTTTTTGTTGTCCTGTGCTCCCTCTAGAGGCTTTACACCGCCACATGGGTTTGTAGCGGCCGCCTTGTGAGGCTGACGCCTTTTGCCTTTGTCTTTCCCG
The DNA here is from genome assembly GCA_963804635.1 of Candidatus Acidiferrales bacterium. Classification (GTDB taxonomy): domain Bacteria; phylum Acidobacteriota; class Terriglobia; order Acidiferrales; family UBA7541; genus Acidiferrum. The sequence goes on from CAWDRK010000047.1 coordinate 176,381, forward strand.
GGTGCCCCAGGTACCGGTTTTGTACCCGGGCTCGTGGGTTTGCTTGTGTACGGACCGCCTTGCGAGGCGGTCCGCTCTTAAGGATTTACCGATTTTCTATTTCTGAATTCCACCGAAAGGAGGTGTCCAATGCTCTACGCCACCGAACTCATGGGCTCCGCCGCCTACGACTCTCAAAGCAATTTCGTCGGTCGTGTCCGCGAATTCTTCGTCGAACCCGCTGACCAACCCAATCGCGTTTCCCACTTCCTCATCTCCCGCGGGCGCTTCCAGCCTCTCGTTGCGCGTTACGACCAGGTCGCCAAAGTCGCCCCGGGCCGCATCGATCTCACCGTCAACGAGCGCGCCCTCGACGCATACCAGCCCAACGAAGGCTGGCTCGCCGTCCAAAAGGATCTTCTCGACCAGCAAATCATCGACACCGCCGGCCGCAAAGTCGTGCGTGTCAACGATGTGGACCTCTCCGAATTCCGCGCCAACAACCATGTCGAACTCCGCATCGCTCAGGTCGACGTCGGACTACCCGGGGCCGTTCGCCGCCTTCTCCAAGGTCTCGCCCCTTCCAGAATGGTCCGCAAACTTCAGGCCAAGCTCCCTCAGCGTTCCATCCGCTGGGAATTCGTCAACCTCATCGAGCCCGACCCACTTCGTCGCGTCAAGCTGCGCATCACCCACGAAAAACTCGAAGATCTGCACCCCGCCGACCTCGCCGAAATGATGGAAGAACTCTCTGCCGCCGAGCGCCAGGGTATCATTGCCTCTCTCGATGAAGAGACCGCCGCCGCCGTACTCGCTGAACTCGACGAGCGTCTCACCACACAAATCGTCGAAAGACTCGACCCCGAAAAAGCCGCCGACATCATCGAGGAAATGGCTCCCGACGCCGCTGCCGACCTCCTCGCCGATCTTCCCAAGGAAACCTCCGAGGAACTTCTCGAGGAAATGCCCAACCACGAAGCTGAGGAAGTCCGCGAACTTCTCGCCTTCGATCCCTCCACCGCCGGCGGCATGATGAACTCCGAATTCGTCTACGTCAGCGGCGATTCCACTCGCGAGGAAGTCCTGCACTGGATGCGCACGCAGGAACTAAACCTTGAGCAGCTCGACACCATCGTGCTCATCGATCGTTCCGCGCAATTCTCTGGCACTGTGCCCGTTGCTCGCATGCTCCTCGCCGCTCCCGACCAGAAAATGTCCGAGCTCAAAACCGAGCCGCTGGTCTCCATTACCCCCGAGAGCAGCGAAAAAGACGTCTTCGAACTCTTCGACAAATACAACCTTCGCATGCTGACGGTAGTCGACTCCGAAAATCGTCCGGTAGGCACAGTCACCGTTGACGACGTAGTCTCCCGCCTGGTGAACGCATGACCCACGCAGTCCGCCGCCAAATCTGTCATCCCGAGCGGAGCGTGGGTGCCCCAGGCGCCGGTATTGCACCTGGGCTCCTGGATTTCTCTAGGGTTTCTCTTGTCCGAACCTTTCAGCTCTCAACCTTCAACTTTCTACCGCTTGGCTCTCGCCTCCTGTCCTCTGATCCCTGTTCCCTGATATCCCGCCGTCCATCTCCAAACTTGAGCCTTCTCCCACGATGAACCTCTCCTCCATCAACGTCTTCATCGACCGCCTGCGCGCCCGCACCCTCGATTTCTTTTCCCGCGGCAAACAGTGGCGTCGTCGCATCGCTCTCTTCATCGCTGTCATCGGCCCCGGCATCATCACCTCCAACGTCGACAACGACGCCGGCGGCATTGCCACCTACACGCAAGCTGGCAGCGCCTACGGTTACGCTCTCCTCTGGGCGCTCGTTCCCATGACCATTGCCCTCTATGTGACCGAGGAAATGTGCGCCCGCATGGGCGTCATCACCGGCAAAGGACTCTCCGATCTTATCCGCGAGGAATTCGGTTTCCGGTCCACCTTCTTTGTTATGGTCACTGGTTTCTTCGTCGACCTGGCCAACGTTGTCGCCGAATTTGCCGGGGTCGCTGCCGCCGGTCAGATTTTTGGCATCAGCAAATACATCGCTGTTCCTCTGGCTGCTGTCATCGTCTGGACCCTCGTGCTGAAGGGCAGCTACCGACAAGTCGAGGTCATTTTCCTCATTCTTTGCGTTTTCTATCTCACCTATCTGTTTTCCGCAGTTCTTTCCCATCCGGACTGGCTGCAAGCCGCGCGCATGACCGTCGTACCGAGTATCCAGTTTGACCTCGGCTATCTCATCACACTCACCGCTCTTGTCGGCACAACCATTGCGCCGTGGCAATTCTTCTATCTGCAAGCGGGCTTCGTCGAAAAGAAAGTCGGCCCGCGCCAATACCCGCAAGCGCGCCTCGACGTCCTTTTCGGCAGCATCAGCTGCATGATCATCGTGTTCTTCATCATCGTCTGCACCGCCGCCACCCTTCACGCCAAGGGCCTCACCAACATCAACGATGCCGCCGAAGCCGCCAAAGCCCTCATCCCATTGGCCGGGAAGTGGGCCGGCTTTACTTTCGCATTCGGCCTGCTCAACGCCTCTCTGTTTGCCGCCAGCATCCTTCCGCTCTCCACCGCTCACGTTATCTGCGAAGGCCTTGGCTTCGAGGCTGGTATCGATCATAAATTCCGTGAAGCCCCTGCTTTCTACTGGCTTTACACCCTCTTGATTGTTATCGGTGGCGGCATCGTCCTGCTCCCCAACGCCCCGCTCTGGAAAATTTTTATTTTCTCGCAAGTCGGCAACGGCGTGTGGCTACCCATCGTCATCATCTTCATTCTGCTTCTCGTCAACCGCAAGGACCTCATGGGCGAACACACCAACACCCTCGCTTTCAACATCGTTGCCTGGGCCACGGCCATCTTCATGATCGCCCTCACCCTCGTCCTGGTCTTCCAAAGCATCCAGCAATTCCTACGCGGCGCCTCCGGCTGACATTTTTGCCTGGAAGCACCCGCTTCAGTCTGTGTGATGAGTCCGTGTTCCCCGCTCCTGTAACTCACCGTTGTGTAGGGACCGCCTTCCGAGGCGGTCCGCCAACATCTACACTTGCTCTGACTCACGTTCTTGGCTCTGCCTGTGCTCCCTGTAGAGGCGGCTTTACGCCGCCACAAACCTTCCTTTAGAGGGTCCGGGCTTCCGCTCCGACATTAGATGCTCAACTGTTAATGGGCTTTAGCCCCTGAGGACTCCGCTCTTTGCCGGCAACGTTTTCGCCGCTATGTTTCATGTCATCGCGCCCGGAGGCGCAGCGTCTTGTGCCGCGCCGCGGCGGAGGGATCATGGCAACGCTCCCCTTCATGCACCGCCTCTGGTAGCACCGATACTCATGGCGTTTTCTTTTCGCGTTTGGTTTCCTCTGTCTCCTCTGTGGCGAATCATTTGCTTGCGGGCTGGCTGCTTCTCTGGCTTTTGCCATTTGCCATTTGCCATTTCACCATCCCCACCCTGCTGACTTTCCCACAACACCAACGTTGCGCCCCCACCGACGCCTATGCTAACTTTGCGGCATAAAGAACATTTAGGATTTTACGATGTCTTATTCGCTGAAACACGTGCTCACCCGACCTTCCGCTCCGGAAGGTTTCGGCCCTGTCACTTCTGAGGAATCCGCGCTCCTCGAAAAACTCGACCGTTCTCGCCTGCCCCGGCATATTGCCGTAATCATGGACGGCAACGGCCGTTGGGCGCAGAAGCGCCATCTCCCTCGCGTTGCTGGACATCGCGCCGGCACGCAATCCGCCCGCACTACCATTGAGACCTGCGCGCGCCTGCACATCGAAGCACTTACCCTCTATGCTTTCTCTGTCGAAAACTGGCGCCGCCCCAAAGCCGAAATTGAATTCCTCATGCAACTTCTCCGCGAGTACATTCGCAAGGAAATGCCGCTCCTTCAGAGAAACAATGTCCGCCTGCGTTTTCTCGGACGCCCCGAAGAGCTTCCCGCGGCCGTTCAGAAAGACACGCGCGAAGCCACCGAAGCCACCGCCGGCAACACTGGCATGATTCTCTCCATCGCTGTCAACTACGGTGGCCGCGCGGAAATCGTTGATGCCATGAACGCCATCCTCGCCGAGCGCAACGGCCACGGCTCCTCGCATCCCGTCACCGAGGAGCAGCTCGCGCGTCATCTTTACACCGCCGATCTTCCCGACCCTGATCTCCTCATCCGCACCAGCGGGGAAATGCGCGTCAGCAATTTCCTGCTCTGGCAAATTGCCTACGCCGAAATCTTTGTCACCGAAACTCTGTGGCCCGATTTCAGCCGCGCGCGTCTTCTCGCGGCTTTGGTCGACTTCCAAAAACGCAACCGCCGCTATGGCGGCATAGACTCCCCAAAATCCGCCGCTCGCTAATCCAGTTTCACCATCTAGCACTGCCTTTTTTCAACGCCCGCATCTCCTCATTTGCCGATTCCGCCAACTTTCGAGTGCGGCGGCCAGCCCGCCGCTTTCCGGTCGAAGCCAATCCGAAATCCTGCGTCGAAGCACTATCCTCCCGAATCTCCCCGCCCGCAGCTCTTTCGTCATCCCGCTTGCTCACAACCGTCCGCGGCGATGGGAGCGAAGCGCTGTCATCCCGCGCGAAGCGAGTGAGTTCTCGGCTTTCGCGCTGCCTCCTGATCACTGATAACTGATATCCTTCTCTGCTATCCTTCCATCTCATGACATGGAAACGCGTCCTCACCGCCCTCGTTCTCATTCCCGTCGTCGTCGCCATCGTCCTCTTCACCTCCACCACCGTCGTCGCCATTGCCACCGCCATCATCACCGTCCTCGCCCTCTGGGAATATTTCGCCCTGGGCGACGCCATCGGCCATCGCGCCTACCGCCTCTGGACCACCTTCTGCGCCTTGTTGATCATTTGCGTTCAGTGCATGGGGGTGCCATTCAAGACCGCAAACCAGATGGTTAAGGTAGTTCTTTTTGGCGGCGATCATTTTCCTCGACGGGAAGCGCCAGGCTCTTTTCTGGTCTTGTTTGTGTTCGTACTCGGCTTGACCGCTCTCACCCTCTGGACAAAGCGACCTCTTGTCGAGGCTCTTCCTTCGGCAGGCATTTCCTCGAGCGCCCTCCTCCTTGTAGCCTTACCACTGTCCTTCGCGGTCCGTCTTCACGGCTTGGGCCCAAATGGCGCCCGGCTCCTCCTCTTCGCCCTGGTCATCACCTGGGCCGCCGACACCACCGCCTACTTCGTCGGCCGCGCCATCGGCAAACACCCTCTTGCCCCACACATCTCCCCAAAGAAAACCTGGGAGGGTTCGATCGGCAGCATGATTGGCTCGCTCCTCGTCGCCTACGCCTTCAGCTTCTGGATTACCATCCTTCTCCCGCATCTTCTGATCATGGCCGCTATCGGCAACATCGCCGGCCAAATGGGCGACCTCCTCGAATCCGCCTACAAACGCAGTGCTGGCGTAAAAGATTCCGGTGGCCTTCTGCCCGGCCACGGAGGTATCCTCGACCGCATCGACGCCCTAATCCTGTGCATTCCCGTCATCTGGTATTACTTGGTTCTCGTGAATCCCTCGACTTTCTAACGATCGTTGCAGGACGCCAAGCCGCGCGCGGCGCGTGCGATCACTTGAATGCCATTGTTCCGGTGCGCCCAGGCGAAAAAAAATCGTCGTTCCGAGCGGAGCGAGGGATCTCTCTTGGGGTTTCGCCTGTTAAGCCGACCCCAAACGAACTTGAGGGTGTCCGACGCATGGTTTGTAAGCGTGGATTCTTACCATCGAATTCCGCAGTCTCTCTTCTCTTGCCTCCTGATATCTGATTACTGATATCTGATATCCTTATACACAGGCAAACCCTGTTTTCGCGGCTTTTCGCAACGCGCAGTTTGGCATTACTTATAACTTAAAACTGAAAATCGAAAACTGACTCCATGCGTTCTCTTGCCATCCTCGGTTCGACCGGCTCCATCGGCCGCCAAACTCTCTCCGTCGTCGAATCCCTCCCTGGCCAATTCCAAATCCTCGCCCTCGCCGCTGGCTCTAATCTCGACGAACTCCTCCCCCAAATCGAGCGCCATCATCCCGAACTCGTCTCCGTCGCCACTCCGCAACTCGCCGACGAACTCTCCCGCCGTCTCGGTGAGAAGGGAATCACTCCTCCCGCCATCCACCATGGACGCGAGGGCATGTTGGCCGCCGGTACGCACCCCCGCGCCGACATCGTCGTTTCCGCCGCCGTCGGCGTCGTTGGCCTCGAGGCCACATACGAAGCCGTTAAACTCGGCCGCACCGTCGCTCTCTCCAACAAAGAAGTTCTCGTCGCCGCTGGTGAACTCGTCATGGCCGCCGCCGCTAAATCCGGCAGGGAACTGCTTCCCGTCGATAGCGAGCACAACGCCGTCCACCAATGCCTCCGCGCGGGCCATCCATATTCGGGTGGCCCGGGTGTGGGTGCCCCAGGTGGCGGTTTTGCACCTGGGGGTTTCATATCCGAAAATTCTGCCCCGTCATTCCGAGCGGAGTCTGCGGAGCGAGGAATCTCTCTTTCTTCCTCGAACCACGAGTCACCAGCCACGGGTCACGTCCTCCACCCCGAAGTCCGCCGCATCATCCTCACGGCGTCCGGCGGCCCCTTCCGCAGAACGCCCCTCAAGGCCCTCGAAACCGTTACGCCCGCCCAAGCTCTCGCTCATCCCAACTGGCGCATGGGCAACCGCATCTCCATCGACTCCGCCACCATGATGAACAAGGGCTTCGAGATCATTGAAGCTCGCTGGCTCTTCGGCGTCCGTCCCGACCAGATCGACGTCCTGATCCACCCCCAGTCCACCGTCCACTCCATGGTCGAATACGTCGATGGTTCCGTTTTAGCGCAACTCGGCCCAACTGACATGCGCATGCCTATCCAATATGCGCTAACCTATCCCCAGCGGGTCGCATCTAACGGGGTAGCCCTGGATTGGGCGAAACTCCGCCGCTTGGATTTCGAGAGGGCATCCACGCGGCGTTTTCCGTGCCTCCGCTTGGCGCGCGAAGCGATGAAAAAAGGTGGCGCTTGGCCCTGTGCCTTGAACGCCGCCGACGAAATCGCCGTCGCGGCCTTTCTCGAGCAACGCTTGCCGTTTCTCGGGATTCCCGAAGTCATCGAACGTGTTCTCTCCCGCACGCCCCGCGTGCGTTTTGAGAATATGGACGATGTCCTCGCTGCAGACGCGGAAGCCCGTCGCCAAGCTCAAGAAGAAGTAGGTCGCCTCTCGAATCACCCCGCAGGGGTTTTGTAGGGGCCGGTCTTTAGACCGGTGTTTTTTCTGGCCTTGGCTTTCTTTAGGGAGTCGGACGTTCAGGCCCGACAACTTGGTCCCGCTAACAACGGGGCTTTAGCCCTTCGAGGAATCCGGCGCTTTTGCTTTATTCTCGAAAGAAGAGGTTTTTCGCTTAGCATGAACACGATCATCGGCATGGTTCTGGCCCTCGGCGTCATCATCCTTGTCCACGAATGGGGACATTTCATCGTCGCTCGCCTCTTCAGCGTCCGCGTCGATGTTTTCTCCATCGGCTTTGGCCCCCGTCTTTTCGGCGTCAAACGCGGTGCCACCGATTGGCGCGTCAGCGCTCTGCCTCTCGGCGGCTACGTCCGCATGGCTGGCCAGGACATCACCGATATCGACTCGGGCGACCAGAAGCCCACTGGCTCTCCCGATGAGCTGATGTCCAAAAAACGCTGGCAACGCGCGCTGATCTCTTTTGCCGGACCCGCCGTCAATCTCATTTTCCCCGTGCTTCTCCTCGGCTTCTACTACGTCTTCGCCGGCGAACCGTACGCCGCCTATTTTGAACAGCCCGTAGTTGTCCTCGGTCTCAACGCCGGCAGTTCCTCGGGCTTGCAGGTTGGCGACAAGATCGTGTCCGTCGACGGCGTCAAGAATCCCACTTGGGATCAGGCTTACCGCGCTATGGAAGCTCTTCCGCAAGGCGGGTCCCTCAAAGTTCAGGCGGAACATGATGGCATCGTCCGCACTCTCGATATCGCGGTGAAGAGAACTCCCGACGAACATGTCTTCGGCTTTTCTCCCGTGCCTCCCAAAGTCCTGCAATCCATTCCCGGGAAACCTGCCGCGGTTGCCGGCATGAAAGATGGCGACCTCATCACCGCCGTCAACGGCCAAAAAATTGATTATTGGGATCAGTTCGTTGATGCCATCCACAAGTCCGAGGGCAAAACTCTTCAGGTTGAGGTCTCTCGCAACGGTCAGCCCGTCACTCTTTCCATCACTCCCAAAATCGGCGCGGCGCAAACCGGCGACAAGGTCTATCAGATTGGCGTGGGCCCGGACATCGCCATCGCCCACAAATCTCTTGGCGTCGTCGCCTCTTTCAAGGCGGGCTTTGAAAAGACCAGCGAACTCGTCACGGATACGCTGGGTGTCGTTGGCAAGCTCGTCACCGGAAAGGTTTCCGTGAAGGATCTTCAGAGCGTTGTTGGCATTTCTCGTGCCGCCGGTGAAGCCGTCTCTCTCGGCCCATCCGCCACGATTCTGTTCATGGCCCTCATCAGCGTCAACCTTGGCATCCTCAATCTTCTTCCCATCCCCATTCTCGATGGGGGACACATCCTGCTCCTCACGCTCGAAGGCATTCGCCGTCGCGATTTCAGCCTCGCGTTCAAAGAGCGTTTCATCCAAGTCGGCCTGGTCTTTCTCTTAGCCCTCTTCGCCTATGTAATGTACAACGACGTAGTCCGCCTGCTCCCCACCCACTCGTAACGCTGGCCGCGTCCTGTAGCTCACCCTTTCAGAGGTGAGGCCTTTCTCTCGGGTCTAGGTTTGTAGCGGGCGTGCCACCCGCACCAGTACCCCCTTGTGGGTGAGGCTGTTGCCTGGCACTTGCAGGGACGGCCTCCCCCTGACCGTCCGCACCTGGGGTTCGCCGTTTTCCAATTTCCATTTTCTATCCCTCGATACAATTTTTTTACATCCCAATTTGCCCCTTCCCGGTTATTATCCTCTCGTCCCGTGCCACACCCACTCAGGAGAACTCAATGAAACGTTTGCTCGCTGCCGGTCTGCTCTTTGCTATGACACCCGCGCTGGCTCCTTCGCCCGCGCAATCCCAGAATAAGGAAGAAGTCGCCAAGCTCTCCCTCAAAGTCGGCGACAAAGCTCCCGACTTCACCCTCCTCAGCGACGAATGGAAAACCGTCAAGCTCAGCGACTATCGCGGCAAGAAAAATGTCTTTCTCGCCGTTTATGTTCTCGCTTTTACCGGTGGTTGAACGAAGCAACTTCAAGCGGTCCAGGCTGGACTCGCCTCTGGTAAGATCGACCCCAGTGATACGGAAGTTTTCGGTGTTAGCATGGATAGCCCCGCAGCAAACGCCGCCTTCGCCAAGCAGATCGATATCAAGTTTCCTCTCCTCAGCGACATGAACCGCAAGATGCTCACCGATTATGGCATCCTCAAAAAATACAACGTTAAGGGCGACGCCTACGAGTGGGCTCTGCGCGCCAATATCGTCATCGACAAAGACGGCGTCATTCGTCACATCGAAGGCGGCGACAGTGCCGTCGATCCCAATTCCGCCGTCTCCGTCTGCACCGACCTGCACAAAAAACAAGCCGCCAAATAACCCGCAACCTCCTGTGGCGCCCTCCTTTCAGGGTGAGGCTGCTGCGGCTGCCGCACCTTTGGTTTGTAGGGGTGCGGTTTCTTTCAGGTCGGTTCTTCGCGCTGCTTTTCTTCGAGGTGACCTTAGGTCCGACATTACCCGGGGCCAGGAAAACCTGGGCTTCAGCCCCTGAGGACTCCGCTGTTCCTCGCCACCGCACCCGACGGCGCCGAATACTTCCTCTTTCAACTTTCACTTCTCACGACTTCCTCTGCCCCTCAACATCTCCTCGATATCCCCCAACTGTTCTCCCACCAAATTCATTTTGCGCGCCAACCCCTGAATCTCCATTTCCGACCGCCGGTTCACCGCATAATCCAATTCGCTTCTCACCCGATCTTTGCGGTCCTGGCGGTTCTGACTCATCATGATCACCGGCGCCTGAATCGCCGCCAGCATCGACAAAATCAGGTTCAGCAATATATACGGATACGGATCCCACGCCGCTTTCCCCATCCAGTGGTTCACGACCAGGTAAATCGCCGACGCCGCTCCAAATGCCACGATGAACGTCCACGACCCTCCGATATTTACCACCGCATCCGCCAACTGCTCTCCCCACGTCGCTTTCTCTTCAATCACTTCGTTCGGATTCCTCATCGCTCGAATCCTCACCAACTGCTGCGCCGAATGGAATTGTCTTCCCAGTACGCTCAGCATCCCCATCCCCGCCAGCGGCTTTCGTTGCAGCAGCGCCGCAATGTCTTCTTTACTCACTTCCAGACATTGCGTTTCCTCCAGCGCCGTTGCTGTCGTCTGGTGCGCCGTCTGCTCCAGCATCGACGCGAACCCAAAAAACGCCCCATGCGCCGGTTCGTCGACCACCACTTCCTGATGGTCCTCGTCCACCGTCGTCACACGTACTCTTCCGCTCACCATCACGTACGCCTGTCCTCCGGTGTCTCCCGCTTTGTAAATGCGTTGTCGCGGCGCAAATTCCTTCAGCTCCACTTGCGAGGCCAGCACCGCGGACTCTTCTTCATCCAGCATCGAAAACAACGGCACGTGCTTCAGCACTTCCGGGTTACAAGCCATAGTCCACCTCTTTTGTCGTTTCCGAGCCCAACCAATCCGCTCAATCCCCACGAATCTGCGCCCGATCAGGCAATTTTCCCCAGCCTTTATAGCAGACCCGGCAGAAGGCAGGCGCGCTCTTTTCTCTTCCATGTATCGCCGGTTTTCATGCCAGCCATGTCCTTGTCCTGTAGCTCACTCCTTCAGGGGTGAGGGTGTTCCCCTTTTCAGCGGCGAGGCTGCCCCGTTGTAGCGGCGGCTTTATGCCGCCATCTCGCCGACTCGTGCGATCGCCTTCGTAACGGCCGCCTTCTGAGGCGGGCGTTCTTGGGTATCTTCCCGCTTGTCAGCCCGAGCGAAGCGAGGGATCTGCTTTTCCCACCAACACCGCGCTCCCTCTGCGCCGAATTCGTCCTTTCAACTTTCAATTCTCTGCTCCTTTACGTAAAACCTAGAACTGACAACTCGAACCTTGTAAATCCCCTCCGCCCACCGTAAAGTGTTACGTTCGCTCTCATTCCATTTCAGGCAGAGGCATGGCCCGCAAATCCACCCGCAAACTTCCCAAACGCCCCGCGAAACGCAAACGTCACAAGCCCGCATCTCGCGTCTCCTCTGAAGGTCCCGCCTTCGCCAAACTCGTAGCTGTCATGGCCCGTCTCCGCGCGCCGGGCGGCTGCCCTTGGGACCGCGAGCAAACTCACGCCACTCTGCGCACCTATCTCATCGAAGAAGCCTACGAAGTCCTCGACGCGCTCGATTCCACCGACGACGTGAAATTCGCTGAAGAACTTGGCGATCTACTCCTCCAGGTCCTCTTCCACGCGCAAATCGCCAGTGAAGAAGGCCGTTTCGCCATCTCCGACGTGATCCGAGAAATTTATGAAAAAATGATTCGCCGCCATCCGCACGTCTTCGGCGAAAAGCGCGCCAAAGACGCCGCCGAAGTCCTTCGCAACTGGGAAATCATCAAGCAGGAAGAACGCCGCAAGAAGTCCGGCCAGTCGAGCACCGAACCTGAGCCCATCTCTATCCTCGACGGCGTTCCGCGCACTCTTCCCGCGCTTCTCGAAGGCCTGCAACTCACGCGCAAAGCCGCGCGCATCGGCTTCGACTGGCACAACGTCGACGGCATCTTCGACAAACTCGCCGAAGAAGCCAGCGAACTCCGCCGCACCCTCGAAGAAAAGGAATCGCCCTCGCGCATCGAATGCGAAGTTGGCGACGTTCTTTTCGTCGCCGTCAATCTCGCGCGCTTCCTCAACGTCGATCCCGAAATCGCGATGAAAAAGGCCAGCTCCAAATTTTCTCGCCGTTTCCACGAAATGGAGCGCCTCGCCCGCCAGCAGGGAACTACGCTCGCCGAAATCCCGCGTCCCCAAATGGAATCCCTCTGGGAACAATCCAAGCTCCAAAACCTCCGCGAGAAGCCCTAACGTGCCTCCTCGGTCGAACGCCACCGCAGGTAAGAAACCGAAGGCGCCCCATCTTTCGTGCTTTTTGCGAAGGCTGGTCTGTTACGATCAAACGCCGCCGTTTCTCTTATCTTGGGCTGGTTCTTGGGTTGGTCTTTGCTTTTGTAGTGGCCGACCTTTAGATCGGTTCTTGGGTTTGCCTTTCCTTCGGTGTCATCCCGAGCAAAACGAGGGATCTGCTTTTCCTTCCCTTCAACTCTCAACTTTGAGCTTTCAACTCTCTTCTCTTGCACAGAAAACTGATAACTTACAACTGACAACTCTCCCATGACCCCCGACATCTCCATCCGCAAATGCACTGAGCTCGATGACTTCCGCCGCTGCGTCGATATCCAGAAAGCCGTCTGGGGCGAATCCGATCTCGAGGTCGAACCCTACGTCACCTTCGTGGTCGCCAATCAAACTGGCGGCCACGTTATCGGCGCGTTCGACGGTGACACTATGGTTGGCTTTACTCTGGCCATGGCCGGCATCCGCGGCAATGTCCGCTATCTGCACTCGCACATGACCGGCGTCTTACCGTCGCACCGCGATCGCCGCATCGGACGCATGTTGAAACTTTTCCAGCGCGACGAAGCTCTCTCCCGCGAAATTCGCCTCGTCGAATGGACCTTCGATCCGCTCGAAACGCGCAACGCTCATTTCAATTTCAATCGCCTCGGCGCCTTTTCCCGCCAACTCATTCGTAATTTTTATGGAGTTACCAGCAGCCCGCTGCATCGCGGCCTCGACACCGACCGTCTGCTCGCCGAATGGCACCTCGACTCCAAGCGCGTCATCGCTGCCATCAACGATCTCACTCCCGATCCCACCGACAGTCCCGCCACCATCCATCTGCCCGCCGAGTTCGAACAGTGGGAATCCGCCGACCTGCCTCGCGTCGCCGAGCTGCAAACCCGCGTCCGCAACGAGTTCCAGCACTGGTTCGCGAAAGGCTATGCCGCCACGGCCGTCCGCTTCACCCTGGCCGGCGCCGACTACCACCTCTCCCCCTGGAGCGACTTTTGACCGCTTTCATCCAACATAACGTCTCCCGACATCTGAACCTGAGGGTTTACCCTGAGGTTCGAAAAGTGCCTGGTGCTTCGCGCCTTTTGCGAACGACGGGCTCTCACGATCGAATGTCGCGGTTTTTCTTCTCTTGGGTTAGTTCTTGTTTTGGCTTGTGGCTTTCTCTCCTAGGGGGGCGGCGCTTTAGCTCCGGCATAAACATCGCGGCCACACAAGAGCTTCCGCCCCTGAGGAATTCGCTCTTGTCTTTTCAATCCAGTAAAGGACTCCCATGCGCCTCCACTCCATCACGCTCCGCGAAATCCATCTGCCACTCGTCACTCCCTTTGAGACCAGCATGGACCGCGTCACCAACCGCCGCATTCTCCTCGTCGAAGCCGCCGTCGACGGCATTACCGGCTGGGGTGAATGCACCGCCGGCGAAAATCCCTTCTACTCTCCCGAAGACACGGAAACCGCCTGGCACATTATCACCAGCTACCTCTGGCCGGTGCTGAAAGGGAAGGAGTTGGCTTCCGCCTCGGACGTCTGGCCGCTCCTTGAGCAGGTCCGCGGGCACAACATGGCCAAAGCCGCCGTCGAAACCGCAATTTGGGACGCCGAAGCCAAGCACAAAAATATTCCGCTCTGGAAGCTTCTCGGCGGCACGCAGCGGGAAATCCCCTGCGGCGTTTCCATCGGAGTGAAAGATTCGCCCGACGAACTTTCCGCCACCGTCAAAAGAGAATTAGCCGCCGGCTACCAGCGCATCAAAATTAAAATCAAGCCCGGCAAAGATTTGCTTCCCGTCCAGCGCGTCCGCCAGGATTTTCCGCGCATCAAGCTTTCTGTCGACGCCAACTCCGCCTACTGCGCGCAAGATCTTCCGCTCCTCAAGCAGCTCGACGCCTACTACCTCATGATGATCGAGCAGCCCCTCGGCTGGGACGATCTGTTCGGCCACGTCGAAATCCAGAAAGCCCTGCAGACGCCCATCTGTCTCGACGAGTGCATTCACACCTACGAACAAGCCGAAGCCGCCATCGCTCTTGGCGCCTGCAAAATCCTCAACATCAAGCTCGGCCGCGTCGGCGGTTTCCGCGAAGCCAAGCGCATCCACGATCTTTGCCAGAAGCACGCCGTACCCGTCTGGTGCGGAGGCATGCTCGAATCCGGCATCGGCCGCGCCCACAACATCGCCATGTCCACTCTTCCCAATTTCACGTTGCCCGGTGACGTTTCCGCCAGCGCGCGATACTGGCACGAAGACATCATCACTCCCGAAGTAACGGTCACGCCCCAGGGCACCATCAAAGTCCCCACAGCCCCAGGCATAGCCTTCCACCCACGCGCCGACCGCATCGCCGCGCTAGCCACCCGCACCCTGCGCCTCGACTGATCTTTTTCCTTGGCCTTCTCGCCGTCGCCCTTGGGTGTACCATCCGCATATGCCCTGTAATGAGGTCTCTGCAGCTGCCAGGGTTTCCGCCGAAGTGCTTCTGTGCATTGTCATTGCATCATTTCTGGTCCTCAGCGTCACTTGGGCCCTTTACCCACGCATCTACGACCACTACTATCCAACGCCGCCCTGGCCCGGCGAGCAGGAGAGCTTCGGTCTTTCAAATGGGGTGTGGTCATTTTATTTTGCGTTTCTCTTCGGTGGGCTCGGTTTCTTGCAATCGTGGTTTAGCCGCTGCTCTCATCGCGAAACTTCACGGATTCTTTTGTGGCTCTTTGTGTTCCTCAGCCTGGGCACGGTTTCAGGCGCATGGACCTTTGCCCTCGCAACACGCTTTTGGACGCGCGCGAACCATCCAGCAGAACGCTAGCAAGCGCAGCACAGAATTGGGTAGAACCTTGGCGCGCTACGGTCTTAAATCAAGCCTAGCCGTGGGCGCACTAAACATCGCGGTCGCTATAATTCGCAAACGTAATTCCTGAGTGCCCCGGTCGAAAAGAGGCGGCGAGCCGCCGCACTCCAAACTAGTTCCGCCGGAATCGGGTTCTTCATCACCTCGGAACTGCTCCTTTAGAAACCAATGGGCATCAGACACGGCAGCCCAGAGCAAAAAGCATGGCAGCCTATCGAGACGCCCAACTCGAGGCGCGGTACCATCGAAAGACATTTCAGACTACGGCTCTGTCTACCCCATGGTCGTTGCAACTCTAAGGAAGAAGCTGACCCAGCGCCGCGTCCGGGACCTTGAAGCGCTCCAGACATCCGGCGAAGGCGACGTTTGTAGCGGCTACCCTCCAGCAAAATCATCGAAGAAATAAATCGTAGCGGTCCCGATGTTCTCTTTGCTTTGCAGCGGCCGTCTTCTGGGACGGGCGGGCTTAGCTTACGCTCAACTCTTGGTGTGCAGCGGCTTGCCGCCCCTTTTCCGCTTTCAACTTCGAACGCCGTTCCGTCCTACTTCAGCGAAGCCATATCGATCACGAATCGGTACTTCACATCGCCCTTCAGCAACCGTTCATACGCCTCGTTGATCTGCTGCATCTTAATTATCTCGATGTCCGCGGTGATTCCATGTTGCGCGCAAAACTCCAGCATCTCCTGCGTCTCGCGGATCCCGCCAATGCCGGATCCGGCTAAGCTTCGCCGCTTCGCCAATAGGCTGAACGCCGCCACCGGCATCGGCTTTTCCGGCACGCCCACCAACGTCAGCGTGCCATCGCGCTTCAGCAAACTCAGGTACGCATTGATATCGTGCTCCGCCGACACCGCATCGAGAATGAAGTGGAAGCTCGCGGCATGCTTCTCCATCTCCGCCGCATCTTTGGAAATCACCACTTCGTCCGCGCCCAGGCGACGCGCGTCCGCTGCCTTGTGCGGCGATGTCGTGAACAGCACTACGTGCGCGCCCAGCGTATGCGCGAATTTCACGCCCATGTGTCCCAACCCGCCCAGTCCAACGATTCCCACCTTCTGTCCTTTGCCCACTTTCCAATGTCGCATAGGCGAATATGTGGTAATCCCCGCGCACAACAGCGGCGCCGTTCCTGCCGGATCCAATCCATTCGGCACCTGCAGCACGAACGCCTCGTCCACCACGACGCTCTGGGAATATCCGCCGTACGTCACCCCGCCCAGAATCCTGTCTTCCGAGTTGTACGTTAACGTGAAACCGTTTTCGCAATAGTTTTCCAATCCCGCTCGGCAACTCTCGCACACCCGGCACGAATCCACCATGCACCCGACCGCCGCAATGTCACCTGCCTTGAATTTCTTTACCGCGCTTCCGACCTTCACTACGCGCCCAACAATTTCGTGGCCCGGCACCAAGGGATACACTGTGGGCATCACCTCTTTCCATTCGTTCCGGGCTTGGTGCAAATCCGAATGGCAAACGCCGCAGTACAAAATTTCAATGTGCACATCCTGCGGACGCGGCGCCCGCCGCGCCACGCTGAACGGCCCCAGCGGCGCCTTCTCGTTGAAAGTAGCGTACGCCTTCGCGGCAAATGTCTGTGGTTTCGCTCCGCCCTGTTTCTCGGGCACCGGTCGAGCTGCTTCACTCATGTTCATTTCTCCTATCTTGCTTTCTTAGTGGCCGGCCTTCCGGCTCGTCTATTGTTTCTATGGCGTTACTCTACTGGCAAAACTCTCCATCACGATGTGATCGCAAACGCCTAGACAGGCATCCACAGCAGGGCGCGCTCTTCCGCCCAAAATGGAACGATTCTTCCTCAATCCTTCTTCAGCCGGGCTGGCTGTTGGATGCTCCCCGTGGACTCCCGGTTCTAGTGTTCCGTTTTCCCGCGTATAATTCTCTCCAAGGATCTTTCTTGATCAATTTCATTCCGTCTGTGCATCAGCTTTTGCCCGGCCTATTCCCGTGCGCGTAGACTCCTCCTCCGGACGCGCCCCCAGCCGCCCCATCATCTGGTTCGCCCTGATTTTCCTCACCACCGTCTGGGCCCTCAATTTCATCGCCGGAAAAATCGCTCTTCGTTATCTCCCCGCGATGACCCTCGCCTCCATCCGCGTCGTTCTCGCAGGCGTTTTTATGCTTCTCCTCAACCCGCTCTGCCGCCGCCTACCCGCCTTTCGCAAGCCTTCCGCAAAGGCATCTCCAGATTCGCCAGCAAATCCCAGTCCCAACAAGAATGTCATCCCGAGCGAAGCGAGGGATCTGCTTCTCTCTTCCACGAGTCACAAGGCACATCTCACGGCTCACGATTTCTGGACCTTCCTCTACCTCGGCTTCCTCGGCGTCACCGTCAACCAGGTCTGCTTCACCATCGGCCTTCGCTTCACCTCCATCACACACTCCGCCATCATCGTTGGCATGGGTCCCATTTACGCTCTGATCCTCGCGGTCCTGTTTCGCCTTGAATCCGCCACGCTCCGCAAAGTCCTCGGCATGACCGTCGCTCTCCTCGGGGTCATGCTCCTCGCCACCGCCCGCGACTCCGCGCAACACTGGCCGACGCTCCTCGGCGATTTCATCACTTTCATCGGCTCTCTCGGCTTCGCCTTCTACGCCGTGCTCGGGAAGCGCGTTGCGTCCCGCTACGACGCCCTCAGCATGACCACCTACAATTTCCTGTTCGGAGCCCTCTTCGTTCTTCCCATCGCCATCTACCGCGCCATCGCCCTCGGTCCTCACTGGCTCACCCTCCCGTCGCCTGCCTGGGCTGCCCTTCTCTATATGGCCCTCTTCAGCTCCTCCCTTGCTTACCTCTTGTATTTCTGGCTCCTCCGCTATCTCGAAGTCACCCAACTCGCCGCCTACAACTACCTTCTCCCGGTCTCCGCCTCGCTGCTAGGCATCCTCCTGCTAAACGAACGCGGCTCCTGGCCCGAACTCCTCGGCGGCGCCTTAGCCCTAGCCGGCGTCTACTTCGTAGAATCCGCCCGCGCCTCCTAGCTCGTCTCAGTAGCACTGGCTTCAGCCTGTGTTCCCCCGCACCCTAGCTCACCCCTTTCCGGGGTGAGGCTTGGGCTTTCGCTGCGACAACATTGCCCCCGTAATGCACCGCCTTCCGAGGCGGTCCCGCTGCTCTTCTGGAACTGATACTGATAACGGCAGCCCCAGACCGCCATGCGACCTAACCCACCTGCAATCACCTCCTTGCCCTTTCATCTTTTTTCGACTTATTCCAGACCCCGCCTCCATCGACTCCTAGATGAATCTTTGCGATGCCACTACCTCATTCTCTTGTACACCAGTTTGTCTAGCGGGCTCGGAGAACTGGCCGGCTGGATCGCGGGAGGGAACGCATGTTCAACAAAACCTTTTGGATTGTCGCAGTCTTTTCCGCCCTGTTCGCGGCTTCACCCCATGCCCGGGCCGACGCCCCCTGCCAGGCCGCGGTCCTCAGTTCCGTCCTGGATTCCAGCTGCACCATTGGCGACAAAACTTTTCAGCTTGACGCCGCTGCCTGGTCGAGCACTGGTGTCTTGTCCGCTAACGACATCATCTTCACTCCCGACGCGAGCGATCCCGATAGCCCCGGATTCATCCTTTCCGAGCGCTTCGGCCGGGGCGTTCCCAACTTCTTTCTCATCGGCGGCGCCACCGAAGCCGTCCAGCTCGACCAGTTTAATTACAACGTCAGCCTCACCAATCCCAACTCCGGCGACGTCATCATCGGCACCACCGTTACCGTCCCCCACGCCAGCGCCAGCTGGACCGATCCTCAGACCAATACCCTCACAGCGCAAGGTGCCAGTTTTCTGGCTGCCGGTCCTTGCAGCGATGACGCCATTGCCGGGGTCTCCGTCGAAAACAGTTTCTTGCTCTCTACTTCCAGTTTCCGCAACCGACGACACTCTCGTGGGTCAGGGTTGCCCGTCCGTTGCTCAAGCGCAAGGCTCCGCGCAAATCTTTCTCGTCGCTCAGAACGGTGATGCCTCGCTGCTAACCGCCGGCTTCTACGTCGACGAATCCCTGTCCTCTACAGTCTCCACCCCCGAGCCTTCCACCTTGCTCGCTCTAGCCTCAGGCCTGATCGCCATCGCCATCCCGCGCCGCCGCAACCAACGCAACTCGCAATCGCGGTGCGCACCCACGTGGTAGTACAGGATTCAGCCCGTTCTCACGCTCGCATGGGCATCCCGAACAGCGAGTCGTGCCTTTTGCGGATCGTCGTCGAGGGATCGCAGCACTATCCCCGCGCAAAGAAAATCTTCTCACCGTGCATTCCTTGATCCCTGATAGCTGATACCAATCAGCGACCTATCACGACTCCCGCCACCTCACTCCAACCGCACCTTCCTTAGCAACTCCTGAAACCGCGCATCATCTCGCAGCGCATCATAAACCGGATTGACCCTCAGCGAGACCAGCGCATCGGAATGCTCTGTGTACGCTTTTTGCAGCACGCCAATCGCCTGATCTTTCCTGCCCGCCCCAACGTACGTCAGCGCCTCGGCCAGTGGCCGGTCGGAGTGCAACTGAGGGGCAAATTGTTCAAATTTACTGAGCGCGTGTGCGGCCTCCGCAGTTCGCCCCCAGCGGCCGTACACAAACGCCCTCAGCGCCCAGGTCCACGGCGAGTCTTCCGGATTGTGTCCGCGCTTGATTTCATCCAGTGCCTCGGCAAATTTCCCTTCTTGCACATACGAGTGGAAAATAAATGTCCGCGCATGACCAAAGTCAGGATCCATCTCCAGCACCATTTGGCACTGTGCAATCGCGCGATTGTATTGCCTCGAGTAGTACAAAATTGCCCCGTGATCCGAAGCAATGATCAGCGACATCGGATCTAGCCTGCGCGCGCGCTCGCTCTCGGCAAATGCTTCATCGAAGCGCCCTTGCCATGCAAGGAACTCGGCATACCACTGATGCGCTGTCGCATAATCCGGATTGAGCTGGATTGCCCGTCGATACTCCTTCTCCGCCGTTTGCCAGTCGTAATCGTAACTCCCCGCAATCAGCGCCAGCGATGTGTGCGCTTCGGCAAGGCTCTCGTCGATTTCCAGCGCCTTCAACGCCGCTGTGCGCGCCTTCGGCATCACTTCATTTTGCGGAGCCTGGTACCACGTGCCCATCAACGCAAACGTGTTTGCCAGCCCGGCATATGCGCGCGCGTAATTCGGATCTTTCGCTATGGCCTGCTCGAAATATTGCGTCGCCAGCGGGAAACCCGGCGCCCTCTTGTTCCAGAAATAAAGTCCCTTCAGGTACAGGTCATACGCTTCATACGACGCGGGAGAGGCAACGGCCTGCACTTCCTTCCTCGCCGGAGCATCTCCGAGCGTCACCTGGATCTCATCCGCGATTTCTTGCGCGATTTCCCCTTGCAGCGTCAGCAGATTGTTCAACTTGCGATCGTATTGCCGCGACCACACGTGCGTCTGATCCCTCATCTGAATCAATTGTGCCGACACTCGCACCCGCTCGCCATCGCGCCGCACGCTTCCTTCCAGCACATACTGGACTCCCAGTTCGCGGCCGATCTTGTCCAACTGCTCGCGGTTTCCCTTGTAGTGCATTACCGAAGTACGTGCAATCACTCCCAGATGCCCGGGATCGAGCCGGCCCAGTTGCCCGATCATTTCTTCCGTTAATCCATCGCTGAAGTACTCCTGCGCCGTGTCGCCGGTCAGGTTCTCGAAGGGAAGTACCGCCAGCATCGGCCGCCCACTCATCGCCTGCGGCCGTACTCGGAATCGCGACCCCGGCCAGCCTCCAGCAAGCACCGCCGCCAGCAGCAGTAAAATCCCAACTGGCAGCGCCCACCGCCGCAACACCACCCGCCGCGAAGCAGTGCTCTCACGAATCACTGCCACGCCAGCTACATCCGTCCCCGTGATGTTCGCCGCGGACAGGGCCGGTACCGTGTCCTGGTTCGCTCTCGCCGCTTCTTCCACCTCCACCGCCGCAATCATCCGGTACCCCAGCTTCGGCAGCGTTTCGATGTACCGCGGATCATTCGCCGCGTCATTCAGGACTGCCCGCAACTCCCGAATGGATGTGTTCAGCCCGTGCTCGAAATCCACAAATGTTTCTTTAGCCCAGAGCAGCTGTTTCAGTTCGTCGCGGGTCACCAGGTCTCCGGCTCGCTCCACCAGTGCCTTCAGCACCTGGAACGGCTGGGGCCGCAACTTCAGCTTTATTCCTTGTTTGTAGAGTTCCCGCGTTCGCATCCTCACTTCGTAAGGCCCGAATCGGCAGTTTGCAGGGTTGAGTGCCATAAGGTGCCCTGAATTTTGCCCGCAACCTCCCGGTTCGGCAACATAAATCTCCCACAACCAAAGGCTTGCCCCTTTACCTCGGTCTCACAATTTTCTGACCCCGACGCCACGTGCGACATTCCGCGATCCGGTAGCTCGCCCCTTCCGGGATTTCTCTTAGGCTCGACTCGTAGGAGCGGTCTCCTACGTGTCTGTTGCAGGGAAGGAGGCGTGCGCCCTGTAGCTTTTTTCCTCAAATGTAGCGCTGGCTTTTATACCAGCCCCAACCGGCGCGATGCCCGCAGTCTGCACCTGTAGGTCAAGGCGTTCACAGCTGACTGTTTTTCGGCCGGATGGCAACCAACCTGAGCTGTGAAGGTTTACGAGAGGGAAGCGGGTCGGCGCGCCGACATTTTGCGTGACGGCGATGGTGCAGCGCAGCTTTAAGGGCGAGGGATCCCCGGCCATGTGGGAAGCAACCTGAGGGCCGAGGGTTTTCGCTTCCACCGCGATCACGTCGCCGCCGAAAACTATGAATCCCTCAACGCAAGCTGCCGCCCGCTCATCGCGCTCAGCCTCCCGATTTTTGATCACGGATCGCTGATATCTCGATCCTGTGCTACCTTACCGCGTACCCACTCCATACCTCGGAGGATCGATTCGTGCCGAACATTCCCCTTCGTAACGGCGGTCCCAAAGCCCGCATCGCCGTCATTCCCGGCGACGGCATCGGCAAGGAGGTCACTCCCGAAGCCCTCAAGGTCATCCGCGCGGCCACCAGCGTGCGCAAGCGGCCCGTCGAGTTCGTCGAGTTCGACTGGGGCGCCGACAGATATCTCAAGGAGAACGTCACTCTCCCGCAGGGCGCCGTCGCCATACTTCGCGACGAGTTCGACGCCATCCTCTTCGGCGCCATGGGTGATCCCCGCGTGCCCTCCAACCAGCACGCCGCCGACATTCTTCTCGGTCTGCGCTTCCAGCTCGATCTGTTCGTCAACGCACGTCCCACCGAACTCTTCCACGAGCGCCTCACCCCGCTCCGCGATTGTCGGCCCGCCGACATGAATCTGATGGTCGTCCGCGAAAATACCGAGGGCCTGTACGTCGGCGTCGGCGGCTTCTTCAAGAGGGGAACTGCCGACGAGATCGCCATCCAGGAAGACGTCAACTCCCGCAAGGGCGTCGAGCGCATCATCCGCTACGCCTTCGATTTCGCCCGCTCCCATACCCGTGGCACCGGCAGCATCCAGCCAGCATCCCCCGGCTCCCAGAGGCCTCTGCGCGTCTGCATGTCCGACAAGTCCAACGCCATGACCTTCGCCCACGACCTCTGGCAGCGCGTCTTCAAATCCGTCCGCGAGGAATATGCCGACGTCGAGTCCCGCCATCTTTATATCGACACCCTTGCCATGGAGCTGGTTCGCGATCCCAAGCAGTTCGACGTCATCGTCACCAACAACCTCTTCGGCGACATTATCAGTGACCTCGCCGCTCAACTCGCCGGTGGACTCGGCCTGGCCCCGTCCGGCAACATTCACCCCGGCAAAACCTCGCTCTTCGAACCCGTCCATGGTTCCGCCCCCAACATCGCCGGAAAAGGCATTGCCAATCCTTTCGGCTCGGTCCTGGCTTCCGGCATGATGTTGGATTTTCTCGGATGGACCGAGGAAGCGCGACTCTTAAAGGAAAGCGTGAAGTCTGCTCTGTGGGACGGAATCTCAAGCATTGATCTAGGTGGCAAGAAGATGACGACCGAAATCGGCGACTGGCTAGCCACCTACGTATCCAAGCACTCTTAGTACACTTCAACCATTACTTGAGCATGAAAAAGCGGCACCGCAGTATTCTCAACCATCACCTGATGGTGAAAATGCAAACTTCAAGTATCACTTTATGCAACGGATCCGTGCTTCAACTATCTTCTTCATCTGGAGTCCCAGTCGTATACCTGCGGCTCGGGCCTAGTAGGATTCAGGTTATTCCGCGCGACCGCACCTCGGTGTTCACCTTTTGGGTCTCCTGCGTCACGCGCGTTGAACAAAGTCCAGCAATTCCACCCCAATGGAGAAAAGCCGCTGTTCCTGCCGAGGACTCCAGAGGTTTTTCATCCGATGTGATAGGCCGAGTGCAACGAACACGAGCCAGCATCCCAAAACCCGCGGCAGCGAACATATCGCTGATATCTGCTCACCGCTTCCTCACCATCAACGTGATCAACACCCCCATCACGAATCCTCCAATGTGCGCCCAAATGGCCACGCCGCCGCCACCTCGCATACCCATCCCGATTCCACCGACGCCCTCGAGGAACTGAATCACGAACCAATACCCCAGGATCAAAATCGCGGGCACCGGAATCAGAAATATGAAAAAGAACGTCAATATCCGGTGTCCCGGATAGAGCACCGCGTACGCCCCCATCACTCCACTAATGGCCCCGCTCGCCCCAACCGCGGGTATCCGCGAGCCCAGATTGAACAGCACATGGATTAGCCCCGACCCGACGCCGCACACCAGATAAAAGACCAGGTATCCAAGGTGCCCGAAGTAATCCTCCACGTTGTCGCCGAACACCCACAAAAAGAGCATATTTCCCGCTAGGTGCATCAGCCCGCTGTGCAGGAAGATGCTGGTCAACAAGGGCAGGAACGCGGCCTCCGCCGTGGTGCGTCCCGCCAGCCACAGGCTCAGTCGCGCCGGCACGGTTCCGTATGTCATCATGATCGCGTTCTCGGAGTTCGCTACCGTCGCGCTCGTATACACCATATAAAAGAAGACCAGCACGTTGGCCGCGATCAAAGCGATATTCACGATTGGCGTCGTCCGCGGCGGATTAATATCCTTCAGTGGAATCATGTCGGTTTCGGACTCATCTCCCGCAACAGCATACCTATCCTCTGCCAAGTTGTGTAGCGTGACGGGGAGCACGCTGCCCCCGCGGCGTCGCCGCCGGCTTCGGCCTTCCATGTGGCGCTGATTCCTGCGCCAGCCCGCGTGGGCTCCTATCCGCTCCGAGCGAGGTCTTGAGGGTGTGGGATCTTTGCTCGGGACCGCTTTTGTTGGGTATGTAGCGGCCGCTTTCCGGAGCGGGCGGCTTTGTCCTGGCTCGCAAAGGGCAGGGAGTTGTGTCCAATAATGTTTCCCGCGCAAAACCCAAGTTAACAGAATCTGCCAGGCTCCAAGTTGCCCCGTTTTCCTTGGCAAAATGGGCCTGCTACTCGCGACCAGCATTTCCGGTTCATCGGCGATTCCTGTGGCTCCCGCGCCCCACGCCGGAAGGCTCGAGCTACAGGAGGGCGGCTCGAGGGTGACAAAACGAAAATGTCGGCGCGCCGACATTCTGAAGTGCGGTGGCTTGCCACCGCTTCCGCGATTTAATGGATTGAGCGATGACAGAAACTTGGCACTCGCGGTTTACGCAGCAAGAGCGAGAGCGAGTCCTTGCGCTCCGAAGGGTGCTGGTCAATCCGCGGATCGCAAATTCAAGGGTGTCGCCGCGCCGAGATTCATGGCTAGTTTGACCGTTGGATTCTGTAGCTCCTCCCTCGTAGGGGTGAGGCTTCCTCTTCGCACGCGGCAAGCACGCCTCCCCCCGGGAAGGGACCTCAGGCCTGACGGCCTGAGCTACAGGAGTCCAACCCGCGAAATGTCGATGCAGCAGAATGAAATTGTCGGCGCGCCGACAATTTCCCCCGCTCTCCCCCTCTTTCTTTTTTCTTCCCATTTCTTCTTTCTTTCAAAAAAACCCTTCCCCGTCATTGCGCCATTGCGCCGCCTGTGGTAATTAAATTAGCTCCGCGTTCGCGCGCCATTGTACAGGAGCCGCACGGCACTTATTCTCAATGTCGGCGCGCCGACATTATGCCTGCCCGGGAAACGGAAGCCATCATTCTGAAGACATTTCCACTGGGCGAGGCTGACCGTCTGGTGAGCTTTTTCGGTCGCAGCTCAGGACGCATGCGGGGAGTAGCGGCAGGCGCCCGTCGTCTGAAGAACCGCTACGGATCCACGCTCGAGATTCTGTCCCACGTGCAACTGTGGTACTTCGAGCGCGAGACCCGCGACCTCGTGCGCATTCAGCAGTGCGAGCCGCTCGAGTCCTTCAACAAGGCTCAGAGCGACCACGAGATGAACACCGGGTTAGCCGCCGTCAGCGAGATTGCCGAACTGGTTCTGCCGGAGCACGAAGCCTCCGAGCCCATGTTCCGGCTGATCCTGCTTACCGCCCGTGAGATCGAGCGCCGCGGCAACTGGCTCTTGCCGCTCAGCTACTTCGCGTTCTGGACCGTGCGCCTGGCCGGCTGGCTGCCCCGCTTCGATGCCTGCGCCACCTGCGGCAAGCCGTTTGGCAGGCACCTGGCTTTTCAGGATGCCTTCCATCCCGGACTGTTCGGGGAAGAGCATCGCCGGCCCGGCATGAAGCCGGTCTCGTTCGAGGCGCGCGAACTGGCCGAGCGGTTTGCCAAGGAGCGGCTGGACAGGTTTGATCTCACGCTGGGTAAGGAGGCGCCGGTGCACGAGCTGCGCGAAGCGGGCTTCAACTGGATTGAGCACCACGCGGAACGCAAGCTCGGGATCCGCAAACTCTTGGAGGCTTCTTGAAAGCTAAAGCAAAACTTGAGAAAAAATACTCCGGCCTTACCTTTCAGGATCTCATTCTCAAACTCATGCACTTCTGGGGAAATCAGGGTTGCGTCCTCCAGCAGCCTTACGACACCGAAGTTGGCGCAGGCACCATGCACCCCGAAACGTTCCTGCGCGTTCTCGGCCCCGCTCCGTATCGGGTCGCTTACGTGCAACCCTCGCGCCGGCCGGCCGATGGACGCTACGGCGAGAATCCCAACCGCCTGTACAAACATTTTCAGTATCAGGTCGTCCTCAAGCCTGCCCCCACGAACATCCAGGACATCTACCTCCGCAGCCTCGAGGCCATCGGCATCAAGCTCAGCGAACACGATGTCCGCTTTGAAGAGGATAACTGGGAATCGCCTACGCTCGGCGCTTGGGGTATTGGCTGGCAAATCCTTCTTGATGGCCAAGAGATCACCCAGTTCACATATTTCCAGCAGAGTGGGGGATTGGATCTCGACCCCATCTCCGTCGAGATCACCTACGGCCTTGAGCGCATCTGCGCCTTCCTGCAGAACGTCGAAAGCGTCTACGAAATCCAGTGGACCGCCGACAAGACTTACGGCGACATTCGCCTCGCGGAAGAGCAGCAGCTCTCCGAGTACAGCTTCGACCGCAGCGACGCGGTAGCGCTTCGCGCGGAGTTCGAGATTCATGAAAAAGAAGCCAAGGAACTTTTGGACGGCTGGAAGGCTCTGCTCGGAAATGTCCGCGCGCCGAGCAAAGACGGAGAGGCAAAGTCGGGCAAGCCGCCCGCCGAACAATTGGAACTGGGAGTAGGAAACGCAGGCCCTGCGGAAAGTGTCGGCGCGCCGGCATTTTCAGGTGCACCTTCGGCGAAGGAGCGCGCCCGCTACCCGCTGCTCGCGGCCTACGATCATTGCCTGAAGTGCTCGCACTTGTTCAATCTGATGGACGCGCGCGGGGTCATCTCCACCACGGAGCGCGCCGCGCTGATGGCTCGCGTCCGCACGCTGTCGTGCCGCGCGGCCCACGCGTACCGCGAACAGACACGCGAGTCTGCGCCTCGGGTCGCCGCCAAGCGCGAACTTGGCGGCCACGAGGTGCGCGCATGAGCGCCACCCAAGGTGTTGCCCATGGCAAGAATGTCGGCGCGCCGACATTTTCGGCTTTACGGTCCGGCGAACGGGCCTGTGTCTTTTGCAGTGCGAGAGATTGCTCTTGTTCTGGCCGGGCCACTCGCAAGTGCCAAGTTTCCGTCATCAAGCGGTGGGAAGCCGCCGCACGGCAAAATGTCGGCGCGCCGACATTTTCGGGCTCACCCTTGGCGGTGCGCCTATGACTTCCGTGAAGAAACCCAAAACCATGGCCAAGGCCAAAACAAAAACCGAACCGAAAAGGAAGCCCGCGCTACCCTTGACTCTAACCGACAAGCGCATCGAACTGCTGCTTGAAATCGGCTCCGAAGAGATCCCCGCGGGCATGCTGCCGCGCGCCATCGACGAATTGAAAACCATCCTGGAGCGCAATCTCGTCGCCGAGAATTTGAACGAGGGCGTCACCGTAGAAACCTTTGGCGGACCGCGCCGCCTGACCGCTTGGGTTCGCGGACTGGTCGCCAAGCAGGCCGACGTGGTCACTGAAATCACCGGCCCGCCCAAGTCTGTGGCCTACGATAATGTCGGCGCGCCGACAAGAGCCGCCGTCAGCTTCGCCGAAAAGCAGGGCGTGGCTCTCCATGAACTTTTCACCGTGCAGACTCCTAAGGGCGAATACCTGGCTGTAAGGGTCACTCGTCGAGGCTGCACCGCGCACGACCTGCTGCTCAATATTTTGCCGCGTGCGATTCATGACCTTACCTGGCCACGCACCATGACCTGGACCGGCCTGGATGGCGCGCGCTTCATTCGCCCCATTCGCTGGCTCCTAGGGGTGCTCGATGGCCAGGCGCTGAGGTTCAGCTTCGCTGGATTGACCGCCGCAGACACCACGCGTGGCCATCGCTTCCTTGGCAAGCCCGATATCCACGTGCACGATTTCGCGGACTACGAAAAGAGGTTGCGCGCCAATGGCGTGGTCGTGCGGCCGTCCGAACGACTGGAAATCATCACCCGCGAACTGGCCTCGCATGCCAAGCGCAGCGGCTGCAAAGTCCACGAAGATGCCGGACTGCTGCAACAGGTGAGCTACCTGAATGAATTCCCCCACGTGATCGAGGGCGGCTTCGACCCGTCCTTCCTCAACCTGCCCGACGAGATCCTGATCACCGTGATGCGCGACCACCAGAAATACTTTGCCGTCGAAAAGCGCGGCGGGGAACTGGCACCGAATTTCCTGGCGGTCATTAATATGGCCAGGGACCCCAAGGGCCTGGTGCGCGCCGGGCACGAGCGAGTGCTGAAGGCGCGCTTTGCCGATGCGCGGTTTTTTTGGGAGTCGGATCAAAAATGTCGGCTGGCCGACAATTTGACCAAGTTGGAGAAGGTGACCTACGAGTCGCGGCTGGGCAGCTATCGAGACAAGGTCGAACGCATGCGCGCCATCGCCCGGTGGCTGGCAGAACAGTGGTTCAACCTCGGCATTGTGCAAGCGCATGTGGCGGATGCCGATCGCGCGGCTGAACTGGCCAAGTGCGACCTGGTTAGCGAAATGGTCCGCGAGTTCACGGAGTTGCAAGGCATCGTCGGTGGTCTGTATTCGCGGGCGCAGGGCGAGTCGGATGAAGTAGCCGACGCCGTCTACGATCACTACCGGCCCGTAGGTCTCGACGATCCGATCCCGCGCAACATCACCGGCTGCGCCGTAGCGCTTGCCGACAAGCTTGACTCCATCGCCGGGTGCTTGTCGGTGGGCGTGGTGCCTACCGGCTCGAGCGACCCATACGCTTTGCGCCGCGCCGGACTCGGGATCGTAAAAATCATTCTGGACAAGAAGCTGCCCGTGTCGCTGTCTCTGGCGATTCATGCGGCAGCCAAGGCGTTGCACACGCACCCGCCAAAAAAGAATGTCAGCCACTCCATGGAGGCACAGATACTGGACTTCATCCACGAGCGCGCCAAGTTCGTGTTTCGCGAGCGAACGGGCTACGCCTACGACGAAGTGAATGCCGTGTTCCGCGCCGGTGCCGACGATCTGGTGGATGTGGAAAAGAGGCTGAAGGCGCTGAAGGCCATTCGCAAGTCCAAGAACTTCGAACCGCTGGCGGTCTCGTTCAAACGCATTCGAAAGATTCTGGAGAAGGCTAACCTGCCCGCGGAGACCCAGCCAGTCGACCCTGAACTGTTCCAGAGCCAGGAAGAAAAGGATCTGCACGCCGCGGTGCGCAAGGCGGCAGCGAAGGTGAGCGAGGACAAGCGCGCCGGGCGTTTCCAGGAAGCGTTGGAAGAGATTGCCGGGCTGCGCAAAGTGGTAGACACGTTCTTCGAGAAGGTGATGGTGATGGCCGAGGACGAAGCGGTGCGGAAGAACCGCTTGGCGTTGTTGTCGGAGTTGTTGCGGGAGTTCACAACGATAGCGGATTTTTCGGAGTTGGGTGGAGACGAGGGGAAGTAGGGTGGGAAATCGTCGGGGCGCCGACATTCCCAAAATGACGACCGGGGAAGCACGCGATACGTCCCTGTGGCTCAGGACTTCAGGCCCGAGGCTTTTTCCCCTCGGCGGCATGGTCCCAGCGGACTCGACGCCCCCCTGAAAGGGTGTCCCTACAGGAGCAGAAGGCCGAAAATGTCGGCGCGCCGACATTTTCAAGTTTCACTTTAGATCTGAGGGAAGGGCACGTGACGAGCACCACAGCAACAAAAGCGAGTTTCTGAGACAGTTTTCTTTTGGAAAATTGTCGGCACGCCGACATTGTGCACTCCAATCCCAAATGAGTGCGATGGGCAGCGCGCCAGTACCGCAGTCAAAAAACCAAGTGAGGCGTACCGTGAAAAAGTGGGTCTATTTCTTTGGTGCAGGTAAAGCGGAAGGGGACGGCGAGTGGCGCGATCTCCTCGGAGGGAAGGGTGCCGGTCTCGCGGAGATGACCAAGATCGGTTTGCCCGTTCCTGCAGGGTTCACCATTTCCACCGAAGCCTGCGATCATTTCTACAAGAACGGCAAGAAGTACCCGAGCGAACTGAAGAAGCAGGTAACCGACAGCGTGGCCCGGCTGGAAAAGGTCACCAAGAAGAAGCTGGGCGATCCCAAGAATCCGCTGCTCGTCAGCGTGCGTTCCGGGTCGGCGCGCTCCATGCCGGGAATGATGGAAACGATTCTGAACCTGGGCCTGAACGACAAGTCCGTCGAAGGCCTTGCACAGGTCACCAACAATGAACGCTTCGCTTATGATGCGTACCGCCGCTTCGTGCAGATGTATTCCACCGTGGTGATGGGCATGTCCAAGGAAGACCTGGAGCATCGCCTGCGCGCCATGAGGACACGCCTCGGCGCCAAGGAAGATACCGCGGTACCCGCCAGCGGCTGGAAAGAGCTGGTCGGCGAGTACAAGCAGTACTTCAAGGAAAAGTCCGGCAACGATTTCCCCGAAGATCCGATGGAACAGTTGTGGGGAGCAGTCGGCGCGGTGTTCGGTTCGTGGATGGCCGAAAAGGCCGTCACGTACCGCCGCGTGGAGAAGATCACCGGTTTGCTGGGCACTGCCGTGAACGTCATGCAAATGGTGTTCGGCAATACCGGCGACAATTCCGGGACGGGCGTGTGCTTCACGCGCGACCCCAGCTCCGGTGAAAAGATTTTCTACGGCGACTATTTGACCAACGCACAGGGCGAAGATGTGGTGGCGGGAATCCGCACGCCGGTGCATCTCACCGAGCTGGCGAAGATCATGCCGAAGGTTTACGCGCAACTGGACAAAGTTCGAGTAAAACTTGAAAGGCACTACACCGATATGCAGGACATGGAGTTCACCGTCGAAGACGGCACGCTCTACATGCTGCAGACGCGCACTGGAAAGCGTACTCCGGCCGCCGCGTTCAAGATCGCCATGGACATGGCCAACGAGAAGCTCATCAGCAAGGAAGATGCCGTGCTGCGCATCAAGTCGGAAGATATCGAGCGGCTGTTCTACCCGGTCATTGACGCCAAGGTTGATAAGAAGACGTTGGAATCGCGAATCCTGGCGCACGGCATCAACGCCGTTCCCGGTGCCGCGGTGGGCAAAGCGTGCTTCTCTGCCGCCGAAGCCGAAGAGTGGGCCAAGAAGGGCGAGAAAGTGATTCTCGTGCGGCGCGAGACCAGCCCCGAAGATGTTGGCGGGATGGCAGTGGCGCAAGGCATTCTGACGGCGACGGGCGGCAAGACTTCACACGCCGCCGTGGTGGCGCGCGGATGGGGCAAATGCTGCATCGTCGGCGCGGAAACCTTGGACATCGATTACAAGACCAAGGTGATGACCTCCGGCAAGAACGGCAAGAAGGTGAAAGAAGGGGAGTGGCTGACGCTGGATGGCAGCGAAGGCGTCGTGTACACCGGCGATATGCCGCTGGTGACTCCGGAATTCCCGAAGGCCTACCAGACGATCATGAAGTGGGCCGACGAGATCCGCCGGCTGCGCGTGCGCACCAACGCGGACACGCCGCAGGACGCGCGCAAGGCCATCGAGTTCGGCGCAGAGGGCATTGGGCTCTGCCGTACGGAGCACATGTTCTTCACCGACTTCGAGCATCCGGAAAAGAGCCACGACCGGCAGTTAGCTATCCAGGAAATGATTCTGGCAAACGACAAGGAAGCCCGTGTGAAGGCTCTGGACAAGTTGCTGCCGTTCCAGCGCCGCGACTTCGTGGGCATCTTCCAGGCTATGGACGGCTTCCCGGTAACCATTCGCCTGATCGATCCGCCGCTGCACGAATTCGTGCCGCACGAGCCGGCCAAGCAAGCGGAGCTCGCGAAGGAGTTGGGCATCAGTCCCGAGGTGGTTGCGCGTCGCGTGGAGCAATTGCATGAAGCCAACCCGATGCTGGGGCACCGCGGGTGCCGCTTGTCCATCACGTATCCGGAAATTCTGGAGATGCAGGTGCGAGCGATCATCGAAGCGGCAATTGAATGCCACAAAGGCAGAGTTAAAGTATTACCTGAGATCATGATTCCGCTCACTTTGGACAAAAAGGAACTCGGCATTCTCGTCGATTCGACGCGCCGGATTGCGGAAGACCTGCTGAAAAAGGCTGGCGTGAAGCTGCCGTACCTCGTCGGCACCATGATTGAACTTCCACGCGCAGCGTTGCTGGCGAATGAGATCGCCGAAGTGGCGGAGTTCTTCTCGTTCGGCACCAACGATCTGACGCAAACGACGATGGGGCTGTCGCGCGACGATGCGGGCCGCTTCCTTCCCGACTATGTGGATGAGAAGAAGGCTGGCGTGTTCGCGGGCGACCCTTTCCAGACACTGGACACCAAGGGCGTAGGCATGCTGATGCGCTGGGCCGTCGAGAAGGGCCGCGAGACCCGTCCGAAGCTGAAGGTGGGCATCTGCGGCGAACATGGTGGCGATGCGGAAAGCGTGAAGTTCTGTCACGAAATTGGCATGGACTACGTCAGCGCATCACCATTCCGCGTGCCGATCTCACGATTGGCGGCGGCGCAGGCGGTGGTGGAAGCGAAACAGAAAGCCGCGAAGAGCAAGAAGAAGTAAGCGGCGGGAGCAGTGAATCAGAGCCGAGGTGGCAGGAAGTGCCGCCTCGGCTTTTTGTCTTTGCGGGCAGCCATGTTTTGTAGTGGCCAGTCTTCAGGCTGATCATTCGGCGCAGGAACCGACCTAAAGGTCGGCCAGCACATAGCGCGGGGCAGAACATGTCGGCGCGCCGACATGTTGTTAAAGAAAAAGCAAATGAGGGAAGCAAACAAGGGGTGAGAGGAAAACAGCAAAGCGGAGAAGAAGAAAAATGAAGTAGGATTGCGTTGGTAAGGCCGCTTTGAAGTGACCGCGGGAGTCTTCCGGGTGTTCTGGCAAAGCTGGCGCTAGCGGTCCTGCTGCAGGAGCAATGGGGAGCAGGTCCACTACTCTCGGGACGGACGCAGTTGAAGAAGAACTTCAAGGCAGCGTTGGCGATCGCCGGGGTTTTGCTGGGCACAGCGTCTTGTTGGGGCGCGGACGCAACGCTCACGCTTCACGGGCGCATTGTCGATGAAGATGGTTTGCCGGTTAGCGGAGCTCAAGTAAAACTTGAGCATGTCGGCACGCCGACCAAACCTGCCGACGGCGCGCAAAGTGCCACGGCAACGGGCCCACAAACCGCGGCGAGCGGGCAACCGTCGGCGACTCCGCCGACATTTGAGGCGAGTAGCGACGATACTGGGGGGTTCGCGATCGCGAACCTGGAACCGGGCGACTACGCGGTGCGCATCGTGAAAGCCACGTTCTTCGTTTTGAGCGGCCAGAACATAACGCTAAGCTCCGACAACACCGAGTTTACCTTCACGCTCAATCACTCCGAAGAAGTACATGAAAAGATCGATGTGAACGCGCCCCCCGATCGCATCGACCCTGAGAACACGGCGGAAACGGCCTCGCTGAATGTGACGGAAATCCGGGACATCCCGGTGCCCAGTTCGCATACCCTGCAGCAAAGCCTGATCGCGATGCCGCAGGTGCTGCGCGACAATCTGAATTTGCTGCACGTGGCGGGAGCGCGCACCACGCAGGCGCAATACCTGCTGGACGGGTTTGACATTGGCGATCCGGTCAGCGGGCAACTGGACGCGCGGTTCAGCGTGGATGCCGTGCGTACGGCAGAAGTGCAGACAGGCGGGTTTGGAGCACAGTACTACCATCCCGGGGCGGCAGTGCTGAGCTTCCATACCCCGGAGGGGGACGACAAATTCCGGTTTGGAGCGGTGGACTTCATTCCCGGGATTAATGTGCAGAATGGCGTGCGGTTCGGGAATTACTATCCGCGGTTCTCGTTTTCCGGCCCGATCAAAAAGGGCAAGCTGTGGTACTCGGAATCGCTGAGCATGCAGCACACGTTGAGCATTATCAACGGACTGCCCAGCAATGCGGACAGCGTGGATCAGTGGTCGGGCGATTCATTGACGCGGTTGTTGTGGCTGATAGCGCCGAACCACAGCCTGCACGGCTCGTTTCTGTATAACCAGGCAAGCTCGACGAATTCCGGGCTGAGCACAATCACACCGATCTCGACGACCAGCGACGTGAATTCGCACCGGATATTCGGGTCGGTGAAGGACCAGTGGTGGATTGGCAAAACGCTGTACGAGCTGGGATTCGCGGCGGACGAAAGCTACGTGAACAGCGTGCCGAAGGGCACTGCGCCGTACATTCTGCTGGTGAACGGGTCGGAAGGAAACTACTACCAGGCGCTGCACTCGACGGGGCACCGCTACCAGGGATTCTTCGACGCGATTCTGACGGGATTTGAGTGGCACGGGTCGCACACCATTTCGACGGGCGGGGATATTTCCAGCATCGATCTGACGCAGTCCGCGCAGCGCACGGAGATTCAGGCATTGCGCGCGGACCTGACGCTGGCGCGGCTGACGACGTTTACCGGGCCGGCAAATTTTTATGTCACGGACACGCTGGCGGGCGGATTCGTGCAGGACTTGTGGACCATCAACAAGCACCTGGTGGCGCAGTTGGGAGTTCGCGCGGACTGGGATCGCTTCGTGCAAGGGGCAATCGCGGGGCCGCGGCTGGCGCTGAACTATTTGCCATTCGCCGACGACCGCACGAAATTCACCGCGGGTTGGGGTATGTATTCGATAGCGATGAATTTGTCGGTGATCGGGCAAACCGAGGACCAGAAGCAGGTGGATACACTTTACGACTTGACGGGAAAAGTGGTGACGGCGGGTCCGGCGACGAGCCAATTCGTGCAGCTGCCCAATGGATATCAGGTGCCGTACTTTCAGATTGCGAATGTGGGCTGGCAGCAGCGGCTGAAAAGAAACACGCTGCTGGGACTGGAGTTGCTGGCCCGTGATGAGCACCACGGGTTGGTGTACGAAACGGTGCCGCCGGGACAGATCGGAGCCACGTTCGTGCTGCAGACATCGCGGCGCGACACCTACCGGGGATTGACGGCAACGGTGCGGCACAATTGGCAGAATGGCGCGTATCTGTTTGCCAGCTACACGCGCTCAAATGCCAGGACCGACCAGGCGCTGGATCCGTTTCTGGGCTCGCTGTACTTTGCGGCGCAGCAGCCGGCTTCGTTGTCGTGGGATGCGCCGAACCGCATTTTGAGCTGGGGAAATGTGCCCACGCCGTTCTGGGGATTGCAGTTCAATTTTTTTTACGAGTACCGCAGCGGCTATCCGTTCAGCGTGATCAATCAACAGCAATTCTTGGTGGGGCCGCCGAACTCGCTGCGTTTTCCAGTGTACTCGAACCTGACGGTGAGCCTGGAGAAGCAATTCCATTTTACGGGAAGGTTGTTTGCGGTGCGCGTGGCGGTGGTGAACGCGTTGGACCGCGCGAATCCGGACACGGTGGTGAACAACATTGATGCGATCGGGACGACGCCGAATTTTCTGACGTTTTCCGGAGGGCAGGACCGGGCGATCACAGCGAGGCTGAGATTTATTAGCAAGAAGTGATGAAGACGGGGCCGTGATAGTCCGGCCCAGCCGTAACGCTATCGACGTAGGAATCGTAAATCCCCGCAAAGTCCTTGAAGATGTCGATGTCGGCGCCGCGCTGAGTATCATCCGAGTAGCAGCGAACAGCGTGGTCCGGAGAGCCGTCACCAAAAAACAGAACTTTGTTCGTGGAATCCCAGCCCGGCAAACCCGTGGGATAGATGGCTTGGGCGGAGGTTGCAGGGTCAAGAAAAGCGGCTCCCGTTGCCAGCAGGAGAAATGAAAGAAGGTGATGTGGCAGGAGCATTGTGGTGTCTCCGTGCGCCGCGATCGTAAGCTTGGTGGAGATTATGGTGCCAGGTAGGAGGGCGTGGCAACTGAAACGGTTGCCTGATATTCGAGCGGAGCGGAACAACAGATGCGCGGCGAGTCAAGCAAGCATTTTGCGTGGCGGACCGCCTCAGGACCCGGTCCCTACGCAACCCAAGACGCCCGCCCTCGGAAGCCGGCCGCTACAAGCGCCGCAGCCCTCAAAGCTGGGCTGGCATGAAAGACCAGCGCACCATGCCGAAAAAAACGCTGGCATTTCGTTTAGCGCCCCTAACGCAGCGCGGGCCCGCGAGCGAACTGCCTCATCCCTAAAGGATGAGCTACAGGATTGCATCCGGAGGGGCTCTGTGGCATCCAAAGGCTGGCGGTTACCCTTTTTTAGGAGTGCTTATGTCTAATATTTCTGCTGCTGCAGCGCGCGGGAAATCGATTCCGCGTGCTGCTTTTCACACCGTTGAAGCGGATGGCGTTCGCGTGTTTTACCGCGAGGCGGGCCCGGCAGACGCGCCGGTGCTGCTGCTGTTGCATGGATATCCGGCGTCATCGCACATGTTTCGCGAATTGATTCCGAGGATGGCGACGAACTATCGCGTGAGCGCTCCTGACCTGCCGGGATTTGGATTCACGACGGTGCCCGCTGAGCGCGGCTACAAGTATTCATTCGATGCGCTGGCGCATTCCGCGGAGGCCTTCGTGGACGCGCTGGGATTGAAAAAGTATGCATTGTACATTTTCGATTACGGAGCGCCGGTGGGATTGCGGCTCGCGGTGGCGCACCCGGAACGAGTTACGGTGATCGTATCGCAAAACGGCAACGCCTATGAGGAGGGACTGGGCGATGCGTGGGATGCGATTCGGCGATATTGGGCGACGCCATCGGCACAGAATCGCGAAGCGCTGCGCCGCGAGGTGCTGACGCTGGAGGGAACGCGGTGGCAGTACACGCATGGAGTGGCGAATCCGGAGACTGTGGCGCCGGAGTCGTACACCCTGGATCAGGCGTTGCTGGAGCGGCCGGGGAATAAGGACATCCAACTGGATTTGTATCTGGACTACCAGTCGAACTTGAAGCTGTATCCGAAATTTCAGGCGTACTTCCGGGAGTTCAAACCTCCGTTGCTGGCCATCTGGGGGAGGAATGATGTGTTTTTTGTACCAGCAGGGGCGGAGGCGTACCAGCGAGACAATCCTAATGCCACGGTAAAGTTGTTGGATACTGGACATTTTGCCCTGGAAACCCACGTAGAGGAGATCGCCGAGGCGATGCATGAAGTCTTGAGTCGCGCGACGCGTTAAGAACCCTGCGCGTGTTCATCGCGTACGCTTCGCGTTACGAGAACGAAAACTCGGCGCCCCTGACGCAATGAGCGACCGATCCTGTAGCCCAGACCTTGTCGCCCTGAGGATTTTTGCCCACGCTGGCATGGTGCTCGGTTATGGAGCGGGAAAGCATCACCCCTGAAGGGTGGAGCTACGGGAAAATGGATCAACTACAGGGGTTGGCTACAGGGTGGGTTCGTGGCGGAGTTGGTAGAAGAGGAAGGCTACGACCGCGACGTTGAAGACCAGGAGGAGGACTTTGAGTTCGGTGGGATGGCGGTGGATTTCGTAGAGTTCGATGGGGAGGAGAGAGCTGGTCATGATGATGGTGAACCACTCGGCCCAACGCTTGAGTAGCCAGAGACCGATGCCCTCGGTAAGAAAGAGTCCCGCATAGATGAAGCTGCCGACGCCGATGCCGCGGATGGTGTCGGGAGTGAGGGTAGTGGCTTTCTGAAGGAGATGGTCGACGTAGCGGCCGCCGGGATCCACGCCGAATCTCCTGACCCAATGAGCGAGCACGGTGGCGATGTCCGCGTGAATCAGACGAAGAGCGCCCAAGCCGACAATAATGAGAACAGCGGCTTTGAAGAGCTTGAACAAGGCGATTCCGCGGATCAGCCTGGTCTCAGAACGTTTCATATGACGTGGATGTTTCATCGTAGTTTGCTGGGGCGGAGACGACCGTGTAGTCCTGGCTGCTTAAAGTCGCACCCCTGGAGAGTAACGCACAAGTCGCGAATGGCGAAACGGATCGAAGCGCCGCGGAGGAGCAGGAAAGCCTCATCCCTAAAGGGATGAGCTACAGGATGCGGGACGGAGTTATAGTTGTCAGTTTTCAGTTTCAGATAAAGCGAACAGAAAAGCGAACGCAAGATGGCGTCGTAAAGCCGCCTGTACATTAGGAAAAACAAAAAGTCAGAGGGTGCGGTACATCACGTAGGCGTCGGTATAGCCGGCTACGGGATGAAGGAAGGCGCCCGGGAGGCGGCCAACAATTGCGAAGCCGAAACTCTGCCAGAGGCGCACGGCGCGTTCGTTGGTGCTGACGACGAAGTTGAATTGCATGGCGCGAAAGCCGCACTTTGTGGCGTGATCGAGGGAATGCGCGCACATGGCACGGGCTACGCCGCGACCGGAGGCGGCAGGGGCGGTCATATAGCCGCAGTTGGCGACGTGGGAACCGCCGCCATGTTGATTGGGGCGGAGAAAATAGGTGCCAACGATGTCGCCGTCGTCGTGGGCGACGAAGACTTCGTGAGCGGGAGAGAACCAAAAGGCGAGAGCGGCGTCTCGAGAGATGTTGTGAGGAAGGGTATAGGTTTCGCCGGCGCGAAGAATGGGTTCGAGAATCGACCAGATGGTGTCGGAGTCGGAGGGGAGGGCGAGACGAATCTCGAGCATGGAAGAATGATAAGGGAATGTGGAAAGAGTTGTCAGTTGTCAGTTTTAGGCAAAGCGAGCACCCGGGCGAAAGGCAAAAGTCAGGTGACATAGCGGCAAGCTGGCGGGCCCCGGGAGACCGTCCTTACCAGAGTTAACCCAAGAAAAAAGCCGCACCTTGAATTAAGGGTGCGGCACGCAACACCACTAAAGAAAAGCCAAGAACCCGACACGCAAAACCGGCGTGTGAGCCCCGGCTGATGTCTTTTGAGCGAGTTATGACCGACGTTTGGGAGACGGATCGATTTCAGCTGCGGAACGGAAATCCTCGTCCCTAAAGGAATGAGCTGCAGGAGTTACGGAGCGAGCTACCTGGAGGTGTCCCTGAGAAGCACGACGTCGGATTCGATGTGGCCGCGGGCGATCAGGAGCTTCTTGCCGTCGGGGGACCAGCCGAAGCCGTAGATTTGTTCGGAAGGGAAATGGGTCATCTGGCGGCCGGGTTTGCCGTCGAGGGGCTGCTGGAAGAGATTCTCTTCATTTTTTTCGCCGCGAATCATATAGACGAGCGCACGCGCATCGGGAGTGAAGTGCGGCGAATTGGATCTGTAAATCATGCGAGGGTCGGGCAGGAGAGTGAGGGGAGGAGCGTCGAGGGCCTCGGTCTTGATGATGGCGAGCTTTCTCGTGTAGCTATTCGTGGAGGAATCGGGCAGGGTGACCGGAGCGACGAGCATGGTGTCGTCGTGGGAGATATCGGAGATCCAGTAGGTGGGAGAGCCGGGTGGGGCTTGTAACGGGAGGACTTCGGATTCACCGCCTTCGAGAGGGACACGCATGCGGCGGCTGTTTTTGGCGTCGAGGTAATAGACCCACTTCCCGATGGGCGAGCAAACGGGGAGACCATCGTCGTCGCCATCGGTCAGGCGCTTGAGATTGGAGCCGTCGGCGTCCATGCGCCAGAGATTGGAAGAAACGCGCCCCTCGCGGCCGCTCATGCTGAAGACGATGACGTGTTCCGCAGCGCAAGAGGCGCCTGCGCCGAGGCGAGCGGAGGGATCGTTGAAGAGTTCGGCTTTCTTGGTGCCATCCAGAGCAAGTCGCACGATTCTGTCTGGATAAAGGACCACCAGATCCGAATCTGTTTGCCCGAGCACATCTCTGATATCGAAGAGTTGGCGAGACAAAGCAGAAATGGCGATGCCGGAAAGCTCGCCTGATGGGGAAAGCAAGTCCATGTGGTTTTGGGCTTGAAGTTGGATGGCGGCGAGAGTGCGTCCGTCGGCGGCCGAACTCAAGGTGCTGTAATTGCTGGTGTCGTTGGTGATGGACTCGAATTTGCCGTCCGGGTAAGACACATAGCCGATCTGGCCGCGATCGAAATTGGAAGACATGTCGGCATAGCGAACAAATAAGCCGTGGCCGTCGGGGGCCCAGCGAAGATCAAAAATGCGCTTGTCGGGAAAAGAGAAAAGAACGGATTCGCGATTGGTGGTGACGTCGAAGAAATAGATTGCCTGGCGATCCTGTTCGGGCCCGCTTCCCAGAGAGAAGGCAATGCGCTTGCCGTCCGGAGCCCAGGCGAGCCATTGCGGAGTGGCACCGGACCGGATGAGAAGGAGTTGCTCGCCGGTGCCGTCGGGCTTGGCGGAGAACCAGCGGCACTTGTTGGCTTCGGGATTGTTGCAGCGGACGTACACCATGCGCTGGCGGTCAGGAGAGAAAGCGGGTTGAGCATCGACGTCGCGCACCAGAAGTTTGGGAGTGCCGCCCAAAACCGGCGCGCGGAATAGAAGATGGAAGAGACTGCTTTTGTCGCCGGCCTGGCGGAAGTAAAGGTAGTCGCCGTCCGGGGAGAAGGAAAGAGAGACGATCGGCTCGGCAGTGGGGGCGACGACCTGAGTGTCGCTGCCGGTAGGAATGTTGCGGAGCCAAAGGCTGTCGAGACCGTTTTCCCGCATGGCCATCAGCAGGAATTTTCCATCGGGAGAGATGGCGGTGCGCAGGGTTTTGCCGGAAATGGTGGCCGCGGTGATGGAATATTTGGTGAAGGGCCGCGGGGCTTTTGGCGAGAGGAAAGAGCGGAGCGTAAAACCGCCAACCGTTAGCAGCGCGAGGACGGCGACTGCGGCTAACAACGCGGTGTACGAGAAGCGGCGCTTGGCTGGGGTTGCGGGCGGCGGAATTACGGCGCCGGATTGCAGCACCGGGATGGCGGGTGCGCTCGAAGAGGATTGCGGCGGTGGTGCGGAGTCAGCGGATCCGGTAGCGATAGTGTTGCGGCCTGACCCGGTGTCGCGTTTGAGGCGCTTCAAGTCCGCGCGCATGTCCGAAGCGTGCTGGTACCGGAGGTCGCGGTCCTTCTCCATGGCTTTGTTGATGAGCTGCTCGAATTCGACGGGAAGGTTGTTGTTGAGGCGAACGGCGGCGGCGGGAGCCTTGTGGAGAATGGCGTCGAAGATGGCGCCGGAACTTTCTCCCTGGAAGGGAAGGGAGCCGGTGGCCATTTCGTAGAGGACGATGCCGAAGGAGAAAAGGTCGGTGCGCGAGTCGAGATCCTTGCCGAGAACTTGTTCGGGAGACATGTAGGAGACGGTGCCCAAGGCGGTGCCCGGACTGGTGAGTTGATCGGAGTCGACGCCAATGGTGGCGAGAGTATCGGCGGTGCGGGTAGTACCGGCGGGAGCTTTTCGCTGGGCGACCTTGGCGAGGCCGAAATCGAGGATTTTGGCGTGGCCGCGCTTGGTGACAAAAATGTTGGCGGGCTTGATGTCGCGGTGGACGATGCCTTCGGAGTGGGCGGCATCGAGAGCGTCGGCAACCTGGATACCGAGGTCGAGGAGATTTTCCAGATCGATGCGCGGGCCGGCGATCATGTGCTTAAGGGTTTGGCCGTCGAGAAATTCCATGGCGATGAAAGCCTTGCCGTTGTCTTCGCCGATGTCGTAGATGGTAGAGATGTTGGGATGATTTAAGGCTGAGGCGGCTTGCGCTTCTCTTTGGAAACGGGCGAGCACGTGAGGATCTTTCGCGACATCATCGGGCAGGAATTTCAGGGCAACAAAGCGATGCAGGCGGGAGTCTTCGGCTTTATAGACCACGCCCATGCCACCGCCGCCAAGCCGGTCCACGATGTAGTAATGGGAAAAGGTTTGGCCGATGAGCGAGTCCGTGGCGGTCATTTTGCACAGTTTAGGGTGGGGGCGAGCGGCAAGTCAACGAATGGGAAACGGGGTTGCATTAGCCTGTCTCTACGCGAGGGCGGCTTGCGAGCCACACGGGGGAGGGAGTTGTCAGTTTCAAGTAAAGAAAAAAGAAAAGCGAATCTCAGTGGCGGAGCGGAAGGGCCTCATCCCTAAAAGGATGAGCTACAGGACTACGGTATTGCGCGATTTGATGGCGGAAAATGGTGAGGTATGGGGAAACGGCTATTGCAAGCCAGGGTCGCCGCCGGGTCCTGCGTTGCACGTTGTGCCACTTTCGTTGTAATGGATGACGCCATCCTGATTGGAGCAGAACGCGCGTTGGCCAGTGACGCTGACGCTGAGCGGTAGGGCGAGGATCAGGTAGGTGGTAATCGTGCCGGCGGCATTGAGCGCGCCGGGCGTGTAGGCGATGGAGTAGCCGCTCTTGATGCCGGAGGCGAGGACAGAGTCGATCGCGGCGGCAGCAGCGCAGGTGCCATTGCCGGGGCCCAGATTCGCGAGTGCCACGGGAAAACCGTTCGCGGGACATTGCACAAAATATTGGATATTCGCGCTGGTAAGGGCGCGGACGGAGCCAACCGCGGAAGACTCATTGGCGGAAATGCGGGCCTTCAGCAAGTTAGGAACGGCAATCCCGGCGATGATGAGGATAATAGCGACGACGATGAGCAGCTCGATGAGGGAAAAGCCTTGTTGCTTCTTCATGGAACCTTCTTGAGCGATGGCCGAGGCGATGTAGCACAGTGGAGCGAAAAGCCTCACCCCCCAAAGGGACGAGCTACAGGAACGCCAGTTACGAGAGTACTGCAAATTGGTGCAATGTGCGCATGTAACCGACAAATGACATTTTCCGACCTGATTTTAGGGCGCGAGGCGTTTACACTAGGAGGACAGAAAAGAGGGAAA
Organism: Candidatus Acidiferrales bacterium; assembly: GCA_963804635.1. Taxonomy (GTDB): domain Bacteria; phylum Acidobacteriota; class Terriglobia; order Acidiferrales; family UBA7541; genus Acidiferrum. The sequence continues at coordinate 218,857 of CAWDRK010000047.1, forward strand.
ACCGTCGTTCCGCCCAACGCGAAGGTGAAGCAGGTGTACTGCAGGAAGGGAATCGGAGCAGGCTGCAGGTCGTTTTGCCGGTTAGTTTGCTCGGGGGGAAAATGAAACCGTCGGAACTGCCGTATCTCGAGGCGATGAAGGCTGCCGTAATCATCACGGACAGCGTCGGAGCGATCACGTACTGGAATCCGTTTGCAGAGGAGCTTTACGGATGGCCAGCGAAAGAGGTGATCGGCCGGAACATCATGGAAATCACGGTAGTAAAGGGAACGAAGCAGGAAGCTGAGCAACACATGAGGGAATTGCGGGAGGGGCAGCGGTGGACCGGGGAGTTCGAGGTGCGCTGCAAGGGTGGAAGATTTCTGACGGCGCTGGTGACGCTGTCTCCGACGCGCGACGAATCCGGGGCGACCACGGGGATTATCGGTGTGAGCCAGGACCTGAGCGGACGCAAACGAACGGAAGAAGAGTTGCGCAGCGAACGGGCCGAGTGGGAGCAGCGCGTTCAGGAACGGACCGCGGAACTAGACGCGGCGAACCGGAGTTTGCGCGAGCTTTCAGCGCGGCTGCTGCAAACGCGAGATCAGGAAGCGCGCAGGTTAGCGCGGGAATTGCATGACAGCGCGGGACAATTGCTGGCGGCCATCAGCATGAACATCGCGAAAGTGAAGGCGCAGGCGCACAAGCTGGATGAAGCCGGCAACCGAGCGGTGACGGAAAACATAGGTATGATCGAGCAAATCAGCAGCGAGATCCGGACGATTTCACATTTGCTGCACCCGCCGCTGCTGGATGAGTTGGGGCTGGCATCGGCATTGCGGTGGTACGTGGAAGGATTTTCGGAACGCAGCAAGATCACGGTGAAAGTGGAGATTCCATCGGACCTGGGGCGGCTGCCCTCGGAACAGGAAATCGCCATCTTTCGCATCGTGCAGGAGTGCTTGACGAATATTCATCGGCACGCGGGCAGCAAAACCGCGGCGATCCGCATCCGCAGAGACGCCGAGCAGATTGTGGTAGTGGCGGAAGATTCCGGAAAGGGCATTCCCGCGGAGAAATTGCAGTCGAGTTCGGGCGGCGTGGGATTTCGGGGAATGTACGAAAGGCTCCGGTATTTGGGCGGGAAGCTGGAGCTGCATTCGGACAGCGATGGGACGGTGGTGACGGCGATATTGCCGTTGGAACAGGCGAGCGCGGCGGGGGCGGGGAAGTGAATGGAAATTGGAAATAGCAACCGGCCACGCCTCCGGGGTGGTTGTATGAGCCTGAGACCTTCAAAATCAAAAGTTGGGTAACCTCGCGGCAAGAATTTGTGCTGGCGGACTGCCTCCGACGGCGGTCGCTACAAAGGCAAAGTTGGGGAGGAAGAACGTCCCACCCTTGTACCAAGCGCAAGGTTAGGCCACCCGAGCGACAGACGATTGGGAAATTTCGTTGCGTGTGATGAAGCTTGGTTCCTGCCTTGCGGTGAAAGAAACGTGAAAATTGGGCCGTACTAGAAGCTATGAGGGATCGGATGCGCTCGAGGCCCTTGGTGTGGGGCGCGATGATATTTTTGGCGGCGATTGGTTGTGCCGTGGCCGTGCGGCGATTGGTGCACCTGGTGCCGGTGTTGATTGGCGGGTATCGTGCGCCGGCGGTAGCGTCGAATCCCGCGGTGGCGCAACTTGCGGCGCTGGATGATCTGTTTGCGCGCTATCCGATTTTGACGCTGGTACATATTGTGCCGGGGTTGCTGTTCATGCTGCTGGGTCCATGGCAATTCAGCCAGACGATTCGCGCGCGGCATTTGCGATGGCACCGGTGGAACGGGCGCATCTTTGTGTGTTGCGGAGTGGTGATTGGCGTGTCCGCGTTAGTGATGAGTTTTGCGATGCCGGCGATCGGAGGAGTGAACCAGGCGGCGGCGACCACCTTGTTTGGGGCGTTTTTTTTGTTCGCGCTGGGCAAGGCGGTTTGGCATATCCGAAGGAAGGAAGTGGCGCTGCACCGCGAGTGGATGATTCGTGCGTTTGCCGTGGGGTTGGCGGTGGCGACGATACGGCCGATTATCGGAATATTTTTCGCCACCAGCCGGATTACGGGTTTGAGGCCGCATGAGTTTTTCGGGACCGCGTTTTGGATTGGGTTTACGGTGCAGTTGATGGCGGCGGAGGCGTGGATCCATTGGACAGGGGAGGGGCGGAAGATGGAAAGGCGGGGTTGAACCTTGAAAGTTGAAAGTCAGGATCAGCGCTACGTTGGAAGAAAGAGCTGGCGTGGAATGCCCCCGGGTTTGCACACCTATAATGACCCGTCTGAGATCGTGACCGGTTGGGAGAAATTGTTACGTGGACCCCGTCGCGTGGGAACGCAACATCGGCCGGTTGAGTTTGTGCAAGGTTAATCGAGCTGGCGCGACCTAATTGATTTGGCGCGCGAGTGTCGAGGTGTCGACGGAACGGACTTCGGCCGTCATTTCTGCCGTTCGGCGCCAATCCAGGTCGTTGATGTCGACGGAGCCTTTGCGGCCCTGGGCATCAACGAACATAAGCAGGTCGCCATCGCGATGGTATTTGGTGACTTCATAGACCTGGTTGGACTTGAGGACCAGGACGGTGAAGCGCTCGGCGGATTGCCCGTCCGCAGGGAGTGGCAGAGCCTGTTGCGGACTCGCGGCAGGCTGCACCGGCTGAAGGACGGTTTTGTTCACCGCCAGCTGCATGGCGCTGCTGTTTGACTGCGGAGCGGCCTGGTAAGAGCTGGGGTGCAGGGAGGAATCGTAGGGCGGACGGTTGGGGTTGCCGGCTTGCATGCTGCGGGGGATGACGATGTCGTCCATCAAGCGCAATTCGAGGGGCTCTTCACCCTTGAGAGTGGGACGGGGCCCACGGAAGGGCAGGCTGATGACCTTCCAAGGCCAGAGCGGGGGAAGCATCCACTCAACGACGTCGCGTTTGGCGTGGCCGTTGCCGTCGATGTCGCCCTGCTTGTCGACCTTGTACCCGCGAGCCTGGATGATTTTGGCTGGGACGGGGAGGTCCCCGGTAGGCAGGATGACGCGGTCAAACGTGAGCTTCAGGTAGCCCTTGCCAACGAAGTGGCCAGGCTCCTTGTCGGCTTCCAGGTGTCCGCCCAACATGCTGCCGCGGGGAAAGACCGGTCGACCGAACTCCTGCATGGTTCTCAGTTGACACAACACGGGATCACCAATTGCGGCTGTGGCCGAAGAGAAATTCGGCTCCTCCAAGGTGCATTGAAGCAGGGTACCGGCCGGCACCAGCAAATCCTGCGCGTGGATTGCCGAGGCCAACACCAGTAGCCCGACCGCACTCATCAACATGCCAATGAGTCGTTTCATGTTCATCCTCCCAATTGACGTTTGCGAACCGCGGCCAGGCGGGGAGCCGCTTCACCGACAGGTTGGCCAAGGAGTTTCCTGCGGACACACCCAGGCATCACCCCGCGGTTGCGGGTGGCCAACCCGGGAGACGGGGAAAAGTCGCGGGGGGTGATGAAAAATTTCTTGTGGTGACCCGCCCACGACAAAGTCCACAGTTGAAAGTTGAGAGTCGGAAGTCGGGTAACGTCAGGCAAGGATCCGCGTTGGCGGAGGGCCTCGGCAGTCCCGCCCCAGAATAAGGTGCCCAAGAGAAAAACCGCACCGTTAGGAGCAAGGTGCGGCACCCGCCGTAGGGCGTCCGGGATATTCACCACAGGGGACACAGAGAGCGCAGAGGAAGAAGGACCCGGATTTCAGGTGGTACTGCGAGACAAAGACTGCACCCCCAAAAGCCCAAGGTTCGGCACCTGCGGGGGGAAACGAACCCGAGAACCCCACAGGCAAGGGCGGCGCATGATGCCGGGGTAAAACCGATTTCCAGACGTCAGTCGGAGAGGCGATAGGGTGAGGAAAGGGTGAAAATGCGCTGGTTGCCCTGGACCATCAGGGCCCATTCGAGGAGGCGGCCGCGCTGGTTGTGGAGGAAATATTCGTACCAGCGGTCCTCGACGAGTTCGGGAATGACGACGACGATGCGACGGTCGGGATGTTGCTTGGAAAGTTTCAGAACGAACTGAACGATGGGAACTATTATGAAGCGGTAGGGGGAAGGAAGAGTTGTGAGTTGAGGAGGTTCCAAACCGGCCTGGCGGAAACCCGTTTCGACGTATCGTTCCCAATCGTCGTGAAGCAGTTCGGAATGTTCTTCCGGCTGCACGTGGATGGCGATGATTTCGGTAGAAATTCGGGACGCGAATTCGAGGGCCTGCTTGGTGATGCAGTTCCAGCGATCGATGGGCACGACGGTGATGGGCGGGGCTTCGCGATTGGCGGGCACGATTGGGGCGATGCAGCGAGTGGCAACGGCGACCTTGTGATAGTGGAGGCGTACGTGGCGGAAAAATAAAATCAGGAGGGGGATGAAGATGGCAGTGAGGTAGGCGCCTTCTTTGAACTTCGCGACCAGGACAACGAGGACGGTGATGCCGGTAACGAAGGCGCCAAGGCCGTTGACGAGCACGCTGCGGACCCAGTGCGGGCCGCGCTTTTTGAACCAGTGCCTGACCATGCCGGCTTGCGAGAGTGTGAAGGCCAGAAAGGCGCCGACGGCGTAGAGAGGAATCAGACGTTCGGTGACGCCACCGAAGAGGATTAGGAGGGAACAGGTGAGCAGGGCGAGAACGACGATGCCGTAGGCGTAGACGAGGCGGCGGCCACGATAGGCAAAGACGTGGGGCAAGTAATTGTTTTGCGCAATGGCGCGGCAGAGGCGAGGAAAGTCCGCGAAGGCGGTGTTGGCGGAGAGGGAGAGAACCAACAGGATGGAGGCGATGGTTACATAGTAGAAGATACCTTTGCCGAAAACGGCGAGCAAGAGCAGAGAAAGAATGCTTTGGTAGCCGGGCCGGCCGGGGTCGGTGGCGACGATGCCGTAGGATTTGACGAGATAGGAAATCCCGGCGAGCAAGACGGCAAGAACGAAAATGATGACGGTGAGGGTGCGCTGAGCGTTCTTGACACGAGGTTCACGAAACGCTTTCACTCCATTGCTGACGGCTTCGACTCCGGTAAGAGCGGTGCAACCGCTGGCGAACACTTTCAAGAGCAGCCAGAGCGAAACGGCGGCGGTGACGGGTCCGGGTTGCGGAAGCGGCGTGACGGGGGTGGGATGGCCGCCACTGAGTACGACGCGAGCGACTCCGGCGAGAATCATGACGAGCAGAGTGCCGACGAAGAGATAAGTGGGAACCATGAAGGCAATGCCAGCGTCGTGGACTCCGCGCAAGTTGAGAATGGCGATGACGAGAAGAATGCCGAGGCAAAGCGAAACGGTATGTGGCTGCAAGGAAGGCATGGCGGAGACTAGGGCGCCGACTCCCGCGGAGATGCCTACGGCGGCGGTGAGGATGTAGTCGGTAAGCAGGGCCGCGGCGGCGAGAAGTCCGGGGAAAACGCCAAGATTGGATCGAGCCACGGTGTAGGAGCCGCCTCCGGAGGGATAGGCAGCGATGGTTTGCAGGTAGGAGAAGTAGACGATGATAAGCAGGGTGATGATGGCGGCGCTGATCGCGATGATGTATTGCACACCGAGAAGGCCGAGCGGGATGAGCAGGGTGAGAGCGGCTTCCGGGCCGTACGCGGCGGAGCTGAGGGCGTCGAGGCCGAAGATAGGGATGCCGGCGGTGGGGCCAATTTGTTCGGCGCGCTCGTCAGAGGTTTTCAGGGGCTTGCCAACGATCAAGTCGATAAGATTCATGATGTAAGGATGACCAGGAAATTGTGAAAGTTCTATTTGGTGGGAGATGGGAGAGAAAGTCAATCGAGGAGAAGAGGTAAAGATAGAAGTAAGGAAGCCATCGGGTAAGGAAGTAATGAAAAGACAGAGGACGTCGCTCATTGCTGGGTTAAGTCAGAAAGAGCAGAGGGAACTGCTTCAGGATTTGAATTATTTGAATACCGGAGAGATTAAGGCGTTTTGCAAGAAGCATGGGATTCCTTGCCGGATTGCCGTTGAGACTAAGGACGGCAGATGGAGAAGGACGAAGCATGACGATCGTAAGGGTGTGATGCTGCGTCGCGTGAGACATTTTCTGCGGACAGGCGGGGTCTTGCCGGAGACGCGATTTCGTTCGGAGGTGGTGTGCATTGAGGTGATTCCCGAGAAACTGGCGGCGAACGATCGGCTGTTTTATGGGCGATACGACAAGGCGAATCCCGTTGTGATGGGACTGCTGAAGGAATTGACACGGGGAGAGTTTGAGAACGGGGCGATCGCGAGGATCCTGGCGCGGGAGTTTTGGTCGAGAGGGGAGGCGCCGACGTTTCAGGAATATGCGGCGGCGTGGTTGGTGGCGCGGAAGGAACATACGAAGCCCAATGCGGAATGGGCGTATTTGTCGGATCGGGCGAAGAACAAGGATGTTGCGCAATGGAAGAAGATGAGGTTGAGGAAGGCGAAGGAAGTGATGAAGAGGATTGGGAAGATAAGCGTTAGGCGGACGGAGAGGCTAGGGTGAGCGCGAAAATCCAAAGATATTCACGACAGAGGACACAGAGAACGCAGAGGAAGAATAAAACAAGGGAAAATTTCGGGCGGAGTACCGCGAAGGGGGTATGGCGCGAGCACGGGGCGCTATTGAGAATGCATGCGGTGGGAGCGGTGACCTAAGGGTTAGGCGCACCCAAACCCATTGGATTTGCGGTGAGGTTTGGTCTCGGATCTTTTCTGGGCGGGAAAGTCCGGTCTTGAACCTCAATGCAAGCGAACGGCTCTGAACCTGGGAAGGGACGGAGCCGTTTCGTTTTGTTGCGGAGAAGCAAAAGCCACGGCGTGCGGGCCCCGCAACCGGCAAAAAGTCGGTTCTTGGATTGAGGAATATTCACCACCGAGGACACAGAGCGCGCAGCGGAAGAAAAGCAGGTGCGCTACACGATTGCGGCACGGGATTTGCCCAGAGCTACGGGAGGACCTGAACTTGTATGGATGAGGGTTGGGATTGGGCGTGGTAGATGCGTTGGGTCGCTTTGACGAAGTCGGAAGGCTTGGCGTCAGGAATGTTGACGAAGACTTGGGGATTGCGATCGGTCAAGGGGAACCAGGTGGATTGGATTTGGATCATGATGCGATGTCCGCGCTGGAAAGTGTGATTCACGTCCTGCATGGCGAAGGTGACTTCTTCCACTTTGTTGGGAGTGAAGGGCTCGGGCTTTTCGAAACTGTGGCGGAATTTTCCGCGGAAGGGTTCGCCGCGGACGAGTTGCTCGTAGCCACCCATGACGAAGGTTGGGGGAGCAACGTCGCTGGGCCTGGTGTTGCGATCCTCGGAGCGCGGAGCGTCGAGCTTGCTTTCCGGATAATCGGGCGGGTAGACATCGATGAGTTTCACGTCCCAATCGGAATCCGTGCCGGTGGTAGCAACGAACAGGCGCGGGGAGACTGGGCCGACGATGGTTACATCTTCCTGGAGGACGTCGGTCTGATAGGTGAGGACGTCGTTGCGCGATGCGGCGAAGCGCTGGTCAGAGACCATGTATTCCTGCGGGACGGTTTGCGTGACGTAGTTGACGAACGGGACCGGCTTGTCGGGATCGCTGACGTATTCGTCGTAAGAGGTGGCTTCGTCTTTCGGAGCATCGAGCGAGAGCGCGCCGTTGCTGTGGAGATAGAGAGTTTTCTTTTCGGCGGACTTCGGCGGCCAGGAATCATATTGGCGCCAGACATTTGTGCCCGTCTCGAAGACATAGGCCTTGGGCAATTTGGCGTCGCCGCTTCCTTTCAGGTACTGCTCAAAAAAAGGAAAGATGATGTGCTTGCGGTAGTAATCACCGGTGTTCGCGGCAAAAGTGACGCGGCCGAGATGATTGCCTTCGTAGCGCGCCCAGCCGCCATGAACCCAGGGACCGACGACGAGAGCGTTGAAAATTTCAGGGTCGTCGCGATCGATGGCATGGAAAAGAGTGAACGGGCCCTGCAAATCTTCGGCATCGAACCAGCCACCCACGGTGAGCACGGCACAATGAACATTTTTGACGTGATTGGCGAGGTTGCGAGCTTTCCAGTAGTCGTCGTAGGTGTCGTGATGGACCTGATCGAGCCAGAGATCTGCCTCGCCGCCCAGAAGTTTGCCGAGATTCTGCAGCGTGGCAGCTTTAAGGAAAAATTCGTAACCATCGGGAGTTCCGAAATCGAAGGACGTGCGGTCTCTTGAGGGCAGCTGAGGATTGGCTTGCGGGCGGAAGAAAGCGTAGAAACCGAAATTCGCGGCAAGCATGAAGGCGCCGCCGTGGTAGGCATCGTCACCCTTGAAGAGATCGGTCATGGGAGCTTGCGGCGAGGCGGCTTTGAGCGCGGGATGCGTGTCGATCATGCTGGCGGAAGTGAAAAAACCGGGATAGGAGATGCCCCAGATGCCGGCTTTGCCATTGTTGTTGGGAATATTCTTCAGCAGCCAGTCGATAGTGTCGTAGAGGTCGCTGCTGTCGTCGACGTCGCTGGTGGATTTCTTGACGTCGATGTGCGGCCGCATTTCAATGAACTTGCCTTCGGACATGAAACGTCCGCGAACATCTTGCATGACGAAAATGTAGCCGGCCTTGTCGAAGTCGGGGGAAGGCCCGAGTTGGGTGCGATATAGGTCTGCACCGTAGGGAGCGACGCTGTAAGGAGTGCGATTGATGAGGAAGGGATAAGAGTACGAAGAATCTTTGGGGACATAGACGGCGGTGAAGAGGCGGACGCCGTCGCGCATGGGAATACGATATTCGTATTTGGTGTAGTGCTCCTTGACGTCGAAGTCAGGGGCGTCTGGCTTAGGCGGGGCTTGCGGACGAATGGTTGCGGCAGTGAGGAACAGAGCTATAGCCAGGAACGCAATTTTGCGGATCGACATCCATTTTCTCCAGTGGGAAGAACAGTATATGCAGAGTGGAGAGGCGTCAAGGCGGAGAGTCGGCTAGTGCCAGCGGCGTTGCTGGAGGCGCAAAGCCGCTGCTACGGTAAGGCAGGTGCCCAGGTACCGGAAGGCAAGAGAAAGCCTCGCCGCTGCGGTTATTGTTGTTTTTGCTGGGCTAGCCATTGGTTGGTGCGGGCTTCCAGCATGTCTAACGGGAGGGTGCCGCCATTGAGGATTTCGTCGTGGAAGGTGCGGATGTCGAACTTAGAGCCCAGCTCGTTTTGCGCGCGAGTGCGGAGTTCGCGAATTTTGAGTTGGCCGAGTTTGTAGCTGAGGGCTTGCGCGGGCCAGGAAATATAGCGATCGGTTTCGGATTGGATGGTGGGCTCGTCAACGGCCCCGGACTCACGGAAAAATTCCACGACTTGATCGCGCGACCACCCTTTTGAGTGGATGCCGGTGTCGACAACCAGGCGGACGGCACGGAAAAGCTCGGAGGAGAGGCGACCGTAGTCGGAAACGGGATCCTGATAGAAGCCAACTTCTTTGCCGAGCTCTTCGGCGTAGAGCGCCCAACCTTCGGTGTAGGCGTTGAAGCCGAGGCCGTGGAGGCGGAATTTCGGAAGGCCGGTGAGTTGCTGCTGAACGGAGAGTTGCATGTGGTGGCCGGGAACACCTTCGTGATAGGCGATGGCTTCGTCGTCGACGAGCGAGCGATCCTTGAAATTGGACGTGGCGACAACGACGCGGCCGGGGCGCTTGCCATCGGGAGTGCCGGTGACGTAATGCGTGGCCGCGCCGGCGTCGAAGGCGGGGATGGCCTCGACAGTTACGGGCGATTTGGGAAGGAGAGTGAACAGTTCGGGGAGTTTGGGCTGCATCTGCGCGATGTAGCGGCGAAAGTCCTCGAGAATTTGATCGGAGGACGTGGGGAGGTACTTGGGATTGCTCTTGAGAGCGGCACGAAATGCGGCTAGGTCCGGGAAGCCTTCTTTCTTGGCGATGATGGTCATCTCCGCCTGGATGCGTGCGATTTCGCGGAGGCCGAGTTGGTGGATTTCGTCGGCGGTCATGTGCGTGGTGGTGCGGCCGTAGATGTCGTTCTGGTAGCGCTTCTCGCCGTCGGGAAGAGAAGTGATGGCAAGAATGCTGCGGCCGTGAGGGGCATATTCGGTGCGCACGAAGGTGGCGAAGGTCTTGTAGGCGGGGATGACGTCCGTGTTGATGGCTGCGGTGATTTGGTCGGTGAGGCGTTTCTGATCTTCGGGAGAGATGCTGGCGGGATACTTTTTTGTCGGAATCAGAAAGGGATCGGCGTCGATGATGCCCTGGCACTGCACGGGAATTTTTTCGAGCAGGAAACGGACGGGCATGAGGTTGTCTTTCATGCCGGCGCGGAGGACTTCGGTGGTTTGCGTGAGGCCGCGTGGGATTTGCCGAAGGCGAGCGATGTAATCTTCGTAATGCTTCACGGAATCGAGAGGGACGGATTGTGGAAGATCGGCGAGAGAGGTGTGGATGCCGTTCTGCTGATTGATGGGCATTTCGTACTCTTTGAGGTCGAAGTCGGCGATGCGTTGTTGCAGAACGCGAATGAGCAGGTCGTGGGAGAGTTGATCCTGGTCAGAGAATCCGGTGGTGGGGATGGCCTGGATGCGAGAGAGAAAATCGTGGTCGATCTGATTGCGCTGGGCAATGGCGGCGAGCGAGTATTCCGCGAGCTTGTCGTTGTAGCGATAGTCGCCGAAGGCCGTGGCGCGTTGCGGGAAATTGCGGAGGTCGGATTCGTATTGTTCATCGAAGAGAGCGTTTTGCGCGGCGAGACGATCGGCTACGGGTTTGGAGTCCTGGGAAAACACGGAAACGGCCAAAAGAAAAAAGGAAAACAACTTTAGGTAGATTCGCATGCGGGAGAGGGTATCAGAGGAGCGAAGTAGGGTGGAAGTGGAAATTGGGGCGAGAGAATGGTTGGCGTTTCTCAGCCAGCGCGCAGTGAAGGGATCATGGCAAGATCCGTCGCACACTTACATAACGCCGCGCAAGCTCCGCGTTTCGCTTCCTGATCCTGCTCGAGACCTCCGGGCATTTGCGATGATCCAACTGCGCAGGGAACCCAAGAACCCGCACCCTTGGAAAGCAAAGAGTGCGGCACCCAACTGCTAAGAGAAACCCAAGCAACGGCCTCACCCCTGAAGGGGTGCGCTACAGGCGCACCATTGCGGCAGTCATAAGAGCCAGCGCTGCATTTAGCAGATAACCCGCCCGCTTGAGAAGCCGGCCGCGACCAGGGCAACGTCAAAAACAAGAGCCAAGAGTGAGTAGGTTCAGTCGAAAGAGGTGGGCAAGGCGGGATTTCTGGAATGCGCGAACATGTGTTTTAGCTGAGCGGCGGTGACGCGGGAAATGGATAGCGGGGGGAAATGGTCTTCGGCGAAAAAGTTTGCGGCGGTGGTTTCGATGCTGGCGGCAGGGTTGCCCCCGCGAAGGTCGCCCAGGAAAAAGAATTTGTAGACATGGAAGGGCATGGACGGGTGACCGTGCTTGTCGCGGTCGTAGACTGCCGCCAGTTTTCTGATGGTGATGTCGTAACCGGATTCCTCTTTTACCTCGCGGATCGCAACGATGCTCGCGGATTCGCCGATGTCGGCCCAGCCGCCCGGAAGAGTCCAGAGGCTGTCTTCGCGTTCCTGAACGAGAAGGATGCGGTCGCGATCAAAAACGGCAGTGCGGATATCGATTTTCGGAGTGGCGTAGCCGAGATCGTTTTTGAAGATGTCGAGGAGCGGGGCAGAATCGGGCAGGGCCGCGCCATTTGTCATGATGTCGGCGGCGAGGCGTTGGATTTCTTCGTAGCGTTGCCGGTCGTAGGGATCTTTGCAGTAGGCGAGTCCGATTTGCGCGATGGCCTGAAAACGACGGGCCCAGTCGAGCCATTGGGGGTTTGGCATGAAAGGATTGTGACAGCGCGAGAGAAGATTGGAAAATAGAAAATGGCGAGTTGAAGGTGGAAAGAACTGCCCCTTCCGGGAAATTCTTGGTGCATGGATTTTGCCATGATTCCTCCACTCCGACCCAGCAGTCGGGATGACAAGTTGCGAAGGGCGTGAGTTGAGAGTGAAAAGTTGAAAGTAGACAACGGCCAAAAGGGAAGACGCAGAGAGCTGAAGAACCCAGGTGCAAAACCGGTACCTGGGGCAGCCAGCAAAAAAACACGGGCTACTCGAGGCGGAGGGCGCGCATGGGGTCGATGGTGGCGGCGCGGTAGGCTGGGACCAGGCAGGCTACCGTGGCTACCAGGACTAAGAGTACGGCAGAGACTAGAAGCGTAACTGGATCGCGGGAGCTGCCGCCGGCCCAACTCGACATGATGCGATTTAGGGCTAGGCTTAAGGCGAAACCGACCACCAGGCCCGCGGCCAGTGTGGTGGCGGTGGAGGCGAGGACCAGGCGAATGATGCTGGAAGGCTGAGCGCCGAGGCTCATGCGGATGCCCATTTCCTGCGTGCGTTGCGTGACCGCGTAAGAGACTACGCTGTAAAGGCCGGTGGCGGCGAGGATCAGAGCGAGAGCGGCGAAGAGAGAGAAGAGCGTGGCGATAAAGCGCTCGCGTCCCCAGCCTTGCGTGTCGAGCCACCAATTGAGAGTGTGATCCTGCCCGGCAACGAGTTCGGGGTTCACTTCGTGCAAGTGCTGCTTCACGGAACGGATGGCAGCGGTGGGATCTCCGGCAGAGCGAGCGAGAATCTGCATGTCGGTTGGCAAAACAAAACTGTAGGGCAGAAAGATGGCGGGGCGGATGGGGTGGGTGAGGCTGTCGTTGCGCGCGTCGCCGACTACGCCGATGACTTCGAGCCAGCCATCGGGAGATTCCGCGGAAACGAGGTTGGGCTGCTCGACTTTGAGCATGGGGCTGCGGACGTGCTGGCCGATGGGATCGGCGTCGCCGAGATATTGTCTGACGAAAGCCTGATTGACGAGGGCAACATGGGCGGCGCGCATGTTTTCCGCCTCGTCAAACATGCGTCCGCTGATGAGCGGGACGTGGAGAGTAGAAAGAATCTGCGGGCTGACCAGCGTGAGAACAGCCTGAGGATCGGCGAGCGTAGGCTTGCTCTGCAGTTCGATTTTGGCGTAGAAGCCGCCGAAGCCGGGGAACCACGTGGTGGAGACGCTGGCGGAAGAAACCCCGGGAGCTTGTTCGATGGCTTTGCGAATGGTCTCCTGGGCCTGCATACGTTGCTGCCAAGTGGGATTGGAGCCGCGAGGGAAATTGACATCGAGGACAAAAGCGTTGTTGGGATCGAAGCCGAGCGGCGTGTGGGTCAGGGACTTGAAGGCTTTGATGGCAGCGCCGGCACCGGTCATCAGCAGCAGAGTGAGTGCGAGCTGGCCGGCGATGAGCAGGCGGTGCATGAGGCGTCCACGAGCGCTGCCGGAATGCTTGGCACTGCTGGACTGAATCAGCTGGCTGAGAGTGGGACGAGAAAGCTGCCAGGCAGGAGAAATGCCGGCGAGGGCGCCGGTGAGTAATGCCAGCAAAGCGCAGAAGAGCAGGACCATGCCGTTGACCTGGATGGCGGCTTCGTGCGGGAAAGAATAGTAAGGAACCATGGAGGAGAGAGTGCCAACACCGAGGTACGCAGCGACAACACCAAAGAGCGCACCGGCAGAGGAAACGAGGACGGCTTCGGTGAGGAGCTGTTGAATGAGGCGGGAGCGCTCCGCACCGACGGAGACGCGTACGGCGAGTTCGTGCTGGCGGGCAGTGCCGCGAGCGAGAAGAAGAATGGAGACGTTGGCGCAACCGATGAGGAGCAAGGCCATGACTGCGCCGAATAGAAGGACGAGAGTGCCGGAGAAGCGGCCGAGAACTTCCTGATTGAGGGTCACGATGGAGACGCGCATGTCCTTGCGAAAATCCTTGGGATCGGCCTGGGTAAAGCGGTCGAGCAGCACCTGAATTTCCGCGGCGGCGGTTTCGTGCTTCACACCGGGCTTGAGGCGAATAAACGCGTTCCAAAGATCGTGGGGATCGGCGCTGGGCACGTCAGGGAGATAGACGTCGGAATCGCCCCAGGTGAACCGAGGGGCCGCCACGCCGATGACCGTGTAGAGCTTGTGATCGAGTTCGATGGACTTGCCGAGGATTTCGCGGTTGCCACCGAACTGTTTTTGCCAGAAAAGATAACTGAGGACCGCGACGGGAGCGGGGGCGCCATTGGGGACGTCGGCTTCGGAAAAGCCGCGGCCGAGGAGGAGAGGAACGCCCATGAAGTCGAAAAGATTGGAGGAATAGGTTCCGACGTTAACGGAGACCGGGAAGTCGGCGCCCGTGAGATTGCGGGTGTTGCCGGATTGTAGGAAGAAATCCTCGATGGAAGAGGCGGAGCGGAGTTGCTGAGCTTCGGAGCGATTGACGATGAGGAGTGGGCCGCGGCCGTTCTTGTCCTTGAGCTCGACGTGGATCATGCGGTCGTTGTTTCTGTACGGATAGGGATTCAGAAGGATGGCATAGACGACGCTGAAGATAGCGGTGGTAGCGCCAATGCCGAGCGTGAGGGAGAGGATGGCAGCAAGGACGAATCCGGGAGATTGGCGGAACTGGCGGAAGGCGAAACGCATGTCTTGTAGCAGGTTCCCCATGGAGACTCCAGTTTTAGAAGGCACTTAGATGATACGGAAGATGGGGGGCGGATGTTCCTCAAAGGGATAGACGGGTGGGGGCACGGGAGGTTAGATGGCGGGATGTTGAGGGTTGAAAGTTAAAGGCGGACGGCCTCCCCACGGGGCCGAGCAGAAGGCAAGCCAGGATGCGAAAAAAGGGCGGCGAGCCGCCGCACTCCAAAAGCGGCCGCGCCGCAAGGCGGCCGCTACAAACTCAAAACCAAGGGAAAAACCGCACCCTTGAAAACCAACGGTGCGGCACCCGGCTAGACGCAGGAGGAGAGATTGTTGGACCACTCTTGTTGGACGGTGTAGGCGCCTACCTGCTTGGTTTTCCAGGCGCAGATGTCTCCGATTTCGCCGTTGGTGTCGTCGTACCAGCCTTGGCCTGGGATGGGGTCGGTAATGGATTCACAAAGTTCGTGAGAAGAGGTGGAGCAGAGGACCGGGAACGTGGCTAGTCCGCCCTGGCAGCCGGTGCAGCCGGGGTAAGGCATGACCGCGTAGAAAACGTTGTTGGGAGTGGAGTCGTGATAGCCGCAGAAATCCTTGCACGAGGCGGAGCCGCCTTGCGTGACGGTGGTGCCGGGAGGGAGATAGAGGAAGTAGAGAGTGTTGGCGGTGGCGGCGGGAAGAACGCCAGCATCGATTTGCGCCTGAAGCATTTGCTGGATGGCGGAATCGTCGACGGAATTGCCAGGCTCGGAAGAAGTGAGATTGAGGGAGCCGATGCGCTTGCCGTGGCCAATGGATTTGCCGGGGACGTCGTACTCGGCGAGCTGGTCGATGAGCGAGCTGGTGAGGATGAAATCGAAGAAGGCGATGAGTTGCTGGGAGAGAGAAGCGTTGGCGGTGGATTGCCAGGCGCTGCCCCAGAAGATGCAGAAGACTTCGGCGCTGGTGAGCAGCGGTCCATTGCGGTAGGTGAGTTCCGGGGTGGGAGCCGCGGCGTCGCGGACGGGCGGGTGGAGCGGCACAATGCGGATGGGATGCTGGGTTTTGCTGCTGGCGGAAACGGGAGATTTCTTGCGAGATGCACGAGTGGCCATAGGGGTCTCCTTGTTGAGTCGCCCGACGGAGGGCCGGAGGAGGCGCGGGCCGCTGGGAAAAGGCTAGCGGAGAATTGTGACGGTGTAAACAAGTTCTGACGAAAGTTGTCAGTTATCAGTTTTCAGTTCTAGGTAAAGAAAGAGGCGGCAATGGAGCGTTACAGGAGGGAGATCAGGGAACGGTCGCACGATTGGTGGAGTGGGGGTCGAAAATTCCTGGATCGCGAGGGGCATCCGAGTTTTCAGTTGGCAGTTTTAAGTAATACGAAGAGGGAACCAAGACCTCACACGCAACCCGGCGCGTGGGGCACCCGCTCGCCTTATGCTGGGAGCCGAGAACCGGCAACCCAAAAACCTTTCCTTGACACCGGGGAGGCGCCGGGGCAATATGACGTGTGACGACATGTCGTGCGAGGGAGTATGGAATTGGAGCCATTGAGCGAAGCGGTTTTACTGATTTTGGTGAGCCTGGCGGAACGGCCGCGCCACGGATATTCGATCCTGAAGAATGTGGAAGAGATGAGCGACGGGCGGGTGACGTTGAGCACCGGAACGCTGTACGGGGCGCTGCGCAGGCTGCTGGCAGATCGCTGGATCGAGCGCTTCAAGGAAGAAGAAAGCTCGCGGGGAAGGCAAGCGTACCGGCTGACGGCGCGAGGACGGCAGATTTTGCGGGCGGAAGTGGGACGGCTAAAGCATTTGACGAAAGTGGCGAGCTTGCGGATGGCGCCGAAGGAGATGTGAGCGATGGACTCGCTGAGCCGCTGCTTGTTGTACCTGTATCCCGCCGCGCACCGCATGGAATTCGGCGAGGAGATGAGTGCGGTGTTGCGCGAACGGCAAAACGATATGGCGACGCGCGGGGCGATGGCGCGATGGATATCGAATGGGCGGGAAATTGCAGGACTGTTGCGCGGCGCGGCGCAGGAGCATGTGCGAGCCGCAACGGGTTTGTATTCGTGGGAAGAGTTTCCGATAGGGAGGGTACGCATGCGAACTGAATTCCGGTTTCCAAAAACCACACCGGTGCTGATGACGGTGATTTTAGTGGCGGTGGTGATGGCGATTGAAAAGGCGAGAGCGATCCAGTTGGCGGTGCCTCCTTCGCACCAGCAGGTTCCGCCGATCCAGTCGGCGAATTTTACGGTGCTGCCGTCGTTCGTGTTGTTGTTGGTGATGGGGTGCGTGGCGGGAGCGATTGCCTGGGCCGTGGCGTACGCGTTGAGAAGGTCGGGATTGCAGAGGCTGGAAGAGTTGAAGGGGGAGAGGGTAAAGAAGTAAGGAAGCAATGAGGTGGCGAAGTAAGGATAAGAAGGATTTCTCAGGGGCGGAAGCTCGGGCAGGCGGGTTGTTGATGTCGGAGCTAAAGCTCCGATCCCTAGCGAAAAGCCAAAAAATGAACGTTGAAAGAACTGCCCTCGTTGATGCTGAGGCAAGCATCCGCACCCCTACAAAGCAGGGGTGGCACCTAGCACACGGCCATCGAGGTGTCGGTGGGGAAAGGCCCCATCCCTGAAGGGATGAACTGCGCTACGTTACGCGAAAAGCGGCCGCGAGCCGCCGCACTCCAAAGTTATTCATACCGTAAGGCTACCAGCGGGTCGACGCGGGTGGCGCGGCGAGCGGGAAGATAGCAGGCCAAGAGGGCTACGCAGAGGAAAGCTAGCGGGGCCAGGACAGGGTCCAGGGATCGAAGGCGGAGATGCCCCAGAGTTCGGATTTAAGAATGCGCACGGAAAGGATGGAGGAAACGAGGCCTAAGAGAATACCGGAGCCGACGAGGATGAGTCCACGGCGAAGAACGAGTTTGAGGATATTCCCGGTTTGCGCGCCGAGTGCCATGCGGACGCCGAGTTCGTGAGTCTGCAAGGAAACAGAGTAGGCCATGATGCCGAAAAGGCCAATGAGAGCGAGAGTGAGGCCAATGGCGGCGCAAGCGCCGAAAGAGATCACGCGGAACTTCGGCTTCATGTAGACGTTCTTTCGCAACATTTCATCGAGGCTTTCGGGTTCGACTAAAAGGACGTTGGGATCGACGCCAGAGACAACCTGACGGAGGGGATTGATGAGCAGGGAAGGATTGGTGACGGTGCGAACGAGGATGGCGCGATCGTTGAAGGGGGAGAACGTGTAAGGGATACAGGCCTGGGGACGAATCATCTCGCCGTTCGAGTCGCTGAAGCCATGCATCTCGTTGACGCCCTTCAAGTCGCTGACAATGCCGATGATTTCGAAATAGG
The DNA here is from genome assembly GCA_963804635.1 of Candidatus Acidiferrales bacterium. GTDB lineage: Bacteria > Acidobacteriota > Terriglobia > Acidiferrales > UBA7541 > Acidiferrum. Next base: position 236,684 of record CAWDRK010000047.1, read on the forward strand.
CGTCGTGAGGCGTTTCCGGAATTTCATCGAGGACATTGAATTTGATTTGCTGGCCAATGGGATTTTCGTCGCCGAAGAAGGATTTGACCAGGGCGGAATTGACCACCGCGACGCGTCGCGCGTTGGAGACTTCGGCGGCAGAAAGCAATCTGCCACGGAGCAACCGCAGGCCGAGGGTGGAGAAGTAGCCTTCATTAACGGCATCAAAGGCGGTGGCCCAATTTTTTTCGTGAGGCTTGCCAGGAATGGTGACGTCCTGGGTGTGTGGGCCACCGAGCATAGGAAATCCAATGGAGATGGCGGCGTGGGTGACGCCGGGGAGAGAAGAAACGCCAGAGAGAGCCTGGTCGAAGAAAGCACGCTTGGCTTCGAGGGAATCGTACTGGTGACCCGGGAAATGCACACCGGCACGAACGATGCCCTGAGTGCGGATGCCGGGATCGAACTTGCTGACGGCCAGGAAGCTGCGGATCATGAGCCCCGCATAGACGAGCAGAAGCATGGAGAGAGCCACTTGCCAACGACAAGGCCGGCGCGAATGCGGGCGCCGCCTGGAGGAGCGTTGACGCCGAGGCCGGAGGATTGCAAGTTGGTGCGCAGATCTTTCTTGACCGCCAAGAGAGCGGGAGAAAGGCCAAAGAGCAGGGTGGTCAGGAGAGATAGGAGAACGGCAAAAACAAGGACAGGTAGATTGAGGGACATGTCCGCTTCGCCGGGAACACTCACACCGGGAACGAGACGAATCACGAGCAATCCAAAGTAGGCCAAGAGACAACCGGCGAGGCAGCCGGCCAAGCCGAGAACGAGACTCTCCACAAACAGCTGGCGGACCAGGCGGCCGCGACTGGCGCCAAGCGCTGCGCGCAAAGCAATCTCCCGGGCGCGGGCGGTATGGTGCGTGAGGAGGAGACTGGCAACGTTGCTGGAGGAGATGAGCAGCAAGAGAATGACCGCGGCGATGAGGAGGAAAAGGGTCTGCTTAAAATCGTCGACGATGACTTCGTTCAGGGGCCTGGCGGTCATGCGGAAATGCTCGGGATAGTCCTTGGGAAAGAGCGGGACGAGTTGATTGGCGATGACCTGCAAATCGGCAGCGGCGCTTTGGCGACTGACGTTGCGCTGGATGAGGCCGGTGGCGAAGAAATACATGGGCGCGCTCTCGTCAAGGGCCTGAGAGTAGTCGGAAGGCTCGGGGCGGTCCCAGGAAATGGGGATGTAGAGGTCGGCGCCGAAAAGGCCGAAACGCGGAGGCATCACCCCAATGACGGTGCGAGTTTTTTTGTTGAGGATCATGGTCGCGCCGAGGACGGATTTGTCGGACGCGAATATTCTTTTCCAAAAGGCGTAACTGAGGAGGACAACTGGAGGGGCGCCGGGTTGTGCGTCTTGTTCAGTGAGGCCGCGGCCAAGAAGCGGAGGAACACCCCAGAAGTCCATGGCGTTGGGAGTGAGAACGCAACCATGAACTTGTTCGGAGGCGCCTTGACGGAGATAGGGGACGTCCCAGCCGGAGTAGCCGACGACGTCTTCGAAAGATTTGGTCTGCTTACGAATGGTGGCGACCTCGTTCAAATGGTAGACCTCGCGAAATCGTTGCGAGCCGTGGCCGGAGTCAGCGATGCCAATGACGGTGAGACGTGATTGGTCGCGATAAGGGAAGGGATAGAGGAAGCCGTTGTAGAAGACGCTGAAAATGGTGGCGGAGAAACCGATGCCCAGGGCCAGAGCGAGCACGCAGATGACGGTGAAGGCGGGAGACTTGCGCAACATGCGGACGGCGTAACGGAGATCTTGAAGGAGGTATTCAAGGAAGGTGACGTGGCGGGCCTCGCGACATTCTTCTTTGGCGCGTTCGAGGCCACCGAATTCGAGGCGCGCGCGGCGAAGGGCTTCTTGGCGGGAGATGCCTCGGGAGATCAAGTCGTTGGCGTAGGAATCGAGGTGGAAGCGAAGCTCGGCGTCAATTTCGGATTCGAGGCGGGAGCGATGGCGAATTGCGCGAAGCCAGGCACGGAAGCGGCGGTAAATGGTCATGGTGCCTCCAGGGGTGGGCATAGGATTAGACGCCGGGCGAGGTGGGAGGCGTTAACGGTGGGGTGGGGAGCGAGGTGGCGGCCGGGAAGAGCCGCGTCCCTAAGGGGATGAGCTGCACAATTTAGGGTCGCAGTGATCATTCGTACCTCAGGAC
>CAWDRK010000048.1:0-147895 GCA_963804635.1 Candidatus Acidiferrales bacterium
GACTGAATCGCGGGGCAATCCGTCTGTCCTGGCGCGATCTGGAATCTTGGCGGTAATTCGGCTGCGAATGCAGTCACTGGAATCCAATTCAGAAAGCATAGTAAAAACCTATCACGAAATAATTTTCAGGGGTGTGAGCTTGTTCCCATGCACCTGATTAGTATCCATTTGACGCGTCAGCTTTCGCGGGTGAGTCCAACTTCTCCGCGAGCCGCGTTTGGAGCTGGGAACGCTAATCTGCAGAACACTGCCCGCCAGTCCACCGGTAAATCATGTGCGTTTTGCCATCCCTCAGCAATCAGGACTAAAACCGTCAATCCGAGCATTCCCATAAACAAGGCAGCCATAGCAATTCTAGAATGTGCCGTTCCATGTTTCTTTCCTGTCGGTCTGGATGAAGCTGACTCGTCAAGTCCCGATTTGTTACCGGTAACTTGGGTACTAGGAGCTACTGACCATGATAAGCTCGCGTCTGTGCCGATGAGCCATGGTGATCTACGACCTGACACCGGAAGAATGCTGCAAAATCCTGGAGCGTGAGAGTCTCGGTAGACTGGCCTGCGCAAGAGGAAACCAGCCCTACGTCGTGCTGACCGGCTTCGCTTACCACAGCGCGTACCTCTATGGTTTTTCCGCTGTGGGCCAGAAGATCGAATGGATGCGTGCCAACCCTTGCGTCTGTGTGGAAATTGACACCGTGACCAGCCTGGACCGATGGTCGACCGTGATCGTGACGGGGCATTATGAAGAGTTGCCGGATATCTCCGACTGGGACGAGGAAGTGATCGACGCTTACGAATTGATTCGCCAGCGCTCGCTGTGGGCGGAACCTGCCTACATTTCAGCAGTTCATCGTGCCCCTTCAGAGCGTCCCACCCTTGTCTATTATCGCATCCACATCGACACACTTACTGGTCGCAGAGCGTTCCCAGATGTTGCGGAAGCCGCTGCGGCGGGATATGGCAGTTCAGCGTGATGCAAGTGTCTCAGGCTCCCGATAAGTCGCGTACTCGGACATCTCTAACAATGCTGATCTTGTCAAGTCCTTTTTTCATTCTTTTCAGCCCTTTTGAATTCTTTTTGCGCACACTTTTCCATTCACTCCTAAGAGTGGTCCTCTTCGTTTTTCTCCGACCCTCTGCATCGACGACCACGGCTCGTTCGTAATCTGTCGGTCAGTTTCAGTCCGACCCAAACATCTCTCCGATCAAAACTTCGACCATGATTACTACTTCAAACTCCCTTTTCAGGGAGCGGGATGCCCAATCAAGTGGACGACGCTTTACTTCACGCCATGTCCGAGTACGAGCTTTCCCGCGTTCGAACCGAATTCAACCAACTGCGAATATTGCCAATTGTTGCGCCACATCCAGTACAACCGAACAGCGAGTTTCCTGGCCATGGCCACCTTGGCAATTCTTTTTTCCCGGCGCATCATCAGGTGCATATACCGACGTCGCCAGTCCGGGTTACACCGCGCGGCTGCTTGCGCTGCTTCCACCAGCAAGAAGCGCAACAACGCATTGCCTTGTTTGCTGATGTGTCCCAGCCGTTGCCGGCCGGCGCTAGAGTCTTCACTGGGAATGAGCCCCGTGTAGCTACCGATCTTCTTGCCACAAGGAAACCGATCCGGTGTCCCAATGACCAGAACGAACGCCAGCCCCGTGATGGGTCCCACGCCAGGATGCGTCTTCAACAGCACCACCTCGGGCCGTTTATTGGCTTCTTTCTCGACCGCTGTCGTTAACTCCGCAATCTTTGGATCCAGTTGGTCCAGCAGCTCCAATAATTCTTTCCGGCGCCGACTGGCCCAGGGAGCCAACGAGAGTTTCTCTAGCAGTGCTCGTCCCTGTGCGCTGAACAGCTTTTTCTTCCAGCGATAGCCTTCGTTCATTGCCACCGCCTGCAGCTGATTCATGATCCGCGTCCGCATCTGCACCAGTCGATGCCGGTGCCAAAGCAGTTGCCGCATGTCACGATTGTCTGGACCGGGTACCCAGATTTTAGGAAAGCGATTTTCCAGCAGTAGCCTCAGCAAGAGTCGGGCATCCTCGCGGTCGGTTTTCTGCTTCCGGCCTCGCTGTCTCTTGACCTCTGCCGCATCGCCAATCCACACCTCGAAACCCAGCTCTGCCAGTAACCGCTCGAACCAGCGTGAGTAACCCGTGGCCTCCAATCCCACACGCACGCTGACGCCTCTCTCCTTTAGCTCCTTGTAGAACCGCTCGGCTTCTCCATCGCTGTGATTCAATCGCCGATCTCCGCACTCACCAGTTTCCTGATCCATAAAAGCGATTTGCTGAAAGCTCGGGTGAAAATCTACTCCTATAATGATCATGTCTGGCTCCTTTCTCCCGAGCCTTTGGTCGTCATGCAACCACAGTCTACTCGGGTCGAGGGAGCCAGCATTGTTATGAAATCAAGTGGCTACTAACTGCCCGAAAATGCTCTGCACTTGTGAAGGCCGAGTTGCCCCGGCCTTTCAGCTACCTTGCCGCTTTTCAGATTCCGTTAGCCCATAAGGCAGTCCGGCGCTAATTATTTCGCTGCGCTTTTCCACTTCGTTGCGTAACTTGTGCGCGTTGACTACCGCGAGGCGAACTTGCGATTCGTCGACCGGTTCGTGTTTTTGTCCCACTGAAGCGGCGAGTAAGATGGCTGCTGCAAGGAATATCTGCTTGTCTTCTTCTTCCATGACTTTGATTCCTTTCTTTTCTCGGCGCTACTGTAGTGCTATTCGTTTTGCAGAATGCTGCACCGACTCGCAGTACTGCACAAGATCATAAGCGAGAATCAGGCTTTAGATCAGGGCCGTCTCATCTCCGAATGACACCTGCAAGCGCACGCCCTCTATCGTTTCAACGACGGCCTTGATCGTCGCCTCCACGATTCTGCCGCCCGACAGTTTAACCATTACACGGTCGCCGACTTTGTATTTGGGCACGGTTGCGGCATTCTATACCACGCCATGCCGGGGAAACGAGCCGGACGCATCCGCAGAATTCGAGTACTGATGTCCCGTTTTCTCACCTTTAATCGGAATTGCGGCATTTCTGCTACTATCTGTGTTAAATGAGTGGAAATGGCTCAAACGCCTCAGAAATCAGGTTTGCTGAACTTATTTGGAGAACAGTCAAACTTAGCAGCCCGTGGCGGAACCACATTTTCCTGAGTGGCGGAGTTTGTATCTGAGATAGCGTTCATTTTGAGGCTGGTACAGTTGATGCCGGGAAAGAAAACGATTTGAGCGAATCTTGAGCGCTGAGTAGCGATGGAACAGTAGCAAAAGCGCAAAAAGCAGCGATGACTGTCGGTTTTTGTACTCCCGTGGAGTGCCGGAGCCCAGCAGAGAGCGGAAGATCAGGCTCAGATTGAACGCGCCGACGTGAATCAACAGTCGTTTAAGAATGTTCCGGTGACCTCGGAGATGGGTCCTTCTCATTCCGCCAGTATCGTAACAATGCGCAAAGCTTCGCTCGATCAGCTCGCCCCGCTTCCGTAGCAGACACTTTCCATAGGTTCCGTTTACGCGGCGCCGGTTCGCACAGACCGCCTGTTGTTGCTCGCCCTTGCCGTCCCAGTGCCGCTGACCCTTCTGTTTCTTTTCCGGAATGTAGGTCCGAACTTCCGCGTTCTTCAGCATCACCAGCGTCTCGCCGCTATGGTAGCCCTTGTCGGTGACCGCTTCTTCAATCCCCTGCAGATGCATTTTCGGTTTCCCGCTCGGCTCCTCTGTCTCGATCAACGCGGCGCCATTTTCACCCGCTTGAGCCAGCGTCTCTATAACCGTCGTGGTATCTCCCTGGTCGGCTTCCTGTAAAGTCACTGCCAACACTGCACCGGTCTTCAAATCCACCGCATGCTCCGCTTTGTGTGCCAGATGCGTCCGACCATCTTTCATCTTGGTAATCCGCGCGTCTCCATCATGCGGATTAACCCAATCTTTGTTGCTGGCTTTGTTCTTCCGCGTGCGATCCAACCGCGCCAGATCTTCACGTGTCGGCGTTTCGATTCCCGATTTCCTCGCCAATCCTTTCAGAAATTCCTCGTAATTCTCGCCATTGTCTCGTCGCACGATCGATCGCATCGCCGCGTTGGCCTCCAGCGTGGTCGCGTCGATCCCCACGGTCTTGCCCTTCAGCAGTCCCTGATCTCTCAGCAATTCCAAAATCCAGAAGAAAACCTCGCGATGCGTCTCCACATCGATCAACCGTCGCGTTCGCGAAATCGTCGAATGATCCGGGGTCTGCTCGTCTAACCCCACTCCCAAAAACTTCCGCAGCCCGATGGAATCGGCCGCTCGCCAGGCGATCCCTCGCTCCGAATCTATCCCTTCAAAATATCCCACCAGCAGCAATCGAAAATAAATCCCCGGCGTCACCGATGGTCGCCCGTTGTTCGCGGCGTAAAATCTTGCGCACTCCTTCTCCGCAAACTCGTCGAACTGTTTCGATTCCAATAACTCAGTCACGCGCGCGTAAAAAGGATGACCGGGCCCCTTGGCCAATTCATTGTGGCTGATCCACAACCGCTCCTGCCGCTGTCTCCGCCTTCGTGTCCCCATTCCCATCGGCACTTCTCCCAGAATTCAATGGCATTCTACGAGAAACAAAAACGGAAACAAGTTACTTCAGGTTACAAAATCAAAATGTCGGGGTTGCACCACGGGCTGTTAGGGTGTCCCTGTTAATTCTTACCATTGTCATTCTGCTTATAGTTTGGGCCTCGCTATCGAAGGGTAATGAAGAGGCCCAACAAATTGACACAAAGTTCTGTGGCTATTTAGTGGACCAGCACAACACCGTCATGACGTCGCTCAAGGAGCAATCCAAGACCGGGTCAGCCATACTTTATTCTGTACAAGAACAATGCCATGCAACTCCGAGTCGCACATGGATAGAAATTACGAGAAACAGCGACGAGGAACTTCCGTGGGAGACTACTAGCCCGTTCGCTCCCGATTTTGTTAAGAAAGCAGCGAATGAAAAGAAAAAGGCCTTTCAAGACTATGATATTCAGAGAAACGCAGCCTATCGGCTTCAAATTCAGCTTTCCGCTGAGAGTACTAGTAGCACAGTCACCGTCAACGCTTTGACAGTCGCCAAAATAGTTCCTTTTTGTGTTCTCGTTGTTATTGCGATTGTCACCATTCTTGGCTTCCAGCAGTCTGCGTATCGGAGGCAACTCCGGTTCCTACTCCGAAATAAACAAAACGACGAACTTTCTCGGGCAATGGCAGAAACCCAGTTCCTCGCTCCTCCGTTCCAGCCCATGAAATCTCTTGAGAAGCGATTTTTTGAACTATCACCCACGAGTTTCGGAATAGGGAGTCTACTGATTGCCTCGGTTTTCTTGCTCTACGAGATTATCTCGACTTTTGCGTTGACGTTGGTGCAGCTCACTAACTCCATTATTTTGAGCTATCCGTTTGCACTTTATGCGTCCCTTGTGCTTCTCTCGGCGGCGTTGGCCGTCACGAGGAAATCATATATTGAAAATTCAGGCCAAGCTGAGTGCCTTGATGAAGACTTATCCAAACGCCGTTCACGAGCGTCCAGATGGCTGGCGATTGTCCTTGGAGTTCTGGGTATGGTCAGCCTAGTGTTGCCGTGGGCCAATGAGAGTACTGAAGATGCCGATCCGGCTTTCCGAGGATTTGAGTTTCTATTAAACCAGCAACCCATCGGGACTCTCTTTAACTACACGACATATCGCCTCAGCCCTCCGATATTTCGAGATGTAAGAATCTTGGTAACAATTGCCGTAATTTTCATTTTAATCTGCATCTTAGACAGTCTGCGCCCATCCTCAACTAATCGCATTGCCACGTTTTCACATGAAAGTCGACGTATTCTTGCCGCTTGCGTCTTCGGTCTAGCGATTTACTATCTGGCGTTTATGGCCCTGCTTGAGTATGAGTCTCTCTTTTGGGTGCCGTGGCTTGACAGACTCTCATATCAGGGTTCGCCCGAAGCATTTGCCCGAGCTACGGGTTTTTCATTACGGCAAGTACGAACGTGTCGCTTTGCTAAAAATGAAGGCCCAATTGCCGGAATGCCTGCATTCAACAATCGATGTTCAACTAGAGCAGGCAGTCAACGTACTGTCAGTGATCCATCCCCACGTCTACTTCCCAACTTTTTCGAATAGCCTCAAAGACGTTGGTCGCTTTCTTGGGTTCGAGCGTACACATGAAAACGCCACAGGACTGCAATGCATAGTATGGCGAAATAGCTGGAACGCGAACCAAGCCGCAGACACCAAGGCCGCACTGCTTCAGTACAACCAAGAGGACTGTCGCACGTTGAAGCGGATCGTCGAATTCATGAGGAGTCTGGCCGCGCCGGATCCCTCGGGAGGATCGGTTTCCCAAATTCCTTTCAAGAGCGCTCAAACCGCTGACCTGATTAAGGCTCGACCGCACTGGGATATTTTTCGACCGCGAGAATACGCTTCGGAGGACTTTAAGAAGCATACTTTGATTACCAGCGCGAGAAAGTATACGTGCGGACGCATCCGCACTTCAAAATCGTCAACAAGAACCATCGTAAGTTCAGATCTCCTGACATACCGCCTTGGAAAAATGCCTAGAAATCACGCGAACGATGAAGCAGACGATGCCATCTCCTTTTCCATTGTAGCTGTATCCTCAGGCCATAGCCGCTGTACGTGACGGGGAAGTCGCTCGCGGAGCTCACGCCTCGACCGCATCTAGCTTGGGTTTTTGCCCCTTCAGGGTGCGAACCAAAACCTGTCCGCTTTTTCGATCGGCGTCGGTGCCACTCGTATCCCCCCGCGACTGCCACTGGGAAATTGTCGTGCCGGACCTGCGTCCCAGCCGCATCTGGTTTGAGTTTTTGCCTCCCAGGGTGCGAACCAAAACCTGTCCGCTTTTTTCCCTTCGGAAAACTGGGGCATCCTATCCGCCATGAACCCGGATGCGGATGCAAGCGATCTCTTCCCCGACTTCTCCCCGGTTCCTCAGATGGTGTTCGTCAATGACAGCGTTCCCCTTCAGACCGAAGCGGACCAGCGCGTCATTCTCGTCCATGGCGTCGTCTACTCCCACTACTCTCGAGAGGATCACACCGCCGAAGCCTATGCCCTGGTTTCGCTGTACGAATCCGGATACGTCGATCAGAACGATTTGGCGCGCTCGTTCGGTTACTCCACGCGAACCCTGCGCCGCTTCCAGCAGCGCCTGCACTCAGGAGGACTGAACGCCCTCGTCCGCCCGGGGGGACGACCCGCAGGCGGTTCGACGGGGCCCAAGCCGACTGCACGCGACCGTACGATTCTGCGCCTCAAGACGCGAGGCCTGAGCAATCGCGGGATTGGTGGACGACTGGGGCTCAGTGAGATGATGATCCGAAAAATTCTCCGTCGGCTTGGATGGCAACCGGCTCCGGAAGCTACTTTTCCCCTGTTGTCCAAAGCCGATCCGCCAACCGAGCCCGTCACGATTTCCCACAGCTCATCGGATCCCATTGCACTTCCAGCGGCACCACCGCCACCTCTTCAGAGAGAAGAGCCAGTCAAACCGGCAGCTCAGAGCTTCGATCAGAATCCTTTGGACCGCTCCATGGATCGTCTCTTGGCGGCCCTGGGGCTGCTCGACGACGCGTTGCCCCTGTTTGCACCGGCACAGAATCTGCCCCGCGCCGGAGTTTTGTTGGCCATCCCTGCACTGGTCGCCAGTGGACTGCTGTCGGCGGCGGAGAAGATTTACGGAAGCCTCCGCCCCTCCTTCTATGGCCTGCGCACCACGCTGGTGGCCTATGTGCTGTTAGCCCTTCTGCGAATCCCACGCCCCGAAGCGCTCAAGGAATATCCCCCCGGAGAGCTCGGCCGCGTCGTGGGTTTAGATCGCATGCCGGAAGTAAAAACCTTGCGCCGCAAACTGGCCCGCCTCGCGGCTGGCAAGGGCAGCTTGCAACTCGGTCAGGAGATCGCTCGGCAGCGTATCCGAGAACATGGCCACGTGTTCGCCTTCCTTTACGTCGATGGTCATGTTCGCGCCTATCATGGCAAACACACGATTCCCAAAGCCTATGTCACTCGAGCGCGACTGGCCGCCCCCGCTACCACCGACTATTGGGTGAACGACAAGCGCGGTGATCCCTTGTTTGTGGTCACGGCCGACGCCAACGCCGCACTCACCCGCATGCTGCCCATTGTGCTGCGTGAGGTGCGCCAGCTGTTGGGGCCGAAGCGACGTGCTACGGTGGTCTTTGACCGCGGGGGCTGGAGTCCCAAACTGTTTCGCGAGTTGATGGCCTGGGGTTTTGATATTTTGACCTATCGCAAGGGGCGCACCCGGAGGATTGCGGAAGCTCGCTTCACCCAGCACAAAGCCAAGTTGGACGGACGGCGCGTGCACTATCTTCTACACGAGCAACCCGTTCGCTTCCTCAAAGGAAAGCTTCGCCTCCGCCAGATCACTCGCCTGACCCAGGGCGGGCACCAAACGCCCATCGTCACCAGTCGCTGGGACCTGCGGGCCATCGTTTTGGCCTATCGCATGTTCGAGCGGTGGCGACAGGAAAACTTCTTCAAGTATGTGCGTGAGGAATTTTTGATCGATGCCCTGGCCGATTATGAGATCGAACCCGACGATCCGAATCGTTCCGTTCCGAACCCCGCCCGCAAAGCGATCGAGAAGGAATTGCGCCGGATGCGGACCCAGCTCGGCAAGCTGCGCGCAAGCTATGCAGCAATCACCCTCGCTGCGCGCCCCCGGCGACTTCCCCGGACTGAGGCCAAGAAGGCAAAAGAGAAACTCCGCAGCGAGATCGCCCAGGCCAAAGCCCGTCTCGAAAAACTCCAGGCCCAGCACCACGCTCTTCCTCGGCGCGTGTCCGTGGCCGAGGCTCAAAAGGGACAAGCAGTGGTAAAACTATCCACCGAACGCAAGCACCTCACCAATGTCTTGAAAATGGTCGCCTATCAGATCGAGAGTGATCTGCTGGAGTTGATCCGCCCTCACTACAAACGAGTCGAAGAGGAAGGCCGCACGTTGATTCAGACGATCCTGTACGATGCGGCTGATATCGAACCAACGCAGGATCAGTTACGCATCACGCTGGCTCCGCTCAGTTCGCGACATCGGACGCGCGCTCTGGAGATTCTTTGCGCGGCGCTGAACCAGACCAACATCGTGTTTCCCGGAACCGAACTGCAAATGCGCTACTCGGTTGCAACCTGCCCTTGAACTCCAAAAAGCGGACAGGCTCTCGAGGTACTATGTCAGGAGCTCTGAAGTTCAAGCGGGTCTCAACCCGCGTCAATAAAGTGGAATCGATAGAAAGCTACCGATGTCCTCATTGCCAAAGCAAGAAGATCGAAAAAGGCCAGCAAACGAGCCATGATGTAATTGATCTGAAGTTCTTCAGGAACGGAGCAAAGAAGTGGACCACTCGCGTGCTGTCTTGGAGGTATCGCTGTTCGAAATGTTGGCACGCTTTCAGCTCGGAAGAACGATTGCAAAATCCTCCTAGGTATGGCCACGAACTGATGAGCTGGGTCGCTTACTTCAATGTTGCCTACGGCGTGAACATGCTGCGGGTAGAAAAGAGTCTTGCTGAAGTCTTCGGTCTTGCGCTGCCGCACTCCAAAGGCTATGTGCTGAAAAGATATCTCATGGATTTATATCAACCCCTTTACTCAGAAATTCTACAAAGTATCCTGGCAAGTCCTGTCCTGCATATTGACGAGACCACAGTAAGGCTTCGGAAGCAAAGCGGCTACGTCTGGGTCCTGACCAGCATAGACAAAGCGTACTATTTCTTTAAACCTTCCCGAGAAGGATCTTTTCTCCAAGAACTTCTGAGTGGGTATCGTGGCGTCCTATTGATCGCTGCATAAATAATGCAATGCTTTAACACAAAAAAGAAGGCAGCTCAGACTGCAAGATGCATCCGCGTAGTTTCTCGGGCGAGACTTTGATCCGTTCGATCGAACGGAGTATGTCTTCCATCAACTCATCGACATTCTTAGGGCAGCTGTTGGCCAGGTCCCTCTTGGCCAGGGACCACACTCCTTCATCGGGGTTGAGTTGCGGGGCGTAGGAGGGAAAATATTCGATCGAGAGACGTGGGTGTTGATGCAGGAGCTTCTGGAGCGGTTCTCCCTTGTGGGTGGAGGAGTTATCCAGCAAAACGATGACTGGACCGCGCAGGTGCCGCAGCAGCTCCTGCAGAAAAACGCAGACCTCCTGCTGTCCGATGTTGTCAAAGAAGAGTAGATAGTAAAGGCCCAGTTGTTGTCGCTTGGGGCTCAGCGAAATTCCGGAAATGACGGAGATCTTGTCCCGTCGCCCCTGGCGATGACGATGAATGGGAGTTTGCCCTTGCGGCGCCCAGGTTCTGACCACCGAGGGGATCAAAAGGAAGCCGGATTCGTCGGCAAATACGATATGGGCACCCAGCCGCGCAGCGTTTTTTTTACCCGGGGCCAGTCCCTTTGTTTCCAGCGTTTGATTTTTCCTTCATCCTGCTCCAACGCGCGTCGCTCGGGTTTCTGAGGGGTCCATTTCAAGCTGTGCATCAAGCGACCTACGTGGGCGCGGTGATATCGGATTCCGAACTTCCGCTGGACTACCTCAGCAATGCGGACCGTGGTCCAGAGATTCGTCCGGTAACCCTGCGCGATCGGTCCTTGAAGAAGGAAACGCACCAAGCGTCTTCGTTGCGCCGCGTTCAACTTCCAAGGACGGCCTGGAGAGAAACGCACTCGCAATGCTTTCGCTCCGCCACGCCGCCTGGCATCCCGCCAGCGCATCACCGAACTCGGATTGCATCCGACGCGCCGTCCCACTTCATTGAGAGAGTGACCGGCATCCAGCAACGCCAAAGCTCGCTTGCGCCGGTCTTCCAACAGATCGGCGCTCCCCTTCGGTCTGGGCATAGGTGTTCTGCCTCCTGAACACCTATTATACTCGTATTGCATTATTTATGCACAGATCAATAATATCAGATTTCTACACCGCTTATGATTCCCTCGATTGTAAACAGCAGAAGTGTCTCGTGCACCTCATACGCGAGATTGATGATGATTTGTTCAGACACCCATTGGATGTCGAGCTGAAGGGCTTGGCGCAAGAGTTCGGGGCTCTTCTGCGAAAAATTATCGAGACTGTGGATCGCCGTGGCCTCAAGAGCCGATATTTGCGTAGACACAAGCGGTCTGCAATGAGATTCCTGCGGTCTGTGGGTAAGGCTGAATTCTCCTCCCCACTGGCGAACAAATACCAGAAACGGTGTCAAAAGAGCGGCGAAAAGATGTTCACGTTCTTGGATCATGACGGCGTTCCTTGGAACAACAATAATGCCGAGCATGCAATCAAGCTCTTCGCTAAATACCGCAGGAATGTTGATGGTTATTTTACTGAGCGGACACTGCAGGAATACCTCGTTCTGGCGACTGTTTTCGAAACCTGCGAGTTCAACAACTTGAACGTTCTCAAATTCATGCTCTCGAAGGAGACAACATTGGTTGGGCTGCTAAGCATGGCCGGGCGCAAGCCCGAACGTAATTTTCCCATCGAACCGTGCGGTTGAGAGTTACCCTCAATCCGCAGCGCCATCTGATGGCACGATCTCTTCGGAGGACGCCGAGATGCAGCTTGTCGTACCGCCTAACGTTTTCAGCCTGGGAGGGCACCATCAGCAGATCCGGCAGAACAAGGTCAAGCTCAAAAATTTCGAGAAAACCTCGATTCTGAATAATTCTGAATCATTCTGAATATAAAATCAGCTTGACACAGAAGGCGAGCGGCCTTTGTGAACTTGGGTCCCCTCAGAGTGATCCCTCCGGGTACACCGAAAAGCCGAAAAGCCCAAGCTATGTGTCGCTCGCCGCGGGATTCAGCTCGACTGCTCATCCGTCCGGCACAAGGCCAATTTCTGCCCGCCAAAATCTCCAGACCCTTAGCCTGCCAGCGTGTCACGCGTTGGATAACTTTTGCAACTGCCGAGCGCTCCCGAGCGCTGAAGCGCCAATAGTGTAGGCTTGCGGAGCAGCTTGGAATTCCGTACAGTAGCGATATGGGCCCTCTCCGAGCACGTGTTGAAAAGGGGCGCCTCGTTCTCGACGAGCCGACAACCTTACCCGAGGGGACGGTTGTGGATCTGGTTGCCGACGATGAAGGCGATGACCTCACTAACGAGGAGCGGCGCGCCTTGAACGAAGCGCTGTCAACGTCCTGGAGATCCGCCGAGGCGGGCAGTCTCCAGCCCGCGTCGCGAATTCTCGACGAACTGCGTCGGCAGCGTTGAGCCTGCAGGTCCGAACCACACCCGAAGCGGACTCGCAGATCCGCGAAATCGACAATTGGTGGCGCAGAAATCGTACTGCCTCACCAAACCTGTTTGTCGATGAACTCGCGGCAGCGTTCGACATCCTTGGGCACGCACCACACATCGGGCGTCTGTATCGGCAATCCCCGGTACCGGATACGCGTCGCCTTCTACTCATGGAAGCGCGCTATCACGTCTACTATGTCCCCCGCGGTGACGAGGTAAGAGTGCTTGCGGTGTGGCATGCACAGCGTGGTGTGGGACCCCCGCTTCGCGTGTCCTAGCGCGAGTTTCCGGGTTATTCTCCAGCAACACGGGAATTCTCGACGCATCAATGAGTTGCAAGCAGGTCTGACTGTTACCTCGTACTGTCCGAAAACTGAAACGTGTCGCGCCGAGCCCATTGTAACCATCCGAACACGACTTGGCAGTGCCGTTGCCGCAGTCTTGGCGTTCTTCGACCTCCCCGCGACGGTCGAAACTTATAAGGACCTTTCTAAATTGGTTTCACACGAACTTATAAGGAGATTGTGCTATCCGGATCAATCGGGCATGCTGATGTCCGGGTTCACGGCCGACAATGGCAGGCATCGTTTGTCAGGCCGCGGTTCTGTAGTAGTACTTCAGCAGTCCCCCCAGACGATCTCGCTCTGTCACTGCCCCTCCCTCACGGACATGCGTCGGATCGGGGCAGATCAGCTTGTTGTCGAGGCCTTGATGATTGCGCTCCGCGTGATAATGCGTTCTGAACTCGGCCACCGCCCTCCGAACCGAGCCCTCACCGAATAAGATCACACGCTCTAAACACGACTCTTTGATCGTGCGAACAAACCGTTCCGCATACGCATTCAGATTCGGACTCTTCGGTGGCAATTTGACGGATGCGACACCGGTTTCACCGACGATCTTCAGAAACTCGGACGTGAATAACGGGTCCCGATCGTGGATCAAGTAGCGCTTGCCTTTGAGGATTCCGTCAACGGCGTCGGTGAGATTGCGCCCGATCTGGTTCATCCATAATCCGTTCGCGCTCGATGCAATGCCGGCAATCTCCACCTTACGCGTCGACAGCTCGATCAGAAACAGCACGATGAACCTCTGCAGTCCGCGCCGCGTCCAGGCCTCGATCGTGAAGAAGTCGGCAGCGACGATCAGATCCCAGTGTTGCTCGAGGAACTCCTTCCAAGTAGTCTTCCGTTCCCGCTCTGGCGCTGGCTCGATCCCCTGCCGTGCCAGGATGTCGGCAATCGTCCCACGGCCGATTTCGTGTCCGAGATTGCCGAGCGCACCCTGGATCCTCCGATATCCCCAGGAGCGATTGTCCCTCGCCATGCGCACGATCAACGCCTCGATCTCATTTTCTGTTCGCGGGCGTCCGGGGTCCCGCTTCTTGCTTCCATCGTACTTCTGCGCAATCAAACGCCGATGCCAGGCCAGCAGCGTCTCCGGCGTAACGATCGTACCCAACTCTTCAAGCACCTTCCGTCTGATTCCCTTGGCCTTGGCGGCCAAGCGGCGGCGGTGGTCGTCGGTGAAACGCAACCGCTGCCCACCCAACTGCTCCCGCAGAACACGATTCTCCTCCCGAAGGTAATCGATGAGCAGCGACGGCTGATCATTCATCCATCCGGACAAGGCGGCCCGGATGAATCGGAACGGGTCCAGGAAGCGGGTCATAGCGGAAGTAACATTATCACCATCACCGGCCCCGGAGCGCATCTCTTCGATCTCCCGCCGAATCAGTCAGATCGAATTTCCGGACAGTACGCGGTTTCACCGGTTGGGCTTCAAGTACCTCTGTGAAGCAAGTCAGCGTGCTGTTCCTAGTAAGATTGGTCGGCTTCCCTTCTTGCCACCTTGCTCGTAGTCGACGGTCACCGTTGCCGCGCTGACGAAGGCTCGGCGAACATCGCGTCCAAGCCGATGGTGCCGACCAGTTCCGCGCGGTAGGTCTCCGAGCCTACGCGGGCTAGCTGTTCGCGGGCATTGCGCAGGCGTGCTTCTAAGTCGAATTCCCAGCGAAGAACGTAGGAGCGCGCCGCCTCGAGAGACGCGGCATGGCGCTTCCACAACGCGATGTCCCGTTCCTGTTTCCGTTTCAGGCGATCCTGATACCAGGCACTCGCCAGCATGGAATCCCGCGTGAACATCGCTCTGATCTCGGGATCTTCGATGCCTTTTCCCTGCCACTGGCCATGCGCCATAACGTGGAGCAGCGCTGCCAGCGGCGGGCAGGCCGCGGACACGCTGCCATCCTCGAAGTAGTTCGCGGCCACGCGCTGCTGCGCCTCGATGATCGCGTTCACGCCCGTCGCAAAGGCGTCCGGATCCTGCAACTCCGGCCGCAGCATCTCTTCGGAAAACACCGTGTCGGGGGTCTCGAACATGCGGCCCAGGAAGCGCTCCGCGAACAGGGCCGTGATGCGGTATCCCAGCCGGCTGGCCAGCACTTTCCCGCCATTGCGTTCGAAGTCGTTCAGTTTCTCCAGAAACCCGTTCTCGATGAGAAACCTCGGATCGCGCTCCTCGACGCTCATGCGGCACCAGACTTCTGGCACTAGCATACTGATGTCGTGATCCACGCGGTAGCCTGGACCGACGTAGCCCGCCGCCGTGGTGAATCCGGCGTACCCGGTGAGGATGGCGGAGACCACGGCGTTGTTCAGGTCCACCACCGGGGGCAGCGCATTGAACGGCCCTTTCGTCAAAGCTCCCTCGCTGCCGAAACCCGTTGTCGAAGGCGACTTGCCGGTAAGGCTGCAAATAAAATCCATGAACAATTCGGGCAATTCCTGATAATGCACCGGACTGTAGACAACCAAGGGTGGCAGGCTGAGTGCAGGATCGGCGATGGTGCCGCGACGTCCCGCCAGAACCGCGTTTACCGGGAAGTGCACCGGCTTGCCGGACGGAATGCCGCGATCGAGTCGCACGCACATCTCGGCCAGGTGCCGGTCCCGGGGTCGCACGAGGTCGGGCCGGCGCTGGAGGTATCTTGGATTCTTCGAAGGTTTCCCATCCACCAGCCGCGCCTGCGCGGAGGAAACTACGTAGGCCGGGGCCGCGGACTCCACGAAATCCAGTAGTCTTCGCTGCATCGGTTGCGTGTATTGATCGAACTCGACAATGTGGTCGACGATCGCCCGCGCCTGCTCGCGAGTCAGCGGCTCGAAGTTGGACAGGAATGTGCCGTCACTCGCGATGTCGGCTTCGGCCTGCTTGTCGAAGCCGGGGTGAATCGCGTCGTCGGGCCGCTGGAACAGGAACGCTTCACAATTCTCGACGAGCTTGACGCTCTGGTTCGGATACCTGGGGTCGAAGTCGTCCAGCGCATCCCGCGATACCACCACCGACGCCGTGATATCGTCCTCCACCTGGACCTTGTCCGCCGGATGGAAGTCCGGACGCAGTTTGAATATCCGCCAGGAGCCCTGGGGATCGAAGCCCATCCGAAGATAGTTGCCCACCAGTTTGTGGTTCTCGTACTTCAGTTCGTGTCCGAGGTATCCGTTGATGCGATCCACCGTCAAATGCTCGCGCCAATCGTCGCCCCATTCGGGACGGTGGTACCTCTTGACGGTGTAGACGAGCTGACGGATGGTCTGCGGCAGGTCACGCAGCCAGGCGTTGTATTCGTCTGTGTATTCGGCGGAGGCCGTCAACAGTTTGATCACCGACCCCAGAGATCGCTCGGGACTCAGGATAGGCCGCCGGGCGCGCGCGTCCGGCTGTTTCTGGATATTTGAAAAATCTTTGTGCAGGATGCGCTCCACTTCGGCGAAGTCCTGAAAATAGTTCCGCACGAATACCGGCCCATTCACCAGCACGTTGGCGATCGACTTGGAGATTTCGGACTTGCCGCCGCCCGACACGGTGCAAGGCTTGTGGCAAAGCGTGCCCTGTGCAATCGCGCCCACCAAGCGCCAGCTGGTACCCCCGAGTTGCTTTTCGAGCCACACGTGGTAGCCCGAAGGCAGCACGTAAACCTGTTCGGGCACGATGTTCAGTTTGTGCTGGCCAGCGTCTCGCGGCCAGGTGACGAAGCCTTCGCGGACGTTGAATGAAGCGTGCTCGGGGGCGTAGACGATGCTGGGAAAAACGCGGTCGATTCCGTAACCTTCGGGTTTCCAGTCCACACTGTCTTGTAGAAGTTTCTTGGCGTCCTCGAACGCGGCCTGTTTTATTGAACTCGAGCGCTCCGCCAAGAATTCGTTGCCCAGTACGTACGCGGGATAAGCGATGGCGCCACCGGAGTGTTCCTCCTCACATCCGCCGAATAAATTCGCCGCGAAGCTGATGTGGCTCTTGACCTCTTTCTTGCAGTAACCGTAGTAATTGTCGGCGATAATCGTGACGATGATTCCGCGGCCGTCGCGGCACACAATTTTGAACGCCCGACCGTCGTTGTACACTTCTTTCTCGTCGCGCCAGCACATGCCATCGCGGCGCTGCCGCTCGGTCGCGTCTTCGAAGCGCGGGAGACCGAGGTGCTTCTTCAATATCCCCACCAGGTGCGGCGCAAGAATGGCGCAACCCGTGTGTCCGGTCCAATGCGCAGCGTCGAGCGCGGCATCGTTCTCCGGCAGATAAGGATCGCCGCCGTTGCCGAAGATCGCCTCGACAAAATCCAGGTTACTCACCAGCGTTCCGGGTGCGAAGAAGCGTATCTCCATTGTCTTCTCAGGGTCGCGTCCCGTAGCTGGGCAAACCACCGGGCGCAGCAGCAGGCTAACGAAAATCCGCGCCTGCTCCTCTTCTTTTTGATCAGCGGTGAAGGGCAACGTCAGCGTATCGGAAGGTGGCCGGAGCGCCTCCGCCAGAAGTTTCGCGAACGTCACTCTGGGCACGGCGGCTTTGTCGGCCGGCACGGGCAGCCCGTCCTCGACGATCTGAAACAGGCCTTGCGTTGTGCGCCGGTCGCTCTTCGGGTTATGGAGAACCCCCTGGGCCACACGATAGGAATGTAGGTAAGGAGACGAAAAGCTGTCCGCACCCGGAGGCACTGACATTGCTCGCGCCAGACCCGGCCGGTCGAGCGTAAAAGTATTCGACGGCAATCGGGGCGCTCCGTCCGGACATGTTCCGTTCAGATAGGAATCCAAAAAATCCTGCACCCGAGCGTCAGCGGGGCACAACCGGCCGGCCAGCAGTTGATCCTTCTGATAGAAGTTGCGGAGCAGGGGAGCTGTGATCTCAAGGAACTTCGGATCGGTCGTCGAGCGACTGGAAGGCTGGCCCAAAGCGACCAGTTTCAGGTTGATGTAGCGAAAAAACTGGTCGGTCTGGACGTTCATTGCGACTGGAAACGGCAAATCCACGGAATGCTCCATCTATCTATATTGTAGTGCAATCACTTACTTGGTCCCAATTCCTGCTCACAGGTTCTCGAGCACCTGCTTAAGGTAGTTCCAGAAACTCTGCACCGACGACATCTGCACGCGCTCGTGCGGACTGTGCGGACCTACGATCGTCGGACCAAAAGACACCATCTGCATGCTGGGATATTTCTCGCCAATAACGCCGCACTCCAAGCCAGCGTGCATGGCGAAAACCAAAAAAAGAATTGCTCCATGACGGACCTCCCCTGAAAAGCTAAACGGTACCTCGGCTGCAAGCAGCGATTCCGGCATGCCGTGAATGATCGGCTCGGCATTGAACCCTACCTAATAGCTCACTGATCTGAGATTCCAAAGTGTTGCCTTGGTGATCGCAATTTTGTAGAGTGGCTCCGCTTGCGTATGTAGTTAGATTACTGGCGCGTTGTGGAGCGCATGGATCAGATATGAAGGGCGGTTGGAAATCATCTTCACCGTGGCTGGGCAGAAGAGTCAAACAAGGATTTCGGGGATACCCTATAGCGACGATTGCCTTCTACGGGCTCACCGCAGAGTTTGCGACGAAAGTCGTGGTAGGCATCTTCAAAGAAGAAAACGGCGACGCAGATCCTCTTGAAAAGTGGTTTTCGCAGAATTCCGGCATACGATCGGATGAAGGTATCGGAGAAGAGCTCGTCGCATTTATCAAGTCACACGAAGTCAAATAATGCTTGAGGGTAACTTCACTCTCTGACCCGTGACGAAGAATCTTGCCAACGGTCGGAAGGGGAACGCGGTTGTTATATAAGCGCGTTCCCAACCCACGGCGAAAAGCATGGAAGCCGACCTTGACGAGAACCTCAAGATGGCACGTCTGCTTGCGGCGAGCGCCTACAAACCCTGACTGCTCATGCACGCTCTCGGTAAACTCCTGCTAAGTGGCTTTACAGGTAGAACGTGCAACAGGGAGTCGCCAGGTATGTTGGATACAGACTTCCGCAACGGTCCCAAAACTGAGTCCCAATATGCACCCATAACCCCGCAAACAATCCCCAACCACGCCGAATCGTTGTACTCAAGTGCTGTGTTTTGTGTGGTACTGTACCCCATCCGAGTGGCTTGCCGAAGGATTATGAGCCGATTGCTCTAACCATTGAGCTAGGAGCCCAAGCCTCTATCCTTTTATACCGTACTTCGTGCGCAAAGTTTTGTCGAGTTCCCCCGCAACCCCGCCTCGGCCCGTTCCCGATCCGGCCGCCTCTAACGAAGTTCTAAACTGCCGAGCCAGGTTGTGACTGAGATTCTAACTGCGACCAGGCCGCGCCGGCCCCACGCCATCGAGCTCGAACAGAGTTTCACGGTCACATAACCACCCCAACACGGGCCCCAACAGGGTGGCTCGTGCTTAGCCTTTCCTCGTTGTTTCCTGGATTACGGGCGTGGGACTTCCGAAACCAATGAACGGGCGGATTGCCAGCGACGCCGAGCAGACTTTGGCTTGCTTAATAACAGCGTCATGAGTGTTCAGGATAGTGGCCTACTGATTTTGGGTTTTTCAGCACTTTTTGAATTTGCTGGCCGACCACGAACTCTTCTCCCGGATTAAGAAGGAAAGTGGTGACGACCAGCGCGTTGGGTTGTGCGGGAACACCCTGGGAAGACCTCATGCTTCCGGTGTGCGGGTTCAACTCGATGCAAGGTGTTGCCGTGCGCAGGCGAACACGGAGTTCGTGCGTCGAAGCACCGATGACGTCCGGATCGAAATTAATCATCAAGTGAGGAACATGGTTGGCCAACTCTGGCACCATGATGCTGGTTTGCACGCTTGGAGTGCCTTTTACCATGTCGATGATCACTGCCATCCGTTCCCGCGATTCCTGCTCCATTCCTTCATCCGTTTGCGTGAGCAGCCAATCCACGGCGGCCACCATGCCCACGATTTGTTCTTTGGCTACTTTCATGCCGCGGCCGACCGAGTCTGCCGGGCAGAGATTGCGCTGAGCAAGATCGGTGTATTTTTGCCGGCCCAGCAGAAGACCCGCGTTCTGCGGCCCGCGGATGTCTTTTCCGCCTGAGAAGGACACCATATCGAATCCCATGCCTGTGTACTTCCAAAGATTTGAGATCGGGGGCATATCAGCAGCGGCATCCAGGTGGCACGGGACGTCTTTGTCGTGGGCTACGGCGATCCAATCCTCGCGGCTGATGCCAACGGCTTCTGCCGCATTGAAATAGTTGGTCATCACGGTGTTCGGAACAAGGGCCCGCTTGTAGTCATCCAACGTGACCACCTCCACGATCTTGATACCGCAGAGCTGCATGGCCACATCGTACTCATAACGATGAATTTTCTGGACGACGACTTCGTTTTTCGGAAACTGTGGAGTTCCGATCAGGCTCGGAATGTCCAGCGGGCGGCAGTTGTTTGCGGCCATGACTGAGGCTGCGGTGGCAAGGGTGATGGCTGAAGATGCGCCGCAACTGATGCAGCAGCCTTCCGATTTGAGCTTTGCCGCGATATAAGCTCCTGCTTTCCGCTGCAACTCCTCAAGATACACGGGATGCAATGCGGCCTGCGCGACGGCTGCACGGACAGGAGGAGGCATCACGGCCGACGTGAGTTCCGTGTAGGTTCCGGCGGCATTGATGATCTTCGTTACGCCCAGCTTGTCGTAGTAATCCGGCTGCGCATTAGCCGAATCATCCGGGACGGCAGCGGCGAGGACGTCCGCCGCGCTGCCGAGCATGGGCACAGCGCTCAGGGCAGCTACGGTGGCCTGTGAGGCACGAAGGAACCGCCGACGAGAGTAAGAAGGCTGGTTGTCTCGACTCTTGGAATTTTTCATTGCGACGAATTCCTCCTAGGCCTTGGGGCCCGCGACTTCGCCGCGCAAAACGGTGACGGAAGCTTTGGGAAGCGTGAACACAGTTTGTGCAGAGGCGTTGATTGATGAAACTACAGGCGGCAGATCTGGATCGGCATGGGCGCTGGCGTCTTCGCCGTGCCAAACGTATTGTTCGCTGCCAAATGTGACCATGCGAATTGTGCCGGAAAAATGTCCGGCCCCACCGCTGTTTTCAAAGACTATTCGAACCAGATGCGCATTGTCTCTGTCTTTGTTGACGAGCAGCAAGGCCCAATGGCCGTCCGGGCGCCGGGCGGCATAGCTCGTGACGAGTGCGTTTCCGGCGGAGTCTTCAATTGCGACATCGGCAGAGTAGAGATGATGAATGCCGCTGCGGTGAGTCACCCACTCTTCATTGATCATCCGGCTGGCGTGGTAGAAAGCGGTATAGCCAATGATCTTTGCGTCGCGGTCCCAAAGAGCGTTGCCCCAGATTGCCCAGCCTTGACAGCCATGCTCGATGACGCTGGGTTCAATGGGGGAATGAATGTAAAGCGCACCGCCCTCGGCGAAAAAGCTGCCGACGTTGTCAGCAAGCCATAGGGCCGAAAAAATATCGGACATGTAGACCGAAAGCGAACCGCAGAGGTTGCTTTCGGTGTTCATGAGCGGAATTGCAGCAGGCAATCCGTCATCGCGAAAGGCCTGCAGCGTCTTGCGCGTCAGTTCGCGGCAACGGTACAAGTCGTCCCATTTCATTGCGCAGGCATCGTAGGGATAAATTTCAAAAGAAGCGAACGACAAATCCCCTTGACGATTGTGCGATTTCAAGTATTCGTAAAAGCGGCTGAACCAAGACTTGCTCCCGCGCGCATCGGGCCAGACCGAAACGTCTTGGTTAATGCCCTGGAACACGGGCCCTCCCAACTTGAGGGTAGGGTCGGCGTTGTGAATTGCGTCGGCAAATTGCATGTACAGTGCGGCGTAGTCCTCGGGCATGTAGTATTGCCCATCGGCTTCTTCATCCATTTCAACCCAGCTGATCGGATACCCCCTCTTTTTCAAATAAGTCACCATAGCTGCGGCGTCTTCGGGAACGCTATAGATCAGAGGAACGGTGATCAAGGCGGGTAGACGGTTGGTGATGCCGCTGTTGAAGAACAGGTCCCAGCCGGTCTGGTCTCCGTGCGGACTCAGGGTTTCTGCGGTGTGCCAGGGGTCGGTGGAAGAGCAATAGGTAGCCGACTGCTGCTGACCGTCCGGCGCGTGCCTCACGAAATCCGCAAACCTGCCATCGGCCTCCAATCTGCCCACGTAAACTTCATAGATTGCGTATCCCACGCGGTGCCGCACATCATCGTTTCCGTGCGGCCCCGGCTGATTGGACGATCGCGCCATCACGACGCGAACCCAACGCGTTGAAATCAGATGGTCCGCAAGTCTTAGCGTTACACTTCCACCTTTGCCGTCGTGAACATCACCGTTGGGGAAACGAAGCCAGTTACCCATGGCCTGATTAGCGACAGGAAGGTAGTCGCCACCCTGGTTCGTCGAGTCCAGGGCCGGCTCTTCCCAGTTCATGGGATCGCCTCCGACCCAATACTGCACTTCATACTCGCGGGCGCTTGGTTCACACCAATCGATGCGGATCGCATTTACGTCATAGTATTCACCCAGGTCAACGATGACCCATTGTGGATGCCAAGAGTCTTCTTCTTGCGTGAACGTTTTGGTCAAATAAGGGTTGCTCTTCCAGAAAGTGTTGGGATCACCATCCGTAAGGCGGGAATAGCCACGGTCGGTACCGCCATTGTGCGTGCAGCCACGGTGGGGAAGACTGTAGCCGAATGAATCGCGAATGGGTTCACCCAATTGCGAGCTGCCCACGAAGTATCCGCGTCGGTTTGCTTCGTCAGTCCAACGGCCGTTGGGATTCCAATGCCAATAATCGATGCTCTCCGGAGTATGCAGTCGATAGCTGATCGGTCCCCAGCCCGCAGACAAGCAAGCCTTTATGCTTTGGGGCGTGTAGATCTTATCGATCGATTCGCGCGACTGAATATCCATTGATGTCGCGAGGCTCTTATCGGGATCGAAAGAGTTGACGACTTGGTGGGGCGCTGCATTTACCCGCACGACTGCAGGAGCTGCCGGAGGCGAAGTCGTATTTTGATCGGGGACAACGCCAGCGCGAGCCAGAGGGCCAATCATCCTCAGCGCGGCCGCGCCCACGGTCACGCCCAAGAAAGTACGCCGTGAAGTAGCCATGGATACCTTAATCCGGATCCGGGCTGAGATCCCGCAGAAGATCTCTAGTCCGGGGAAGGTGAACGAGTTTTATATCATTGATCGGCCCAGCTTTTTCAGACCAACATTAGGGTGGACTTTGGGCAGTCCATTGTCCAAGAAAATCGGCTCCCCGCATCACAAAGCGCAATCCGCAGCGGACTTGGCTCAATTGCTTCTCGGACCCACTGCGGAGCGGATCGCGTAACCCTTCAGAAGCTCCTTCAACAGGCCGGGTTCGACATCAACACACCGAGGAGCTTGCTACACGACATCTGGCGCAGTTTGCTAGCACCTTTGCGAGTCGGGAGATACGGGCTTGTGGGGTGCGCGAATTATCCGGGTTTGGCTTGCGATGCCAACGGCCATTGTTCGTGATAGATTTCTCGCGGCAGTGAGCGTTCGAACGCATCAGGAGTCGCGTAAAGGTATGGGCGCAGCATTCCGCGCAGATCATATCGGTAGTCTTCTTCGGCCTGCTCGATTGCTCGAAGCGAGGCGCAGGGGGAATCCGGAGCTGCTGCGGCAGACCGAGGACGAAGCCATCCTGCGGGTTCTGGCCAAACAAAAAGAGCTGGGATTTGAGGCTGCCACCGATGGTGAGTTCCGCCGGCGAAATTTCATGAGTGATTTCACGGACGCGGTGGAGGGATTCGACCTGGGAGACGCGGTGGGGCGGAACTGGCACGCGGGACAAGCACAGCGTGCGCCCGTGAGCAGTGTGACCGGGATCGTTACGTCGAAGCTGCGTCAGGTGCAGCCGTTGACGGGCCATGAACTGCCGTTCCTGAAGGCCAATAGCCCGTTGCCAATCAAGATGACGCTGCCAAGCGCGACGCAATTTCCTGCCATCTCGTTCAAGCGCGGCGTCACCGACAAGATTTACAAAGACCATTCGGCGCTGCTGTGGGACATCGTGGAGATTATGAAAGGCGACCTGACGAAGCTTGCTTCCGATGGCGTGAAGTACATCCAGATCGATGCGCCACGGTACAGCTACTACATGGATGGCAAGTGGCGGGAATGGATCAAGACGGAATTGCGAGTGGATCCGGACACCGCGTTGGACGAATCGGTGCGTGCGGACAACGCGTGCTTCCTGGCGGCGCGGAACAGCAGCGTGACGCTGGGCATTCATTTGTGCCGTGGAAACAACCGCAGCCATTGGTACGCTGAAGGCGGATACGATGCGATTGCGGAAAAACTGTTTGGGACATTGGCGGTTGACCGGTTTCTGCTGGAATACGATGATGAGCGATCCGGTACATTTGAGCCGCTGCGTTTTGTGCCCAAGGGCAAAACCGTGGTGCTGGGGTTGATCAGCACAAAAGTTCCGCGAATGGAAGATCCGGACATACTTGCAAGACGAATCGAGGAAGCGTCGAAATATGTGGCCATCGAAAATCTGGCGCTGAGCCCGCAGTGTGGATTCGCTTCGACAGCGGAAGGAAACCTGCTGACCGAGGAGCATCAATGGGCCAAGCTGAAGCTCGTGATGGACACGGTGAGGCGAGTTTGGTGACGAGTTGGGAGAGCTGCAATGAAAACAATTCAGGGGCCGGGCATATTTCTGGCGCAGTTCGTATCCGATAGCGCACCGTTCAACACGTTGGACACAATCTGCGCTTGGGCGAAGAGCCTGGGTTACGTCGCGGTGCAGATTCCTTCGTGGGATGCGCGGCTGATGGATTTGAAGCGCGCTGCGGAAAGCAAGGCGTACTGCGAGGAACTCGCCGCGGTGGCTGCGCGGCATAACCTGGCCATCTCCGAGCTTTCGACGCATCTGCAAGGGCAGCTTGTGGCGTGCCATCCTGCATACGACCGAATGTTTGACGGATTCGCGCCCGAGAGTCTGCGCGGGGATCGCAAGGCACGGCAGGCTTGGGCGGTCGAGCAGATGCACCAGGTGGCGAAGGCCTCGGGGCACCTGGGATTGCAGGCGCATGTCACGTTTTCGGGGGCGTTGGCGTGGCCGTATATCTATCCCTGGCCGCAACGGCCGGCGGGTCTTATCGAAACGGCTTTCGATGAACTGGCGAAACGTTGGCTGCCCATTCTGAATGCTTTCGACCGGGCCGGAGTGGATCTCTGTTTTGAAGTCCATCCGGGCGAGGATCTGCACGACGGGGAGACCTTCGAAATGTTTCTGGAGCGCGTGCACGAGCATCCACGCTGCAACGTGCTCTATGATCCCAGCCATTTTGTGCTGCAGCAACTCGATTACCTGCAATTCATCGATCTGTATCACTCGCGAATCAAGATGTTCCATGTGAAGGACGCGGAGTTTCGTTCCACGGGGAAGCAAGGCGTTTATGGGGGATATCAACCGTGGCTGAAGCGTGCTGGACGGTTTCGTTCGCCGGGGGATGGGCAAGTGGACTTTCGGGCGATATTTTCAAAACTCACGCAATACGATTTTCCGGGATGGGCGATCCTGGAATGGGAGTGTTGCATCAAGAGCGGTGAGCAGGGAGCGAGAGAAGGAGCGCCGTTTATACGGCGACATATCATCGAGGCGGCAGCGAATTCGTTTGATGATTTTGGGCGGTCGGGGGCGGACGGCGAGAGATTGCGCGGGATTTTGGGATTGTCGGAGCAGGGAAAGTAGCGCAAAGCGCAGCACCCTTGAAGCAGTGAGTTGCAGATTTGAGGAATGCGGGCTGGCATAAAAGCCAGCGCTCATGGAAGAAAGGGGAAAAAGGCCTCACCCTGAAGGGGTGAGCTACAGGGATCCAGAACCGGATTGTGTGCCAGAAAAGAAATCGCCACCTGCTTGAGTGCGGCAGGTGGCGATTTTTTGGATTTGGGTTTGGGCTAGTTGACGGAGCCGTTCAGGATCGACGATTGGGCGTCACGATCGAAGTCCTCTCCGTTGTTCACGGGTTCGCCGGTGCTGGGATCGAGAATGAGTTTTCTGGGGAAGCACTCACGATCGAAGTTGAACATGTTGAGCAGCGATCCCGCGAGAACGTCGTAGGAGCCCCCGCCGATGCGGCCAAGGTTCCAGTTGTCTTCGATGAAACGAAGAATGGAACTTTGGTCTGTGAGCGTGCCATCAACAAAGTTAATCTTGGCCCAGGGCGAGATCAGCAGCAAAGGCAGGCGAGGACCGTAGCCGCAACGCCCCTGAATGGGGTTGCCCGTAGCGTCCTTTAGAGGAGTGCCGTTGCCGCACTTGCCGACGGCGTTGAGATTATCGCCGTTCTGGGATTGATTGGACGAAGTGACAGCCGAGGAATTGAGAATCGGGCTCATCTGGTGGTCGTACCAGCCGTCGGAGTCGTCGTAGGAAATGATAATCGCGGTGTTTTGCCAGAAGGGAGATTCTTGGATCGCGTTGACGGTGTTGACGAGGAACTCCTGCTCGAGGAGTGGATCGGAGTACCCGGCGTGGCCGTCCTGGAACGCGGGAGCTTTCAGGAAGCTGACGGCTGGGAGGTTGCCGGCTTTGAGGGCGTCGAAGAAATCGTGAGTGTCATATTCATGATTGGCGCCGGCATCCACGCCCGTGCCGTACAAAGCCGGACCGACGCTGGGGCGAGTATGGCTAGGATTCGCGGTGCTGGCCCAGTATTGGAACCAAGCATGATGGGGGATGTAATCGGCGGTTGGGCCGGCATTTGCCGGAGTGGCCGGGCTCTGGCGCTTGCATCCCGTGGAGCCATCGGGATTCTTGATGGTGAGATCGAAGCCCCCCATGAATGAGCCCCAGCTGATGCCTTTCTTGTTGAGGAGATCGCCGACATTTTGTCCGCCAAGCCGGGCTGTGGTCGTGGAAGAGCAGACATCACCGGTGGGATCGAGATCACCGTTGATCGTGCCGGTCTGGCCAGTCGGATTCACGATTTTGGGGGAAGAGGCTGCACCGGAAAGGGTGGCCGGGTAAGTGTTACCGGCGACGAGGTTAACCGCGCCCGGGGTAGACGGGCCGAACGTGGTGCCGTAGGAATTGTCGCTCATCGCGAACAGCTGGGCGTAATTCCAAAGGGCCGTGACGGTGTTGCCGTCGAAATAGCCCATGACCAACGTGCCATTAAGATGTCCGTAGGAAAAGCTGACATCGCAGAAAGCGCTCTCGCTCACTCCGACAGTGGCAGGGAAGTTGTCCATGAGTCCCTGATCGAAAGCGGACTGCTCCGCACCGTAGTTGTGATCCTGGTCGCAGGTGGAAGCCTGGGTGCGGTCAAGGCGGAAGGGATTGGCAGAATTAGGGTTGTTGGTGAGAAGACTGCCGGTCAGGCCGTTCACCGAGGGAGTGGGGAACAAGAAGCCGTTGCGCGGCTTGAAATGGGGCTCGCCCGAGGGGTTCGCAGCGATGGGGTAGGTGGCAAAGTAATGGTCGAAGGAAACATTTTCCTGAAAAATCACGACAACGTGTTTGATCGGAGTGCTTGTCGGAGAACTCCAGGAATTTTGCGAGCCATTACCGGGTTGGCCGGCCAGCAAAGTCCCGGGAGCTAGTACGGCGAGGTTTGATGCCAGCAGCAGGGCTAGCATCCAGCGAAGATTCTTCCACATCATGCGATCTCCTTCAAAGAATTTGATGGCTGCGGATCCGAATTCGCGTGGCGCTGCGCGCAAATGTGCTCGCCATGTTGCGTTCGAGACACGGACGGATTCGTGCGCGAGATTAAATCACGGCGATTGTTACTGGCGTGTTACAGGATGAAAGAATGCCGAAGCATGGAAGCGCTCGTTTCCTTGGTGCTTAACGAACAGCAGGTCCCTCGCTTTCGCTCGGGATGACAACGAACTTGCGTGCTTGCGCAAGCGGTGAAGTCTTGCGCTGCCGAGTTACCGGAGGTTTCGGGCTTTAAAGGCTTGCTTGAAGTTGGGCGATACCCGCCCGGGATACTTTGACGTCGTCTTCGGATTTGCCGCCACTGAACGCGGCGATCAGATATCCGTTCCTTCCGCGAACGATCACACCGCCATTCCATCCGAATTCGCCGGTCATGGGAGGCCGGACCTGGCTGCCGCTGTCTTTGAGGGTATCGGCCATCTCCGCCGCTTTGGCGTAGGCAATGCCGAGCAAGTTGGCGCCCTTGTCGGTCTGTGAAGGCTCGTCTTTCATCCTGGCAACGACAGCCATTTTGGAGGTCCAGGATTGAATGCGATCGCCTTCGAAATATGCCACCACCGCAACGCCGCCGATGCCAAGTTCCTCGGCGCGCTTGCGCATGGCCAGCAGGGCGGAGTCCGCCAAACTGTCGAAAGCATGGATGGCGGGGGGACCATTGAGGAACGCCGGATCCATCTCCGCGATGTCCACACGAAGGCTGACGGAATCCGCCGCGGGAAAATCAGCGGGAATTTTTTGCGTTACGTGTCCGGTGGCGGCCCACTCCGTTCCTCGCTGAAATGTGGTAATGAAGGCAACGCAGCTTAAGGCGGCAACGTCATGGCCCATGGTCGTGTGAAATACGCGGCCCTTGCCGTAGTTCACGACGATGAGACTCGGCTCGTCACGCCCAGTGCCCTTGTTCCTCGGATCCGAATGCGCGGTGGCAAGCACGGTCATGTTTTCGCCGGGGCCACGCAGGGTTGCGTAGAGTTCGTCGGCGCCGTGCATCCAGACAGCCGGTAACCCTTTCATGATTGGATGATTGGGTGTACGAGTGGTGAGCTGATAGGGCAAGCGAACTCCATGGGAGCCGGCGGGCCCGGGAGAATTGTCACTGACGAGTTTGCCGTCGTCGAAATACCACAGCGGACCGGACTTTTCAGAGCGACCTCGCCACCCGCCAATGCCGGTCATGTGGTTGAATGCCGGCCAATCCGGGAAGGCATTGTCAGCGGCATGGACGATGATGAGCCCACCGCCATTGTTCACAAACTGCTCCAACTGCTGGCGGAGATCGAGCGGCCAATCGGGCGCGTCGTAATTGAAGACGATTGCCTGGTAGGTGCTGAAGTCGGGCTTGAAGTTGGAGAAGTCCTCACCAAAGCGAGGAGATGTAGCGACGGTGACCTCGAATAATCCGGCGTCCGCAAGTTCTTTTTTCAAGACGCGAGAGGTGAGTTGCCAGTTGTGGTAGGGGCCGCCGCTTTCTCCGTCGATAAGGAGAACGCGAATCGGGTTGGAACGGGAGGGCACAGGCGCCGAGCAAAGAACCGTCGCGCAGACCGCGGTAGAAAGAATCGCGAACGCAAATATTTTCATGATAGCTCCCTGACTGTCACTTGGCCACCGCGTTAGCTGCGTTCGCCGCAAGAATATAAGAAGCGACAGTATCTACCACGTACTCGTTTTCGTACCACAAAAAGGGCCAAGCATCCTTGAGTTCCGGGAAGTCCGGCTGGATGATTATGACTCCGGGGATGATTCCGCCGGGAATGAAGGTGTAGTCGGCGCGGTTGTTGCCGTAGGCGATGAGCTTGGACTGGGTCCCGACAGAAGACACAAAAGAGACATTCGATACCGGATGGGTGCCGAGGACGTAGTCGAAGCCGCGCAGAGTGTACTCGGGTCCGACAATTTCAGGAAACGTTTTGTGAACGAAGTACATCTGGACGGAGAATCCAGCCGCAGCTCCCGCTCCACCCCAGGTGCCGGTGACAATCGGAACGCCGTAGGGATTCGCAGATAGTTGCTCGTCCAGGTTGCCTTTGTAAGAGCGCAGCGCCGAAGCGAGAGCTTCCTTGAATTCGGAATCCATGAGCGGGACAGCGCGCGCGGCAATCCAGCCCAGGAAAGCAAAGCGGTTCTGGATGACCGGCAAAAGTTCCTTCAGACGCTTGCGATAGGCGTCGCCGCCGTTCGTTGCGATCAGTAATTCGACGGCCGCCTTGGTTTCCTCGTCGGAGAGTTCACCCGCGGTAGTGTTAAAGGATTTGAAGATGACTGCAGGCCGCTTGTGCTCGTCATCCCAAACGCGCACGGCTGTCTCGAGGCACTCGGCGCCCATGCTGTCGTCAAAGCCACGAAGCACGCGGCTTGCGGCGGCGAGAGAGGAGATGGCCAGGTAGTCCAAAGGAGTAGTGTGGGTTGTGAAAGCCCAACGGTCGTCGGGCACACCGGAGTATGCTCCGTCTGTTTCCAGCGGGCCCAGGCGTGATGAATAGATACGGCCGTCCGTCTGCGAGGCGGCGTCACCCAGGTGCGTGTATTCCTGTAGCGTGGGCTCAATGATTCCGGGAATGGCATGGCCGATGGCGTGATATTGCGCCAGGATCGCGATGACTCCGTGCTGGACCTGCTGAATGGCGTCGGGGATACCATCTGGCACGCGAATTTGAACGGAGCGAGCTTTCTCGTCCACCGTGGTTTCGTCCCAATCCATCTGGAAATACTCGCGCGCGAGCGCGAGGTCTGTGACTACGCGTGCCTGCGATTCCGTCCGGATATCATAATCGCCTGCGTCGTACCATCCGCCGCGATCGAGACCTGGAATGTGCTCGCCCGGGGCGAACGGCGAATCGGTCGAGGGTCCCATGGAGTAGCCGTCGAAGTGTACGTAGTTCACGGGAGCTTGCCTGGCGTCGTCGAGATGCGAAGGGCCATGCCAGACGCGATAGCCTTCGCGCACTTTCACGTGATCCATCTGCACCGGCAGGTAGGTATCGAGCGAGGCCTGCCAGACGTGCTCGCGATAGACGTCTTCAGCGATTCGGAAGGGCGCATTGCGGTGGCCGGCGTACTCGATTGCGTAGATGCCAGGTTCGTGAAGGGAGGAGAAATCGAAGCGCGCGTATTGATAGCGCATCCATTTGCCCCAGGGCTTGATGTCGCTGCGAAACGCTTCGCGATACTCGCCGTCGGGAGCCAAGCGAAGCACGCGAGCGGTCTTGGGCGGGTCGAAGAGCGGGTCGAGTTCGATCACGGCGACCTTGGCGCGTTGCGGCGTGTAGCCAACCTGGTTGTAAGCCACGACGGGCGGACGCGTCCATCCCGGAACGACGTTTGGATGAATGTGCCACACGACGGCATTCTGCGTGCGGCCTGAGGGAATGAGTGTGCGCACGACGAACCAGCCGTTCTGGGCTTTGTTGCGGCCGTCGAAGAGCATGAGCGGACCCGAGTCTGAGGAGATGGTGACGCGGGTAAGGGGATCCTCGGGAGAAAGTACGATGCGCTGGCCTGTGGCGATGGCAATTGGTTCCGCAATTCCGGCTGCATCTTTTTGCATCCGACCATTGGGGTGGCGAGGGAAGATCCCGGAGCCGGTATCGAGGATGAAGGACTTTCCAAAATACGAAGTAGGCAAGAACTCGAGGTTGAATCCGGCGTTACCAACGAGCGAGGCAGGGAGAGGTTGGTCGAGGTGCACCGTCACGCGGAAGCCGTCCGGTTCAGGGGCCACCTCGATGTGATAGCTGAGGCCGCGATCAGGATAGGAAAGAGAAGCGCTGAGTTGACCGCCGGAAGAAGAGCGCTTGCGATCCTTGCACTGCGGGATTGGATCCCACTGCTCGGGTGTTGGCGAAAGACGCACATCGCCATTCGTGGCGATGCGCTCGCCATGCAGGATGATTTCGACGCCGCTCATTTTCTCGTCGCCGAAGACACCGTGATACGCGTTGTGGAACAGGAGAACGCTAAGGCCCTGGGTTTCGAGGTAGTCCTGATCGTTTAGCCGTAGCTCCGCAGCGTACACCGGAAGAATACAAACCAGCAGGATGGCAATGGCGGTAAGCAGTGGCGATAGAGGACTGGTAGCGTTGCGGAAGAACGGAAAGGGCTGGTCTTGCTGCACACTCATTGGGCGAAGCCTCCGCGAAGTTTGTGGCGATTTCAAAGGCGCGCGAATCGTGACGCTGGTTTGATCATACGGCTAGTTGCAATGGGATTTGAAAGGAAATGAGAAAGATCACTCGTATTTGAGCGCAGAGATCGGGCTGACTTTGGCGGCGCGCGCCGCTGGAAGTAAGGCGAAAGTGAAATTCATGGCAACGGAGACGGTGATAGCCAGACGAGCATTTGCTGAATCGAAGACCAATGGCAAGTTGGCACGCTGCGCGA
Organism: Candidatus Acidiferrales bacterium; assembly: GCA_963804635.1. Lineage (GTDB taxonomy): Bacteria > Acidobacteriota > Terriglobia > Acidiferrales > UBA7541 > Acidiferrum. The sequence goes on from CAWDRK010000048.1 coordinate 31,706, forward strand.
GCAGATGCGATCCTTGCCAGCCGATGGCGAGGCCCAAGGCGCAGCCTGCCAGACAGATCACGGCGGCCTCCAGAAGAATTTGCAGAAAGACGTCTCGCTGGTTTGCGCCCAGAGCCCGGCGAGTCCCGATTTCGACGGTGCGGCTTTTCACCGCAATCCAGCAAACCGCCAGGATGCCGAGCGCAGAGACGAACAGGCCGCTCAGCGCAATCCAGCGAACGTAGAACCCCAGGCGATTGGAGGACGCGAGCCGGGTTTCGACGAGCGCCTTTTCATTCTGGATTTGAAAATCATCGGGAAGATTCGCGAGTCGATGATGGCGTTGGCGAAGAATATCGGCGACGGTTGTAGCGGCTTCATCTGTGCGGTCGGGCCCATCCATTTCCAGGAGCAGGCCACTGTAATATGCAACATTCGTTAGACGGTGCATAGCGGTGCGTAAAGGGATGTAAATCTGCTCGTCTTCGTCCGCCACACCAAGGCTTTGGCCCCGTTCGGTCAGAACTCCGACAACTTCAAAAGGAGTGCGATTTACGGTGAAGCGTTGGCCCAAAGGAGATTCATCGCCGAACAGCTCGCGCGCGACGTTGAAACCGAGGACGGCTACGCGTGCTGCGCGACGCTGGTCGGTTTCATCAAAAAACGTGCCATGGACGAGGGGCCACTTTTTGATTTGCGAGTAGCTGGGTTCACAGCCCACGACCGGCGCGGTTTTGGAAAGGTCACCGGCTTTCAGCCGGAATTCCGAGGTGGCGAGAGCGGAAGACCGGACAAGGGAAGGGAGTTGACGACGGATGGCAGTGTAGTCGGCCGCTACCAGCGTCTGCATGATGGTGCCGGTTCGTGCTCGTCCGCCGACGCTGCGATCCTGTTGCGGAGTGATGGCGATGACAGTAACACCCATTCGCTCGATTTGATTCAGCGCTTGCTGACGGCCGCCGGCGGCGAAATTCACGGAGATAATCACGCCGGCAATTGCGAGCATAGCGCTGAGGAAGATCAAGGCGGAGCGCAAACGGAAACGCCAGACCACGCGAAGAGCATCAAGAAGGATGTAGAAGAATCTGAGGTCCCTAGGGCTCGCTAGCGCAACACCTGAAATCGCCAGGCGATTGTGGCTCGGAACAGGCATCTCATTGGGCGCGCAATGCGACAATTGGATCAACGTGAGCAGCCTTCCAGGCGGGATAAATGCCAAACAGGATTCCCAGCGCGATGGATAATGCGGCTGAAAGAACCAGGACGTCCCATGCCAGGGCCAGTGGCAAATTCTGAAAGCGTGCCACAGTTCTGGTGCCAGCGAGGGCCAGCATGATGCCGATTGCGCCGCCAACGCAGGAAATTGCCAGCGCCTCAACGATGAATTGCAGCAAGATGTCGCGGCGGCTGGCACCCACGCAGCGGCGTATGCCGATTTCGCGGCGACGTTCGGAGACTCCGATCAACATCAGGGCCATGATCACGACTCCCCCGATCAACATGGCGAGAACGGCTACACCTACCAGAGTCTTCTGGAGCGTCGAGCTCATTTGCGTGACTTGCGCCATCACCGCACGGGGATTGGAAACGGTGAAGTCATCCAAAGCGCTTGGTGGAAGATGATGGCGCTCGCGCAAAAACGCAGTGATGGCCTGGACACTGGCGTCGCTGCGCTCGGGATCCTGCACTTGGACGATCAACATGGTGAGAAAATCGCGATTGAACAGGCGTTTAGAAGCCGTGGAAACCGGAATGAGGACGAGGTTGTCGAGGCTTCCCCCGCCGGGGCTGGCGCCGCGTGATTTCAGAACGCCGACAATTTGAAAGGGTAGGTCGCCGATTCGAATGGTTTTTCCGAGGGAACTTTCGTTGGGGAACAGGGTAGCCTGAACGTCGGCGCCGAGGATGGCGACGCGAGCGAGAGTCTTTTCGTCGTCGTCAGCGAAGAAGGCGCCTTCGGCTGGTTCGTCTCCGCGCAATTCGAACCAATTGGAGGAAACGCCGAAGACCGCGGTGCTTGCGGACTTGTCTTGGTACTTCACATCCATTTCAAATGCATTCTGGAGCTCGGCGACCTGCTTTACACCGGGCACGTCGCTGGCGATGGCCTGGGCGTCTGCAAATTTCATAGTTGCGGGAACATTCGTGAGCGAGACCATGCCGCGGGTGCGCCCGGCGCCGGGTCGGACAATGATGGTGTCGAACGTGCCAACCATATTCTTGAAGCGCTTCATGGATTCTTTCCTGGTGGCTTCGCCGACGGAGTTCAGGACGGTGAAGGAGGAGATTCCGATGATGACGCCGAGCATCATCAGAAACGTGCGCAGACGGTGCCGCGCCATGCTTCGGAAAGCGAGGGCGAGCTCAGGCAGGATTGGCATGGCTCATCTTCTCTACCTTGGCCTCGCGGACGGCACGGGGAGGCTGGCGTCGAAAGTCTGAGCTGACGCTGCCGTCGCACAGGCTGATTTCTCGATACGCGTAGGAAGCCACAGCGTCGTCGTGCGTGACGAGGATGATGGTCCGGCCTTCGCTATGAAGCTGCTGCAGGATGCCCATGACCTCTCGACTCGCGGCGGTGTCAAGATTGCCGGTGGGTTCGTCGGCGAGGATCAAGGGCGGATCGTTCACCAAAGCGCGGGCGATTGCGACGCGTTGCTGCTGGCCACCGGACAGCTCATTGGCAAAATGCGTGGCTCGATCCTGAAGGCCTACACGTTCAAGGAGCGATAACGCTTTCTTGCGATCCACGCGTCCAGTGCCATAGATCATCGGTAGCTCAACATTTTCGCGGGCTGTGGTGCCGGGCAGAAGATTGAAGGATTGAAAGATGAACCCGATGCGGCGCGCGCGAACGCGGGAAAGCTCGCGGTCGGAGCAGTGAGAAACATCTTCACCTGCCAGGCGATAGCTGCCGGAGGAAGGGACATCCAGGCACCCAAGAATGTTGAGGAGCGTGGATTTGCCTGAACCCGAGGGGCCGCGAATGGCGAGGAATTCCGAGCGCGAGACCTCAAAGGAGATATCGCGGAGAGCGTGGACGGAACAATGCTCGCCGCGGAAATAGCTTTTGCAGACTCCGGAAAGTTGCATCACGGCTTGGATCCTTTCGAGTTTGGTGCGCGAATTTCGCCGAGGACGACGCGATCGTCGGGGGAGAGTCCCTTCTTGATTTCAACGAACGAGCCCTCGCGAGCGCCGACCACTACGCCTTGCCTGATAGGCCCGCCGTTGGCCTCGACATAAACAAATTTCTCCGCGGCATCGTCGCGAATGGCCGCGACGGGAAGAATGAGAGCCTGTCTCTGGGCGGTGCGTATGGAGACGTTGGCGGTCATATCAGGCTTCAGAAAGCTTGTGGGCTTGGCGATGGAAATCACGACTTCGTAGTTGACGACGCCGGAGAGGATGGTGGCGGTGGGGTTGATGCGCTGAACGACGCCGGTAAGCTCGCGCGAAGGGTAGGCTTCCACTGTGAAGATGACTGGATCGCGGGGCTTCACGGCGGCGATGTCGGCTTCATCGACTACGGCGACCAACTCGAGAGCATCGTCCTCGATAATGGTGACGAAGGTTGGAGTGGTGAAGGAAGAGGCGACGGTTTCGCCCTCCTGGGTCGATACGGAAGCGATCGTCCCCGAAATCGGCGCGGAGATGCTGCTGTAGGCCAGGTTAACCTCGGCCACGCCCAGGTCGGCACGAGACTTTTCCAGTTTCGCGTGCGCTGCGTTTGCGGCCCATTGCAGGTCCTCTCCCTGCTGGCGGGGAAGGAGGCCGGAGGTCAGCAATTCACGGCCGCGAGCGAGGTCGCGCTCTGCTTTCGCGACGGCGACCTCGTCTTCCGAGACTTGTGCTCGGGCTTGCTTTACGAGCGCGTCAATCGCGCGAGTGTCGATCTCCGCAATGATGTCGCCGCGGTTGACGTGAGTGCCGACTCCGACATTCAGCTTCTTCACGATGCCGGAGACTTGCGCGCCGACACGGACCTGCGCGCCGACGCGCAGCCGAATGGTTCCCGTGGCCAGGACCTGGGCATCGATCTGTCGCTTCTCCGCTTGAATGATGGAAGCAGCTGGGATGCGGCTGGCGCCCGCCGAGCCGCTGGAACGGGCCAGGAAATACGTGAGCCCCGCAACCGCCAGAATGATTCCCGAGATGAGCGCGAGCCGCCGCATGGTTCACCATTCCTGAGAAAGGCGCTGAAGCGCCGGCCGACTACTGTTTGTCGAAGACCAGCAGCATGGGCGGATTGTCGCCGCGCACGTATTCATCGTTCATGGTCTTGCCGTCGCCGGAGAGGGAGCGGCTCTCGGTGCGCACGACCTTGGTGCCTGCGACCGCGCCGTCTTGCGTCCACGTGGTTTGCAGTGTGCCGCCAACCCATTTCGTGACGGTATCGTTGGGATCGCCCATGGGACCGGAGTTAGCGACGGTCTTGCCAGTCAAGTCGTAATGCAACTCGCGGGTCTGCTCTTGGCCGTTGAATTTCGCGATTTCAGAAACGACGATCTCGCTTGCGGTTTGTTTGATCTTGAGGGTGATTTGCATGCTGGACATCATTCCAATGTTCTTGCTCTTGGACGCATTCAGCGACCAAGTGCCGGAGAAATCAGTGGCACCGGATGCGCGGATGGGAATTGCGAGGGCCGGAAAGCCGATGACCAGAACGGCGAGCAAAGTGGTGATCCTCATTGCGGGTGTCTCCTTGGATAAGCGCGAACTGTGTAGACCGCTCATGGAGAGATTCTGAGGTCTGCACCTAAGTGCAGGGTCAAGAGAAAAATTGCGGCGGGAGAAAAATGCGTTTGGCAAGCCGCGGGGACGGCGCGCGGTCGTCAGGATTTTCTGGGGCAGGATTCTTGTGCCAATTCGCGAGCAACGGGGCAGGCTTTTTCCGCAGAAGTTTCGAGATTATGCAGCATCTTTGCGACATCTCGGCGCATCTGGCGGAGCAGGCGACTTTTATTGTCGATAAGCTTCAGCTTTTCCTGCGTGAGAACAATCATTCGCTGAAGACCCTGGGGTCCGGCGCGGTCAATCGCGGTGGATGCGGCGCAACGGTGCAGCTTGACGAGTTCCCGGATTTCCTTCAGGGTGAAGCCCAGTTCCTGCAACTGTTTGATGGCCCGGACCACCTGGACGTCCTGGGGAACGTATAAGCGGTAGCCCGAGGAAGTTCGCGGAGGAGATTTCAGCAACTCGCGCCGCTCGTAGAAGCGGATGGTGCCGACCCTGACGCCGGCTTGTTTCGACAGTTCACCGATGCGCATGGTGGGAAGTATAAACCCTATACCAAGGTATAGACTCAACGGGCAAAACAGCAGGCCCTGACCAATGGGTCTTTGGGTCTGCCGTCCCGAGCTAGCTCTCGGCTTTTCCGGAGAAGGTGGTGTACCATCTCGGCGGCTGAGATTTCGCACGCTTCCATGAGGCACCCCATTGAATCGCTGGCCGAGTCGGCCCTGACAGGGCGCAGATTCTTTTTGCTCTTCCTTCTTCTGTTGACCACGCTGATTCTCTATCCCTATGCCGAGGCCACGGTCTTTGGGTACTACGCATTTCGCGTGATTGGAAGCTCGGCCATTCTGATCAGCGTATACGCGGCCAATCTTCGCCGCACCCTGCTGATCTTTGTGCTGGTGCTGGCAGTTCCAGCGCTGATACAACACATGCTGCTTTCCAGCGCACATGCGAGCTCGTTTGGCATCGTCAATATGGTACTGAGCTTCATCTTTGACGCGGTTGTGGTGGTGATGATTTTTCGTCACGTATTTGCCCGTGAGCAGGTGAATTCGGAGACGGTCTTCGGCGCGCTGTGTATTTATCTGCTGGTAGGGTTCAGCTTTGCCAGTGTGTACCACATGGTTTCGGCTCTCCAGCCGAACGCCTTTTATCTCGACCCGCACGCAAACCTCCACACCTTTCCCGACCGCTTTGACTTCATTTATTACAGTTTTGGGACCATGACATCCCTCGGAGCTGCGGGAATTACCCCGGTATCGGGTCACGCGCGGGCGATTTCGGTCCTGGAAGCCATCCTTGGGGTGCTGTACCTCGCCGTCCTGGTCGCGAGATTAATGGGGGCATACCGACCCGGCTCCAAGCTTTAGTCAACGCCTCGCCGAGCGAAAAAACCAGCCTGTTTTGGCATGTCCTGAGAGTACCAGAACGACAGCTAGGTGCCTTTTCGTCTTGAACATCCATAGTAATGTATAAGTAATATACACCGGACGTCATATTTGGCGATGTAGCTGGAAGATGCCCAATGAGGCAACGAGTACCGTTACGGTACACCCCCCCGGTCGGGCCCTAGCCCCCTGTGCTTGAGTACAGCACACTTTTCTAAAGAACCGGTTCCAACCTTGCACCACGGCCCGGACGGAGGAGTTTTGCATGTCCATGCTCTTGGATACCTCGCGATTTGTGCGCAACCGGGAAGTGGTGGCGCGTCTGATCGAAGGCGAACTGCTGATTGTGCCGATTCGCAGCGGAGTTGGTGACCTGAACGCGCTGTACACGCTGAACCAGGTGGGGTCGGTGCTGTGGGATTTTATGAAGGAAGGGCACACGGTCGAGGAGATGGTCGGCCGGGTATGCGACGAATTTGAAGTCACTTCGAGCCAGGCGCAGAGCGACATCCGGAATTTTCTGGACGAAATGCTCGCAGAAAAACTGGTTCAAGCGCAGGGAGAAGCCAGGTCGTGAGTGTTAAGCGGTTTCGCGTGCAGTGAATTCGAGGTTTAGGGATAGAAAGAGGGGCCGTTGGTTCAAACCGCCACGTACGGAGCATTTTCCAGCCTGATCCACGAACGCAAGCAGGGGCGTCGGGCTCCGGTTGAGGTGTCGATCGAGGTTACGCACCGCTGTCCGCTGGAATGCCAGCATTGCTACAACAACTTGCCGATGAGCGACCCCGGTGCGCGCCGCCAGGAAATGACGTTCGAGGAGCACGTCGGGCTGCTCGACGAACTGGTGGAAATGGGATGCCTTTGGATTCTGTACACCGGCGGCGAGATTTTTGCGCGGAAGGATTTTCTGGATATTTACACCGAAGCCAAGAAGCGCGGCTTCCTGATCACGCTTTTCACCAATGGAACGATGATCACGCCGCGGATTGCGGATTATCTGGCGGAATATCGGCCGTTCGCGGTTGAAATCACGCTTTACGGCGCGACCCGGGAAACCTACGAGGCCCTGACGCAGATTCCGGGCTCGTTTGACCGCTGCATGAAGGGCATTCGCCTGCTGCGGGAACGCAATCTTCCCCTGAAGCTGAAGACCGTTCCGACGACCATCAACGTTCACGAAGTATTCGAAATGAAGCGATTCGCCGAGCAGGAACTCGGAGTGGAATTCAAGTTCGACCCACTGCTCAATCCGCGCACCGATTGCTCGCAGAGTCCGCTGGGTGTGCGCCTCTCCGCGGAACAGGCGGTGCGACTGGATTTTCGCGATCCCGTTCGCAAAGCCGAATATCGCAAGCTGGCGGAGGCGGAGCTTGCAGACGCTGACCAGCGAGAAACCGGGGAGCTCTACAGCTGCGGCGGCGGTCAAAATGGTTGCGCCATCGATCCCACCGGCCAGATGACGATCTGTGTGATCTCACATCAGGACGGCTACAACCTGCGCTCGGGTAGTTTCAAGCAGGGTTGGACCGGCAAGCTACAGGAAATTCGTCAAACCAAGCGTAGCTCCACAACGATCTGCACCGATTGCCGGCTGCAATCTCTTTGCAGCATGTGTCCGGCGATGGGCGAACTTGAAAATGGCAATCCAGAATCCCCGGTTGAGTTCATCTGCCAGGTAGCACATTTACGTGCCTATACGCTGGGCCTCGAGGTACCGGCGCACGGGGATTGTCCTTGCTGCTCTGGCGGCGCTCATCACCGGCAGCTGAAGGATTCCGCCGCGCGACTCCGTGAGGACGCGTGCCATTCCGAAAATATTCTTCCGATGGTTGCAGCGAACGCGACATTACCCGTTTTGCAGTCTCGCGGAGGATGCGGTTCGGGCGGATGTTCATCGTGCGAAACACGGAGCAGTTAAGGGACACAAGGACCAGGTTTAGAAATGAACGAAACGCCAAAAAAGAAGAACGCGGACAAAGCCGCCTACCAGGCGCCGCAAGTGGTGCGCGTGAGCTTGCGTCCCGAGGAAGCGGTGCTTGGCCATTGCAAAGTTACGGGAGCAGCTGGGGCTGTGAGCAGCGGGTGCAAGTCATATGGTGTGAACTGCCGAACGCCCGGATCGTAAGCGGATTTTGAAGAGATACGGAGAAGCTCAGATGTCGACACTTCTTGCCAACACGCCACTTATCGCGCCAAAAAGCACGCCCAGGGCAAGCCGCCTGGCGCTGAGAATCGGCGGCTATACGTTCGGGTTGTGGTGCGAAAGAGGGATGGCGGTTGCGCTCGACCCCGAGCAGGAAGGGTTCGCGATTTCGTATGGAGACGAGAAAGCTTGCGATGTGGAACTCGATGTCTGCTGGGCCGACGGACTGCAAGCGCCGGAATCCTCGCCAGCCTTCATCTCCGGAGGGTTGTGGTCGGCGTTCACCGATTCGACGGGCACCAAATTCTATTTTTCCAGTCCCGCGCTCGGATCAGCACCCTACAAAGCGGCGTGGTTTGATCCTGCTTTTCAACGCGGGCATGTAGTGCTGAACCGCTCTTGTTTCCCAGCGAATGATGCGATTTTTCCGCTGGAATATCCCATCGACGAGTTGGCGATGATGCACCGCCTGGCGCTCGGCGACGGCGTTGAGCTGCACGCGCTTGGGCTGGTGGATCAGGATGGGCGAGGCTATCTATTTCTGGGACATTCAGGAGCGGGAAAAAGCACCACGGCGCGACTTTGGATGACGGAGCCGGGCGTCAAGCTGCTGAGCGACGACCGCATTATTCTTCGCAAGCAGGAAGGGAAGTTCTGGATGTATGGGACGCCATGGCACGGCGATGCCGGCGTCGCTTCTCCCGCGAGCGCGCCGCTTTCTTCCATCTTTCTATTGGAACAGGCGCCGCAAAATCAAATCTTGCCAATGGCTCCCGGCAAGGCCGCGGCAGAGTTGTTTGCGCGTGCCTTTGTTCCGCACTACCTGCAAGAGGGAATTCAATTTTCGCTCAGTTTCTTCGATGAGCTTACCCGCTCGATTCCGTGCTCAATTTTCCGTTTTGCTCCGACGGATAGCGCCGTGGAGGCGATACGACATGTCCGCGAGTGAAATGCAGGTTCGCAAGAATTCCCGGGTGTTTGCGGAATTAAGCGCTGCGGTGCTCGAGCGCGGCCATAGCGTGCAATTCCGAGTGCACGGCGAGAGCATGCGCCCCAATTTAGGGGATGGCGATACGGTTCTGGTCGCCCCTGCCGCTATTTCCGAATTGCAACCCGGCGATGTGGCGCTGATCCGGAATGCCGACGGGCTGCTGCTCCATCGCGTTTGCAGTGTGCATGCCTGTTCAGGTGCACTACGTACGGCCAGCGATACGGCCTGGGCCCCCGATCTTCCCGCTGCTCAGATGTTCGGCAAGGTGGTGGCGCGCCGTCGCGGGTTACGCGTTGAGGTGATGACTCCTCTGCAGACTCGCTTTGTGGATCCCGCACGGATTCTTGCTCGCCGAGTTCGATTGGCTGCACAACGCCGCTTGCGTAGGGCTTGGTCGGTTTTTTTCGCGAGTACGGCGTTCGTCTTGCTATGCGCGACGTTCCTGGCTCCCGCCGCGAAAGCCCAGGCCGACCTTAAGCTTACGCAAGTTGCTTCGGCTTCCGCGATTGCCGTGAGCACCAACTACACCTATACCCAAACGGTGATCAACAACGGTCCGGGCACCGTTCCCACCGGCACGATTATCGTCTACCAGCAGACTCCGCCGAACACGAACTTTCAGGGCTATGCGGGCACGAACTGGAACTGCACGAATCCCGGCGCGGGCAATGCGGGACCCATCATTTGCACGTACAACGCGGCGCTGGCCAGTGGCGCGACAGCGAGTGCGCTCACCATCACGATGCAAGTGAATGCAGGAACCGCGTCTGGTACCACCATTCAGAATTCCGCTACGGTAACTTCGGGCACGGTGGATCCGACGCCGGCCAACAATACCAGCGTGACGTCGATCATCGTTGAGCCTACGACGACGGCCGACCTGGCGGTATCCATGACCGTTTCGCCGACGCCGGTCTTTATCTTTTCTAATCTTGTTTACACCATCGAGGTACAGAACCTCGGCCAAGCTGCCGCTGCTATCGCGAGCGGAGTCCTGACAGATACGTTGCCGGCGGGCGTTACGTTTGTTTCTGCCAGCGCGTCCGCCGGTTGGTCCTGTTCTGGCAGCACGACGATTTCCTGCTCGATTACGTCGGCAATGGCCGCGAACACCACCGCTACCATCGCCATAACGGTGAAGGCTCCGTCTGCCGCTACCACGCTTGCCAACAGTGCCACCGCTTCTCTCGCGGGCGATCCCAACGCCTCCAACAATACGGCTGCCGTGTATACGGTGGTTCAGCCGCTGGTGTGCGCAACGCCAGGTCGCGATGGAGCGGGAGGAACACTGACGGGCGTCGTCAACGCTTACTTTCCCCCTGCTGCCGCGGGCACTCTCAATTCCGGTTCTACATCCGTGACGTTGGGTGCGTCGTCGGGCGCCGCGACAGGCATAGCCGTGGGTGATTTGGTGCTGATCATCCAGATGCAGGACGCCACTATCAACAGCACAAATAGCGGTTCGTACGGCGACGGGCTGGCCGGTGATCCTGCCTCGGGCTCGACGAGCCTGGGTAGTTCCGGTCTGTTCGAGTTCGTCACCGCGGTCAGCCCCATTCCGGCAACCGGTGGGACGCTGCAGTTTGCCGGAAGCGGCAGCGGCGGAGGTTTGCTGAACAGCTATTCCAGCATTGCTGGCAGCACCACGCAGGCGCAGCAGACATTCCAAGCGATTCGCGTGCCGCAATACACCTCGGCGACGCTTGGCTCGACACTTGTTCCCTTGACCTGGACCGGTGCGGTCGGCGGCGTACTGGCTTTGGACGTTTCTTCGCAACTGACGCTGGGCGGCACGGTTGCGCTGGACGCTCTCGGGTTCCGCGGGGGTGCGGGAAGGAAACTCGGCGGCGGTACGGGAGCGGTGACGGACTATGTCACCTTGGCAACGGATGCCACAAACGGGTCGAAGGGCGAAGGCATCGCGGGGACCCCTCGCTATCTCGCGCCGCTCACGATCACGACTGCGTCTGTGCCCATTGACACTACCGGCGGCACTCCCACGGACACGCTTCCGGGCGGCAGCTATGCGCGAGGAGCTCCAGGCAACGCAGGTGGAGGTGGCACCGACGGTCACCCTGTTGGCAATGACTATAACTCTGGCGGGGGCGCAGGTTCGAATGGCGGAACGGGGGGCCAGGGCGGCTATGGCTGGAACAGTCTGACGGTCACCGACTCGACCGACGGCGGCTTTGGCGGCGCGCCGTTCCCGGCATCCCCGAGCGCGCTGGTAATGGGCGGCGCCGGCGGGGCAGGCACTACAAACGACGGAACTTACTACACCACCACGAGCAATGGCAACGGCAATGGGATTTTCAGCAGCGGCGGTGCCGGCGGTGGTATCGCGATCATCCATGCTGGAAGCGTGGCTGGTACCGGAAGCATTACTTCTAACGGGCAGTCCACGCAGAGCACGTTGAACGATAGCACCGGCGGGGGTGGTGCTGGCGGGTCGATCCTGATTCTTGCCAACAGCGGAGGCTTAGGTGGACTTACGGTCAGCGCCATCGGCGGTAATGGTGGCAACGCCTGGCCAATCGAGCCTCCGGGCGGCTTCCCGGGTGAGCGCCACGGTCCGGGTGGGGGCGGGGGAGGCGGCGTCATTTTTCTCTCCGCTTCACCGGCTGCTTCCAGTGTTGCCGGTGGCTCCAACGGTTATACGGACACGATACAGGATTCCTACGGCGCTACGCCGGGCCTGGACGGGCAAGTGGTGACGACTCACGTCATCACCGAGACTCCGGGTACGCAAGCCGGCGCGTACTGCGCAGGAACGGATTTGTCGGTGAGGAATTCGGGCTCGCCCGCGGTTGTTGTACCGGGCGGAACGATTGCCTACACCCAGGGAGTCAACAATAACGGCACATTCGATGCCGTGAACGCTGTTTTTAGCGAGACCATACCCGCGAATACCACATTCCAATCCATCGTGCCTGCGGCGGGCTGGACGTGCACCACACCGGCCGTTGGCGCTACGGGAAATATTTCGTGCACGAATGCGGTTTTTGCCGCGGGCACGAACGGTTCGTTCACCGTAGTTGTGAAAGTCGCTGCAGCAACGCCGAGTGGCACACAGATCGTTGATGTCGACAATATCGCCTCCGGAACCTCCGACCCGAACCTTGTAAACAATTCCGCAACGGCCATTACCACGGTCAGCGTGGCCACTTCCGCAGACCTGACTCTTAGCAACGTGGCTTCTGCTCCGACGGTCAATGCTGGTAGCACCGTGACCATGGTCGGACAGGTTTTCAATCAAGGGCCCGCGGCAGCGGGTCCCACCAGTTTCGTCGAAGCTATTCCGGCGAGCACGACCTTTGCTTCTCTCGTTCCGCCTGCCGGTTGGAATTGCAATCCCCTGCCTCCGTCCGGCGGCACAGGCACTATCACTTGCACCATTGCGTCGCTTGCCGTGGGAAGCAGTGCAACCTTTAATGTCGTGCTTACAGTAATTCCCGGTACCGCTGCGGGCACGGTCATCACCGCACCTGCAACCGTCGCCTCCGTAACCCCTGACCCGAACCCGACGAACAACTACGCAACAGCCACCACCGTGGTTGCCTCCGCCGGCCAGGCCGATCTTGCTGTCTTCACTGCGGCAACGCCCAATCCCGTTTCGCAGGGAAACAATATTAGCTACACGCAATCGGTTATGAACAATGGTCCGGCTACGGAAACGAATGCCACGTTTAAAGACACGATTCCCGCGAATACGACGCTGGTGTCGTTCCCGCCACCTGCGAACTGGACGTGTAACACCATCGCTCCTGGGGGAACTGGCACTTTTACCTGCACCCTGAATGGCGGTCAGACCATCACGAATGGCACGTCGGTACTTTTTCCGCTGGTGGTGAAGGTGAACCTAACCACTGCTCCCGGGACGACCATCACGAATTCGCCGAGTGTGTCCAGCACAGTCGGCGATCCCAATCCAGCGAACAACACCGCGACGGCCTCGGTGGTTGTGGCCGGCCCCGCACAGGCGGATGTCAGCATTGTAAAGACGGCTTCACCTGAACCAGTGAACCAGGGCACCAACCTGGCCTATTCGCTCCAGGTGACAAACGCCGGACCGGCCGTTGCACAGAATCTCACCGTTACCGACGTTCTGCCGGGGGAGGTGACCTACACCTCGGTGTTTACGGATATGGGTTTGTGTTCGTACACAGCGGCCACGACAACGGTGTCGTGCACCATCACTTCTCTGAGCGTGGGCAGCGTGGCGGTGATCATCATCAACGTTAACGCCAACACCTTCAGCTCAAATTCCCTATCGAGCAACACGGCTACGGTCAGTGCCAGTACGTTAGACCCGAATCTGGCGAACAATTCCTCAACGGCGATATCCACAATCCAGTCGTCGACGGCCGTGGATATTTCCTCGTTCCAGGCTTTCCAACAGCCAGACGGCACGGTTGTCCTGGAGTGGAGAACGCACGAAGAATCACGCAACCTGGGTTTCCACATTTACCGTGAGGGTGCCTCGGGAAAGCAGCGCATCACGCCTTCGCTCGTGGCGGGTTCTGCGCTACTTCTGCGCGGATCGAAGCCGCAGCACGCCGCAAAACTGTATCGCTGGATTGACACGCAGCCGTCCGGAGGCGCGGCGTACTGGATTGAAGACGTAGACATCAACGGGACGCGCACGATGCACGGCCCGGCGCAAGTTGAAGGTCTGCCGGCGGAACGGGCGGCCTCCTTCGCCGCGCCTGTCCGGCCGTCTCCGCTCCTACGCGAATTGCGCGCCACAGTTGGCAGTGCGCCGGCGTGGAATGGCGCACGGCCCCTGGCGAGGCCACAGCCGATCGAGCCGATTATTCCCGCAAATACTCCACGATTTACGGTAGCCGACCACGCCGCGGTGAAAATCGCAGTCGACCACGAAGGTTGGTATCACCTTTCCTTCGCGCAACTCATGGCCGCGGGTCTCGATTCCGAAAACGATGTTCGTTCGCTGCACCTTTTTGCGGAAGGCGTCGAACAGCCGCTGCTGTTGACGACACGCTCCGGCGGCTCCATGGCTTCTTCCGATGGCATCGAGTTTTATGGAACGGGAATCGATACGCCCTTCTCCGACCAGCGCATTTACTGGCTGGTTCGCGAAAACCAAGCGGGCAAGCGGATTCTGACCGAAGCGCCGGTAACGTCTGGCCGAGCATCGCCCGCGAGTTTCCCGTTCAGCGTGATTCACGAAGATCGCACTACATACTTTGCGGCACTTCTCAATGGGGAGAACAACGACAACTTTTTTGGCGCGGCGATCACCAGTGATCCCGTGGACCAAGACCTGGTGACGGCGCACGTTGACTCGACCTCGAGCTTGCCGGTCAGCCTGGATGTGACGCTGCAAGGCGGCACCGACCAGCAAGACCACCTCGTCAGCGTGCAGTTCAACGGAGCGAGTCTGGGCCAAATGGCATTCTACGGCCAGGCTCTGACGAAGCAAAGTTTTCCTGTGGAGACTTCTCTTGTACAAGAAGGAACCAACACCGTGACGCTCACGGCGCTCAATGGCGACAACGACGTCAGCGCGGTCGAGTCTATCGAACTCCACTACGCCCATACCTATGCCGCGGACGCCGACTGGCTTCGCGCTACCGCGCCCGCTGGTTCGGAGTTGCATCTCACCGGATTCAGCAACGCATCGATTCGGGTCTTTGATATCACAGACGCGCTTAACATCGTTGAACTGTCTCCCAAAATCGCCTCGAACGCCGGTTGGTATGAAGCCACGGTCGGGCTCGCGGTTTCCGGGCCTGCGGTGCGGACGATTCTGGCGTTCGCGTCCGACGCGGTCTCCGCACCAGTTTCTCTCACACGTCATATCCCGACATTTCTGGATGACCGGCGGGCGGGCGCCGACCTCGTCTTCATCACGCATCCCGATTTTGCGGATAGCCTGACGCCGCTGATGCGTTACCGGGAATCGGAGGGCCATCAAGTCGCTGTCGTCACCACCGATCAGATCTACGACGAATACAACAACGGTGAGCGCAGTCCGTTCGCCATCCGAAGTTTCCTCGAGGACGCGGCCACCCGCTGGCAGCGCAAGCCTCAAGCGGTGCTGCTGGTTGGCGATGCCTCGCTTGATCCCCGAAACTACCTTGGGCTCGGCGACTTCGACTTCGTTCCTACGCGAATGATCGAAACTGCGGCTTTCAAAACAGCTTCCGATGACTGGTTCTCGGACTTTCAGCAAACCGGCTACGCCACTCTGGCAACGGGCCGTCTGCCGGTCCGCACCGCTGCCGACGCCAGCCAACTGGTTAGCCGAATTATTAATTACGAACGCGGAAGTTACGCCGGCACCTGGAATGGGCAGGCACTTCTGGTCGGGGACCAGAACGTGGACGCAAATTTCTCGTCGGCCGTGGGTACGGCCGCCACCAACGTGCCGCCGTTGCTGCAAGTATCGAAAATCCTCGCCGATGGCATGGACCCCGCCGCGGCGCACTCTCAAATCATCACGGCGCTCAACAACGGTGCGCTGCTGGTGGATTACCAGGGGCACGGGGCGGAACAACAGTGGTCGTTCGTCGATCTATTCGACACCACCGATGCAGCCGGGCTCACAAATGGCGGCCGACTGCCCGTGTATCTGCTGATGGATTGCTTGAACGGCTTCTTCCAGGACGTGTATGCCGAGAGTCTCGCCGAGTCCATCTTGCTGGCTCCCCATGGCGGCGGAATTGCGGTCTGGGCTTCCTCCGGCTTTACGGCTCAGGCGCCGCAAGCCTCGATGAACCAGGCGTTCCTGCACCAGTTGACGAGTCAACCCAAGATGCCGCTTGGATGGCTGATTCAACAAACGAAGGCGGGAACGTCAGATAACGATGTCCGCCGGACTTGGATTCTGTTCGGGGATCCTTCATTGAAGCTTCAGTTCGCTCCGTTATCAGCACCGCCAGTTGTGCGGACGCCGCCACAGCCTAGGAATGGCGGCCCAGGATTGCAGCACGCATGCTTACGTGATGTCGCCTGCAGTGCGCAGGAGGAGATGCAATGAAAATCGCTGCTGTACTGCTTCTCGCGGGAGTTGCCACTTTGCCCGTCATTTCGTCGAACGCGCAGACCCAGCCGAATACCGGTGCGGCGCCGCTGGGCCTCGTCGTACGCGCGCTGAAGGCCCATATCGGCGAGCCGGCGCTCACCGAAGGCTCCACGATTTATTCGGGCGACTACGTTTCCACCGAAGATGGAGGCTCGGTGCTCATGCGCATTGGCGGCTTGTCGCTGGAGTTACAAAGTTCCTCCGCGGCGCATGTGTACCGTACTCCCTACGGGGCTATTGCTGAGTTGAACCGCGGTACGGCGGTTTACACGACACCGGGCGGGCACGAAAATCTGGTCATCGTAGCCTCCGACGTTCGCGTTACCCCGGTGCTCTCCGCGGCGGACATCGGTCGCGTGACCATCAATGATCCCTGCAACGTCACGGTTGTCAGCCAGCATGGGGAAGCGGATGTCCGGGTTGGTAGGGAGTCGCATCACGTGGAGGAGAGCAAAGCCTACCGGGTCCACGCGGAAAATGAAATCAGCTATCACCAATGGGTCTCTCCGGATGTCGATAACTATCACGACTATCACAACCACAAACCCTGCGCGCCGGTTGAGATGGTCAGGGGGCAATCGCCAATTGCCGCCGGCCAAAGCCGCTTCATGCTGGTGACCGGAATCGTGGCCGGCGGCCTGACGGCTTGGGGAGTTAGGGAAGCGTTGGAAAGTCCGACGCGGCCGTGAGATCAGCAGGGCGTTACGCAACGGATCGCTTGACGTTGTTGGTGATCTAACGCGCCCGCCTTAGGAGGCGGCCGCTACAACCGCGAGGCGGAACCGGCCTGAAGGTCGGCCGCTAGAAAAACAGCCCCAAGACGAAACCACACCTGCGTTCTGGATTAATTATGACCGCCGGCGATTTCGCGCACGATCGATCCTACGAAATTCTTGGCGTCGCCGAACAACATCAGCGTTTTGTCCATGTAGTAGAGGGGGTTCTCAATTCCGGCAAAACCTGTGCCCATGCTTCTCTTGATGACCATCACGGTGTGCGCCTTGTCGACGTCCAGAATCGGCATGCCGAAGATGGGGCTGCTCTGATCGCTGCGGGCTGCGGGATTTGTCACGTCGTTTGCGCCGATGATCAACGCCACATCCGTCTGCGGAAAGTCTCCGTTGATTTCATCCATCTCGAGCAACTTGTCGTAAGGGATGTCCGCTTCAGCCAGCAGGACGTTCATGTGCCCGGGCATGCGTCCCGCTACCGGATGGATGCCGAACTTAACGTCGATGCCGCGCTTGGTAAGCGCATCGTAGAGTTCGCGGACCTTGTGCTGCGCCTGGGCCACTGCCATGCCGTATCCCGGCACGATTACGACCTTGCTTGCCGCAGACAATATACCGGCGGCTTCTTCCGGGGAAGCGCTGCGCACCGGCCGCGTTTCCGCGGCGCCGGCGACGGTCTTCTGCTCTTGGCCAAAGGCTCCGAACAACACATTGCTAAACGAGCGGTTCATTGCCTTGGACATGTTCACGGACAGGATGAAGCCGGAAGCTCCATCCAACGCGCCCGCGATAATCAGTAACTTGCTGCCAAGCACGAAGCCCATCGCCGCCGCCGACAATCCCGCATAGGAATTCAAAAGTGAAATTACGGTGGGCATATCTGCGCCACCGATCGGAATAATCATCATCACGCCAAAAAACAGGGGAATGATGATCATCAGAGGGAACAGGTACATGCGATCCGGATGCACTACGAGCACAGCGGCGATACCGATGGCGACTGCCAGCAGACCCAAATTCACGATGTTTTGGCCCTGGTAGGTGATGGGGCGCTGGGGAAGGATTTCCTGGAGTTTTCCCGCAGCCATCAAGCTGCCCGTAAACGTAAGGGCGCCGAGAATGACTTCCAGTGAAAGCACGCCCATCGTGAATCGCGGCACCTTGGGGGCCTGCAGATAGAATTCCGCTGTGCCCACCAGCGTTACGCATAAGGCGCCGAACGCATGACTGAGCGCGGTTCGCTGTGGCACGGCGGTCATGGCCACTTTGCCGAGCGGCACGCCGATGACCGTCCCTAACACCAACCCTATAGCGACCCAGCGGTAAGAGACGATTCCCTGGTGCAGCAGAGTCCCAGCGACCGCCAGCACCATGCCTGCTTCGCCGGCCCACACGCCGCGCCGCGCAGTCACCGGAGAGCTTAGCCATTTCAAGGAGAGGATAAACAGAGCCGTGGCGATCAGGTAGGTGATTTCGATGAGATGTTCGGTGGCGAGCATGATCGTTACGGCTTCCTCGGACCGCTAGCCTTGAACATTTTCAGCATGCGGTCAGTGATCATGAAGCCGCCGACGATGTTGCTGGTGGCCGCAACAATGGCGATGGTTCCCAAAATTGTTGCCAGCGTGCTTTTGCCTTCGCCGGCCAGGATGATGGCGCCCACGACCGCGATTGCGTCCAAGGCGTTCGTCAAGGACATCAAGGGCGTGTGCAACAGCGGGGAAACGCGGCGAATGACTTCAAATCCGATAAACGCGGCCATCATGAAGACGTATAACCCTGTCAATAAATCCAGCTTCATCAGGATCCCCCTCCCGCCGGCGTCGATTGCAGTGCCGGCAGCGAGAAAAACTCTCTTACCCGGGCGTTCACAATTTCGCCTTCGTGGGTAACCAATGTTTCGCGGATGATTTCGTCTTTCAGGTTGAGTTGCACCTTGCCGTCTTTGCTGAGGTTTTGCAGGAAGGCGCTGATATTGCGGGCATACATCTGGCTGGCGTGATACGGGACCGTTTCTGCCAGGTTGAACATTCCGATGATGGTGACGCCGTGAACCACGATGGTTTCATCGGGCTTGGTTAGCTCGCAGTTGCCGCCGCGTTCGGCCGCCAGGTCCACAATGACTGAGCCGGGAGCCATTCGCTCCACCATGTCCTTGGTGACGAGGAGGGGGGATTTCTTTCCGGGGATGACCGCCGCGGTAATGACCACGTCGCTCTCCGCAACGGTTTTAGCCAGCAATTCCCGCTGCTTCTGGTAGAAGCTCTCGTCCTGCGCCTTGGCATAACCGCCGGCGTCCTGCGCGTCTTTTGCTTCGATCGGCAACTCCACGAATCGCCCGCCGAGGCTCATTACCTGTTCTTTGGAAGCGGCGCGCATGTCGTAGGCGGAAGCCACGGCGCCAAGCCGGCGGGAAGTGGCAATGGCTTGCAAACCGGCAACACCAGCACCGATGATGAGCACTTTGGCTGGCACGATCGTTCCAGCTGCGGTCGTCAACATCGGGAACATTCTTGGGAGCGTGTCTGCCGCGAGCACCACGGCCTTGTAGCCGCAAATCGTGGCCATGGATGAAAGCGCGTCCATGCTTTGCGCGCGCGTGATTCGTGGCATCAATTCGACGGAAAAGGAAGTGACGCCGCGCGACGCAATGTCCTGTACCGTTTTTACCGTTCCCAGGGGCCGCAGGAAGCCCACGAGGACCTGGCCTTTGCGCAACAGTGGGAGATCTTCGCTTCCGTTCTTGTCGTTAGCGCCATGACACAAGAACTGCACCAGAATGTCGGCGCTGGCGAAGACTTCCTCGCGAGTTGGCGCAAGCCGCGCGCCTTTTTCCACGTACTCCGCGTCCGGATAACCGGCCTGCAGTCCTGCGCCCGCCTGAACCAGGACGTCGAGACCGGCTTTTTTCAGACTGGGGACGACTGCGGGCGCTAAGGCGACGCGGCGTTCTCCAGGATAAGTTTCTCGGGGCACACCGACGATCATGTACCCTCCTTCCTCGCTCGGGTTACCGGCGCGTTGAACTCCAGCGATTTTTTCTCCGGCGCCTGCTACGCGGCTTTTAAGCGAAATGGCGCGCGCATCCTGGGCCGCCCTGACGGCTCGGCTTCGTTATCATGCTCGTCCGGAATCGAGGGCGGAGCGTGCGCTCTCGTTCGACAGGCGGAATACAGTCGTGCTACCCACACGAACTGCCGGGACTTCGCTTCAATGTAGACCGGTGAATTTTATCTCTTCTTTCCCGGCTTCTACAAGCACAGGCCCGCTGGATCCGGCATAAAAGCCCGCGCGACATTGCAGACCTAAGACATAACGCCTAGGAACGGGAGGCAAATGTGACTAACGCAAGCCTTCGTACACGGCCCGAGCGTCTTGCAATTTTTTCATGACGTAGGCTTTATCTTCGGCGGAATTCCAATCCGGATATTGATCGGTGACCTCGATGGTGCGGTCGATCCAGGCTTTGAAATACTCGGCGTCTTCCTTGGAATACGTGCGCTTCCCGGCGATCGTCACGTAGACCGGACTCGTCGTTGCGTATGGGTATTTGTCCAGCACCGGATATTCCGCCTTGTCGGCCCACGCACGCAAAACGCACCAACCGCTTTCGTTTTGTGGAATCGTGCCGCTAAAATCCGCCGTGTCGCGCTCTCCTTCGAGCTTCAGGTCTTTCGCGACCTTGCCATTGCATACGATTTCCAGATGGTCGACCGGCACAATGGAACGCAGTTTTGCGCTGAAGGGAATGGCAGTTTGTGGCGCATCAAACTTCAATTCGTTTCCGACCATTTCTCCGCCAAGCTTGAATTCCACCAGCGGCCCGTTTGTGGCGAATGTCCTCCCGGCCTTCAGGCCGTTGATCCACCACTCGAAGGTCGTCGGCCACGATGGCGTCCAAACGTACACGCGGTCGAATCCGACCTGGCCGCGAATGGGTGCGGCATAATCTGTGGTCGCGTCCGTTCCGGCTCCTGCAGGCAACCTGAATCCAAGATTGAGGAGCTTGTACCAGACGGCAGCGGTCGATTTATGGTCACTGAATCCTACAATTTCCATATAGTCGAGCTTCCCCAGAGCCACATCTACGGGCAATTCATCTGTTATCTTTTGCGCCGGCTTGGCAAAGGGATCGGGCAGCTCGTCGAACGGATGAACCGCTCCCACCAGAGCACCCTGGGCATGCGCCATGTCGTACACATCCGCATTCATTGGATAGAGGCTCGCCGCTGCTGTGTTCGGATAACCCGCGTATCCGGGCAGCAACAAATGTTTTGGGAGCCCCACAACTCCCCGGTGGCCCCAATAGCTGGTGTGAAATTCTTGTCCCCAGATCACCAGAACGTCGGGATCTTTTTCCTGCTCCTCGGAGGAATCCGCGAACTGGATGTCCGGGAATCTCTGTTCTTTGTTCACGGTCAACTGACTGATGATCTGCAAGCCTTCCGATTCCCCTTGTTCGATCAGATGTCGTGGTTCGTTTCTGTAGCTACCACCGTAATTCATGTGAACGTGCAGGTCCGAAGCGACCCAGGTGCGGCCGTGTTCCTGGTTAAAGTCCAGCGGCAGCAATTCGGCTTCTACCTTTTCTGTGCGATTCGCGACGACGTCGATGGTGCGCCGCAGCGGCTTCATCTCGAAGCCGCCGACAACGTCAATGGTGAATTTTCCCGCGGGCACCGACAGGCGGTCGTTGTTAAACTCTGGGCCGTAAAAGTAGTGCGCTTCAAACGGAGATTGCTTGGGGTCAAAGCCGTCGTCGGCGAAGATCCATGCGTTCGCCGGCGCATAGAATCGGCCCTTGGCGTCGACGATCGAAATACGGGCATGCCCGACAGCGAGCTGAATCTCGCCATGAGGGCGGAGATAGGTGCAATTCTCGGCCTCGACTTCATGCTGGATCCCGCTGTTGTACTCCAGCCAGGCAATTTCCGTGTTTCCGCTCTTATTGGAAATAAAGGCAAGCTTCTTGCCGTCCGGCGACCAGCGGACGAACGTGTCGTCCCAATCCCCGTAGGATGTTGGAAACGCATCGCCGCCATTTGCAGGCATGACCCACAGTTGGTGCCACTGTCTTCCGAGATAAGAGCTGTAGACCATGCGCGAGCCGTCCGGCGAAAAGTCGGGCCGCGCCTTCCAGCTTGTTTCTTCGTAGTGGATTTCTCTGGCTGGCGCACCTGGCTCGGCCTTCATGCGCCAGAATCCGCCGGTGCCATAGATGTGCCCTTTGTTCGAGACGAACAGGATTTCCTTGCCGTCGCGCGTCCAGACCGGATTAATCTCCATGTCGTACTGGCTGTAGTAGTAGCGGGGCAGAGGACTCTTTGTTTCACCGGTCAGCCGGACGATATTTTTCAGCGCGCCATCGTGCACCTCCGCACGGAAGATGTGAAATCGCTTGTTATACTGTGTCGAAACCCACACCAGCTCTCTCCCGTCGGGCGACCACCGCGGCTCGACGTTCACTGCACCGCCGTTCGTCAATTGCTGCGACTTGCCGCTCGGGAGATCGAGCAGCCACAACTCCATCGCGTCTTTTTGGTAGGAGACATAAACGACAGACTTCCCATCCGGCGACCAGTCTGGCTGGTAGTCGTATCCCGCGCCATCCGTGAGCTGCACCGCCTCCTTGGAGTCCAGTGTTTGCCGCCATAACGAGCCCGCCATCGAGTAAATCAGCTGGTTTGAGTCGGGTCCCCACGTCAGGCTGCTCGGCCCGCTGGTCAGTTGCGGCAGGTACAATTCGCGGTAGTAATAAGGATGCGGCTCATCAATCTGCGGCAGCACGGGTTGCCGTTGCGCCCGGGCCGGAATCGCGATCACCGCCAGCGCCCAACACGACACACGCAAAACTCGCTTCAAGTCGTCCTCCGCGCGCCACAAAAGTTATGGGTTTTCGGTTGTCAGTTTGGAGTACAGAAAAAGAAAGAGTCGCTGCCGTGGACCTATGCCAGGCCCGCTTTCGTCAGGGGCATTTCGCGGATGCGCTTGCCGGTGGCGGTGAAAATCGCATTGTACAGAGCCGGGGCGAACGGCGGCAATCCCGGCTCGCCAATGCCAGCAGGAGGCGCATCGCTCTCCACAATGTGAATGTTGGTTACACGGGGCGCTGCGTTCATTCGCGCCACCTGGAAACTGTCAAAGTTGGACTGATTGATCACACCGTTTGTCGCGGTGATCTCACCATAAAAGGCAATGCTCGTGCCCATCACTGCCGCGCCCTCGAACTGCTGGCGCACCGTGGTCGGGTTCACGATGGTTCCAGCATCGAGTGCCGTATCTACCTGGTGGACGGTCACCTTGTTGTCCTTCACCTCGGCCTGTACCACCGTCGCCACATAGGTCAAGAAGCTACGGTGAACCGCGATGCCCATACCGAACCCGTTGCCGAGTTTCTGTTTTCCCCAGCCAGACCTTTCCGCCGCCAGTTGCACCACGCGGCGGAATCGGGCGGTGTCGATCGGATATTGGGCGTAATCGCCGTCATAGTTCGTGTAATCCTTCGCCAGCTGATCTTTGGGCAAAATTCCGCCCGGCCCCAACAACCTAAGCACATATTCCACCTGATCCTTGCCCGCGGCGTTGGCCAGCTCTCCGACAAACGAGTGAATGCCATAGGCATGATAAATGTTCGCCACGGAGCGCAGCCATCCGATGCGCGTGTGGGCAGGCGCCGGCCCATTCTCCGCGCGTTGATTGGCAATCGCGAAGGGCAGATCGCTGAAGCCGAGACCAATTTCTCCGGCATCGGCATACTCGGCCTTGGGATCGAATGTCGAAGCAATCGGCGGGAAGACGCTGCGCTGCAGCCACGCCGTGGGCATTCCGTCTGCGCCGAGCGAGGCCTTGAAATACATTGCGGCCACCGAATGGAACGCATCGAACTTCATGTCGTCTTCGCGGGTCCAGACTACTTTTACAGGTTTGCCGGTCTTTTTGGAGAGCACCGCTGCTTCCACGATGAAGTCCGGGAACGATTTGCGTCCGAAAGCTCCGCCCAGAAGCGTCACGTTCACCGTAACATCTTCTTTTTTTGCTCCCACTGCTGCGGCAATGGCTTCTTGAGCGCCCTGAGGGCTCTGAGTCGGGGCCCAGGCCTCCACCTTTCCGTCGCGATACACGGCCACCGCGGCCGGCGGCTCCATCGCGGCGTGCGCCAGCATCGGCGCATAATATCCAGCCTCGATGACTTTTCCGCCCTTGGCAAACGCTGCATCGACGTTTCCGTTTTCGCGCACCACCTTTCCGGGCTTTCGCGCCGTTTCTTCCAGATACTGGCGATACGTGTCGGAGGTCCAAACATCGTGCTCGCTTTTCGTCCACTCAATTTTCAATTTCTTTTTGCCCTGGAATGCGGCGTAGGTGCTGTCGGCAATCACGGCGACGCCGCCCAGTGCCTGCATGTTCACCGGCGGCTTGAACGGGTCAATCGTCGCGGTCTGCTTGACGCCCGCCACTTTCAAGGCTGCGGAATCATCCACACTTTTCACCGCGCTGCCGAACACCGGCGGATGAACGACCGAAGCAAACAGCATTCCGTCCATTTTTGTGTCTTGCCCGTAGATGGCCTTACCCGTGGACATGTCTTTCAGGTCGTAGGCCGGCGCGGGTTTGCCGATATAGAGCCAGTCCTTTCTGGGCTTCAGCTGCAATTCTTCTTTTTTGGGAACCGGGAGTTTCGCGGCCGCGGAAGCCAATTCACCGTAACCCAGCTTTTTCCCGCTGGACTTATGCACGACCGTGTTCATCTCGGTGCTGCAGTCTTTTTCCGGTACGTTCCACTGTTGAGCGGCTGCGCGGACCAGCATCAAGCGAGCGCTGCCGCCTGCTTCGCGCAACGTGTCGAAGAAGCTCCTTACCGAATGCGAACCGTCGGTGTCCTGGTCGCCATATTTCTCGTTTCCTGCTGCCTGAATGACCTTAACTTTGCTCCAATCCGCGTCCAGTTCATCGGCCACAATTCGTGGCAGGCCTGTGCGATTTCCGCTTCCCATCTCGGATCGGCCCACCACGATATAGACTGTGCCATCGGTGGCGATAGCGACGAAGGCGTTGGGCTGCAGAGAGGCCGTCGTCATCGGGTTGTCACCCGCTGGCTGAGCTCCCAGCAAACTTTCGGGCAGGATACGCACGCTCAAAACAAGCGCCCCAGTTCCCACGAGACCCTTCAGGAACCCACGTCGGCTTACATTTTCAAGTTGAATCATCGGCTCACCTGGCGTCATCTCGACGGAAATCACCCAAATACCGCCTATCTACGCCCTCTATCCTACCTACAATCGCATTCGTTGCAAGTCCGGGGCTTCGGGACGCAGCTGTTCCTGAGGCGCGGCACACTTGCACACACCGCCCGGCGGGGCCCGGCGGGGGCGTCCATTTTGCTTGGTGTTCGGAGAGGCTAGGCTATTTTTTCCGAAACCAGCAGCTGTTGCGGCGTTTCGGGTATTGCATGAAGAGCGGTTTTCGCGAAGCCGGCGCTCTGGAACATCTCGTCATATTCTGAAAGGGTGTACGCGTCTCGCGCGTCCGTTCCTGCGAGCATGAGCAGGCTAAAGCCAGCAGCCGTCGGCGGAGAAATGCGATCCTCGTCGGGCACAAATTCCAGGGTGATGGCCTTGCCATTCGGTTTCAGCGCATGGTGTACACGTTGCATCAGCTGGACGCAAGTGGGCTTATCGAAATGGTGAAAAATGTTGGTCAGCAGAACCAAATCATACCCGTCGCCCAGATCCGTTTCCAAAGGCGCTTCCCGGGCGGGTCTCGTAACGGTTGGCCACCCCGGCTTTGTCCGCATTTTCCTTGGCCACTTCGAGCACCGCCGCCAATCGACAGCCGTGATGTGCGCTTGCGCGTTTTGCTGGGCAAGCGTGATTCCGTACATACCGTGCCCTGCCGCGATATCCAGCACGCGCCACGGCCGTCCTTCCGGTGCGCCCAGAAGTTGCGCGATGAACCGCGCCGCGGGAATGGTCAGAGGCGCCATCGAGCGAGCGAAGGAGACCCAGAGTTCATCCGCGGCGCGAGGCTTTCACGCGTTCCGCGATGTCCTCCACGTGATGCTTTCCTTCATCAATGGCGGTGAACAGGTCCAGTTCGATGGCGGTCTCGAGCGCGGCCGTGTGATGCTGTGCGTTCAGGGTATTGAAAATATGTTCCGGAGATGGCCGAAGAGACGGGGAAACCGTAGCCATGAGCGCGTGGCTTTTTTTCGGAAATAGAACCTCAGCATTTTAGATGTACTTTGCACCGATAGTGTCACGTAATTTCGTTGCCCGAAGAGTGGGCGGCTGGCATACTCTTCATCCCGCTGCATAAAGGATCCGGTTCATGAAACGTGAATATCACCGTTGGCGCTCTCCCCGATTGGGGCTGGAACTTGGCGTCGTCGCGTATGGCCACTGGGGACCGCCGATGCTGGGATTTCCGACCAGTGCCGGGGACGAATGGGAGTTGGAGGGCCAGGGAATGGTCGGGGCGCTGGCGGAGTTCATCGACGCCGGCAGAATCAAATTCTTCACCGTGAATTCGATCAATGGCCTGAGCTTCTACAACAAAGGCGCGCACCCCTTTCACCGCAGCTACGTGCAATCCGTTTTCGATTCCTACCTTTGCGAAGAAGTTGTGCCGTTCGTTTGGGACAATTGCCAATCGCGCATCGCGGTTTCCACTATGGGCGCTTCCTTTGGGGCCTATCACGCAGCGAATACCCTGTTCAAGCATCCCGATCTTTTCAAGCGCTGCTTCGCCATGTCCGGGGTTTACGATCTCAGGAATTTCATGGATGGCATGTACGACGACAACTTCTACTTCAACAACCCTGTCGATTACCTCGCCAATCTTTCCGATCCGTGGTATTTCGAGCAATATGCTTCGTGCGATATTCATCTCATTACCGGGACGGGTCCGTGGGAACACAGCGGTCCCACGTACAAGCTCTCCGAGGTGCTTTCCAGCAAGGGGATTGGGCATTCGGTCGACAATTGGGGTCCGGAGGGCGGCCACGACTGGCCATTCTGGAAACGCGAGATGCGCGAATACGTCTCCAAAATCTACTGATGCCGGGACGGCGACTCCAGAGTCTAGCAGCGGGCCGGCGGAGCGCACGGCTGATGCGAGAACTGGAAGCTGTGTTAACAGAAGAAATCGAAGAACGCTATGCATCGTTCGACACTGCTGCGGCCCAACAAGCTGCCAGCTTGCTGGCCGCGCGCAAGCGGCAAGGACGGCCCGTAGAATTCAGGAATACCATGATCGCGGGGATCGTGATGTCCCGGCACGCAATCCTTGCCACACGGAATACCGCCCACTTTTCGGATTTGGATTCCGACGTCGTGAATCCCTGGAACGCTTAGTCGAAAATTTGCAAGGAAGTCTTTCAGGCGAGTCCCAACTGCTGCATCTGGTAGTGGCCCTTTTCGATCACCTGGTCCTGATCGATCCAGACATCGCAATTGCGCGTCAGGACGTCTACATGCGTGCGTGATTTCCAGTTCGCGTGCGTCTGGCTTCCGTACGGATCGCCGAACGCGATATGCACGCCGGGGAATTTTTCATCCTGCAGAAGAATTCCAATCATTCGCGACAATCCGAGGTTGGTTCCGAAGGCCAGTTCGCCGACACGGTCGCTGTTTTCATCGGTGTGGCAATAGGCCCAGAATTCTTCCTCGAGGTCCTTGCGCTCGCAGGCTACGCGCTGCAGGCGCCCACCCGCGATCTCCAGCAATAGCGGCGTTTCTTGCAAGTCGCCATACTTGCCGTTGAAATAGTCGCCAGCCGTCGCGTCGCACACAAAAGTTCCGTCGACTGTGGCTGGAGTGGTAAAAACCTCGCCGGCGGGAAGATTCGACCAATAGCGTGGGCTGATCAGACCGCTGGTCTTCACCCAGTCCAGCCGCCGGTCAAAATGCGCGGAAAAGGAAGTGCCCGCTTCGCTCCTGACGGTCAAACTTTCGGCATGCAGCATGCGTTCACGCAGCTTGTCACTCAGCCGGTCTACCATGCGGTAATCCGTGCGCATGCCCTGCTGCATAATTTCCGGTGTTACGCCGACCATGTGCGCGTAGCGAATCTGGCGCCGCTCCACGACCCTCACAATGGCCATCCGTGCGCCCAATTCGCCGGGCTGCGGCGTCATGCACAGAACACCCACGTCGGCGTGTTCGAGCGCTTCGAGCACCGGCTCCGGCGCGTCCTGGATCGGCCTGGGCCCGAAATCTTCGAGCAATAGGCCGTTGGCGGTTGCGCCGCGTTCTTCTAACGCCTGCTCCAAGCTCGCCGCAACGCCGCGGCTGATTTCATCGGCGATCAGCGCGACTTGCTCGCCGGCACGCACGTTCAGGCACACTTCAACGGCGTTTCTCGCGCCGGGCATCAGCTCATGGGGTGCGACCCCGAAGGACATCCTTCTATTCTACCTAAACTCGTGTGAGAGTAAATTCCGCTTGGCTCCGTGTTTTCCGCCCGCAACCCGCCGTGGGCTCTTCTTGGGCGCCACACGAAACGACGGGATCTGACCTCCACCGCTGGTCACATTCGCCAAGCCCGATGCGCTCAGACGGGTGAGGAACCCGGCCATTTTTCCGCGGAACAGGTAGGGTGCAAAATCCACCAGCATGTTCCGGAATTTCACCTGGCCGCCGGGTCCGATCGTAGGGAACTCGCGCCGGTTGATCGGTATACGCTGCTGCACGATCCAGCAGCCGTGCGCTTCGGCCAGCTTTCCGCCCGGGAGCGCCTGCTCCAGCGCTTTGTCCCAGTCTTTGGCCTGCACCTCCCATCCGAGAGTCACGCCCATGCCGCCATATTCATCGCTGGGCTTCAGCACCAACTGTTCGCGATTTTCGCGAATATAGTTCAGCAGCTCAATAGACTCGCCATTGCAATCACTTCTGACGTCCTCGACAACGCGCGTCCAAGGCACATGTTCATGAATGATCCCGCGTTCTTCTGCGGAAAGAAGCGCGGCATTTTTCTGGTCTGTCAGAACCGCGAAGAATGCTTTCACGTGAGAGATTTTGCAGCGAAAATTATTGGCGACGCAAACCGCGCCCGACGAATACGCCTTTACCAGAGCCTCGCACTCTTTCGCACGAGCCACGATGTCATTGATCAGCACGCGGCGGTACAAAAGGTCGATCTTCTTGCCTTTGGCCGCCAGGCGCCGTCCGTCGAATTCCAGTTCCCTGGGGTCCGCCAGCACTACCGGCACGCCCATTTTTTCAAATCGCGCTTGCAGGATTTCGAATTCGCTCCAGGTGGGCACTTCTTTCCAGTCCACGATGGCCATCTGCGGGCGATGCGATTTCCCTCCCCAATCGATATACGACCGGATGAGTGCGTCCAACAGCTTGGCGCTGAGTGGGTAGCTGTGCACCTCGAACTTCTTCTCGAATTCGTGCATCACCGGCAATTGCCGGAAAATTTCCGAGATGGTTTCCGAGTAGCCGGCACCGGCGGGTGACTCACCGTTGTACTCCGTGAATTTCAGGGAATCCGGAAGCAGGAACGCGTCAAGACGCGAAGCCGTGCTTGCCGGACCGTAGCCCGTGGCCATTCGCGCGAGGCGTTCTTCCTCAGGCCGCAAGTGGAATTGCTGGAAAAGCGAATTGTCTTCCAGGGCGGCCATGGTGACGCGCTCCGCCACGGCGGCAATTGTCTCCGCCACGCGCCGCACGCGTTCTTCATCTTGCGGCGAAAGGAAGAAGGGCCGGAGGAACGGGCAATGCACCCTGCGTCCAAAGGTGAGCTTGGCGTTGCGTAACTGCACCAAAAATTTCCTGGCCAACGCAGGGGATTTCTTTACGGCCGGACGCAGTAGCTCGTCCCACTGCTCCACCGGATCGCTCGCCAGTTTCTTTTTCGACTTGCCGGACTTCATCGCGCAGCTGTTCCTGAGGAAGGTGTGTGCATTGCCTGGGCCGCACGCGCAGCTCCCGTGAAGCC
Source organism: Candidatus Acidiferrales bacterium (assembly GCA_963804635.1). Classification (GTDB taxonomy): domain Bacteria; phylum Acidobacteriota; class Terriglobia; order Acidiferrales; family UBA7541; genus Acidiferrum. The sequence goes on from CAWDRK010000048.1 coordinate 61,668, forward strand.
CGCCGGCGCACCAATCCCGAGCATTTCCTCCCAGCGGGGCCAGGTGTTTGTGATCTTGCCGTTCAGCGCGCGATCGATTACGAGCCGCGCCATCTTTTCGACGACGTGCTCGAAATAGAATGGCGTAATGCGGTCGCGTTCAAAATCCGGGGCGGGATTCAGGAAGTCAATGGCGTAGGGCACGTCATCCTTGATCGCGAATTCGATGGTGTTCATCTCGTAGCCCAACGCCTGGTTGATTGTCTGCGCGTCTTTCACCACCCGCGCTCCAACTTCCGGAGACAAATACTTGTGCTCGACGATGTAGCGGCGCTCTTTGGGGTCATACGCGACCGGCAAAATGTCCGTCTTGCCGAAGGTGAAGCAGCGTACGTACTGGTTGAAGTCGATGAATTCCTGAAGGGTCATGCAGTACGGGGAGGTTTTGTCATAGGCTTCGAGCAGCTCTTTTTTGTCACTGACTTTGTAGACGTGTTTCCAGCCGCCACCGGAAAACGGCTTGAGGATTGCGGGTCGACCCACGTAATCGAGCAGGGCGTCCCAGTCCACGGGATAATTCAGATTCCGCAGGGATTCCGCATTGATGTCCACGTCCGCGGGATATCCTTTTTGTGGCAGCAGCACGGTCTTCGGAATGGCCAGGCCGAGCTTCGATGCCAGCGCGTAGTTGAAGAATTTGTCGTCCGCGGTCCACCAGAAAGGATTGTTGATCACATAGCTGCCCTGCAGTGCCGCATGCTTCAGATAGCCCCGGTAGTACTCGACTTCGTGGGAGATGCGGTCGACGATGACGCGAAATTCCGCCGGCTCACCCATCTTTGTTCCGCCGAGCTTGACGAAGTCCGCGGTCACGCCGTCCTTCTTCCCCAGCAAATTCACGCGCGCCAGGAATGCCGGAGGAAAACTGAATTCCCGTCCGCACATCAGCCCAACTTTTGCCATGGCTTCCTCCTCTTGCTGGACGTACCGCTCTCGAATGATCAGTACACGCTGTTCGCTGTATGCGACCGGCCGTCGACGGAACTCGAGCGGGTTTCGTCCACCAGGTGCCGAACCACTTGCTTCAGATCGCCGGTCTGTTGAAACACGCGTAGTTGTCGTTCCGCGCTGGTGCCTTCATTCATGATGGTGTGAACATATTCGACGGCGCTGCGGCTGCCTAAATCGTCGACCACGTCGTCGACGAATTCCAGAAGTTCCGGGATCAACTCGCGCATGTGGACTTCCTGCTCCTTGCCGAAGTCGATCAATTTGCCTTCGATCCCATAGCGCGCGGCGCGCCACTTGTTTTCCTCGATGAGCGCGCGCCGATAAAGGCGCCAGCCCATATTTCCGGTGTACAAGCGGTGAATTTTCACGACGATCGCCTGGGTGAGGGCGGCGATGGCTAGGGCTTCTTCGGCTTTTGTGGCCACGTCGCACATGCGGAATTCCAGGGTCCCAAACGTGGGGTGGGGGCGCACGTCCCACCAGATTTTCTTTCCATTATCGATGCAGTTCAGCTTGACCAGAAGGTTGACGAAGTTTTCGTAAGCACTCCAGGATCCGAACGTCTCGGGTATGCCGGTGCGCGGAAACCGGCGGAACACGGTGGTGCGGAAGGACTTCAATCCGGTATTTCTGCCCATCCAGAAGGGCGAACTGGTCGATAGGGCCAGCAGGTGCGGCAGGAAATAGCGCACCATGTTCATCATGTCGATGGTGGTGTGCTTGTCGGGCATGGCCACGTGAATGTGCATGCCGAAAATCAGCAGCGACCTGGCCAGTTGTCCCATCTCTTCCACGATGTTCTGGTAGCGCTCTCCGGGAGAAATCACCTGGTCAATCCAGCTCGAGAATGGATGAGTGCCTGCAGCCGCCACGTGCAGCCCGGTGCTCTCCGCCGCGGAAACCAGTTCGCTGCGCGTGCGATGGATCTCCATCCGTAATTCGCCGACGTTTTCGCAGATCTTCGTTCCGGTCTCCACGATGGACTGGTGCATTTCTCCCTTGATCTGGTCGCCCAAGCCGCGCGAAGCTGCGGCCGACAGCAGCTGAACAACGTGCGAACGCAGTTCCAGGGTTTCTGGATCGATGATCTGGAATTCTTCTTCGACACCGATGGTGAAGCGGTGAGCCATAGCAGGCCCTCCGGGACGTCAGGCGATTCGGGGACTTCGGAGCCAGTATCATACTCTCAGCCCGGCAAAATGGCATCCGCAAGGGCGGAGAGGGCGGAGAGCATCAATATTGGCTCTGGACGGTGCCTGGGGCTCTTGGCACACTCGTGCGCATGCAAATCACGCCATTCCGCATTGAAGAGTACATGGGCAAATATGAGTTTGCCGCCAAATACCTGCTGTCGTCCTCCGACGCAGAATCACAGACGATCGAAGAGCTTCTGGCGCTCGAACCCGGGGCCCACGACGCGTTCCTGAAACACTGGTGCGGCTACACCGAGTCGCCGGGAGCACCGTGGCTGCGCGAAGTGCTCACTACCATTTATACGCGGATCAAACCACATCAACTTGTTGTGGTGTCCGCGGCGGAAGAAGCCATATTCCTGTTCTATCACGCGCTGCTCACTCCGGCAGATCACGCCATCGTGGAAACGCCTTGCTACGAGAGCGCGCTGACGGTACCCAAGAGCACAGGCGCCGCGGTAAGCGAATGGCGTCGCAAATCGGAAAACGGTTGGGCCCACGATTTGCCGGCGCTCGAAGCCCTGATTCGGCCAAATACCCGCGCACTTTATATCAATTCGCCGCACAATCCGACTGGGCTCCTGATGCGGCCGGAGATATATCGAGGAGTGCTGGAACTTGCGGCGCGCCAAGGTATTTATGTTTTTTGCGACGAGGTCTACCGCGAATTGGAGCATGACCCTGCGTCGCGTCTTGCTGCCGGGTGCGATCTCTACGACCGCGCGATCAGTCTCACGTCCGTGAGCAAAACCTACGGTCTGCCGGGCTTGCGTCTCGCGTGGCTCGCCTGTTGCGACACCGCATTGCTCCGGAAAATCGTCTCGCTCAAGCACTACACAACTATCTGCGCCAGCGCTCCCAGCGAATTTCTTACCGCCCTGGCGTTCCGCCATCGCCAGAAATTCATCGACCGCAATCGCCAGATCGTTCTTCGTAACCTGCCGCAACTCTCGGCCTTCTTCGCGCGCCACGCCGATCGCTTTTCCTGGACCCCTCCCAACGCGAGCACCATTGGTTTCGCGCGCCTGCTGCCGCAACAAGACGTGCAGGATTTTTGCGAAAAACTGGTTGAGCAATCCGGCGTGCTGCTACTTCCTGGAACGGTGTACGACCAACCTGGACATATTCGATTTGGCTACGGCCGCCGCAACATGCCCGAATCCCTGGCGCAATTCGAGGCCTGGCTTCGAGCGCAGGGTTGAGCTTTTGGGCGGATCGAGTGGTGCAAAAGAGAAGAGGGCCATCCGCGTGGATAGCCCTCTTCTCAATTCCGGATGGTTGAATTTCGTCTAAGCTGCTCCCATCGATCTCCTCGCCTGGAAGCACTCCCGGCAGAACACCGGGCGTCCTTGTGTAGGCCGGAAAGGAACCGTTGTTTCTTTGCCGCATTGCGAGCAGGTCGTCTTGGTTTCCGCTCGCATCTGGGTGGCTCCGCCTCCGCCGCCTCCTCCGCCTCCGCCTCCGCCTTCGGCACGCTTCGCCTTGCATGCCTTGCATCGCTTGGGTTCGTTTTTGAAGCCTTTGTCGGCGAAGAACATCTGTTCGCCAGCCGTAAAAACGAACTCAGCACTGCACTCCGAGCACTTCAGGACCTTATCGTGGTATTCCATGAGCCGTTCCCCCTCGACCCCTTTCGGGCAGTGGGACCGCGCTCAGCTTGTACCTTTTGGCCGGATGAAGCCTAGACCTGTAGTCCGGGAATGCCGGGCACGGATCCCTGGGGCCTGCGGGCGAAGAAGTTGAACAAATACCCAACGTGTCTGCCTGATAGGGGCCTGATCCCGGAAGTGCGGCGCCGAGGCCGCGTCGCGCTCAGGAATTAATCCTGCTCGCGACGCTGCTTCTTGCGCAGTCGCTTCCGCGAAAGCGCTTCTTTGGCCCGGCGTTTCTCGCCGGGCTTCATATAGAAGCTGTGCTTCTTTATTTCCTTAATGATGTCCTCTTGCTGCACCTTGCGCTTGAAACGCCGCAGTGCGTTTTCAAGAGACTCACTCTCCTGGATAACTACTTCTGCCAAAGTTAATTCACCCCAGTTCTGGTTCGGAATAGTGACACACAGTGCCTACGGCCATACTGCAACACTGCACCTGGTTACATTATCTCACGAGGTGGCTGGCTTCTTGTAGTCAATTTGCACGGTATAAGTCAAGCACTGTTTGGCGGTTCGGCGATGGCGGGACTTGTGGGGTATCGTTTCCTCAACCAGTTACTGAAAGACTAAATCGGCCTCGGTGTTTCTCCGGGTGCCCGCCACTTGCATGTGCTGATACACTGGGGTGCTTCAGAAACCTGCCTTCGGGAGCCGACCTTCATGCCCGAGATGCGCGATGCTCTTGGAGTTCTGCTAGCTGGCGGTCAAGGGGAACGTCTTTGGCCTTTGACGCGCGACCGCGCCAAGCCTGCCGTTCCCTTTGGCGCGCTATACCGCATCATCGACATCACGCTTTCCAATTGCGTCAACTCCGGGCTGCGGCGCGTTTTCACGCTCACGCAATACAAAGCGCTGAGCCTGTCGCGGCACATTCGCGCTGGCTGGTCGGGCCTAATGGGGCTGGGGGAATTCATCGAAGTGCTTCCCCCGCAGATGCGCGTTTCGCAACAGTGGTACCAGGGTACGGCCGACGCGGTTTACCAAAACATTTATTCGATTGGCAGCGAGCGCTCCAAATACGTGTTCATTCTTTCCGGCGATCACATCTACAAGATGAACTATGCCAAGATGCTGCAGCAGCACATCGATTCTGGCGCCGATGTCAGCGTAGCCACGATTCAGATTCCCGCGGCCGAGGCCGCGAAGCAGTTTGGGGTGATCGAGACGGACAAGAACTGGCGGATTATGGGATTTGAGGAGAAGCCTCACAAGCCCAAAACGTCGCCGCATAAACCTACGCACTGCAATGCCTCCATGGGCGTGTACATTTTCAATACGCAGTTGCTGATTCCGCTGCTGCTGGCCGATTCCGAAGATCCCAAGTCTGCACACGATTTCGGCAAAGACATACTTCCCCGGATCATCGCGAAGCATCATGTGTTTGCCTACAACTTTGTCGACGAAAACAGCCAGGAGTCTCTGTATTGGCGGGATGTCGGGACCATCGATGCGTACTACGAAGCGAACATGGACCTGGTCAGCGTTTCGCCGGTGTTTAACCTTTATGACAAGCAATGGCCGCTGCGCGGCTGGCAGCACCAGTATCCGCCCGCGAAATTCGTTTTTGCGGATGCCGACCGCATGGGCGTGGCCATCGATTCGATTGTTGCTGGCGGCTCGATTCTTTCGGGCGGGCGAGTACAGAATTGCGTTGTGGGCTATGACGTGCGTGTGAATAGCTATTGCGATGTGGCCGAATCGATCATCTACAATCACGTGAACGTGGGGCGGCACTCGAGGATCAAGCGGGCCATTATTGATCGCCACGTCAGCCTTCCAGAACACACCGAGATCGGCTATGACCTGGAGGCCGACCGCCGGCGGTTCCATGTTACATCGTCGGGCATTGTGGTCGTGGTTCGCCAGGAGTCGCTGATCGAAGAGCCCGAGGCGCAGTAGGGTGACGCGTGAAGAATCACCTGCGTTGCGGTTTTACTCTTCGCTTTAGGACGCCAACCTTGCGCCTGCGCCGCCCACCAGTCACTAGCCACGAATCGCGACTACGACTTACGAATCACGCCTGACGCCTGACGTGTCCTCTGTCACTCGCTGGTCCGCGCTGCTCTGCTACAATCATTGGTTCTATTTCACCCAGGAGCCATCACAGTTATGTCCACAAAAATCACACGCGTTCATGCCCGCCAGGTCCTCGACTCGCGCGGCAATCCCACCGTCGAAGCCGACGTGCTTCTCGAGTCCGGCGCTTTCGGCCGCGCCATCGTTCCTTCCGGTGCTTCCACCGGAGAACACGAAGCGTTGGAACTGCGCGACGGCGACAAATCGAAATATCTTGGCAAGGGCGTGCTCAAGGCGGTGGCCAACGTCAATTCGGAGATCGCGAAGGCCGTGACCGGCAGCGACGCGGCCGACCAGCGCGCCCTGGATCACAAAATGATCACCCTCGATGGCACGCCGACGAAATCCCGACTCGGAGCCAACGCGATTCTCGCCGTTTCCATGGCTGCGGCCCGTGCCGCGGCCGTTGCCGTGAAGCAGCCGCTCTACAAATATCTGTCGCGCTATTCCACCGAGACTTCGGCCAATCTTCTGCCGGTGCCGATGATGAACATTCTCAATGGCGGCGCGCACGCGGACAGTTCGGTCGACTTCCAGGAATTTATGGCCATGCCCGTTGGGGCTGCGTCGTTTAGCGAAGCGCTACGCTGGGGCGTGGAGGTTTTCCACGCGTTGAAGGCCGCCCTGAAAAAGCACGGTTATTCCACTGCCGTTGGCGATGAAGGCGGCTTCGCACCCAGCTGCAAATCCAACGAAGAAGCGATCCAGATCGTTCTGGAAGCGATTACGGCCGCGGGCTACAAACCCGGCGAACAGGTTGCCGTTGCGCTCGATCCCGCTGCCAGCGAGTTCTATGACAAGGCCAGCGGGAAGTACGTGTTCAAAAAATCCGACAAGTCGGTTCACTCGTCCGGCGAAATGGCGGCTTACTGGACCAGTTGGGTGGAAAAATATCCCATCGTTTCGCTGGAAGACGGCATGGCGGAAGACGACTGGTCTGGCTGGAAGACGCTCACGCAGAGCCTCGGCAGCAAAACCTCCAAGAAGAAAATTCAACTTGTGGGCGACGACATCTTTGTGACCAATACCGAGCGTTTCTCTCGCGGCATCAACGAAGGCATCGCCAACTCCATCCTGATCAAGCTCAATCAGATTGGCAGCGTGACAGAAACCATTGACTGCATTGAGCTGGCCCGCAAGGCCGGATACAACTCCGTCATTTCCCACCGCTCCGGCGAAACCGAGGACACCTTCATCGCGGACCTCGCCGTTGCCACCGCTGCGGGCCAAATCAAGACCGGGTCCGGCTCGCGCACGGATCGCATCGCCAAGTACAACCAGCTACTGCGCATCGAGGAAGAACTCGGCGCGGCTGCGCGCTTCAATGGCAAGGCTGCGCTGAAGTAGTTTTGTTCCGCAAAGGGGCGCACATCCGTCTGCGCCCTTTGTTTCCTGGTTCTGGCACCATGGGGCAGTAACGATCCTGCCACTGCAAGCTCGGGACCGCCACCCATGCGCAGAAACTCCACGAGGATACTTCGTCTTAGTTTACGGTTCTTGCTGGCCGCTGTTTTTTCTGTCGCTGCAAGTTTCTCCGCACATTTTTGGCTGCACGAAGTATTCACGCCGCTTGCTACGATTTTGATTCTCGCCCTGACGCTATGGAATTGGCTCACGTTCAAAGAGAACTATGCGCTCCTGCATCAGTGTTGGCCGGTTCTTCTCGCTTATCGGCGCCATGCTCTCCTTCGTCCGGCGCAATATTTCCTTCCTGGTGTGGGCGCTTTCCTGTTCGCGCGCAGCGTATTTGATTGCGTTTACGCGCGACAGGAAATTTCCTGCACGCTTGCCCGTCTGGCTGCTCGATCTTCTTGTCGCTGCTACTCCATGGCCGGCCAAGACATGGGGCCCCTCCTTTCCATAGACCCGCTTGCATGCGCCATTGCCGCGTGGCTCGTTGCTCATTGTCGTTCCTTACTTCCTGGGCCAATGGTTGATCGCGGTCCGCTTGTGAGCCCTAGCCTGCGGCCGTAACTCATTGACTGGCCTGGCTTTGCGTCAGCTTGTGACGCTTGCCACAGGCCTTGTCTCTTTCCGGCGCTACAATCCTCGTGACGTTTCCGCAGGCCCTTCGCTCCGGCGACCTGCTGCCGCGAAATACGCGCCCATGCGGCGAAGGGTAATTTCGGCCCTGGGCGTGAACTCCAGGACCTCGCGCATGAGCAGCCTGGCACAAGCCGAGTTCCATCCTGTCGACGTCTGGCGACCGACGATCAATCCGTGGTGGATTGCCGGCACGGTGATGCTCTCGACGTTCATGGAGGTGCTGGATACCAGCATCGCCAACGTCGCGCTTCCTCACATTGCCGGCAGTCTTTCTGCCGGCGTGGACGAAAGCACCTGGGTCCTTACCTCGTATCTGGTTTCCAACGCCATCGTTCTGCCACTCACCGGTTGGTTTTCACGGCTGTTTGGACGCAAGAATTTCTACATGGCCTGCGTGCTGATTTTTATTGTCAGTTCGCTGCTCTGCGGCCTGGCGCCGACGCTACCGCTGCTGGTGTTCTTCCGCGTGCTGCAGGGAGCAGGAGGCGGCGGATTGCAGCCGGTGTCGCAAGCCATCCTGGTGGAAAGTTTTCCACGCGAGAAGCAAGGCATGGCCATGGCCATCTACGGCATGGGCGTGGTGACGGCTCCGATTATCGGGCCAACGCTTGGTGGATGGATCACGGATAACTATTCATGGCGGTGGATCTTCTTCATCAACATACCTGTCGGTTTGCTGTCGATCTTCCTGACAACCTGGCTGATTTTCGATCCGCCTCATTTGATCCGCAAGAAAAGTGGCGAGCGCGTGCGCATCGACTACATCGGTCTTGGCCTGCTGGCCGTCGGATTGGGCTTCCTGCAAGTGGTGCTCGATAAAGGGCAGCGCGACGATTGGTTCGCCTCGCACTTCATCGTGTGGGCCTCCGTCATTGCCGCTGTCGGCTTGGTCGGCACGGTTGTTTGGGAGCTTCGACAGAAAGAGCCGGTCATCGAGTTGCACCTGTTCAAGGACCGCAACTATGCAGCGGCAACAGCGACCATGTTTGCCTTGGGCATCGTCTTGTACGGGACCACGGTGCTTTTGCCGGTGTTGTTGCAGACCCTCGTGGGGTACACAGCACAGCTTAGCGGCTTGGTGCTCTCGCCGGGAGCGATCCTGACGCTGGTCATGCTTCCGCTTGTCGGCAGGCTGCTGGCGAAGTTTCAGGCTCGTTGGCTGGTCATTGTCGGGTTGATTTTTCTGGCGATCGGCATGTTCCAGCTTACACAGCTCAATTTGTTCGCCAGCTTCTGGACGTTCGTATTCGTGTGGATGGTATCCCGCGGGGCGCTGGCGTTTCTGTTCGTGCCGATCAACGTCACGGCCTTCGCATTTGTGCCGAAGGAAAGGATGAACAACGCCACCGGGATGATCAACCTGGCGCGCAACATTGGCGGCAGCGTCGGGATTTCGCTGGTCACCACATTGCAGGCCCGGCTCGCGCAGCGCCATCAGGTTCGCCTGATCGGAAATTTGTCGCCCGTCAACCCGCGATACATGGCCATGTTGCACGGACTGACCGCGGCGCTACGCTCGCGCGGCTCCGACGCAGTGCAGGCGGCGCACCAGGCGCAGGCGTTGCTGTACGGAGAAATGCAGCGACAAGCGGCCATGCTCGCGTTCATCGATGTCTTCTGGATCATGGGAGTTCTGTGCCTGGCCATGATTCCGCTCATGTTCGTGTTGAAAAAATCGCCCAAGCACGGCCCGCCGCCGCTGGCGCACTAGATTTCTGCGCGGGCCGCGTTCACGCCGGGTTAGCATAAAAGCTGCGCAGCCTTTAAGAACGAAGAGCAACTAGCGGCGACGTTGCCAGGTGGATCGCGGCTGTCAGAGCTTTTTTTCGTGGCGGAGATGGGCGGCAACCAGGCGGATTTCTTCAAATGTAATTTCTGCGGGGAGGTCTTTCTTCAGCGGGCCGAGCAGGTCCAAGCCGCGCTTGGCAGCGGCGCCTTGAATCAGCGCAAAGCGTTCGGCGCCGACCCAAGCGGGATCGAAGGGCAGTTCGCCCTTTTCAACGAGATTGGCGATCAGCGCGACCACCGTGGCAACTTTCCGCCCGCGAAGCTGGGCGATTTCCGGAAAGGTATGGCCCTTTTTCAGGAGTTCCAGTGTTTCCTCGGACGCATCGGTTGCCCGCGCATGCCACTCCTGGCCGGTGCGTTCGCCCTCCTGGAAGCGGCGCAGCAGGTCGAGGATTTCCTGACCGTACTCCTCGCACTTGGCCTCACCGATGCCGGAAACTTTGCGAAGTTCGGCAAGAGTTTTGGGGCGCACGGCGCAGATTTGTTCCAGGGTGGTGTCGTGCATGACCAGGAAGGCGGCGCGATTCCGTTCTCTCGCGGCGTTTCGTCGCCACTCCTTCAGAAACTCCCGGAGTTCTTCATCGACCGAGACGGAAACGTGCCACTCGAAAGTTGCGGCTTCGGCCTTGCGAGCCGCGCCTGCACGACCTCGCTCCTTGCGTTCACTTCTGCCCGCTCCGGGCTTTTCCTTTTCCGGAGTGACGCCGGAATCTTCCAGCCAGGCTGGAGCGCCCGCGCAGCAGTCACAAATGCCGCAACCTTTCCAGGCTCGTTCTTCGCCGAAATAGGAGCAAATCTGTTTCTGGCGGCACTGCGAGCTTCGCGTGAAGCTTTCGATCTGCGCGAAACGCTTCTGGGCGGCTTCGTACTCACGCGAACTGCCGATTTTGCTCATGAAATACTCGCGCAGGCGCTTGTCCTTCCATTCCCAAAACAGGTAGCAATCGGCAGGAAGCCCATCGCGGCCCGCGCGGCCGGTCTCCTGGTAAAGCTGCTCGATGCTGTCGGGCAAACCGAGTCGGATAACGGCGCGGACGTTAGCTTTGTTGATGCCGAGACCAAAGGCAATTGTGCCCACGAGGATGCGCACCTCTTCGGTCATCCACTTTTCTTGATTTTCGCGGCGTGCCTGGCTGCTCATCTGTCCGTGATATTCGACTGCGGCGATGTCTTGCTCGCTGAGGAGATCGACGACCTCACCGACGCGAGCCACGGTGGGGGCGTATACGATCACATTGCCCCGCGCAGCCGCTCTTACCGCCTTCAGCAGCAACTCGTTCTGCATGTCGCCCTGGCAGAACTTCACGAGGTAACGCAGATTCTCGCGGCGAAAACTCAGCACTGCGCAGAAGGGGTCGCGAAGGCGCAGTTGCTCCACGATGTCGTGCCGGACGCGCTGCGTGGCGCTGGCCGTGAATGCGGCGATGGGGCGTTCGGGAAACAGTTCGCGAAGCTTGCTAAGTTGGCGGTACTCGGGACGGAAATCGTGGCCCCATTCCGAGATGCAGTGGGCTTCGTCAATGGCGAAGAAGGAGACCGGGACGTTCTTCAGCCAGTCGGCGGTGCCATCCATGACGGCGCGTTCGGGCGAGATGTACATCAGACGGAATTCGCCGGCCAGAGCCTTTTTCTTGATGGCGCTGCGCTCGGCTTCCGCGACCGAGCTGTTCAGGAATGCGGCCGGAATACCCATTTGGCGGAGTTGCGCGACCTGATCTTGCATCAGTGCGATCAGTGGAGAGATGACAATGGCGGTCCGATGTTCCTGCAATACCGCTGGGAGCTGATAGCAGAGTGACTTGCCTCCTCCCGTGGGCATGATCACGCAGACATCGCGGCCGGCGGAGAGATTGCGGACGATCTGCTCCTGTTTTGGGCGGAAAGCGTCGTAGCCCCAATAGCGCTTGAGAGCCAGAGCAAAGTGGTCGGGAGCGCCAGCGGGCGAGGCGATCATAGCGGCAGAGGCCATCGGGAAGCGCTGCGGCATGGTCCCGAGTGTAAGACAAGGGGCATGCAAAAGCGAGTCGGGCAATGTTCGCTTTTATTTCGCCTAAGGTCAAGTAAAATAACCGGTACCGTACCTCATTGGATATCCACAGAAGTGAATATGCTGTGGAAATAGGCGCAATTCGTACAGGGAACCGTGTAGGCCGGGACGCGGGGTTGCCGGCGGCAGCGGTTTGACGGGGCCCGGGCACGGGTTGTGGGATGTGGTCCCGGGTGACATAATTTCGATTCACAAGGAATGGGACCGATTCGACGCGGTGAGGCCCATTTTTCAGGGGGAAGACATGGCGTTGCGCGATGGCTGGATTGAGAACAGGGAAGCGGCCCAAGCAGGTTCCAATGGCAACCGGAATATGTCGCAAATGCACTTGGCGCGGCTCGGTGTGATTACCGAGGAGATGGCATACGTCGCCAAGCGCGAGAAGCTCGAGCCGGAGCTGGTGCGCAGCGAAGTGGCGCGGGGGCGAGCCATCATTCCCGCAAACATTCATCACCGCAACCTCGAGCCGATGGGTATCGGCATTGCATTCAAATGCAAGATCAACGCGAACATCGGAAATTCGTCGACGAATTCAGACATTGACGAAGAATTGAAAAAGCTGCACCACGGCGTGCACTACGGCGCGGACACGGTGATGGATCTTTCCACCGGAGGAAACATTCCGCAGATTCGCAAGGCAATCATCGATGCTTCGCCGGTGCCCATTGGTACCGTGCCGGTGTACGAAGCGATTTCGCGGGTGCGGCGAGCGGAGGATTTGTCGCCGGAACTGATGCTGGAAGTGATCGAAGAGCAGGCTGAACAAGGCGTGGACTACATGACCATACACGCGGGCGTGCTGCGGGAACAAGTGCCGCTGGTGCGGAAAAGAATCACCGGGATCGTATCGCGCGGCGGGTCGCTGATGGCGCATTGGATGGAGCATCACAAAAAGCAGAATTTCCTGTATGAGCGGTTCGACGATATCTGCAAGATTTTCAAGAAGCATGACGTGAGCTTTTCGCTGGGAGACGGCATGCGCCCGGGATGCCTCGCAGATGCCAGCGACGAGGCGCAATTCGCCGAACTGAAAGTGCTGGGAGCGTTGACGAAGAAGGCTTGGGAGCACGACGTCCAAGTGATGATCGAAGGCCCCGGGCACGTACCGATGAACAAGATCAAGGAGCAAGTGGATAAGGAAATGGAATGGTGCTACGAAGCGCCGTTCTACACGCTGGGGCCACTGGTGACGGACATCGCGCCGGGCTACGACCACATTACCAGCGCGATTGGCGCGGCAATGATCGGGTGGTACGGCGCGTCGATGCTGTGCTACGTGACGCCCAAGGAGCACCTGGGGCTGCCGAATCCAGACGACGTGAAGCAGGGAGTGATTGCCTACAAGATTGCGGCGCACGCGGCGGACGTGGCGCGCGGGCGCCCGGGAGCGCGGGATCGCGACGATGCCTTGAGCTATGCGCGGTTCTTGTTTGACTGGAACAAGCAGTTTGAGTTGTCGCTGGACCCGGCGACGGCCAAGGCCATGCACGACGAGAACCTGCCGGATGATTTCTACAAAGAGGCGAAGTTCTGTTCGATGTGCGGGCCGAAGTTCTGCTCGATGAACATTACGCAGTTGGCGGAAGCCGAGGGCGGAAAAGATCAGGCCGAGCGCAAGCAGAAATTCGTGGAGTTGCTGGCCAAGGTGCAGGGGGCCGGAGCTTAGTCCGCGTCTGGTCCTAATATGGCGCTCATTTTTTGCGCTGGTAGCGCTGGAAGAGGGCCAGCACAAAAGCCAGCGCTACATTGCAGAATGAAGAGGGGTTCCCGTCGCTTAGCAATGGTGCTGGCTTTTTTGCCGGTATGGAAACATTTTGCCGGGGCGCTGCGTAATAGTGGGTAGAGGCGCGCGGGGTGTCCGCTGCGCTGAGGTTGACGTGAAAGGGGTGCACGGTGCTGGCCCTGCTTTCCTTAATTCTGCTGTACTTCCTGCCAACGATTGTGGCACGAGATAAACGCGACGCCGCAGGGATCATGCTGCTAAACCTGTTTCTGGGATGGACCGTGATCGGTTGGTTTATTGCCCTCCTTTGGGCGTGCACGGCGGAGCCGTATAGCCCGGTGAGGATGGTTCCGGTCGCAGCCGGCGGGCGGTTCTGCTGCCAATGCGGAGCATTTGCCTATCCTGGGGCGCACTTCTGCACTGCCTGCGGACGCACGGTTTGATATTCTGAGGTCATCGGATCGCAGCTCGGACAAGCAATCGAGCGGGCCAATAGGACGATGACCGAATCCAACGCGCAAAATCTACGAGAGGAATTTAATCGCTGGGCGGAAGCCGGGCGCGGCGAAGGCATGGAGCAAGACCACCTGCCCATCACCCTGCCGGTCCTGGAAAAAATGCGCCTGCTGTCTACGGACAATGTGCTGGACGTTGGCTGCGGGTCGGGCTGGCTGTCGCGGCGGATTGCAGAAAAGGTGCAAGACGGGCGCGTCGTGGGAATGGATGTGTCTGACCAGATGGTCCGCGTGGCACGGCGTACGAGTGCTGGGCACGAAAATGTGCTGTACGTAACGGGCGAAGCGGGCGAGATACCTTGGGAAGCGAATTTTTTTACCCAGGCGATTTCGGTGGAGTCGGCATACTACTGGCCTGACCCTGCAGCGGGCTTAAAAGAGATTTGCCGCGTGCTGCGCCCGGGCGGCAAGCTCTGGATGCTGATCAACTATTATCGCGACAATCCGCATTGCCACCAGTGGGGCGCGTTGCTGGCGGTGAAGACGCATTTGTTGCTGGCAGACGAATGGGCGGAGCTGTTCGGCGGAGCTGCTTTCACGCAAGTGGCGCACGAGCGAGTGGTGGACCCGTCACCGTCGCCGGAAACGTACGCAGGCCGGTGGTTCCGTGACGCGGCGCAGCTGCGTGCGTTTAAGGCGGAAGGTGCGCTGCTGGTGCATGGCCAAAAGGGCTGAAGGGGCAATCGCGAGACAAGCACCGTGAACAGGATTACCCGGGTCAAAGTGCAAATCTCGGATTACGATATTCGCCATGCAGCGCGACAACGTTACCGTGACCTTGGCGGTGGGGGCGGCCCCCTGGCAGAAAACCCTCGCCTCGAGTCTGCTGGCAGCAGGAATGCTGCGGCGAGTGCTGACATCCGGCCCCTGCCTGGAGATTCAAGATTCCGACGGCAATGGTTCGCTGCTGGAGATCAAGCGGTTTCCTTTAAACCGAATCGTCAACGGAGTGCTATGGGGCGCGTGGCGTCGTCTGCCGAAGGGTTGGCGCCCGAGGTCACCGGTCATGGTGACGGTTGTGATGAGGGACGAGGTATGGTCACGCTGGATTCCGCCATGCAGTGTATTTCACGGATGGATGGGGCAATCGCTGGCGAGCTTAGCGGCGGCGAAACGGCAAGGCGCGCGGACACTGCTGGAAAATGCGGGGCGCCACCCGGGGCATTTCCATAAAGCACCGTTGGAAGAATGCGAGCGATTCAAGATCAAACCAAGCCAATACAGCCCGCTCTTGCCCACGGCGCTGATCCATCGCATGCAACGCGAGTATGAACTCTGCGACCGTATCGTGGTGCCATCGAACCTCGCGCATGACAGCTTCGCGGAGTTTGGTTTGGCCGATAAGGCCACGGTGGTCTTTACCGGAGTTGACCAACAGTTCTTTTCGCCACGGCCACGACAGGCGGAGAAGCAACCGCGGCGCTTGTTTCGCGTCTGCTTCGCCGGTCGCGTGGAATTGTCCAAGGGCGCCGGCTATCTACTGCAAGCGTGGAAAAGGCTGGGCCTGGTAAACGCGGAACTGCTGCTGGCGGGAGAGGTGCGGCCGGAGATGAAGGAGTTACTGGAAGCTCACGCCGATTCCAGCGTGCGCACGCTGGGTTTTCTGACGATGCAAAAGCTGGTGGAACTCTACCGCGACTCGGACCTGTTCGTTTTTCCCTCGGTGAATGAAGGGCTGGCGCAAGTGCTGTTGGAAGCCATGGCCACGGGGTTGCCCGTTGTGGCCAGTGAGCTATCCGGTGCGTGCGACTGCGTGAGCGAAGGGAAAGAGGGATTTATCGTGCCGGCCCGCAATGTTGACAAGACCGCTGAAGCGATCCAGTGGTGCTACGATCACCGGGACGAAACCCGAGCGATGGGCCGAGCGGCGCGAGCCAGGATCGAGAGCCAGTTCACGCTGGATCATTACAATCAACGCATGATTGCGTTGTATCGCGAGGTAGCCGGTGCCGCGGCTTGAAACCTAGCTGATATGCCGATGCCCACCGATCCCGTCTCGGTAACGCTCGCACTGGGCGCAGCGCCGTACCAAAAAACACTAGCGGCGGAACTGCTATCCGCGGGAATGTTGCGGCAGCTGCTGGAGTTTGTTCCGTACCTGGAGATTCAGGAGCCCAACGGGCGAGGGGCACTTGAAAGGGTGAGGAGTTTTCCCGCTTACACCTTGTCTAAGCGTGTGGTCTGGGGAATCTGGCGCCGGTTGCCCATGAGCGTGCGGCCACGGCCGCCGATGACGTCGAGCGCGTGGCTGGCAGACCGCTTGCTGTCAAAGAACATCGCTCGGTGCAGGATATTTCACGGTTGTACGGCACTTTGTCTGGCGAGTCTGTGCGCCGCCAGGCAAAAGGGTGCGATCACGCTGGTGGAGAACGCGGCGTGCCATCCGCGACACTGGAAGAACGTGGAGATGGAAGAGTGCCGGCGGTTTGGTGTGAATAGCGGCGATGGCAGCGGAAACTTTGCGGAGGGACTGCTCGAGCGGATGGATCGGGAGTTTGCAGAGTGCGACCGCATCGTGGTGCCGTCGGTAGTGGCGCAGCAGAGTTTTGCGGCCTACGGTTACGCAGGAAAGACGGTGGTACTGCAAACCGCAGTGGACGCCGATTATTTTTCTCCCAATCCAGCGGTTGCAATGACACCGGTATTTCGCGTTTGCTACGTGGGCCGAGTGGAACTCGCTAAGGGTGTAGGTTATTTGCTGGAAGCATGGAAAAAGCTGGGGCTTCTCGATGCAGAACTCGTGCTGGTCGGAGAAGTGAAGCAGCAGATGAAATCGGTGTTGAGGAAGTATGCGGACTGCGCAGTGCGCGTGGAGGGAATACTGCCGGCGCGCGCGGTGGCCCGTGGTTATCGCGAGGCCAGCTTGTTGGTTCAGCCGTCGCCGAATGAGGGCCTGGCGCAGGTGCTGCTGGAAGCGATGGCTTCGGGGCTGCCAGTGGTGGCAACGGACAAAACGGGCGCTTTGGAATGCGTGGCAACCGGGAAAGAGGGGCTGGTGGTGCCGGCGCGAGATGTGGACGCGCTGGCCCAGGCGATTTTGTGGTGCTACCAGCATCGCGAGGAGAGCCGGGAAATGGGAAAAGCGGCGCGCAAGCGAATCGAGAGTCAATTCAAGCTGGAGCACTATAATGAGCGCGTGGTGGCCTTATACCGCGCGCTGGCAGGGATCGAACCGGGCACATACGGGGAAAGCAATCAGTTATATAGAAGTAACGATATCGCATGAGGCACGCAAAGCGAGCAGGTGTCACTTTCGCGGCTGAGAAAGGCACGGCATCAGCAGCGCCGCCCGGTTCTGCTAAATTGAGGACAAGCCAGTCAGGGGACCCCAAAGAGCGGCAAAAACGGGCATGAGCCAAATAGACGGCAAATATCAGGTGCTGGTCGTAGACGACTCTCCGGTGTACCGGAAACTGCTGGAGCAGTTGTTGACGTTGGAGCCGTACTCGCTGCTGTTCGCGACCAATGGTGGCGAAGCCCTGGAAATGTTTCACGAACATTCGCCGTCGATCGTGGTGACGGACTGGATGATGCCGGATCTGTCGGGGTTGGAGCTGTGTCAGAGGATACGAGAGGACCGCACGCGGCCGTACACGTATTTGATCTTGATGACCAGCAAAAAAGAAAAAGCAAGCGTGGTGCAGGGCTTGCAGGCCGGAGCGGACGACTACCTCACCAAGCCGTTTGATCCCGCGGAAATGCTGGCGCGGATGGCGGTGGGGCGGAGGATCATCGACCTGAACCGGGAACTGGCGGCAAAAAGTCGGAAACTGGAAGAGGCGGCGCGCACCGATCCCCTGACGGGATTGCCGAACCGGCGCGCCATTGAAGAGTGGGCCTTGCGGCAGCTGCGCGGAGCGGCGCGGCACGGGTTTTCGTTGTGGGTAGTCCTGGGGGACATCGACAACTTCAAGATCATCAATGACACGTTCGGACACGACGCCGGGGATATCGTGCTGCAAACTTTTGCGGCGGTGTTGCGGAAAAATACGCGCAGTTCGGATATTTGCGGACGGTTGGGCGGAGATGAGTTCCTGATGGTAATCGCACACGCCGAAGCCGCAGGAGTGGAAGCCACGGTGAACCGCTTCCGCGAACAGTTTGCGTCCCTGTCGTTTCCGCTGCAAGGACAGAGCGTGAGCGTGACCGCCAGTTTTGGGCTGGCGGGATTTTCTGGAAATGGGTTGCAGGACTTCACGGTGCTGGTGCGCAAGGCGGACCAGATGTTGTATGAAGCCAAGCGCGCCGGCAAGAACCTGGTGCGCGCCTCCTTATTTGAAGACAAAGTCGAAGCAGTTTGATTCACGCGCTGGCCGCGAGTTAAGCAAATATGGTAAGAGTGCGGACAGCAACGGAATTGTTGTGCGCGGGCGTGTGCAAGCAAGCGCCGGAAATCCCGGCGCGAAGGTGAAGCCATGTGGAACTGGGGCGAAAGCGTTGCGGTGGTGACCGGCGCGGGCTCGGGAATGGGACGATGTCTGGCGCAGCAACTGGCGGAGCGAGGTGCGGCGCTGGCGTTGTCCGACGTGAACGAGCGGGGATTGGCGGAAACGGTGCGCTTGCTGGGTGCAGGCCAAGGGAAAGTGACATGGCACATCGTGAACGTGGCAGAAGAAGCGCAGGTGAAGAGATTCGCGGAAGAGGTAGGGGAGCAGCACGGCAGGGCGACGGTGCTCTTCAATAATGCGGGAGTGGCGCTGCTGGGGCATTTTGAGGAGATTTCGCTGGCGGATTTTCGTTGGCTGATGGACATCAATTTTTGGGGCGTAGTCTATGGAACAGCGTATTTCCTGCCCTTGCTGAAAACCGAGAAGCGGGCGCATATCGTGAATACCTCAAGCCTGCTGGGATTTTTCGGCGCCGCGGGGCAAAGCGCATACTGCGCCAGCAAATTTGCGGTGCGGGGTTTCACGGAATCGTTGCACCACGAACTGCTGGGGACAAATGTGGGTGTGACGTGCGTGCACCCGGGATTTGTGCGCACAGCGATTGCCGCAAGCGCGAAAGAAGGGGCGCGAGCAGCGGCAAAGTTGCGGGCGGAAAGCCTGGAGCGCTTTAAGAAGGTGGCGCGTACCGCGCCAGACGTGGCGGCGGCGAAGATTCTGCGCGGCGTGGAGCGCGGAGCGATGCGAGTGCTGATTGGGGCGGACGCGTATTTCGTGGACATTTGGCAGCGGCTGAAGCCCGCTAGCTATTGGAATCTGCTGGCGAAACAATTTGAGGATCCCCGCGCGAAGAAGTAGGCGTTGGCGCCGCGGTTTCGATCGTTGTGCCATGGTTTGTGTCTTCAATGTAGCCTCGCCGCCAGTTCTGTTTGGCATCAAACCCAGCGCTACATCGAAGCGACCGGCGTAGTGGCGATCGTCTCTTCTCTTGACAATCGAGAGGAAGTGGGTATCTTTACTCTAGATTCTCTAGAGGAGGCGTGTGGCCGAGCAATCCACGGAGCTGGTGCAAGGCACGCTGGATATGCTGATCCTGAAGACCCTGGATCTCGAGCCCATGCACGGCTGGGGCATCGCACAGCGCATCCGGCAGATGAGCGGCGGCGTCTTTGAGATCAACCCCGGCTCGCTGTTTCCGGCGTTTCGGCGATTGGAACGTGCTGGCCTGCTGGACTGCGCGTGGCGAACGTCAGAAAACAATCGCCGCGCAAAATACTATTCCTTAACGAGAATGGGACGGCGAAAACTGGCAACCGAAACGCGGGAGTGGGGTCGGCAAGTCGCGGCCATCGGCAAGATTCTGGAGACTGCCTAGGAGGCCAAGCGATGGCATTTTTCCGGAATTTGACGGGCGGGCTGAGGAGCCTCATCCAGAAGGAAAGCGTGGAGCACGAACTGGATGAGGAGCTGCGCGAGTTTGTGGACGCCAATGCCGCGGAGAAGATGCGCACGGGAATGAGTCGCGAGCAGGCGTATCGCGCGGCAAAGATGGAATTGGGAGGGATGGAGGCGGTGAAGGAAAACGTCCGCGAGGCCACGTGGGAATCATGGATAGAGGCGCTGGGAAGCGATCTGCGATTTGGATTTCGTCTGCTGCGCTTCAATCCGATTTTTGCGATTACGGCGATCCTGTCGCTGGCACTGGGAATCGGCGCCAATACCGCGATATTTCAACTGATCGATGCGGTGCGATTGCGCACACTTCCCGTGCATAACCCGCAGGAAATTGCCAGGGTCGCGATCGACGGCCGTCACGGAGCGAGCGGCAGCTTCAGCAGCCGCTACCCCGATCTGACCTATGCCTTGTGGAGCCAGATCCGCAACCAGCAAGAAGGCTTTTCCAGCATGTTTGCCTGGTCGCCCGCGCAATTCAACATTTCGCCCGGCGGTGAAGTCGACAATGTGCAAGGCCTGTGGGTCAGCGGCGAGTTTTTCTCGACGTTAGGCGTCGCACCCGCGCTTGGCAGGCTGATCACTCCCGAGGATGACCGGGCCGGCTGCGGCTCGGCGGGCGCGGTGATCAGCAACTCGTTTTGGCACCGCGAATATGGCGGCGAGCCATCCGTACTAGGGCAGAATCTGCTCGTCAACCGTCACCCCATAGCGATCATTGGCGTGACGCCCGCGGATTTTTATGGAGTGGAGATGGGGCGGTATTTTGACGTGGCTTTGCCGGTGTGCGCGGAGGCACTGGTCAACGGCGAAGACAGCCGATTGCAAAGCCGATCGGGTTGGTGGCTTTCGGTGATGGGGCGGCTGAAACCGGGCTGGAGCGTGGAGCGAGCCGCAGCGCAATTGCGAGCGATTTCGCCGGGAATTTTCGAAGCAACGCTGCCGACGGAATTCAATCCGCAGAATGCCAAGACCTTTCTGCAATTCAAGCTCGGAGCATTTCCCGCGGATTCCGGGGTTTCAGAGTTGCGGGGAAGCTATGAGAAGCCCTTGTGGTTGCTGCTCGGCCTTGCCGGTTTGGTGCTGCTGATCGCTGCCGCTAATCTGGGCAACCTGATGCTGGCGCGAGCGAGCACTCGGGAAAAAGAGATGGCCATGCGCATGGCGGTTGGCGCAGGCCGGGCCAGGCTGATACGGCAGCTTTTGGTGGAGAGCTTGCTGTTGGCGGGAATTGGCGCCGCGGCGGGCGCAGTACTGGCGCAAAGCTTGAGTCAGGTACTGGTGGCGTCGCTGAGTACGGCCAACGATCCGCTGTTGATGAACTTGGGGACGGATTGGCGAGTGCTCGGATTTATCGCCGCCCTGGCAGTACTGACTTGCCTGCTGTTTGGACTGGCGCCGGCGCTGCGGGCAACGAATGTATCGCCGGGACTGGCGCTGAAAGAAAGCGCTGGGGGGCTAAGCAAGGGGCGTTCAGGTTTTGGACTGCGCCGGGTGCTGGTGGTCTCGCAAATTGCGCTGTCGCTGACGCTGCTGGTGGGGGCGCTGCTGTTCGCGCGCAGCATGGACAATCTGGCGAAGGTCGATACGGGTTTTCAGCGCTATGGAATTCTGGTGACGGACGTTGATTTCACAACGCTGAAGCTTCCGAATGCAGGGCGCCGGCAGTTTGCGAATGAGCTTTTGAAACAGGTGAGAGGCATCGCGGGCGTGCAGGCGGCGGCGATTGCCGAAATCGTGCCGTTGAGCGGTAACGGAATTGCCCACGACATCTTGATGGGAGATTCGGGCGTGCCGGAAGGGGAGGCGCCGGCCGCGACATTTAATCGCGTAAGCCCAGACTACTTCCGGGTGATGAACACTTCATTTCTTGCGGGGCGCGATTTCGACGAGCGCGATGTGGCGAATTCACCGAACGTCGCAATTGTAAGCGAATCGTTTTTGAAGGAGTTTGTGAAGCAAGGAAATCCCCTCGGAACGCGCTTCCGGGTGCGCCGCCTGAATCAGACCTCCAGCCCTTATGAAATCGTTGGGGTGGTGAAAGACACAAAATATTATGACTTGCGAGAAAAGGTCCAACCGCTCGTGTACACGGCAATCGCACAGTACGAGCATCCCGCGAGCGACGCGCAAATTCTGATTCGCTCGGACCTCTCGTTGTTCGGGCTGATTTCCTCGGTGAAGAGCGTGGCCAGCGAGGCAAATCCGAATCTGGACGTTAGCTTTGTCCCGTTTCACAAAATGATCGAAGATGGATTGTTGAGCGACCGGTTGATGGCGCGGCTTTCCGGATTTTTTGGGATGCTTGCGGTGCTGCTTGCCGTGATTGGGCTGTACGGTGTGATTTCCTACATGGTGGCGAGCCGGCGAACGGAAATTGGAATTCGCATGGCGCTGGGAGCGGGGCAGCCGACGATCGTCTGGCTGGTTTTGCGGGAAGCCGCGCTGCTCTTGGCGATTGGGCTAAGCATCGGAACGGCCTTGGCGTTGCTTATGGGCAGGGCGGCGACTTCGATGCTATTCGGACTGAAACCTACCGATGCTGGCACTTTTGCGGTGGCCTTGGTAGTACTGTCGATCGTCGCGGTGGGAGCTGCATTCTTGCCGGCGTTCCGCGCGGCGAGCATCAATCCAATGGCTTGCCTACGCAACGAATGAGCCTGACAGGAAAGTCGGCGCTACACAGAAGAAAGTGCGCCGGCCCCGCTTTGCCGGTTGCGAGGGAGTACGGCCGTTACTGTGCTGCAATTGCGGGACTCCGCAAGAAATAATCAGAGCATAGCGTCAAACACAGGACAACTGGTGTCTAGGAAGTAGCATCCCACTGCGCAAATCAGGGAGGCTGGCACATGCGCGTACACCGCTTGTCGGTTTTGCTGTGGTTCTCGGTCGCAACGATGGCGCAAAGCACACCGGAAAGACAGAACAAACCATCAGCGCAGCTCCAGGCGCCGGGAACAAAAACAGCCGCGATAGCGGCAGAAGAGGCTAGAGAGCCGCAGACGGCCAGCGCTGTTGCGCTGCCTGTGAAAAGGGTCGTTCTGTACAAGAACGGCGTGGGATATTTTGAACACACCGGGCGCGTGCGCGGCAGCCAGGACTTAGGAATCGAATTCACCACCGCGCAACTGAATGATGTGCTGAAGTCGCTGACGCTGGTGGATTTGAGCGGCGGACGGATCACCGGCGTGCGCTATAACTCCGTCGCGCCACTGGAAGAGCGATTGAAGAGCCTGCAGCTTCCGTGGAACGAGAACGTGACCAGCGCGGCATTCCTGATTGCCTTGCGCGGCACCAAAGTGGAAGTGCGGAATGGCGCGACCAGTGCGTTGGGGAAAGTATTCAGCGTGGAAACGGTCGAGAAGGAGACCGTGAAGGGCGGAGCGATTACGGTCACGCAATTGGGGATCGTGACGGATGCGGGAGAGTTGCGCGTCTTTGAGCTGGCGCCGGGAGTGGCAGTGCGTTCCGTGGACACGGAAATCCATCAGGACGTCAACCGCTATTTGAATCTGGTGGGCTCCACGCGATCGAAGGATGTTCGGCGAATGACGATCAGCGCGACGGGCAGTGGAGAGCGAGATCTGTTCGTCAGCTATATCAGCGAAGTTCCGGTGTGGAAGAGCACCTACCGGATCGTGTTGCCGAAGGCGCCGGGCACGCCGTTCTTGCAGGGTTGGGCGATTATCGACAACACCGTGGGTGAAGACTGGAAAGACGTGCAGCTCGCGCTAGTCTCGGGAGCGCCGCAATCGTTCGTTCAGGATATTTCGCGGCCGTACTACACGCGGCGGCCTGTCGTTCCCTTGCCGGAGTCGATGATGCTGACGCCACAGGCGCATGAGGCGAGCATGGGTGGTGGAGGGAGGTGTTGTTGGAGGGATAGGCTCAGGAAGTGGCGGAGGCGTGGGATCCGGCAGCGGCGGAGGTACCGGAGGCGGAACATTTTTGGCCGCGGCGCTCGGTGCAGCGAATAGCGCGATGCTCAGCGGACGGGTGGCAGATCCAACCGGGGCGGTGGTTCCCAATGCCGAGGTTGTTTTGCGGAACAGCGCGACGGGAGCAGTCCTGAGCGCGCGAACCGATAGCAACGGGAACTACAACTTCGCGGGTGCTGCGCCGGGTCTGTATTCGCTAAGCATCAGCAGCCGGGGGTTCCAGACGTCGCAGTTTTCGCAAGTGAGCCTGCGTCCGGGACACAGCAGCAACATCAATGCGACGCTGAATGTGGGATCGGCGGCTGAGACCATAGAAGTATCCGCGGTAAACACCTCGCAGAACAGCGTGGTAACGGCGGCGCTGCGCGGCGCAAGCGCTGCGGCAGAAGGAAACGCGCTGGGCGAATTGTTTCAATATTCGCTGAAGGAGAAGATCACGGTGCTAAAGAACCAGTCGGCGCTGGTGCCGATCGTGCAATCACCAATCGACGCGGAAAAGGTGACGCTGGTCACGGCAAATGAGAATGGAGACGTAGACGCAACGCCGTTGCGAGCACTGTGGGTGACCAATTCGTCGGGGCTGACGCTGGACGGAGGCACCTTCAACATCCTGGAGCAGGATTCCTTTGCAGGCGAAGGAATCATGGAGGTATTGCATCCGGGAGAACGCAGGCTCCTGTCTTACGCCGCAGACACGGCGGTGCATGTTACGGCCGAAAACGAATCAGAATCACGGGCGGCGACGCGCGTCACGATTTTGCATGGCGTGATGAAGATCGTGAGAGCGCAGCGCGACGCGGCGACCTACACCATTCACAACGCGGATACCACCGCGCGGCAGGTGGTGGTGGAATATCCCATCCGCGAGGGATGGAAGCTGGCTGAAGACCTGAAGCCGGCGGAAGCCGGGGCCAGCCATTATCGTTTCCGCGTGGCGGTCGGGCCCGACAAGACGGAAAAACTTGTGGTAAAGGAAAGCCGGCCAGAGGAGTCGACTATTTTCGTCAGTACCATTACGGACAATCAGGTGGCTGCACTGGTAGAGGAAAAGACCATCAAGCCACCGGCGGAAAAGGCATTGCGGAAGGTCATCGACAAGAAAAACGAGATTGCCGCCCTAGATGTGGAGATCAAGACACGGCAAGCGGAGATGGAGTCCATCGATCATGACCAAGCCCGGCTGCGGGAGAATATGAAGGCGTTGAAGGGCAGCGCGGAAGAGAAGACCCTGCTCGAGCGGTACACAAAACAGCTGGACGCGCAGGAAGACCGGCTGGCGGAACTGCAGAAGCAAATCAAAGAGCAAAGAATCGAACGCGCGGCGTTGCAGTCGCAGTTGGAAGTGATGGTGGAGGAGTTGGCGGTGGATGAGACGCTGTGAGCTGCGGGAGTTCCGAATCACGGGCGTCATACATTCGCGGCTCTGTAGTACAATGTAGATATGCGTTCTACGATTCAAGCCAGGCTCGACGAACGGTCCAGAAAAAGGCTTAGGACGCTTACGCGCGAACTAGGTTGGAGCCCGTCGCAGATCGTTAGGGAGGGTCTGCGCATCCTGGAAGCAAGCTGTTTGCGGCGGAACAAGCGAGGCATCATTGGTTTGGGACGTTTCCGTTCTGGCGGAGCCGACTTAGGCTCCAATAAAAAGCACCTCCGGGACTTTGGTAAGTGAAGCCGATCCTCCTGGACACGGGCGTGATTGTGGCACTGCTCGACCGAAGTGAGAGACTCCATCGGCAATGTGTCGAGGCCGTGCGGCAAGCAGACGCGCCGTTCATCACCTGTGAAGCCGTAATCGCGGAGAGTTGCTACCTGGTACGAAATCTGCCCGGGGCGCCGGAGGCAATCATTGCAAACGTGGCTGAAGGAATCTTCCAGATTCCCTTGCAGCTTTCACGCGAGGCGGTTGGGGTACGGTCGATTCTCCGAAAATATCAGGATCGCGCGATTGATCTGGCGGATGCATGCCTGATTCATTTGGCGAACGAGTTTGAGACGGGAGACATCCTAACTCTGGACAAGGATTTCGAGATTTACCGGTGGGGAAGGAATAAAGGTTTCCGTCTGCTGCCGGACAGGACCTAAGGCCCTGCTATCGGGAAGGACCGTTAGGTTCGCCAAAAAGCCAGCGGCGCCAGCTTTTTGGCAATTTTGGCAGACGACCGAGACCCGCCGCGCTGGCAACGGATGAGGCAGCCCAAAGCAACCGGTAGGCGACTATTCCTAAGACCAGGAGGACTGTGAAGAAGGAGGCAATCATGGCTGACTTATTCATGATGGGGCACCTCGTGCGGGATTGTAGCACCGCGAGATGCCTCAAGCGAGGCCCGGGGTGTCATAAAAGACAGCGCTACATCTGGGAACAGAGAAGGTACGCGGCTCGGGTACGGGATGTTGCCGATGAACTGGGTGTGACGAAGGTCTTTGACGGGGCGGAAATGCCAAGGCTATACTGCGAGGCATGGGAAGAGAATGAGTGAGGGCCCGTGGGTGTCATAGACCAGCGTTTTGAGAAGAACGTCTTAATTACCTCGGTCGATTACGTATTCAATTGGGCAAGAAAGAGTTCGCTGTGGCCGCTGACGTTTGGACTGGCTTGCTGCGCGATCGAGATGATCGCGTCGACCACGTCGCGGTTTGACATGGCGCGCTTCGGAGCGGAAGTGTTTCGACCGTCGCCGCGGCAGGCGGATTTGATGATTGTGTCGGGAACGGTGACGCTCAAGATGGCGCAAGTGATTCAGCGCGTATGGCAGCAGATGCCGGACCCCAAGTGGTGCATCTCGATGGGGGCTTGCTCCAGCGTGGGTGGGCCGTTCAATGCGTATTCCGTGCTGCAGGGTGTGGACCGGATTGTGCCGGTGGATGTGTATGTGGTGGGATGCCCGCCGCGGCCAGAGGCGCTGTTCTACGCCCTCATGAAGTTGCAGGACAAAATTGACAATATGAGCCTCGCGAAGAAGCCGACAGAAGTGCGGCTGAAGCCAGAGATGGTAGATGAGTTCAAGAAGAGCGTGATGGTGGCGCAAGTTGCGGAGCCGAGTGAGCCGTAGACAATGATCAGCAATCCGTGATCAGTAATCAGGAACCAGAAACTCGCTAGCGGTGTTGAGCCATTTGACGGCTCTTAGCGAACCGAGCGGAATTGTTTGAGGCCAAGGCTACAGAGGAAAACCGATTATGGCATTCGTCAGGGCCGTGAAGAAGGCCGAGATACCTGCGGGCACGGTGCGAGAGTTTCAGATTGAGGGGAAGGCCGTGGCCTTGGCGAACGTAGGGGGGACGATCTACGCCATTAACAACACCTGTTTGCACCGTGGGGGTCCGCTGGGGCAGGGGCTGCTTGAGGGCAAGGTGCTGACCTGTCCTTGGCACGGATGGCAGTTCGACGTGACCAATGGAAAAGCGGTGCAGAATCCTGCGGCCGGGGTGGATTGCTATGCTACAGAAGTGCGCGGCGAAGACGTTTTCGTTGATGTAGGGGTGTGAAACAGGCAGGTGAATCAGCAATCTTCTTGTAACGATAAGATAATAAAGAGAATGTCTGAGCTCTGACGCGCTTCGGGCGTGCTATCCCGGGTTTTCCACCGCTGCTTTCCCCTATCCCTCATATTTTGTTTGGTTTTCCCCTAGCTAACGTGTATATTTCAGCCGAATCTGGGGCCGATGGCGACCGTAACCTCTCAAACACGACATTATTGGATCTTCAGCGCAGACCCACACCACTATCACTGGGACACCTTATTCGTAAAAGGCAAAGAGATGTGGCACGGGGCCGCCGGGAAACCTGACGCCATCCGGGCGCTCAAACAGGTGAGAAAAGGCGACCGGGTATTGTGTTACCACTCCGCGCCGGAGCGGTCGTTGTATTCGATCGCTGAAGTGACGCGGGACCCCTACCCCGACCCGCACGATACCAAAGGGAAAAACCTGGTGGCGGACTTGCGGGCCTTTGAAAAGCTGCCCAGGCCGGTAACGCTAGCGGAGATGAGGGCCAATCCGGCAATACGGAAAATGAAGCTGTTGAAGAACGTGCGGGTGCTCATCTCGTCGATTTCCGATGCGGAATATCAGGAATTGCTTCGCATGGCCGGAATTGTGGCCACGCCCGGAGTGCCGCTGCCCTGAAGCGTTGTCATGGAAATGCCGATCGGCAATCCTCTTTTCGCCAACTATCCAATTTTTCGGACATTCGTTACAGATTCTGAGCTGAGGAGGATTCATGCGCGGAGTGATTCGGTGGATGCTTGGGCTGCTGCTGGTGGGCATGAGCCCGTACCTGGTGGCAGGGCAAGAAGCGCCCTTATTGCTGCAGGGACCAACGTTAAGCCGGACGGAGATTGTATTTGGTTACGGCGGATTCTTGTGGAGCGTGCCAAGGGACGGTGGTCGAGCGCGGCAGTTGACAACCGGAGGACACGAGAGTGATGCGATATTTTCGCCGGACGGAAATTGGATTGCGTTCAGCGCGAATTATGACGGAAACCGGGATGTCTACGTGATTCCCGCGGCCGGCGGAGAACCGAAGCGTCTGACATGGCACCCTGGGCAGGATGGCGCGCTGGGCTGGACGCCAGACGGAAAACGGGTCCTGTTCCTCTCCGATCGCGATGCCTATGCGGATATGACGCGGATGTACACCGTGCCGATGGAAGGCGGGGTTGCCGAAGTTTTGCCGATGTGGCGCGCTTTTGAGGGTGGCTATTCGCCGGACGGGGAGAAGATTGCCTATGTGCCGAACTTCCAGTGGCAACAGGCATGGAAAAGGTACCGGGGCGGACAAACCACGCCAATTTACATTGTGCGGCTGAAGGATCTACAACTGGAAAAAGTGCCGCGTGAAAACTCGAATGACGCGAAGCCGACATGGTACAAGGACAAGGTGTACTTCCTGTCGGATCGCAACGGCCCGGTAACGCTGTTCTCCTACGACCCAAAAACGAAGAGTGTAAAGCGCGAGATAGAAAACAAAGCTCTGGATTTCAAGTCGCTGTCGGCAGGGCCGGACGCGTTGGTGTACGAACAGTTCGGAGGGATTTATCTGTACGATCCTGCGAGCGGTAAATCGCGGCAGGTGCACATCACGGTTTCAGCGGATTTGCCGGATACCAGGCCACGCTACGTGAAGGCGGCAGAGCAAATCCTGAACGCCGGAATCTCGCCGACGGGCGCGCGCGCGGTATTTGAGGCCCACGGAGAAATCCTGACGGCGCCGGCGGAAAAAGGCGACATAAGGAATCTGACGCGCACCCCCAGCGTGGAAGACCGAAATCCCGCGTGGTCGCCGGACGGAAAGTCGATCGCCTATTTTTCCGACGAGTCGGGCGAATATGCACTGCACATCGTGGATCAATCCGGGCTGGGGGCGGTGAAGAAAATCAGCTTGGGGAACCCGCCATCCTTTTTCTACAACCCGCTGTGGTCGCCGGACAGCAAGAAGATCGCGTACACCGACAAGCGGTTGAATTTGTGGTACCTGGATGTGGAGAAGGGCATCCCGGTAAGGGTGACGACAGAGCTGTTTGAGGATCCAGAGAGTACCATGAATCCGGCGTGGTCGCCCGACAGCAAGTGGCTTACGTACACGAAATTCCTGGAAAGTCATTTGCACACCGTGTTTGTGTACTCCGTCGAGAGTGCCAAGGAATCGCAGATCACCGACGGGACCGCGGACTCGCGCTTTCCGGTGTTCGACACGAACGGGAAGACACTGTTTTTCGCATCGAGCACCGACGTGGGACTGACGAACGCGTGGCTGGATCTGTCGAGTTTCCAGCACCCGCTGACGCGAAGTATTTACGCCGTAGTGCTGAAGAAGGGCGATCCCAATCCCGTGGAACCGCAGAGCGACGAAGAGAAGGTTGCAGCGAAGAGCGAGGAGAAGGGCAAGGACGCGGACAAGTCCAAGGAAAAAGAGGCGGACAAGCAGAAAGGCAAGGGGGGCGAGAACAAAGAGGGCGAGAAAAAGGATGAAACGCCTGTAGTGACCATCGATCTCGATGCAATTGGGCAGCGGATTGTAGCGCTGCCGATTCGCGCCGCGAACTATGTGCTGCTGACGCCGGGGAAAACGGGAATTCTGTACCTGGGAGAAATTGCGGATGTTCCGCGCTTCGAGGAACCGCCTTTGGTCACGGTGAGCAAATTCGATTTGAGCACGCGGAAGACCGAGCCGTACGTCGGCGGGGTGAGCAAGTTCACGGTATCCGCAAATGGAGAGAAGGCGCTGTTCAAGCAAGGTCCGGCGCCGACATCGCCGTGGATCATCGCAGCCACCGCAGCCGCCCCGAAGCCAGGAGAGGGAGCAGTAAATCTGGGAGAGCTGGAGGTGTACGTCGATCCGCGAGCGGAGTGGAACCAGATGTACAAAGAGGTCTGGCGGATTGAGCGAGACTTTCTGTATGACCCGAATCACCACGGCCTGAATATTCCGGCGGCTGAAAAGGAATATAGCGTGTACCTGGCGAAGCTGGGCGGGCGGGAAGATCTGAATTACCTGTTCACGGAAATGCTGGGCGAAATAACACTGGGGCACGTGTTTATCGGTGGCGGAGACGTTCCGAAACCAAAGATGGTGAAGGGCGGACTCTTGGGAGCAGATTACAAGGTGCAAAACGGGCGCTATCAGTTTGCGCGAATCTATAACGGGGAAAACTGGAATCCGGATTTGCGCGCGCCACTGACGCAGCCGGGCGTTGACGTGAAGGTTGGCGAGTATCTGCTGGAAGTGAATGGCCAAGACGTGCGGCCACCAGCAGAAGTCTATAGCTTCTTCGAAAACACCGCGGGGAAGCAGATCAAAATCAAGGTGGGGCCAAACGCGGACGGGAAGGACGCGCGGGAAGTGACGGTGGTGCCGGTGGACAACGAATTTGCGTTGCGCAATCGGGCCTGGGAAGAGGACAACCGTCGGAAAGTGGATGAGCTGAGCGGGGGAAAACTGGCGTATGTGCACGTGCCGGATACGGCGGTGGGCGGATACACAAACTTCAACCGCTTCTACTATGCCCAGGTTGGGAAGCAGGGCGCGGTGATCGACGAGCGCTACAACCACGGCGGAGAAATCGCGGATTACATCATCGACCAGCTAAAGCGGCCGCTTCGCAACTGCGCGATCTCGCGGGAAGGCGGAAAGTTCTGCTCGCCGCTGGCGCAGATTTACGGCCCCAAGACCATGGTAATCAATGAAATGTCCGGTTCCGGCGGCGATGCCTTGCCCTGGATGTTCAAGCAGGATGGTGTAGGAGCGCTGGTGGGAACACGGACCTGGGGCGGGCTGGTGGGGATCTACGGTTACCCGCGACTGATGGATGGAGGCGGCGTCACGGCTCCGCGAGTAGCGATTTACGGGCTGCATGGAGAATGGGAAGTGGAGAACCACGGAGTGGCCCCGGACATCGAGGTGGAGAATGATCCGGCGTCGGTGGCGGCGGGACACGATCCACAACTGGAGAAAGCGGTCGAGGTGACGCTGGAAGCCCTGAAGAAGCATCCCGTGGTGATACCGGACCATCCGCCATATCCGAATTATCACCAGAAGTGACGCGGACATAAAGGTCGGCGCTAGCTCTAAGAATGAAGAAAGTTGCGCCTAGCGAAATCGCTAGAGTGACTTCGAGAGCATCCAGGTCATGAGCTCGGGGTCGGCGTAGGCGTTGTCCCAGGAATTGTGGCCGACGCCAGGATATTCGGTGTAGCGAACGTTGCCACTGGCGGCTTTGATGGCTTGGTTGAGTTTGCGCGAGCCATCAACGGGCACAACCGGATCATCACCACCATGAAAAATCCAGACGGGAGTCTTGCCGATTTTGGCGGCAACATCGGCGTAGCTCTTGGGATCATCTGGATAGGCAATTTTCTCCATCTCAGGATGTTGTTGGCGAAGATGCTCAGGTAGGACGATACCTCCGCAGATCGGGACGATGGCCGCGAATTTATTGGGATTTTCAACCGCGATCGCCCACGTGCCATAGCCTCCCATGGAAAGTCCGGTGAGATAGGTACGCTTGGCATCGGCTTTGAATTCCTTACTGGCGGCGGCGAGGGTGGCGAGCGCCAATTCTTCCATCGCCGGTTCAGACCACCAGGAGTCTGTTTTGCATTGCGGCATGACAATGATGGCGGCAAAGCGGGTGCGGTCTTTGCGGACGGCGGTGGCGATGCCGACCTGTGTCTGGAGCAGGCCATCGGAGCCACGTTCGCCGGCCCCGTGAAGGAACAGGATGATAGGCCATTTCTTGCTGGAGGACCAATCTTCCGGAACGAAAACCTGATATTTGTACGTGGCATTGTGGAGCGAGAGGGTGCGATCGATGAAGCCGGTATCAGGCTTGCGGGCAAACGCGAAGGAACAGACGGCGAGGTACACGAGCGTCGCGAAGAAAAAGCGCCAGCGATGAGAGATCAAGGCAGCCTCCGAAAAAAGAAGTAGAACTCATTTTGCAGAGCCGAGCAACAAGATTCCCGGGGCTTGGGCAGGTTTCAGATGTCTTGGTTGTAGTGCGGGGTTTGATCCCAGCTTCGGATTGGCTGACATAAAGGTCAGCGCTACAGCGAAGAATGGAACGAGCGGGGTATCGCCAGGAATGTGGTAGGGTGAACAATTGAGAGCATTATGCCGGAACTGCCAGAGGTCGAGACCGTAGCGCGGGGATTGCAAAAAGAGGTGGCCGGAAGGCGCATCCTGAGCATCACGATCGGGAAAAGCGATTTCATCGATAATCCCGCCGAGATCGAGCGGGAACTGCCCGGGCGGATCATTCGCGAGGTGCGGCGTTACGGAAAGTTTCTGCTGTTGCGGCTGACGGCCACGGAGAAAACGAGTCCGGACGACGGCGAATCGGCGCTGCTTGTGCACCTGGGAATGACGGGGATGCTATGGCCTCGCCCGGTGAGTGAACCTCAGTTGAAACATACGCACGTGGTGATGCTGCTTGATGATGGCAGAGAGTTGCGATTCATCGATGCGCGGCGATTTGGACGGATCGCTTACCTGGCGAAAGAAGTGCTGCAAAAGGAATTGCTGCGCTTTGGAGCCGATCCGCTCGAAGTGGGGCTGGAAGAATTTCAGAAACGGATGCACCGGCGGGCACGCGTGAAGGCGCTGCTGCTCGATCAACGGGTGCTGCGTGGAGTGGGGAACATTTATGCGGACGAGAGCTTGTGGAAGGCCAAAATCCATCCGGCACATCTAGGGGGCCGGTTAGCTGCAACGCAGCTAAAAGAGTTGCACCGGGCGCTCCAGAGCATTCTGAAAAAGGCGATCGTGCTTCGCGGGTCGTCGATTTCGGACTTTCTTGACGCGGATGGCCAGCCGGGAGAATATCAGCGGCACCATCGGGTGTACGGACGAGAAGGAAAGAGTTGCGGGCGGTGCAAAACGCCGATCAGCCGGGTGATTGTGGCCGGCCGAAGCAGCTATTTTTGTCCCAGTTGCCAGAAGGCCCCGCGAGGCTGGAGGAAGTCGAAACGGAAAATGACGAAACCGGGAAAATCATGAGAGCAGTGGTGCAACGCGTGAGCCGGGCAAAAGTGACGGTGGAAGGGCAGGTCACGGGAGAAATCGGGCCGGGACTGATGGTGCTGCTGGGCGTTGGGAAGGAAGACAACGCGGCGGTTGGACCGACCATGGCCGAGAAGGTAGCGAATCTTCGTATCTTCGAAGACCAGCAGGGGAAGATGAACCTGTCGCTGCTGGAAGTGAAAGGGAGCGCGCTGGTTGTTTCGCAGTTCACATTGTATGGAGATGCGCGGGGGCAGCGGCGGCCGAGTTTTATTACTGCAGCTCCGCCGGAACTGGCCAAGAAGCGCTATGAGGAATTCTGCGAGGCGCTGCGGGGTCTTGGAGTAACAGTGGGTACAGGCATTTTTCAGGCCATGATGTCGGTGGAGTTAGTAAATGAAGGCCCGGTTACAATCCTCCTTGATTCCGACAAAACGTTCTAGCGGCGGGAAAAAGCCGCGCCCCTCGGACCGCGAAAAGTGGGACGCGAAGCGAGTGCTGCGAGAACTGAAACGCCTGGGAGAACGGCGAAATATAGAGGGCATGGCGCGTTTCGGGATCGTGGCCAAGAATGTCTACGGCGTGTCGAAACCGAGACTGGATCGCTTGGCCCGAAAAATTGGACGGAATCATTCGCTGGGGCTGGAACTCTGGGAAACGGGAAATCATGATGCGCGCATCCTCGCAGGAATGGTGGCGGAACGAAAACTGGTAACGGGCAAGCAGATGGAGCGATGGGTGCGCGATTTCGACAACTGGGACGTCTGCGACGGGACGTGCTGCCACCTGTTCGTGTTCGCGACGCCCGCATGGCAGAAAGCGCGTTCCTGGAGCCGGAGGAAAAAGGAATTCGAGAAGCGAGCGGGCTTCGCGCTGGCGGCGTTTCTGGCTTGCCATGACAAGAAGGCGGCCGACGCGGAATTTCGAAAGTATCTGGAAGTAATCGAGCGTGAGGCCTGGGACGAGCGGAACTTTGTGCGCAAGGCCGTGAACTGGGCGCTGCGAAACATAGGCAAGCGGAACCTGGCTTTGAATCGCGCGGCAATTCGAAGCGCCCGAAGGATAGCGATGCAAGGCTCACGCGCGGCGCGATGGATTGCCGCGGATGCGTTGCGGGAACTCCAAAGCGAGGCGGTCGAGACGCGGTTGCGCCGTCGTCAAGCGTGAGAAGACATGACGCCAGGAGAGCGAGTGAAAATACGGCGAGCGAGGGCTGGCGATGCGGCAAGAGTTGCCGAACTCGCCGGGCAGCTTGGCTATCCCACGCCCAAAAAAGAAATGGCGAAGCGATTGAAAAGCGTGCTGAAAGACAGGCACGGGGCATGCTTCGTGGCGGAGACGAAAGAGCAAGGGGTAGTGGGCTGGGTGCACGTGAGCACGACGCCGTTGATCGAAGTAGATCGGCGAGCGGAAGTGAACGGGCTGGTGGTGGATGAAGCAGTTCGCAGCCAGGGAGCCGGATGGCTGTTGCTGGATGCCGGCGAGAAATGGGCGAAGAAACAGGGATCGCGGGGCATGTCGGTACGCTCGAATGTGCTGCGCGAGCGGGCGCACGGCTTCTATCTGCGCCACGGGTACGAGCATTACAAGACACAAAAAGCCTTCCGCAAGACTCTCTAAGAGCAAAATTGCCGGGTGGTAATTCCCACACCAACGAGGGAGCCCCCGCTGTGGTAAAATATATCGTGATACGATAGAGTAGAGGCATGAGCGAAAAGATCACCGCGAACGAGTACCGGGGACTGGCGGAGCTGCGCTATCGCATCCGGCGATTCCTGCAAGAAGGGGACGATACGGCGCGACAGGCGCAGCTCGAGCCGCAGCAGTACCTGTTATTGCTGGCGATCCGCGGCCTGCCAGAAGGGCAAGAGGCCACCATCCGGACGCTGGCCGACCGGCTCTCCTTGCGGCACCACAGCACGGTGGAACTAGTCGACCGCATGGAAGCGCACGGATACGTGAAGCGAACGCGAGGGCGAGAAGACCGCCGTCAGGTGCTGGTATCGCTGCACCCGCGAGGGGAGAGGCTGCTCGAGCATGTGGTGCAACAGCGGATCATCGAATTGCGAGCTAACGGTCGAGCATTAGTCGAGGCTATCAGCGCATTGCTGGAGACGCGGCCGGAAAGCAAGCGCTCATCGGCGAATCGAGCGCCAAGAGCGGTGGCGAAGATAAAACGACCCAAGCGAAAGCGAGAGATAAGGCATTGAGCAAGCACCAGGACACCAGAAAGCGCATGAGTGCGGCACAAAGCGTGAGAAGCGAGGAACTCGGAGACTTCACGACAACGTGGCGCGTCCTTCCTATTTCCTTATTGGCCATGGTCATCGGCGTACTGTGCGCGTTTGTTGCGTTAGTGCTGCTACGGCTGATTGGCCTGTTCACAAATCTTTTTTATTTCGGACGCTGGAGCACCGCGATGGTATCGCCGGTGGGCAATCACCTGGGAATCTTCAGCGTGCTGATTCCGATTGGCGGCGCACTGATTATCGGGGTGATGGCCCGTTACGGATCCGAGCGAATCCGTGGCCACGGAATCCCGGAGGCCATCGAAGCGATTCTGATGAATGGGAGCCGCGTGGAGCCAAAAGTAGCGCTGCTCAAGCCGCTTTCCTCGGCGATCTCGATCGGTTCGGGCGGTCCTTTTGGAGCGGAAGGGCCAATCATCATGACCGGCGGGGCATTCGGGTCGATGATTGCGCAGCTTTTTCACCTCACAGCCGCGGAGCGCAAAACACTGCTGGTGGCAGGTGCGGCGGGAGGCATGTCGGCGACCTTTGCTTCGCCGGTAGCCGCGGTGTTGCTCGCGGTGGAATTGCTGCTGTTTGAATGGAAGCCGCGAAGCCTGATTCCCGTGGCATTGGCAAGCGCGGTGGCGGCGGTGGCGCGGCGGTACCTCCTGGGATTTGGTCCCTTATTCCCCGTGCCGGCCCACCCTTTATTCATCGGACCCAAGGCGCTGCTGGGATGTGCGCTGGTGGGGATTCTGGCCGGAGGGCTGTCGGCTCTGTTGACCCTCTCGGTGTACGCGGCGGAGGACGCTTTCCAGCATCTGAAAATTCACTGGATGTGGTGGCCCGCGATTGGAGGGTTGGCCATCGGGTTGGGTGGATTGATCTTCCCGCAAGCGTTGGGCGTAGGCTACGACACCATCGGAGCATTGCTACAGGGAAGCGTGACGACCAAAGTAATTCTGGGCGTGTTGCTGGTGAAATGGTTTATCTGGGCGGTGTCGCTCGGCTCCGGGACCTCGGGAGGTGTGCTGGCTCCGTTGTTGATGATGGGCGGCGCGCTGGGAGGCCTCGAAGCAATGTTTCTTCCGAATGAGGGAGCAGGGTTCTGGCCGCTGATCAGCATGGGAGCGATACTGGGCGGAACGATGCGCTCGCCCTTCACGAGTATTGTGTTTGCCTTCGAGCTGACGCACGACGCGAATGTGTTCCTGCCATTGCTGGTAGGCAGTGTAATTGCGCACGGATTCACGGTGCTGACATTGAAGCGGTCGATCCTGACGGAGAAAGTGGCGCGACGAGGATTTCATCTCAGCCGCGAATATGCGGTGGATCCCCTGGAACTGTTATACGTGCGAGAAGTGATGGAGACACGAGTTCTGGCGCTTTCGGCGAATAGCACGCTGGGAGAAACCATGGTCGCGCAACACGCAGCGGCGACACAAGCGCAACGACTATTGCCCGTGGTAGACGGCAATGGAAGCGTGGTTGGCGTGGTCACACGAGGCGATATTCGAAAGAGAATGGACGAAGAGGGCGAAGGCGCGCTCGAGCGGAGCATCAGCGAACTTACGCGCGAGGAAACCATGGACGTATATCCTGATGAGACGCTACGAGTAGTGGTGTATCGCATGGCGGATAAGGGTATAACGAGCATGCCCGTGGTTGAGAGGGCAACCCGGAGATTACTGGGTATCGTCTCGCTCGACGATTTGCTAAAAGCGCGGACCCGGCATCTAGAAGAAGAGCGCCGGCGAGAGCAGGTTCTGCGGTTCCGCTATTTCAGCCCGGGGGGACCCGCAACAAAACTGCCGGCCGAGAGCGTGGCTTCCACCACGAGCCAGAATTACGACTTGAAATCACAGTGAGAGAACCGCCCTCTCCGCGAGCTACAATCATGCAACATGACAGAAACGACTGACACGAAAGCATGGTGGAGAGTGCCGTTCGCGCGGTGGGTAGCTTTCCGAAACACGCGCGAGGAACAAGTGTTCCTGGCGCTTACGCTGTTGATTGGAGCTTTGGTTGGCCTGGTGGTGGTGGCGTTCATCCTGCTGACGGAGCGAGCAGGAGCGCATCTGTATCCGGCGGGGAGTACGCCTTGGAGGCGCCTGCTGGTGCCGGTTGCCGGCTCGCTGGCGATGGGCTATTTGCTGTACCGCTACTTTCCGGATGCGCGAGGCAGCGGGGTGCCACAAACGAAGGCGGCACTGTTCGCGCGGGAAGGGCGCATCACGCTCTCCACAGTGTTCGGAAAATTCTTTTGCACGTCAGTGACATTGGCAAGCGGAATTCCACTGGGCCGCGAAGGCCCCGCGGTGCAAGTGGGTGGTGGAATCGCGTCGGTACTGGGAAGAGCGCTGGGCTTGCGTCCCGAGAAGGTGAAATCGCTGATTCCGGTAGGCGCCGCCGCAGCGATCGCCGCAGCGTTTAACACCCCGCTCGCGGCAGTCCTGTTCGCGCTGGAAGAGGTAATGAGCGACTTGCACGCACCGATTTTGGGATCGGTGGTGCTGGCTTCAGCGACCAGCTGGGGCGTGCTGCGGCTGATGTTGGGAAATGATCCGTTGTTTCAGGTGCCGCAGTACCAGCTCGTGAATCCGTGGGAACTGGTGATCTACGGGTTTTTGGGAATTGCCGGCGGGCTGGTATCCGCGGCATTTTCGCAACTATTGCTGCGAACGCGTGCGTGGTTCCAGACCTTTCCAAGAAAGTCGCTGTGGTTCCAACCCGTGGCCGGCGGAATCGTCGTTGGCCTGATGGGCTGGTTTGTGCCGCAAGTCCTGGGGGTGGGCTACAAGTATGTAGGAGATGCATTAAATGGACGGATGGCAGTGAAGTTGATGGTTCTGCTTCTGATACTGAAGCTGATTGCCACGGCGACCAGCTACGGTTCTGGAAACGCGGGCGGCATATTTGGACCCAGCTTGTTCCTGGGAGCGATGCTCGGAGGAGCGATCGGAAGCGTCGGGCAACATTTTTTCCCCGGTTACGTAGCCACGCCTGGTGCTTATGCGCTCGTGGGCATGGGAACGGCCTTCGCAGGCATCGTGCGGGCACCGATGACGTCGGTGGTGATGATCTTTGAAATCACCAGAGACTACGCGGTGATTGTGCCGCTGATGATCTCAAACCTGGTGAGCTATTTCATAGCTTCGCGTATTCAGAAGGAGCCGATCTACGAACTACTCGCGGAACAGGATGGTATTCACCTGCCGCATGCGGGCAGCCACCGGAGAAGCAGGCAAGTGCGACAGGTGATGCGTCCGGCAAGCGCAGTCCTGCTGGCGGAGCAGCCACTGGTTGAAGCCCTTGCGAGCGTGAGGGACTGGTCGGAGCAGACCTGCTTGGTGAGCGATCATGACGCGCTCGTGGGACTGGTGACGCGAGCGCAACTGGAAAGTGCCAGCGCGGAAAGCGCGCCGCCGAGGCGCGTGGGAGACTTAGTGCCGCCGGGCGAATTCCCCCATCTGCATACCGACCACTCACTGGAAGTGGCGCTGGATCGCATGGGTGCACTGCATCTGGATCTTCTGCCGGTGGTCAGCCGAGCCAACGTCCACGAGCTGTTTGGAGTTGTAAGGCTCTCCGACGTGCTCGAAGCGTATGGGCTCGGCAAGAACAAAGAAAGCTAGAATCCCCCGCCGCCACCGCCGCCGAATCCGCCGCCAGAGAAACCGCCACCTCCACTAAAGCCGGAGCCTCCGGAACTGCGCGGAGCCGAGGCCATGGCCGTGCCTGCCAGCGTGGACATGGAATTCAGATCGCTGACAAACATGTTGGGATAAAACACCGGGCCATAACCTCCCTGGTACCACTGGGGAGGCTGCGTGTAAATGCCCTGAAAGGCTTTGCTCCAGTTTTTCTCGACGCCCAAAGCCATGGCGAAGGGCAGGAACTTCTCAAACATCTCCGGAGTCTTGATGGTGCGATTGAAGCGATCAGCTTCCACATGACTGAGGAAATCCTCAAAGCCCAAGATGCCTTCCAGGGCGCGGGCCCCGGTTTGCGTGCGCGCCGGCATGAACCAGCCAAAGCCGCAAATGACGATTCCGGTGAGCATGCCGGCGATGATGAAAGGCAAAGACGCCATACCCGAGTGGCTAGCGACCCAGTTGCCCCCGGCGATCAGAATGAATGCGGCGACGACGCCGAATACGATGTAGTTGGAACGCACGCTGTCGGGACGCTTGGCGTAATAGCCCTTGCCGACCAACGAGCCAAAAATCTGATTTTTGATGTTGGGAATGCTTTTGTAGAAGCGATTGTGAAGATCGGCGAGCGAAACGGTATCGCCGGCGTTGCCCATGGTGAAGAAGCCATCGAGGAGTTGCTGCTCGTGGGCTTTCAGATTGCCCCACTCGGGGCGGGCCTTTTTTAAATGAAACAGATATTCCTTGCTGTGAGTGAGTCCGAGAAGATGATCCTTGGTCTGCTGCTCGATGACCATAAAGCCGCGGACGGCCAGGTCCACGATCGAGGCAGTGATGTCGCGCATGTCCACGGAATTATCCACCAGCGTGCCGACTTCGCCCGGTGACAGCTGGTCCGGAGGCTCATATTGCGCGGCGATGGGGCGAAGACGGGGATCGCGGCCGCGCTGCCACCACAAGCGGAACATGAGAAAGAAGGCCAGGAAGGGAATGGCCAGCGGCCAGTTGCTGGCGAGGAAGCGCCAAGCCAAGGAGAGCCCGGAAGGTTCCTTGAACACACCTTTGTCGCAGGCGACCGCAACGGTAAGACCCTCGTGAATGCCCAGAGGGGAGGTGGTCGCGAGGTCAACGCTGGTGCCGACGATTTCGGCGACGGCCTCGCGGCCTTTGGAGTGATAGGCGCCGGTGTACGCGTTGGCGCGCAGGCCGGTGGCGTTACTGGGGAACACGATGTGAGCACCGGCAGATTCGATGGGGACGTCCCACTCGTCGCCGGTGACATTCCAATAAAACTCATCGTGCTCGTCGAAGAAACGCAGGGCATCGGAAACCACGTATTCAATGGAAATCGTGTGTGTAGAGTTGTCGGCGTTGGGAATCAGGATTTTCAGCTTGCGATACTGGCGTTCACGGCTGGACTCATAGCGCAATGGTTGGCCATGCTCGTCCGAGACACGCTTCACGTCGAGGAACAGCGTGTAGTTCATGCCGTTCGGGCCAGAATATTCAACGGGGATCTTGCGATAGATGCCGTGCCAGGGTCCGCCAATGAAACGGAAGGTGATGTTCTCGGTGACGTCGACGTCTCCATCCGGCGCGATGACAATGTCTGAAACAAACTTCTTCAGTTGTTGCTCGCGACGCTGCGCCGCCGCGGGACTGGCGGTTAGCGCCAGCAGGGCGCCGAGCAAGGCGCCGAGCAAGGCGCTGGTTCGGCGGAGGAGTCTTTTGTTCACGCGCATAGTGGGCGGAGGGTGGAATCAGGCCGTAGGAGCAGCCGGATTTCCGAAGCTGACTTTGGGGGCTTCCCGTTCTGCGGGCGACGAAACTTCGAAGAACTCGCGCTGCTTGAAGCCCAGCATGCCGGCAAAGATGTTTGTGGGGAATTGAAGGATCCTGGTGTTGAGGTCGCGAACGACGGCGTTGTAGTAGCGGCGGGCGTTCTGGACGGTGTCCTCAATCTGAGTGAGCGAGTTTTGCAGCGCGGTGAAGCTCTCAACGGCGCGGAGTTGCGGATAGGCTTCCGATAGAGCGAAAAGGCTTTTCAGGGCGCCAGAGAGCATGTTCTCTGCCTGCGCTTTGTCAGCGGGTCCGGCGGCGGTCATGGCGCGGTTGCGAGCATTGATTACGGCTTCGAGGGTCCCTTTTTCGTGGCCCGCATAGCCCTTTACGGTTTCCACGAGATTCGGGATCAGGTCGTAGCGGCGCTTGAGTTGAACATCGATGTCGGCCCAGGCGTTGTCGCACTGAACTTTCAGGCGAACCAGGCTGTTGTACATCCAAACGCCAACCAGGAGCAGTGCGACGAAGGCCACAACAATGAAAGCGATCATCCGGGAACCTCACGATAGCGCATATGTGAGCGATTGCCTCTTCACTATACGTGCCGAAGAGTGGTG
This sequence comes from Candidatus Acidiferrales bacterium, assembly GCA_963804635.1. Classification (GTDB taxonomy): domain Bacteria; phylum Acidobacteriota; class Terriglobia; order Acidiferrales; family UBA7541; genus Acidiferrum. The sequence goes on from CAWDRK010000048.1 coordinate 103,257, forward strand.
AGTAAAGAAGACAAGGGAAGGGGTTACCCGGAAAGATGCATGGCGGAAAGAGAATCATCGAGATCAGTTGCTTTTGGAATCATCGGTCTCGCGCGGGAGGGCAGGAGCCCTGATTTTGTCTCGCGTGTCGACGTCAAACAGCACGTAATTGGTAAGCGTGTGGCGATGGTGATACCGGCGGCCCTGCATGTCAAAGTACATGTCCGCATCCCAGGGGAGCCACAAATTGATTTTGCCATCGAGGAAGTGCACGGGGCCATAGTCGACGATCAGTTGCTCGCGCTCCAGGTGCAGATCGAAGACCGGGTTACGCAGCGATGTTTCCAGATGGAGGATATTGTAGGAGTTTGCCGCGATCCACATGCGACCCTTCAACGGAACCGGATAATTCACCTTTTTATAGTTCCAGGTGCGGATGCGGGATGGCACATCGTGTTTCTGGACGAAGTGGATTTGCCAGGCAGGTTTGCCATCCCATGTTCCCAGTCCCTCACAGCTAAACTGAAAATCCTCGGAGTACACCGGATGAATCACCATAAAACCGAGCGAAACCAGTCCGCGGGTCACCAGGCCGGTGGGGAAGGAATATAAGGATTCGGCGCCATTGCGAACCTCGTCAAAGTAGTAAGGAATCGTGCTGCTGTGATGGACGAAAATGAGATAGTCAAAGTCCTGAGATACGGAAGTTTCGGGTACGCCATACGTGTCGATGTACTGATGCTCGACGTGCTCCGTCGCAGCGAACTTCTCCAGATCGGAAAGTTGCTTTAGAGCAGTTTGCTGAGTTTTTTTCAGTACTTCGTCCAGATGGCAACTGACCCCCGGGGCGATCGGAGGAATGGCGGTATCGACGTCCGGAGGCGCCCAAGGCCGTTCGAAGGCTCCCGAAGAATGTGAAGCCGCATCGGAATCAGTGGAGGGGGTTTTGATTACAGCAGAGGCGGCAGGCTCGCTCACGGTTATCCTTGCCGCCCGTTTGGATTCCTCGATCCTTTCAAGATAACGCTGGGCTTCCGAGGCTCCGGGCTCCTGGGGGAATTGACGAACGTAGGCCTCGAGGGCCAATTGGGCGTCATTGTTCTTGCCCTGCATCAGCAGGACCTTGGCCTTGAAGAGTTTCATGATGGCGAGCTTGTCGTTGTTTAGCTGCGAAGCGCGGTCGGCTTCAACGATGGCGTTCTGATATTCGCCGGTGCGTGCATAGGCAATGGCCAGGAGATAGTGGGATTGCCAGTTGACGGAAGCAACTTCCACGGCTTTTTGCAGCGTCAGGCCAACTCAGCGTCGAGTTGCTTCTCGGCCAGCGGGATATGCCAAAGACGGCGAAGCCAACGAGGCCACGGCATCGGAGTGCTCCTACTCCACAGTGCGAAGAATCAGCGCCACGGCATCGGAGAGCTGTTCCCAGTGGAGCATCTCGGTTTCCAGTTGCTTCCGGCCCTTTCGCGTGAGGGTGTAAAACTTGGCTTCACGCCCGGTGTCCGTATCTTTCCACTCCGCATCGAGCCAGCCACGCTCCTCGAGCCGGTGGAGCGCGGGATACAACGAACCCTGAGGGACTTGAAAGAAATCGCGGGAAATCTGCTGAATGCGCTGGGAGATCGCGTAGCCGTGAATGGGACCGGCGGCGACGACTTTAAGGATCAACATATCGAGAGTTCCCTTGAGGAACTCGGCTTTCTCTGGCGGCATCGTGTACACCTAGCACTACTACCTGTAAGACATCTACTTATGGGCCGACGCGCGGAAAATGTCAAGAGCAAGAACGCGGGCTCTCACCGGGATCGGCCCGGGTGGACCGAGGTGGTACGAACGGTCTGATTGAATAGTGCTGGAGTCCATTGACTTGGGTTCGCGCGCTGTGTTACGGATAGGTACGCTTGGTTAAGCCGCGTTGGCGGTCAAAGAATGGCGCCCGAGACCAAACACTTGGAAGTCACTCTGGAGACGCACGTCGAGAGCGTAAATCTCGCCGAGGAGATGTGTCTGCGAGTGGCAGAGGCGGCCGGGTTCAGCGAAGACGAGTGCTACCGTATCGGAATGTCTGTCCGCGAAGGTGTGATTAACGCCTTTCACTACGGAAATCAGGAAAAACCAGACAAGAAAATCCACCTGGGCATCGACCTGACCACCGACAAGATGGTGATTCACGTCATGGATGAAGGGAAAGGGTTCCTTTTGGCGGATGTGCCCGACCCGCTGGCGGAAGAGAATCTGCTGAGCACCTCCGGGCGGGGCATATTCCTGATGCGCACGTTTATGGATGAATTCAACGTGGTACCCGGGCGTACTGGCGGGGCTGAGATTATAATGTCAAAGAAGCTGCCGTTTCCCGGTGAACCGCCGAGCAACGGAAACAATGGAGCGTCGAAATCGGGTGCGCCGCACCAGGAAGTCTAGGAAGACCTATGCCAGCCCTATATGCCACGGCACGCGAGGATGGAGTCATTACGGTGGTCGATTTGAGCGGCCGTATCGCCCTCGGGGAGGGTAGCGCGCTCTTGCGGAAGACCATCCGCGACCTGCTGGATCGCGGGCGGAACAAGATCATTCTAAACCTTGGGGATGTGACGTATATCGACAGCTCCGGGATTGGTGAGTTGGTGAGCGGGTTCACTGCGGTTCGCAATCGGCAGGGCGAATTGAAGCTGCTGCACCTGACGAAAAAAGTGCACGATCTTCTGCAAATCACCAAGCTGTTCACGGTATTCGACGTGTATTCCGACGAGGGCACGGCCGTCCGCAGCTTCCTCTAGGCCTGCCGGAATACGCAACCAGACCGAAAAGGTCGTAGTTCGTGCTGCGCGAAAATCCTCCAGTCCCCCGTAATTTCACACAAATGAGCACAGCCATCGGCGGCGGGCGGTCCAGCCAGAAGCCTAGAAACGGCCCCAGAGCGAGCTTCTGGCTCCTGCAGGAGCAAATTAGGATAGCTTCTGGCAAATTGGACTGAATCGGAGCAATTCGAGCGTGGCCATTTTCTTGCTTTCCAATATGGTAGCAACCATTAGGCAGGGACAGTACTAGCCTCACATTCCACTCAGGAACGGACGGATCACGAAGCGCTCTCTGCGGCTTTGACTGTGCCGCCGGAAAGTGCCCCCGGGGGAAGCGATCATGGAAGTGTTTGTTGGTCTGGACGTGGGGAGCGTCAGTGCCAAGCTCGCCGCAATCTGCATACCACAGACCTCCGCAGCAAAGCTCCGTCTGAGCGACAATTCCGCTTTCTTCCTGGCGAACCAGGAATTGCAGCAGATTGCGGGCGCTCCCGTATTGCTCTCCGCCTACCGCCGTACCTTTGGAAACCCCGTTCAAACCGTAACCGACCTGCTCGAAGAGCTCCTAGCCTGCTTTTCGTCTCGCCCAAAGATCAAGGGCCTGCGCGTAACCGGGTCGGGGGGGCGTCTAATCGCGGAGTCGCGTGGAGCGAACTCCGAAAATGAGTTCAAGGCTATTGCCTGCGCCCTCGGCCGTCTGTATCCGCACGTGCGGACGGTATTTGAAATTGGAGGCGAGAGTTCCAAGTACCTGAGATTGGCGGGTGGCAACGGCCATCAGGCCACAGGTTCAAACCATAATACCTATGCCACCGGAATTGCGGACTATTCGACCAGCGGGGAATGCGCGGCGGGAACAGGATCGTTTCTCGATCAACAAGCCACACGGCTCGAATATCGCGTGGAAGAGATCGGGGAGGTGGTAGCGCAGGCAAAATGCGCGGCGCGCATTGCCGGGCGCTGCTCGGTGTTTGCGAAGTCCGACATGATCCATGCCCAGCAAAAGGGATATTCGACCGAAGAAGTGTTGAAAGGGCTGTGCGAAGCGGTAGCGCGGAATTTCAAGAGCAACATCGTGCGCGGGAAAGCAGTCAGCGCTCCGGCAGCGTTGATCGGAGCGGTTTCGCAGAATCGTGGTGTGGTGCAAGCGCTCGCCGAAGGGTTTCGGCTCGGCACGAAGGATCTGTTCGTGCCACAGGAATACGCGTGGATGGGAGCGATCGGGTGCGCACTGCTGGAGCGCGAGCAGGGGAATGCACTGGCGGCCCGGAAGGGTTCTACGGCGCTGCACATCAAGAAATCGCAGCACAACGGCAATAGCCACCCCCTCGAGCGCTTGTCTCTGGAGAAAGTACTGCTGCTGCGTGATCACCCGGAAGCTTCGCGGACCGAGGCGCTGCCGCGGCACGGTGAAAGGACTTCCACGTATCTCGGAATCGACATCGGCTCGGTGAGCACGAATCTTGCGTTGCTTGATGAGCGCGGCCGTCTGCTCCATGGAATCTACTTGCGAACCGCCGGGCGTCCCATTGATGTCGTGCAAGAAGGCTTGCAGGAAATCGACCGGCTCTTTGGAAAGGGAATCCTGGTACGCGGGGTAGGTACGACGGGTTCGGGCCGCGAATTGATCGGGGAGCTGGTCGGCGCGGACACGGTGAACGACGAAATCACGGCCCACAAGACGGGCGCGATGTATGTGCATGAAAAACTCGTGAAGAACCGCGCAGCGTCAGATTTCGAGGGCGCGCCTGAATCCGGTGATGTTGACACCATTTTTGAAATTGGGGGCCAGGACTCCAAATTCATCTCCATCGATAACGGGGTGGTGGTGGATTTCGCGATGAACGAAGCGTGCGCCGCTGGAACAGGCTCTTTTCTGGAAGAACAAGCCGAGCGAATGGGCATTCAAATCAAAGACGAATTTGCGATCGAGGCCATGTCGTCGGCGGCCCCGGCGCGGCTCGGTGAGCGCTGCACGGTGTTCATGGAACGCGACGTAACCGCGTGGATGCAGCGCGGGGCCAGCATCAGCGACCTGGCAGCGGGCTTGGCGTATTCCGTGGCGCTGAATTATCTGAATCGCGTGGTTCGCGGGCGAAAAATAGGCAAGGTCATCTATTTTCAGGGTGGCACCGCATATAACGACGCGGTGGCGGCGGCGTTTTCGCAGTTGCTGGGAAAGCGCATCATTGTGCCGCCGCACAACGGCATCATCGGGGCCATCGGCATGGCGTTGATCGCACAGGAAGTGACGGGAGTGAAGGAGCACGTGCAGCAGCGTTTCGCGGTTCGGGTAAGCCCGGGCATTGCCACGGCGGCCGTCGCAGCAGGGGAATCCTATTCGCACAGTGGGACGGTAACGCTCGCGAGCGAGACCGTGTCGATCTCTACATTCCGCGGATTTGATCTCGACAAGGCCAACTTCCAGACGCGCGATTTCGTGTGCAAGGCGTGCTCAAACTATTGCGACATGAAAGAGATCACGGTCGAGGGCAGGAAAACGTATTGGGGCGACAAATGTTCGGATAAGTTTCGGAAACACGCGCGCACGGAACGCCGGCCGATCATCGCGGACCTGTTGTCATTTCGCGACCGTTTGCTGCGACAGGGTTACCGCGAGCCTGGCCCAGGCAAAAACTCCGGCAAATTGCGCGTGGGAATCCCGCAAGCGATGTTCTTCTACGACCGCTTTCCTTTCTGGCGCACATATCTGGAGAAAATCGGATTCGAGGTGGTGCTTTCTGGACGGACCGACCACCAGGTGTCAACGCGGGGCGCGGAGTTCAGTCTGGCGGAGCCCTGCTTCCCGATACAGATTGCCCACGGGCACGTGGATGGGCTGCTTAAGGGCACCGCAGAGTGCCCAGGAACGGATTTTGTACTACTGCCGAATGTGATGGACATGGAGGCGCCGGAGTCGCCGGTGGGGTCACATCTTTGCCCGTGGAATCAGACCCTACCTTTTGTCGTGCGCGCGGCACCGAGATTCGAATCGTTTGCCGATCAAATCCTTGCGCCCACGATTCATTTCCGGGCCGGGCAAAAGCACGTGAAAAATCAACTGGCGCAGTATTTTGAACGATATGGCGTCACGCGAAAGCAAAGCGACGCGGCCGCAGACGCCGCCTTCGCCGCGCAAACCATTTTCGCGACCCGGCTGGTTGAAGAAGGCCATAAGGCCTGTGCGACACTTCGCGCGACCGGCGAGCCTGCGGTGCTGCTGGTTGGGCGCGCATACAACTTGTACGATCGCGGCGGAAATTGCGATATTCCTCGCAAGCTACGCGACCTCTACGGCGTCAATGTTCTGCCATCGGATTTTCTGCCGTTGGACGAGCGCCCTGTCGATGACCTTCATGCCAACATGTTCTGGAATTCGGGACGACGGATACTCGAGGCCGGGCGCTTCGCCAGGGAACATCCGCAATGTGCATATTATCTACATCACGAATTTCAAATGTGGACCGGACTCGTTTATCAAGCATTTTCTGCGCGATGTGGCGGGCGCGCCTTTCCTGGTTTTGCAGTTCGATGGACACGGCAACGATGCCGGCTACCTGACGCGATGCGAAGCGTATCTCGATAGCAAGGGGCTGTTGCGATGCACAGACAGCAATTGAAGGCTTCGCGAACCATACCGCCGACGCACCCGCTGTTTGGCAAGAAGACCTATCTTCCGCGAATGGCGGAGGGTAGCGCGCGAGCGCTCGCCGCTGTGATTCGTTCGCTGGGAATTGATGCCAGCGTGACTCCGCCTTCGGATCAGCACAGCCTCGATCTGGGCGGAAAATTTTCCGGCGGCGATGAGTGCTACCCTCTGAAAATCACGCTCGGCGACTATTTGGGGGTTCTGGAGTTGCCCGGCTTCGACCCGCAGAAGACCGCATTCTACGTGCTAACCGGGCAAGGCCCATGTCGCTTCGGGCAATATGCGAACTACCTACGATTGGTTCTCAAGCAACGGGGATATCCGGAGATCACGGTTTTCGCGCCCAGCACTGAGAAGGGTTACAGCGATTTCGGGGAAGCTTCGTCGTTGTATACCCGCGGAGCGTGGCGCGCGATTGTTTCGGCGGACATTTTATTAAAGCTGCTGTTCAAATCGCGCCCGTATGAAGTCAACGCTGGCAGCGCGGATGCGTGCTATGAGGAGAGTGTAGAGGATCTGTGCGCGGCTCTGGAAATTGCGTATGCGGATGACGCCAGCCAACTACACGCCGTCGAGCAGTCTCTGTTGCGGGCACGCAAACGCTTCCGACAACTGGCCATTCAATTTGAGCCCAACCGTCCGCTGATTGGAGTGGTGGGAGAGATTTTCTGCCGGCTGACCGAGTTCAGCAACAATCAGCTGGTGCGCCGATTGGAGGATGCCGGAGCGGAAGTCTGGATGAATGACATTGCGGAATGGATCTGGTACATCAATGCCGATCAATTCAGCCGGCTGAAGCTGAAGGGCAACAGCGTTTCGCTGGAAGCGCTCGGCGCGCACCTCCGCAACCATATCCAGCACAAAGACGAGCGCGCGCTGCTGTCCTTGTTCCAAGAGGATTTTCAGGGCTACCAGGAACCGAAAGACATGCAAGTCATCCTGGATTTTGCCGAGCCCTACCTTCCGGCCTCCGGTGCGAACGGAGAGATGGTCGTGAATGTCGGGAAGGCGGTGTATTTTGCCCGCAAAGGACTGGACGGGGTGATCGATATCAGTCCCTTCAGTTGCATGAACGGCATCGTGGGCGAAGCGCTTTATCCAAAAGTGAGCCGGGACAACGCGGGTATCCCCATTCGCAACTTTTACTTCGATGGCACGCAATCGGATCTGGAGCGTGACCTGGGAATTTTTGTTGAACTTGCCAAATCCTATCAACGCAACAAGCCCTGGCCCCGCGAAACGCCGTTGATCAGCAAAACGGCCGCCGCTTCGTAAACTGACGATCGTCGATCAACTAATAGAACGCAATGTCCTTCATGGGGTAGTGGCGACGATTCCGCGTCCAAAGATCGAGTTTGTGAATGGAAGCGGTGGCTGCTATAAGCGCAGCTGTAAGCTCAACATGGTGGCTCTTGGCGTATTGCCGAAGGTAGTCTCCGGCCCGCTGGCCAATTCTCAGATCGATGGGCACGCAATCGAACCAGGACGGACTTCACGAGGGCCATGCTCCTCAAGCGCTTTCCTTTTCGCAACTGGCGAACATAAGTGGCGGAATCCGGCAAATCTTCCCGATGCTTCCAAATCCCAACTACCGCCATCATGGCTGGTTGGCGGCTGGCCGGGGACCTTCCATATTTCTCACGAACTGCCTGGCGGACGAGTTCTGAAATAGAGGTGCCGGACTGTCGCGCTCGAACCTGAAGCGTCTTCCAGGTGCTTTCGTTGAGATAGAGCTGTGTGCGTTTCATGATGTATGGCATACATCATCTCAACGACGAGACTGGTATGAGCGTGCTTTGGACCGCCCCTGGTGTGCGTCGGATTAACCGACTTCGCGGCAGAACGCTTGTGAATCAAGTGTTACGCAGGAGCTGGCTGAGGTGTTCCTTTACCGCGGGCCATTCGGAAGCCACGACGGAATAGCGCACCGAGTCGCGAGCGGTGTAGTCCGCGGCCATTCGATGGGCCCGGAGAATTCCTTCAAACTTTCCGCCGATGCGTTCTAGCGCAGCGCGCGAGCGCTCGTTACGCGCGTCGGTGTGAAAGCACACCCGGAGTACCTGCCAGGTCTCGAATGCCTGTGTCAGCATGAGCAGCTTGGCTTCTGTGTTTGCGGCCGTGCGGATTGCCGTGTGGCTCAACCAGGTGTAGCCAATCTCACAGGCGTCAGGTTCGCGGCGGCCCTGCCGTGCGTGGCCCGTCGGCCACGACCATCGTTCCAGATTCCAGAAGCGCGTTGAACCGATGACCGTGCCATCGTTTACGCGCACAGTTGCGAAGGGCACGGCGGTCTCGGCGTCTCGCCAAGCCAGGGCGGTGGCGAGGTACTTGACGGCTTCCGCCTTGCCTTGCGGCACGGGGCTCCACTGGTAGAGTGACGCGTCGCCTGCCGAGGCTGCAACCAAGCCGTCGACGTGGCGGTGGTCGAGAGGTTCGAGACGAACGTACTTGCCGGTTAGCACCAGGCCTTGGCTTCCCACGTCACCCACCATGCGATTATTCCTCCGCGACAGTAAATCGTATTTATAGCATAAGCGTGGCGACGTGACAAGCAAGCCAGGTCGTGGACGGCCGAACTCAGGATGAATATCACTGCGCCCTTCTCAGACGTTAGGAAACTGCGGCACAATCGAGGCATGGGAACGAGCGCTGACACCATCTGGATCAGCGAACGAGCGCACGCGCTGGGATTCGATTTGTGCGGCGTAATGCGACCGGAGAGCTTTCCGGAGCTGTTGCGCTTCGAAGAATGGCTGGGACGCGGGTACGCCGGAGAAATGAAATACCTCGAGGATCCAAGGCGGAGAAATCCATTGCTCCTCGAGGAGGATCTTCGCAGCGTTGTTGTCTGCGGTCTGAATTACAACACCGCGCACCCCTATTCTGTTGAAGCGGCAGCACGGCCACACGAGCGGGGAACCACGTGGATGGGTTTCGCGGTATGCATGGGGAAGCGACTATCACGAAGTGCTGTGGGAAAAACTGAACGCGTTAAGCGAAGCGCTGCACGAGCGATTTCCGCAGGAATTTCATTCGCGGGCCTGTGCCGATACCGGGCCGGTTGCCGAACGGGTGTTGGCCAAGTACGCCGGATTAGGATGGCTGGGTAAGAACACGTTGCTGCTGAACGAATTGATGGGCTCATGGTTTTTTCTAGGCGTGATCCTGAGTTCGTTGGATCTCGAGCCCACTTTGACTGCGGCCGAAGCCCCGCCCGCGGATCTATGCGGCAATTGCCGGCAATGTTTGGATGCCTGCCCAACAGGAGCTCTGGTCGAGCCGTATGTTATGGATGCGCGGCGCTGTATCTCCTATCTGACAATTGAGTTACGAGGAAGCATTCCACACGAGCATCGCGAAGCGATCGGTTGGCAGGTGTATGGTTGCGACATTTGCCAGGATGTTTGTCCCTTCAATCGAGAGGCACCACAGGCGGAGAGTTCAGAATTCCAGCCTCGCCAAAGCGATTCGGGCGAATCGCTGTTGGAGCCCAATCTGGTGTGGCTGGCAGCGCTGAATGAGAAAGAATTCCGGGAAATATTCCGCGGGAGTGCGGTCAAGAGGACGAAGTGGCGGGGGATGGTTCGCAATGCGTGTATCGCGTTGGGGAATGCGGGGCTTTCGAGAGCGAACGCGGCGCATAGCAGCGCGGTGGCCGTTCTGGAGCGCTTGGCGAATTGCGAAGAATTGGTGATTGCGGAATCTGCCCAATGGGCCCTGTCCCGCATCCTATGAGGGCAAAGCCAAACGGAGGCGAGAGCCGGAATACAGGTTCTCCCGGGTTGAGCAGCCGTTGGCCCGAGGGCTATAATCTGGCGGCAAGCCGAATCGCCCACCGAAGCTGAGGAGCTCCCATGAACCGCCGGAAGTTTCTGGTGAACAGTGGCTTTGTCGGTGCGGGCTTACTTGGAGCGGGGAAGGCCGCGCCAAGTCTGCTTCCTGCTGGACCCAGGTCGGATTTCAAATCGCATCTCAAAAATGGAGGACAAACCCGTGGCATTCACTGTGCCCCCACTGCCGTACCCGTTCGACGCGCTGGAACCCTACATCGACGCAAAGACGATGGAGATCCATCACGACAAGCATCACGGCGCCTATGTGAATAATCTGAATAAGGCGCTTGAGGGCCATCCCGATCTGCAAGCGAAGTCGCTCGATGATCTGCTGAAAAACCTGGACGCCGTGCCCGAGAACATTCGCATGGCGGTTCGAAACAATGCCGGCGGCGCCTGGAACCATACGCTGTTCTGGCCACTGATGAAAAAAGCAGGCGGAGGCGAACCGAAGGGGGACCTTGCCGCCGCAATTAATTCCAGCTTTGGATCTTTTGCCGGATTCAAAGACAAGTTCAAGGCTGCGGGCCTGGCACGGTTTGGATCCGGATGGGCATGGCTGGTGGTGAAGGACGGCAAGCTGGTCATCGATTCGACACCGAACCAGGACACGCCGTATTTTCTGTCCGGCAAAGCTGTGATCGGCATAGACGTTTGGGAACACGCCTATTACCTGAAGTATCAAAACCTGCGCGCCGATTACATCGACGCGTGGTGGAACGTAGTGAATTGGGACAAGGCGGCTGAGCTGTACTCCCTGGCTCGCAAGTAAGCAATCCTGAAAGGAAAAGGCCCGGCTCCCTCCCAGGGAACCGGGCCTTCCTTAATTAGGGCAGAGAATGGGCTTAAGAATTAAGCCATCATGCGAGCGCGTGCCAACGGCAAAATGTTTCCGGTATGCCGCGGAGCCCGGTAAGCTTCGGGTTCGGAAGCGAACGGGCCGAATTCCGCCGCGGCAGAGCCGACGGCCGGGGGCAGAGACTTCATCGAGTGTTGGGAAGCTTCGCGCATGAGTTCCATGCGGCTGTGGACTTTGTATTTGGCGAGCAGCGAAGAAACGTGGAACTTCACGGTGCGCTCGGACAAATTCAGTTCGTTGGCGATTTCCTTGTTGGCAAGGCTGCGGAGAATACCTTCGAGGACTTCTTCTTCGCGGCGGGTAAGCTTGACGGCGCTTTTGGCGCTATGTCCCGCTTCGAGAAGTTTCTCGGCTTTTTCGGCGAGCCCGCTTACGCAATCCGGAGCTGCCTGAACCATAATGAGGTAGTCGCTGGGCGACTGTCCACGAACCATGCAATGCATGGCCAGCAGACCGGCCGCGTGATCGACAGGGAGTTCGCCATCAGGGCCAGCCTCGACATGAAAATGGGCAGTCCCTGAAGTTTTTTCGTAGAATAAATAAACACTGGTGCGGGTGGCTGGTTTGGAATGGCTGAGCGTGTGCGCTGCGGCTGTTCTGCGGATGAACTTCACGTGCACTCCTCCGTATGCCTCGTGTGGGGACGAAGCGTTCCTGTGGTTTTTTACTTCGTTTACCTCCGAGGGAGGTCGGCCGGAATGACCGTGCAAGCAAATAGGGGTCTGACTGGGTCAGGACAAATACCCCAGAGTAACGAACCCTCAGTTCACGACCAGGGGTAAGCGAAGAGATTCCCCGTAATTTGCCCGCTAAAGTAACACCTGACCTCAGTAGTGCTGAGCATCCGGGTTGCCGGAATGGCCGATTTCCTAGCAGGCCTTTTTTTCAATCACTTAGGCGGACATCCGTACCTGTTAATACTGACAGGTGCTGTAGATTTTGCTTGATGACCGAATTTTTTTCTCGGTGCTGGGTGATGCAGCGCAATTACGGGGTCAAAACGCGCGTTTGTTCCGGAGAGATCAACTCGTATTCGATGCCGCGCCAGCGTAAACGACGACCCACAAGAGAAGCGGTAAAGTTTACTATATATAAATAGGGCACAAATATAGATAAGATAATATAGATCCAGGACTGGCCCATGACTTGCGCGCGGACCGACGGGAGGGCCTCGGTTACGCCGATCACACGTATGGCCCCACGGATGGCGGCGAGCAGCAAGGGAAGAGCTACCAGGGTTGCTATTTGAAACGCGGGGCGCGCGGCTACCGCCAGGCTCAACCACACATAAACACCGAGAGGTAGAGTGAGGCAATACAGAAAGTGCGTGGCGAAAGCCGTGGCCCACATTTTCTGGCGATACACTCTGGTGACACGCACCTGGCGATTCGTAAACTCAAGAAGACCCGGGAAATCCGTTTGCACGTAGGAAGGGGTCAGGCATTCGGGCAGGAAAACAATGGGCCGGCCGGTACGTTCAATCATCATGGTCAGAGAATAGTCGTCGCTGAAGGAGTACTGCCAAACGTCCAGCATTCCGATTTCTTCGAAAATCGCTCTGCGGATGGCGGTGCCCCCTCCCCAGCAGAAGTTCTTCGCGTGACCGCCCAACATCGTCACGACCGAAGCGTTCCAGGCGGCGAGGAGAGCTGTGGCTGGGTCCGCGCGATTGGGAATGAACCAGCGCATGGTGGTTGTTGCAGCAATACGGGAATCGGTTAAAGGAGCGACCAGGTGGTGCAGCCAGGTTTTTCCGGGGCGACCGTCGGAGTCGGTAAATACCAGCACTTCGAACTCCGCAGGCACCTGCTCTACGGCGCAGCGCAGATTGTTAACCTTTTCGCTGCAATTTTGCGGCTTGCCCGCGATGATGACCTGCGCTTTTACGCGGGAGGTGCTGGCCACGCGTTTCACGGTGCTATAAGCGGGGTCCGACTCGGAGGCGAGCACGAAGAAGATTTCGTAATTCTGATGATCGAACTCGCACAGAGAGACGAGGTTGCGTTCCAAGCCAGGCTCCATGCCGCGGCAAGGGCAAATGACGGCAGTGCGCGGGGCATAGAAGCCGGGGTCGGTTTTGAGGCGCTTCTGGACATAGGTTAACCACTGAATACCCTGCCAGAGCAGAAAGACGCCGGAAGCGATCTGCAAGATCGCCAGGATGTCAAAAAGACTTTCCATGTAAGACGAGGATAGCAGAGGAAAGCAGGTGTGGCGGGGCGATGTCCAGAGGTAGAATCGCACCGGTAAACATCCGCTTTAAGGAAGAGGGTGACTATGACAGGGCGTGTAGATTCTTCGATGGTAACGACGGGGACGGAATTGCAAGGCTACCGAGTGGTGAGGAATTTCGGCGTGGTGCGGGGAATTACGGTGCGCTCGCGAAGCGTGCTGGGCAATCTCGCCGCAGGCATACAGACGATTGTCGGCGGCAATATCACGGTATTGACCGAGCTTTGCGAAAAAGCTCGCGGTGAAGCGTATGAATTGCTGTTGGAGCATGCCGGGCAGCATGGCGCCAACGCCATTCTGGCGATGAGATACGACGCCAACGAAGTGATGCAAGGCGTCACGGAAGTTCTGGCCTATGGAACGGCCGTGCAGGTGGAAAAAATCAGCTAACCCGCCTGCTGGTTCGCTCCTACGCATAGGCAGTGGTAGAATCGCGCCGATATGTTTTGCATTTCTTGTGGTACGCGGCTGTCTGACAATGCGCGATTCTGCGCGAATTGCGGAACGCGCGTCGATACGGATATCGATACGAATGCAACCATCCTGGGAGACGAAGCGCTCCTCGATTCCAACCTTGAGACCATGGCACCCGAGCCGCAGCCGACGGCGCGGCGTTCCTCGCCGCAGCCGGTGAGAACTCCCGTGCGGCCGCGCAGTGCCCCGCCCAGCAATGCAATACTCACGAGCAGCGATCCGATTGGCGGAGGACGATTTACTCCCGGAGCGATCATCGGGGAGCGTTATCGAATTGTGGCCTTGCTGGGCCGCGGCGGCATGGGGGAAGTATATCGCGCGGAAGACTTGAGACTAACGCAGGTCGTGGCGATCAAGTTTCTGCCGGAAGCGCTTTCGAGCGACGCGTCCGCGCTGGCGCGGTTTCACTCCGAGGTGCGGGTGGCGAGGCAAGTGTCGCACCCCAACGTTTGCCGGGTATTCGATATCGGGGATGCCGAGGGAATTCCGTTTCTGACCATGGAGTACGTGGACGGGGAAGATATCGCGTCGCTAATCCGTCGGATCGGACGGCTACCGCAAGACAAAGCTACCGAGATTTCCAGACAAATCTGCGCCGGACTGGCGGCGGCGCACGAGCGCGGCGTCGTGCATCGCGACCTGAAACCGGCGAACGTGATGCTCGATGGATCAGGAAAAGTCCGGCTTACCGATTTTGGACTCGCGGGGATCGCCGCGACGATCCAGGGTGCTGAAATCCGCGCCGGAACCCCCGCGTATATGGCCCCGGAACAACTGTCCGGAAAGGAAGTGACAACCAAGAGCGACATCTACTCGCTGGGCCTGGTGATGTATGAAATTTTGACGGGCAAACGGGCTTACGACGCGGCGACATTGCCGGAGTTGATCAAGGCCAGGGAAGAAGCGGCGCTAACCAACCCGTCGACGCTGGTGCGCGATCTGGATCCGCTTATCGAGCGCGTGATTTTGAGGTGCCTCGAAAAAGATCCAGCGAAACGACCCAGTTCGGCATTGCAGGTGTCTGCGGCACTGCCAGGTGGTGATCCGCTGGCGGCCGCGCTGGCGGCCGGCGAAACGCCATCGCCGGAGATGGTTGCGGCGGCAGGCGAAACCGAAGGACTGAATCCGCGTATCGGATTGTTGTGTTTGCTGGGCGTGTGCGTACTTTTGGTGGCGCTGTTAGGAATCGCGAAGCGGTCAAAGATGATTTCATACATATCGTTCGGGCCGAGCCCGGATGTGCTTAGGGCTAAGGCCAACGACATCATTCGCACGTTTGGCTACAGCGATTCGCCGGTCGACACCGCGCAAGGCTTCGAGCTGATGCGGGACTACTTGCAGCACATCTCCGAGACTGTAAAAACACCGCAACGCTGGGAAGTCTTGAAGCAAGATGAGCCGCCAGCTCTGATGTTCTGGTACCGGCAGAATCCGCGAACGCTGGTAACGTTTTCACCGGTGGACAATCTCGTTTACGGGCGGATTCAGCCGGATGAACCGCCGATGACCGCTTCCGGAGGGCGCTCCATCGAACTATCGCCCCAAGGAAACATGCTGGTGTTCCGGGCAACACCGCCGCAAGTGGACGAACCGCCGACGGAGACTCCATCGGCACCCGACTGGAGCAAATTGTTCGTGGCGGCAGGATTGGACCAGAGCCAGTTCAAGGCCGTAGCGCCGCGATGGTATCCCCTGGCTTGGGGAGACTCGCGTGCGGCGTGGGAAGGGACGTGGCCCAATCACCCGGAAATCCCGCTGCGCTTAGAAGCGGCAGGTTATCGGGGAAGACCGATTTACTTCACGACGATTTCTCCGTGGGATAAGCCCACACGAATGGAGGCGCCGACGCGGTCGCGGCAGAATTCCATCGGGCAATGGTTCTCGTTCGGGATACTGGGGACCATTCTGGGATTAGGAATTTGGATGGCCTCGAGGAGCGTGCGCGCCGGGAGAGGTGATCTGAAGGGCGCGACCTGGCTGGCATTGTTTGTGGCGTTGGTGGGAATCGTGAACTGGGCGCTACTCGCGCACCATATTTCCTCACAGCTGGAAATCGTTTTGTTCATCCTGGCTGTGAGCGTAAGCCTGTTTTTTGGGATGTTGGCGTGGTTGCTGTATGTGGCGCTGGAACCGTATGTGCGGCGATATTGGCCGGACACGCTGATTTCGTGGTCGCGGTTGCTTACGGGGAAATTCAAGGATCCGGTGGTTGCGCGAGACGTGCTGCTCGGAACGCTGTTCGGTTTAGCGTCCGCTGCACTCGAGCAATTGCAACCGTTCGTGGAGGGGTGGCTGGGGAAAGCGCCGCAACGGCCGCTGGGGTTGAGCACGGCGTACACCTTGGAGGGATTGCAAGGAAGCATCGCAACGGTTTTGCATCAGGCGTCTGCGTCTTTCTCGGACGCACTTGTGGTCTTTCTTCTCTTTTTTGTGTTACGGCTGGTCTTCCGGCGGAACTGGTTGGCAGCCTTGGTGATGTCGCTGCTGTTTAGCATCCCCAGTCTGGGAGCGCAGAATCCGTTGATTGATGTGCTGTTCACGGCGCCGTTCTTTTGGGTCTATTTGTACATATTGTACCGCTTCGGATTGCTGACGCTGACGGTGCTGTACTTCGTCGACCAGTTGGCCGATAACATGCCGCTGGCAACTCCGCTCGGCGCGTGGTACACGGAGGGAGGCCTGGTGGCAATGATCACGATCCTGGCGGTGGCATTCTACGGATTTTATGTATCACGTGCGGGCAAGCCCATATTCGAAACGGGCGCGCTGGATCTGTAGCGAAGTCGCCCCAGATATCCTGCGGCGCAAAAATCTGAAGCCGGTTACTTGGCACTTGGCGCGTTTTTTAGCAGCGCAGCGGTGATTTCGGTAGTGAGGGTCTCCAGATTGCCAAGGGCATGGCTTGCGGCCATGCGGGCTTTTTCCATAAACGAAGAATCCAGAACGAAGGCGCAGCGATCAACAAAGGGATGATTGGCGACTTCGAAGGGTTTACGTTTTCGTTGCGATGTCGCCGCACGCGCAAGAATCTCTTCATACATCACCAGGTCGGACTGAAACTCAAGCGCATCGCCCGCATTCCAGCGCTGCCGGCGAGTGAGCGCACTGAGGAATTTCTGGCGAAACGAAAGGGCCTCCTTGCGTTTCATTGGTTTGAGCTTGGAGTTTTCCGCCGGGATGCCGCCCTTACTGACGATGTCCAACGCTCGCGCGGAGCTGGCGAGCAACGCTTCCCGTTGCAACAGAGCAAGCAGGTCGCGGTACAGGGTTGCGTGAACCTGCAGGCCGTAGCGGCCGTGCTCGACGACGTAGGAATCGACGAAGCGAGGAACGAGCCTCTCGCGAACGAGCGATTCGCTCAGCCGCTCGGCCAATTGAGCGGCGAGGTCTGAGGTTGGGCTCTTGGATTTGGGTTCGGAAGCCATGCCGGATTCTCATAGTAACAGCAACTCGGGTACACGGCATTCCGTCGGCAAGTGCAGGTCAGGCATGGCAAAAAAGCAAAAGGCCCGGAGGAACTGGACCGGGCCCTTCGTTGTTTCGAATTGATACTGCCGATCAGTGGACCGCCCGCGGGCTGTCACCGACGCCGGGTTGCTGCGGTTCCGGTTCAGGAACGACCGGGGCGATGGGTTCCTTCTCCAACGCATGCTCGAGAACTTCGTCCAGATTGCGCACGTAGGTGATCTTCAGATCGCCGAGAATCTCGGGAGGCAGATCCGCGACGGCGTTGGGTTCGTTGTCCGCCGGCAGCAGTACATGATTGATGCCAGCGCGCTTTGCGCCGAGCACTTTCTCTTTGACCCCGCCGATGGGCAGAACCACGCCGGAGAGTGTCATTTCTCCCGTCATCGCCAAGCGATTCTTTACCGGGCGATTCGTGAGCAGGCTGACAAGCGAAGTGACCATCGCTGCGCCTGCCGAAGGGCCATCCTTGGGCACCGCGCCCGAGGGCACGTGGATGTGGATGTCCTGCTTGCGGAAGAAGTCCGGGTCGATGCCGTAGCGCTCCGCATTGGCACGCGTCCAGGTGAGCGCGGCGGTCATGGATTCCTGCATCACTTCGCCGAGATGGCCGGTCATGGTGAACTGCTTGCCCCCACGCATACGGCTGGCTTCGATGAAGACGATGTCGCCGCCGACGGGAGTCCAGACCAGTCCGATGGCCACACCGGGCTTCTTCACTCGCTCTTCGACTTCGCGCTCGGTGCGGAATTTCGGCACGCCGAGGAACTCGCGCACAACTTCAGGCGTCACCACCATTTTGTCGGTCTTGCCTTCGGCAAGGCGCCGGGCCTGCTTGCGGACCAAGGTCGCAATTTCGCGTTCGAGGTTGCGCACCCCGGCTTCGCGAGTGTAGCTGTGAATGATCTCACCCAAGCCCTGCTCGGTGAATTCCAGTTGTTCGCCTTCCTTGATTCCATGCTCCGCTGCCTGCTTGGGAATCAAGTATTTGCGCGCGATGTTGATCTTTTCCTCGCTGGTGTAGCCAGGGAGTTCGATAATCTCCATGCGATCGCGCAGCGGCTCCGGAATCGGGTCCATCCAGTTGGCCGTGGCGATGAAGGTGACCTTGGAAAGATCGAACGGCACATCCAGATAGTGATCGCGGAACGAATTGTTCTGCTCGGGATCCAGAACTTCCATCAGCGCGGAAGATGGATCGCCACGGAAGTCGCGGCCGAGTTTATCGACCTCATCCAGCATGCACACCGGATCGTTGCTTTCGGCACGCTTCAAGCCCTGGATAATCTGGCCGGGAAGAGCGCCGATGTAGGTGCGTCGATGGCCGCGGATTTCGGCTTCATCGTGCATACCGCCGAGCGCGATGCGAACGAACTTGCGTCCAAGCGCGCGGGCGATGGATTTGCCAAGTGAGGTTTTGCCCACGCCAGGAGGCCCGACGAAGCACAGGATCGGCCCTTTCATGCCGGGCTGGAGTTTTTTGACTGCCAGGTAGTCGAGGATACGTTCCTTGACCTTCTGCAGGTCGTAGTGATCTTCGTCCAGGATTTCGTGCGCCCTGGGGATGTCGATTTCCGAGCTGCCGGAAGATTTGCTCCACGGCAGAGAGGTCATCCACTCCAGGTAAGTGCGCGAAACCATGTACTCGGCGGAGGCCGGAGTCATTTTTGCGAGGCGCTTCAGTTCGCGGTCGCATTCCTTCTTGGCTTCCGCGGTCATGCCGGCTTCCTCGACCTTTTTGCGAAGCTCTTCAATTTCAGCTTGCGCGTCGTCGATTTCGCCCAGCTCTTTCTGAATGGCCTTCATCTGCTCGCGCAAGAGGTACTCGCGCTGGTTCTGGCTCACCTGCTCCTGAACCTGCTCGTTGATCTTGCTGCGCAGCTCGAGAACTTCGAGTTCTTTGGAGAGTTCGCGGATCAGCATTTCCAGGCGCTTGCGCACGTTGGCAGTCTCGATCAACTCCTGACGCACCAGCGTAGTGAGACTCGGCAAGGTGCCGGCAATGAAGTCAGAGAGCTTGCCAGGATCTTCGATGTTCATGGCAACGTTCTGCAGATCGTCAGAGAGTTGCGGTGAATGACTAACCACGTCACGGAACAAATCCTGCGCGTTACGCTGCAAAGCCTCCAGTTCGTTGTCCTTGTCGCCGTAGATCTCGGGTTCGGAAGCGACCGTGGCGCGCAGGAACGGGCGCAATCCCAGCAGTTCCGCGATGCGAATTCTCTGCAGACCCTCAAGAAAAACGACCACGTTGCCATTGGGCATTTTTACGGTCTTATGCACCTTGGCGAGTGTTCCAACCTTGTGCAAGTCTGCTGCGGCAGGGTCTTCGACACGCGGATCGAGTTGGGCGACTACGCCCAAAAGCTTTTCTTCGCCGGTCAAAGAGTTCACCAGAGCGAGCGAGCTTTCACGCCCGACGGTGAGTGGAAGGACCGCTCCCGGGAAGAGAACGGTGTCGCGAACTGGCAAAATCGCCAGTGTTTCCGGCACGATATGTTTTTTTTCAGCCATGATATCCCCTCAAATTCAGTAGCAGGAAAAGCCACCTTGCAGAGGTTAGATGCAAGCGAACAGGAAAAGGTGCCAATCCTACGCAAACCAACTGCAATTAAGTTTAGTCAATGAGACTAAGATATTATCGAATCCTCGCTAGAAAAGCAATACCTTCATAACCTATTGAAAACAAAGTCTGTCCCACTCACGCGAACTGCCATATCCTCCTCCTTTATCGGCTGTTGCCGCCTTTAGAGTAGTTCCGGCGGACAAAAGCCACTGCCTGTTCCTTGGTTTGGAGCGCCCCCTCGAGCTGGGCGTCCTCGACGGCCGTCAAAATCCTCTGAAAGGTGGGTCCGGGCTTGAAACCCATGGCCACCAAGTCATCGCCGTTAATGACCCTGGGCGGCCGAACCTGCTCCGCAGGAGTAGTCGCAAGAAAGTCTTGCACCGCCTGATAGGCGTCCAGACGGCCGTGACTTGCGGAGCAATCCAAGCGGTGAAGTTCGAGGTGTTCGGAAAACCTGGGTTGACGAACGAACCTCTTCAGAGTGGATTTCCGCATTTGGGCTACATCTTTAAACTTCATGTGATTTGCCACAAGGGCTTTTACCTGCTCGGTTTCCTCATTGGCAAACCGCAAGCGACGGCAGATTGCCTCGGCCATACGAACGCCCACCTCAACGTGTCCATCAAAACGAATCCTATCGCCTGTCTCCGAGGCCGGGCGGAATGTGGGAGCCTTTCCGACATCATGAAGAAGAACGCCCCAGGCGAGAGTCGGAGAAGCGCCGGCGGGCAAGCCATCGAGCATCATGCGGGTGTGAATCCAGACGTCACCTTCGGGATGGTATTCCGGGGGCTGCTTCACACCTTTCATATCCGAGATTTCCGGCAACAGTTCGCGAAGCAGTCCGGATTCGTCGAGGAGCTCAAAGCCACGCCGGGCCGCGCCTTCGGTGAGCAACTTGGTGAGTTCGTCGCGGATGCGTTCTGGAGAGACCAAATGGATTTCCGATGCATGTTTTCCGATGGCGGCGAAGGTGGCTGGTTCGATGGCGTATGCGAAGCGAGCGGCGAAGCGCACCGCGCGAAGCATGCGAAGCTTGTCTTCAGTGAACCGGCGTTCCGGTTCGCCGATGGCGCGAATCATGCCGGCGGAGAGATCGGCACGCCCGCCCACATAGTCCAGAACTTCACTACTGTCATGCTTCATGAGCAAACCGTTGATGGTGAAGTCGCGGCGCGAAACGTCTTCCTGCGGGGTGCGCGCGTAGACCACCTGGTCAGGATGACGGCCATCGGAGTAGCCAACGTCCGAGCGGAACGTGGCGACTTCAACCTTGTTGCCGTCGTGGGGAACGAGGAGCACACCGAATTGCGCACCGACACCAACGGACTCAGGAAACAACTCCATGACCTGAGCCGGCGTGGCGTCGGTAGTTACGTCGTAATCGGCCGGATCACGCTTGAGAAGAATATCGCGGACACAACCGCCAACCAGCAGGGCCTGATAGCCATGCTGCTCGAGCCTGGCGCAGATCGAATTGGCGAGTTCCCTGGAATTCACGTTTTGATTATGCCCGAGCCCGTGGCGGGAGGCGGAAATAAATGAGATCCGGAGCAGAAGTTACTTGCAGCGGAGGACCAGGCAGGTGATGTCGTCAGACTGGCGAGTTTGCCCGACGAAAGTCTCGACACTTTGCATAAGGAACTGGAGAGATTCCTTGGCGGAGATCGTGGGAAGATTCCGAACCAAATTCAGCCAGCGCGCGTCGGAGAATTCCTCGCCTGCGGCATTGAAAGCTTCAACAACGCCATCGGTAAACAGGACGAGAAGATCGCCGGGGTGCAATGCGACTTCAGAGGTAATGAATGTGGCATCCGTTGTGATGCCGAGGGGCAGGCCCCCGGACTCCAAACGTTCCGTGCTGCCATTGGTGCGGCGAATGATGGGGGAATTGTGGCCGGCATTGACGTAGGAGAGTTTGCGGGTGGAGGGGTCATATTCGCCAAGCACCGCGGTGGTGAAGCGTTGTCCCCCCAGGCTGTGTTCGCAAGCATAGCGATTCAGGCGGACGGCGAGAGGAGTGAGTGGCAAGCCCTCGGAAGCAAGTGTACGCAGGCTGGCCTGGAGCGTGGCCATGAGCAGCGCCGCAGGGACACTTTTTCCGGCCACGTCGGCCATCACCAGCATTAGCTTTCCGCCGGATGCGGCGTCCGCAAGCGGATAAAAGGCGTCGTAGTAATCGCCGGCGACGGAATTCTGCGGGCGGGTCCAAAAGGCGACTTCGGCATTGGGAATTACCGGCGGTTCCGAAGGAACGAGCCAGGTCTGAATTTCACGCGCGATTTCCAGGTCGCGCTTCATGACGACTTTGTCGGCGAGTTCCAGTGACAGCAGGAAGAGAAACAGCGCTGCCGCGATGAACTGGAGATTGATGTCGGCACTGCCCTGGCCGTTTTTGAATTTTACGTCGGCGACCAGAAGCATGACGAGTCCGACAAGCAGCAGGACGCGGCGGGCCGGGCTGAGTTTGCTCATCAAGGCCCAGAAGAATTGCCGCACCACCGAAAAGACACGCTTCCAGCGGGGTAATTTCTGGATTTCTTCCCAGTCGACGTCTTTGCCGTAGAAACCGTAACTGGAACGCGCATCCGCGGCAAACTGATTCCACAAGTCGTCGAGAGCGCGGCCTTCACTGACGCGTTGCCAAAAACTCTGGACGCGCGCAAGAGGCGCTTGGCGTGGAGCAGCAGTACCTGGCGTGGGTGGGGCGGAGACACTCATCGAGTGCAGTATAGGCCATTGCGGGGTCGCATGCGCAACGGCTCGCGGTGGAAAACTGACCCGGAGAGAGAAGGATCAGGGATCGTCGCGGCGCAGGGAGCCGCCAAATTGCACGCTGCCGAAGCCGAATTTGTCGCGCAGCCGGTCCGTGGCCTCGGTGAGTTTCTTTAGTTTGTCGCGGCGGTCGGCTTCGAGGAGGTCGAGCTGTTCTGCGCCGTGAGAGAGGGCAGAAAGGGCAACGCCAAGCAGGCGCACCTTGCGTTTGGTGTCGCGATGCTCGCGGAAGAGTCCGAGAAAGACGGCAAAGACGTCGGCATCGAGGCGCACCGGATCGGGCACGGTTTTTGCGCGGGTATAGGTTTGAAATCCGGCGTAGCGGATCGTAAGGGTGAGTGTGCGCGAAGAAAGCCCGGCTTCGCGCAGGCGCTTGCAGGCTTTTTGAGAAAGGTGGCTGAGCATTGCTTCCATTGCTGCGACCTCGCTGGTGTCTTCACCAAAAGTGTGATTGTGCGAAATGGACTTGGGCTCCGCGTCGATAAGAAACTCGTAGGCATCGCCGCCACGCGCCTTGCGAAAGAGCGCCGTGCCCCACTGGCCAAACACGGATTCCAGTTTTTCCTGGGAGTGAGAGGCGAGCTGATCGACGGTCTCGATAGAGAGAGCGCGAAGTGCGCGCTCTGTGACTTCCCCGATCCCGGGAATCTTGCGAATCGGAAGTGGGGCGAGGAAACGTGCTTCCATTCCCGGGGTTACCCAAACCAGGCCGCGTGGCTTTCCTTGATCCGAAGCGACCTTGGCGACCAACCGCGTAGTTGCCAGGCCGCCGGAACAGGGAAGTTGCGTCTCTTTGGTTATGGTGCGGAGGAGCTTGTCTGCGGCGGCGAATGGCGGGCCATAAATACGCTCGGTTCCGGCCAGATCGAGGTAGGCTTCATCGATGGAAACCATTTCGACGATGGGCGAGAACCGGGCGAGTATCGAGGCGACGCGGTCGCTCCACTCTCCATACTTTTCGTGATGGCCGTCGAGAAAGACAGCGTGGGGGCAGAGGCGCCCTGCGGTGCGGAGCGGCATGGCCGAGTGCACACCATATTTGCGAGCCTCGTAGCTGGCAGCAGTAACCACGCCGCGCTGATCAGGCCGGCCGCCGACGACCACAGGCTTGCCGCGCAATTCCGGGCGGGTGAGCAACTCCACGGAGACGAAAAAGGCATCCATATCGACGTGCAGGATGGAGGAGTGCAGCGGACGGTCGCGTTCCTCAATAGCATCGTGCTTGGCACGGAATCGAGCCAGGTCCGGCATGGGTTAAGACTACGACTTCGCGGGAATCGCTACAACCGTTCCGCGGAGAGAACGCGAGGAATGCCCGCGAGGTCATGGGCGATGGCAATGTCGGCCCATGCGGGAGTTTCAAGGAGCGGCTGAACTGCGGGGAGACTATCGTGGCCCAGCTCCAGGACCAGCAGGCCACCGGGCTTGAGGAAACTTCGCGCCTGGGTGACGAGCGGGCCGAAAAGCTCGTAGCCTTCTTCGCCGCCGTAAAGGGCTGATTCCGGTTCGTGATCGCGAACTTCACGCGGCAGAGAACCAGCTTCCCGGCGACCGATATATGGGGGATTGCTGACGATGAGATCGAATTTGAGCGGCAGGAAGTTGTCGAAGAGATGTGATTCCAAAAAGCGCACGCGGGCGGCAAATCCGAGCCGTTGCGGCATTGCGCCGCGCTACTTCAAGAGCTGCGCTGGAAATGTCACTCGCGTAAATGATTGCGGAGGGCAGTTCCTTCGCGAGCGCCACAGCGATGCAGCCGGAGCCCGTGCCGATGTCGACGATCGTGAGGCCTTCGCCCGAGAGTTTGGGTGAGCGGCCAGCGCGGAGTTCACGAACCGCGAGACGGTCCAGGGCCACCTCGATGACGTGCTCGGTTTCCGGACGAGGGATCAGCACGTCGGGACTCACCTGAAACTCCAGTCCCCAGAATTCCTGCTTGCCGGTGAGATGCTGCGTGGGCTCGCCCTGCGAGCGGCGATCAACCAGAGCGAAAAATGCGGCGATCTCCGCCGGGGCCAGAATCTCTTCAGGGTGAGAATAGATCCAGGTGCGCTCGCGCCCTGTGACATGCAACAGCAGAAGTTCGGCCGCGAGGGTGAAGGAGGGAACATCAGCCTTACGGAGATGCGCGATGCCTTGCCGCAGAACTTCGCGCACGGAATTCCCTGCACTCCCGGAGGTCATTCGAGAAGATGTTCCTTTTGCCGGCCACTGGCCTCGAGTGCGCCATAAGCGACGCCGTTTCCCGCATAGGCGTAACGCCCGACAGCCAGGCCACCCAAAGCGGCTTCACCAAACGCAAGTCCGCCCATCGCACGCCAGCCCAGAGCGACTCCAGCGATGGATAGAATGCCAACGGAAACTCCGCCGATCGAAATTACGCCCAGCGCGAGACCGCCAAAAGCAATGAATCCAATCGCAATGCCGCCGAGAGCAATCACGCCAGTTGCACGGCCACCAACGGCGATGATGCCGTGCGCGACCGGCCCGTAGGAGAACAACGGCAACCCGGCGATGTGGGTTGGCGATGCGTAGATGTGGTCCTTCGACAGTGCAATCGCGGTGATGAAGTGCGTCAGGAGAAGGATTGCCAGCAGATAGAGAATAAAGAACGCCCAGAAGGGCATCATGACGGCACGAGCGCGATCGGGATCGGCGAGCGAGTCACTGATGTTGCGCATCCAGGCCGGGCCAGGTTTGGAACCGGGGCGGGTAAGCATGGTGCCCTCCACAAGAGATTAGACCTCAGCGAGCTCCTGCTTGAGCCTCGCCGCTTCGTAGTGCGTCACAAGTGCATCAACGAGGGGAGCGAGTTTGCCATCCATCACCTCAGTGAGCTGGTGGATGGTCAAACCGATGCGGTGATCACTGACGCGGTTCTGGGGATAATTGTACGTCCGAATTTTCTCCGAGCGGTCACCCGTTTTGATTTGTCCCCGGCGCTCGGCCCCGATCGCGGCCTGCTGCTTCTCCATTTCCATTTCATAGAGGCGGGCACGAAGAACGCGCATGGCCTTGGCGCGATTTTTGATCTGGGATTTTTCATCCTGCTGCGAGACCACGAGCCCGCTGGGAAGATGGGTGATGCGCACGGCCGAGTACGTGGTATTGACGGATTGTCCCCCCGGACCGGAAGAGCAGAACGTGTCGATGCGTAGATCCTTGGCTTCAATCTTGATGTCGATTTCGTCTGCTTCGGGAAGCACCGCGACAGTGGCGGCGGAGGTGTGGATGCGGCCCTGAGTTTCGGTTGCCGGCACGCGCTGCACGCGGTGGACGCCGCTCTCGTATTTGAGCTTGGAGTACACCTTGTTGCCCTGGATCGCGGCAACGACGTCCTTCAGGCCGCCTAGGGAGGAAGGCGAACTTTCCATCACTTCGACTTTCCAGCCTTGCGATTCGGCATAGCGGGAATACATGCGGAAAAGGTCCGCGGCAAAGAGCGCAGCCTCATCGCCCCCGGTACCACCGCGGATTTCCAGGATGATGTTCTTGTCGTCGTTCGGGTCTTTGGGAATCAAGAGCAGCTTCAACTGCTGTTCGACTGCTTCCTTTCGCGCAGTGAGTTGCTTTTCCTCCTCTTGGGCCATGTGTTTCATTTCGGGATCTTCGGATTCCTGGACCATCTGGTGAGCCCCGGCAAGATCCTTTTCAATGTGCTTGAATTCACGATGCTTGTTGACGATGTCCTCGAGCTCCGCATGCTGTTTGGCGAGCTTCTGGAAACGAGCAGAATCGCTTACTACCTCGGGCGTGGAGAGTTCCTGAGTCATTTCCTGATAGCGCAGGTCGAGTTGGTCGAGTTTTTCAGAGAGCGTGAGGCCGGCCATGGTAAATCCCTTTCTTGGCGAAACTGCGTGTCGCCACGGGGGTAGCGACAATTGAGTGGTGCAATGGATGAAGGGTCACGAACACGGGCGCCCAGGCAGGGCGCGAAGGGAGGTCAGCTAATAGAAAGACGCGTACATGCGTAAACTCAACGGGATAAGAATAGCGCGGAATGGGAGGTATCGCAATCGGGTAGCGGGGTGCCGCGCTGTCTCGACCGTGCGATCAGGAGGGGGCTAAGTTAAACTGATACATCTATGAGCGTGATCGACGAAGTCCTGGCAGCAAACGAAATCTACTCGCGCACTCATGAACTGCGCAAACTCACTCCGCGTCCCGAGCGCAAGCTCGCCGTGTTGACCTGTATGGACACCCGGCTGTCGATCAGCACCTTGGGCCTGAAGACCGGGGATGCACACATAATCCGAAATGCCGGCGGTATTGTTACCGACGACACGCTGCGATCGCTGATCGTGTCGCACTACCTTCTCGGCACCGAGGAAATCATGGTCATAAACCATACCGATTGCGGCTTGATGCACACGAACGAGCAGGATCTGCGCACCAGAATCCAAAATCGCACGGGAACCGCGGCGGTCGCCCCGGCATTTTTCTACACGTTCCAAAACATCGAGGAGAATGTCCGCCACCAATTACAAAAGCTACGGAGCCATCCCTGGATTCCGGAGCAGGTCGCGGTGCGCGGATTTGTCTATGATGTGACGAATGGGCGTTTACGGGAAGTCCAGGCTTTCTGACGACGGCGCTGTCGTGGCTCTGGTCGCTCGAGGAAAGCCCGTATGCTACGATTCGGCTTGGTAACACAGCTTGGGATTGCGAGTGATCGAATGAGTGAGGCGGCCCGCGTGGCAACGGAGAGCACCACAGAAATTCCGAGAGAAACTGCGCCTGAAAGCGACGCAGGATTCTTGTGGGACTTCTGGTATCCGGCAATAAAGAGCGAGGCCATTCGCGGGACGAAGTTAGTGACGGCAATGCTGCTAGAGGTCCCGCTGGTGCTGGGCCGCACAAGCGAAGGAAAGGCCTTTGCCATGCGTGATGCCTGCCCGCACCGAGGCATCCCGCTTTCCTACGGCCACTTCGACGGGAAAAACGTGCAATGTAGTTATCACGGCTGGGAGTTCGATGCCTGCAGCGGGCGATGCGTGGAGATTCCATCGCTGACGAGCCACGACAAACTCAAGGTGGAGCGCATCAGCGCAGGCAGTTTCCCATGTGAGGAACGAGACGGCTATGTGTGGGTGTACATGAATGTGCCCGGGTCACGGTTGCCGGAGACAATACCAGCGACGCCGGAACTCCCGAAGTTCAGCGCGAAATACAAAGTGACGCGGCTAGAGTGCGAACTGCCGTCGCACATCGATCATGGGATCATCGGTCTGATGGACCCGGCGCACGGGCCGTTTGTGCACCAGTCGTGGTTCTGGCGGAGCAAGAAGAGCATGCACGAAAAGTCCAAGCAGTTTGAGCCCATACCGCTGGGCTTTCGCATGAGCAAGCATTCGCCATCGAGCAACAGCGCGCCGTACCAGTTGCTGAAGAAAATGACCGGCGAGGCGGTGACGACGACGATCGATTTCGTGCTGCCGAACATGCGGTTTGAAGAGATTCACAGCGGGAGATTGTGGTTCTCGAGCAGGGCAACCGTCACGCCGGTGCGGCGCGATTTATGCCGCATCGATTTCGTGGCAGCGTGGAACCTGGCGCTGCCGGTTTCGATTTTCCGGGCATTCGCGAAAGTATTTCTTCGGCAGGACCAACAGACGATGATCCAGCAAGCCCAGGGTTTGAAATACAATCCTCGGCTGATGCTGATCGATGACGCGGATCGACCTGCAAAATGGTATTTCGGCTTGAAGCAGAACCTGCTGGAATCGCGCCGGAGCGGCGTGCCGATGGTCCATCCGATGGATGGACCCGTAACGCTACACTGGAAGAGTTAAGCGGGAATTCCGAAAGCTGGAGCGGCTTACTTTAACTTGTCGAGGTCAAACTTGACGGATACGTCCTGGCCATCGGGAGTGAAAACGTGGACTTCGGTGTCGTCGGAAGGCACATTGCGGGCGTCGTACTCGACCGAGACCCAGGCGCCGATCAAACCACCAGAAGCGCTATAACCGTCGGCCAAAGCATATTGTGGCTCGCCGTGGGTTGAGCGGGGCTCGATCCAGTCTTGTTTCTGTTTGATACCGAAGCGAAAATCCTGCCAAAAATCATCTGTGCGAAGCGTGAGTCCTTTTTCTCCCGCGGCATTGCTGGAGGAGCGTTGTCGGTCGATCTGATTGTAGGTGGGCGTGAACTCGATGTGGATTTCGAGGAGCATAGAGTCTCCGCGGGCGCGGTAGTCGAGTTGCGCTTGCTGTGCGCTGTAGCTGCCAGCGGTAGTTTGGGAGACTTCGACGACCTGCGCTAACGGAGTGAGCAGACGTATCTCCGAAATGCAGGGGCCACTCTTGGGTAGCGGCAAGTGGCGGATGTACGGCTCGAAGAAGGCGCGTGTTTGTTGGTCGCGGTGCTGGCCAAGAAAGTATGCGTTTCGCACGGCCGTATCGGAGAGTTCCGTGTCGTAGGCGGAAGAGAACGGGGGCACGAGAAGCGCGGTAGCGAGCAAGAATGGGAGAAGGCGAAATCGAGGGAAGGGCATGGGCGCCTCTTTTTGATTAGACCGGCAGTGACTGATACGAACGTTTCAAATGCGGCGCGTGATGTTGGGAAAGTCTAACCAGACTTTTACGCCGCAGAAATGGGAGCCTTCCGTGCAGATGGGCGTGGTGATGCCGGCGCGCAGGTGGCAAGGCGGACCGATATAGCGCGAAAGCTGCGGGTGAACCTCACGCAGTTGCGCAACCTCGTCCATCGAAGCGTTGTAGATTTCTTCCTGAGCGTTGAAACAGGTACGCATGGTCCACTTGTGGAGAAGGTGCAGGAGAGAGCCTGTCTCGAGCAGGCGGATGGATCGGGCGTTGGGGAGAACGTAAAGAGCGATCTCCGGCGGAACGCCGCGGTCGAGCAATTCGTTCTTGGCGGCCCAAGCGTCTTGCATGGCCCGCGCGTAAACTTCTTGGGCACGGGGATTGGCGGCCAGCAGCATGGGCGTGATGTAATCGGGATCGCGGGTATCGGCCAGCGTAAGCAGAGGACGCGAGCCCGGAACCATACGATGACGTTGATCCTGGCTGTCGGCGGTGTGGCTAATTTTTTTGGCAAAAGTGTAATTGGCATGTTGTAGAGCGCGCATGAGCGGCGCATGCACGCCGATGTTGAGGGTTTCCAGGCGATAAAGGTTGCGAGCAGGATTGAGCAGGCGGTCGATGGCCTCGCCGTCGCCACAGACCGATTCCGGGAGTCCAACCACGGCCCGGTAGGCCTCGGCCATGACGCGCGGGGCGTTCGCGGAATAGTCCACGAGGCGAGAAGTCCTGCCGTCGAGACGCGCGTCGAATTCGCGAACGAAGTTTTCGGCGCTGCTATTGGATTTCGTGGGCGTGAAATCTTTCCATTCCGGGAGTTCTTCGAGAGGTGCGGTGCCGAAACGATCGAAGAATTGTGGGTCGACTTGCCGCACCAGCGCAACCATTTCCCCAATTACCGCGCGCGCCTCGCTGGGCGTGTCGGAAGCTGAACACATGCGCCAGAGGCGGTGGAGCACGATGCCGGAGATGGTGTGCACCATGGTGGTGAAAGCCGCCACAGGCAGAACATAGCGTGCGATTTCGATGGAACGCTTTCCTGCCGACTGCTCAATTTTCTGAATACGCTTGGGATGCGACATCGGGCCAATGTGCCAGATGTCATTGAGAATGTTGCGCGCGCCGGGAACCAGAAGCGCAGACAACTCGCGATAGTAGGCCCAGGAGCGCGCGATGGAAGTTTCGTAGATGGCACGCGATGCTTCGTCGAAGAAAAGAGAAACGGGAGGGATGTAGGCTTGGGCGCGGTCAAGGCGCACGTAACGCTGGCTCTGCTGCTCGGAGTTGTAGAAGGGATGAGCGTGAAGGAAGGACCAGACGAATTGGCGGCTAACGTTCTCGACGCCAAATTCAAAGTGTGCGTGCTGATATACGGTGTGATGCCCGCTATAGAAAGTGGCTGCCCCGATGTTGAGGCGCTGCTTGTCGGTGATTTCGTCGGAAGTAATCAGGCGCGACGAGTAGCAAGTTCGGGCAGCGGCAATCGCCGAGTCGAAGGGATGAGAAAAGGCGTTGCGGAGCGTGATGCGTGGGGGTGCGGTCTCGACAGTATCAGGAGAAGGCGAACCTTCGAACATGCGCGATTGGGTAGCCACGTTGAGAAGTCATTCTACACGCACGGAGAAGGGAGAACAAAAGGCTAGAAAAGAAAACGGACCGGTGTTTGACCGGTCCGCATCGAGAGTGAGCGTGAAAGTAAGGTATTACTTCTTGCCTGCAGCGGCGGGAATGTTGGCGTACTTCTTCTGAAAACGCTCAACGCGGCCGGCGGTGTCGACGAGCTTTTGCTTCCCGGTGAAAAACGGGTGGCAGCCAGAGCAGATTTCGACGCGCAGCATGTCGCCCTTGACGGTCGAGCGCGTCGGGAAAGTATTTCCGCAGGCACAGTGGACGGTGACGGGATGGTAGTCGGGGTGGATACCGGATTTCATTGTTCTCCAATCTATCGTGGCCGGTCTGCGCGGGAACCGAACAGTACCGAGAGGATGGTTACAGCCGCGTCGCTAGGTCACGAGACAATCTCTGATTATAAAGGAAAGCGACAGAAACGCAAAATGGCCGCAAGTGATGCGAGTCAAATGGCTACGAAATGAAGTGGCAGCCGAGGCGCAATGCTCCCTCGGAAGTTCGCCGGCTCCAGACGGGCTTAAGATAGACGCGAACGGGAGGAAGAATCGGAACATGAAGAACCGCCAGGATGTTATCCGATAGTTCTTCTGCCTGCTCTAATTCGAGAGCCACGCCACCAAAACCAAGATCAACGACGCGAGCGCGGCGTTCTCCTTGTTCCCCAATGACGGCATAAGCGTTCGTTCCGACCATGGAGACGCGCTCGGCCTTCCGTTGAACCGCGTAAGAGCCCGGAGACTCAGTCGGGGGAAGTGTCTGGTTTGTGAGAGGGTGAGTAACGCTTGCAGCGGCAATCGGCGATTCCGTCGGAGGTTTTTCGGAGGTTTGGCGGGATTCAATGGAAATCGGCTTATGAGAAGTAGCGGGGGGAATGACGTCGGGGCTGGATTGGGAGCTATTCCTGGGGCCCGTACGCGAGTGATTGGCATGCTTCAGACGATAGAGTCGTTCATCGGCGACGCGGATTAACAAATCCGACTGGTCGCCGTCTGGAGGGAAAGTGGCAACCCCGTGATCCATGGTGACGCTGATTGCGAGATGAAGAGGTTGTAGTGTCTCCGCGAAAACCGTACCGACACGGCGGCTGAGAGCGAGGGCTTGAGCGGCGTCGGTCTGTGGAAGCAACAAGGCGAACTCGTCTCCGCCGATACGAAACGCAGAGTCCGAGGTACGCAGGGCTTTCTGCAGGGTCGTGGCCGCAGCACGAAGAACGTCGTCTCCGCGCGGGTGGCCATACTTGTCATTCACTTCCTTGAAGCGATGAAGATCCAGAATGACAATGCTGAGCGGTAGTCCGTAGCGGCGAGCGCGATTGAGTTCTTTTTCGAAAGATTCCGCGAACAGCCGGCGATTATAGAGACCGGTGAGCGGGTCAGTAACCGCGTTGACCTGGAGCTTCTTGAATTCGCCGTATTCCACGAGAACCGGAACGTGGATTAGTCCGGCGGAAAAGAGAACGTCCATCAGTGCCGTATGGATGGCGACGGAACGATGAAGTTGCTCGGACAATTCGCGACGACGCAGGAGCATCTCTTCCCAAATTTGCACACATTGGCTTTCGCGAAGGTCGAGTTGCGTGGTCGCGCGAAAATAGCGCTGCAGGAACTGACTGCGCGCAGGAATATCCATACTTTCGAGCGTGTCTGCAAGCAGCTCGAAATAGGCGTCTTCCATAGGTAAGCGCGGGGCCACCAAGGCACCGGGGCTGGGCATAGCCGACTTTTCCTATTTTCTGACCGTCCCCGCGGGGTTTGGGGCGAGCACAGTAAGGTAACTGACCGAAATGGGAGCAAGCCAGATACCACTTGGGACTGTGTGTGCAACCAAACTACACCATCGGGGACAGGCTCGGAGACGTGGCTATCCTATTACAAAACACGGAGATATGGGAGTTCGAAGAGCGAGATTTTTGAAGAAATACCGAGGGCAAAATTGGACTCGAAAGAGTCAATTTGAGACCAAGCCCGTAAGGGACAGAGAATTACTCAAGAGGGCGCAGGAATTCCAGTCCGAAGAGCCGAACATTACCCAGGATGTCCTGTCGCTTTACCCGGGCGATGATCGGAGGAGTTTCGCTCGGAACGAGACTGGAAGAGGCTGGGGAGGGGGCTGGAATCGTTAGGTGCACGGTTTGTTCCGGGCGCAAAATGTGCGAAGAGGTAATGCAGGCTCCGGTCGCACTGATATTGAGTGTCTTTGTCAGCTCGATAAACTCCAAGCCTGTGGCATCAGAAGCCCTAAGAAAAACAGGCACTTGGAGACGCAGGCGCGGCGAGCGGCGAGTATGCGAGGAATCCACGCGAGACTCCTCATTAATTTGGTCGAGGCGGATGTCCATTATGGTACCTGAGCACTAGTACAGAAGTTAGCAGGTTTGGTGCCAGTTCAAGCCAGCCCGAAGTTCCAAGTAAAACTGTGATTACAATAGAGTTAAAAAGAAGTTCAAAGTCTGCAGGTGTTTTCGGCGCACTTTCCGGGAAGGTTTGAGCAGGGGAGTTCCCTAAATGTGCAAATGGAACGCATTTACCATTGACAGTGCGAGGGGTCTCTGTAAATATGAGGCCTCGCCTAGGGAAAATATTTTCCACATGCCCGGGAGTCGGGTTGAGAACATGAGCAGCGCTGGCGCGACGCCATTGGGAGACAACACAACTTTGGCCACACACGATCTACCCTTGGGGCAGGTTCGTGCCCTGCTAGAGAGTGTAGACAAAGGGATGGTGGTTGCGGATCGCGAAGGTCTGGTCTTGGTGGCGAACAACCGAGCACAGAAATTCCTCGAAGAACAGGGAAAATCCGGTAAAAACTCCTTCAATATTCTCCGGGAGATGCTGAACGCTGATCCAAAGGAGATCTCACAAAGAATTCAGAGAGGCGAGCACGAGATCGAACTGGCCGGAATCGTGAACCGCAGGAGTTTTTGCGCGCGCGTTAGATGGATTCCGGAATCGGATTGGCTCGTGATCCAGTTGGTGAACGAAGAAGCTGATAAAAATGCAAGTGCAGGAACGCAACTTACGGTTCAGGAGTTGTTACAGGAACGGGAAATCACCTACCGGAATTTGCTTGCGGCCTACCTCAAGCTTCAGGAAGTGAATCGCCAGAAGACGGTCTTTCTTGCTTCGGCTGCCCACGAATTAAAGACCCCGTTGGCAGTTATAAAAGGTTACTACGACCTGCTGCTGACCGGCTCGCTGGGAAGGCTCACGGAGAAACAAAAAGACATTCTGGAGGAATCCAAGGAAAGCTGCGAAAGACTGGTGCGGCTGGTCTCGATGTTTTTGAACTATTCGGCGCTGGAAAGCGGAAAACTGGTGCTGCAGTTGAGAGAGAACGACCTTCGAGACTGTCTGGATGAAGTAGCGAGATTGCGGGTGGAGGGTTTCCAAAGAAAAGGCGTAAAGCTGGAAACGCAATTGGATCCTTCGATTCCGACATTCCGATTCGACTATCAGAAGGTGCAACAGGTTGCGGCGAATCTTCTGGACAATGCATTGAAGCACACAACCGCCGGGGGATGCGTGACGTTGCGCGCCAAGCCCCACTTTTGGGAGCGCCGCGATAGCCGAAGTGGCGCCGGTTCAAGAGCGACGAAGATTCCGGCTCCCGCGGCCGAATAGCGTGGAAGTAAGCGTCACGGATTCCGGAGCGGGAATCGCCCCGGAGCATCACCAAGAGATTTTCGAAGATTTTGTTCGCGTGGATCGCAACACCTCCGGGATGGGATTGGGGCTGGCAATTGCGAAACGGCTAGTCCAGGCACACCGCGGAAAGATCTGGGTGGAAAGCGAACAGCATCGTGGTAGCACGTTTGCCTTCTTGTTGCCGATGGACCAGAACTAGCAAACGGGGGAAACAAAAAGGGGAAGACCAATGGCAGTCAAAGAACGAATCCTGGTTGTGGATGACGAACCGAGCATACGGAAATACCTGCAGACACTGCTGGAGGTGGACGGCTTCGAAGTGGAAGCAGTCAGTAGCGGGCGGGAAGCGATAAATCGCGTGAACAAAGGGGAGCGGCCAGATTTCATTATTCTGGATGTCCTGATGCCCGAGATGGGCGGCCTGGAAACGTTGCAGGAACTGATGCAAATGGACCGAAACCTGAACGTCATCATGCTGTCCTGCTCCAATGAGGTGGGCACGGTCGTCGAAGCGATACGGCTCGGTGCGCACGACTATCTCACCAAGCCATTTGAAAAGACCGAACTGGACGCGGCGATGCTGAAGTCGCGCCAAAAGAAGCAGTTGACGCAAGAGAATCAGGCGCTGCGCGATTACTGCGATCAGGTAACCGAGGATCTGAGCTTTCTCGCGGCCAGCCCGCAGATGGTGCGCATCCGTCAGCAAATCCTGCAGATTGCTCCCGTGGACGTGCCGGTCTTTGTTTGTGGCGAGAGTGGCGTAGGCAAGGAAGTCGTGGCGCGAATGATTCATCTGCGCTCGAAGCGAAGGAATCAGGCATTTATCAAGGTGAATTGTGCGGCACTGCCGGGTGAGTTGCTGGAATCGGAGTTGTTTGGATTCGAGCAAGGGGCGTTCACCGGAGCGGTGAGGGCAAAGCCTGGAAAATTCGAGCTGGCCAACAAGGGCACAATCTTTTTGGACGAGATAGCGGAAATGTCTGTGCACCTGCAAGCAAAACTGTTGCATGTGCTGCAGGATCATCAGTATTCCAGACTCGGCGGCAGGCACCTGGTAGAAACAGATGTCCGCGTGTTGGCGGCAACCAACGTGGATGTGCAGGAAGCAATGAAGGACGGAAGATTCCGCGAAGACCTGTATTACCGGTTGAACGTCTTGTCCATCAACGTGCCGCCTCTGCGGGAGCGCACCTCGGAAATTCCCCTGCTGTTTAAACATTTTCTGGAAAAATACAGCGAGAAATTTGGCAAGACCATGCAGACACCTTCCAAACACCTGCTGGATGCGGCCATGAATTATCCCTGGCCCGGTAACCTGCGGGAGTTGGAGAATTTCGTCAAACGCTACGTCATTCTAGAGGATGATGAAGGCAGTCTGCGGGAATTGATTGAGATGTCCAAGCTTCGTCAGAAGGCCGCGCCACGGGAAGAATCGCATGTGCCCCGCGAGCAGGGGTTGAAAGCGCTGGTGCGCGGACTAAAGGATGAAGCGGAGATGGAAGCGATCGCCGACGCGCTGGAAAAAACCAGGTGGTGCCGGAAGGATGCGGCCAAGATGCTGGGGATCAGTTATAAGGCACTGCTCTACAAGATGCGGCAGTTCAACCTGGACACGCCCAGGACCCGGCGCTCCTCGGCAGCGAAACCAGAAGAACCGCAACCGCCGGAGGATGGTACGGCTACCCCAATTGGGGTTAAGGCCGGGTAGATAGCGCCGTCGCGCCGGGTTAACGCTTCACGACAGGCCACCAAAAAACAAAACTTGCACGATCGCCCTTAAGCAAGGTATTGTGCGCATCGAAACGTAAAAGCAAGACCGACAAGAGAGCTGTCTTTCTGGCAAGAGGGTTTCTGTGGTGCCAAACGGAAGCAGGGAAGATAGCGGTGTGTCGGCTCGTGTCCAGAAGTTTGTCCAGTGAAACCTGTATTGTGTGGAAATATTGGGTAGAGAAGTATCTGAACACAAGAGAGTGGAGAGGGCTTTAGCTGCTCGAATGTGCCGTCGCGGAAGAAAGTAGCGAAGAAGGCCGGAACGAGAATCATACCTGAGGGTGGCGCAAAGACCAGTAGCCACGGACGGAGTCACGAATGGGGGTAATGACAGAACGTCGGAATGCAAGACGGTATGACCTGACACTCCCGATCAGTATTCGCTTTGCCGCAGAGAAGATTATCGGGCGACAGGACGGCAGGACCCGAGACATTTCAACCCGGGGTTTGTACTTCGTAATAGACAAGGATATGGATGCAGGCTCGGAATTGGATATCACTTTGACGCTGCCGGCAGAGATCACTCATGGTACCGACGTATATGTTCGGGCACAGGGGAAAGTAGTCCGAGTGGAGAGGCGCGTGGAAGAAGGTGAACCAAGGTTGGGTGTAGCGGCGGTCATCGAGAGGTACGACATCATCCGAGGCGAGAACGTAGCTCGTGAAGCGCGCGTATGAGTCGAAGCTCAACCGAAAAGGATAATTAAGAGAACAAAGGTTCCTGCCTTTGTGCTGAGAGTTCCCGTTGAGGGAAACTCGCTGTCAATCATGATGTATCGCTGGTTGTAGTACCTACCCACAGTTTTAAACGTATCGTGTTAAAAACAGACGGTTTAATTTTTGGACGCGGTACTATATGGCTCTCCGGCCTCGTCGGCTGTTTGGGCACGGATGTGCACCCAAGCCGGCGGAATGATTATGGCCGAAGAGAGCGCCAAGAAGAATGGCAATGGAGCAAGACTGAACCTGGTTCCTCCGGAACACGTTCTGTTCGGTCTCTCCCGGACAATGGCGGACGTGCGGAACCGCGCACAGAAGATTTGCCGCACCAACATTCCGATCTTGCTGTGCGGAGAAGGTGGCACAGGCAAGGAAGCCTTGGCACGCTGGATCCATGCCAATTCAGAATACAGTTCGGGCGAATTCGTCAAAGTGAACTGTGCAGCGATTCCCGGAACACTTCTAGAGAGTGAGCTTTTCGGGTACGAGAAAGGTGCGTTCACGGGAGCGCTGCAGTCGAAGCCGGGACGGGTGGAGTTGGCTCATCGTGGGACCCTGTTTCTGGATGAAATCGCCGATCTGGATTTGAATCTCCAGAGCAAGCTATTGCACTTTCTGCAGGACGGGACATTCGCGCGAATCGGCGATCAATCGGAGCGCAAAGTTGACGCCCGGTTACTGTGTGCGACAAACAAGAACCTTGAGGAAGAGACCGAAGCGGGAAGATTCCGCCAGGACTTGTACTATCGCATTCATGTTTTCCGCTTAAAATTGCCCGCGTTGCGAGAGCGGCGAGAGGATATTCCCCTGCTCGTGGAGTTCTTCAGGCATCAATTTGTGAAGCAATTTGGTATGAAGGCGGATCCAATCCCTGCGGAGTTGATGGAGTATTTGCAGAACCTGAATTGGCAGGGGAACATCCGCGAGCTGTCGAACGGAGTGGCTCGCTACGTGTTGATCGGTCCGGAGGCCGTGATCCAGCAGGAGAATGGACAGAAGCGGCCACGCATTCCAGTGAATGGAGGAGATTCGGCGGCGCCGATTACCCTCAAGCGACTGGCAAACGATGCCATCAAAGAAATGGAACGGAACGTCATTCTCGAAACGTTGCGGGCCAATCAGTGGAATCGACGAAAGACGGCCGAAGCGCTAAAAATTAGCTACCGGGCGCTGATTTACAAGATACGGGACTCAGGGCTGGCACCGAGGGGAGGCGCAGTAAAAGGCGTCTGAGACTCGCTGAGCAAGAGGAAAAGGTGAGAACTATAGAGTTTGATTGGCACGCGGGAGCGTTCGCTGGTCAGAAGAGTCATCCACAGACAGTGGTGCCAGGCCAGTTCCTTCGAAATTCGCATTAAACTGTAACGGGTCACACTGTTTTCCCCCGGAGGTGTCCGCTTTTCCCCCTGCCGCATTTTCGGATTCCTTTCCTGTGTGACCGGCCTGCGGTGTTGAGGGAGCACGCGAGTGGGACACCTCTATATTGTAGTATTAAGACTACAATATGAAAAAGACCCTATCCGATTAAACGTAAGGACGGTTCGCGCGTCAAGCGTGGACCTTATCCGCTCTTGACCCGTAAGCAGGGCCAGAAGACCGTCTCCCAGCGCCTGACCGATCCCGCCCTGGTGCCCTTGTATCGGCAACAGATTCAAGCCATGCGACAATTTGAAACCGTGGTGGACGGCTTAGTGCAAGTGGGGGAGCAACTCAGTGATTTAGCGGTGGCCGAGGTGGTGCAAAAAAAAACTGCTGGTGGAACTGGAACAAGCCGCCGAGGTGCATCGCCTCGCCGCCGCTCTGGCCGCCCGACAGACGCCGGATTTTGAAGCGTGGGAGAGTCTCCTGCTGCAAGCCGCCCGCCAAGGCGGGGCGGGAGTCCTGGGGGCTTTGCTGAGTCACTGGCAGCAGCATGCTCCTCGCGAGGCGATCCTCTGCCCGTGTGGCCAGCGCATGAGCAGTCGCGGCCGACGCCGCAAAGGGTTGTTAACCACCCTCGGCCGGGTGCCTTTCGCGCGCTCTTTCTATACCTGCGAACTCTGTTCCCAGAGACGCTTTCCCGACGACGAGCGTTTGGACATCGTCCAAACCACCTATTCGCCCGGCGTGCGCCGACTCATGGCGCGTGCCGGTAGCCAATCCCAGTTTGAGCAGGCCGCCGAAGATTTGCGCTGCTACGCGGGGCTAACCGTGGAAGCGCGGGAAGTCGAGCGGGTGGCCGAAGAGGTGGGTCACCAGGTCGAGCAGTGGCTGGCGGCGGAACAGGAACGGAGCTTGCAAGCCCTCCGCACCCCGGCTCCCGCCGCGGCCTCCCAGGCCAAGTTCTATATCAGCTTCGACGGCACCGGAGTCCCCATGCGCAGGAACGAACTGGTAGGACGGCGCGGCAAACAAGCGGATGGCTCGGCCCGCACCCGGGAAGCCAAGTTGGGTTGCGTGTTCACCCAAGTGGGCTTGGACCGCAAGGGCCATCCGCAACGCGATCCCGATTCCACCACCTATGTCGGGGCTATTGAATCGAGCACTCTGTTCGGCTGGCGCATCTATGCCGAGGCTCTGCGCCGGGGTCTGGAGCAGGCCCAGACCGTCATCGTGCTGACCGACGGGGCGCGTTATAACCACACGATTGTCCAAACCCATTTCCCCCAGGCCGTGCATATCGTCGATTTGTTCCACGCCTATGAGCACTTGACCACGATGGCGCAGATCCTCTGGGGTCCGGAGGCTAAGGCTCCGAAAACCTGGCGGGATTGGTTGGAAGCGGGCGACATCCGCCGGCTCCTTCGCCAAGTCGGCAAACAACTGCCCGCCTCCGCTCCCAGCAAAAAATCGATGCTCAAACAATTGTGCTACTTCGAAAACAATGCGCCGCAGATGCGCTACGCCGAATACCGGGAAAAGAAGTTCTTTGTGGGCTCCGGGGTGGTCGAGGCTGGCTGTCGCACGGTCATCGGTGAGCGTCTTAAACAATCCGGAATGCGCTGGTCCGTACGCGGAGCCAATGCCATCATTGCCCTGCGCTGTTGCATTCTCTCCGGTCGATTTGAAGACTTTTGGGCCTCGCGTACTCCGTAGCCCCCACTTTTATCTCGTACACCCGTCGCGTGGATGCAAAGCGAGTAGCCAAGAGACCTCTTGGAATCTTCTTTTTCACGTCTGACATGCAGTATGCGCACCGCGATGGTCGCGTTCACGTTCGGACGCAAACTCACTGCATAACTGCTACCTCCCTGGTCCGTCGTTGCCATTTTAAATAAGAACTTGGGCAATCTGTGGCGCCGTCTGGTGCTGCCGAAGAGAATCGACGCCTGGTCGCTGACGAGCTTGCAGCAGCGGTTGGTCAAGACTGGTGGGCGGCTGGTCAAGCATGCCCGCTATTATTGGCTGCTGCTGGCCGAGGGCGTCTGCATCGACGCCTGTTTGGCCAGATGCTGCGGCGGATCTGGGCGCTGCCGGTGCCGAGCGGGTAGCACTCCGATTGCGGTTGCAAAATCTGGGGCCGAGGGAGGAGGGTCGGAGCAGTGTCTGAGAATCGATTACGCGGCAGCAAGCGGGGCTCGTCAGACGGGCAAAAACGAGCCGTCGGAACGCCGCTGATCTCACTGGGGCTCGCTCTGGTGGCA
The DNA here is from genome assembly GCA_963804635.1 of Candidatus Acidiferrales bacterium. Classification (GTDB taxonomy): domain Bacteria; phylum Acidobacteriota; class Terriglobia; order Acidiferrales; family UBA7541; genus Acidiferrum. The sequence goes on from CAWDRK010000048.1 coordinate 143,812, forward strand.
AATTCGTTGTGTCCAGCGCAGGAGAAGCATATGATGCGCGAGTCTGAAGTCCAAATCGGAAATTCCGGGTTGAATCCATTGTCAAAGCGTGCCCGAGAAACGACGCCAAGCCAGGGCGTTCCGTAAGTGAAACCGAGAGAGTGGTATGGTTTGTTTCCATCGGCCAGCGGGGACCGGGAGGCTCAGAATCGAGCGGTCGTGAGGGGCATAGTCCCATCTGCTTGAGGAGTTAACGTTCGATGGGCTGCCAGTTCACAAATCTAGGCCCTAGCACGGGTCCTCGCGGCGAATGGAGTTGGATAAGCCGCCTGCGTGATTCACTGCGGTGGTTACTGCTGTCTGCGGCTTTGACATTCTGTCTTTTGGGGTGCGCGAGCGCCGGGACATCGACCAGTACGTCAACTTCGCCGAGTATCACGAGCCTCAGTCCAAGCTCCGGCGCCGTGGGCACTTCAGTCACCGTCACGGGGACGAACTTTGGAGCGACGCAGGGGACGAGCACGATCACGTTCAACGGGACGGTGGCCACACCGACGAGCTGGAGCGCCACGAGCATCGTGGCTCCCGTGCCAGCCGGCGCGACGACGGGCAACGTTGTTGTGACCGTGGGGGGGCAAGCAAGCAACGGCTCCAGCTTCACGGTGACCACGGCTCCGAGCATCTCCAGCCTTAACCCGACCTCAGGTGCTGTGGGCACTTCAGTCACCGTCACGGGGACGAACTTTGGAGCGACGCAGGGGACGAGCACGATCACGTTCAACGGGACGGTGGCCACACCGACGAGCTGGAGCGCCACGAGCATCGTGGCTCCCGTGCCAGCCGGCGCGACGGCGGGCAACGTTGTTGTGACCGTGGGGGCGCAAGCAAGCAACGGCTCCAGCTTCACGGTGACCACGGCTCCGAGCATCTCCAGCCTTAATCCGACCTCAGGTGCTGTGGGCACTTCAGTCACCGTCACGGGGACGAACTTTGGAGCGACGCAGGGGACGAGCACGATCACGTTCAACGGGACGGTGGCCACACCGACGAGCTGGAGCGCCACGAGCATCGTGGCTCCCGTGCCAGCCGGCGCGACGACGGGCAACGTTGTTGTGACCGTGGGGGGGCAAGCAAGCAACGGCTCCAGCTTCACGGTGACCACGGCTCCGAGCATCTCCAGCCTTAATCCGACCTCAGGTGCTGTGGGCACTTCGGTAACGATCACGGGAACGAATTTTGGAGCAACGCAGGGAACGAGCACGATCAGTTCAACGGGACGGTGGCGACACCGACGAGCTGGAGCGCGACGAGCATCGTGGCACCGGTTCCGGCAGGAGCGACGACTGGAAACGTAGTGGTGACCGTGGGGGGGCAAGCAAGCAACGGAGTCCAGCTTCACGGTGCTGGCGACTCCGAGCATCACGAGCCTTAACCGACCTCCGGAGCTCGTGGGCACTTCGGTCACCGATCACGGGGACGAACTTTGGAGCGACGCAGGGGACAAGCACGGTCACGTTCAACGGGACGGTGGCCACACCGACGAGCTGGAGCGCCACGAGCATCGTGGCTCCCGTGCCAGCCGGCGCGACGACGGGCAACGTGTTGTGACCGTGGGGGGGCAAGCAAGCAACGGCTCCAGCTTCACGGTGACCACGGCTCCGAGCATCTTCAGCCTTAATCCGACCTCAGGTGCTGTGGGCACTTCGGTCACCGTCACGGGGACGAACTTTGGAGCGACGCAGGGGACGAGCACGATCACGTTCAACGGGACGGTGGCCACACCGACGAGCTGGAGCGCCACGAGCATCGTGGCTCCCGTGCCAGCCGGCGCGACGACGGGCAACGTTGTTGTGACCGTGGGGGGGCAAGCAAGCAACGGCTCCAGCTTCACGGTGACCACGGCATTACCGGCAGAGCCGACGCTCATTCAACACGTCAGTAGCTCGAACACCCGCAACAACGGTTTTGCAAGTCCCTTCTGCTACTACTTCCAGCTACCGAACCCAACGACCTCGGGCAACGCCGTCATCGTGGGATTTACATTTAACAGTAATCCCACGCCGACCGTCACCGATGACAAGGGCGATAGCTACACGATGGTGGAGAATTATTACGACACCGCCGATACTCAGTCTTTGGCAATCGCTGCCGCGTTTAATGTGTCCTCCGGAGCTAGGAACATCTCCGTTTGCTTCAATTCGAATCCTGGCGGGTACGTGCAACCGATGGCGACGGAATTCAACAATGTAATTGCCGTTGACGGCTCAGGAACTGGCAGCAATGGCGCGGGTACTTCGGTAATAGCGGGGAACTTGACGCCGGGTGTGAGCGGGGACCTGGCATATCAAGTTGCCTTCAGCATCTCAGTGAATCAGTCGAGCTTCACCGCAGGCTCAAAGGAAAACATTACCTGGAATCTTCTGAGTGCTGACCTGAGGGATGGATGGGCGGGGCAATACGGCGTCTACGATTCGACGAGCGCCATTAATCCAACGATGAGCATGGGAACAAGCCAAAAGTGGGTGTCCGCAGCGATTCTCCTGAAAACGGGAGCTTCTGGTAGCGTTCCTTCTGGCATGAGAATCGTCCATTTGCAGCATGAGAGCATTTGCGGAGTGGCGACCTGCGGAAGCAGCTTTCCGAACCCGCTGCCACTCCAATTTCCCTCGACTGGCAATCTCATAGTGGCCTTGAGCGGCGGCGGCAATCCTGTCTGCACGATGTCAAACCTAACAGACTCGGATAGCAATGCCTGGGCGCAGGCTGGGTCCACCTATTCTTATAGCGGCGGTGGAGACGACACGGCTCAAGTTTATTACGCGGGCAACGCGATAACTTCCACCAGTCTCAGCATAACGGTGAATTTCTCAGCGAGCACCTGCGATTGGAGCATACTTTTCTACGATGTTACTGGCGCTGCGACATCTCCGCTAGACACGACGAATGGGGCTACGGGGGACCAAACATCCACCACCGGAACGCTCACGGTTCCATACACCATTACACCTGCACAGTCGGGAGAACTGATTTTCACCAACATCATCTGGGACTATAACACGGCCACGGGACTGAGTTCGAACGTCGGCACCTCCTACTCCGATGCGAATATGTTCTCGGGCGAATTGATTTCTGGTCCTGAGCCGGTTGACCAAAACAACGGTTGGGGCCACGCGGTTTCCACATCAACCAGTGCTATTACGTTCACATGGGCACAGGCGAATGACACTTCACTCGCTGCTGGCCCCTACGCCTCTATGGCAGCTGCATTCAAGGCAGCGGACCCACCTGAGAATTAGTTCGCGCTGCCGGCTCGATCATTTCATCTGGGCTAGCGCCACACAGCCTGCAGTAACTAACGTCTAATCGACGAAAAGCGGCTAAACATCATCAATTCCAATTAAGAACATTCTGCGAACCATGCAGCGTGTTTTGTCATGTTCGTCGAAGGACAAAAAGGCACCGTTCTCCCAACGCGGACTAACGATACCGAACAGGATAAGTTGCGTATGAAAATCGAAAGCCGCCTTGGAGGCAGTTAGTGAAACGGGGAGCCGCACTGAAAACCAATTACACCGAATTCCCTCGGGGCCGCGTTAGCTACGAACGGCGAAGGGGCGCGTTCACGCTCCGCGCTGACCGCTGCATCTTGCGTGAGAAGGCGCTCATCATTGCGATTTTGTCACAGATGCGCCTTCCCGTTCGGCGCACGAAACCGGCACCGATAGCGATTACTGCTGCCGCGACTGCAAGAGGCGCTGGCCGCTAACTCGTTGAAAACTGGTGCCGGTCAACAAAGGTTGTTTTCGTGAGCTTCGTAAGTCCTTGAATTGATGGTGCAGACTTTCATGGCTCCTGCCGGTCAGGAGACTAAAACAGCCACCTGGACTCTCGCGAACGGCGTAATTCACGCGGCCAGCGGGAGGCTAAAGGCGTAATGCACGCGTGGTGCTATCCGGTCCCCAGAATCGAACTGGCCTGATCAAGCGGTTAGATCGCTGTTCCCTCCAATTGAACGGACTCCCTTCAACTGCCCACCAAAACAGGCCATTTCAAAGCTGTTTTTCAGTGCTTTAGCCGCGTAAGGTCAACTGAGTCATCAGAATTT
>CAWDRK010000049.1:0-294431 GCA_963804635.1 Candidatus Acidiferrales bacterium
CCAAGTGGGATAGCGTTACGAAGGTCTGGCAATCCGATTCTCGCATTCCGGCCAACGTTGCTCGCGCGATTAACTTTTATCACGGCGGAGGGATGGCTCCACGGGCGGTCCACAATCCGCGCGGTTGATTCAGAGCAGACGAAAATCCTCGGAAATTTCCGTATGACCTATAGGGGTCATGATATCAACTGTGACAACTATCCGTGGCTCGTCCGAGTTCTCACCAGGCCTCACCATGAAATGGAGAATGACCCTCGCGTGTGGGGCCAAGTTGGCTTCCTAATCGACTCCGAACTGTCGGGTGAGACATCAGCCGCTCAGAGTTCGTGGGTCTCCGATTCACTGTTCACTAAATGAAGGCGTTTTGATATCCGCCCAGGTGTCGGCTGTGGCATCACCGAGAGTTTGATCAAGCAGGGGAATTCTGAAACGGTCTGAATTGTTGAAATACGTAGTGCGGTGGCCTGTTTGGGTCACTGCCTGACGGTTAGCACAGGGCGTCCGGCCCGCACACGATCTCATAAGCTGTGGCCCAGGGCATGTGCGAAATTGTGCCGGCTAGAGACGCGCGACGTAAGCCCAGGATGATCAGGTCTACACTCTTGTCCAAAGCCACCTGCAAAATGTTTTCACTCGGTATTCCGAACTGGACGACAAACGCACTTTCAATTGGCGTCTCTTCGTCACGAGGCATCAACTGCTCCAGCCGCCGCACGCAAGCCTGCCGCGCATTCTCTCGCGTTAACACGATTTCGGACGCGCTGTACCAGCCTGGAATTTGCGGTACAGGAGCCGCTGGAACGACATGCAGCAGGATCAGTCCTGCGTTAGTTTGACTAGCGAGTGACACGGCCTGCGGCAGGGCGCGAAGAGAAGTTTCACCGAAGTCCGTCGCAAACAGATACGTCCGAATTTCGCCCGTCAAGTCAACTCGGCTCTCCCGGTATGAGTACGGGCCGACAGGTTAGGACAGGACAGGTCGCGTCTCGAAAGACTTGCTCGGCGACGGAGCCCAGGAGTACCTTTTCAATGCCGCGCCGACCGTGCGTTCCGACGACGACCAGGTCGGCTTGTTTTTGGAAGATTATTGCTTGCAGTTCCTCCCAGACGCTTCCGTGGCGGATGATGAATTCATGATCTAAGCCGTCGAGCGACCCATCGTTCAGCAAGTCACGCTGGAGCTGTTGCATGTCCTGGGAGGCTCCCTCACAGCCGAGCTGGAGGGCTTCCGGTCCAGCCATCAAATAAGGGATCGGCGAAACGACATGCGCAACGTAAAGCTTCGCTCCGTAATAGCGGGCAATCGCCAATGCGTGATGAAGGGGTTTCACGGAAGCAGGCGACAGATCCGTTGCCATCAACACAGACTTTAAGCGCAGATCTTGAGCTGATCCAGCGATGGACATAGCGACACCTCTTCGTCTGCTGTCGGCGTACAGTTTGTATCCGGGAACACCACTGCGTCGTTGATCAGCGTAGTGGCACGATCGAGGCCGATCGAAGTGCTGACGCAAAGATCGTAGAGCATTGGATCAAGCCAATCTCTCCCGTAGTGTTGGCGAATATATTCGGCTCGTTGTAAATCCATCCGCGTGAGCAGGGCTTGAACGTCTCGGTGTTCAGGCCAGCTAGCTTGCAATGCCCGGACTCGTTTCTCGATCGGTGCATAGACAAGAACATTGAAGACGTCGCTTCGGCCCTGAAGGAAGCATTGAGCACCACGTCCGACGACTACACACTCTCCAGAATCCGCCGCTGCCTGGATCAGTTGCGTGGCGAGAGCGTGGGCAGAGTCCTCGTCAACCGCGTCCAACCAGCGAGGGGATACGTAGGGGCAACAGTCTGCTAAGTTAATCCTTGGAGGTCGCAGACCGCACCACCAGCGGGCCGCCTGCTCGTCGAACTGAGCGGCCTTTGCGACGTCCAGATCGGCGATTCGGGCGATACGGTCTACCAAGTGATGGTCAAGGAGTTTCCACCCAAACTTCCGTGCAATTAAGGAAGCCAGTTGTGTTCCGCCACTTCCGCACTGGTGCGTAATTGTGATTACTCTGATCATGGTTTCTCCAGTTTCGGTTCCGGAGTCGGAGCTTTATCGCTCAGTCCGGTTCGCTTCTCCTCGAGCCAAGTCATCGCTCTGCAATTTGCAGCAAGCACAGTGTCAAGGGACAACTTGAGCCGCAATATGCAGTCCAGAATTGATGCGCGTACGGTCGTCCTCAGAATGGCGAGAGCCCTGGCTAGCGGATCAAGCTCACCGATGACGATTTGGGGATCGATCCGCAACAGGAAATTGCGAAATTCCCTCAGCTTCGAATCATTGCCATTCAAAAGATGTTCGGAGTGCATGCAATTCTGATTCGCATACCTCGACTCGCAAAGGGCAATTTCGTGAAGACTGTTTGTTATTGCGGCCTTAATCGTCACCCACTTAACCCATTCCGTGAGCTGCTCGCGGAACGGGAAGGGATACACCCCGTTTCTGACCAGTTCGCGTGCCTCGCTGACCGATCGTTCCGCAGTTCCTATGTCTCCCGTAATTACGAACGCCAGCCTCGACAAGGTTTCATGTTCGTCCTCGAACCGGGCCAGGATTTCCAATGTGGACACGCGTTTTGCCTGCGCTTTCCTTTTCTCAGGTGAACAGATGCATGACATATGCAGCATCTCCTTAAGAGGCCGCGCCCGGGCGAGTCACGGAAGACCGCCCGGGCGGGGGTGGGGGGCTACTGTGGACGAGGGAAGCACCTCGGTCGCTGACGGGACGGGCCTGTCAGCGTCTCCTTTAAGGGTCAGGTGAAGCCGTTCGCAGATGTCTCGTGGATAGCAAGCTTCCGCCAGGAATTTTGCTTGTAAGTCGCGCAGCCAAAGCAACAGCTGTTCGCCGACGGAATCAACGTAGGTGACTTCAGCCATATCAACTAACAACCCGTTCTTTACAAAGCGCCTGGAGACGAGTGATTTCACTTGAACTGCCCAGGCTGAGACGAGCCGGCCTTCTAACTTGAGTACCAGGCCGTTATTCCTTTGGTTGAACTCCGCTCGAAGCATTCTCGTTCCTTCAGCGACCATCGTCGGTCGCTATACATCAAGGTATATGGGCACACCGTGTGCCAAGTTCTACTGCTGCTATCTCGCTGATCTTGGCCTAGATCTGACATATGTCCAGGTTTCTCGGTGCCGCGATGTGGGCATTGCCCGAATCGGGGCAACAAATCGGGCTCTACGAACTTCGTTACTTGGAGGCCGGGAACCATTTTTGTGCCTGGTCTTGAATCTTGCGTTCATCGGGCGAAGGGAATTCGGAATCCGGTAAGGGAAGGTACGGAAAGGAAGCGTGCCTTTCGTGAACGACGGACACTTTTCCGAATGCGATTCGCAGAAATTGTGTGAGCAGTCCCGAGCTCTTCTGGTGGTGGTTGTGAGGGACCGTACCCGGGTTGGGCGGACACCCGGGTACGGGGGGTGGAGTCACGAACGACTTAGTTGTGATTCCCTCCTTTCGATATCAGATCTAGTCGTTCGCAGGCTTCTGGCGCCTTATGCCCACAGATGTCTCCACCGAACTCCTGTTGCAGAGTCCACACCAAGATCAACGCGTCGCGCACTGCTGAGACTGTGGCACCCAGTTCCGACGACTCAGAACGTGACCCGGCCGGAACTACGTTTCTTTTAACGGGGGGTTTTGAGTCGAGCGTCCAGCTGCCTACAAGCCTTCCCCCAACATGGAAGCCGGAAACTGCCGCACTCTCGGACTTCGCTCGAAGCATTTATTTTCCCCCGTTGGCGACCATGGTCGGCCGCTTCACATCAGCTCTAATCGCAATTCGGGTGCCAAATCTGGATGCATTATGTAATCGGCAATAGGTGGACTTTGGCTAAAAGCCTAAACTGACTTGCCTTCAGCGTGATTTTGGGACGCAGTGACCACATAGCGTTAGAACCACCATTCAGCACGAGATTTCCGCGACTCGAACTTTGCAGACTGGCTCTGACCGAATGCGGGCAGGACGCCCAGGTTCCGGCTCTTTCGTGATGCGCACAAAATCTGCCGAGCCCTCACTATGTTCTTCTCGGAAATGCACTTGAGTGCACCGCCTGAGGCGGAGATTCGGTGGTCACTCGAATGCATTGATCGCATGGGAGCTCGAAGTCAAGCATCAGAAAAAATGTGGTTCGTTGTGGCGGCGTCAGTCGAGACACGATCTACCGCCAGGAGGCGCGGGGGGCTGCGTATGAGTGGCTCGCTTGCGAATTTGGAACATGCAGTCGCACACAGTCAAACGGAGCGGGGTGAACAAAGTGAGATGTAGCGGTGTTGCGGCGAGGCTGCTTTTCTTTGGCCTCTCCGTGTGCTTGTCTGCTGCGCAGCTACTTGCAGGCCAAACATCGGTGGCCACGAGCCAGGTACAAGGCACAGCGTTCATTCAGGATTCCATGGGTCAGTCCTACATCGCAAACGTAAAGGTGACGCTGAAGGGACCAGCAGTCATGGAAGCAGAAACGGACGAGGGCGGCAAATTCGAATTTCTAGACGTGCAGCCAGGGACGTACACGATTGAAGTCACGGCACCGGGACTAGTAGCAACCCAGCTCGTGACGGTTGAGATGGGCGAGGTCTCTGAAATCTCGCTGGACTTAAAGCCCATGACAGTCCAGGACTCCGTCACAGTAACGTCCACCGCAAACGACGCCCAAGCGACCTCTCCCTCTCCATCCGGAACGGTCACATCTAGCACGCTCCAGAATGCACCGAACAGCGACGACCGAGCTGAGAGCATACTGCCGACGCTTCCTGGCGTCGTGCGTGGGCCAGACGGACGCATCAACATGAAAGGCGCCCGGAATACGCAGAGCGGGGCGCTGGTGAACAGCGCCAACGCAACCGACCCCGCGACTGGCAGTCCAGGATTTGCCGTACCTATTGATGTCGTGTCTTCGGTGCAGGTGATTTCCAATCCCTACGATCCCCAATACGGAAAGCTCACCGGCGCGGTTGCCTCCCTAGAGACAAAGACCAGTGATTTCGAAAAATTCCACCTCTCCGTCCAAAACTTTATTCCACGCGCCCGGGTCCGTGACGGCACGGTATTCGGTATTGGTGCCGCTACACCCCGCGTGACACTCACGGGTCCCATCTGGGCAGATCACATTGCCGTAACGCAATCACTGGAATACCGGTTTGTGCGGACTCCCGTGAACAGTCTCCCGCCATTTCAGCGGGATACAACACTGGTAAGCTTTAATTCCTACACGCAGTTCGATTTCAATCTAACTCCCAAACAGACCGCTACAATTTCCCTTTCGGTGAACCCACAGCGCCTGCAGTACATGGGTTTGAACACGTTCACGCCACAGCAATCCACGTCCGACTATCACCAGCGCGGTTACCAGCTGTATGGACAGCACCGGTATCTCACGGGAAATGAAAGCGTTCTGACTTCGCAATTCAGCTACAAAACATTTGATGTGGATCTCACTCCGGCAGGCTCCGGTCCTTACCAGCTCATGCTGGAGACGACCGAAGGGGGATTCTTTGATTCGCAAAAGCGCCGAGCTTCACGTTTCGACTGGGAGGAAATGTACCAATTTGCTCCGCGTCATTTTCTCGGAACTCACCAATGGCATGTCGGCTTGGAATACGCGTACTCCAGTTACAGTGGCGCCCAGTCGTTTTCCCCGGTCGAGATCCAAGGGTCGAACGGAACTCCAATCGAGCGAATTAGCTTCACGGGCGGCGGTGAGGCTCATGTGTCGCAGCAAGAAGTCACCTGGTTTGCTGCGGATCAGTGGACCGTCTCTCCACGACTTCTCTTGGATCTTGGGCTGCGCTTTGACAGCGATACCGTGACAAGTTCAGTACACGCCGCTCCGCGTGTCGGCTTCCAGCTAGCTCTGACCCGCAGTGGACGAACGATGCTGCGTGGGGGGATCGGGGAGTTCTACGACCGTGTGCCCTTGATGATTCCGGCTTTCCAGTGGTTGCCAGAGCGGACTGTCTTTATTCTCGATCCCGCGGGACAGGTGACCAGCTCAACCGCTTATAGCAACAAGATTCTCGGCGGTCTGCGCAACCCACGAAGCACCTCGTGGAATCTAGCGCTCAGTCAAAAGGTCTCCAGTGGACTTTTGCTCCAGCTAGGGTATGAGCAACGCAACACCGCCAACGATTTTGTCGTTTCGACTGTCGATGGCCCCGCCGGCGCCGGACTAGTGACGCTTTCGAATAACGGAGGTCAGTCCTATAAAGAACTTCAGGTCACTGGGCGCTACCAGTTTCACAAGCACTTCATCAATGCCTCCTATGTGCGCTCCCGTGCGTATGGGGACCTGAACGACTTCTTTCAGTTCTTCGGTAACGTTCCAAAGCCAGTCATTCAACCCGATGGACAAGGACGCCTGTCGTTCGACGCTCCAAACCGCTTCCTGTTTTCGGGTGAATTCCATGCACCATGGAAACTCATATTTGCTCCCGTATTCGATCTGCACACTGGATTCCCCTACTCGGTGCAGGACGAGTTTCGCGAATATATAGGACCACGGAACACGCGGCGTTTTCCCGAGTTTTCGTCCTTTGACCTGCAAGTGTCGCGGCCAATCTCGCTACCTGTGGGCAGCGATAGGAGGCTTAAAGCACGAGTTGGTATCGCAGTCTTCAACCTTTTCAATCATTTCGATCCCCGGGATGTGCAGAACATCGAACAGAGCCCTCGCTTTGGTGGGTTCTTCAACGGTGCATGGCGCGAATACCGTGGGAAATTCACTGTGGAGTTCTAATTGTGAGGATTCGAACCGCCGTCATTTTATTCCTGGCCTTGGGGCCAACAACAATCTGTCGTGCACAGGAAGCCCCCATTCTCTCCGCGGACGAAGTCATCGCGAAGCTGACGAACCATAACAGCCAAAGAGATAAGTTGGGCGGCGGGTACAACGGGAACAGACGCTACGTTTTTGAAAACCAGCATCTGAATAAGCGAGCCGAAATGCTCGTGAGCGTCGAGTGTGATCCCGACGGAACCAAGCACTTCGAAGTTGTTTCGGAACAGGGTTGGAGCTCCGCGAATAAGCGCGTGCTACGTAAGATGCTTGAATCCGAGACGGAGACTTCCCAGCCCCAGGTTCGCCCCTCGACCAGCCTTACCCCTGAGAATTATCGGTTCCAAATGCTTGCGAGCGAATTCTTAGAAGCTCGCCCGGTCTATGTGATCCAAGTTCTGCCGAAGCGCGAGGACAAGTACTTGTTCGAGGGTCGCATCTGGATTGATGCTGAGGACTTCGCGGTCGTTCGAGTCGAGGGCAAACCAGCAAAAAATCCATCTTTCTGGACGCGCAGCGTTCATTTCGTGCAGCAGTATCACAAATCCGGCGACTTTTGGTTCCCCTTCACGACAGAAAGCGTGACAGAAGCCCGCGTCTTTGGAAAGACAGAGGTCACTATCAGCTATTTCGACTATCAACCGAATTCGTCTGCTGGCCCGTCCCTATCGGCTAAATCGGTAATCAATCAAATTGAGGCAAATCATGCTAACAAGTAATGTTGCTGTCATTCTTGCTGCTGGCCTGGGAAGCCGCCTGAACAGCGTGTCGGGTTTGCTTCCCAAGCCACTCGTACGATACGAAGGTATTCCTCTGCTTCAGCACGTAATGTCCGGAGCGAAGCAGGCAGGAATTGAACGCTTCGTGATCGTTGTCGGGTATCAGGGCGATATCGTGCGTCGCTGGTTCGCAGGTAGTTCGCTTCGCACTACGCCCGTAACTTGGGTGGAAAATACCGAATACCACAAAAAGAACGGCGTCTCGCTGCTCAAGGCCAGATATGCTGTCGACCAGCCATTCCTACTCCTGATGTCAGACCACATTTTTGAGCCAAACACTGCAGCGTGTCTGCTTCGCCAGCATTTGGCGACTAACGAAACCATTCTCGGAGTGGATCACAAGTTGGACCGTATTTTTGATCTGGACGACGCCACTAAGGTCGTACGCATGGGTAATTACATCATCAGTGTCGGAAAGAACCTTAAGGTTTACGATGCCGTCGACACCGGAATGTTTTTGTGCACTCCAGCAGTTTTCGATGCGCTCGATGCCGTGATAAAGGACGGCAATTGCTCTCTGTCGGATGGCATGCAGCACATGGCCTCGAATGGGAAGCTGCGAGCCTATGATATCGAGGATGCGATCTGGCAGGATATCGATACTCCCGAAATGCTCGACTTCGCGCAGGTACAATTGTCGCCGCACTACTCACATCTGCCGCGGGTGGAAGAGGTGGCCAGTGTCTAGATCGCGTCCAGGCCCACGCCTTGCCTTGCGGTGTGTTTTTGGCGCGTTAGGCGCCGGGCTGTTGGTCTACTTAGTTGTTCACGCAGGCCCCCGCGCGTTGTTGGAGAACGTGAAGTTGGTCGGGTGGGGTATGGTGTTAGTGATCGGGTTGGGTGGGTTATCGCACATGGTTAAGGTTTGGGCGTGGCGCCTGACGCTTCCCCGCGGGGTGCAGTATTCATTTTCGCGCTTGTTTGGATTGCGGCTGGTTTCGGAAGCGATTGGCCAACTCGGGTTTGCTGGTGTACTGGCGGGCGAGGCAACGCGAGTCGCTTTGCTTGGGCCCGACGTACCTGCGGACAGCAGAATATTGTCAGTGACGCTTGACCGGGGATTGTTCATCGCGTGCGGCGCTTTCGTCACTGTTTGTGGAATTGCCACAGGGGTTGTCGGGTTGTCGCTTTCAAATACGTTGCGTGTTTATGCGGCACTCTTTGCGATTGCTTTTCTCGGCATTCTCGTTGTAGCGACGCTGGCCGTGAAGAACCGCTGGCCCCTCATTTCAGGTCCGGCAGGTGCTCTCGCCCGCGTACCTTGGATCGGCCGATGGGTCCACAAAAGGAAATCGTTGATATCCTCCGTCGAAGAGAAACTCCTGCAATTCCACCGTGAAAGGCCATCCGCATTCTGGGGGAGTGTAACTCTGAATTTTGTGTGTCACGGTCTGGCGATCACCGAGGTCTTTCTGATCCTGCTGTTCATGGGGAAGAACGTCACCTGGACGCGTGCATTAATTCTGGAATCCTTCACAAAACTCATCAACGTCGCGGGGTCACTCACTCCCGGCAATGTCGGAATATACGAGGGTGGTACGATGCTGATTGCCACTCTGTTTGGACTGAGCGGCACTGCCGGACTGACATTAGGATTCTGCCGTCGACTGCGCAGTATATTCTGGACCGTTGTGGGAGTTCTTGCCTTCTTTATGGTCTCCAGGTCTGTCGGCCATCTCAAGATGAGTGGCGGCTCCGGTCCGGCGCGGGAAAACAGTCCGGCGCCCCTCGAGGAACCCCGCTCCAACGCGAGTTGTGAATCATCCCCCGAAACGATCACCACAATAATATTTGCGGACGACTGCCACGATACACGAGGTTTCACGCCAGAGCTCGCACATGTTGGAGCGCTACCAATCATCCTCCGCGCTATTCTTCAAACACACGGTGTTAACGCGAGCCGGATCATTGTGGCATCGAGCGCATTGGCCGCAATCGTAATCCGACGCGAGTTACTGCGAACAGGGCGTCTGCCCGAGGGAGTGGAATGGTTCGAAATCGGCGAGCATGGGCAACTGCCTCAGCTGGCTCGCCAGGTTGCAGCAGACTCGGAGCGCACCTTACTTGTGTCTGCATGCGCGGCATACCACCCCTGCCTTTTCGAGATCGTCCGCGACTGGGATGGTCGGGGCGATGTGATGGCTCTCACGACCCATGGTCAGTTCGTGGGTATCGCTGCTCTTTCTCGTGGGGCCGCTCTCGAGATTGCCGAAGATTGCCCAGTGTCCGTCGAGACGCCTGTTGAACTGTACGCCTGGTTCAAACCTTCACATTCTGTCGTCTTCAAGGAGGTTGCAGCCGAGTTGTGGCAGGCCGTCAGTGCTCCGCCAGACCGGTTGCTCGCGGAGCAAAAGCTTGACGGATGGTTGGTGAAACCCACGGACGGCCTTTTTGCCCGAATGAATCGCAGGATCTCTATTCCAATCAGCCGCCAGGTCATCAAATTTCCGATTACGCCGAACATGGTGACCCTGTTTACGCTCGGAGTTAGCTTTCTTGCCGGCGTGTTCTTCGCACTGGGCGGCTACTGGAACACCGTGATGGGTGCGCTTCTGTCCGTTTGGGCCAGCATCCTCGACGGCTGCGATGGCGAGGTCGCTCGCCTCAAGCTGCAAGTAAGCAAGCTCGGTTGCTGGCTGGAGACAATCTGTGACTACCTGTACTACCTGTTCATCTTTGTGGGAATGAGCATCGGATTGACTCGCAGTCGAGAGACAGAAGCTTACCTCGTTTGGGGAGGGTTCCTGCTCGTTGGAGCAGTGGCCAGTTTCTTGGCGGTCGGCTCGGCGCGGCATCGGTTTGCATCCAGCCATCCCGAGAAGTTCCTAGCTCTGTGGCAAAAGAAGGCAGACAAACAGAAACGGAACCCGCTGATGTATATCGCGCGCCAGACGGAGTTTATTATCCGTCGCTGTTTCCTCCCCTATGCTCTTCTGGCATTCGCAGTTCTTAACATAATGCACGTTGCCTTTATTGCAAGTGCGATCGGCGCGAACCTCGTCTGGATCATTGCCTTGTACTCGTACCGAGTAATTTCTGCGCGTTCGTCTGTCGTATCTTCGCCTGCCATAAAGAACCGGAGGCGTGAGTGCGTGAGCGGCGCGGTTCTGCTCTCGGCTCATGACGCAGATTGAGACAGGCTCGTTCGCTTGTTCTGAAGGTATGGAATCTCGGAGTGCGTTTCGTGTCATCAGTTGGAATATTGCGCGAGGCTCAAAGCTGGAGGGTATCCTCGAATTCCTCGCGACCGCAAATGCAGACATCATCTTTCTCCAGGAAGCCGACAAGAGTGCTCGGCGAACCGGGTATCGAAATATTGCGAAAGAGATCGCGCAAAAGCTACGACTGAACTATGTCTTCGGATGCGAATTTGAAGAACTGGCACAGGGCGCGACCTCATCGCCTGCTTACCATGGACAAGCCACGCTCTCGCGTTGGCCGCTGTCCAATTCCTCCATCCTGCCATTCCACAAACAATCGAACTTTTGGCGTCCGCGCTGGTTCATTCCCCGTCTCCCGTCCCTGCAGAGAAGACGCGGGGGCCGCATGGCGTTGTTCAGCCAAGTGCTCACGCCGGACAGAACCGTGGCGACGTACAACCTGCATTTTGAGAGTAGGGGAAGCGACGATCTCCGCTATTCTCAGCTACACGAGCTTCTGGAAGATTTGAAACGCTGTAGCCCTGACGTGCCGGTCATCGCCGCAGGCGATTTTAATTTTGATCTTTCACAGGGTCGGCCAGCTGCAACTCTTGCCGACATCCGATTTGTCAATCCGTTCGCCACGCTCCGTCAGGCGACGACAGTTACACATTCGCTCTCAGCGCGTGATCGCGTCATCGACTGCATACTGCTCCGAGGCCCATTAATCGGTACCGACGCTCACGTTCACAGTTCGGTTCTAGCATCCGACCATTACCCATTGTCGCTTACGGTCAGTTTCTGTTGATGCCGCGGCGGCGAACACGAAGAGAACGGCGCCGACATATCTAAGGCATGAAGCAAAAGAGGTGCACGAATCTATCCACAAGTTATGTCGGCATGTCGGCCACAAGTATAGTTGTTTTTTTGGACGCAGTATCAGCAGGATGAAATCAAGAGGACGACCTACGATACGCAGGGCGGGCGGGTCATAGGGCAGCCCACCCCGCTAACAACCAAGCCGGATGCCATTCACTGTGAATAGGCAACTGCAATACTGACCGCGTCGACGATAGCCAGCAACAGCCCGACCCCACAGAGCACAAGGACAGCCATGATTTGGTTTTCCATGCTGTCTGCCTGCAAGTAGCAGCTCATTGGGTAGATCATTGCGACGAGATTGATTAATCCGAGTATCAGCCAGAAGTCCTCTCTCGCTTTTAGTTTCTTCATTGTGCACCTCAACTTCACTGCAGCGTCCGCGACACGTGGTGCAATCCCTTTGCCAATTCGAGCTTTACCTAACCCGAGCAAAATTTGGTGTTTAAGGTTGATTCTGGAGCTCCGCTAGTGCCCTCGGTAGGGCATTGCCGCAATGCGGGCAGAGTCCGAACGCTAGCGTTTGATCAGCCTCAGTCGCAGAAAGCACTTGCAGCTGTTGCGATTTTGGCTGGCGAGATGCAATACCGAGAGTCACGAAGTAATTTGCGAATGAAGGTCAATTCTCGCCGCTCTGGAGGGCGTTTATGGGGACAGTTCCGAAATTTCCGCATGAACCATTGGGGAAATCTCGATGCTGCGAAATTCGATACGGCGCCATTAGCCGAAATGAAAAAAAACGCCAACACCACCGTCGTTTCGTGCGGAGGATGCACCAGCGGCTCGCAAGTCCGAGATTACATCTGCTCATGAGCTACAGCCACTTTGTCAGCCTACCGAAATCGCTCATCGCTGTTGGTATGTCGGTTTTGTGTTTGCAGGCATCTGGCACGGAACTCAAGCCGCCTACGGACCAAGCCTTTCGCGAATATGTGAAAAAGGAGGAGCAGCGCATACAGAGTGAAGTCCACGATCCGACTCGTTTCCTGTACATCGACGGGCTTCCCGGCTCAGAGAAGACCGAAGTGTTTCCCAGGTTGCGAAACGGGGAGGTCATCACCCAGCCGATGACCGCCAGTGAGCACCAAGCGCCGGTGCAAGTTCCCGGGGGACTTGTGCACCACTGGATGGCGATTGCGTTTATGCACGGCGTAACGGCGGACCAGGTGCCCTCACACCAAAAGGAAAATCTGGTAACGGAGTTGGATCAGTGCCGGGCCCGACCGGCCAGATCCCACACTCACTACGGTCGGGTGAGGAAGATCGGCAGACCTAGCTTGTGGTCGTACTTGGGGCGGTAGCGATCGGTGTTGTACATCGATTCGATATCTACTTTGCGTGGCCCCAGTTTGGGATCCGGAATCGTCACCATCGCGTAGCGCCCCTCATTGAGCGCGGTCATCAAGCCGGACTTGCCTTCTTCCAAAGCGTCCATAGCCATGCCAGCAAAGGTAAATGCCACCAAGCGGTCGACGAAGTCCGGACTGCCGGAGCGCAGGTCGTAAGTCAGGTCGCTAACGACGGTCTCCTCGCCGGTGGTCCGCTTGATCTCGTCGCTCAGGTCTTCCGCGACGCTCATCTTTTTGCGATGGCCGAAGGCGTCCGCTTCGCCATATTCCTTCACTGTGTAGCCTTGCCACTCAGCGCCTTCGGAAAGAATCACGAGTGAGTAATTGCTCCGGTTGTTGCGTTTGTCGTTCACGAGCAAATCGATCAAGTGCTTGAGATCGACCTTGTACTCGGGAATACAGCAGCGCACTCCGGTCACGTACGCCGTGTAGAGTGCCGTGTACCCGGCATCGCGGCCAAAGACGCGAAAGATGCCGATGCGTTCGTGTGAGCCGACGGTGGTACGCTGGCGGTCGATGGCGTCCATGGCGCGCGTAATCGCCGTCGAGAAACCGATGCAGTATTCCGTATTGCGGACGTCGTTGTCCATTGTCTTCGGCACTGCGATAACCTTTATGCCCTTGCGATCGAGTTCCGACGCATAGCTCAGTGTGTCGTCACCACCAATCGCGATCAGGCAGTCCAGGCCCAGCCTTTCAATGTTCTTCAGCACTGCCGGTGTGACATCGAATGCGGTAGTGGTCACGCCCTTCTTGGTCGATTCTTTCGCTTCGAACTTCTGCACCTGCAGAACGGGAGGCAGATTCCTCATCTTAGTGGGATTTGTGCGTGAGCTGTGCAAGAAGGTTCCACCCGTGCGATCGATGGTGCGCGTGTTTTCGCGGTTCAGGGGCAGGATGTACTGTGCCTCGCTGGCGGGCTCATTCAGATCGACGTGGGTCAATCCTTCCCAGCCCCGGCGGATACCAATCACTTCGCATCCGAGTTCCGCCCCACGGTAGACCACCGATTTGATCACGGAGTTCAGTCCGGGGACATCGCCGCCTCCGGTGAGTATGCCTATGCGCTTCGTTGCCATGTGTGACTCCTTACTATAAGGCATTCGCTTACGATTAGGGAATTACTCCTAGCACAATCAACTAAGGAACTCAGGAAATCCCAACACGTTCCAGCATTCTCCCCGGAAACTCCTGCTTTTTAAGCAGCCGTGGTTTGGACGATTTGGAATCCCAGCTTGTGGGCTTTCCACTTGAGCTGCTTGATCTGTGACAGTCGGTGTTGAGCTTCGTAGAACACTGCTCCTTGGTCCACGTATTTCATCCCATAGCGCAACATGCGGTAGAGCAAGCGGGCCAGCTTGGCCGCCATGGCCTTGATCGCGATGGGAGCCCCTAGCCTGGTTCGCAATCGACGGAATTGTGCTCCCAGATAGGTTTTGCTTAGCCGCAAGTTGCTGGCCGCTATCTTCAAGGCGATACTGATGGGATTAGGCGTCTGCTTTTCCCTCGAAAGCTGTTTCCCCACGACCGTCGTTTTTGTACTCTTCTATGTACAGGATGTATGAGGAACAGTGCGGTAAAGGGCTTCTTATCAATTGCCATGATGCGAGCCGTTAAACGCGTGGTCGCGTTGTTGATCGTCGCCATGGGGATACCCCAGCTTGGCTTTTCACAAGCAACCCCGCATCTGCAAGACTTTTTCAGGCAGACCATTGGATTGAATGAGGATCAGATTGCCGCCATACGAAATGGACAGGCCGTAGCGAAGGCGGTGCACTCGCGCAGCCCGGACGAGATATTCTTGTTCGGCGCGGTTCATATTCACGCCTCTCCCGAAGCTTACGTGCGTTTTGCTCACGATTTCGAACGTCTTCGCACACTTCCGAGCTATCTCGCGCTCGGCGTATTCGGTAATCCTCCGCAGCTTTCTGACTTAAAGGATTTTTCGTTCGACAACGATGACATCAAAGCTGTAGAGCGTTGCAAGCCCGGCGACTGCTTGATTCAGGGGCCCGCCACTTCCATCGAGGAGTTTCACCGGTCCATCAACTGGTCGGCGCCGGATGTGAACCTAAAGGTGAATGAACTGTTGCAGAAGTCCGCGCTGCAGTTGCTGCTTGCTTACCAGCACGACGGTAATCGGGTGTTTGGGGTCTACAACGACAAACACAAGCCGGTCGATGTGGCGCAACAGTTCGCCTACATGATCAGCTATTACAAGGAACTGCCCGAACATCTACCGGAGTTCTACCGGTACCTTTTCTCGTATCCGAACGAAAGACCCGCAAACGTTGAGGACACGTTCTATTGGGCGAGAGTGAAGTTCGGGTTAAAGCCAACGCTGCGGATCGTGCACGTTGTGACCATGATGGGGAAACCAGACGACGAAGTAGCCTATGCCATTGCCGAGAAACAGCTCTATTCCAGCCACTACTTCGAGACGGCGCTGGACCTGTCCCTCTGCATCCCTGCGAATGAGGACCCGACGAACCCCGGTTTCTACCTGATCATGGCTATGGGTTCCGAGCAGGCGGGCCTGACTGGTCTAAAGGGATCCATCGTTCGAGAGGCTGCCGTCGGTCGTTCGGTTTCCAGTCTCCGAAATGCACTCGCGGCGATCAGGAACACCTTGGAAAGTAAGTAGAGCTCCGAATAACAATGCAGGATTTCATCCTGGAAGCTTAACCCCGAAACGAGCAGCAAGCTCGGCAGGGCTGCTGAGTTTCGCGGTCACGGACAGAGCGAGTCTCCGCTTAGCCCTGGCCCAGTGGAACTAGAAAAAGAGCTAGGAATGGGCAGACAAAGGTGGTTCACGAACACCGCGAGGAAAGTCATCGGATAACTGAACGTCAGAGTGTGGCTGATCGTCATGTGCTAATTGCTGCACCGCTCTTTCCGTTAAGCAGAACATCACCTCTCTCTTGCTTTCCCAACTCGGCCCTATTCATAACGATCAAGCACGTAACCCCTACTCCTGCCCAGAAGGCGGCGCGAACACGTCGGCATAATGCCAGGGTCAATCCGGCAGTGCCCGTCACACCAAACATTTTTGCGATGAGCATATTTCCAGCTTCATAGGTACCAAGGTTACCTGGACTGAGTGCGCCCACGAGGTTGATCACCTTGGTCAGACCTTCTAGCGCAAACGCGCCGAGGGCGGGGATCCTTGCTCCCATAAACCGCAGGATGATGTAAACCTCCAAGACAGCCAGCGCGTGCCAAAGGAGATCGAGCGTCAGGCTTGCCCAGAATGCGGCAGGTGCTTCGTGAGGAAAGTCGAGGAGGTTGTGTTCGGCTGAATCAATGGTCGGCTGTTTGCCGCTGACCCAATTGTGCAGCCGACGCAATCGCCCAATCGCGCGAGCCGCGTTCCCCATCAGGCGCCAACGCATTGCGACGGCTACAGCCGCCAGGACCACCAATGCTATAAGGGCGCCAGCGAGTAGCAACCCATGTATTCGCCACCTGCCAGAGAGAGGGGCAATCAGCAAAGCGGCAGTGATTCCCAATACCGTGACGACTGCGGCAGTCAAGGTATGCAATCCTCCGTCAATTGCGCATGCCGATATTCCACTCGCCAGCGGCACTATAGAACGCAACAAAGATATGCGGATCCCTTCCCCGATCAGCTTCCCAGCAACACCAAGTTGACCCACCGCATCAGAGGCCAGCTGCGCCGCAAGACTCCGTGACCAGGAGAGCCCTCGGATATCACACATAAACGTTTGTCGCCAAGCGCATGTCCTGAGCAGCTGAGAGAACCCTCCGAGAATGATAATCAGGGCTAAGCCCCAGCCGACTGCCTGCGCTTGCTTCCAAACGAGGCCCGGGCCGGCGCGGAACACCAAATAGCCCAGTAGCCCAAGGCCAAGCAGAGTCGCAAAGACTCGAAGACAGACCCGAGTTAGAGATTGCAACATGCGCACGGAAGTCCTATCAAAACGACTGGTCGGAGGAAACTATTCTGCAAAACCCCTCACATTCCTAAATGCAACCAGATGCCCAAACTCCCAACCAACGGTGTACTCCTAAATTGCTGGTTTCTAACAGATCTAATAGAAATGATGGGAAGTACGAGGTCGCGGTACTCGATTTGCGGTCAATAGCTGCCCGTATTCGGGCATCGGCATCGCGAGACAATCTCGGAAGCACACTTGCGTTCGTCATCGATCTCCTGTGGGGACGCAGCTACCGCGGGAAACGCAGGAATCCAGCCAGATTCAGTTCTGCTGAACCGGTACAGACACGCTGTCCTGTAGCGTGAAATCGAGCAGGGTCTCGCTAGGCACTCTGACCTGGTCTCCCTTCGTGATAATTTCCGACCCTGCCCCAAGAGCGCCACCAGCGCCGGCTCGGCCGCACCTGTCCCTGGCGAATTCCTACTTAAGCCGCGATTGGCGTGTGAAAGAGCCCACGACAATGGCCACCCCAACGATACGATTTCAAGGTCGCGCAGACGCTGACCTCCCGAGGTTCCTCCGGTGTTTTGCGGGCGAGACTGGCGTGACTTCGATGCAAATTGTAATAGTCCCTGAACTCCGATAGCTTCGATTCTAAATCTACGGCTGTCCAGAACAGCGCGACGTCTAGGTACTCCCGACGAATGGTTCCAATGAGTCGCTCGACGAGGTCCCGTGAAACCATTATGTTTACTTCACGAATGCGCCCGTAACCACCCATGCCTAAGAAAGCGTCTGCAGCTTCCAGCGTATTGAAGCTGGCGGACCGCATGCACATTGACGCGATCCGCATCCCCATGATGCTGCTCGCCTTGGCTGGTTCTCTGCTGAATCTCGTTGTTCTTTGGCAAGTCTGGAGACTGCGCAGACGCTCCGCTTCAGCCTGGCGTCAACAGTCCGATAGTGACTGCGTATGTGTTACTGCCGATGCAAGAGAATGAATTGACCGTGGGGGCTATCTTCGTAGCGTGGCAGTGCGTCTAAATGGTGCCCAGCTCCGCCCTGTAGTTTGAATCATGGACTACCGTCCCGAAAGAAAGTTCCCCCTGCAAGAAGAACTTCTACAGCCTTCAGCAAAACTTCGCTGGCTTCCCTCTTGGTGACATATCCCTGCGCACCTGCCAACCGTGAGCTTCGGGCCAACTCTAAACCCTCATGCATCGAGAGCATTAGGACTGGAATTTCTGGCAGTACCTCTTTGATTTTCTTGGCGGCGCTGAAACCATCGAGCACGGGCATCGTGACGTCCAAAATAACTAGGTCAGGATTCAGTTCGATTGCTTTCTGAACTGCTTCTTCGCCATTCGTAGCTTCGCCGCAAACCTTCACGTCCCCGCGAGACTCACGTATGTTGCAAACACCCTTGCGCACAACTTCGTGGTCATCTGCAATTAGCACTCGCATGCAAACAGCCTCTGCCTGTATCAGGGACGGCGGTAGCGATGACTTCCGAGCACGCTCAGTCGGTTACCCTACAGACGGGCTGGTAGGTGGGTCAATACCGTTAGTTCCCCATGCTATATAGGCTGCGCCTCGATGCAAAACCAAAGAGGGCCGTCAGAAGGACGAGGGCGATTACGTGGAGATTGAGTTTGTCGCGTTGAGCCGCGGCGTGCCGCGGATGTTCGCATTGCTAGTCAATCCTTACCTTCGTTCCATCCCACGCGACTGCCTTACAAACTACATACATGCAACGCAGAAAGCCCTTTCACCGAACGATAGCGAGCCCGGGCGCGGAACCACAGTGAAAGTGGAAATTCAGTTTCGACCCGCGTCGTACGACAATGCTTCGTGGAGCGCCCGCCCCAAATTCTAGTTCTCTGAAATCAACCCGAGACCCATCCTTGCATTAACCACTTCGGGGCACGCGGAGGCGTAATTCCATGGTTCGGTTTTCTTTCAGCTTGACAATGCACTCCCGTCATTGGGAGGATGCGATTAAAGCTAGCGGAAACGTTTACGCAATTGAAAAGTCGCGTGGCAGGGGGCAGCCGGTGTTAGACTTCTTTTGGCTGAGCAAACGCGCTCTCAAAAAGGGCAGCTGGGCAGCGGAGTTTAGCTCCAAATGAACTCAGGAGTCGTGCTGGTACGACGTTCGAAGGAAGCTCCTACCGAGGCTGAAATGCAGCGAGAGGAATTGGTGCGTCGCGCAGCCTCCAGCAACACCTTTGAAAAGTCCCCGCGGCTTCAAGCTTTCTTCCTCTATGTGTGCCGGTGTGCTCTCGAGAACAAGCCCGAAGAGGTAACTGAACAGCAGATCGGCATTAACGTCTACGGTCGCCAGCCCGATTACAACCCGAACGAAGACAATATTGTGCGCTCTCAGGCGCGGCTACTGCGGTTGAAACTCGAGCACCATTTCGCTCATGAGGGCAGGCACGAGCCGGTGGTCATTACCATCCCCAAAGGCCATTATCTGCCGGTCTTCGAAACTCGTGCCCAGGAGCCGATAATATCCCCTGCTGTCTCCGCACCAGCAGAGGGCAAAGCGAGCCGTTTGCGACAGATCCTGGTTGGCGCAGCCGTACTGTTCGGACTCGTAGTCGTATGGCTTGGCTTCCGTTGGTTCCAGTCGAGATCACCCATTGCGACGTCCTCGGTCGTCACAGCGGACTCAGTTTCCCAGCCCCAGCCGCGCGCGGTGGACCCGCCGTCGACGAACCCAACATTCGCCTTAGCCCCCGAGGTTGGCGGAATCCGTATCGCCGCCGGTCATACGGGGGCTCCTTATGTGGACGTTCGGGGCCGTCGTTGGGAAGCCGACCGGTACTACGAGGGAGGCGTCCTCCAGGCTGGTCCCCAACACCTTTTTCCCCCTGTAGCGGATGAAGGCATGTTCAGAAGCATGCGGGAGGCTCTCTCAGCGAGCATGATGGTCCCGCAAACGCAGCGTGAGTTCCGTTACGACATTCCAGCGTCGCCGGGAGTTTACGAACTGAGGCTCTATTTCGCCGATCCCCTCCGACGGCCAGATGTGGGAAACCAGGAGGATGCGCAAAATAGCCGCAATTTTCAAATAAGTCTGAATGGGCATCCGTTGTTGGTCGAATTCGATCCAATCGCAGACGCCGGTTCCGCCGCAGTTGATGTTCGAGCATTCAAGGATGTGAGCCCCGCGGCGGATGGGAAGCTCCACTTGGAGTTTCTTGCAGGTTGGGGGGCGCCCCCGTTCGTAAGTGCTGTCGAACTGACCCCGGGAACGCCGGGAAAACTGAAGCCGATCCGGATTTCCGCTCATCGATCGGATTTTACAGATGCCGACGGCACGCGCTGGAGCGGGGACAACTACTATATCGAGGGACGCACCAACGTCTACGAGAATCCCGAGACGGGGCCGAAGATCCCTGATCTCTATACAGCGGAGCGGCACGGAAATTTCAACTACGCCATCCCCGTGGCACCGGGAAGCTATACAGTTAAGCTCCACTTTTTAGAGTCGTTCTTCACCCCTTTCATTCCGGCCGCGTTCTGCCATGGTGTCGGCTGCAGGGTTTTCGATGTCAGCTGCAACGGCGTCATGCTTCTTCAGGATTTCGATATAGTGCGAGCCGCCCCTGGAGCGCTACGCTCTGTGGTCCGCGAATTTCACGGCCTGCATCCCAACGGCCAAGGCAAGCTGCTGCTCTCTTTCTCGCCAAAGGTGAATTACGCCGAGGTCAGGGCCATAGAAGTCATCGACGAAGGAAGGTAGCGGAACTGATCGCAGGCCAGCAAGCCTCAGTCTCCGCCGCCATCCGAACTGCTCATGGCAACAAAGTGGACCCGCTGCATTGAGGCTAGGTCTGAGGACCGCCTTTAACCACATGTGTTTTCGCTGGACTTTCGCGTGACAGCACCGTGATATCACTCGAATGTGCGCGCTCTCACACCGTAACACCCCTTAACAGAATTATTCAGAAGTGATTAAGTCCACTCAGGAGCGGGCGCTGCCTTGGCGCGCGGGCTCATTTAAACCCCACCCGCAAGCCAGGGAATTGCGTTTGTCCGCCACGCAACGTCCCCTGAACAGAAAATTGTAGCTGTTGGAAGAGACTAGCAGGCTGTGAGTCTCAAGACTGTGAGTTCGGACGTGATTGGATTCAAAGGGAGTTTTGTCATCAAGCCGGGACCGGCTATGCGATGCTGCAGAACCTTCATCTCTGCCACTTGCGTGAGTAGAGTCTCACCCATAGCTTGCCCTATCTTTTGTCGCGGTTTCGCCCTTCCTCTCAGGGTTCTGGTCCGAAGGGCGGCGCTTGCCGTACGTCCACTCCTTGTCAGTTTCGCTCTGATCGGGATGGGCCTGACTGCGCCAGCCATCGTCGCCCAGAAAGTTGAATTGTCCATAGATGTGTCCAAGGTCGGAACGAAGATCGACCGCAACATCTTCGGTCAGTTCGCCGAGCACCTTGGACACGGTGTTTACGAGGGCATATGGGTGAGTCCAGATTCCACAATCCCCAATACTCGCGGCATCCGCAATGACGTTGTTGCCGCGCTAAAGGCCATCCGCGTACCAAACGTTCGCTGGCCAGGTGGGTGCTTCGCCGATGAATATCACTGGCGCAACGGAATTGGCACTCCGCGAGCGCTAACCCTCAATCCCAACTGGGGCGGGGTGATTGAACCGAACTCTTTCGGAACACATGAACTTATGGACTTCCTCGAACAGATTGGAGCGGAAGCCTACGTCTCAGTTAACGTTGGCTCCGGCACACCGTGGGAAGCGGCGGAATGGCTGGAATATCTGACTGCCGCTCAGGCGACGACCCTCGCCAAAGAACGCGCCGCCAACGGCCATCCCGGTCCCTACAGGATTGGCTTCCTCGGCATCGGCAACGAAAGCTGGGATTGCGGCGGCAACATGACACCAGACTACTATCTGAGCCAGCTTAAGATTTACAGCCGCTTCGTCCGCAACTTCAATCCAGCACAGCAGGACAAGCAGCAGATGCTGAAGATCGCTGTGGGCCCGGGGGGCGGTGAGCCCAGATGGACCGAATGGACCGAAGCCATCATGAAGGCCTACCAGCAACACTCGTGGAGCTGGGACATCAATGGCCTTTCGATGCACTCCTACACGGTTGGGCACTGGCCGCCCTCGTTTACGTCCACCGGTTTCGGAGAGATCGAATACAGTCAGATCCTCAAGTTCACCCTGGCCATGGAAGATCTGATCAGTAAGCACTCGGCCATCATGGATAAGTACGACCCGGAAAAGAAGGTTGCCCTGGTTGTCGATGAATGGGGCGCCTGGTACGCGCCTTTACCCGGCAGCAATCCGGGCTTTCTGGTCCAGCAGAACAGCCTGCGCGATGCCATTCTGGCCGCGCTGAACCTGAACATCTTTGCCCGCCATGCCGAGCGCGTGCGCGGCGCGAACATCGCCCAGATGATCAATGTGCTGCAGTCCATGATCATGACGGACAAAGAAAAGATAGTTCTGACCCCGACCTACTACGTCTTCAAAATGTACCTGCCGTTCCAGGACTCGACCTTTGTGCCGGTGGCTCTCGATGCCGGCTCCTACACGCACGGCGACATCACCTTACCTCGCGTAGATGCCATCGCCGCGAAGGACGGAGCAGGCAAGCTGTGGTTAGCTATAACGAATCTCGATCCCAATCAGCCCATTGAAGTCGAGGCAAGCCTGGCTGGCGTTACGGCAAAATCGGCGGCCGGGGAAATCCTGACCGCGCCCAAGGTTGACAGCGTCAACACCTTCGAGTCCCCCACTACAGTCGTGCCGAAGCCCGTTTCAGCGAAGGTTCAAGGCGGCACGCTGATTCTGAAACTGGAACCCAAGTCGGTGACCGTGGTCTCAGTAGAGCAATAACATGCGACCCCATGTCAGCACTTGGCGGTACAAATTTTGGTGATGTGCTTCGTGCGACGTTTGACCGTGCTGTGCATTAGGTGCGCTGCGTGCCCAATGAAACTCGTGGAAATCGCCAAACGCGCTAAGGTCTCGGTCGCGACGGTTTCGCGGATCATCAATCATGTGCCTACAGTGAACCCCTCGCTCGCGAGGCGAGTGTGGAAGGTGATTGAGGAGGTAGGCTGCTACCCCAACTCCAATGCGCGCGCGTTGTCTTCGGGACGCAGCCGTATTTTCGGCCTGGTGGTCTCGAAAATCATCAATACTTTTTTTCCAGAGATCGTACAGACGTTTGAGGATTTAGGGTTCGAGCACGGTTACGAGATCCTTGTGAGTTCGATTGCGCACGACTCGGGCCGGCTGGATGCGGTCGCCCGGCGAATGATCGGGTGGCGGGTCGACGGCGTGGCGATCCTGACGTTTGGAGGAGAAGACTCATTAATCGAGATTCTCGGACGCCGAAATGTGTCTGCGGTTGCCGTCGACGTCGAGTCTTCGGGACCGCTGCTCAAAAGTGTCCGTATTGACTACCAACACGGCACTCGCCAGGCTGTGCAACACCTAGCGGCCATGGGGCACGTACGCATAGCCTTTATCAGCGGTCCGGCACAGTTGAAAACCGCGACGGCGAGGAGCGTCGCTTTTCAAGACTGCATGAAGGAAATTGGCTTGCAGATATCTCCGGCGCTGCTCGTCGATGGAGATCACACAATGGAAGGGGGCGTGAGGGCCATGTCAGCGCTGGCTGCTCTGGCTGATCGGCCCTCCGCGGTCGTCTGTTCGAACGACATGACTGCAATCGGGGTAATGCGAAAAGCGTTTGAACTCGCCCTCGACATCCCGCGGGATCTGTCGGTGGTTGGGTTCGACGACATTCACTTGGCGCGGTTCATGATTCCGCCGTTAACCACGGTTCAGATGTCGCAGATCGAAATTGCCACCGCGGCATTTAGAGCATTGCTCGACTTAGTGGGAGTTGAGGGCTCTGGATTTTCGCGCTCGCTATATGAGATCAGAACGAATCTGATTCTTCGAAGTTCCACGGGCCTGGCGCCCCGTCGCCTCAGAGAATCTACCGCCGACGAGGGCGTGCGGACGCGTTAGGGAGCGACATTGGGAGAGAGACATGCGAACAACCAACGTTAGAACTTTTGTTGCACTTGCTGCTTCCTTGATTGCGAACCATTTGTTCGCACAGAGTTCCGAACAACCTGCTTATTTGAACCCTTCGTTACCGGCCGAGCAGCGGGCGGCAGACCTGGTATACCGCATGAGCGTGGAAGAAAAGGTCACGCAGCTGACGAACCAGTCTCGGGCCATCCCGAGATTGAATGTACCGGCCTACAACTGGTGGAGCGAGGCGCTGCACGGAGTGGCGAGCAGTGGAACAACGGAGTTTCCCGAACCGGTTGGCTTGGCCGCCACGTTTAATACCGATGCCATCCATCGTATGGCCATAGCTATCGGCATCGAAGGACGAATCAAGCGCGCTCAGTTTGAACGCGCGGGCCACAGCCGGGCTCAGGAGGGTCTGGATTTCTGGGCGCCCAACATCAACATCTTTCGCGATCCTCGATGGGGACGCGGGCAGGAAACTTACGGCGAAGATCCGTTCCTGACGGCGCGAATGGGAGTCGCGTTTGTTACCGGCATGCAGGGTGAGGATCCGAAATATTACCGGGTCATCTCGACGCCGAAACACTACGCCGTACACAGCGGACCGGAGCCCACGCGCCACACGGCCGACGTGAATGTGAGCAAGCACGACGAATTGGACACTTACCTGCCGGCGTTCCGGGCCGCAGTGACCGAAGGCAAAGCCGGGTCGGTCATGTGTGCGTACAACAGCGTCAACGGGCAGCCGGCATGCGTGAACGAGTTTTTGCTGCAGGACCAGTTGCGCGGGAAATGGAATTTTCAAGGCTACGTGGTGTCCGACTGCGCGGCGATCATCAACATCTTTCGCGACCACCACTTCACCAAGACACAGCCTGAGGCGTCCGCGTTGGCGGTTCAGCGCAGCATGGACAACGAGTGCCTAAATTACGCGGATATCAAGGACGATCTCGATTACCGGCCATACCTCGACGCTTACAAGCAAGGTTTTCTGAAAGAGAGCGATATCGACACGGCGTTGATTCGACTTTTCACCGCACGCTTGAAGCTCGGCATGTTCGATCCGCCGGAGATGGTTCCGTACGCGAAGATCGACGAACTTGAACTCGACAGCGCTGCGCATCGCGAACTGGCACGTGTCATCGCAAACGAGTCCATGGTGCTGCTGAAGAACGACGGTACGCTGCCGCTGAAGAAGAGCCGTATCAAGATTGCCGTTGTGGGGCCGCTGGCCGATCAGACCAGATATCTGCTCGGCAATTACAACGGCAGGCCGACACATACGGTGTCCGTCCTGGACGGAATCAAGGCGGAATTCGCCGAAGCTGAGATCACGTTTGCCCCAGGCACGCAGTTTCTGCGTGCGGAAGGAGACGTCGTGCCGGGATCATTCTTCACCACGCTAGAAGGCCGACCAGGACTGACTGCGGAATTCTCCACCGGAGAGATGTTCGGGGTGCAGCGAACCGTACTCACGGAGCGCCAGGTGAACAACATCGATTTAAAGGCGCAGGACATTCCTCCGCAAGCGTCAGGCAAATATCCGCTGCGCGTCGAGTGGACCGGCTTTCTCACTCCCATGGAGACAGGAGACTACACCGTTGGCGTGCGCTTGCAAGGCGGGTTCGCGCGAGTCGAAGTCGATGGCAAACCACTTGCCCATGGGTGGGTCGGCAGCGATGAGGCACCGCAGGCGAGAGTCGGTCACGTTCACCTCGAGCAGGGGAAGAAGGTGTACGTCAAAGTTGGTTACGGGCAAGGCATCGCTGGACCAGTGCAGGCGCAGTTGATTTGGTCGAAGTACGATCCAAGACCAGACCTGAAGGCCATTGAATTGGCTAAGAATGCGGACGTGCTCGTGGTGGTTTTGGGCATTACGAGCGACCTGGAAGGTGAAGAGATGCCGGTCAGCGAGGAAGGGTTCAAGGGAGGGGACCGAATCAGCATCGATCTTCCCAAGCCGGCGGAGGACTTGCTGGAGGCAATGTCGGGAACCGGAAAACCGGTGGTGCTGGTGCTCGCGAACGGCAGCGCCCTAGCCGTGAACTGGGCCAAGGAACACGTGAACGCGATCCTGGAATCTTGGTATTCGGGCGAGGAGGGAGGGACGGCAATAGCGCAGACACTCTCCGGCAAAAACAATCCCGCCGGCCGACTTTCCGTCACCTTCTACACAGGAATCGATCAGTTGCCCCCGTTTGAAGACTACGCGATGAAGGGGCGCACCTATCGCTATTTCGAGGGCAAGCCGCTATATCCGTTTGGATATGGCCTGAGTTACACCACGTTCTCATACCGCGGACTCCAGCTTCCGAAAAAGACGATTCGTGCAGGCGACCCTCTTGTGGCGGAAGTGACCGTAACCAACACCGGAACACGCGAGGGCGACGAGGTGGTGCAGCTTTACCTCAGCTTCCCGAATGTGCCGGGAGCGCCGCTGCGTGCTCTGCGCGGATTCCAACGTGTGCACCTGGAACCAGGCGAGTCGCAGAAGGTGCACTTCGCACTGAAGGACCGCGATCTGAGCATGGTGACCGAAGCGGGCGAACCGATCATCGCCGAAGGTACATATTCGGTGTCGGTGGGTGGCGGACAGCCGCATACCGGCGCGCCTGCGGTGGCGGGAACGTTCGAGGTGAAGGGCACAAAGACTTTGCCGGAATAGGAACGGGAGGGATTTGTACCGTGCGATCGAAAGCCAAGACTATAGTCATTACGCTGAAGGTTTTGTTGCTTACGGGACTTTTTTCAACAGCTCTTTTTGCGCAGACTCAGCCTGTTAACGCAACCATCGACGCCTCCAAAACCGGAGCTCCGATATCGAAATACATCTATGGGCAGTTTCTGGAGCACATCGGCGGAATCGTCAACAACAACATCTGGGCTGAGATGCTGGACGACCGGAAGTTCTACTATCCGATCACCTCGCACCCGCCCGCCGAACCACCTGGACCGGCTTGGAGGCGTACTGCGCTGCGCCACTGGACACCCATCGGTGCCGACGAATTCGTCACCATGGACGCAGATCATCCCTACGTTGGCGATCACACGCCGACGGCGAAGCTGAATTCAACCGAGGCGCGCGGAATCCAGCAAGCCGGATTGGCAGTGCGCAAGGGGAAATCCTATACGGGCCGCGTAGTTCTGCAAGGCACCGCTGGCGCGAGGGTGAAGGTGACGCTAGCCTGGGGAGATGCAGCAAGTGAACGCCAAACGGTGGTCATCGGCAAGCTCGGTCCTAATTACGTCAAGTTTCCGCTAAGCTTCCAAGCACAAGGCGACAGTGACAATGCCCGGCTCGAGATTGTCGGGACGGGTCCTGGATCGTTTCACATCGGAGCCGTTTCGCTGATGCCAGCCAACAACGTGCAAGGATTTCGCGCGGAAGTGATCGCCGCGCTGAAGCAATTGCATTCCGGCGTGTATCGCTGGCCCGGGGGAAACTTCGTGTCCGGGCACGAGTGGCGTGATGCGATCGGCGATCTCGACAAGCGTCCGCCAATCATGGATCCAGTCTGGCACGCGGTTCAGCCGAACGATGTGGGCACGGACGAATTCATGACGCTTTGTCATCTGCTGGATGTCGAAGCCTACATAACGGTCAATGCCGGATTTGGCGATGCTTGGTCTGCCGCGCAGCTCGTCGAATATGTCAATGGCGCAGTAACCACACCGATGGGGCGCTTGCGTGCTGCGAACGGTCATCCGCAGGCTTACAGGGTCAAGTTTTGGGGTATTGGCAACGAGCCTTGGGGTGAATGGCAATTAGGCTTTATGCCGGTTGCGCAATTTGAACTGAAATACAATTTGTTTGCCAAGGCCATGCGAAAAGTGGACCCAACGATCAAGCTAATCGCTCCTGGAGCAATGCCGGACGCCATGACCGGTTCCAAGCAGGCAAAGCGACTTAACGGTCAGATCGTGCCTGACTATCTGTCGCCCGCGGACTGGAGCGGCAACTTGCTCGCCCACTGCCTGGATAACATGGATCTACTCAGCGAGCACTTCTACTCCACCAGCGGTCAGCGAACCGATCTTGAGAAAGGCGATAAAGTGAGCACCGGGCCGCAGACGCTGATCGAATGGGAGCGCGCACCCGCCACGCAGGTCCGCGCGAAATACGAGCACTATCAGGAGTACTTGAAGCGCATTCCAGCGCTCCAAGAAAAACCAGTCCCGATCAGTCTGGACGAATGGGCCTACATCGGTAGTCCGCCAAACTCGTACAAAGTGGTGCCCGCCTACGCTTGGGCGTTTCATGAGCTGTTTCGCCATTCTGATCTGTACCGCCTGGGGGGATTCACGTTCGCCACGGCTATGATCAGCGAAGACCGAACCAGCGCTGTTTTGAGCCCAACGGGTCTGCTGTTCAAGATGTATCGCGAACATTTCGGTACGATTCCGGTGCAGGTATCCGGCGACTCGCCGCAGCCCAAGCCGCTGTACCCCGCCGGGGGCGATCAACCCGCAGTCAATCCGGGCAGCGATACCTATCCTCTGGATGTGAGCGCGGCTCTGAGTGGCGATCGCAAAACACTGACCTTCGCCGTGCTGAATCCGTCGGATTCCGAGCAGCGCCTGAACCTTTCGATCAATAGCGCAAAGCTCGTAAACCAGGGTCACCTGTGGCGCATGGCTCCATCGAGCGTTGATGCAACCATCACCGTCGGCCAGCAGCCGGGGGTTGAGGTGGAGGAGAAGCAAATTACGGCTGTACCCGATACGATGCTGGTGCCGCCGGTCAGCGTCAATATCTATTCGTTCCCGCTACAATAGTTCGTTGTTTTGAATCAACGCGGGAGCTGTCTTAATCCAACTGGACGAGGATCTTCCTGAATTGGGATGGGTTTTCACTCCAGGAGCGCAAAGCTTGTCCTGCCTCCTCCAAAGGCACGACTGCGCTCACGGCTTGCTCTACTGGAAATTTCCGCGCTTCTATCATGTTGATCACCGCGTGAAAATCTTCCGGCAAGGCGTTTCGCGACCCGAGAATATCCAGTTCCTTCTGTACAAACAGCCGGGTCTCATAGCTGACAGGTTCTTTGGCATATCCGATGTAGACAACCCTGCCTGTAAATGCGACTTCTTCGACAGCAGACCGAAACGTTGGGGGAGTGCCGATCGCTTCAATCACGACGTCGGGCCCGCGACCTTCGGTCATTTCCAGCAGCTGTTCATGCAACGATTGTCGCCGGGTGTTGATGGTCTGAACTCCTCCGGCAGCTCGCGCAAATTCCAGCTTCTCGTCATCCAGATCAACGCAGATCGTTTTTGCGCCCCGGGAGCTCGATGCAGCGATGGCTCCCAGGCCGACTCCCCCACACCCCAAGATGGCCACGGTGTCGTTTGCGGCGACGCGTCCGCGCGCAACAGCATGAAATCCCACGGTCAACGGTTCAACTAGGCACAGTTCCTTCGTCGTGAGTCGGGCAGAATACAACTTCTCCCGCGGCGCCGCGATGAATTCAGTGAGGGCACCGTCTCTTTGCACACCGAGCGTCTGGTTAAATTGGCAGGCATTCGGACGTCTGCGACGACATGACGCGCATTGACCGCAACTTGTGTACGGAGACACAACCACATCCGTTCCAACCGCCAATCCGGTGTCGCTGCAGGCCTGCACGATTGTCGCGCAGACTTCATGTCCCAGAATTCGTGGATAGGAAACCAGCGGGTTGAGTCCGCGAAAGGAGTTCAAATCACTTCCGCAGAAGCCCACCATGCGAACTTTCAAGAGGATTTGCTGATCAGCGACGACCGGCTCCGGAACCCCTTGGATCGAGACTTGCCCCGGCTTCTCAAGTACAAGCGCTTTCATAGGAGAACCACTCTAGTCAGTTTCGGCTCCGCTTGCCACGGGGCCGCGATCGAATTTTTCTACCCTGCGTAATCAGCGGTCTTGGTGGGCTGGGCCTCTTACAGCTAACCGTCGCGTTCCGGAATTTGCTTCTTCTCACCAGGTCAAGACCAGCAGAGACAGCCCCTGTATCGGTTGAACGAACGAAATCTCGACCACGTTGCCATCAACCGCAATCCACCGCGCAGACTCGCACAACTGCAACTGTCCCGCAGCCTTAAGGCTCTCATACTGAGCCGCGGAGGGATTCTGAGGCGAACCCATTGTCTGCCAGGCGGTGTGGGCATTGCTGTGACCGTGGTCCACCCCCCAGTGCTCCAACAACACTTGTGACAAGCCTTGAGGCAGACCCTCGATCTTCAGACGAATCTCCACCGGAGCAGACTGGTTGGAATCGTCATGATAGCTCCAAACCAGCACATTTACTCTGTGGCTGTCGCGCGTGGCGATTACGTTCACGTCTGATTTCGCTCGGACGCTCGACTGCAGGACATCTCCAACCGCAAGCCCTCCGGTGCTTTCGGCGGCCACACCTTCCCCTTTCATAAGCCCGAACATCCGGAACACGTTCAGCACTGGCAGGTCGATGTCGTTTGTTGTGAAAGCGCGAAGCCCCGAAAATATCGGCTGGCCGGGAAAGGTGAAAGCCCACGCGATCGTGCCTTCCAGATTGATGTGGTGTCGCTGGGCAAGAGCCAGCGTTCCGTGCAAGAGCTCCGCCTCATAACTGGCATATTGCGAAGTCAGGCAATACTCGTTTTGAGGGTGCGACATCGCGTCACACGCGGCACAACTCTCGGGATCGGATTCGCTGAGCACCACAGGCAGCTGGCGGAATGCGGGAAACGTCTCGATGATAGCGAACCCTTGGTCGATGTCGCGCAGGTTAGTTCCTACATTCAGTTCCACATGACCGTCCACGACCTTCGCAGTTCCCTTCGCGTGAAACGAGATGAAGTCCAGCGGAGCGCCCTTCGTACCCGTCGCATAGTTCTGGCCGCTCGCACAGTGCTCCAGGAAGGCGCGAAGGAACTCGGCGGCCCGCTGGCTCGCGGGGCCGGTAGTGGCGGGTCCACCCGCGCGCGCATTCGGCAG
Organism: Candidatus Acidiferrales bacterium; assembly: GCA_963804635.1. Lineage (GTDB taxonomy): Bacteria > Acidobacteriota > Terriglobia > Acidiferrales > UBA7541 > Acidiferrum. The sequence goes on from CAWDRK010000049.1 coordinate 30,848, forward strand.
AGCCCGTCGCACTGCCGCGACCGTGTAGTCGTAGAATTTGTTGTAGTCATCCACGGTTCCGTGCCAATAAGAAATGTCTGGCTCGTTCCAAACCTCCCCATCCCATTTCCCGACTTGGTCCGTTCCGTAGCGATCCGCCAGATGTCGAACCCAGCTGTAGATGAGATCGGACCACTCCTGATAGTTAGTTGGTGGATATGCCCAGCCGGTGTCGAAGTCCTTCGGCCAATGGTGCCGGTATGGCTCTGGATGCGGAGAGAGCGCTTCGGGCATAAACCCGATCTCAACAAAAGGTGTTGTGCCGGTCGCTTGATAGGTATCAAAAATTTGGTCGACGATCCTCCAGTTATAAACCGGCTTTCCGGACGCATCACGAGTGAACGCGCTCGTCGACCCCCACTTTAGTGCTGGCGTGCCATCGCCCGAGGTTGACAAGTTGTGCGTACGGTCGTGCACCGGATAAGGGCTGAGCTGAGAGAGTCGTAAAAGAAGTTGCCGCCCTTCGTAGCTGTACGTGTAGTTCGGCTCGTCGTGGCCAACCCACGCCCATACAGGATCGAAGCGTCCCATCGGTTTGGATACGTCGACTTTGATGGTGACGCGTTGCTGTGCCGACAACGCGACGGCTGCCAGCAGCGCAACCGGAAGAGTCCGAATCAGCTTCCGTGTCAGGTTTGGTCCGATTGGAGTGTTCACGGTACGTTAGGAGCTGCAACGTTTAGCACAAAAATGTGCAACAAGAAACGGCAAATTCCGCCGAGAGCCTGGGCGATCGAGCTCAGAATTCCGTTGTACTCGCGCGCCTTTCAGTGAAAGGATACGGCGTTAGGTATTTGCTCATCTGCGACTTCTCGCGTTCCGGTGAACGATTCCTCGATGTGAATTTCAGACCACGTGCTACACAGGCAAATGTCCTCCGAAGTTGCGTTGCTCGTCCGGCAAGCCCTTCGTCTTGGACGGAACTCTTCGCGAGCTCGTTCAATGATTGAAACAATAGACGCAACGATGAAGTTTCGCTTCGAGAGAGGACCTCGATGAACACAACGAAGCTGTTTTGTCTAATGGTGCTAGCGGTCACCGTTGCTTTGTGCGCTCAGATTGCGGCACAAGTGCAGACCGAAGTGCCTCCGGCAGTTCCCGGCGCAAAGCCCGTCTCCATGGAGCACATCAAGGTGCACGGCACATCCTTGGAAGGAAATTTGGAGGGAGACGCCGTGGACCGCGACGTCTTCGTATTTTTGCCGCCCAGCTATGTCAAGCAGAAATCCCGCCGCTACCCAGTTGTCTACGCGCTCCACGGTTATTCCATCGGAGCAGAGCAATGGACCCACGAAATTCATGTGCCGCAGACCATCGAAGGGGCTGTCGCCCAGGGCGCTCAAGAGATGATCATCGTGCTTCCTGATTCGAAGACGGTGCACAACGGCTCCATGTATTCGAGCTCGGTCACGACAGGAAATTTTGAGCAATTCATCGCACACGACCTTGTTGCCTACATCGATGCGCATTACCGGACGATTCCGAACCGGCTCAGCCGCGGCCTGGTGGGCCACTCGATGGGAGGCTACGGCGCGACCCGCATCGGCATGAAACATTCCGATGTGTTCGGCAGTTTGTACATCATGAGTCCGTGCTGTTTGTCCCCCCGACCGGCAGGTTCGCTGAAACCGGAAGATGAAAAAGCACTCGAGTCCGCCAAAACGCCTGAGGATTCGGCAAAGCTCGGGTTCTTTCAACGGGCTCAGCTCGCAACGGCAGCAGCCTGGTCACCGGATCCCAAGAACCCGCCGCTGTACCTAGACCTTCCCATGAAAGATGGTGTGGCCCAGCCTGACATTCTTGCAAAGTGGACAGCGAATGCGCCGCTCGCGTTTGTGGACCAGTACATCGGAAATCTACGCCAGTATCGCGCCATTTCGATCGATGTGGGTGATCAGGACGGCTTACATATCGACGCCGGCAAGCTGCACGATGTTCTTGATAGATATGGAATCGCAAACAGCTTTGAAGTGTACCAAGGCACGCACACAAGTAAGGTGGCAGAACGTATCCAGAATCATGTGATTCCATTTTTCAGTAAGAATCTTTGCTCTCAGAAAGACTGCAGATAGCTGTTGCACTGATGTGCGATGTGTCGATTCCCGTGTTAAAACGTGAGCGAGAAGATTGTATTGCCATGGGCTGTAGAGGAGTTTTCCGTGAAGAAGATAAATCGTCGCGAGTTTGTAGCAACTACCGCTGTCGCCAAGCGACGGTATTCGCTTCCAGACATGCATTCGCCTTGCCGGCACTAGGCCAATCTCAGAATAAGAAACAGTGGCGAGCCGCGCTCCTTGCAGACGAACGCGGTTTTTCCCTTCTCACGGATGAACGGCTTCTACGACGGTTACGTCGTATCCGCTCCAGGCGGCACCCTCGTGCGTCAGGCGATGCGTTGCCTCATCCCAATGAAGCCGAGTGAGGGAGCCGCCTCCGTGCTCATACGAATATGTCGTTCCGTCATCTGAAAAGAGCGTGAAATCCGCGTCCGCCCCAGAATAGACGCGCACCGAAGCAATGGCCTGCGGTTGTTGTGCGCTTTGCACCGCAGTCCCGAGCGGCACGATGGAACCAGCTCGAACGAACAGCGGAATGGTGTCGATCGGCGCAGCGGCAGTAATCGTCTGGCCACCTTTGATTCGTTCGTTGGTCCAGAAGTTATACCAATCCGAACCTGCAGGTAAATAGACCTTACGGCTTGTTGCTCCTTGCTCCGTGACGGGCGCGACGAGTAAGGCTGGTCCGAACATGTATTCGTCCGGAATATCCGCGACGTTCGGGTCATCCGGAAAATCCATGAAGAGCGCGCGCATGAAGGGAGCGCCCGTTTGGTAGCTGCCATATGCCAGTGAGTAAGTGTACGGCAGGAGCTGATAGCGCAGGCGCAGATATTTCTCGAGAATGGGCTCAGCTTGCCTGCCGTACGACCAGACCTCGTTGTGGTTTCTCTCTCCGTGCGCCCGCATCACCGGCTGGAAGGTACCCCACTCGAACCAGCGGACGAAGAGCTCAGGATAGTCTTCATATTTGTCCACAGTGCCGCGCGTGTCCGTCGGATCGACGAGTGGTTTGTGTGCAGCGTGATAGTCCGGAGAGAGGGTTGGTGAGAAGAATCCCGCAATATCCGTATCCCAGTAAGGCATGCCGCTGGCGGTGAAGTTCAGGCCGGTAGGAATCGAACGCTTCAGCATGTCCCAGGTCGAGATGATGTCGCTCGACCAGAACACCGTGCCATTGCGTTGCGCTCCCAGATATGCCGCGCGTGCGAGGATCATCACGCGCCGGCTGTCTCCGAAGTCGCGCCGGAAGCCTTCGTAAACCGACGCCGTGTGGAACAGCGGGTAGACGTTGTAATAGCGAGAGCCTGAGCCAATGGAGAAAAAGTCCTTCGCCGGATCCACATCGGGTTCCGTCTCGTCGAGCCAGATGTAGTCGAAAGCGTATGGCTTCACATATCGGTCTCTGATGGATTCCCACCACCACTTGGCGGCATCCGGATTGGTGGTATCAATGTTTGGTCCGATCTCCTTTGTGGCCCAACCCAGGTCGGGAGTGCCGTCCGCGGTGTGAACGAGCCAGCCTTTCTGGCGCAGCATGTCGTAAAACTGGGTGCCAGAGGAAAAGTGCGGCCACACGCTCAACAGGGTGGTGATGCCCATGGAATGGAGTTGCCGGTTCATTGCAGCGGGATCGGGCCATCGGGCGGTGTCAAGGTCCAACTCGCCCTGCTTGGTCATGTTCAGGAAATCCACCACCAGCACGTCCAGAGGCAGATTGCGGTCACGATACCCCTTCGCAACTTGGAGCAGTTGTTCCTGCGTGGGATAGATCGCCTTGCTCTGGATGTAGCCATAGGCGGCCTTCGGCAACATGTGCGACACGCCGGTGAGCTGGCGGTAGCCCTCGTAGATTTCCTCCGTCTTATCGCCTGCGATCACAAAGAAAGAGACGCGGTCACCGATTTCGGACGACCAAACGTTTTGCTGGTTGAAGCCGAGATCGATCGTAGTCTTCGAGGGGTTATCCCAGATCAGACCGTAGCCGCGGCTTGAGACCAGGAAGGGAACGCAGACGTTCTCTCCACCGATTGCCGAGTAATCATGCCAACATTTGATTTGATGGTCGCGCAGGTCGAGAACGCCCTGTTGCTGTTGGCCAAGCCCATAGTAATGCTCGCCGGTGGGCGAATCGAAGGTTGCGGAAACGCGGTAGGCGGAGTCAGGCTTCTCTTGTTTCGCTGAGTTGCCGGCCGCTGCCTCAGCTCCATTCGGAGCCATGGACCATCGCCACATCGTCAGCAGTGGTTTGCCCGCTGTGTTCGATACGAAGATAGAGTCGTCGTACGTTCGACGGTCGGAGTCTCCGTAGAAGTATTGGTTCCTCAGGGACCGATTCAACTCGTCGAGCGGCATTGCTTGTGGTGGCGGCAGATTCTTCGGAGCAACACGGATCAGCAGGCGCGCCGAGCGAATGACGTCGTACCCGGCAGAGTCCTGCTCGTGTGTCCAGCCGGCCATTGAAGGCGTGCCCACGATTCCATACCCGGACGTTGCAAGCGCCGGGGCTTTCTCCGAGCTCAAGGTCACACGGACAATATTGGCTCCGAAGGGCTCGATGACGATGGCTCGATTGCCCCGCTCGATTACGAATCTGTTCGCTTGATCCGGCGTGTCAGCACAGGCGAGGCGGGCCAAGCCAAACATCAGGAACATCGCGGCCAGGGCCGGCACAACCGCATTCGCCGTTCTTCGGAATAGTTGCATTGAATTAAGCCGGAAGGACTGTTGCATTTGCAGCGCCCCGTTACGTCACTTGGAAGTGGCGAATTGTTTTCATGCGCAAGCAGGAACATCGTATGAGGACCGCGTTCGTCAAGTCAACGGACGCTAGCCTTGTAAAGAGCGAGAAATACGGCTTCTCAAATCGCGCGGTGCCAGGGTCCTTGCTCTCAGAGATGAGTTACAGCAACCCTTCGGCTCTCTCCCGCAGCATTTGCTGAACAAGTAAGCGCATTTCTGTCGCATGCAGAGTACGCATTAAATTGTCTCACTTGGGGGCTCCCCACGAGGAAAATACTATGCATATAGCACCTTAAAGGCCCCTGATAAGGGCGAGGTCGGTGGTTCAAGTCCACCCAGGCCCACCATAAATCGTAGCTGCATCGGGCTTCGAGACCGTTGCGGACAGAGTTGAGAGCGGAATAGGTAGAAATTGAGGTGTGGCATCCGTGCCGAGCAATCGATTTTACGATCCAGCAATTCAAGACCCGAGGGCTTTAAAGGCGCGATAAGAATTCCTGAGAATGCCTCAGCATGATTCTTCAGTATCTTAGCGTTCCCCATGCTTTCTCGTAAGTTCTTGAAAATGCATTACTCGGTATTTTCGATCCCCACCGCCCAAGATCAACGACCAGCAATAATGAAGCCGACGGTTTCAAAGACCCATATATTAGCGGATCCATCTTCCATGGGGGACTCAACTCCACACCGCGACCTTATTAAGGTAGCGCTCTGGAACTTATGTGCAACGGTTTCAAACACCGTTGTACTCGCATTGGGATAAATTGGGATAAAGGCTACTACGCTCGCAGGTCTGAAAACGAGCGGTAGATCGTGGCAAATGCTAACAATGATTGAACGGAGAGGGAGGGATTCGAACCCTCGTTGGAGTTTTTAGGACCCCAAAACGGTTTAGCAAACCGCCGCCTTCAGACTCTTGGATCTGGCGCTGGCTAACGGGAACATTAATGAGTGGTTCATTTTCTAGTAGCGTTGCCGGAGCCAGAACTCGGTACAACTTCGGGACAATTGGAGAGCGAGAATTTTGTTGATTGTCCGTGTAAGCGATATCACCAACGAAGCACTTTAGTGATTTTTCACCACCCGCTTTGCAAGCAGGGGGTCACCGGTTCGATCCCGGTCACGTCCACCAACTTAATTCCCGCCCTCATAACGATTTACGCTGCAACTTCTACTGCACTATTACCTAGGGGGACTAAAGCTAGCCAGGCGCGGTTTCGCCGTGTTGGGCAGGAGGTGCGAACCTGTGCCAGATGACACGCAAGGAGGCGACTAACGGCACGGAAAGATAAATCCCCACGATTCCTCCGACCGCGCCCCCAATCATGACCGTGAAAATGGCCACCAGGGGATGGATCTCGAGTTCGTGGCCCACGACGCGCGGGGAAATTCCGTAGTCCATGATCATCCGCCAAAGGCCCAGCAGCGCCGCCATCCAAATCCAGTGGGAGTGCGTAAGCATCCCAACTGTAGCGATGGCGATTAAAGCGGTGATCCAACCGGCCACGGGAATGAATTCAAGGACTCCGGCCATGAGCCCCAGAGCAAGTGCGTGCCGGTAACCCAGGAACAGCATGGCAACGGAGCAAAAGATGAGCGACAGGACGGCAAGGATGACCTTGGCCCGAATGTAGTGTCGCAGCATGTTGTTTAGGTCCGCGGCTAAGGCCTTGGCTTGCGCGTACGTTTCCCTGGTCGAGATGAGTTGAATGACTGCATTCGCCATTTTCTCGCCGTCACTCAGGAAAAAAAGGCCGAGAATCGGAATCAACACCATTCCACCAAACGCAACCGATACAAACTGCCGCACGGATTCCACCAAATTGCGGATATTTTCCTTGCGTTGGTGCAAAAAAGCTTTTGCGCGAAGCGACTGGGCTTCGTCCCAGCCATTCCGGTGTCCCATATCCACGGCAATGTCGCCTGAATAAACACTCTCCATCATCGCCGGTGAGTCCCGGACGAGCTGCTCCACCCGGGGGATGAGTTGCGGAGCGAAATTGTGGGTAATGAACCCGAGAAGGATCAGGAGCGCCAGGTAGGCTTCCGCAACGTGCGGGCCCCTCAGATTTTTGAATAACAGCGAGTGCCTCTGCAGAAACCTCACGATGGGATTAATCAGATAAGCGAACAAAATCGAGAAAGCGAAAATCACGATGATGGCGCGGGCGACGTACACGATCGCCAGCACCAACCCGAACAGCAGAGCACTCATCAGTATGTTTAGGGTGCGGCGATCCGGGAACGCCATATTCATCACCTTGGGTAATTCGATGATTGCGCTTGAGACTCGAGTTTCTGCTTGATGGAAGCCAGGGCCTTTTCCAACGAAGACCGGGTCTTATCCACTGCGACTTTCCGCACAATTCCACCCTTCAAGCCGGTCAAGCCCGCCTGTTGTGAGCCCTTCATGGTTATCAGGTAGAAGCCGGGATGAACCGAGTGTTCGTCGTCTTTGACGCACACTGTCAGGTCCAGCGCGCTTTCGAAGTAGTGGCTCGCGTATAGCTGTTTCACGGCTACGGCATACGCGGGCCGTTCCCGCGACTTGCCTTGATAAACGATCGCTTGCACCACGCGCAGGGTCGGCTTCAGTCCGAAATTCACTTTTTCCCAATAGAACTCGGATTGGATATTGCCGGAATCGGCCTTGGGATAGTTGAGGAGGTATTCACGCAATTCGGGCAGATACACAGGGAGCGCCTTGGAGCGGCTGAGCAAAGCAGCAAACGTTTCCGCCACGATGGCCGGGTGATTTTTGTCGCGATAGGTTCCCAGAGCCGAGTTGCCGCCCTGTTCGTAGTTGAGGAGGGCTTGCAGAGCCATTTGCTGCGCCAGGCGATTAGCCTGGTCGTTGGCATCCGGCGCAGACCAATTCACGGAACGCTGGAACCCTTCCATCGCTTCGGTCGGCAGCTGCACCTCGCAATGGCTTGGCTTGCAATTCTTCAGTTGCTGGAAATCTTGTTCATCCATCGTGAAGTCGGTAAGGTCCGAAAGCTGCGGCGGATCGCTGAACTTTCGGAGTGCGATGTAACTCGGGAGTTTGCGCAGCGCATCGATATCCGATGCGAATTCAAGGTACCGCTCCGGCGTCGAATTTATATAGACAGAGCCAAAAACGAATACCTGATCGGCAGTCGGGGAGTCCAATATCTTCGCGATTGCCTTTCCTTCGCGGATCTCCCTGATTTGGTCGTCGTTCAGGCCAATGAACTCGTGGAAAAACTTGTCGGGTTCGGAGGGCTTGTCCGTTGACGGAATTCCCGATCCGATGACTGGAGAAAGTAGCAGGGCGAGCACAACCACAGTTGCGATTCTTCCGTGCATGAGCTGATTCTCCGATACCTGGTTTCAAAGCCGTTTTTTTGCTCTTGGCTTATGCCGCCGCGTCACGCGCTAATTCTTCAGCCAAAAGCGTGACACCAAGATTGCAAGCCTGCACTCCCTGTACCACACCGAGCTTTAGAACTTCCATGATTTCTTCCACTGTTGCACCGGCTTTGAACGCGTTCTTGATGTGGCGCCGCGTGCCCGGGCCATAAATGTGTACGTAAGCGGCATCGAATGCGACGAGCAGGAGTTCCAGTTCTTTGGGAGAAAGAACGTTTTCGGCGTACAGCGAGGTGCACATGGCCATGTATTGATCGGTCCACACGGGGTCAAGAAATAGAACGGGATCCCACTCTTCGCTCCAATGTCCGATTGCCTTCATCTTTTCCACCGATGGAGTGGCTTTTCCAACTCTTTCCAACTGCTTCTTCCGCAAGTCACCGAAGTCTTCCAAGCTACCCATGCTGGCCTCCTGGATTAGCAAGGGAGCATTAAAGCTAAAGGAATGAATGGACATTACGGACGCACACTTGAGAACGAATAAGATCTCCTGACGGCTCGCACCCGCGGCGAGCGCAGCTTGAATGTGGCGCCGCGTGCCTTCCGGGTTCAGGTTTGTGCGAGAAGCATTCAAGCCGATGCTGACCAATTCGATGAACTTGATGGACAAAATCCCGTCCATCCGCGGATTCGTGGTCATCTTCACGGTGTGTTCCGCCCAAGCTTGATCCCATTCTTTGAGTTGCTTAAGTGCTGCCGCCCAGAGGCTTACCGGTTGCTGATTCGCCGAGCCCTTCGCCTGTCCGCTTTCCTTTGCCATCTTTCTTCCTCTCTATCCGTCTTTTGCCAGACCGGATGCTTCTTTTGAAGTATTGGATGAACGAGTGAGCTAAGTAATGCTTTTCTTCGATTCCGATTTCACAAATTCACCTAATCTTGACTGACGACAAGCGATGGCGCGGGCTTACCTGCCAATACCGCATCAATGTTGTCCAATGCAAGCATGCCCATAGCCGTCCGAGTCTCGACGGTGGCACTGCCAATGTGGGGCAAAAGGAATGTGTTCTTGAGGCCAAGATACCCCCGATGAAGTCTTGGTTCGCCTTCGAAAACGTCCAGTCCGGCTGCTGCAATCTGACCGCTTTTTAGCGCGGCGATCAGATCCTCGTCCACAACCAATCCACCCCGAGCTGTGTTGACTATGATCGAACCCCTCGGCAAAAGCTTGATTGTTTCGGCATTCAGAAAATGACGGGTTTCAGGCGTCTCCGGAGCATGCAAGCTCAGGAATTGACTTTCACGAAGTAAATCCCGAGAACTTTCGTGAAATACGGCGTCGCCTGCCACGGCGTCCGGCAATCGTGATGAATTCGAATAGTGAATCTTCATTCCAAAACCACGCGCCCGCCTCGCCACGGCTTGCCCCACGCGCCCCATTCCAAAAATGCCTAAGATTTTTCCGCCGACCTGCCAGCCCAGCAACACGTTGGGACTCGACGGTCTCCACGCTCCGGTGCGAATGATTTCTTGCGCCTCGTAGGCTCGCCGGGAAGCGCCGAGCATCAGTAATATGGCGATGTCAGCCGTAGCTTCGCTGTTGATGCCCGGAGTATAGGCGATCGCAATCTTTCTACGGGCAGCCGCTGCCAAATCGATGTGCTCAAATCCCACGGAATAAGTCGCAATCACTTTTACCGATGGGGAGACGCCTTTGAAAAACCCCGAGTCGAGTCTGTCAACGGGCGTGATGAACAATGCGTCCGCTCCATCCGATGCCGCTAGCAAGGCTTGCCGACCAAATGGAGCTTCGTTTGGATTACGACGGGCGCCGTAATTCCGGTCTATTCGCTCCTCCACCTCTTTGACGTGCTGAGTCGTCACGACGAGCACCGGTTTGCTCATAATGCATTCGTCCCTTCGGTCAGATGCTTCAATCGGCTCTTCGCAAGCTTTCTTGCCTATTGGTTCACTCCGGAGTTGCACCCATCGCACGCACGAACTCATCGTGTGCGCGTGCATAGTCCAGTTGCGACTGCAGCAGGAGCGCCTTGGCGTCGAACTCTTGAGCGCTCGCCGTGGCGGCCTGCGACTTGAGCGCGGCTCCTCGCAATAGTTCTTGTTGCTGAACGCGGTTCGATTCGTGTCGAAGCGCCAGGATCTCATCCGAGACTTTGAGCATCTGCTGGGTCCGTTCCAGTCTGTTATAAGCGGTTTGGACCTGTAGTTCGACTTCATCGGTAACTTTCGCAAGGTTTTCCTTCGCCGCTGACAACTGGGTTTCGCGTTCATGCAGAATGGCGCGTTTGTGGCCGCCATCAAACAGGTCGTAGCTGAAATGAACGCCGAACGTGCCGAAATTGCGCGCGAGAAACGGAACATTGTTCTGGTAGCTGTAGCGCCCAAACGCGTCCACGTCGGGCAGCCAGATATCGGTCTTGGCCAAACGCATAGCGGCCACCGCTTTCTCGACCTCGGCTCGGGCGGCTCGTATTTCCGGGTGAGAGTTCTTCGCCGTGGCAACACATTCCTCGCGTGGGCAGCTCTCCTGAACTTCGCCAACCGCTGGATCGAGATCAAGAGCCGTGTTCAGGGGCAGGCCGATGAGGTCGGCGAGTTTTAGTTTGAGGTCCGTCACTTGAAGATCCGTAGTCAACAATTCCTGCTTCGCTTGCAAGAAATTTGCGCGGCTTTCGATCGACTCCTGTTCGAGAGAAGCGCCGAACTTAACCTGCTCGATGCGTTCGCTTTCAAGGTCTTGCGCGGCTTGGATTCTCGCCTCGGTGGCGCTGCGATGCGCTTGGGCAATCAGGACCGCGTAGTACACCTCATGCACCGCCAGAGCCACGTCATTGCTTGTCAGTTGTGCCTTCGCGCGCGACGCTTTTACCTCGGCCTCGGCGATATCGTTAACTCGCCTGATCTTCAGTAGCGAGGTCAGCGGCTGAGTGATCTGGGTTCCGCTGGTCACCAGGTTGCGTCCACCTTGATTCAGGATGGTGTTCGCGACGGGAATCGGCGTGCCGCTGACCGTGCCCAGGCTGCCGGCCTGAATCTCAATCAGTTGCGTATCCGTCAGCCGGGCAAAGTTGCTGTCGTTGTGTATCGACGGGAAATAGGAGCTTTTTTCGGCTTCTTTCGCGTGCTGTTTTTCGTCGGCGGAGAACCCGGCGAGTCGCACGTCATGGTTGTGTTTTAGCGCTAGCTCGACGGCTTCGCGCAGTGTAATGTGGTGCGGCTCCGCTGAATTTTGTGTCTGAGCAGCCACGCTGGGACAATTCCAGAGCGTCGCCGCCATCAGCAGAGCGACTGCCTTTCGCTTCATGATTTTGACTCCTTGTGGCGAGACAATGTTTGCTGGATCGTCTTAAGATCGCCGTAGTCCAACGGCGATTTTCGCAGCAGCGCCACCAACGCCAGCGCGCACGCGCAACTCCAGGCGATCAACAGAAAGCCGTCCACAATACTCAGACTGTAAGCTTGGAGACGCAGCCGCGCCGCAATCAAATCTGCCGCGCGCTCTCCGGCGGTCGCCATCCCGGCTGTTTTCGTGGCTAATCCAGCCGTCATCGCGCGAACGTTCAGAGTAGTGATCCAATTTCCGGCGCTGACGTGAAGCCCCAGCAGGTTGGAATGCAGCTTTTCGCGCTGAGCCAGGAAGTGGCCCATGTAGAGTGCCCCCGCGGTTCCTCCAAACAGTCGCACCACATGGAAGAAGGCGGAGAAAGTAAGCGCCCACTCGGGCTTCGATAACCCACCTGTGAAGATGGCCTGCAATACGATGCACCCGACGAGGCCGATGAAAGCAAATGCCTGTCCGACTCCTGTCAGCAATTCCGTGGGGTAAAAATTCTCGGCAGCCCACGTGCTGCTGTACTGCGCGTTCAACCAGGCAGCGAATGCGGTACAAGCAAGACCAGCGGCTAAGAGCAGGCGCGGATCGACTTGGTGCAACAGCAGATACCCAGCCGTAAACGCCACTGGGAGAAGCGGGAGGGCGCTCCAAATAATCGCCGGCCCTATCTGATCGGCTTCAAACCCGCGTATCGCCAGCGACTGAGGAATAAGAATGATGGTCGTGCACAGTGTGAAGCGAAACCAAAAAAGCAAGCCGCCTAACAACACCGTGTTCCGGTTCGCCAGATACGGCAGTGCTACGAGGGGGTTGGGGCCGCGCAGCCTCCGGACGAGCGCGCACAAGAGAAAAAACATCCCGCAGCAAAACCAGGCAGTGAACACGCCGGACCGAAACCAATCGAGTCGTTGACCTTGCTGCAGAGCGGCAAATACAAAAGCCAAACCCAGGCTCAGGTAGAGGAAGCCGGCGAAGCTCGGGGCCGGGCCCGTCTTCTTGCGTGGCGGCGTCGCAGGAATTCCCAGGTACACGCAGAGAATCATGATGGGCGCGATGGCGGCCGAGTTCCAGAACATCCAATGCCACGACAGGTGGTCTCGGTACCAGCCATAGAGCGATGGCGCGATATTGACCGCGCCGTCGACAAAAGTGGCATACAAAGCAATCGTAAATGGAAGATGGCGCAACGGAATGTTGCGGAGTGCGAACGTCAATGTGAGCGGATAGAACGTGCCTGAGGTCATCCCGGCGAGAACCAACGCGGCGAGAAACAGCGTGTAGCTGTGTACGAATGGAAGAAAAACGCAAGTTAGTGCAAAGATTGCGGCGGCGCTGAGCAGGATGCGGCGCGGGCCCAGTAATCCTCCGAGATAGACGGTGAATGGACCGATGAACATCAGCGATGCGTTGTAGGCGCTGTCCAGCCAGGCGCCATCATCGAAGCCTATGCCGACGTGCCCCTTTAAATCCGCAAGGCCAAGACTCAGCATTCGGCCGGTTAGCGTCACCAGTCCTGCACCGAGAACGACACCGAGAATTCCGAGCAGTGGACGCGTCGACACTTCTGAAGGGATGGCAGCAGCGGCGCCATGCGCAATATCGAGTGCCGAGGGGCGGATGGAAATGCTCGACGTTCCCATTGTTACGGCTACTGTCTCGTCCGGACGGTTGCTATCACCGAGAGTCCGGGACGCAGTTTCGCGGCGAAGGCGGAATCGTCGATCGCGATCTTGACGGGAATCCGCTGCACGACTTTGGTGAAATTCCCGGTCGCATTGTCAGGCGGAAGCAGAGCGAATTGCGATCCGCTGGCCGGGGCTATGTCCAACACTTTCCCGTGAATGACTTGGCCGGGGAATTGATCGATTCGAAGTTCGGCAGGGTCGCCCACCTTCACGTTGGTCAATTGGGTTTCTCGGTAATTGGCCTGCACCCACTTCGTCACGTCAACGAAGGAGATAACCTGCGTGCCGGGTGAAACGAGCTGCCCGACGCGGACTTGCCGTTCGCCTACAGTCCCGTCGCCAGGCGCCAAAATCTTTGTGTATCCCAGATTGACTGTGGCGGCCGCCAGGTTCGCTTGTTTTGCTCGCAGATCGGCCTGTAGCTGCAGATCCTGAGATTCAAGCACGGCCTTGGAGCGGCGCTCGCTTTCGGCGCCGAGCTCATTGCTACGCAACAGGGTCTGGGCTTGTGCAAGGTCGGCGTCGCGGCTGGCGAACTGTGCCGTGAGGCGCCCTTCGTCGGCCACGGCTGACTCGAGTTTCTGCTGTGTGGCTGAATGGGCTTGATAGAGGTCTTCCTGGCGCTTACGTTCGGAGCGGGCGCGAGTGAGATCGGCTTCTACGGCCTCCTTCCCGGCCTGGGCCGCCGCAATTTGAGCCTTTGCCTGATCGATGCCGGCGAGGGCTTTGGCGATGCGTGTATCCTGCAACTCCAGTTGCCGGCGGTTGTTTTCGATGGCAGCCCGAGCTGCCTGGACTGCCGCGCTGGCTTGATCAACCTGCGCGCGGTAATCGTCATCCTGCAATTCGACAATGAGATCGCCCTTGTGAACTTGTTGATAGTCAGCGACGTGAACCGCGCGAACGATGCCTGCCACCTTGGTGCTCAACGGCGTCAGATCACCGCGAACGTAGGCGTCATCCGTGACCTGCTCCGCTTTTCCGCCCTCCCACGCATTCCAGTTACGCGTAAGCGTAACCAGAATGGCTAATGCGAGGAGTATGACCACCAGGGGAGTTACGAGTTTTTTCCATCCGGCCTCTTGCCGAGGGACGCTCTGAGTTTTCTCGTGCTCAGACGCCGGTTTCACGGAGGGTGTGTCAGGATTGCCGGACACGGCTGTGGAGGACATCAACTTGCTCCTTCACAGCCTGGTGTGGCAAGCGGTGTGCCAAATGGGTTGTAATGAGAGCGGCTGCAAGATGCTGGGTGGAAAGGTCTTTGCATGGGCGCAATGTCGCTCGCGCGTTCTGCAAATTTATCGCTGCCAACCGTTTAGCGTTTTCGCCACCCGATTGACACCGGCATATTTCCAGCTAGATGCCGACCAGAAAGCGGCCTATGTCTTCAATTGGCGGTTATGAATCACACAAAAGACCCGAGGCGACCTGCATTCCGACCTCTGATAAGCGAGGGCGGAACGAATGGGAACCAGGCGAGGCAGTGCTCTTGCAACAGGCAGCCTACATGCAGGCCGGTCGGCCCGATCCGGCCGCAAGCTTCCGTCGATGGATCGGCGCAACCACAACTCGCGGTACGCGCTGCACCAGCTGGCGTCTGGCGCGCAAAAGCCGAGCCTTGAAGGTGCTGCTTGAAACCCCGAGCAGCGCGCAAGCTTCTCGGATCGATAACTCCTCGAAATGGGCCATGATGAAGGCTTGTCGAAGCAAAGGCTTCATGTTGCCGAGGCGCTGGTTGATCATTCGAAGGGTCTCTTGTTCTCCGTGCGCCATTTCCGGATCGGGTTGCAAGCTGACGATTCGTTCGGTCCAGTCCGATTCATGCGAGGTACCCGCTTCAGGAAACGGGACGACGCGCGTTGGTCTACGCTTTCGTCGAATCATCAACGCCGCGTTAACCACGATTCGCGTGAACCACGTAGCCAGTGCAGAACGGCCCTCGAAGCCGCGCAGGTTCAGATAACCGGAAAGATAGGCATCATGGACGGCGTCTTCGGCGTCCTCAATGTTTCGAACGATGGTACGGGCAAGCGCCAGGAATCTCGGTCGAGAGGTCTCGAACATTTTCTGAAAAGCCTCTCTCTGAGCCTCGTCTGTGTGACGCCGCACAGGAGTCGCGATCTCGAAAGCTGCCGGGTGGCGAGAGACTGAGCCGGCCTTCCTGTTTCCTGACCGAAGTAGGCGCAGAGTATTACTCGTGGCGCCTGCGCCCACCTCTCGTCGAAATCCCACCGATTCTAATTGGTATGTAATCATCAGCAGCTCCGGATGTTTCACGAGTCCGTCAAAGCAAATCCACGTCCAAACGGATTCGCAAGTTGGATCCGTGCGGCAATCAGTGTTGTGGCTTGATTTCAAACGGAGATGCGGCTATGTGCCTCCGGTAGAGACAATGGAATTCTATCGGCGGAGGAAGTTCGTGGCGGCGCTTTGACAGTGGCGTCGATTGTGTGACTGGTGTAGCGCTCCGCTGGCGGCGACACTCGTCCCTTCTGAATCCATCGGCGCTTATCAGCGACAGCCGGCGTCGTCCTGAAGCCAAGAACGGTTCTTGCAGGCTCGCCGCGATCTTCGAGTTATCGCATCAATTCGAGATTGTAGTCACCGGGAACGTCGAAGATAACAGCTGTACTTCCTAGCGATGCATAGGAAGTGATTTTCTCATTCGCTTTGTTTTTCGTTAAGAATTGAGCTTGTCCGCTCACATTCCCGACGGACTTTGCGCTTCCGCGAAAGCCCTCAATTCCCTGGGTCCGTCCTGAAGCGATTCTTGTTGATTTTAAGCGACCGAATCTTCGATTCCAACGTAGACCGCGGTATTCCCAACTTGACCGCCGCCCCCGTTGGTCCGGATACGCGCCCACGAGTCTCTTTCAGTGCAGTTTCAATCATGGCTTTCTGTTGTACAAGGAGTCTCCGCGGGAGCTCAACTTGCTGCTTCGGCTCTGTTGTCAGAGGTGCCGGCTGCGGTAACCAGCTTTCGTCGATCGAGAAAATCTCTGTTTCGCAAAGGATCACCGAACGCTCGATCACATTCTGCAGTTCGCGGATGTTTCCAGGCCACGGATATGACTTAAGCAATTCCAGCGTCTTCTTGTTGACCCGTTTTATGTCCTTCCCAGCTTTTCGCGCGTAGCTATCGATGAAGTATTCCACCAGCAGAGGAATGTCCTCGCTTCGCTCTCGAAGGGAGGGTATGTCAATCGGGAAAACGTGCAGGCGGTAAAATAAGTCACTACGGAAGGACCCCGCGCTGATGGCGGCCTGCAGGTCGCGGTTGGTGGCAGCGATTACCCGGACGTCAGCGCGGATTCGACGAGTGCCGCCGACACGCTCAAACTCGTGCTCCTGCAAAACGCGCAGGAGGGCAATTTGGGTCTCGGCTGGAAGTTCTCCGACTTCGTCGAGGAAGAGTGTGCCCCCGCTTGCTAATTCAAACCTACCCAAGCGCTGCTGAGTCGCGCCCGTGAAGGCTCCCTTTTCGTGCCCGAACAACTCTGAGGCGATCAGGTCACGAGGTATCGCTGCACAGTTCACGCTAACGAACGCGCGCGAGCTGCGATCGGATCGTCGGTGGATAGCCCGCGCAACGAGCTCTTTGCCGGTTCCCGTTTCGCCAGTTATGAGAACCGTAGAGTTACTTGGTGCAACTTTGGAAATCCGCGATAGCACGGCTTTCAAAGCTGGAGAGGTTCCAACGATCTCTTCGAACATCGCGGCCTTATCGACTTCCTCACGCAGGGCGACGTTTTCGCGCAGAAGAGTGTCCTCAGCCTGCTTGCGATCTTCGATGTCCGTTGCTGTAAAATACCAACGTGTAATTTGTCCCTGTTCGTCCCGCAATGGGTTAAAACGAGCCAAGAACCAACGATAAGTTCCATCGCGTTTGTGCAGTCGCAACTCCAACTCGTCAGCAGCGCCACTTGATAAAGCACGATCCGCATAGGTCTTGAGCCGTTCCGAGTCGTCAGGATGAGCACTCGCCGCAAAGTTCTTGCGCCGCCATTCGTCGAGACTTATGCCGAGGTAATCGAGCGCGGTGCGGTTTGCATAGAGCCGTTCACGGTTGGGCCCGTATACCGCAATAAGTTGAGGCACAAGGTCGACTATCTGGCGGAGCTCTGCTTCTTGTTCTCGGATCTTTTCTTCTGCATCCTTACGCTCGGTGACGTCGGTTACCGCCCCGACAAACTCGCGATTGCCAGAGGCATCCTGTAAAACGTGAGCTATGGCGAGGACGTGCTTGATTTGCCCACCAGGGAGCAGCAAGGGATAGGCATGCTCGAAATCTGTCGCTCCTGCATGGGCACGATGAATGACTTGTTCGAAGTCGGCGCGGTCCTCGGGATGGACGCGTTGCGTCACTGAATCTATTGTTGGCTTAACCGAGCGGTCGTATTCGAAAATGCGATAGGTTTCGTCTGACCAAACAATCTCGCCAGTCTCAGGTTTCCAACCGAAGCTACCTGTATGACTTAGTCTTTGGGCTTCCGCAAGATAAGCTTCGCTTCGTCGGATCGCTTCTTCGGCAAGTTTGCGTTCTGTGATGTCCATTATCGCGCCAATGATCTCAATGCTTCCCGTTTTGTCCCTCTCCGCTTTTCCAACCACGTGCAAATACTTGATCCTGCCGTCCGGCACCAACAACCGAAGCTCAAGGTCAATTAATTCTCCCCTGTTGGCAGCGGTTATTGCCGTTTCTGCCGAAGGTCTATCCTGCGGATGAACGCGCTCCAAAATCATCGGCAATGAAATCTTCGAAGAAGGAGCGAATGCGAAAATTCGAAAAATCTCGTCGGACCAGAAGTGTTCGCCCGTGGAAACATTCCATCCGAAGCTCCCTGTTTGGCTAAGGCGTTGGGCTTCGGTAAGGTACGCCTCGCGGCGGCGGAGCTCTTGGGTCAGGAGTTCGTGCTCCGTAACGTCGATGGCGCTGCCAATGTACTTTTGCGGGCCTTGGGTTTCGACAACGGGAGCACCGACGCAGCGGATGTACCGGACCTCACCGTTGGGACGCACGATGCGCTTTGTGGCATCGAAGGTCGAAGCTTTCGCCAAGATTCCCTTGATCAGGTCGGTCATGGACTCGCGATCATGCGGGTGGACACAATCCAGGTACTCCTGAACACTAGGCGGCTTACTGGCCGGATCGAGTCCGTGCATCCGAAATAATTCGGGAGACCAATAGTAGAAGCCGTCGGGATCGAAGGCCCAGCTTCCAATATGGGCAAGACGCTGCCCTTCGGCGAGATAAAACTCGCTTCTTTGCAGCTCCTGGGCTTTGCGGCCGAGCTCTTCTTCAGCCGTTTTGCGCTCGTCAATATCCAAGCTCGATCCATACCACTTAACGATGTTGCCGTGTGCATCGCGAAGAGGCACTTTCTGGTGGAACATCCAGCGATATTCTCCGTTTGCCTTGCGGACGCGAGTTTCGTACTCGAAGGTTTCACCAGTCGCGAGGCAGGCTCGCCATCTGGCCACAATTCCATCAAGGTCTTCAGGGTGAATGAACGCGGTCCAACTCCAGCCGGCCACTTTATTCAAAGTGACGCCCAGATATTCCAGCCAAGGCTGATTGAAGTAATCGAGGTAACCGTCTGGCCTGGCAGTGTGAATCAGCGCAGGAATTGAGTCGACAAGTATTTGAACATCTACCGAGTCGAATTCCCGCCCTGGAGACGACATGGCGCGCATCATACACCCTCACACCGCGCAGCGATAAGACCGATAGAACTGGGCTGTCTCTGCAGTCCGAGCCCTTCCAGCGTTGGACTCTTTGCGGAGTGCTTCGGTTAATTCTTTTTTTCCGAAGCACAGTATCGACACTAGCCATAGATATGTACAGGCTCTCGCCAATTGTCGAAAGTTCGGCGCTAGCTCAGCCGCTAACGGATTGTTTTTAAAGTACTTGCGATTGGCGCTTCGATTGCGCTCTACGCTGTATGCATGTGATGGCGAGGAACCCGATGTTGAGGATCACGAGGAAGGCAAACGGTGAAGTCGTCTTTAAGGTCAGCGGTCAGCTGAATTCACGGAATGTGGCGGAAGTTGGAACGCTGATTGAAGCTGAGAAGAACGGGAGTCGTATTGTCCTGGACTTGACAGATTTGCGGTCGGTAGATGGCGAGGCCGTCAAATCTCTTGACAAGTGGCAAGCGGATTCAATCAAGTTGAAGAACTGTGCCGGATACATCCGAGAGTGGATCCGCAGGCAACGAGTGGAAAGGCAGTCTGA
Source organism: Candidatus Acidiferrales bacterium (assembly GCA_963804635.1). GTDB lineage: Bacteria > Acidobacteriota > Terriglobia > Acidiferrales > UBA7541 > Acidiferrum. The sequence continues at coordinate 50,291 of CAWDRK010000049.1, forward strand.
GAAGGAGACGTAGGTATGAACGCGTCCCATTTAGTTTGGCAGGGCGAGTTGCCGCGATCTCAGGAGTGAACAATGAGCTCAGCTTCTAATTCCGTGATGCAAATTACCGAAAATGTGGGGAACATGCCAACGAACACGCTTATGTATCGGAATGACGAGCACGAGGAACTTCCCCTTGTGGAGACAATCGTGGGTCGACGCGGGAGTCTCCGTGGCATCCTGGCGCTAGTCGAAGCGGTCGCGCCCACGAATACGACAGTTCTGATCGCGGGCGAAACCGGCACTGGCAAGGAAGTCATCGCTCGCGCGATTCACGAGTTCAGCCCCCGCCGGAAGCGAAGTCTGGTGAAGGTGAATTGCGCGGCAATTCCCGCCGGCCTCCTTGAAAGCGAGCTCTTCGGGCACGAACGCGGAGCCTTTACGGGTGCCGTCAACTCTCACGTCGGCCGCTTCACGTTGGCCGATCGCGGCACGCTGCTTCTCGATGAAATTGGAGACATGCCATTGCAGCTTCAACCCAAGCTGCTCCGGGTCATGCAGGAGCGTGAGTTTGAGGCAGTCGGCAGCACGCGTACAACGCGAGTCGACGTTCGCGTCGTCGCTGCGACCAACCAAGACTTGAAGCGAATGACTCAGGATCGCGAATTCCGCGAAGACTTATACTACCGGCTGAATGTTTTCCCGATCTATCTGCCGCCATTACGCGAAAGAAAAGCCGATATCCCCGAGCTCGTGGAATATTTCGTCCAACAGTTCGCTGTCTCGATGGACAAATCGATCGAATCGATTCCTCAGGAAACCATGCGCTCGCTGGTGCGTCACCACTGGCCCGGCAACATTCGAGAACTCCAAAACTACATCGCGCGCGGCGTCATTCTCTCGAATGATGGCGTCTTTGAAGCAGCACCTCTCGAAAGCTGCGAGCAGTCGGAACCCGAGATTTCAAACCCCACCCTCGAAGACAAGGTGCGTAGAGAAATTCTGACTGCTTGCCAGCGTGCCAATTGGAAACTCGGAGGTCGCCGAGGGGCAGCTGCAAGACTTGGCTTGAAGCGCACCACTCTGTTCTACAAAATGAAGCGACTCGGTATTGCGCCACCAGCAGACCATTTGCAGTACTAAGTCGAGAATCCCCGCCGTCAAAGCCTAGGCAGTTGAGTGAACGTGTTGACAGCGATTCTGCGGCCCAAACCATATCGGGAAAAGCAACGCGTCTCTTTCCAGCCACCTAAGCCAACAGCATCTTTGGCCGACAGAATGCCTTTAGTCGTCAGGCATTCAGGAACACGCAAAGCAAAGGGAACAACAGGAAACTTCATGGCGAGTCCAAGTAGCTAGCGGAAATTGTCTCGTATAAGGAGATTGTCATGTCGATAAAAGTCGCAGACGTCTTGTGTGAGATGCTCGCCAACGCCGGCGTCAAACGCTGCTATGGGATTGTCGGAGATGCACTCAATCCCTTTATAGATGCTCTTCGCCGAAACGGCAGGATCGATTTCATCCATGTCCGTCACGAGGAATATGGAGTTTTTGCCGCTGTTGCCGAAGCCTACTTGACGGGCAATCCGGTGGCTGTCTGCGGAACCGCCGGTCCTGGCGTCGTTCATCTGTTCAACGGCTTGATGGATGCGCGCAAGGAAGGCGCGCCGATTATCGCAATTGCGGGCGACGTCGAAACGAGCATCTTGGACACGTTCACGCTTGAGGAACTCAATCCGTACAAATTCTTCGATACTGTCTCTCTCTATACCGCGCGGGTCGTCAATCCCGAGCAGGCTCGTTCCGTGTTCAATACCGCAATTTTAACCGCGATCTTGGAGAAAGGCCCCACGGTCATTTCTCTCCCCGGCAACATCGCGTCCATGGATGTGGAGGTCGAGTCGACCCAGATAACCATTCCGGCCACCCCGCTTTTGCGGCCTGCCGACCCCGATCTGGATCGCCTTGTGGAAATGATCGACGATGCAGAAACGGTGGCAATTTTCGGGGGCGATGGCTGCAGGTACGCGCATGACGAGGTGATTGAACTTGCAGAAAGATTAAAAGCGCCAGTCGGGTATGCGCTCCGCGGCAAGCAGTGGCTGGAGCACGCCAATCCTAACGCCGTTGGCATGACAGGCCTCATCGGTTACGGCGGAGCCTATGGCGCAATTAATGAGGCCGAGCTCTTGCTGCTGCTCGGCACAGATTTTCCATTCTCAGAGTTCCTCCCCGGCGACAAGGTGAAAAAAGTCCAGATTGACAAGAACCCGAAGCATATTGGGCGCCGCACGACTGTGGATCTTGGCCTTGTTGGCGACATCAAGGCCACTCTGAATGCGCTACTCGAGCGCGTGCACGAAAAAATCGACAGGCGCTTCCTCGAAAAGCACATCGCGGAAACGAACTCCTTCCAGAGTCTTTTGCAGCACTACGTTGATAAAGGGCCCGGGATCAAGCCCATACGTCCGGAATTCTTGGCCAAAACGCTCAGCGATCTAGCTTCTGATGACGCGCTTTTTTTTGCTGACACCGGAACGGCTGTTATATGGCTGGCGCGACATATCAGTGGCGGCAGGGATCGGAGGCTTTTCGGCTCGTTCTCATGGGCATCCATGGCCAACGCCGCCCCCAATGCTTTTGGCGCACAGTTGGCATATCCAGGGCGGCAAACGATCGCCCTCTGTGGCGACGGCGGCTACGCGATGCTTGCCCTCGGCGATCTCTTGACGCAGGTGGAACGAAGAACCCCGGTGGTTCAGGTCATTCTCAACAACGATTCTTTTGACTTCGTCAAGATCGAACAGCAAGAAGCCGGTATCGTCCCCTTCGGAGTGGATTTCACAAGCCCCAACTTCGCCAAGGTCGCCGAAGCGATGGGGGCAAAGGGAATCCGCATCGAGGAGCCTGGCGACGTTCGAGACGCGATTGCCGAGGCTCTTGCACACAAGGACGGCCCCGTTGTCGTGGATGCAGTAGTGGATCCGTTCGCCCTGGCATTGCCGTCGCACGTTCCGTTTCACACGGTGAGAGGCTTCACATTGAGCATGGCAAAGCAGGTGCTGAACGGCAGGATGGACTCAATTATCAGGACGATGGAACGCAATATCAGACTCGTTTGAGGTAAACCGAAGGGATCGATAAGGTTATTCGGATTGTTGAAAACATACCTATAGAAATTTGTGTGGCTGAAGAATCGCAACAGATGTTTGTTTGCGAAGCGACCACTCGCGGGTCATAGTATCTGGCGCGGTACTGGGATGAGCAGACTGTGATGGTTTTCCCGGTAATTTGGCTAGAGCGGCCCGACTTCGACCACATGGCCGGGCTGGATCGAGAGGAGAGCCTGGGTGCAAGCGGGCATGAGCGGCAGCAAATCCTCCATACGGTTCGATTTCGCGCAAAGGTTTAGGATGGAGAATTCCGGCCGGTCATGTTCTGCGGTACTTGATATTCCGGTCGCTGGTGACGAGCACATCCCATTGTCCTTCAGCTATCGAAAGAAGCTCGCCATTCTTCTTCGAGCCTTAGCCTGCTCGTCGAACCGTCTGACATTCATAGCCCAAGGCTGTTAGAGTGCCTTTCAGCGCAGCGGGAAGGCACTCATCAATCAGGATTCTCATTTTCCGAAGCGCGCCAGCATCAGCGCTTTGGCTTCCTGTAGCGCGGCGATGGCTTGCTCTCGGCTAACTCCAGGATGCTGTTCCAGGAACTCATTCAGAGTATCTCCCCCCTTCTAGGTAGTCGAGGAGCGTCTGGAAAGGAACGCGCGTGCCACGGAAGACAGCTTCTCCGCTGTGGATTTCCGGATCTCGGATGATTACGCTTTCAGGGTGAGTAGCCATTGTGATCCTCCTGGCCGTATCTCGATTATCTCATCCCTCGAAAGGAACGTTCCCGACTACGACCCAAAGAATCGCGGTGAGCCACGCAACGCCCAGCGCCACGTACACAGACGCCCACATTTCGACGTGCGCAGTGCGCCATTTTTCGGTCATGTAGCCCTCCATAGCGCGAAACAACGAGAGTTAGGAAACTCGTGCGTCCTTACGGTCCGACCAGCAGCAAATTATTGCCCCCTTCGGTAGGCGAGTCGAGTAGCTGCTGCATCGCCTTGTATTGGTCCCGCGCTACAGGATCGTCATAAAAAGCGTTGATGCAACCGTGAGTTCTGCTGCCCAGGTGCAACCGGAAACCACCCCTCTGGGAACCCGGCATCCAGCCAGGCAGCTTTTCACTCCAACCCGGAATGAGGGGCGCAGGCTCGAGTCGATACTGCCCTTCATTGCCGGGTCGTGGATCGGGGTTCATCTTATACTCGCCCGGATCAATCGGACCGTGCCCCTTAAACTTCGGGCCAGTGCACGCCGGATTGTCCTTGCATTGAGAACCACCGCTATTCATAGCGGAGGGCCACCATCGGGTCCACCCGCGTGGCGCGTCTTGCAGGCAGGTAAGAAGCTAGCAGCGCCACGAATATCAGAAGCGCCGCAACGCCAAGAATGGTTATGGGATCGGTGGGACTGACGCCGTATAGAAAGCCGGAGAGAATACGGCCCAAGGCGAGCGATGACAGCACTCCGACCAAGACGCCGGCGACAGCGAGTTTCAACCCTTGGGCAATCACCATGCGCAAAACATCGCCACGATCCGCGCCCAGCGCTATACGAATGCCGATTTCATGGACGCGCTGATTCACCGTATAGACCATCAATCCGTATAACCCCACAATGGCAAGTATCAGCGCGGCGGCTGCGAAAATCGCCAGCAATATCGCGCGAAAACGCGGCTCGCTGACCGATCCGGAAATGTTCTCCTCCATGGTGCGAACCCGCACTACCGGCTGATTGGGATTGATATCGCGAACCACGCTCCGCAACGCCGAGGCTTCGCTCAGCGGATCGCGCTCCGCGCGCAGAACGACCGAGAGCGCAAACACCGGCAGCAGCGAATCGCCCTCGCGCACCGGCACATACATTTCCGCCTTGGGGTCACCGGCGAGATCCTGCTTCAAGTCGCCGACAATTCCGACAACCTCCATCCATGGGACGCTGGCATCGGGAATAGCACCAAGCTGGATTCGCTTACCGATTGGGTCGACGTCGGGAAAATATTGCCGAACAGCGGCTTGATTGATCACGGCAACGTACGGCGCTCTTTCCGTGTCGGTTTGCGTGACGAACCTGCCACGAATTAGCGGCACCCCCAATGTCTCCAGATAGCCTGGGGTCACGGGACGGTAACCGATGATCACGTAGTCGTGAGGCGATTGGGGTGCCCGTCCTTCGATATTGAAATGAATGGCGCTGCCCGTGCCAGTGACCGGCAACGTAGTTGCGGCGCCAACTCCGCGGACGCCGGGAATGGCGCGGAGCCTGTCGAGCAATCGATCGAAAAATTCCATGCGCTCGACTGAGTTAGGATAGGCATTCGGAGAAAGTGGGATATCCGCCACCAGCAGATTCTCCGGGCGGAAACCAGGTAGCTGGCTTGCGAGCCGTTCGAAGCTCCGCAGCATAAGACCCGCGCCTACGAGCAGCAGGAGAGCGAGACCAACCTCGGCGACGATCAGCGCGCTGCGCGTGTGGCGCTGAGCGCGGCCACCCGTTGATCCCCGCGTTGCTTCGTTCAAAACGTTTCGCAAGTCGCTGCACGCCGTTTGAAATGCCGGCGCCAATCCGAATAGCACTCCGGACAGAACAGCCAACGCGGCGGCGAATAGCAATACGCGAGCATCGACAGTTACGGGAGAGACATTGGGCAACGCACTGGCCCCGAGCCTTAGCAGCCAGGCGATGCTGCCCCACGCAAGCAAAACGCCCGTGCCCGCTCCTATAAGCGCCAGCAGGCTGCTTTCCGTCAGCAGTTGGAGCACGATTCGCGAACGCGACGCTCCCATAGCGGTGCGCACCGCGATTTCCTGTCGGCGTGCTGTCGCGCGCGCCAGTAACAGGTTCGCAATGTTGCCGCAGGCGATTAGCAATACCAGCCCCACTGCCGCCAGCATCACCAGCAATGCAGGCCGGACATTCGAAACCAGGCGCTCGCGCATGGAAGTAACGTCCGCGCTCATGCCGGTATCGTAGATGGGGTATTCCTGGGCAAGATTCCCGGCAATGATCTTCATCTCCGACTGCGCTTGCGCCATCGTGACGGCTGTTCGCAAACGCCCCACCGCGGTAATTCCGGGATGCCAGTTGCGATCGTCTGGCAGTGTCTTTGCCCATGGCTCGAACGGCACGTACACGTCCGAAGGGACCAGCAACTGATAGTCGGCCGGAAGCACGCCAAGTATTGTGTAGCTCTTGTTATCGAGCGTGATGGACTTGCCCAGCACCTCAGCCGAGCCCGCGAAATGCGCTCGCCAAAAGCCGTAGCTCAACAATGCTACCTGCGGACCTCCGGGACGATCCTCCTCCGGCGCGAAGGTGCGGCCCAGCGGAGCGGTCACTCCGAGTAGCGGGAACATCGAAGCGGAAGTCATCTGCGCGGGCAGGCGCTCGGGCTCGCCGGCTCCCGTCAACGTTAGCGTGGTGATGCGAGTCGCGGACATCGCCGAAAACGACTTGGCGCGATCGCGAAAATCCTGGAAATTCTCATAGGAAGGCCCAACCACGGGCACCGACGCCAACCTCTCCGTGATGACGCACAGTTGGTCCGGATGGCTGAACGGCAGCGGCCGTAGCAGCACCGCATTGATTACGCTGAAAATCGCCGTATTCGCCCCAATGCCTAAGGCGAGCGTCAGAATAGTGACGGCCGCGAAGCCGGGATTGTTACGGAGCGTTCGCAGCGCGTAACGCAAGTCATGCCAGAAGGTTGTCAAGGCTGTCTCCGTTTGCTTAGACGCGTAGATTCAACTTGCGCACATCTCGAGTATGCCTGAAATAGTGAGGTGCATCCTGCGTTAGTTCCGGTGCCAAAGTGTTTGGTACGCGGCGGATATGATTGTTCCAAAAAGACGAAATGGAAATCCTGGCTTCTTCGTCTATCATTAAGGATCTAGGGCGCAAAGGAGGTCCGAAAATATGGACAATGTTGAGCGAGCCACAAGTTTTTCGGAGCGTAACTTGCGGCAGCGGATTTTGGTCTCCCTGTTGTCCTTGGCGCTCTTGTTTGCGACCGGGCTTCAGAACCTATCGGCGTTTCAAGAAGCGCCCGCGCCGGAGCAGACCCCCCAGGGGGCACCGTACGCGACGCAGACACCGGAGCAACTGCAACAGTTGGTAGCGCCGATCGCACTGTACCCTGATTCGCTAGTGGCGCAAATCCTGGCAGCGTCGACGTTTCCGGAGCAAGTCGTGGAGGCGGACCGCTGGGTGCAGGCGCATCCTGATTTAAAGGGCGACGCTTTGGGACAAGCCGTGGACCAAATGCAATGGGACCCCAGCGTCAAGGCGCTGACGGCATTTCCTTCCGTACTGGGAAACATGGACAAGAATCTTTCCTGGGCTTCGTCGCTGGGGGACGCCTATTACAATCAGCAACAAGACGTGATGGACGCGGTGCAGGTGATGCGGCAAAAAGCGGAAGCGGCGGGCAATCTGAAGACTACGCCCCAGCAAACCGTGACGACGCAAGGTTCAACGATCGCCATTCAGCCGGCCTCTCCTGAGGTGGTTTACGTCCCCGCCTACAATCCTTGGGTGGTGTACGGAGCGCCCGTCTTGGCGTGGCCGGGATGGTACCCATATCCCGGGATTTGGTACGGCGGACCGTACCTATCGTTTGGAGTTGGATTCGGAATCGGGTTCTTCGCGGGATTTGGATGGGGATGGCCGCATTGGGGATTTGACTGGCATAACCGAGTGATCGTTTACAACCACGCGAGGTACTACTCACAAAGCCGGACCTTCTACAACCGAAACGCCTATTACCGGGGCGGGCATGGCGGACCCAGTGCGCCCGGCCGGCCAGCGTACAGGGGGGCACCAGCGAATGTCGGAGCACACGGCAATGTGTATAACCGACCGGGGGGATCGCCGAAGCCCTTTGAGGGCGATACTCACGCAGCTCGAGGCTACGCTGATCCGCGAGGCTCCGTTTCCCAACCCCACACACAGAGTGGCGTGAAGTCCGGAGCTTTCAGCGGTTACGACCATGGGGGAGAGTCGAAGAGCTACTCGGCGCGGGGCAGTGCGAGTATGGGCGGGTCGCACGGCGGAGGCGCACCACATGGGGGCGGCGGAGGGCACGGCGGTGGCGGACACCACTGATGGAAAGTCCGGTCTGATCGTGAAGATCTGAGAAATTAGGAGGGAGGGAGTCCCAATGCGGGGAGTGAAATGGCAGTTTGACAATTCTCATCGGTGCAAACTCATAAAGACAACCGCGACCGCAGTGCTTGTGATCGCCAGTTTCGGCGCGTTGACGCCGGCCCAGCAAAAGGGTCAGAAAACATTTTCGACCCCGGAGGAAGCAAGCCAGGCACTGTTTACAGCGGCACAAAACAACGACGAAAAGGTGTTGCTCGAACTGTTCGGACCGGACGGAAAACAAATCGTTTCTTCGGGAGACGAAGCGGAAGATGAGCGGAACCGCGCCCATTTCGCAAAGCGATATCAGGAAATGAACCGGTTGGTGAAAGAGCCGGACGGAACCATAACTTTGTACATCGGACCACATAATTGGCCGTATCCGATACCATTAAGAAACAAAGGGAGTGCGTGGTATTTCGACACCGATGCGGGGAGAAGAGAAATTTTGTTTCGTCGAATTGGCTGGAATGAGGAATCGGCTATCCGGGTTTGCCAGGAGCTGGCGGCGGCGGAAAAAGAATACTACGCCCAAGGACACAGCGAGTACGCACAGAAGATTTTTAGTGAGGAAGGGAAGAAAGATGGACTGTATTGGAAAGTGGCCGAAGGCGAACCGCAGAGCCCGATTGGACCGTTGGTGGCCTGGGCCGTCGCGGAAGAGCACGCCAAAAGCCAGGGGGCCGAGGTAGTTCCGTACCGCGGATACTACTTCCACTTGCTGACGAGCCAGGGGAAAGATAGCCCGGGTGGTGCGAAAAGCTACATCGTGAATGGCAAAATGACAGAGGGTTTCGCTTTCGTGGCGTATCCCGCGGAATACCAATCGTCCGGCGTGATGACATTTCTTGTGGGCGCGGATGGGGTTGTAAACGAGAAGAACCTGGGCAAGAAGACCGAGAGTATTGCGAAGACCATGAAGGAATATAATCCGGGTTCTGGCTGGCACAAGGTGGGGGAAGAGCAGCAGGAAGCTGCTGGCTCAAGCTCAAAGTCAAGCCAGTAACAGGGGGGCAGGTCGACGTGTGTGCTGGCCATGCCCATGCCGCCGCCCCAGTAGTGCCAGCGCCATCCTCCGCCGAATCCACTGTAGAACGTTTCGGAGAGTGTGTTCCTGCTTGGTGGCGACATGGGGCCCGCCGACGTCGCCGCCTCCGGTCACGAGCGCCTACCCCTTGGTCGGCAACTCGGCGGAGCGTTCGTCCATCAGCGATTCTGTCATTTGCGGAGTCTTGATACACATGAAGGTCTTGTACGCCGTGAAATCTGCGTTAGGTCATAATCACTAACCACTTTCGGGGCTGCGGCCAGATTGCTAATGGTGAGCAGTAAGAATCGGGCGACGGAAATTTCCGGGAAACGAGTCTCCATATTTGCCTCACACACGAGTGTGATCCGCTCAAGTTCGTCCGTTCCGCATGGACGATCGGCGAGATGAGACAATTGTGATTGCACAGGCATCAGCAGGACGCCGCATGGCGATCACGAGGAGTAAGTTAGGTCGCCTGGTGAGATTGATGAGAAGAACCGTTGGGAGCACGACGGCATACTGGCCCAGACCCGCCAGTGGCTTCGTTAACTACTCTCGGAATTATTTCTCAAGCGGAAACAGCGTTGGCGGATCTGAGCCATTGTTCCATCTGCTCGTGGCTCACCAAGCCGGCCTGTTGCAAGACCAAACGGCCACCGGAAAAGACAGCGAAATTGGGTATTCCGCGAACATTGAAGCGTCCCGCAAGTTCAGGGTGCTGTTCGGTATCGACTTTTAGCACCACAGCCTTGCCAGCCATGTCCGCCGCGGTTTTGCTTACTTCAGGAGCGGCGGCGCGACACGGGCCACACCACTCCGCCCAAAAATCCGCGAGAACAGGAACTGGGCTGTTTTGAATGACCTCATTGAATAACGCGACATCAACTGCCAGTGGTTCAGCGATTGGGGGCAACGGTGATTTACAGTTCCCACAACGGCCAGTGCTGGCCAGATATTTTGCCGCTACGCGGTTCTTTTGTCCGCAATGGCTGCAGGCACGGATTACAGGCATGGCGAACCTCCCTCATTCTTATTTGCTGAATATACTCCGAACATACGATGCCGTTGAGGCTTTCACCGGCTACAACAACAGATCGAAGATTCAGAAGGCACGCTCCCACTCCACGGTTGCGGATGCTTGGTCTTGGGATCGATGATCTTGAACGCCCGCGCGACGGCGAGGCGCAAGCCGCCAGCAATCGCAAGCTCATCGCTAAAAGGAATATCGCTGCTAGGCTTTGGAACGGCGTTGTGCAAAATACCCTCAAGGCCCATGTCGATGTCCAGCTTCCCCAAGGCCTGAATGCTCTCTTGAAGTCCGTTGGTAATAGGAAGATCCCGCAGTTTTACCGCGACTCGTCCATTGGCTTGTGCCGTGTGCTGAGCGAACAGGAGCTGTCGTTATCCGAAGGCCCTTCTCAACCGTGGCTCTGGCTTCGACGCCTGCGTGGATAGCACAAACCGCGCCGAAGCCGTGGCTCAGGCAAAGCGACTGTCGCCGATCTTGGCCATCGATCCCGAGCCAACAGTAATCCGGTCGTTTCGGCCATAGGGAAGCCAACGAGGCTTCGCCAACACAGCGGTGACACCAAAGGATAGAGCTTCCTTCTCGATGTCAGAATCGTCAGTGCGGTGTGCGCATGAAAATCGGCAAGTTCGGTGCAAGGAGCCTTAGGACTTGGCGGCTCTCGCCGAGAATGCTCGTGCCGTGTGTGGAATCGAATGACACTGCCGCTATAGTCCCGCCTTCGCCAAGTGCATTGCGCGCGCCCGATGGCCATCAAGCTTTGCGGAGCATATTGCGATGGAGCTCCCACCAAGTCGGGTCTGCCAGAATCACCGACGTTTCCATCTGGCGTTCCGACACGGTCCAGTATTGTTTGAGAAGCCGGCCCTTCTGCAGTTCGTCGACCATTTGAAACCCGTGCTTTTCGTAGAAGCGAATCGCCCAAGCCGCATCAGCCCAGGTGCCGATTAAGACCGGACCTTTCGCCAGGTCTCGCAAATGGGATAGCAACTGTGCTCCGATCCCGCGTTTTTGCCGCTCCGTCCGAACGTACGCGTGCCGAATGAGAGTTACGTCGCGAACCGGTTGAAGGCCCATCACGCCGGCCAGCGTTCCTTTCTCCTCGTAGCCCCAGAACACTACACCCGCATCGATTTCGTGCTGAAGTTCCTCGCGGGACATATAAGGTTCTGTCCGGCAATCTTCAGGGATGTTCCCTTTATAAGCGCGCGCGCCATCATTGATAATCTCCCAGATCAATTCCAAGTGGTGACTGTCGCAGCGGCGAATCATGAATGCTCGGCCCCCTGCATCAGCATCTCGATTATGGATGTGCGGACCAGTTGAATGCGGTGGCCTTCAGCCCACGAAGACGCCAGCGCGCCCAAAATCGCACGATGGCTCAGCTGCGTCTTGAACGAAATTGCGCACGGCCGCCCCCGGTCACGTTATGGCGGCTTGATAGCGGCGCGGCGTTATCCCGACCTGGCGGACGAAGGCGCGGGTCATGTGGCTCTGGTCGGCGAAGCCTGTCTGCATTGCTGCTTGCACGGGTGTTTTGCCCTTGGCCAGAAGCTGCCGTGCCAGGCAAACGCGCCGTTGCACAAGATAGGCATGTGGCGTTATTCCCAATTCGCGCGCGAAGCCGCGCAGCAACTGGAACCGGCTGACTCCCGACAGCGCGGCCAACTCGGCCAGCGTCACGGATGTCTCCGGAGCGGAGTCCAGTCGCTCGACTGCCTTTGCGACGCACGGCGAGGGACCACTCGACAAGGGTCGTGCCGTTCCATGCCGCCGCACGATGTGCATCAGCGGGAGAAGCAACCTCTCATCTCTCGCAAGGCGATCCGATCGTTCGGCCGTGACACAAGCAAACAGCCGCGCGAAGTGCTCGGCCAAAAACGGGTCCTGCGCGACAGGACGCACGATCTCCACTGGGTGGGCGGTCTCCTCTTCTATTCGCCATAATCACGTCGCCGGCGGAGGCACTAACCTGTCCTACGCCGCTCCATGAGCGCTGAGCGCCAGAAGCGATAACTCCGATGCCAAACTGATCGTGGGAATGACGTGGGAAGTGATGATTGGAGACCAACGTCATCGGCTCGATGCCAGGAACCGTTGATCGGTGCTGCTCTACCCGATGAATCCGCGAAACCATCCGTATATTTCAGCATTTGCGCGGTGGAACGCGCTAGAACTTTCATTCGTAACGCAGGCAATCGATGGGGTCGAGGTTGGCCGCCACTTTCGCCGGATAGTAGCCGAAGAACAAGCCTACGCTAACGGAAATCACGAAACCGATGGTTACCCAAAGATAAGAAGTAGTTGCCGGAATCGACGGCACCAATGCGCGCACCAGTGTGGATATGGCCGCTCCGATCAAGATGCCCAGAGTGCCTCCGACAAGGGTGAGGGCCACGGCTTCCAGCAGAAACTGCAACTGTATATCTGCACGGCGAGCGCCGATGGCCTTGCGTACGCCAATTTCCTGCGTACGCTCGGTCACAGAGATCAGCATGATGTTCATCACTCCGACGCCGCCCACCAGCAGCCCTATCGAACTGATCACTGTCGTCAGAATCACCAGCGCCCCGGTTAGTTGATTCCACAGATTGCTCAAAAAGTCCGGCGAACTCAGCTCAAAATCATTTTCCTTGTCCACCGGAACGCGGCGCAGACGGCGCATCGCCTGAATGACCTCTCCTTGTGCCAGCTCCACGTTCACATCCTTGGGAACCGTAAATATCATGATCAGTTCTTTCGCCTCGGGGTACTGCTTCTTGAAGTTGCTCAGCGGGATGATGGCGAAGATGTCGACTCCCGGGCCGAGAAACAAGCCCTGGTCGTGCTCGAAAACCCCGATGACCTCGTACTGGCTGCCGTTGATTCGCACCATCTTGCCAATGGCATCCGTGCCCGGGAAGAGCGATTCGCTGATGGCCGCGCCCAGCACCACGACGGAACGCGCGTGCTCCTGGTCGAAGGTGCTGATGAAACGCCCTTGTGCGATCGAAAACAACGGAATAGCCTCCGTATATTCCGGTTCTGCGCCGCGCACGATCACTTTCTCCACGCTGTGATTCCCGCTGGTAATCAGATTGCTATCCCCCAGGAAAAAACCGCGCGTGCCAGAAGTAGTCACGATGGCCACGTGCGGAGCGGCACGGCGGATAAAATCGGCATAGTCGTATTCGATGTATTTGCGTGTGCGGATACGTTCCGGCATGTGTGCCGGGTCCATTCCCGGTGGAAATCGCGTCAGAAAATAGGTACGCGAGCCAAGCGACTCCACTTTGTCTTGCACGAACTTGTTCAAGCCCTGAATGATTGCCGCCATGGAGATCACCGAGGACACGCCAATGACGATCCCAAGCACGGTCAACGCCGTACGCACCTTTGACGAACGCAAGGTCTCCATGGCGGCAAAGAAGTTTTCCCGGGCCTGAGCAAGCGTCATCATTCCCATCACTCAGACCTCAACGCGACCACGGGGTCCAGCTGTGATGCGCGCAACGCCGGATAGATTCCGAAAAATAGTCCGACTGCGGAGCTTAGGAACACGCCCATCACCGCCACCCACGTCTGTACCGACGCAGGGAATGGCGTAAATGTTCGCAATGCTGTTGCAACCAGGAATCCGAGAGTGATCCCCGCCATGCCTCCGACAATGCATTGCACGACGCTTTCCACGATGAACTGGCCCAGGATGTCTCGTTTGGTTGCTCCCACGGCGCGCCGCACGCCAATCTCCCTCCGCCGAAGCGTCACACTCATCAGCATCACGTTCATGATCACGATGCCGCCGATCACCACGGAAATGGCGCTCACCATGATGAATACGGCGAAAAACGCCGAGCTGATACTGCGCCACAAGGCCATGTAACTGTCCTTCGTGCCGATGAAAAAATCGTCGTCCATGTTGCCCGAAAGATGGCGGCGAGAGCGCAAGATCAAATGAGCCTGATCCTGCGCCTTTTCGAAATTTCCCGGACCGCTCTTCACGTTGATCGTGATGCTGGAATGGATTCCCTGAATGCGAAGGAAAACCGATAGCGGCACGATTACGAAGTTGTCCTGGTCTTGACCGAGCACGCTGCCGATTTTTTCCATCCCTCCTACCACCGTGAATTCATCGTTGCCGATGCGCAGCGGTTTTCCGATGGGGTCGACGCCCAGAAACAGCTGCCGCATCAGCGTGTCGCCGATCAAGCAAACATTAGCCCGATGTTCCGTTTCGGATGAAGTGAAGTAGCGCCCCACTTCGATCTTTCGCGTATCAATATCCGCCATGTTTGCCGTTTGACCGTAAAGGTTGACGTCCTGCAGCTCTTTGTCGGCCGACCGTGCCCGAACGCTGGTGCTGGCGCTCGCGCCAACTTCCTGGCAAGCCGCACATCCCTCAGCAACCGCGTTCATATCCTCCAGTTCGAGTTTCTTGAACTTCAGCGCTTTGATGATGATGTCGAAGTCCGTCACCGCAAACGGCGTGCGCGCGATCTGGAACACGTTCGTTCCCAGGTTCGCGATCTTTTGCTCAACATACAGGTTTGCACCCTGAACGATGGTCATCACCGTAATGAGCGTGGCCACACCCATGGTTAGTCCCAGGATTGTGAGCGAAGCACGCAGCTTGTGCCCGCGCAACGCGCTGAAGCACTGGGCAAGATTGTCGCTCCAAGCGAGCATGGCGGTAGAAAACGCTTTTCCAGTTACCCTTTCAAATCTTGCCAACGGTGAAGTGCGGACCTGCGCACGCTACTGCGGTCATCCTAAGAGTATACGAACCGCGCGTGGCCAAGATTACATTGTCCCCAGTGGCTGGCCTGCGAGGGTTCGAAGCACCTACGCGACCCGGCCGGTCCCTTCCTGGTTCACCTGTCCTAAAGTACAGTGTCCAAAACTGAACAGACATGGCGTTCCGTCCCATCTATGGTGGCCGTGAAGAATCAATCTCCATGCCGCCAATCCCATTTCTACGGGCGGCCGTGGCTGGTTGCGGGTGTGGGCGCTATGACAGACCTGGCACAGAGCCAAACCCGTTCGGATGCCAAAGGTGTGCGCACGCAGAATGCGCATGTCCACAGGCATCGCCCCCTGTACGTCCTTTTTGTCCATCGCGATTTGGGAGCGATCGACAGCTGTCTGCATGAACTCCAAAAAGGCCAATTTACGGTCAGCTCTGAGTTTGTTTTGAACCCGGACCAGTGCGCGGAGCAGCTCCGATCCCGGTCCTACGATGTCATCGTCGTCGAATACCCCAGTCCGGCCTGCCCGCGCTCGCAGGAATTGCAACTACTCCGAAAGACCTTGCGGGAAACACCCCTGGTTCTCTTGACCACTGGTTTAGCAACGGAATCCCGCGCGGAACTAACCGCTTCGGGCGCTTTCGAGTACGTTGAGCGGGAACACCTTGTGCAATTACCGATGGCGGTTCGCCGGGCCTTGAACGACAAGAAGTTGCACGAAGAGCTCGAAGAGGTCCGGCAAGCTCTGCAGCATTCGCAATCTCTGTATCGCGCGTTGGTGGACAACCCTAACTACGGCATCTACCGGTGTGACGCCCAAGGAAACGTGCGCGACGTTAATCAGGCCCTCGTGAACATGCTTGGATATTCATCAAAAGAAGAGCTCCTCTCCGCCAACCAACGCTCACCGATGTTCCCAGATCTCCGCCATGGTTCACCCTTTGCCCAACCCGCCCCAGACTCCAAGCGAATCGACCCAATCGAAACCGACTGGAAGCGCATCGACGGGACCACTCTGAAAGCCAGGCTCAGCGGTTTCGGTGTCTTTGACGACCAGGGGAACTTTGCCGGCCACGAAATCATCGTCGTCGATATTACAGAACAGCGAACGCTTGAGGAGGAACTGCGCCAACAGGCGGCGACTGACTCGCTGACCGGCCTGGCCAATCATCGCCGGCTCTTCGAGGCGCTGCATGCGGAGATCTGCCGGTCTAAGCGCACGGGGCGCGAATTCTCTCTGTTGTTGCTGGATCTCGACGGATTGAAGAAGGTCAACGATCAATTTGGTCATCTGGCGGGAAACCGGGCTCTCTGCCGACTGGGACAGATCCTGAGAGACTGCTGCCGGTCCATCGATACCGCGGCACGCCACGGTGGTGACGAGTTTGCCGTAGTCCTGCCGGAGACCGGCATAGGCGCGGCCACATTGGTAGCGCGGCGAATTTGTGAACTCCTTGACGCCGACGGCGAGGCACCTGCGCTTTCGGTAAGTTTGGGAATTGCCAGCTATCCGCGCGAAGCCGACACCATCGGAACCCTGCTCTACGCGGCAGACAAGGCCTTGTACGCCATGAAGGACCAGCGGAAGAAAGACGCCCAGACGCTAACCGCTCGTAGCGGCGCTTAACCAATTCGTGTATCCGAGCTCAGTCGGAATCGGCAGTGACAAGACGCGAACTGAAAAGAGGCAAGCGGCATGCAAAAATCTGATTTTCGCTCCGGCGAAAGGTGGCAAAGACATGAGCCCCCTCGCCAGTCGGAAGGCCAAATTGAATATTTGCTGAAAGCGGAAGCGAAGATTCTTCAATCCATTTCCGCGCGAGCGCCACTCCCGAAAGTCCTGAATGAAATATGTACTGCTCTTGATTGTCAGATTGGGAATATGGTTTCACTCATTTCCCTGTCGGCAGACGATGTGACAAGCGCCCTTGATATTGCACGAAACGCCGCGCTTTTTGGTCTGCATATTTTCTTTTCTTCCAGAATCGTTGCTCAAAGCGGGGAAGCAGTCGGTTCGCTGGAGATGTATTCTTGCGTTTCGCGCAGTCCTTCTGGTCAGGAGTGTGAGTTGATCGAACGGGCAGTCTGTCTGGCCGCCATCGCAATCGAATGCGACGCCGAGGATGTGGGTAATACGAATAGCGTCGTTGTTGAGGACTGCCCGGTGCAAGGCAACGTGCTCAAATGGCCGATTTCCCCGAACTAGGCATCCTCGAGCGATGGGCGGCGCAAGTCAGTCGTGCAGCACCACACTCAAAAGCGACGCGTTAACCTGGAGTCCGCCATTGTACTTGATGAACCCCATTTTCCTGAACTTATTCATGAAAAAGTTGACCCGCGAGCGCGTTGTGCCAATCATCTCCGCCAGCATTTCCTGCGAAACTTTCGGGATCACTCCCTGCGGCTGATCTTCCTGTCCGTAACGAGCGAGCAACAGCAGCGACCGCGCTAGACGTTTCTCACTGGAGTTAAAGAGCTGGTCAACCAGATCCTCTTCAATCCGGATATTCCTGGTCAGCATATGGGAGATGAACAGGTCAGAAAAAGCGTGTTCCGTGCGCAGCGCGCGCATCATTTCTTTTCTTTCGATGAACAATATGGAGGTGGGTACCATCGCGGTAGCCGTACCCATGCAAACCGGCTGGCCTGCCAGGCATCCTTCGCCAAAAAAATCGCCCGGTCCCAGAATGGCCACCACCGCTTCTCTGCCATCCTCATTGATGACGGAAAGCTTCACTCCTCCGGTTTGGATGTATTTCACGCCGCGGGCGGGATCGCCTTGTGAATAGATTCTCTCGCATCTCCGAAACTTTTCGATACGCCGAGCGGCGCCCGAGGTATCGAGAAAAGCCTGCAAATCGAAGATGGGCTTCTTCCCGGGTGTTGACTTGATCTTCTTGGCGATTGCTCTGGGCATACGTGAAAAGCGAAATGGCCGAATCGATCTAGTTGGGCAAACCTCAAAGTTTTCAGGAAACTCAATTGTATCACTGCAAACTACAAACTTGTACACAAGTGAACAGACATGCGCTCCGACAAAGTCTAGGATGGGGTTGCCTTAAAAGGACTGGTTTGTTGGCCACTCCATCCCCGCAAGCTTGTTCGCAAGCCCCTCGCAAGCGCCAAGGATATCGAACGACAACTTAGCAAGGCACTCGGGCGCGACGAGCAGCCCAGCTGGCTTGGTTACAAGTGTCTCTTAGCACAGATCGAAAGGAAGAAGACTATGCCTCTCATACAAATTCTATTGGCCCTGATCGTCGTGGGCGTCCTCCTGTGGCTGGTGAATCGTTTTATCCCTATGCAGGGAAGCATCAAATCGATTCTGAACGGGGTCGTGGTCATTGCCGTGGTGTTGTGGTTGCTAAACATTTTTGGGCTATTTCACTCCCTCGCGCACATACGCATCGGCACATAGAAAGCAGCGATAAGCGGCTCAGCCGAGAGTTGCGATTCGAGGAACAGCTCTAAGGGTCGGCAAGATGTTGCGCGTCAGATACGCAAGATGACGCGCGGGCGAATACGCGGTAATGGAGAATCATTATGAAACCAATTGGAGTTGTCAGTACAACGGCGCTGTTTCTGCTTCTGGGATTTTCTATTCCCGCTCAAGCAGGCCAGGACCAGCAAGAGAAACCGCAAAAGCAGGAACAACCTGCCAAGCCCGAAAAGCAGCAACAGACGAAGCCTGCTACACCGCCGAAGCAGGAACAGCAACCAAAGCCCCAACAGCACACGCAGCAGCAACAGCCAGCGAAACCGCAGCAACATACGGAGCAGCAAACCAAGAGCCAGCCGCAAGAACAACAGAAACCACAGCAGCACCAACAACAGCAACAGGCCCAGTCCGACAAACAGCAGCAACAGCACTCCCAGCAGCAGGCCGAGGGACAGCAAGACCAGCAGCAGAAGCAGCAACAGACAAAACAAGCCCAAGCTGATAAGCAACAGCACTCCCAGCAGCAGGCCAAGGGGCAGCAAGACCAGCAGCAGAAGCAGCAACAGACAAAACAAGCCCAAGCTGATAAGCAACAGCACTCCCAGCAGCAGGCCAAGGGGCAGCAAGACCAGCAGCAGAAGCAGCAACAGACAAAACAAGCCCAAGCTGACAAGCAGCAGCACTCACAAGAGCAAGTCAAGGCGCAGCAAGATCAGCAGCGGCAACATCAGCAATCGAGCCAAATCGCACAGCAACAACAGCGCACCGAGCAACAGCCCCATGTGCAGCAAGTCGCTATGCAATCCCAGCAGGAGCAACGCCGGCAGGAAGGCGAGCAACAAAGTGACTGGCAGCAGCATCGTGCGCATAACTGGCAGTCCGAGCACCGCGATTGGCAGCAACGCGGCGGTTACAATGGCTACCGCATTCCCGACGACCGCTACAATGGCTACTTTGGTTCGGGTCACTCGTTCCGCATCTACAGCTACCCCGTAGTTATCGTGGGCGGATACCCACGCTTCCAGTACGGAGGCTATTGGTTCAGTTTGGTTGACCCGTGGCCGGAATACTGGTCCAGCAACTGGTACGACAACGATGATGTGTATATCCTCTACTCGGGCGACGGCTATTACTTGTGCAACCGAAGGTATCCCCGCGATCGCATCGCCGTTTCCGTTTATCTGAACTGAGTGGGCGTCGAGCAACTTGAAGGATTGTAGCTCCGACCCAGCGCGAACAATTTCCCGGACGGGAAGATCGCTGGGTGGAGTCTGCAAACCGAACAAAATTCCGACGAAAGAGATGAACCATGCTGGGAACTGTACTGATCGTCATCTTGATCTTAGTGCTGTTGGGAGCATTGCCGCGATGGTCGCATAGCCGAGACTGGGGCTATGTTCCATCGGGGGGCGTAGGGCTCGCGATCCTCATCGTCGTCATTCTCGTGCTTCTTGGGCGTATTTAGGAAACTCAGCGATCGTCGGAGGCCAGTAATGGACGAGTCTAAGCGACACGCAGTCCAGTTTCTCGAGAAAGAGATCAAGACCTACACGGCCTTGTCCCTATTCCTGACAAAGAACGGCATCAAGGAGCATGTACGCGTCGGCGAGAAACGTGTCCTGATCAGTCCCTCGTTTTATAAAGAGAGAGTGAAGGAAGCGAAGAAACTTGCCTACGAACTCAGAAAATCAGAGTAGCAACCAACCCCGGCCCGGCGTGGCTTCCTATGTGTCGGGCACATGGTGTGTTCGGTTGGTCGCGGTCTTAATCGCCGTACTGCTGTGCGCCGGTGGTGCGTTCGCATACTCGGTGCTCACGCACGAGGAAATCGTGGACCTGGTGTGGGCCGATGAGCTCCGGCCGCTCCTCGTGAAGCGCTTTCCTGGCCTCACGGAAGACCAACTGAAGGAGGCCCACGCTTATGCCTATGGCGGCGCCGTCATCCAGGATCTTGGCTACTATCCGTTTGGCAGCGTCGAGTTCAGCAATCTGGTGCACTACATTCGCAGCGGTGACTTCGTTCAAGAATTGCTGCTGCAGAGTCAGGATGCGGACGAGTACGCCTTTGCTCTTGGCGCGCTGGCACACTACGCCTCGGATATCGCCGGCCATCCGGCGGTCAACGCGTCCGTTTCCATTCAATATCCCAAGTTGCGAGCGAAGTATGGCAAATCCGTCAGGTACGCACAGGACCACTCCGCGCACTTGAAGACGGAATTCGGATTCGACATGGTGCAAGTAGCAAAGAATCGTTATGCGTCACAGCAGTACCACGATTTCATCGGATTCCAGGTCTCCAAGTCGCTGTTGGAGCGTACCTTCCCAATCGTTTACGGTGTGGAGTTGAAAGATGTGATGCCCCGTGAGGATCTCGCTGTCGGTTCCTACCGCTTTGCTGTCAGCCGCATGATCCCGCAAATGACCCAGATCGCGCTTCGCACCCACAAGCAGGACATGATGAAGGAGACACCCGATTTTGCGAAAGACAAGTTCCTCTATCGGCTGTCGCGCTCCGAGTATGAAAAGGAGTGGGGCAAAGACTATACGAAGCCCGATTTCGGCACTCGCGTTTGGTCGGTAGTCTTGCGCTATATGCCGAAAATTGGGCCCTTCAAGGCGCTGGCATTCAATAACCCGACTGCTCAGACGGAGGACCTGTACTTCAAAAGTATCAATACCACCGTCGACCAGTACCGTGGTTATCTTCAGCAACTTCGCGTTGGCTCACTGCAACTCGCCAACCGCGATTTTGACTCGGGCAGGGAAACCAAGGCAGCCGAGTACTCTTTGAGCGATGAAAGCTATGCAAAATTGCTGCATCAACTGGCCGAGAACAGGTTCGACCGGACGTCCCCGCAACTGCGCGACAATATCCTGAACTTCTATTCGGACCTCTCTCTTCCTCTGGAAACCAAAAGGAACGCCGCTCGCTGGCAGAATGTATTGTTGTCTCTTGAGCAGTTGAAGCTGTTGACAGCGGCTCCCATCCTGGCTGGCGGCCCGGCGTTACGACGCTGACGGGTACTCAACAGCGCTTCGGCACTTGGGCTGATCTGCGGCGGCGCGGACTGCCTGGGAATCCCGGTTTTCTGTAAACAAGCTTCGAATGTGTCCTCAACTGTACAGACGCAACGTTTCAAAGCCCCTATTATGAGTTTTACACGGAACCTCGAAAGCGATCTCCGGATGCGGCACAAGCGCTCTAAACACCGGTTTCTTGTGAGATTGGAACTGCAATGCTTTGGACGATTCTCGCGGTGTTGGTTGTTCTCTGGCTCCTTGGTGTGGCGACGTCCTACACCCTCGGAGGATTCATCCACATTCTTCTCCTCGTGGCGCTGGCCATCTTTGTAATTAACCTGATTCAAGGCCGGAGGCGGTCGGTATAGCCGCCGCTTGCGAACCACATGAAACCTTACATTTGGGGTGGAATTCTCTTCATCGTTCTGGGCGGTTTTGCCGTCGCCTATCAGGGATTTACCTACACTCATCAAGAAAAAGTTCTTGATATCGGACCGATTCACGCAACCGCGGAAAAACACGATCACGTTTCTATTCCTCCGATACTCGGAGGACTTGCGTTGCTCGGGGGCATCGTCATGCTGGTCGTGGGAATCCAGAAGAAGTCCTAGCGCTAGTAGCTCTAGCTCGAAGTTACGAAAGTGTCCCGCCTGAGAGTCGGGCAACGCATAACCCTCTCCTGATTCGAACCGGATTGAGAATCCCTCAACCGGAGGTTCCAAGGGAAATCATTCGCAGAAGAAGTCCCGACCATGGAGGTCAGTAATGAAGAAATGTCTAGCAGCCGCGGCATGTCTCACCCTTGTGGCAGGCATTGTAGCTGCCCAGGATTTGAATAAGGAGCAGAAACGCCTGGAAGAGAGCGGCGTTGTCATGCAGGAAGTGCTCAACATCCCGGACAACATTCCACACGATCTGCTGGAAAAGGCGGAATGTGTAATCGTGTTTCCGTCCTTGATGAAAGCAGCGTTTGTATTCGGCGCTGAGTATGGGCGCGGAGCCATGGTTTGCCGGACCGGCGGTCAGTTCCGTGGGCCTTGGGGCGCCCCAGCTATGTACGCGCTCGAGGGTGGCAGTTTCGGTTTCCAGATCGGCGGAGAAGCCACCGACTTGATCCTGTTGGTGATGAATGACAGAGGCATGGAGTCGATTCTCAGCAGCAAGGTGAAGTTGGGTGGCGATGCTTCGGTTGCAGCAGGCCCCAAGGGTCGCGATGCTTCCGCAGACACCGACGCTTGGATGCGAGCCGAGATCCTCAGCTATTCGCGGTCGCGAGGTCTATTTGCCGGAGTCTCCGTCGAGGGCTCTACGCTTCGCCCCGACGATGACGCAAATGAACACATCTATGGACACGCCATCAAGGCCAAGGAAATTGTAAGAAGTGAGCATATGGTCGTGCCTGTGGCAGGCCGTCAACTCGTGAACGTTTTGGAGAAGAGCGCACCGCGAAACGAATCGCAGCACGCCGCTTCGAATCAGTAGTCGGCTTGTCAGCCTGCCGGGATATTCATATCCGGGCAGGCTGGTAGTCGTGAAGCCCGGCAAGGGCTCACTCGTGCAGGACAACGGTCAGCAGTGACTTATTGACCTTGATTTTGCCGTTGTATTCGATGAACCCCAGCTTCCGGAATTTGTTCATAAAGAAATTCACGCGCGAACGCGTCGTTCCCACCATGCTTGCCAGGGTCTCCTGGGAAACTTTGGGCAGAATGCGGTCAGGCTGTTCCTGTTTGCCGTAACGCGCCAGAAGCAGCAGCGTGCGTGCCAGCCGTTTTTCGCTGGAGTTGAACAACTGATCGATCAGATCTTCCTCGACCCGGATGTTGTGCGCGAGCATGTAGGCGATGAAATGGTCGGATAGTTCATGTTCCGCGTGCAGCACGCGCAGCAACTCTTCTTTCTGGATAACCAGAAGGGTGGTCGGCGTAACGGCTGTGGTCGTACCCATTCGGACCGTCTGGCCCGCCATGCATCCCTCGCCGAAAAAGTCCGTCGGCCCGAACATGGCAACCACGGCTTCCTTTCCGGAACCATTCACCACGGAAAACTTCACGCCGCCCTTTTGGATATACATGACGGTTTCCGCGGCATCACCTTGCGAGAAAATGGACTCGCCTCTGTGAAATTCAACCATCTTCCTCGACACGCCAGCGGTGTCGAGAAACACTTGCGGATCGAATGAGTCGCCGGCTCCATTACGCTTGCGTTTCTTTGGTTTCATGTTTGGGTCGATTCGCCCGAGTCGCTCGAAAGCCACGTCCAAGCTATCAAGGACATTTAGACAAGACTGTACAAAAGTGAACAGCGCCGACACGCAGTTGTCTCTAGGATGGTAGTTGGACGGCAGGAAAAAGAGATATTGGCCGCAAGGCTGGGCGAGCCGTAAGGTCGGTATCCGTTATCTCGCCGTCCTGCTCATCTGGATCCTGGAAAACCTGCTTCCTACCTCAGTCGCATCAACCGAGGGAGCCCGTGTCTCCGGCCTCTTTCTGAGAGATTTCAGGCAAAGTCAGCGGCGATCTTATATTTACTAGAATAGTTAAGTATTTAATGAAAGACGAGTAGTACTTGACAAACCAAGTAAATTGGACCACCATGGTGGTAGCTCAACGCGACCGAAAAACGGTGTCCTGAATTACTCCCGTCGCCAGGAAAACGGGGACCCTCAGGTTTCTTGCGCAAAGTGGCCACTTTCACAAGCTCGCCGCCTCAGGACTGAAACGATTTTCCAGGAAAGAGGCAAGCCCAGTCTGCCTCAGTGTCTCTAAATCGGCCGGGCAAAAGGAATGTATGTATTTACTTGCATGGGTTTTCATCGGAGTGCTGGTCGGGTGGGCAGCAGGAAGATCCCTAGAGGGCAATGGCTACGGTGCGTTGATGGACGTAGTTATGGGAATCGGCGGCGCCGTTGCGGGCGGATTCCTGATGCGCGCCGCGGGTCTTCGCGGGTTCAGCGGAACCGTTGTCACCTCCATGGTCGCGGTGATCGGAGCAGCCTTCCTAACAATGGTGGTTGGATTCGCGAACGGACGTAGGATTTACGTCCGAGCATCGTAAAAGTCACGAGACAGGAACGAAAGTTCTTCGCTGCGCTCAGGAAGCCTTGTTCTGAAGTTCCAGGAAACTTCTATGTCAGTCAAAAACACATCCGGGACCGTCTTCATCAGGGAGCACACCCTTCTGCCAGCGGGTTTGTCGATCGAGTCTGATGCCTACTTGCCCGGGTGGCGCACCGTCCGGAATTTGCATGGCTACGGACTCAGTCGAAAAATCGAAGAAGCGAAATGGACCTTCTTTTATCTGGCTGGCGATATCTCTTCCATTGCCTTTGGTCGCGAAGGCTCAGGAACCCTGCGCAATGCAGTGAAGCGCGTTCTGGCGAAACAGCGAGGGGAACGGTTCAACTCCCTGGAAATCACGAAGGTCGTTTCGAAATGGTTCTTCGTCATTCCGTATACGAGGATTACCGCCCATTTCCGCCATATCCAAGAACATATTGCCCTGGTCGACCCTGGCAATGACGCTCTGTGGAGAATAACTTCTTCCCCAAACAGAGAAACGCTCGTGCCGCAGCACCCAGCGTTGATCACGGAATCTTAGAAATTTGCAGGAGATAGCAAAATGAGAATGCAAACGATTCGCGGTTCAACTCTTTGTCTTTTTGTCATGCTACTTGTGGCGCCGCTGCTTTGCGCACAGGACCTGTCCAGGTATCGGAGCTTTTCCTACGGAATGAGTCCGGCCGATGTGTTGAAGCAGACCGATATGAACATGGCCGATGTGAAGACGCTGCATAGCCAGCCTGCGCTGATCCAGGAACTCACTTGGTGGCTGCCAATGCTGCCGGGAAACTCCTACCAAGCTGACAGCGTGCGGGAGATTCTCTTCACGTTCTGCAATGGTCAGCTCTACAGCATGTCCGCGACCTACGACCGCAGCGCGATTGAGGGCCTCACAACCGAGGATTTGGTCAACTCGATCACGGCGACGTACGGGCCGCCCATCAAGCCTCCGACAGAAATCGGCGCAACGAAGTCTGCACCATCGGTACTCGACGAGAAGGTCGTCGCGCACTGGGAAGACGCGCAATATTCCTTGACTCTGAGTCGTTCCTATCTGGCGAATGGCTTCACCCTGGTCATGTATTCGGTGCAAGGCAACGCCGCGGCTAAGGCGGCCATTGCCGAAGCCATACAGCTGGAAGCGCAACAGGGTCCCCAGAGAGCAGCCGAGCTCCAGAAAAAACAAGACGACCAACTGGCGCTGGCGCGGCAGAAGAACCTGCAGAGTTTTCGACCGTAGCGATAGCGCTTGAAATACAGCGGGTTAAGCGCTCAGGTTTATGAAATGGATTCGATGGAGGCAAAACAATGGCTGTGAACATTACACCCCTGCATGACCGTGTGCTGGTGCGCAGACTGGAGGAAATAGAGACTGCGAAGGGTGGAATCATCATCCCGGATACGGCCAAGGAGAAACCCCACGAGGGCGAGGTTATTGCTGTGGGCGCCGGCAAAATCGAAAAGGGCCATCGCATGGCTCTCGACGTCAAGGTCGGTGATCGGATTTTGTTCGGCAAATACACGGGAAACGACATCACGATTGACGGCCAGGAATATCTGATTCTCCGCGAAGATGAAATCCTGGCCAAAGTTGGCGGAATGACCAAGGCAGCATCCGGCAAGAGGTAGTTACTCCGTTCGGAAATTCCGGATGGAGGGGTAAGTACGATCACCCAGGAGGGTGAAGTTTCATGGCAAAACAAATAGTAACTGGTGTGAATTCCCGTCAAGCGATTTTGCGTGGCGTCAATATTCTGGCCGACGCGGTAAAGATCACGCTGGGTCCGAAAGGGCGCAATGCAGTGATCGAGAAGAAATTCGGTTCGCCCATCATCACCAAGGATGGTGTGACGGTGGCAAAAGAGATCGAATTGCCGGATCCGCTCGAGAACCTGGGCGCGCAAATGGTGCGCGAGGTGGCTTCCAAGACCTCCGATGTGGCTGGCGACGGCACCACCACGGCGACCGTGCTGGCTCAGGCGATTTTCCGCGAGGGTGTGCGAACGGTCGCTGCGGGGGCAAGTCCGATGGCCCTCAAGCGCGGCATCGACAAGGCCGTGGAAGTTGCCGTGGCTGAAATCAAGAAGCTTTCCCGGGAAGTGAAGGGCGACATGATCGCGCAGGTTGGCACCATCAGCGCCAACACCGATAAGCAGGTTGGCAGCATCATTGCCGAAGCCATGAATAAGGTCGGCAAAGACGGGGTCATCACCGTGGAAGAATCCAAGACGATGGAAACGACCCTGGAGATCGTCGAGGGCATGCAGTTTGACCGCGGGTACCTCTCGCCTTATTTCGTCACCGACCCGGAACGCATGGAATGCGTCCTGGAAGATGTCCGTATTTTGATTCACGAAAAGAAGATCAGCTCCATGAAGGATCTTCTGCCCTTGCTCGAACAGTCAGCCAAGAGCGGCAAGCCGCTACTGATCATTGCTGAAGAAGTCGATGGCGAAGCCCTGGCCACCCTGGTGGTCAACAAGCTGCGCGGCACGCTGCAGTGCGCCGCGGTAAAAGCCCCGGGCTTCGGCGATCGCCGCAAAGCCATGCTCGAAGACATCGCCATTCTCACCGGCGGGAAGGCCATCACGGAAGATCTCGGCCTGAAGCTGGAGAACGTGAAACTCGAGGAACTGGGCAGCGCCAAGAAAGTGACCATCGACAAGGACAACACCACGATCATCTCCGGCGCCGGCAAGTCCGGCGAAATTGAAGGCCGCATCCGGCAACTCCGCGCGCAAATCGAAGAGAGTACATCGGACTACGACAAGGAAAAGCTTCAGGAACGCCTGGCCAAGCTGGTTGGCGGCGTTGCGATCATCAAGGTCGGTGCGGCTACCGAGACGGAGTTGAAAGAGAAAAAGGCTCGCGTTGAAGATGCCATGCACGCAACCCGCGCGGCAGTGGAAGAAGGTATCGTCGCGGGAGGCGGCACGGCGCTGCTGCGCTGTCTGCCGGCCCTGGAGAAGCTCAAGCTGCACGACGACGAAGCCATCGGTGTGAACATCGTCAAGCGCGCGCTCGAAGAGCCGCTGCGACAGATTGCGCAGAACGCTGGACACGAAGGCGCACTGGTTGCCGGACGGGTGCGGGAATCGAAGGAAGACAATTTCGGGTTCAACGCGGAGACTGGCGAGTTCACTGACCTGGTCAAGGCAGGTGTGATTGACCCAGCGAAGGTTACCCGCCTGGCGCTGCAGAACGCAGCCTCTATCGTGTCATTGATGCTGACCACCGAAGTACTGATCGCCGACTATAAGAACGAAGACAAAACCGCCGCGGTGGCTGCCGGGGGCTATGGCGGAGGCATGGGGGGATCGTACTAAACGCTTCTCGATGCCATTGCCCCTGGCTCCGTGGCTAGAGAATGCGACAGGTCTGTCACGAGAGAGGAGCATCACGAACAATGTCACTGCCGAAGACCATTTTCCAGGGGAAAGACTCGTCTCTGATCGAAGTTCTCTATACTCGCGCTGAGATAGACTTCCCCAGTGCCCAGGAAATCGTCAGCCTCGACCCGGTGGTCGAGGAAGAAAAGACGGTTCCCGTATGGCCCGTTCATCCCAGGCCCATGCTGCCCAGCCGGGTCGCAGTTATCGGGAACTACCTGCCCAGGCGCTGTGGCATCGCTACGTTCACAACCGATTTGTGCGACGCCATTCACGCCGAATACGGTGCCACCGAGCTTCTCGCGCTTCCGGTCAACGATACTCCGGAAGGTTACAGCTATCCGCCCAGGATTCGCTTCGAACTCTCCCAGGACGAACTCGCTTCTTACCGTCAGGCTGCGGATTTTCTGAATTTCAGCAATATTGATCTGGTTTGTCTGCAACATGAGTACGGGATTTTCGGCGGACCGGCTGGCGGCCACATCCTGGAGCTGCTGCGCCGCCTGCAGATGCCCGTGGTTACCACCCTGCACACGGTTCTTCGTGAGCCCGATCCCGATCAGCGAGCGGTAATGGAAGAAATCGCCGCATTATCGGATCGCCTGATCGTTATGAGCCGGCAATCTTCGGAGATTTTGCAGCAAGTCTTCCGCGTTCCCGTTTCGAAAATCGATTTGATTCCCCATGGCATTCCCGACTTGTCCTTTACGGATCCGACTTTCTATAAGGATAAATTCGGGACCGAAGGCAAAGACGTTCTGCTCACGTTTGGTCTGCTATCGCCGAACAAGGGCGTTGAGAATGTCATTGAAGCCTTGCCCGCCATCCTGGCGCGCCACAGCAATGTCGTCTACATGATTTCTGGCGTCACCCATCCGCATATCCTGCGGCGTGAGGGCGATCATTACCGGAGTTATTTGCAGCAGCTGGCCAAAGATCTCGGCGTCGAAGATAAGGTGATCTTTCGAAACCGCTTTGTCAGTCCGGAAGAATTGGTGGAACTGATTGGAGCGGCAGACATCTACATCACGCCTTACAAACACAAGGGGCAGGTCGTTTCCGGCACGCTGGCCTACGCCTTGAGCGCTGGAAAAGCGATCATTTCTACTCCCTATTTGCATGCCATCGAATTGTTGGACGAAGAACGCGGCGTGCTTGTCCCCTTCGATGATCCGCAAGCGATTGCCGAGAAAACCATAGAGCTGTTGGATAACGGGACCGCCCGCCACGCCATGCGGAAACGAGCTTACCTGTACGCGCGCGACATGGTTTGGGACCGCGTGGCGCAGCAATATATGGGCAGTTTTGAACGCGTGTATAACGAGCGTTTGCGGAATCCGCGCGCAACTTTTTCTGCGCAGAACACGGAAAAGACCCTGGACCGTCTTCCATCCGTAAAGCTGGATCACCTGCATCGCATGACGGATCACACCGGAATCGTGGAGCACGCCGTCTTCGTCGTGCCCAATTATCCGGAAGGCTATTCAACCGATGACAACGCCCGCGCGTTGATTGTCGCAATCCTGCTCGAAGAGCTGGGGTGCTGCACTCCGACTGGTTCGCTGGACCTTGCCGCGCGCTATCTGGCTTTTTTGTGGCTGGCCTTCGATCAAACCAATAAGCGTTTTAGAAATTGCCTCAGCTACGAGCGCCAGTGGCAGGAGGCGGTGGGCTCGGAAGATAGCCATGGACGAGCGCTCTGGGGCCTGGGCACCGTTCTCGGCCGCTCCAAGGACGCCGGGCTCAGAGGAGCAGCCGGGCGCCTGTTTGAGTTGGCGGTTCCTGCAGCTGTGGAGTTCAACAGTCCGCGTGCCTGCGCTTTCGCTTTGTTGGGACTGCAGGAATATCTTGAGTCCTTCCCCGGGGATCGCGCCGCACTGAACGCCGCAGATGCGCTAGCCGATCGTCTGCTGGAGTCGTACCGCGCGAACTCTTCGCCTCAGTGGAAGTGGTTTGAGAGCGTACTTTCCTATTCCAATGCCCGCTTGCCACAAGCGCTGATACGCGCCGGAACACGCAGCGCCAACCAGGCAATGGTAGCGGCCGGCATGGAAGCGCTGGATTGGCTGACCGAGGTTCAACGCTGTGAGGTGAAGGGCCACTTCGTACCAATCGGGTCTCATGGCTTGTACTCCAAGAAAACGGAGAAAGGCCGCTTCGATCAACAGCCTATCGAGGCCTGCGCGGCCGTTTCTGCGTGCCTGCAAGCTTATCGCGCCACGGGCAAGGGCCGTTGGCGCAAAGATGCGTGGACCGCCTTCAACTGGTTCCTCGGCGACAACGACTTGCAGATTGCACTCTATGATCCCAGCACCGGTGGATGTCGCGACGGACTGCATCCCGACCGAGCCAATGAGAACCAGGGAGCCGAATCGACTTTGTCCTTCCTGATGGCGCTGCTGGAAATGCGCAAGTTGGAAGAAGCGGACACAACCGACAGCAAGCTCTAACCAATCCACAGTTGTCTCTGCTGGATTTATCTTTGCAAGACCGGTGATTTTTGGGAGAGAACTATTTGTGAAAGAGATCATGGTTCAAAACGAGACTTTGTTTAACCGCCACGCTGCAAACCCGATCCTGACTGCAAAAGATTGGCCCTATTCGATCAACAGTGTTTTTAATGCGGGAGCCACATTGCTGGCGGACGGGACTACACTGCTTCTCTGCCGCATCGAAGATCGCCGCGGCTTGTCTCACCTGTGCGCGGCGCGTTCGCGAAATGGGGTCGACGGGTGGGAAATCGACAGAACGCCAACACTTTTGCCGGACCCTGACCGGTATCCGGAAGAGCTATGGGGCATCGAAGATCCTCGCATCACTTATGTCCCAGAACTCAAGCAATATGCGGTAGCCTTCACGTCCTATTCGCGTGGTGGCCCCGGTGTATCGCTGGCGCTCACAAATGACTTCCGCACCTTCGAGCGACTTGGCGTCATTATGACGCCGGACGATAAAGATGCCGCTCTTTTGCCCAGAAGGATCAATGGATACTGGGCTCTGATTCATCGGCCCATGACGCCTCTCGGAACGCACATCTGGCTCTCTTACTCACCCGACTTGCGGCATTGGGGCAATCACAAACTCATGCTGGGCGCGCGACGTGGCGCATGGTGGGACGCGAACAGGATTGGCATGTCGCCTCCGCCGATCGAAACGCCGCGAGGCTGGCTGATGATCTACCATGGCGTCCGAAGGACGCCCTCAAGCTCCATCTATCGCCTGGGCCTGGCACTTTTCGACCTCCAACAACCGGACATCTGCCTGAGTCGTGGGGACTCCTGGATGTTTGCGCCCGAGGCCGACTACGAACGGCAAGGAGATGTCCAAGACGTTGTGTTCCCGTGTGGGTACACCATTGCTGCGGACGGTGACACGATTCGGCTTTACTACGGCGCGGCTGACTCCTGCATTGCATTGGCCACCGGCAGCATTCGCGAGCTCCTGGAATGGTTGGATGAAAATGGCCACTCCGAGCAAGCTCACGATCGACGCCACCGGCCTAGCTGATGTCTTTATTGGCCTCGGTGCGTGATTTGAAGCAACCTGTTGACTTCAGATCGGGAGAAAAGAAAGTGCATATCACATGCACAAATTGCCACAGTGCGTTGCTCACCGGTCCAAACCGAAGGGTATTCGGGAGTCCGTCTTTCTGGCCCTGATATTCGTGCGCCCGTTTCGCTGCGAGGAATGCGACTCTGGTTTTTTTCGATGGTCCATGACTGAAAGGCCGGGACCGGAGCGTCCAGCAAGGACCGCCTAGCTCCCGGCATGCGCTGCTGCGGTAACCTTCGGATCTACACCGCCGCCCAAAGATTCTGCGCGAACGCCCACTCCTCATCCACCCACTGCGCTTCGCCGTGAAACCCCGTGCGTTGCGCAATCTTTGGAACCTGATCTGCCACGTATTTGTGAGAACTTTCTGTCCAGATGGTTTCCCCCGCCTCGAATTCGACGACCACTTCCGCTCTCGCTATGTACACGCTCTGCCGCTTCTCGGAACGCAAATGCATTTCGATGCGCCGCTCCGCGCCATTCCAACGCGCTTCATGTGTGAACTGCTTCAAATCGAAGTTGGCGCCTAACTCACGATTGACGCGAGCCAGCAAATTAAGATTGAACGCCGCGGTCACTCCTGTCGGGTCGTCATAGGCCAGCAATTGGGCCTCCACGCCTTTCTGCAGATCGGTTCCCAGCAGCAAGGCATCTCCAAACCGCAAAATTCTTCGCACTTCCCGCAGGAATTCTTCTCCGGCCTGTCGATCGAAATTCCCAATCGTGCTCCCCAAAAACAGCACCAGGAGATGATCTTCTTTCCCCAACCGGCCTGCTACCGAGCGCAAGCCATCCAGGTAGGGCTGCTCGTATCCCACTATGCTCACCATGTCGATTTGCCCGAGCTCCTTCTCACAGGCAGCCAGCGCAGCGGGAGAAATCTCGATGGGATAGTAAAAAGTGGGTCGAATTCTCGACACCGCCTCCAGAATGTATCTCGTTTTCTTGCCGCTGCCGCTTCCCAGTTCAGCCACATGCAGGTTTCTGGGCAGCCGCCGCACGATTTCTTCCGCGTGCTGCTGCAACAGCCGCGTGTCAGCCCGCGTCAAGCAGTACTCCGGCAGTAGCGTGATAACCTCGAAAAGCGCCGAACCCACTTCGTCGTACAGGTATTTGCTCGGCAGTTCTTTTTGTCCCGCACGGGTCAATCCGGCCCGCACGTCTTCGGCAAACTGCCGAGCAGTCGAGATGGGAGATGTTCGCGTTGCCATGTCCGTTTGCTTTCTTTCTTACGATTCCACGCAACGAAATGCCGCGTAGACGTACGGATAGTGGGGCTGGAACCAGTTTCGGAACGACCGGCGGAGCATGCATGCCGCTGTTCGTGGCGAGCCGCCCTTCATTACATAGTGCTTGCCGTCAAAGAAATCCGCCGAATATCCCGCATAGAACTCTCTGGGCGCAAAGCCTTCAAATGGCGCGAACTGCGTCCGCGTCCACTCCCACCCGTTGCCCACCAGATCGTGCACGCCGAACGCGCTCGCTCCTGTGGGCCTGCATCCGACGGGCAGAGGCTCCCATCTTTGAAAATCAAAATTTCCGTGCTCGGCGGAAGGAGCCTCGTTGCCCCAGGGATAAAGTCTTTCGTCTTTTCCGCCTGGCGTTCCGTATGCAGCGCGATGAAACTCCGCCTCGCTGGGCAGTTTTCTTCCCAACCATTTTGCATACGCGCTTGCTTCCGCGTGGCTCACATATGCCGGCCACTCCAGCGGCAGGCGAATTTCGCCGAACATTGTCCGGTACATCCAGAGATTTCCCGCGCGGCGCCAAAATCCGGGATGTTCTATGCCATCGCGTTTCTTCCACTCCTGCGCTTCGCTGCTCCAGAGCGCCTCGTTCTGGTAGCCTCCGGCTTCCATGAACTCCAGGAACTCGCGGTTCGTCACATTGAAGCATTGAATGGCGAACGCCGGAACCTCGACTTCATGCGCTTCGAACTCGTTGTCCCATCCAAACTCTTCCCCACTCGTACGCAGCAACCCAAGCGTTGTTTTTCCGGCAGGAATGTCAATCAACCGCCCTTTCATGGCCGGCAAATCCGCTGTTGTGTCCGGATCCTGGCTGATTTTTTTCTCCGGAGCCATGCGGTGCAACAGGTACCCCAGGGTCTCCAGGTGCATCAATCGGTGCTCGATGGCCGTTTCCACCATGGTCAAAAGTTCCGGATGTCCGCCACGCGTAACCTGCAGTGCCGGTTCTAACTCTGCGTCCAGCGTTTCTCGTATTTTCGCGTTGTACTGCTCAATCGTTTCCCGCTTTGGCCAATCAGTTTCCGTGTCCGCCGGCAGTCCGCCATCTACCGGGTCGATCCCAAATGCAAACAACTTATCGAACGAGCGGTTGAATGATGGCAGGCCGAAAGCGCGGCCGGACAACAAGTTCCAGTCGAATGCTTCCAGGTGTCCACGGTAGAAGATCAACCGATGCCGCTGCGGAATGGGGCGCTCGCACAGCGCTTCGGGGCGCACGATTGCGAATAATTCGTCGGTTTGCTTACGAGCCTCCGCCAATCGTGCGCGCAAACCCTCGCGGCGAGACGGAACACCGATGGCCGTTGCGTTCATAGATAGGTCCTACCCTAGGATGCAACCGCCCGGGAATCCATCAGGGTTTTACCCGAGAACGATCGCCTTGCGAGCTCGCTTTACACCCTCGATTAGAACTGCGGGGCCCTAATTTGGTTACACCGTCGAACTCGAAAAATGTGTCGGCTGGCTGACACGTTCCGGGGCGGGTTGGTGAGGATAGCATAGCGGACACTTCGACGGTGCAACAATCGAGGTGGCGCTTCCGCCCCCGCGGGAAGTAGCCTAAGTGCGCCTCTGGTCATCTAATATTTGACCGGAATCGCAGCTTTGCTTGTCGAGGAGCACCAGCCCTGAAAGCCCGAATTGCCGTTTTCGTTGGCATTGTTCAATCGATTCTTTTTCTCGCGCACCTGTTCATCTATGAAACCTGGATCACTTTCTGGGGATCACCGAACTGGCCCAATTCCGCCATTCTTAGGGGAGTAGTTGCCGCGCTGTCGGTCAGTTTCGTAGCTGCCACCTTGCTCGCCCATCGTTACTCAAATCCTCCCGTACGCCTCGTTTACAGAATCGCGAGTGTCTGGCTCGGCATGTTGAATTTCTTCTTCGTGGCGGCTTGCCTTTGCTGGATTGCCTATCCCCTTGCGCATCTTTCGGGATTGGCTGTCAGTCGGCGCGCCATGGGCGGCCTGTTTTTCGGCTTTGCGGTACTCGCTGGGCTGTACGGGATCATTAACGCCGCATCCATTCGCGTCAGGCGGATTACGGTGAAGTTGCGTGGCTTGCCGGTTCCCTGGCGCGGTCGAGTCGCCGCACTCGTAACCGACACTCATCTCGGCCACGTGAAGGGTTATGCGTTCCTTTCGCGAATCGTTAACAAGCTTCGGCAGCTTGGGGCGGACGTGGTGTTCTTTAGCGGCGACCTTTTTGATGGAACCAAGGTGGATGCGCCGCGCTTGGTCGCGCCGTTGAAACGTCTTTCGCCGCAATTTGGCTCTTACTTCGTGACCGGGAATCACGAGGAATTTTCTGACCCTACCAAGTATCTAGACGCCCTAAAAAACTCTGGCGTTCACGTCCTGCACAACGAAAAAGTCAATCTGGATGGACTCCAGGTCGTTGGCGTGCCCTATAGCGAGTCGGGTGACGCCAAACACTATCAGTCCATCCTGGAAAGCGCGGAATTGGATCGCGACCGCGCCAGCGTTTTGCTTGCCCATGTGCCGCATGGTTTGGCCATCGCTGAGAAACAAGGCATCTCCCTGCAGCTTTCCGGGCACACCCATGGCGGCCAGATATTCCCCTTTACTTGGTTCACAAACCGCATCTTCGGCGAATTCACCTACGGTCTGAAGCGTTTCGGCGAGCTTCTTGTCTACACTTCCAGCGGCGCCGGTACTTGGGGACCTCCGATGCGCGTTGGCACGCAGCCGGAGATTGTCTTGATCCGCTTCGAGTAAACCAATTCTGCTGTTTTCACGAGCGTGGTGGGCGAGACACTTTGTCCACGCGCCGACACGGTCACTGCTCATCCCCAAGCCCGAAACTCCGGTGTTTTCTAAATAAACGCGCTTGGACCCTCATCTGCACTATGTCCCCGCGAGTTCATCCGGAGTATAGTGAGCAGTTCTCCAAGAGGAACAATGACCAAGGGTCCAAGCTTCCGGGTCTGGGCGCTAGCCGGGAGTGTCTTCGCAGCAATTCTGTTGGCGGGGTTGTTTGTTGGATGGAGAGCCAGCCGCGCCTTGCGCCTCTCGAACGAAGAGCTGCGCACCGAACACGACATTCGAGTGGAAGTGCGCCCGTACCTCGCTCCGGCGAACGTGAATTTCGAGGCCGTCAGCTCTCCCCAGGTCTTCTCCCAATTCGCGCGTTTGAATGACCGGCTTTATATTGCTGGCCCCGCTGGCCTCGCCGAGTACGATGTGGGCGGCGCACTCCTCAGGGAATTTCTGGTGGGCAGAGATCTGCCGTCGTCGCCCTTGGTGGCAATGGCATCAGGAATGTTGGGCGATGCGAGGGAGCCGGAACTAATCTTGGCAACCGCCGACGAAGGAATTCTGGTCTTCAATGGCCGAACCTTCCGGCAAATCTATCCGTCCGACGCCGACGTGCGGTCCATCACCACAATCCTGCCGGTTTCTGCCGGCCACTTTCTGATCGGCACCAAGAAGCGCGGCGTGCTTCTTTGCGATGGCAAGCAAATCAAGGAATTGCATTCCACGCTGAGCCATCGGTACGTCCAGGCGCTTGCTGGAAACGAACTGGACCTGTGGGTTGGCACGCTGAATCAGGGAGTGTTGCACTGGCATGGCGGTACCACAGAGACCTTCAGCGAAGAACAAGGATTGCCCGACCGGCAGGTCCAGGCCATCAGCATCTCGGGGGACAAGACCTACGTGGGAACACCGCTCGGCGTGGTGGAATTCGATCGCGGACGATTCTCGCGTGTCGTTGCCACAGGGGTTTTGGTCACTTCCCTGCAAATCGATAAAGAACAACTGCTGGTGGGCACAGAAGATCAAGGTGTGGTGGCAGTTCCGCTGACAGCCCGACGGGTGGGTGCGGCATGGCATGACAGCGCGGATTTGGCCGAAGTGCGGCAATTCCTCGGAACGGAAAACGGCACATACGTTCTGACGCGGAACGGCATGTACCGGATGAATTCACGCGCATTCGGCTGGAAACAGGTGCTGAAGCCGCGTCCGGCTGTTCTGAGCGACCGAAACATCTCGGCGCTGGCAAAAGACAAGGATGGCCAGCTCTGGGTGGGCTATTTCGATCGCGGGCTGGATTTGCTGCCGAGCGATGCGCGCCCCGTTCAGCACGTGGAAAACGAGCACGTCTTCTGCGTGAATCGAATCTGGCCGGACACGCAGTCCGGCACCGTAGCCGTAGCAACCGCCAACGGTCTGGTGCGGTTTGGCGCCGGTGGCAGCCAGGAGCAGGTCCTGACACACGCCGACGGCCTGATTGCCGACCACGTGACAGACGTTGTGCCCTACCGCGAGGGACTGGCAATCGCTACCCCTGCGGGATTGACTTTTCTGGACGCCAGCGGCGCGCGCAGCATGTACGCTTTCCACGGATTGGTGAGCAACCACGTGTATGCCCTGGGTGTTTCTGGCGACGACCTGATGGTGGGCACGCTGGGCGGACTCTCTTTGATCGACCACGGAGACGTGAAGGTGAACTACACGGCAGGCTCCTCGGGCTTGAAACAGAACTGGATTACCGCGGTGGTTCGCGTCGGAGACGAATGGCTGATTGGCACCTACGGCAGCGGAATCGTGGGCCTGAATCGCGCGGGGCATTTCCGGGAGTTTGAACAGGCCACGGCAGAAATGGAGATCAATCCGAACGCCATGCTGGTGACGCCGCAGCACGTCCTTGCCGGAACGCTGGGAAAAGGACTGTATGTGTACGACCGCGAGAAACAGAGGTGGACGGTGCTCACCGGTGGATTGCCGTCTTTGAACGTAACCGCTCTGACCGAGAGCGACGGATATATCTACGTCGGAACCGATAACGGGCTGGTTCGAATCCCGGAACGAAAGCTCCAGCCATGAACAAAATACTGCTGGCACTCTTGCTGCTCTTTCTGGCGCCTTTGCTCCTTCTGGCCGACGGCGGCGTGTTGATTCCTCGCGACAAAGAACAGCCGGATCCTGCGATCCTGTCTCTCGAAGAGATGGCCATCACCATTCAGATTGATAACGGAGACGCGCGCGTTTTCGTGCGACAGATTTTTGCGAATCACACCGCCGGGATCCAGGAAGGCAATTACGTATTTGCGCTGCCGAGCCGCGCGACCGTCTCCGATTTCGCGGTGTGGGATAGCACCACGCGGATTCCCGCGGTGATCCTGGAGCGCAAACGCGCCGAAGAGATCTACAACCAGTTGAAGCAGCAATCCATCGATCCCGGCTTGCTGCAAATGGGCGAGCGCGGCGCGGAAGAAGCCAAACGCAGCTCCATTTTCAGCGCGCGCATCGTGCCCATACCCGCATATGGCACTAAGCGCTTGGAATTTGAGTATCACGAAACCATCAGCGCCGAGAACCTGCAATCGTATTTCGCCATTCCCCTGCGCCCGGACGCTTACCAGGCGCAAGCGGCCCGGCATTTCCGGCTCAACTTCGAATTGCGTTCTGCGCACGCCCTCCGCAACTTTCAAGCCAGCGCGAAAATCTTTCCGCTGACCATTGAGGAGAACACTCCTCACGTGGTGCGTGGCCACTTTGAAGCCCAAAACATCAATCTGACCGAGGATTTTATCGCGACCTATGACCTGGATCGCGCGGGCAGCGACACACTGCAAGTGATTACTCACAGGAATCCCGTAAGCGGCCAGCCGTCGCCAACGGAGACTGCTCCGGTTCGAAGCACCAATGAGCCTGGATTTTTCGCTGCAGAAGCGCTGTTAGGAACCGGCCAAGGCTATGCCGGGGCCGCGGGGACGCCGGCGCACGCGGCAGAGTCCGCAAAGACACTGGTCATCCTGTTTGATACCTCGCTCTCCATGCAATGGGAAAAACTCGAGCGCAGCTATCAGGCATTGGAAACGCTTTTGCGCACGCTGAAACCGGCGGACAAATTCAACCTGATTCTCTTCAACAGCCAGACGCAAAGATTTCAGCCCGGGGTGATTTCCGCCGATAGCGTTGACATTCAGCACGCGCTCGATTTCGTCCGTTCCAGCCGCTTGCGCGGCGGAACGGATCTGCAGAAAGCCTTGGACGAAGGTTTAAAACAGAGCTCCAAGGGAGGAGCCAGCGCCTACCTGGTCTTGCTGAGCGACGGCGGCGCCACGCGCGGGCCCATACAAAATGGAAAGCTTGCCGCGTGGTACGAAGCCACGTGGAAACAGCTGCCCGAGGCAGACCGGCCAAGAACGTACATCTTCGGTGTGGGCGACGACGCGAATCTCCCGTTGCTGAAACTGCTGGCGCGCCAGGATGGCGTGCTTGAAAACGCGCTGTCCACTGAGCCCATGGAGTTCAAACTGAGTTCCTTCCTCTCGAAAATCGGGCCAAGCCCCATCGGCCAGTTGCGTCTGGACGTATCGCCAGAGACAGCCGTGGATTCCGTCTATCCTTTGCAGGATTCTGCATTCTCGGGGTCCCTGGCAGTTTGGGTAGGCCGCTTCCAGAAACCGCAAACCGAGGTAGCGTTCACGATCCACGGAATTCGCGACGCAACTCCCCTGATGATGTCGGCAAAAACCGATCTGCCGAGTGAATCCTTGGAACATCCGCAACTGCCGCGATTGTGGGCTCGTGCTCGCGTTGATGCCTTGCTTGAAAAAATCCAACGTGAAGGCGAGGACCAGGCTTCTATCGACGAAATTATCCGCCTCGCCCGCCAATACAAGTTTGTCACTCCCTACACTTCGTTTCTTGCAGTGCCGCGCGCCCTGTTGCGCCCCAGAGTGATTCGACCCGGCGACCCGGTGTTGCGCGTGAAGACGGATGAGTCCATCGTTTCCGTCGTGGCGCTATTTCCGTTCGGGTTGGTGCAAAAGCTGCGCTATCTCCCTGACGAGCATACCTGGCAAACACGCTTCTTTGCGCCGAAGGATATGCAGGACGGAACCTATGGAGTGCGGTTGGTGCTGCACGACCGTGCCGGGCATAGCTATCGCGAATCGAAGACGTTTGTCATCGCCAGCAAAACGCCCGTCGTGCACATCAAGTTGAACAACAAGCGCTTCCGCCGAGGCCAAGTGCTGGAATTGAAAGTGGCGGCTTCGCAAAGCACGCGTACGTTGGTGGCGCGTCTGGAAGGAGCCTCGCCGGTGGGGCTGAAGTGGGACGCCAAAACCGGACTAAACACAGGGCAATTGCTGATTCCGGTTGAGATGATTCCCGGAAGCTACAAGCTGACGGTCACCGCGGAAGACATCGCCCACAACATGGCATCGCAGGGGGTGGACATTGAAATCGTCCCGTGATTTCTCACCCGAAAGATTCCGGGGTTTTGCCGCTGCATTGGTTGTGGCCGTGGTAGCCGGATGGACGATTTCCGCGAACGGAGCGCTGCCATACTGGATTTCCAAAATCGAAGCAGACACGCAATTGGAGAACGCCTTTTTCCGCATGATGGCTCTGCCCTATGGCAGCGTGCTTTACCGCAGGCCGCCTGCGGAGACAAGAACGGCGCTCGGCGAACTCCTTCAACAAAAACCCGCTGACGCCGAGCTCTATTCTTTGCGCGCCCTGGAGGACGAACAACAGCTCGATTTTGCCGCAGCGGAAGCGGATTGGAAGCGGTATGCAGAAAAGAGAGCCAACAAGGCCGTTGCGCAGTTCGCCCTTGCCGATTTCTACCGTCGACGCGTGCAGCCGCAGAACGAAATCGCTGTGCTGTCGGCAATCGCGAATGCGCCGCCGGATCCGTCCGAAAGCCAGACGCCTGCGCCCGAGGAGCGCTCTTGGCGGGCGTTTGCCCGCATCTTCGCCATTATTCATGCGCAGGGCCTGGCGAAAAACGTCTCGATCGCGCAGTACCACGCCTGGATTGCGCGCTATCCGAACGAAGCTTCCTTATATTCGCGCTTTCTCGAATACCTGGTTGCCCAGAAGGAATATGCTGCGGCGAAGCAGCTGATTGCCGAATATCAGAAACAGTTTCCCAACGACGACATTTTTCAAGTCAAAGCACAGGCGTTGGTGGAATATCGACAGGGATCCATCCAACAGGGACTCGCGGTTTACGAAAAGAGTTTCCAGCCGCTGTGGTCGCCGGAGCTGGTGAAAAGTTATTTTGATCTTCTTGCGCAGACACAGAATCTGCGCAAATTCCTCGATGAGTCTCGCGCCGCTCTCAATGCCAATCCCGAGGATCTGAAAGCCACTGCACGCATCTTTTATTATTACCAGCAGCAGGGAAAACTCGACACCGCGCAACAGGCCATCACCACTTTGCGGTTGCACAAGGAAGCGGCAAACTCCCCGTGGACGCCCCAGGAACTGTATATTTGTGGGCGGCTGCTCGAGGATATTCACGCCTACCCGGAGGCCGCACGCTATTACTTTGCGCTGTACAACAGCAAGGGCGCCTACGATTCCCAGGAGCGCGCTCTCAGTCGCCTCACGGATGTGCTTCTCACCGCGCCAGAAACCCCGATTCGACTGGGCGCCGGCGAACTCTCGCTCTACAAGGATATCGCCACAATGGATCAGGGACCCGGCTATCTGAACGGCATTCTCTCCCTGATTTTGAATACCACCTATCCCGCGAGCGCGTACACGGAAGAAGAGCAACGCGCCATCTCCTATTTTCACCGCTCGCGTGCGGCCGCATTGCTCGCCATGTTGGACAAAAACTTTCCCAATTCGCCAAGCCGTCCGGAGCTTCACGCGAAACTCCTCGAATTTTACGCCAGTAATGCACAGAACGAAGCCGTGCTGAAAGGAGGAAAGGAATTTCTGGCAGCTTTCCCGAAAGCCGAGCAGCGCACCGCGGTGGCGCTCCTCATGGCCGATGCGGATGCGCACCTGAACAAGAGCCAAGATGAATTCGCGATCTACGATTCTGTCTTGCGAGAGTTGGCTGCCGACGCTGGCAAAGTGCCCCTCGGTATGCACGGCGCTGGCGCAGAAGTCCCCGCTCCTGGCCAGGCCGCAACAGCGCCGGACAACGATGCGGCGCCCGCGAATACCGTTTCCGGGGACTCCGATTCCGCCGAAGCCAACAATTCCGCTTCTCGGCAGCCCGCAGTGCACACCGCGTTTCAAGTCCATCCTGCATCCGCGGAAGGCACCTCCGGGAACGGTCCGCGTTCCCCGGAATATTCTCGAGTGCTGGAACGTTATCTGGCGAGACTGGTAGAACGGAATCAGATTCCGCAGGCCCTGGGGGTCTTGCGCCGCGAGATCGATCAGAATCCCGATGATCCCGGACTCTACGAGCGGCTAGCCGTATTCCTGCAGCAAAACAATCAGGGCACCGAGCAGGAAGAAGTCTACCGCCGAGCCATGGCGCGTTTCCCTGACCATTCCTGGTACAACAAACTGGCCCGCTTTTACTTGCGGTCGCGAAAGAACGCAGCGTTCGAGAAACTCACGCAAGACGCCGTGAAGCAATTCGACGGCAGCGACCTCCAGGGTTACTTCCAATCCGTTGTCGGTGGCACACCGCAAATGTACGTTCGCCTGAATCAATATGCCCACGCCCGTTTTCCTCATAATGCCTATTTTGTCCGCAATCTCCTCAGCGCCTACCACAGCCAACCCACATGGAATGAAGTCGCCTGGGAAGAGCTGATACGCCAGCACTGGTTCGAGGAAGCAGATTTGCGCAACGAATACTTCGAATTTCTGACGCGCAACGGAAAGCTGGAGGCGGAGCTAAAAACCCTGCGCGAATCCGCTGCGGCAAATAAAAAAGGGAATTGGCAGGAATTTGCTGGCAAGAATCCAGCGGCCGCGGAATATTTAGCTCAGGCGGAAATCTGGCGTTCCCATTTCGAGGAAAGCGCTCCGGTGCTCCAGGCCCTCGCGAGGGTATACCCGGCTGAGCCGGAGCTGGACCGCACCGCGTCTTCGGTGCATCGCTCGCTCGCATATCTTGATCCTGCTTACAGCAACACCGCCGTTCAAATTGAAACGAATCTGCTGGCAGCAAATCCGGGCAATACGGAGATCCTCGCACGAATTGGCGATATCTATTCGGACCGCGAAATGTTTGACCGGGCAGCCCGGTATTGGGAGCGCATCCCTGAGGTTGCCCCCGGAGAATCGGGGGGCTACCTGGAAGCCGCGACCATCTATTGGGACTATTTTGATTTTGACCACGCGCTGCGCCTGCTGAACGAGGGCAGGAAGGCTCTCGGTGACGAAACTCTCTATGGTTACGAAGAAGGAGCCATTTACGAGGGCAAGCGCGATTACACGCGCGCAATTCAGGAATACGCGAACGCCGCGCTGGCCGCCGGCGGTGAATCCCCCGCGCTCAACAGGCTTCTCGACCTTTCACGCAGGCCAAAGTATCGCGAGCCCGTGAATCAAGAGACAGAGAAGTTGGCGCTCGCTTCCCATTATTCCTTGCCCGCGGTCCACCTGCGCGTGCGCGTTCTGGAAGCGGCGAACCGCCAGCCGGAAATGAGAGCATTTCTCGATGCCGCCATCGCCAATGCGACGACCATTGAGCAAGCCTCGGAACTGGAAACTCTGTCGCAGCAGAAATCTCTGGAAGATGTGCGGCAGCGCGCGTTGGAAAAGCAAGCGGCGCTGGCCACGGACCCGGTCACGCGATTGCAGTTACGCTATGCGCTGGTTCGCCTGTATGAGAACCGCAAGTATTTGGCTTCCGCCCAGCGCAACATCGAGGCGCTGTACCGCGACAGCCCCAAGATTCTCGGCGTCGTTCGCGCCACGGTCGATTTTTATTGGCGCGTGAAACTTTATCCTCAGGCGATTCAGGTTCTGGAGCAGGCAGCCAGAGACGCGTATCCGGCGCTCGGCAAGCAGTTCACGTTTGAGGCCGCTCGCAAATCAACCGAGGCGCGTCAGTATCAGCAGGCGCGCGATCTTCTGGCGCAACTCCTTAAAGATTCTCCATACGACAGTCAATACCTCGCGGCAATGGCCGATACCTACGCCGCGGAGGGCGACCAGCAGGCATTGAAGCAATCTTACCTGGACAAAATCGCTCTCTTCCGGACCGCACCTCTCTCGGCGGACGAGCGCAAGACGCGCATCGCCGCGCTACGTCGCGGACTGATTCCCGCGCTGACTAAACTGCATGATTACGCCGGTGGCGTCGACCAGTACATTGAACTCATTAACAGCTTTCCTGAAGACGAGGGCCTGGTGACCGAGGCGGCTCTCTACTCCCAGCGTTACAAGCATCAAAGCCAGCTTCTGGACTTCTACGCAAAAACTGTGCAACAGTCCCCGCGCGATTTTCGCTGGCCCATGGTGCTGGCGCGCATCCAGACGAGCCTGGAGGATTTTCCTGCGGCCATCGATGCGTATGGCAAGGCCATCAGCGTTCGTCCGGATCGCACCGATTTGCGCATTGCCCGCGCGGCGCTGCAAGAACGCCTGATGCATTTTGACGAGGCCGCCGCCGACTACGAGCGAATCTATCAGCTCGCTTACAAAGATCCGAAGTGGATGGAGAAAGTCGCGGAGGTTCGTGCGCGCCAGGGCCGAAGCACGGAGGCAGTAGCGGCGCTCAAGATCGCTCTGATCGATGTTGGGCCGGAACGCGGGCAAAGCTATTTCGAAGTGGCTCGCCGTCTGGAAGGCTGGGGAATTCTGGATCAGGCGCGCGTGTTTGCCGAGCAGGGCGTGAACCTCGCAGCTGGAGATCTGCTGGCCTCAACCGACTATCACGATGGGGCGAAACTCTATACGCGCATCATGACCCACCTGCGCCAGCACGACAAGGTGTATGCGACATTGCAGGCGGCGCTCACGGCTGCTTCTTCCTCGCTCCCGGTTGTTAAGGAACAAGTGGCCAAGGAAGGCATGGCAGCAATATCCGATAAGGAATGGCGCGAGCATACCTTGCAAGTCAGGATCGCGAACGCCAGGACCGGGATGACCGCGGCC
Source organism: Candidatus Acidiferrales bacterium (assembly GCA_963804635.1). Lineage (GTDB taxonomy): Bacteria > Acidobacteriota > Terriglobia > Acidiferrales > UBA7541 > Acidiferrum. The sequence continues at coordinate 94,859 of CAWDRK010000049.1, forward strand.
ATGACGGAGATGGGCACAGCGGTGGCGCAGTATTTCGCCCCGAATGAAAAAGTGAAGTTTGTGGAGTTCGCGCAGACGGTTCGTTCGCCCATGAATTTCCAGGACACAAATCTCTTCGCCCTTCCGCTTGTCCACAGCGCGGGTCTTGCGGAGCAGGAAGCACGCTGGCATTACGACTTGATGATGCATTCCGGCGAAGATGAGGCTGCGATGCTGGGACAGATGTCCCGCTTCGTGGAACTCCAGCGGCAGCGCGTGAAATTCGCTGAACTGGGGCAGCAACTTGAAGCGTTCGCTCCCCGTATCAGGCCGCACCAGCGCTCCACCGTCCTGCTGGCCGCGGGGGAAGCGTATCGTGCCGCCGGTGATTCCGACAACCAATTGCGTGTGCTGTCGGCATTGGCGCCCAGCGATTTCGGCGATGACATTCACAAGCGCTACTTTGCCTTGCTGCTCGCAAAGAACTCGCGACGCCTGGTGCGGGAAGCCTCCGCTTGGACTCCCTTCGGGCAGGAAGCCGCGGATTTTGCCGTTGCCAATGGAAGTGCGGACCTGGCACAGGAAGTCGTCACGCAGCGGAGCCGTCCGCAACCCGCGGTATGGGGGAAATCCTACACCGCGCTTGTGGGGTTGTACTTTGCGGAGTCGGGCCCCTCGATCAAGGCCGCTTTTCTTGATGCCTTGGGTGACCAAACCATCGGAAATCGTATCGGCAAGCCGATTAGCCGCGACAATCAGCTTGCCGGTGATGTTTGGTATTACTACGGTTCTCGCTATGGAGAATATCTTGCGCACATGAAACAAGGTTCGCCGGAAGATTTTCTGCCAGCCGAACTGGAGCATAGCCCCGCATCTTCGTCCGGTTACGAAACGCTCGCTGATTTTTATATGACCAATGGAGACGCGCGTTTTGCGATAGCTGACTACAATCACACTTTGCAGCTTTCTCCCGGACTGGCCGAAGTCCACGACCGGCTGGCTCTGGCCTACTTGAAGGACGGCAACAAGGGGCAAGCGATCGCGCAATGGAAACTGGTGTTTTCCACGCTGCTGGCCCAGGTGAATAGCATGCGCGTTCCCGAAAGTTTCTGGGCAGATTTTGGGCGCGCGTGCGATCATCTGCATTCCCGGCATCTTTTTGAGCCCACCAGGCCGGAAGCGGACGCGGTTGTGCGAGCGTACTTAAAGCGCAACGGCAACTATCGTTCTAACGCGCTCTTGCACAGTGTGTACGCGGCGATCGGCGATCCGCCGGAAGCGACCGCTTGGCTCTTGGATGTCACCTCGGTCGCGCCGAATCCCTCAGTGGTTCTCGCGGATATTGTTGATGTGCCCTGGATTCCTCTGGCGCAGCACGGACCCATCCTGCAGCGAATTCTCGACGCTAAACAAAATGCTTTGGCCAAAGCCGAAGGACTGGAAAAAGAGAATGCGCAGAGCGAATTGCGTTCCTGGCAGAACCGCTGGATGCGCTACTTGATCGACTCCAAACAATTCAACCAGGCTGGCGAATACCTTGCCTCGCTATCGCGGGAGCAACGAAGCGCCGACGCGGCAATGCTTGTGCCTGTGGAAATGCGCGTTGCTGCGCAACTGGGAACCTTGGATGCCAAACTCGAGTCTTATCGTTCTGATTCACAAGCGGCGCCTGCCGCCGAACCGTTAACAGTGGCGGCGCGTGAGCTGTTTGAAGCCGGAGACAAGCGATCCGCCCGCAAAATCCTGGAATTTGTCTTCGCCCGCGAAATCGAAGAGCACCAACTGGTGGCTGCAAATTTCCTGGGCCTGGCGGAAATTCGCATTGCTGATGGCGACACGGACGGCGCCGTTAAACTGCTTCACAGGCTTGTTTTGGTGGTCGGCGATCCCTACCAGAACATGGATTCCGCCGCCGCGCTCCTGGAGAAGACCGGGCACTCCGCAGAAGCGGTGGAGTTCCTGGGGGCGCTGACGAAGGCCACGCCTTGGGAACCTGGCTATCGCTTGCGTCTTGCAAAAGCACAAATCGCCGTGGCCCGCTCGGCGGACGAGCCGCTCCAGTGGCTGGCGGCGATCGCATCTGCTCCGCAAAATCCATATAGCGTTCGGGTCCAAGCCACGTTGGCGCTGTCCGGCATGCACCGCGGTGCCGACCTCGAAAGCGCGGAGCTGAATCTGCTCGCTGGCGAAATCAAGGGCATCACTCCCACTGAAGCCGATCATCCATTCTTCTACGACGCGAGGCTCAGGGCGGCTCAAAACACTACGGAAGCGCGCGCGAAGGTTCAGACTCTTAGGAAAGCGCTGGAAGATACGCCGGCACGAGAAGACGCGCGGATTCCTCTGTTCCAGGCAGCCGTTTCCGATCACGAAGACGAATTTGCGCTCGCTTCTATCGAACAGATGCTTCGAGAACAGCGCATCCGGCAGGTTGTGCCTTCCCATGTTACCGGCGACGAGGAAGAAATCATCAATGATGAGCGATCCGACCTGGACCAGACCGCTGAGACCCGCATGTACGCGGCGACAAAACTGGCACCAACGCAGCAGTCGCAAATCGCGCGAGCTGTGGGCCTGACGCTTGCTCGGCTGAACCGCCTCGGCGAAGCCCTCGGCTACCTGCAGGTAGCTTTGAAACTCGAGAAAACACAAGCACGCAAAAAGGAAATCGCGACAGAACTCGCCGACCTCAGGGCCCAGTTGCGACGCCAACAACGAAATGCGGCCAGGCAGCCCATTCTGCATGCAGATTTGCAGCAGGATCGCTTGGTCCGGCCGCGCATCGTCGCCCGCGCCGCGAAGCCAACTGCGAAACCGGGAGAATGACCATGAAACGTCCAATCCTGTTCTTTCTAATCGTTGCAGCTTGCATCGGAGTCAGCTGGGGAGCATATCAAGCGGCGTCGCCCGCCGAGCCCGCGCTCTCTCACTACATTCCTTCTGGCGCGCTGTTATACCTCCAGGCGAAAGATTTCTCCGTGCTGCTCGCAGACTGGAATAAATCCGCCGAAAAGCAGAACTGGCTGAAAAGCAGCGATTATGAAGTGTTTTCGCGGTCCAGGCTCTTTCTGCGGCTGGCAGATGCCAGCAAGGAGTTCTCCCGTGCGGCTGGCCTGCCCGCGGACACGAACCTATTGCGGCAAGTAGCGGGCACGCAGAGTGCCCTGGCTATTTTCGACATCGGAAAATTGCAATTCCTTTACGTCACTCGGTTGCCATCAGCAAGTTCCACGCAGTCGGCACTCTGGCAAGCCCGCTCGCAGTTCGAAACGCGCAACGCGCACGGCGTCGACTTTTTCTATCGCCGCGACGCGGAATCCGGCAGGGAAGTGGCCTTCGCGGTAACCGGGGACTACCTGGTTCTCGCCACGCGCGAAGATCTTGTGGCCGGCGCGCTGCAGCTTATGAAGAGCACCAGCGGCCACTCACTGGAATCCGACGCCTGGTGGTCGCAGTCCGTTTCTGCCGCGAAAGACGCGGGCGATCTGCGAATGGTTTTGCAATTAGAGAAAATGGTAGCGAGTCCGTATTTCCGCTCCTACTGGATCCAACAGAACATCACCGACCTGAAACAGTACAGCGCAGCGATTACTGACCTGACTTTTTCAGGCAAGGAATATCAGGAACAACGCATCCTGCTGCGAAAGACGCCCATACCCGCCGAAGCGATGCAGAACGAAGGCCCGGCCTCGGTCTCGGAAATTGTTCGTTTGGCCCCGCCGCAAGCTGGATTTTATGAAGCCAAGGCGAATCCGACCGCAGCGGAGTGCCTCGCGCTTCTGGAAACAAAAATCCTGGCGCCTCATCTGGGCCCAGCCGCTGCGGAAAAACTCGCGCCTCAGATACAAATCGGCAATGGTGAGACTGGGTCGAGTTCGGATCTCGAGACGCGCATCGATGAACCCCCCGCGCAGCCGGGGGATTCCGTCGGCAATGCAACGCCTTTGAAGACCGTGCTTTCCAAGAATCCTCCCTTGGCCATTTTTTACACGCAATCCACCGAAAAGGATAGGGATGGCGTGTTCGTCCGCATCCATTCCGCTGTGGCTTTGTTAGGAGCATCAGATTGGAACGAGGCCGACGTGCGAAACGCGCTGGTGGATTTTGTGCGCCCAGGTTTCACAACTGGGCAATTGGGAGTCAACTGGCAGCCAAACGCCGGTTACTTCGCACTCGACGGGCTCTGGACGCTGTCCGTCAGCGCGAATGGCAAATATCTCCTGATCTCCGATAACGCCGGTTTGCTCGGTGCCATGCTCGCAAATCTGAAACCAAAGAATGCGCAGCAGCCAGCTGTGTACCTCGCGAGTTTTGACCATGCGCGCGAAAGCGAGAATTTCCTCACGCTCACGCGCCTTTTAGACAAGCCTGTCGGCGGTTCTGGCGCCGGTGAGACGCCTGACTTCTTTTCCAAAAACATTGGCAGTCTCAGTTCCACGTTGGCTGGAGTTTCCTCGGAAAAAATTGTGATCCGCGATGCGGGAGACAAAGTAACGCAGACGGTCAATTACGAATGGGCCCACTAAACAGCCTCGCAAGACTGCCAGTCGCTATGGTTCTACTGTTGCCCTGCCTGCTCGCCAGGGACCCATCACAGACGTCCCCGGCAAATCCGCCTCGCTCGCTTTTCACCCAGTCGGCGGTTCAAGTGCTCAATCGCGATTTTTCGGACAACAACATTTCCTATCTTCTCGTCGATGCGCATTCCGGGGTCTTGCTCGTCAGCCGTTGGGAAAATGAGGACAAGCCAATCCCTTTGGGCTCGCTCGTGAAACCGTTCACGGCGCTCGCCTATGCCGAGGCTCATGATTACCGGTATCCTACGTATGAATGCAAAGGCCAAGCCAGCGGTTGCTGGCGCATGCAACCCCACGGCAGTCTTGACATTGTCTCCGCGATTTCCGTATCGTGTAATTCCTATTTTCGGTCCTTGGCCCAGAACGTCGCAAGTGCTGAGCTTGCACCTATCACAGAGGACTTCCATCTCGAATCGCCCGACGACAATGTCGCCGCGACTGGTCTGATTGGTCTGGGCAAGCAATGGCGCATAGCTCCAACTCACATGGCGCGCGCGTATCTGGAACTCTGCCGACGACGGGACCAGCCCGGCGTTCGCGAACTCCTGGCCGGTATGCTGCAATCCGCCCGGCGCGGCACAGGCGCGGCAGTTGGCCGCGCGCTAAAGAACTCGGACGCTTTGGTGAAAACCGGCACCGCCCCTTGCACGCATAGTCCCCATGCCCCCGGCGATGGCTTCGTGATCGCCCTCGTGCCCGCCCAGCAACCGGAAATTCTGCTGCTGATCCGCGTGCACGGCGTTCCGGGCGCGAAGGCTGCAGAGACCGCGGGCCGCATGCTCCGTCGTATGGAGGAATGAACCCGTGCGCGTGAAATGGCTTCTGCTGCCGTTCCTTCTTTGTTTGGCGGGCAGATACACGCAGGCGCAGGGCGTCCGCATCGGCGTTTTCGGGATTTTCCATCCGCACGACCTCACGCTAAGCTGTACCGGAGGCCAAGCACTCGTCGTAACCGCGTCGGGGCGGACCATTTTTCTCCAGCCCAGATCTTCGCGTGAAAGCTTGCAGATCCACGCGAATAGCAACTCTCTCCTTGTCACCGTCAACGGAAAAGAGATTCACGCCGATGTGATTCTCGCGACCAATCGGAATAATGGTGTGGCACGCTTTCTGCTCCGTGTACCAGGAAAAATCAGCCGGGAATACCTGGGCACCCTGGATGTGAAAGCCGTCGATGGAGAATTGGTCCCCGTCCTCACCATGGATTTGGAGACGGCGGTCGCCTCTGTTGTTCAGGCGGAATCCTTGCCTGGCACACCGCTGGAAGCATTGCAAGCCCAAGCCATCGTAACGCGATCTTACTTTGTCGCTGGCGGAGGTCGCCACGCGGACTTCGACTTCTGCGATTTGACGCATTGCCAATTTCTGCGCGAACCGCCGCCGGCAGAGAGCCCTGCAGCCCTTGCTGCCGCCGCGACAAGAGATTTGATCATTAACTTCGAAGACAAGCCCGTGGCCGCGATGTTTACCCGCAGTTGCAGCGGCGCCACACGTACGCCTGCCGACATCGGCACTCCCACCAACGGCTATCCGTATTTTTCGGTCGTGTGCGATTTCTGCTACAACAATCCGGTGCGGTGGACCCGAGCTCTCTCGCCGCAAGATGCCGCGCTTCTCGATGATCACTCCGAGGCCGCGCGCCTGGTAGTCGATAGGCGTCTCGGCTGGTGCGCAGTGCCCAGCAATACCTTCGTCGTCCGTCGGGGCAAAGGTGAAAGCGTCCTTGAAGGCGTTGGACAGGGCCATGGCGTCGGACTTTGCCAACGAGGCGCAAGCGCCATGGCGCAACGCGGCGCGGATTTTCGCGAGATCATCCTCCACTATTTCCCGAACACAACCATCGGCCAACTTGTGCCGCGGCCTCAGCGCAGCAGCCGCTAGCGGGCATCGCCCGGGAAAAGGCCCGTAAGTCGCGGCAGCAGGAAATACACTAAAACGCCGAACAACACAGGGAAGGGCCCCCACTTCAGCGCGAAGCGATCGCTGCCCACCAAAGCTACAACCCCCATCAGGATTGGAGCGATCACCACATAGCCTAGCCCCAGATTTCCCCACGGAATATGAAACGGCCGCGGCACATCGGGCTTCGTTTTCCGCAGCCGCCACGCAGAAAGCGCGGTCAGGACCGTCACCAGGATGCGCAACCAAACGTAAACCGTGAGCAGTTGCGCCAGAGTGTGAAAGGCCAGCGCCGCATAAATCGCCGAGGAAATCAGGATCGCGATCCACGGCGAACCGTACTTGGGGTGCTTTTGCGCCAAGAACGCCGGCAGGTAGCCATCTTCCGCCATCGAAGAAGGCATGCGCGTGCTCGTCAGCACAGTCGCGTTTAGCAACGACACATTTCCCAGCATCGCGGCAAGGGTCATCAGCAAGCCCAACCACCCTCCGCCAATCAACTCCGCCGCTTTAGAGAGATACGCGGTGTTCCACTCTTGCCAGTTGCCGAGCGCCGCCAGCGAGAAAAATGCCGGGAAGAAGTAGGTGGCAATCGAAAGCGGAATCACGATCGCCAGCGCGCGCGGGTAATTTCGCTGCGGATTCTCGATCTCTTCTGCGACGCTCGAAAGTTGTTCGTAGCCGGAGTACAGCCACAAACCCAGCGCCAGGCCAACGCCGAAGACCTGGAATGGCGGCACGTGTGGCGGAGTAAGCGGAACGAACGGATGGTGACGCCACTGGCCAGCCGCAATGATGCATAACAGAAGCACCGGAATGAGCACAGAGAATTCAAGGATTGTTGCCACCATCCCCACCAGCTGAATTCCTCGAATGTTGACATAGGCAAGAAAAGAAATCAGTGCAAGCGATACCAGATAGTGTTTCCAACCGATCAGTGAAGGGAACCATACCGTCAAGTAGTCGCTGAACAACACCGCATAGCTTCCCCCCAGCAACCAGGACGCGCTCCAATTCCACCAACCGGCAAGGAAGCCCCAGAAGTTTCCGTACCCCGCGCGCACCCAGCGATAAAAACCGCCTTCGACAGGAATCGCCGCGGTGAGTTCAGCTGTGACAAGCGATACCGGCACGCTCCAGAAAAGTGGAATCAGCAGGATGAACAGCAACGTAACGCCCGGGCCGCTGGTGCTGACCATTTCTTCCATGCCGAACGGCCCACCGGTCGTGTACGAGAACATCAGAAAGACAAAGTAGAACAGCCCGGCTTTCTTGCTTTGCGACTTTGCAATGGCCAACAGCCGCTCCCGCCCGCGGAAATGAATGTCAGGACCTGCGGATTGTACCGGAAATCGGAGACTGCTGTAGCTGCGTGTATCGCATACGGAGAACCGCGATGAGCAAGTGATGAAAGAAGGACGACTATCGACGCAAAGTCAGGACCGGGCAAGGAGCCTGGCAGGCAATGCGGTAGGCAACCGCGGAAGGCAAATAGCCCGCTAGCTTCTCCATGGGACGCAATCCCAAAACAATCAAGTTCGCACCGCACTCCGTTGCGGTCTGAAGGATTTCTTCTCCCGGTTCGCCAAAGCGAATGAGGAAATCGGGCTCGCAATGGTTCAGGCACGCCGCAGGCATCGTCTTCCTCATGCGGTTGACCAGAAAGTCCCGCAAAATCGTATTTCCCACTGCGGAACCTTCATTCGCGTCTTCCACCACGTGTAGGACGGAAAGGTGCGCGGCATGTTCGCGCTCCAGAAAGTAGGCTGCACTCGAAGCGCGCTCGGCATGTGGCTTGAAGTTTGTGGCATAGAGAAGCTTTCGAAACTCTGCCGTCCCGCCTTTGACAACCTTCGCCTGCCGCCCCACGGTAAGGACGGCACAATCGGCCACGCGGAAAATCTCTTCCGCCACCGAGCCCAGAGCCAGCTTGTTGTTCGAAGTCCGGCCATGAGTTCCTACGACCACCAGATCGATCTGTTCGGATTCGATGATGTCTTGCAGCGCCGCCCAGACCGGTCCCTCACCGAGAATCTCCTCGTGGGCCACGTCGCTCAGCCCGGCGGATATCGCCAGGCCCTGCAGTTCCTTTTGAGCGTACTGCTTCGCTTTGGCAATGGTCTCGCTACATGACTCGGGAGGAACGAAATACATCTCTTTGGGAACTACATGGACGAGGTACAACTTCGCCCGGAATTGCTTGGCGAGGACGTGAGCATAGTCCAAGGCGAATCCTGCGGTCCGCGAAAAGTCCGTGGCGGCCAGTATCCGCTGAAAGGGTCCGCCGGAGCGGACCTGGTCGCTCCGGCCGGTAAGGCTATCACGGGACATGAACTCTCACGATCTGCAAGGGTAAGCGATGGGTGCAAGGCTTATGTGATGCACGTCACCTGCCACTTGTGATTCTTGCAAGTCATTGTTTCTAAATCGTTTGTAGGAGATTTCGCTAAAGGCTTCACTCCCGCCTTGCGGCTCTTCACGCAATACAGTGAGTTTTCACCCGCTGCAACAATCCCTAAGCCTCGCGGGTGGAAAGCACACCTCCCTTCACACGGAACGGTCTCGTGATGGTAAAATCCTGAAAATGGCGGCTCCGCTCCAAGCCCAACCAAGTGACGAATCCTTCATCGACGAGATGAAGCGTTACCTGCACTTTCGGCGAGACGACGCCATGCTCCTCAGAAATCTTGGTCCACGCATGGAGAACTATCTCCCGGAGATGGCGGAGCGCTTCTATGCCCAGATTCCGCATCATCCGGGAGCCAGTCGCGTGTTCACCGGCGGCAACGAGCAGGTTGACCGGCTGAAGAAGACCCTCCAAGCGTGGGGACGCGGACTTTTCAATGGTGTGTACGACGAACGCTATGCCGATGATCGCTACCAGATCGGCTTTCGGCACGTGCGCATCGGACTCGATCAAAAATATGTGATCAGCGCGATGGGTGTGGTGCGCTCTTTCCTGCTGGAACGGCTCTTTGACGAGTTTCCGGCGCGAGAAGAACGCTTGGCTTATTCGCAGGCCCTCAGCAAAATGTTGGATTTGGACTTGAACTTGATGTGCGATTCGTACTTCCGCGCGACGATGTCGCATTTGCAGGCCCTCAACCAGGAACTGGAGCAGGCCAGCGTGCAACTGGCCGAGGCCAATGCGATCAAGGATGAATTTCTGGCCCAGGTTTCTCACGATTTGCGCACCCCGCTGAATTCCATCCTGAGTTTCACGAAATTGGTGCTCGATGGTTTGTGCACAACTCCCGAGGAGGAAAAGGAAGTTCTCCGCGATGTTTTCAGCAGCGGGCAACTGCTACTGCGCCTGGTGAACGATTTGCTCGATATTTCCTGCATCGAAGCAGGTAAGTTGGCCCTGAATCTGGAAGAGCTCGATCCGCGCGCCATTCTGGATTCCACCTTGCCACTCGTGGCTGTGCAGGCTGCATCCCAGAATCTGCGACTGGTCGACGAAACTCTCGACCAAACCCTGCCCCGGGTGCGCAGCGACGAAATCCGCTTCCGTCAGGTGCTCTTAAATCTGCTCTCCAACGCCGTCAAGTTCACAGCCAGTGGACGCGTCACCGTGCGGGCCATTCACAATCGCCCGAATGGTCATTTGCGTTTCGAGATCGAAGACACCGGCTTGGGCATTCCCACGGAAAAGCGCAACGCCATGTTCGAGAAGTTTGTGCGTCACGACCACAAATCCCTGCGGGGAAGCAACGGCGCCGGTCTCGGCCTGGCGATCGCCAAGAAGCTTGTTGAAATGATGAACGGAAAAATTGGATTGGAAAGCGGCCCCGCCGGGAAGGGCTCGCTGGCCTGGTTCACGCTGCCGCTTTCTCTTGCGCCAGAACAAGAGGCGGTGGAGGGGTGAGCGAATCGCATCCGCCCGATAAACCCCGCCGGGTGATCATTGTGGAGGACAACCCGCTCGTTGCGAAGTTCTTCCGCATGGCGCTGGAGCGGGTCGGCGGTTATTCCTGCACCGTCACGGAAGATGTGCCGGAAATGCTGAAGGAAGTAGAAGCCGGCGAAGTCGATCTGGTTCTTCTGGATGTGTCCCTCACCAACGCGCAGTGGCAAGGGCAACTTGTCAACGGCGTTGAACTCTGCCAGATCTTGAAAAAGAAGTCGCCGCGACGATTGCCGGTCCTGCTGGCCACTGCGCACACCATGAGTGGCGACCGCGAGCGTTTTTTGGAAGCCTCCGGTGCCGACGGCTATCTGGAAAAGCCGGTGTACGACTCTGCCGCGCTGGTCGAGAAAGCCCGCCAACTGATGGACTAACTCACTGGTCTTGAAGTCTCCCAGCCCGCGCCCTTGGCTGTTTTTTCAGTTTGTCTGGAAAACCATGATCCCGTCATTCCGAACGAAGTGAGGAATCCCTCTTTTCTTGGATTTTGCAAAAAGAAAGATTCGTTAATTTCTGAGGTTCAAGCGAGAGTCGCTTGCAGCACTTCGCGCAGGAGTTCCTGTTTCTGTGGCGTCAGTTTCCTGCCCTGCGCGGTCAGGTAGAAAACGTCGATGGCCTTCTGCCCCTCGGTGTCGATCAAAGCCACCTCAATGTTGCAGGCCAGCCGCGCCAACCCCGAGCCGATTTCATAGAGCAAGCCTGGCCGGTCTTGCGTCACCACTTCCATCAGCGTGCAATGCTCCGAAGACTCGTCATCGAAATTAACCGTGGTTTGCACCAGCACTTTCGGCGGACGCGCCATGGCCGCAGCCAAGCGTCCTTGCAGCAGCGGTTCCAGCGCCTGACGATTGTTCACCACATCGGCGATGCTTTGCCGGAACCGCGGAATCTCGCTGGGATTCAATTCCAGCGTGCGGTGCAGATCGACGAAATGGAAGGTGTCGAGCACTACACCCGCGGAGTTCGCGAAGGCATCGGCCTTCACGATGTTCATGCCCCACGCCGCCAGCACTCCAGCGATGGCCGCGAATAGCGCAGGGCGATCGGCAGAGAGCAGCGTGAGTGTGAACGCGTGATGCGTCGACTTGATTTCTGTCTGCACCGGCTCGCTCCCGAGTCGTTGGTACAGCGCAAAGTGCGCCGCGATTTCCGCGGGGGAATGCACTGCCAGGTACCGCCGTGGGAATCCATCCAGGAAACGTTCGATCTCGGCTTTCGAAGTGGTTCCAGCTTCCTGCCGCACTTGTTCCAGCAAGAACGATTCATCGGAAGCATGCAGACGGTCGCGGTCGATGGTGCGGCTGAAGTGATTGGAGGTAGCCACGAACAGCTGCCACAGCATTTCCGCCTTCCACGGCGTTAGCGCCTCCGGGTTCACCGCATGAATATCCGCATAAGTCAGCAGCGACAAGCGTTGCAGCCGTTCCAGATTACTTACTGTCCCGGCAAACGACGAAACCGTCGAGGGATCAAATATATCGCGCCGCTGCACTGTGGCGGACATGTCCAGATGGTGCTCGATCAGGAAATGGACCTCCGCCTTTTCTTCCGGCGAAAGCTTCAGCCGGTCCGCGGCCGTTTCCAGCGCCTGCAGGCTACCCGATACGTGATTCTCCACCGGCATGCCCTTGCCAACGTCGTGCAGCAGAAGGGAAAGGATCAACAGGTCGCGGCGATCCACGGTTCGCCAGAGCGCGGTGAAATGTTTTCCCAGCGGGTCTGTGAGTTCGGCCAAGTCCTGCAAATGTTCGATGGTCCTCAGCGAATGCTCATCCACCGTGTAGCGGTGATAAAAATCCCGCACCACCAGGGAATCGATGCTGCGGAACTCGGGAAGGATTTCGACCAGCAAGCCGAGGCGATGCATCGGTCGCAATGCAACTCCGGGAAAATCTGCTGCGAGTATTTCGTTCAGAACCGGCCAGGTAATTCGCGTGTTGCGTTGCTGCAATTCCGGATGCGTCATGATGTAGGCAATGGCGCGTTCTGATTCGCGGCTCAGCGGCATGCCGGTTCGGCCCGCCTCGGCAAGCAGCGCATACGTGACACTGCGATCGGCGAAAGCTCGTTCGTTCGTGATTTCCAGCAAGCCGTCGCGCACCATGAACGGCCTGCCGTTCGTTCCCTCCGGTTTCGGCCCGATCGTAGCGTTATACAACCGTTGCCGCAGTGTCAGAGAAGCCGGCGCACGCTGTTCGATGAAACGAAGCAATTGGCGGTTCAGTGTGCGCGCGTGCCGGAAATACAGCCGCATCCACTCCGCGGCGTTGCGGCGCAAATTATCGTCGATGCCCAGAGACCGTTCGGCGGCGTCCGCCTGCAATTCGTACGTCAAGGTATTGTCGTTGCGGCCGTTGCTGTAGTGCAGGAAACAGCGAATGGAACTGAGGAATTCCACCGCAGCGCGTGTCAGTTCGTCCTCGTTCACCGGACTGATTCGCGGATCGCGCCGGTCGCCCGCCAATTGACGCATCCAGAGAATCGCGTGGTAATCGCGAAGGCCGCCGGGCGCCTCTTTGACGTTGGGTTCCAGGTGAAAAATAGTATTGCCGTAGCGCGCCAGCCGGTCGCGGGTCAATCGCTGGAGTTCCGAAAGCAGGAAAGGACGCGACTGGCGTTCCGAGCCAAACAGTACCTTGGAGTCCAGTTTCTCGAGCAGCGGCTTGTCGCCCGCCAGGAAGCGCCGGTCCAGCATCGCCAAATGGAATTCAGCATTGTCCTGTTCTATGCGCCGGCACTCTTCCACCGTGCGTCCAGCAGAACTTACGCGGAAACCAAGATCCCACAGCGTACGAGAGAATTCCGCGATCAGCGGGCGAAACTCGGATTCCACCTTCTCGTTGCCAAACAGAAACAGAAGATCGAGGTCGGAATAAGGGAAAAGCATTTCACGACCGTAGCCGCCCAGCGCCAGCAGACACAGCCCCTGGCCCGAACTATTTCCCACCCGCAGCAGTTCCGCGAATACCTTCTGGATGACTTCGTCCGCCAGTTCACACAACTGCCGAAGCGTATCCTGCGCACTTGCGCCGTTGTCAAAAAGCTTCCTGATGCGTTCCCGCTGGGTCTCGCAATGCGGACCCAGCAAGGAAAGCGGGGTGACCGATTCTTCCATTGTTCTGCTCGGGCGAAAGACGGGGTACAGACCTGGGCGAGGAGAAGACATAGCAAGCTCAGAGAGCGCCTTCGCCGCGTTCCTCGTTGCGAATCCGGATCGCTTCCTCGATCCGGGATAGGAATATCTTACCGTCTCCGATTTTCCCTGTCTTGGCGGTTTTCAGAATGGTTTCGACCGTGCGGCTCACCAGGTTGTCCGGCAGCACCACTTCCAGTTTGATCTTCGGTAGAAGATCCACGGTGTACTCGCGGCCACGGTATACCTCCGTGTGCCCTTTCTGCCGACCGTGCCCCCGCACTTCCGTCACCGTCATTCCCTCGATGCCGATTTCCAGCAAGGCATCCTTCACCGATTCGAACCGGGACGGCTGAATGATCGCTTCGATTTTCATCATACGAATTTCTGCTCCCGCCTCGTTTGCTGACTTGACGCCCAGTTCCTACGATTCCAGGTTATACGCTTCTTCGCCATGTTGCGTAATGTCCAGCCCTTCGATTTCATGCTCCTCGGTTACGCGCAGGCCGGTGACCGCGTCAACGATTTTCAGGATCACAAGCGTCCCCACCAGCGCGAACCCCCACGCGAATAAGACGCCCACTAACTGGTTGCCCACTTGCCCCCAATGGCCATCGAGTGCTCCCGTGGGTTTGCCCGCGCCGAAAATGGGATTGTAAAGCGCCCGCGCGAACACCCCCGTCAAGAGCGCACCAATGGTGCCGCCCGCTCCATGCACGCCAAAGGCATCGAGCGCGTCATCATAGCCGAAAATTGCCTTGAAGCGCGTCACCATCCAGAAGCAGAAAATCCCCGCGATGAAGCCGATGAGCAGCGCGGGCATCGGTCCGACGAATCCCGCAGCGGGCGTGATGGCCACAAGCCCGGCCACCGCGCCGGAGATCGCACCGAGAGCGCTCGCCCGCCCGTTCCTGAGCCACTCCGCCAAGCTCCAGCTGAGCGCTGCGGCAGCGGCGCCGAAATGGGTCGCCACAAACGCCGTCGTTGCCAGACCATTCGAGGCCAGCGCGCTTCCCGCGTTGAATCCGAACCAGCCTACCCACAGCAGGCACGCGCCGATGAAGCTAAGCACTAGGCTATGCGGCGGCATTGGTTGTTTTGGGAAACCTACCCGTTTGCCCAGATACAGCGCGCAAACCAGCGCGGACACGCCCGAAGTGATGTGCACCACCGTGCCACCGGCAAAATCGAGAGTAGGGAATCGTCCGCCCAGTGCCGCATTTAAGAAGCCGCCTTTGCCCCACACCATGTGCGCCATGGGAGCGTAAACGAAAAAGAACCACAAGGTCATAAACAGCACGGTTCCGGAAAACTTCATACGCTCCGCGGTGGCGCCGGTAATCAGCGCGGGAGTAATAACCGCGAACATCAACTGGTAAATCATGAACGTCAACTGGGGAATGGTGGCGGCGTAATCGGGATTTGGGTCGACGCCAATCCCGCGCAGAAAAGCATGCTGAAAGTTTCCGATGAACGGGCCGCCGCCTCCGAAGCACAGGCTATATCCCACCAACGCCCACAGCACCGTGATCAGAGCCATCAGCGCGAAACTCTGCATCATGATGGCAAGCACGTTCTTCTGGCGAACCAGGCCGCCGTAGAACAGCGCCAGCCCTGGGCCGGTCATCAGCAGCACAAGCGCGGCACACACCAACATCCAGGCGTTGTCCGCGGAAGACTGCGCGGAGGCCACTTTTTGGTCCAACTGCTCCAGCTTGTCGCTGACGATTTTGGAAATTTCGCCCGAGGCGGTAGCCGCGGCAGAAGCGGGGGGCTGTTGCGCTCGCAGCGGTACCGCGACGAGCGTTAGCGCAAGTAGCAGGCAACAAGCAACGCCCAAGCACTTCATCGAATTCTCCGATGCGACAAGTCTGCCGCTAAGTTCTTTAGTGGCACGTTCGTAATGTTCAGGGGACAGCCACGATGTACCGGGATTATACGCGGCACCGCCGCTTTGCTACCTTCTGAAATTTTGCTGCCCAGAATTCATTTTTCGGATAGCTGCCCGCCGAGCAGTTTTCGTTTTGTTTCGCCTGCAAAGTGGTCGGCATCGCGTGTCGGGCGCGGGATGCGGTAGCCGTCGCAGACCTGCAGCGTGAACCTGACGGCGGATTCCAGGCTCACCCGATGGCCTTGCGAAACGAAAATCGGACGTACTTCATCCCGCGTCCGCAAGACCGTGCCGATCCGTTCACTTCCCGCTTTCTCGTCTAGCAGCGCTACCTGGCTTCCGGCCTTTTCTCCCAGCGGCCCGTGCGTCCCGATCAGCAAGCTTTTGGCGCATCCGATCGTGGGCCGGTCGAGCAACACCCCGAGATGGCTGGCGATTCCCAACCTTCGCGGGTGCGCATATCCCTGCCCGTCACAATAGAAAAGGTCCGGCATGCGTTTCAGTTTCGCGAGCGCGGCCAGCAGCACGGGAATTTCGCGGAAGCTGAGCAGTCCGGGAATGTAAGGAAACTCCAGGGGTACCACCGCATAGGTCCGCTGGACCTCTTCCATTTCCGGGTAGCGATACATCACCACGCAACCGATCGCGCGGTTGGCGTCGCGCAGCACGCCCCAGCGGCTCGGCTGCTTCTTCAGCGCCTGCGAACCGACCAAAACAAAGGAAGCATCCAGTCCTGCCAGCAGCCGAATCCGCGGCAGGCGGTCTTCACCAACCCACCGTTCCCGCAACGCTTCCTGGATCTCGCGGGCGCGGCGGGGCGTCACATTCCAGTCGTGGTGCCGCGCGTCCTTTGTCGGCTTGTTCTCCATCGCGATCATCGTATAATGCCTGTGCCGCTCCGGAAGAAACTGCCTGGCGGCGACCCAGGTCTTTGCTGCGTGTTTTGAGGAAAGGTTCGATGACCCTGCATCCACCGTTGGAAGTGACCGTGCGCGAAGCGGGCGGTATCCATTTTGTGATCGTGCATGGCAGGCTCACCATTGGCGACCCCAGCGAACATCTCAGCAGCTTTGTGCAGAAGCTCACACAAGGCGGGGCGCGCAAGATCATTGTCGACCTCAACGATATTCCCCAGATCGACAGTTCCGGTATTTCCGTCCTCGTGAAGCTTTCCATCTCGTTGGCTCGTCAGGGAGGAGCGTTGCATCTGGTCTGCAGCCCTGGCCGGGTCCGTGATGCCCTTACCGTTACCCGCCTCGTCGAAGCCATTCCCACCTTCGAAACCGAAGACCAAGCCAAAGGCAACTTTTAGAGCGAATAATCGAAGAACCTTCGCGAATTCTCCGCACAAAGTCAACGTCCTGGCGTGCAAGACCAGGCGTGCTGGATTGATTCCTTGCTTTCTTCTGGCAACCTCAGCAACTCCTTCGAATTTCGGCCCGCATTTGGACCAAATTGCGAACCATAGCATCGCGCAAGAGTCGTTTCTTTTTCCCAAGGCTTTGGTAACCGACTTCCCCGGCCAACCGCTAGGATAAACGCCTTAAGGTTCATTTTTGGCAGACCATCTCTCCGCCTCGCTGGAAGCAAGGCTTCCCGGAGGCACGAAGACTCCACGTTCCAAGCTTCGCGAGTTTCTGGTTTCGCAGGACGTCTCGCCGCTGAATCTGCAATCTGTGTTTGTGGCTTTCTGGGTTGCTGGCAAACTCGGAGCAAACGAAATTATCACCGGGGAAGTGTCGCTTCTGACGAAGCTCTCGACCTGAGTCTCGATCTAATTCGCCTGGGAGATCCCAAGGAAGCAGCCAAATGGAATTTTGCAGTCCCACTCAACGAAGAACTCAGATCCAAAACAGGAAAATCTCTCGAATGGCCCGGGATTCCTGCAAGCCTGGCATTGCGATGCTCCTCGGAAAAAACTTGGCTCACACCAATACTTTCACTGCCGCAGGCGGGACTTTTCCTAAAGCCATTCATTGTCGCTGGGGTCGGCGCGCCCTCCTATAGCGACATGGCAAATCCGCCGTACCCCGAGGCCGCGCGAGAAGCCCAGCTCGACGGCGGCATACTCATTGACGCCATAATTACCCCGGAGGGAACGGTTGAGTCACCACAGTTCGTGAAGGAAGTGCCGGGTGGCCTGAACGACTAACGAGGAAGGCTATGGAAACTTGGCGTTGCAAGCCCGCTGTCAAGGACCACCAGCCGGTGGGGACGATAGCCCAGTTCGAGGTCAATTTTCGATTGTATGAAAAACATTGCGCGCGCGCAGCGCCAATCAAGGCGCAAGCTTCGACCGAACCGTAAGCAGGTGGAGCTACATGCGGAAACTCGCGGCGCTCCGGAGCACTCCAAAAAACTCAATTGCCCTTTTTCAATTCGGCGAGCACCATCTTGGCCAGTTCTTTCAACGTGTCAAACACCCCTTGCCCCTGAATCGCGATTCCTTCGATCACCGGTTCGCCCTTCTTTTGCAATTGCTTGGTCAACTCTTCCACAGACATGGCGTTGGGCAGGTCGCGCTTGTTCAACTGCAGCACATACGGAATCGTCGTGAAGTTCAGGTTGTGCTCTTTCAAGTGTTCTTGCAGGTTGTCGAGCGTTTCGAAATTCGCGTCCAGCCGTTCTTCCTGTGAATCGGCAACAAACACCACGCCGTCGGCGCCCTTCAGAATCAACTTCCGGCTGGCTTCATAGAAAACCTGCCCGGGCACGGTGTAAAGGTGGAAGCGGGTCTTGAATCCGCGCACCGTCCCAAGATCGAGGGGAAGAAAATCGAAGAACAGGGTGCGATCCGTCTCCGTAGCCAGCGAGACCATCTTGCCCTTCTGATTCTGGCCGGTGTGATCATAGATCCACTGGAGATTGGCAGTCTTGCCTCCCAAACCAGGGCCGTAGTACACCAGCTTGCAATTTATTTCACGCGCAGGAAAATTGATGAAAGGCACGAGTCGTCAACCTGAGTTCCGTTGAAACTTATAACACACGCACGCAGGGCAAGCCAGTGCTCCCGGCCGCGCGTCCCAGTGCAGGAGTCTCCTTCTAGTGTCGCGGAGAACCGCCCAATCCCCGAGAGATTTTTTGCGCCATGCTCCCGGAGGGTAAAGGCTGTCGAACAAGGCACTTCGCGGCGAATGCTCGTGCGCATACCCAAGAAAACGGCGTGTGCTGCCTAACGTTGACGCGGGACAAAGCCTCTGCTAGCATGCGCCCCATGGCGAAACCCCAAAAATCCTCCTCCAGCCGTGGGAAACCCCCGGTTCGGTCTAGTTCTAAGCAGCAGAAACAAAAAGCTTTAGCGGCTCCGGTGCCGCAGCGCGGCGGTGTCGAAATGGTGGACCCCAGAGTGCAAGCTCAAATGAAGGTTTACGAAGAGGCCATGGCCCTCTTCCATCAGCAGAAGTTTCAGCGCGCCAAGCAGGAACTGGAAAAGGTCCTCGAAGGCCCCAGCAAGGAACTGGCCGACCGCGCTCGCATGCATCTGCGCATTGTCGAACAGAGGATGAAACCTTCCGCCGACCAAAATCCAAAATCGCCCGAAGATCACTACCAGCGCGGTGTCGCCATGATGAACCTGGGTCGCTGGGATGAGGCGCGCGAGAGTCTTGAGAAGGCGCGGAAGCTCGCGCCCAAGCTGGACCATGTCCACTATGCGCTCGCGGCTCTAGATTGTCTGACCGGCGAGGCCGACTCTGCCATGGCCAATCTGAAAGTAGCCATCGAGCTTCGCCCCGCCAACCGTTATCACGCGCGCAACGATGAAGATTTCGCGTTTCTCCAGGAAGATCCCCGTTTCACTGAGTTGCTGTATCCTGAAAAAGAAGGATACGCGGGGTAACTCCGCTGTCCCGGCAGATAGAAATCCATTACGAATCTGACGCGCTTTGCGATTTTGCGCGGCAGCTTGCTGGTAGACCCACCCGATGGTGCAGGTGAATGAAGTCCGATCGCTTCCAACTCAGCGATCGCAGCGTGGAAGTTGAGCGTCCAGTGAAGAAATCAGGTCCGAAACAAGAGCCACTCGCACAAGGGATGCGCGTTGTCGCTTTGGGCGGCGGCACCGGTCTGTCGGCCCTCCTGCGCGGCCTGAAGGACCATGTGATGCGACAGCGCGATCATTGCGCTTCGCTCGAGCGGCCCATTGCCGACATTGCCGCCATCGTGACGGTTACCGACGACGGTGGCAGTTCCGGACGCTTGCGCCGGGAAAATCGCATGCTGCCTCCCGGCGACATCCGCAATTGCATGGTTGCCCTTTCGAAGGATGAAGCGCTCATGGGGCGTCTGTTCCAATACCGTTTTCATCTGGGCCGCGGCTTACGTGGGCACAATTTCGGCAACCTGTTCCTGGCGGCATTGACCCATGTGACCGGAGATTTCGCCGAGGCCGTGAGAGTGTCCAGCAAAGTCCTGGCAATTCGCGGCCGAATCTTTCCCTCCACGCTTTCCAATATTCATCTTGTGGCTACGCTGGCGAACGGCCGGCGCGTGCATGGCGAAACGAATATCTCCAAAAGCCGGGTCCCCATTCGCCGGATCGAACTTTCTTCCCGGCGTGTGCGCCCCATTCCCGAAGCCGTGGAGGCCATCAAGGCGGCGGATTTGATTCTCATGGGGCCCGGCTCGCTCTATACCAGCGTCATTCCCAACCTCCTGATTCCGGAGATCGCGCGGGCAATTTCGCGATCGAAAGCCCCGCGCGTTTACATTGCCAACCTTATGACACAGCCCGGCGAGACTACCAATTACACCCTTAGCGAACACCTGCGCGCCATTCAAAAGCACATCTCCACTCCCGTGATTGATTGGGTCGTGGCCAATCGGCAAGCGATCTCCCCGGAAGTCGCCCGGCGCTATCGAGCCCAGGGCGCTGAGCCCGTGGTTGTCGATGCGCTCAATGTGGTCAAGAGCAAGGTGCGATTTGTTCTCGACAATCTCCTCGAAGAACAAGGTGTGATTCGCCACCATTCACCCCGTCTCGCGCGCCTGCTCGTCGACGAGTTTCTCCTGCGCAACAATCGGCGCTAACCCTCGCTTCCTTGGGCGGCTCGCCGGGAGTCTTTTTTCGTACTGGCGACGTATACTCTACGACCGATGGCAACCTGCCAAAGGTGGCTCATGAATACACGACTCGGGCTTGCCCTGCTTTCCGCGCTAGCGTTTGGTTTCGCCATCAGTCCCGCAGCATCTGCACAGCAAACGACCAGCTTGTCAAACAGTCAGATGCCTTCCGTCGTCACCGTTCCTCCGGAAGCGCAGCCGTCCGATCACTTTAGCGCCGAAGCGGCCACCAATGCCTATCTTGCGCAGATTCCCGCCGCGGCGCGGGCCCGCAGCGATGCCTACTTCGAGGGCGGCTATTGGCTGATTCTGTGGGATTTCCTGCTCGCCGTGGTGGTCTATTGGGTGCTCTTGCGGCTCGGCTGGTCTGCGCGCATGAGGAAATTTACCGCCCGCCTCACGCGGGTGCGGGTCCTGCAGGATTTTCTGTACTGGATTCAATTCATGCTCATCACCTTCGTGCTTACCTTCCCGCTGACCGTTTACGAAGGTTTCTTACGTGAATGGAAGTACGGGCTAGCAACGCAAACCTTCGGAGCATGGATGGGTGATCAAATCAAGGGTTTGCTCATCGCAATAGTCTTGGGCGGTATTCTGGCCGTGGTGTTACTTCAGATCGTCCGGTGGCTCCCCAACACTTGGCACATCTGGGGTGCCATCGTCGCAATGTTGTTCATGATCGTCGGGATTATGATCGCGCCGGTTTATCTGCTGCCGTTGTTCAACAAGGTTTCTAAGCTGGCGGACCCTAGGGTGACACAGCCGATCCTCTCCATGGCCAGGGCGAATGGAATTCCGGCCCACGACGTTTTCGAAGTTGACGCTTCCCGTCAAACTACCCGCATGAGCGCCAATGTGAGCGGCTTCGGGAAAACCATGCGCATTACCCTCAACGACAATCTTCTGCGTCGCGGCTCGCCCGCGGAGATTCAGTCCGTAATGGGCCACGAGATGGGACACTACGTGCTCCATCACATATACAAGGACGTGCTCTTCCTTTTTGTTGTGACCGTGGCGTTCTTCGCCCTTCTCCGGTGGGGACTGCAGTATTCCTTGGCGCGCTGGGCAGCGAAATGGGGTGTGCAGGGAATCACGGACCCTGCCGTCATTCCTCTCGTCTTTTTGATTGCCACCATTTTCTTCTTCATCCTCACGCCCATCGCGAATACTCAAACGCGAACGGAAGAAGCCGAAGCCGATATTTTTGGATTGAATGCCAGTCGTCAGCCCGACGGGTTCGCACAAGCCGCGATTCATCTCGGGGAGTACCGGAAAATGAATCCCGGGCCGGTTGAAGAGTGGATCTTCTTTGATCACCCCAGCGGACGAAACCGCATCTACCGCGCCATGCGCTGGAAGGCAGAAAATCTTCAGCTCTTCGAGCCCCCACAGAAACCGTGAAGCCTGGAGCTACTGCATTGCTTTTCCCGTAAGCACGTTGACTGAAGCCTTGGGCAACAGCACTTTCTGGCCTTCTTTCCATTGCCATTGCGAAGTTTTTACCGGGCCCGCGGGATCGGCTTTGCTGACGGGCCCCGCGGGATGCCACACATATTCGGCCGCGCCGAACGTCGCCTGCTTCACATTTCCCGTGAACCGCAGCGCTCCTTCCTTGTCGCCATCGTTGAACTGGATGGTCACTTCGTGCGCGTTGCTGGGGTCCTTGTTAATCAACAGGAGCGACCACTCGCCACCGGGCCGCTTCACGGCATACGCTGTGATCAGAGTATGTCCAGCTTCGTCCTGAAGATCCGCCTTGGCAGGATAGAGTTGATGCGTCCCCGCGCGGTGCTTCACCCAGTCCAGATTCAGCAGTTGACTCGCAAAATATTGCGCGGTGTGCTGCCGGATTTTCAGCTTTTCATCGGCAACAAAGTTTCCGTATGTACTCCACGCATGGCATCCAGGCCGAAGCGGTTCCGGCTGGATCGGCGAATGATAATAAACAGCGCCCGGTCCACCGTAGGTCAGAAATGCGCCCACGCTGTCCGCCAACCAAAGCCCCGCGAAGAGATCCTGCATCGGGTCGGTTAGCGCCCAGGAAACGTTGCTCTCCGTATTCATTAACGGCACGTCTGCCGGCACGCCATCCTCCCTCCAGATCTTCAGAATGCTCTGCACTAACTGGGGCTCGCGGTACAAGTCTGCCCAGGCAATTTCGCAAGGTGCCAGCGGGTAATGCTCGAAGGAAACAAATGCTAAATCCGCCATTCGTCCGTGCGACTTCAGATACTCCACGAATCGACCCAGCCACGACGTGTGTCCCTGCTCATCCGGCCACACCTGGATATCTTCATTGACTCCCGTAAAGACCGGTCCTCCCAATTTCAGCTTCCAGTCGACTTTGTGCAGCGCCGTTGCCCACTGCAGGTACAGCGCCGCGTAATCCTCCGGCAGCATGAACTGGCCATCGGGTTCCTCTCCCATCTCCACATAAGAAATCGCATAGCCTCGTTTTTCGATGTACGCAAGCTCCGCCGCACCGTCCTCCGGGTTTCCATACAGCATCGACACCGGAATCATGGCGGGCAGATGATTTGTGTATCCGCTCGTGTAGAACAGGTCGAACCCGGTCTGGATGCGCGCAGAAATCAGGTCCCCGGCGGTGTGCCACGGGTCGGTGGAAGAAACCTGCGTCGCGGTCTGCGCCTGGCCCGGCGTATGCTTTACCAAATCGATAAACTGTCCTTGGGAATTGAAGTTCCCCGCGCGAATTTCCGATATCGCGTAACCCACGCAGTTGCGCGGATCGTCTTTCCCATGCGTGTCGCAAGTGTTCGAGGACTCCGTCATGCCGATGCGCACGAAGCGCGTGGCCATGGGTTTGTCTGCCAAGCGTTGCAGGCTGGTTCCACCCGTGCCGCCGCTAACCTGGCCGTGCGGAAATTGCACCCATTTGCCCGAGTGTTGCGCCGAAACGGCGTCGCCCTTGCCATCCCAATACTCCACAACATATTTCTTCGCGTAAGGATTGGCCCAGGCTATCTCAATCGCGCTGATATCCTGCAGCGTCGCGAAGTCTATGACCACCCACTGCGGATGCAGCGAATCCGCCTCGCCCGTGAACTTCTCTGTCAGATACGGATTGCTTTTCCAGTAGCTGGACCCGTCGCCATCCGTCAGCCTCGAATATTCGTTTTGTCCCGCGTCGCTGCGTGTCGAGCCGCGGTGCGGCAGCTTGTAGCCGAAGGATTGCCGCAAAAAATCTCCCGGCTGGGCGCTGCCGACAAAATATCCGCCCTGGCTTTTCGCGTCACTCCACGTTCCATTGGGATTCCAGTGCCACGCACTGATCGTCAGTTCCGTGTTCTGCCGGTAAGTGATCGGTCCCCATCCCGCCGAAAGCGATTCCTTGATGATTGGCTCGCTGTAAACCGTGTCGAAATCTTTGGCCGGCAGAATATCCATCGAACTGCCCATGGCCTTGTCGGGATCGAAGGCCAGCGCGTGTGCCGGCGTAACGTCCACGCGCACGGTCTGAGCGAAACCCGGACAAACCGTCGCGGCTCCTCCGATGGCGAACCAAAACAAACTACGGCACAGTTTGGCGACAGGGAAGTGCATGCGGCCTCCTGATATTCGCGATATTATAACGATTCAATACCGAGAAAACGCCGGCCTCGTTTTTTTCCCCTTGGCATGCTGTTCGCGCGGCGCCAGTAGATGACAAGCCACTCCCGTTCCCGCTACCATGGCTCGCGCTACTACCTGATCCCTCGGAGTGTTTCATGTCGACTTTTGGAT
This sequence comes from Candidatus Acidiferrales bacterium, assembly GCA_963804635.1. Classification (GTDB taxonomy): domain Bacteria; phylum Acidobacteriota; class Terriglobia; order Acidiferrales; family UBA7541; genus Acidiferrum. The sequence continues at coordinate 119,050 of CAWDRK010000049.1, forward strand.
TTATCGAATACCAGGACGCCAGCGCCGAAGTCAAAGCGGTCTACGACGACATCCTCGCCACACGCAAGACCGACTATATCAATAATTTCTGGAAGGCTATCGCCCACGACCCGGCCTTGTTGAAGCGCACCTGGGAGAGCTTGAAAGCGATCATGGCTTCCGGCGCGCTTGATCCCCTGACCAAGGAACTTATCTATATCGCCGTGAGCGTCACCAACAACTGTCAGTACTGCATCGCCTCACACACCGCCTCGGCCTTCAGCAAGGGCATGACGCCGGAAATGTTCAAGGAGTTGCAGCAGGTCGTCGGCATGGCCAATGCCACCAACAAACTGGTCACCGGCTACCAGGTAGCAGTCGACCAGCGCTATCAGCCGCCTTTGAATCCCTAGAAGTAGGAATCACAACACGCAGCAAATCCTTTCGTTTGCTTGCCAGGTTTATGGCTCCCGACGGTTCTGCGGATCGCCTGCTCCCTGGAGATTGGCGAGGACTCATCTGCCCCATGCCGCGATTGCGTCTTTGCTTTTTCCGCCGAGCCGCAAGACTTGGGTGTAGCACGTTATGCCCGTCGCGCATGAGTTACCCTGGTAGTACCCAAGTACTATAGAGCCCCCTTACCCCCACGCCGCAATATGAAAAGGTAGGAGTGGACTATCTTTGCATCACGCGGATAGTCCCTCCCAATCTCTCTCTAGCGAGTGTCCCATGGCACCGATTGTCAAAGATGTAGAGAATTCGGCTGCGACCACTGCTCCTGCCGCGCCGGCAAATAAGCCTCCGCAACCCGTGGCTTTGGAAGTCCCCGTCACCGTAAATGGCGCGCGCACCGTGGATGGCTCCGACAAACGCGAGCCGTTCTCTGAGTCGACCAAGACCGTGCTCATCTTTGGCCATGGTGCCGTCATTCGCCTGGCCTCCCTTGTTGCGCCCGGACAACTGTTGTTCGTCACCAACGAAAAAACCAAAAAGGAAGTCGTCTGCCAGGTTGTCAAATCGAAAAACTACCGCACCGTCAGCGGCTATGTGGAACTGGAATTTACCGAGCCGGCGATTGGTTTCTGGGGCATGCGTTTTCCCACCGATCGCATTTCGCCTGCTCCGCCTACCTCCACGGGGCCCGTCGTCCCGGTTGCTCACGCGCCTGCACAGCAGCCTGTTGCTTCCGCGCCGCCTAAAATTGCTGCTGCTCCGCCAGCCCCTGCGGCGATGAAACCGGCCGCGCACGCTCCCGTAACAGTGAAGCCCGTCGCGATTGCGCCTCCCTTGGCACCGCCACCGGCGAAACCGGCTCCGCCAAAGCCGCAACAGCCTCAGGCAAGCCATCCTGCGTCGCACCCGGCGCCGAGTGCTCCGCCATCTCCAGCTGTTCACGCGCAAACCGTTGCGCCAAAGCCGCCTGTCTCCATTACGCTGGAACCCGTCCACGTTCCCGAAGCGCTGCGCGCTCCGGTGACGCCGGCGGCGAGCATCTCGGCAAGTAGCGACACCAAACTTCCAGCGCCGCAGCCTCCGAAGACCATTCCGCCGGTTCCATCGACGAATTCCACGACGGACGAATTGAAGCAGCATACCGCGCGCTTGCAGGAGCAGCTCAGTTCTATGTTGTTCACGGAAGCGCCTCCCGTAAAGCATCCAGCACCAGAGAAGCCTGCGGCGCCCAGACCGGATATGATCCCCGCCGAAACGGTGCAGAAGATTCTTCAGCTCGCGCAGACGGAGGTAAAGCCTTCACCTCCGGCTACGCCGTCACAAGAAACCAGGCCCGCACCAACCCCCGTGAAGTCCGTGCCTGTTTCGATGGCTGTCGAAGAGGTTAAAATCCCGGCTTGGCTCGCCCCGCTCGCTCGTGAAACCGACACTAATCCCGTGGACACCACGGTCGAAGACGCCGCGATTGCCGAAGCGAATTCCTCTTCCGCACCAGCTAAGGAAGATGCGCTGTCTCTTGATGGGGAAGCAGTCTCGGCGAAGGTTCAGCACCCGATGTTTGGTGACCAGTTGTTGGGTACTTCGCCTGAGGTCGCCGCAGCAACCAGCTCCGGTGGTTCGAAAAGGGGTTTGTTTATTGGACTTGCCGCAAGCGGCCTTCTACTCATCGGCGGCGGTGCATGGTATGCGAAACAGCCGGGCAACGCCCTTGCGGGTCTGTTCGCGCCAAAAGCGGCGGCCACGCAGACGCAGACCGCTCCAAATTCAATCGACACCGCGAGCAAACCTGCTTTTCGCGCGGAAACCGCTGCGGTAGGCGGCCCGCCAGCCGCTTCTTCGAATCCGCCTGCAGCTTCCCGGCCGAGCACTCCCGCTCCCGTTAACGCGTCAAACCCCGGAGGGAACTCCGGTGCCGTCCCTGCAATTGTCAAAGAGACCACTTCCGCGCCGCGCAACGCTCCACCTGTTGAACAGCCAAAGAAGCCCGCGCTCGGGGAAGTGCGATTGGCCGCCCCCAGCGTGAATCGCACCGCGAACTCGGCGCCAGGCGGGGAAGCTGCTCCGTCGATTGACGCGAGCCAGCCCTCTTCCGGCGAGCCGCTCGGCCTATCAGCGTCGCCCTCCAAAGAACCGACGGCACCGCTGCCGATCGGCGGCGATGTCAAGTCAGCCAAGCTGCTTAAGTCCGTTCCGCCAATTTATCCCCCGACCGCCCGCTCGCAGCGCGTTGGTGGCGATGTCAAAATTGACGCTTTGATTGACGTTGCCGGCAATGTCTCCACCATGAAGGTCATTTCCGGACCTACCCTGCTTCACCAGGCCGCTATGAACGCCGTGAAGCAATGGAAATACGAGCCCGCGAAACTCGATGGCAACCCTACTCCCATGCACTTGACCGTTATCGTGCAGTTCCGCCTGCAATAACCGCTACAACGTACATTTAGAATTGGGAAGGAGCGGCAATCCAGCCGTTCTCTTTTTATCTAGCGGCTCGGTGAGTACCCGTTCTGCGCTGAAAGCATCGATTGCGACAGCGCGGCTTCCTTCCCTGCTTCGCCATCGAGTTGCGGATCGGCGCGCAAGATCACGATCCACGACAGGTGCGGGAAGGGCAGGAACCTGTCGATCGGGCGTATTATCGGTACCAGCGCATTCAGTATCTTGATCTGCCAGAATCCGAATGTCTCTCGCTTCAGAACGCGCCCATTCAGCCACCAACCCGGTGAGCCAACACGATTGAACGTCAGCACTTTCTCAACCGTGAACCCCGCTCGCCGGCACACGTCCAGCAGTTGTTCCCGCGTATATCTCCGGAAGTGTCCGAGCACCTTATCCAACGTGCCGTAAAGTCCCGGCCCGCTTGGCACCAGCACGATGGCGCGGCCATTTTTGTCCAGACTCTTGCGGATGTTGCTCAGCGCGGTTACATCGTCCTCGATGTGTTCCACCACATTCAGGCACACCACGGTGTCGAAGCTTCCCGGCGGATACGTGTCGCCCGCCGCCGCGTCGGTGTAGTGCACCTGCAGGTACGGCCGCGTTTGCTTTAGCGTCTCCAAGCGGTCCAGATAGTGCGGGTTGATATCGCTGGCATGATACTCGCTCCGCGGCACAAGATTGGCGGTCAGGTTGCCGATGCCCGCTCCAATCTCCAGGACGCGATCTCCCACGTACGGCCGAATCGTGTCCGCCATCCATCTTGTGAAACGTGGCGCGCGGTTCAACCTTGCCAGAATCTCGCTTCCGTAGGCGTCCGCAATATAAATCTTGTCGGAGATCCCATATTTCACCAGGGCGCCCAGCGCTTTCACTCCGTCTCTCCAGGTAATTTTCTTGCCCTCGGCATAGGTGCGCCCCGAGTAGCGGATAGGCATTTCGAAAATCCTAGCTTTGCGCTTCGCCAACTTCACCGTAATTTCCGGTTCGATTCCGAACCGATCGCTTTCCCACGGAATGCTTTTCAGCATGTCCGTGCGGATCATTTTGTAACACGTTTCTATGTCGGAGAGGTTCAGGTCAGTAACCAGGTTCGTCAGCAGGGTAATGAGTTTGTTGCCCAGGCTGTGCCGGAAAAACAACACCCGCCGGAAATCGCTGGAGAGAAATCGCGAGCCGAATACCGCGTCCGCATCTTCTTCCAAGAACAGCGCGATCATTTTCGGCAGGTCGCTGGGATGATATTCCAGGTCCGCGTCGTGGATCACCGCCAAATCCGTGTTCACGTGCGGTATCGCCGTCCGGATGGCCGCGCCCTTTCCCTGATTCTTCTCGTGCTCCAGGAAAACCCATTCAAATTGCGCCAGTTTCGATTGTCCCAGTGACTCCTGAAATCTCTTGAGCGCTGCCGCAGACTGATCCTTCGATGCATCGTTGACGACGATCACTTGCACGCGGCTGAGCAGCGGGCAATCCGCCAGCACTCCCAGTCGCTTCAGGCTGGTTTCCACCAGATACTGTTCGTTGTAAACGGGCACCAGGATTGCCAGGCTCAGTTTCGATTCCATCGTCTTCGATTCTTATCGTCATGCACCGGGCAGGTGCAGTGCGCGCCAGGATTCCTCTCAGCGAATTTGATTTTACCATCATTACACCCGATTGCCGTGCCTCCTGCTCCGCGCCCTACAGCGCAACCCTCCTTCCCTCTGCTCACCTGCACCTCTCTCGATTCCACTGTTGCCACTTAAACTCGCGTAACCTTGCGGTACGCCTTTTGGATTCGTATACTGGCCACCCGGCCAATTGTTTGGTCTGGCAGGTGGGTAGCCTGCTGACATTCGCCTCTTTTGGCCCTTCATCTCGTGCCTGCGCGTCTCTCACAGGCCGAACCATGCCGCACAGCCGGCCCCTTCAGGCAGCTGTGTGAATAAAGGAGCTTTCTGCATGTCGCCAGCGCCTGCACCCGAAGAAATGAATGTCTATCAAAACGCCGAAGCGCGTTTTGAGGTGGCCGCCAACAAATTGGGACTCGAACAAGGCATCTATCGCTATCTGAAATATCCCGACAAGGAAATCACCCTGTACATTCCCGTGGGTATGGACAACGGCCAATTGGAAGTCTTCACCGGCTACCGTGTCCTTCACTCCACGGTGCGCGGTCCGGGCAAAGGCGGCATCCGTTTTGCTCCTGACGTCTCTCTCGATGAAGTTCGCGCTTTGTCCGCCTGGATGACCTGGAAGTGCGCCGTGGTGGATATCCCCTTTGGCGGCGCAAAAGGCGGCATCATTTGCGATCCGCGCAAAATGTCGCGCGGTGAACTCGAGCGCCTTACCCGGCGTTACACCGCCGAACTTTCTGACTGGCTGGGGCCCGAGCGCGATGTTCCCGCCCCCGATGTTGGCACCAATGAGCAGACCATGGCCTGGGTCATGGACACTTACGCCATGCATGCACGCCAGGCCACAACCGCCGTCGTCACCGGCAAGCCCATCGAACTGGGCGGATCGCGTGGACGCCGTGAAGCCACTGGGCGTGGAGTGATGATGTGCGTCAATAAAGCCATCGAAAAACTCGGCATGAAAAAGGAGTCCACTCGCGTCGTCGTTCAAGGATTTGGCAATGTTGGCTCCCTGGCCGCTGAACTCATGCAAAAGGCCGGTTATAAAATCATCGGCTTGGCCGACATTGGCGGCGGCCTCTACAACGAGAACGGCTTCAATGTTCCGGAAGTCATCAGGTGGGTCTACACGCAGAAGAAACCGCTGCAGGAGTTTCCCGGCGGCGGCGCCAAAATGAGCGCACGCGAGGTGCTGTTCCAGCCCTGCGAAGTGGTCATTCCCGCGGCCATTGAAAACCAGATCACCGAGCAGAATGCCCATCAGGTTCAGGCCAAAATTCTCTGCGAAGGCGCGAATGGCCCCACAACTTGGCAAGCGGATGCTATCATTGATGCCAAGGGCATCTTTACCGTTCCTGACATTCTTGGCAACGCCGGTGGCGTCACCGTTAGCTACTTCGAGTGGGTTCAAGATCGCCAGGGTTTTTTCTGGCGTGAAAGCGAAGTGAACGAGCGCTTGCTGGATGTTATGGACCGGGCTTTCGATGAAGTTGTTCGCTACGCCGAGCTTCACCGCGTGAATAACCGCATTGCGGCCTATATGCTGGCTATTGACCGTGTGGCCACCGCGCTCAAGTTGCGCGGCATTTACGCATAATTTTCTTGGCTTTCAGCACGGCGAAGCGTACTCTCTCTGCAAGTTGTCTCACGATTCGGTTGTATCGTTTGGATTGACACTCTCAGGTCGCGGAAAGGAGTCCGTACCGTGCCCTCGGACTCGACGCCCGGAATTCGCGCTAGAAACGAAGAACAGCACCGCCACGACCTTTGCCTCGTCGGCCGCTGGATGTACGAGCGTGGCTACATTGTTGCCGCCGAGGGCAACTTGTCTGTCCGCCTCGACGCCAATCGCATCCTTGCCACTCCTACCTGTATCAACAAGGGCATGATGACGCCCTCCGATCTTGTGGTCATGGATATGGAAGGTCGCCATCTTCAGGGCGACCGCAAAATTTCTTCCGAAGCCGGAATGCATCTCCTGTTCTATCGCATGCGCTCCGACGTGCAAGCCGTTTGTCACGGCCATCCGGCCACCGCCACCGGCTTTGCCGTCGCTGGTCAGGGCCTCGATCAGGCCTTGCTTCCCGAAGTCGTCGTTTCCCTGGGCAAGATTCCGCTCGTGCGTTACGCTACGCCCGGAACTGCGGATCTCAGCGCCGTCCTTGAACCTTACGTCCCGCATTACGATGCTCTTTTGCTCGCCAATCACGGTGCAGTAACCTGCGGGCCGGACCTGCTTACGGCATTTTTCCGCATTGAAATCGTCGAGCACTTTGCAAAAATCACGCTCGCCGCCAGGCTTGCCGGTGAACCGCAACTGCTTTCCACCCGCGAAGTGGCCAAGCTGATGGCCGCGCGTGCACGCTATTTCATCACTCCTCCTCCCGGAGGCGGCGCCGAGCTTCCCGAAACCTGCGACAACGGTGAAAACACCACCGACGAAGTTACACTCACCCGTTCTGAACTTGACGCCCTGGTGGACGAGGCGGTCCGCAAGGATCGCGCTCGCCGCTAACTTACTTTCGCATGTCCCCCGAATCGTACCGCTGTGCCTTCTGTTTTCCTTCTGGCATCCAATTTTTGCGGGGAGGAAAGGCCCGCCAAAATGAAAGAACGAATCGATTACCAGAAGTTTGCTCACGAAGCGCTGCACTCTTTGCTTGCCATCGAACGCTACCTCGCTGCTAGCGGCATTGACCACAAATTGCTGCACCTCATCAAACTTCGCGCTTCGCAGATCAATGGTTGCGCCTATTGCATCGACATGCATTCCAAAGACGCTCGCGCCGCCGGTGAAACCGAACAGCGCCTCTATGAACTGAACGCCTGGCGCGAGACCCCGTTTTACTCTGAGCGCGAACGCGCCGCACTGGAATGGACCGAAGCTCTCACTTTGATTTCCCAGACGCATGCTCCCGACGACGTCTTCGAGCGCGTCAGCGCCAACTTCTCCGAACAGGAAATTGTCGACCTCACCTACGCTATCGCCAACATCAACACGTGGAACCGCCTGGCCATCGCCGTTCGAGCTGTCCCGGGCACCTACCAGCCTGCCAAGAAGACCGCCTCTGCGTCGTAACCAGCCGCTTCGGCCTTTCTTGCCTCGAGGAATACGCCCAGCCCTTCCTCGTAGTCTTTTCAAAGGGTGGCAATGATCGTTCTGTTCGTCTTGTTTGGTTCTCTGCTTTTCTTTCGCGCGCTCGGCGCGTTGGGTATTTCCATCTTCGACAGTTGGCCAGGCTCCACCCGCTGCGCGCTCGCCGCCATGTTTCTCTTCACCAGTTCGACCCACTTCAACAGGTTCCGCCACGACTTGGCCCGCATGATGCCTTCGATTTTTCCGCGCCCCATGGGGTTGGTGTACTTCACCGGAATCTGCGAAATCCTGGGAGCCATTGGAATTCTCGTGCCGCGAACTCGCTCCGTCGCCGGACTCTGCCTGGTTGTTTTTCTCCTGGCCATCCTGCCCGCCAACATCAAGGCGGCTCGCGAACATGTCTTCATCGCTAGCAGGCCCGCCACGCCTCTCTGGTCCCGCATTCCCATGCAAATTCTTTTGATTGCGCTACTGTGCTGGACCACAGAACCATGGCGCCTGTGGCGATGAATGCAGCGCCTTTCGCCGACTTTCGATATGTGGGCAACGGAAGGGAAATACACCCGCTGTTAGCGGCTCAGCGCTACTCGGCAAACTCCAAATTCACCGGCTTGCCCGAAAGCTTGTTCCCGATTGCGTTCGTCGTCGGTACTTCGGCTCCCACAATCTCCAATTTCGTGCTGTTCAGCCAAACTTGTCCTCCACCATTCAGCAAAATCCCAAACGCAACGACGGTCGCATCCTTGGGGACGTCCAGGACCACCTCGTAGCGTTGCCAGCCGGTGGTGCCGTTGATGGCTCGCTTTTGCATGTTGTCGAACGCAATCACTTCCGTTCCCTTGTCCACTCGCATCCACAGCCCCGCCCAGCCGGTCACTTGTTCCGATTTCACCAGCCCGCTTAGTCTTACCCTACTCCCCTGATACTGTTCCGTGGTGATCATCTGCATCAGCGTGCCGAAGCCGTCCACGTTCGGGTTCTTGCTCTTCAGGAACGCACTCGCGTGCCCCTGGTACGTCTGATCCTTATCCACACCCACTGCATACTCGGCCGGCTTGCTCCCCGCCAGATTCCATCCGCGCGGCACATCCGCATTCAACGCCAGGACAGCCGCCACACAGATCACCGCCCCACCCACTAAGATTCTCCAACCGTAAAGTTGACCTTTGGACATGGCACCCTCCTAGCATCTCTGAATCCTTCATACGGGTCCACAGTTGCCCACAGCATGACAGATTGTTCGCCCGGTGACGGGTGCCCGGAGGGTGGCATTCAGCGGTGGGTTGAGCCGAGCACACCCGCCGTCGCCGCGTTGACACCCGAACCCAACGCGGCAATACTGACGAGCGATGATCGGACTGCTGCGCGGAAGGCTGCTGGAGAAGCGGCCGAATCAAGTCATCCTGGATGTGGGCGGCGTCGGCTACCTGGTGGCCGTGCCCCTTTCCACGTTCGCGGCGCTCGGTGAACTCCACGCCGAAGTGACCCTGCTGATTCACACCCATGTGCGCGAGGACGCGTTGGCTCTTTATGGTTTCCTCTCGGCGCGCGAAAAGCATTTCTTCGAGTTGCTTCTCGGTGCTTCCGGCGTCGGCCCTAGCCTCGCTCTGAAAATTCTTTCGGGTATGAATGTCGAGGAACTTGTCCCGGCGATTCGCACCGGCGATCTGGTTCGCCTGACGAAAATTCCCGGTGTTGGCCGCAAGACCGCCGAGCGCATCATTGTCGAGCTGAAAGACAGGCTTGAGGCCATCGCCAAAGAGGTGGACAAGCCCGCCGCCCCTTCTCCCGCCGGCGCCGAAGCCGACGTGAAGTCCGCGCTGGTCAATCTGGGCTACGACGAGCGCATTGTCGACAGCGCCGTATCGGAAGCCAAGCGTGAAGCGGGCACATCCAATTTCGAGAAATTATTGCGCGTGGCACTCGGCGCTCTCAGCGCGCCGAAGCCATAGCAAAGGACACGCAAAAAAGATGCCAGACTTCACCCCGAAAAAAGCCATGGCCCGCCGCAGCGACGAAAATCCTGAGCGCTCCTCGCGCATCGTTTCCGGCGCCCCTTGGGACGACGACGCCCGCATCGACGCCAGCGTTCGTCCCAAACGCCTCGACGAATATATCGGCCAGAAGCGCGTCAAGGAAAACATCGCCATCGCCCTCGAAGCGGCCCGCAACCGCGGCGAAGCTCTCGACCATGTCCTGCTCTACGGTCCCCCGGGCCTTGGCAAGACCACGCTCGCGCAAATCATCGCCAATGAATTGAATGTGCCCATCAAGACCAGCGCCGGCCCTCTCCTCGAACGCAAAGGCGACCTCACCGCGATTCTCACTTCCCTCGAAGCCAAGGAGGTTTTCTTTCTCGACGAAATTCACCGCCTGCAGCCCGCCGTCGAAGAAGTCCTCTATCCCGCCATGGAAGATTTCCGCGTCGACCTCATCATTGGCCAGGGGCCCGGCGCCCGCATTCATCCGTTTCCCCTCAGCCATTTCACGCTGATTGGCGCCACCACTCGCGCCGGCCTGATCACTGCGCCCCTGCGCTCGCGCTTCGGCATCGTCCACCGCCTCGATTTCTACGAACCCGAAGATCTGCTCATCATCCTGAACCGCTCCGCCAAAATCCTGAACATTCAGTTAGACCAAAGTGGCGCCGAAGAAATCGCCACTCGCTGCCGTGGCACACCGCGCGTCGCCAATCGGCTGTTGCGACGTGCCCGCGACTTCGCCGAAGTCCGCGCCGATGGCCGCATCACCCGTGAGGTCGCCCAGGATGCTCTCAAGATGCTCGGCGTCGACGAGCACGGCCTTGACGAAGTTGATCGCAACCTCATGATCGCCTTGCTGGACAAATATGGCGGCGGTCCAGTCGGACTCGGTACTCTCGCCGCCGTCCTCAGCGAAGAAGAAGATGCCATCGAGGAGATGTACGAGCCTTACCTGATGCAGATCGGCATGCTTGATCGCACCCCCCGCGGACGCGTCGCTACTTCCCGCGCGTATCAATACTTCGGCCGCGACCTCCCCAAGCGCCAGCCTCGCTTGTTCTGATCTTCATCCGCCGCCCCCTAGCAAGTTGGCGCCCGTTGTTGTTTCGACACCGTCAAGAAGCAATTATCTTTGCGCTTGTATCCACTGTCCTATTTGTTATAGTACACGCGTGATTCCGTTCCACGTCGACTTTCGTCCCGGCGCCACCATCTACGAACAGGTGGTCTACGCCGCCAAAAAAGCGATGATGGCCGGACAATTGCGTCCCGGCGATGCCTTTCCCTCCGTTCGTACTCTCAGCCGGGAGCTGAAAATCAATCCCAATACCGCGCACAAAGTCATCACGCATCTGGTCCAGTCGGGGCTGCTGGAAATTCGTCCCGGCGCAGGCACCCTGGTGGCGACCCGGCCACAAGCCAGCCGCGCGGAAAAGACCCAACTGCTCGAAGAACAGGTCGAGCAACTGGTTGTCGAAAGCAAGCGCTTGGGCATCGACTTCGAGGATTTGCAGGAGGCGGTGAATAAGCACTGGAAGCGTCTGAAGCTGCGAGGTAGTGAACGAACCTAGCCGGGCGAGGAGGCCGCCATCCATGACCGCTGTGATTCGTACCGAGGAACTCACCAAACGCTATCGCGGCGTGTGCGCCCTTGACGGCGTAAATTTCGAGGTCCAGGAAGGCGCGATTCATGCGCTCGTAGGCCCTAACGGCGCGGGAAAGACCACTTCTATTAAGATTCTGATGAATCTGATCGGCGCAACCAGCGGCCACGCGACCGTTCTGGGAGTGGATTCTACGCTGATCCGCGGAAACTCCTACACGGAAATTGGTTATGTCTCTGAGAACCAGGAGATTCCCGGATGGATGAAGGTAGGTGCGCTGCTGGAATACTTGCGCGACTTTTACCCTACTTGGGACCGCGATCTGGAAGACTCGTTACTCAAACAATTTGATCTGCCACGGGACCGAAAGATCAGGGCACTTTCTCGCGGCATGAAAATGAAGCTCGCCCTTGCCGGCGCTCTCGCATTTCATCCCAAGCTGGTTGTTTTAGACGAGCCCTTCGGCGGGCTAGACCCCCTGGTGCGCGATCAGCTGATTGAAGGACTTCTGGAACGTGCCGCGGAGTCGACCGTCTTGATCTCCTCGCACGACCTCGCGGAAATCGAGAGCTTCGCCAGTCACGTCGGCTACCTGGAGCAAGGAACGTTGCGCTTCTCCGAAGAGATGACCGCACTCGCGGCGCGCTTCCGCGAAGTCGAAATAACCTGCGAAGGCGAGAGCCGCGTGCCTTCGCAGGTTCCGGCCAGTTGGCTGCAGCTCAAGTCATCCGCGGGCGTCGTGCGATTTGTGGACAACCAGTTTACCGAGGACAAGACCGGCGCGGAAATCCGTCGCCTCTTCGGCGAAGTCAAGAATGTTGAATATCGACCCATGGGATTGCGGGCCATCTTTTTGGCCATGGCGCGGAAAGGCGACGAAGCCTAGGGGGCGCAATGCAACAAATTCTGCACATTTTCAAAAAGGACATCAGGCGCCAGTGGCCGGAAATTTTGATTTCCCTGGCCCTCCTGGGGCTGTACGTCAGGATCATCACTCACAACGCGGATTATGACCCCCTTCATCCCGGCTATTTTCCCTGGGCGCAAATCTCCGAGGGCAGCCTTCCTCCCTTGATGATCATTTTCTGGATCTTTCTTACCATCCGTCTCGTTCAGGGCGAAACCCTGGTCGGCGACACACAGTGGTGGGTCACCAAGCCCTATGAATGGTGGAAGCTGCTGGCGGCCAAGGAAATTTTCCTGCTCGCCTTCATTGGTGCGCCGCTCTTTCTCGTTCAACTCTACCTCTTGCGTCACGCCGGTTTTGCCATCCATTCCCGCTTCTTCGGCGTCCTCCAAATGCAACTCGCGCTTGCCTTGATTCTCTTTCTGCCCGCGGTCGCCTTGGCCAGCTTGACGAAGAGTCTCGGCCAGGCTTTCATCGTCCTGTTGATCGTCTTCGTCTTGATTTCCACCGTCACCTCACAACTCTCGAAAATTCCGAATAGCGGCATGTCTTCGGCAGTCGGCGGCCTCGGCGAAATCCAGGGTGTTTTAATATTGGGGGCCATCGTCGGAGCAGCAGGTTGGCAGTATGCGCGGCGCAAAACCTGGGCCGCGCGTGGCCTGCTTATGGCCGGCGCCATCCTTATGGTTTTGATTGACGCGCTCACGCCCTACGCCATGTTCGTCAATCGAAAATACCCCCTGCTGGAACCCAAAGACGTCCCCGCTGAAATTTCCGTCCCGGTTCTGCCGAAGAGCACAAAAAAGCCGCCTGACTGGTTTGGCCGCATCACTGGGATCCCGCTGACAATTCCCATCAACGTTTCCGGCGTAGCTGCCGGAAACGTGGTCCTCGTCGACGGCATCCGCTTGACGATGGAGACTTCCGGAGGAACCGTATGGCAACCCGGCTGGACGCCCCAAGGGATGCTGTTTTGGCCTGAAGGCGGCCAGAATCAGATTTCGTTTGCAATCGCTCGCAAGAAATTTGACCCGATCAAAACACAGACAGGCACCTTACACATTGAGTTTGCTCTGACCGAATATCAGGCGGAGGACGCGCGAGACATCCTCCTCGGTAGCGGGAAGTTCGCTGATCCCACCCTGGGACAGTGCGCCTTATTACCGTGGAGCCCCTCGCAGATTCAATGCCGCCGGCCGTTTCACGCTCCAGGCCTGATCGCCACGTTCGATCCCTCCCAGGCATCCTGCCAGGCGCCGGCAGACGATAGCGCAATCCGCGACGATAAAATATCGCACGCCTGGTATCCGCCGAGTAACGAAGACTCCTCCGGAACCGGCCTGAATCCTGTGGAAACCTACACATTGGCCTTTGGATCCGGCCAAGTGGTGTTCACTCCCGACAAGCGCCCAAAACGAATGACCGTGTACTTGTGTCCGGGAGCCAAAGTGACGCTGGCAAAGCCGCATGCCATACGCAGCGGCAGGGTGAAGATCGATCTGAACAGCATCACGTTGCAGGATCTTGTCAATTTTGCGGACGACGGACTAACGGCAAGTCAATACAGCCTGATCAATTAATTGTGTTTCATGAACTTGCTCTGGCTTCCGGTCAATGAGGCGTACAACGTCTCAAGCCACGCGTCGGTCTTGATGAAATCGCCTGACCATTTGCTGTCCCATGCCGCCAGGATTTTCTCCTGCTTCATCTGATCCAGAGTCTTGTGTGCATTGATCGCGTTTTGCACCACCGCCGACGTCTCCCTCAGCATCTTTACAAACGCGCGCACGTCGTCCAGGTTCGAAAGTCCTCCGTGTCCAGGAATTACTTTCACGTCCGGCGGTACTTGTGCGGACGCTTTCTCGAGCGCGTCAATCATTCCCTGCACGCTACCTCCGCTGAGCACATCAATAAACGGAAAGCCGTAGCGCACGAAATCATCGCCCATGTGCACCACGTTGTTTTTTGGAAAGAAAATGATGGAGTCGCCGTCTGTGTGCCCGGAGGGAAAATGCAACGCGCGAATGTCCTCTCCGTTCAGGTGCACGGTCACATCATGTTCGAAGGTGATTACCGGGAGCGCGGTTTTTTCTGCCGGCTTCGCGTCCCTCTTTGTCGCCTCGCTATATCCTGCGGCGCCTCCGCTTTCCAGACGTTTTCGCACATTGTCCTGCGCGATCACCGTTGAGCCGCTGTTCGCGAATGGCGTATTCCCACCCGTGTGATCTCCGTGATAGTGCGTGTTAATCACAAAACGTACTGGTTTGTCGGTAATGCCCAAATTCTTCAGCGCCGCCTGAATTTTCTCGGCTAGGGGCGCGAACTGATCGTCGACGATCACGATGCCGTCTTCGCCCACCGAAGCCGCTATGTTCCCTCCCTCGCCCTCCAGCATGTAGATGTTCCCGGAGACCTTGGTAGTCTTGATCTGTACTTTGGAATAGTCGGTCGCTTGCCCGCAGGCCGGCGGTATAGGCAGTGGCACTAACAGCAGAGCGAGCGCCAGAATTTCCGGAGCGAGAGTGAAGCCATAGCAGCTGCGCATAATTCACCTCAGCGTGAAATGCGCGCATTCTATCACCTGCGCGGGGTACTTCGAAATCTGATTGTCTTTGCGAAGTGGGTCGCCTTAAGAAGCCTTCGCTGACACAAGAAACAGGGCGGCCTTCGCAGCCGCCCTGTCTCCTGCTGAATCAGTCGTTCTTCACCACACAACTTGCTCGCGCTAGTGAGTTGCCGGGAATTGGAACAAGTCCGTCAAATCTCCGATTGCCGGGCTGTTCGTCGGAACATATGGATTACCCAATTCGTGCTTCGGGTTGGGAAGGTTGTCGCGGCTGCGCTTGCTGATGGTTGGCAGGTCCCAGTTGTATTCGATGAATTTCAGAATCGATACGTGGTCCGTGTAGCTGTGCGAAATGTGTCCCGGCTTCGTGAACGGCGACACTACAATCAACGGGATACGCGTGCCGTCGCCGAAATAGTCCAGCGCCTGTACATATCCCGAGTCGTAGTATCCTCCGCCTTCGTCTACGGTCACAAATATTGCCGTGCTTTCCCACAGCTCTTTGTTGCTCTTCACTTCATCCACGATCTTCTTCACGAACCCTTCGAAAAGGTTCCACTTCGAGGAAGCTGGGTGCCCATCCACCCAGCCGCTTGGTTTCACGTAGGAAACGGCCGGTAGTGTGCCATTCTTGATGTCGTTGTACAGGTCGATCGTGTCTTTCAGGTGTGCGGTACGCACCGAGGCGTCTCCCATCACCTGTTCCTGGTATTGGAACGGATTGCAAATATTGCAATACTGATCGCTCGCCGCTCCCACCGTTCCAAAGTTCAGCTGGTACTTATCCTTGAGATACGAATCAAACTGGTCGCCATAATACTTCCACGAAACACCCTTCTCGAGAAGTACATCCGCGATGCTCCGCTGGTTCACCGGAGGAATCGTGAACGGCGTGTTGTCGACGTTGTGGTCGGTGTACGCGTTCGTCCCGTCTCCAAAATACCCCGGGTTATAGTTGTTCAGCAGGTAGTAGTGGCCCGGATCGCACTTCGGATCCACTTGGTAGGGAAGCGAACTCAGATAATCCAGAACGGCGAAAACTCCCGGTGCATCCGAATCCGAGCAGTTGGTGTAGGATCCGCCTCCGAATACCGGTGAGCCGAATCCTCCCCCTCCGTACCCGTCTTCCGTGTACCAGTTGTTCGTTCCGGCTTGTGGATTTGGGTTCTCAATCTCATCCACAACGCCCGAATCCTTCGGCTGGTCGGTCCACACCTTCACGTTGTGCGGTGGCACTGCCGGATTGAAGTCCGCATCGCTAAACCAGATCGCGTCCCCGAAGCCCAGATAGAGACTGTCCAGCCCGGTTCCGCCCTTCGCCGGCTGGTGGTAGTTGTCGCTCATCGCATAGTTGTCGGCCAGGAATTTCGTATACGGCGCATCTCCTTGCGATATGTTGTAGAAGGCCATCGACGTCGAACCTTCCCCGGTCGACAGATCATTGAATCCCGCGGGCTGCTTTAGCCCGTTTGTTCCCGCTCCCACCGTTACTTCCACCCAAGGGAACAAATCGGCATTGCACCCGCTCGGATTCTCAAACGTTGCATAGAACACGTTGCAGTCCAGTTGCTGCCACATTTGATAGAACCGATGCACGGGGCTCGCCGCATACGAATCGTAGGGAAAGGTATCGGACGTCAGCTGGAATGGCCCGGGCAGCAGTTCCATTACATTCTGAATGCGCTGGTCGGGGGTTCCCGACTTTTGTCCGGTACCGCCTGTGGTCAGAAAAACATAATAGGCTGGATCCAACCCGTTTTCACTGGCCTTCGCCTCGCTGATTGTCGAAATCGGCGCTGTCTTTGGCCCGCCCACCAGTGGCGGAGGCAGCGTGCCGTACAAAGACTTGTCCTGCGGGCTGGTCTCGAACTTATCCGCATGGGTGTCATCGGCCGAGTACTGCGCGGCAGCGCCAAAACCCACATCGGGTGTTCCCGCCTCCGTGACAATGTGCTTGGAGAGCAGGTTATCCACCTTCTCTCCCTTCACGGGCTTGTACGTCGCAAAAATATGATCGAATGAACGATTTTCACCCACGATGATAATCACGTGCTTGATCGGCGTTCGCGCAGCTGGCATTTCCTGCGCTTGCGCCGGGCTGGTCAACGGCCCCAGCACACTGAACTGCAATAGCGCCAGCGACGCGAGCGCAAAGCGGGCACCTTGCAACAAAACAGATGTATGGGACTTCAAGGACATCTTCGATTCCTCCTATAGTCGGCTGTAGGGGTCGAGCAGGGCAGAGGGGAGAGTGCGCCAGCTGAATTGCTGGCATGTTCCTGCTTTGTGAATTGAAGATGACAGCACCATGACGCGCCAACGCGGTTACATCACGCAGCGTCCCGATAGACAACGACGCTTTTAGTCTCCTGCACGCAGCGTGCACAGCGCCTTTTCGGCAACGGGTCAGCGCTCGACCCTGACACATAACGATCGCAAGTGGCGTTGGGCTTCAGCCCTCGGAGAAATCTGAGCTCTTTCTTCGCTCCCCCTAGTTCGTACTTCTGCATCCTGGCCCAAACTTGCGAACCCGACTTCCCCTTGGTGCGGTATCTTCGATAGTGGCATTCGCCGTCATTTTGCGTACGCATCCGCTTTTCCAGGGAATTCAGCTGCACCGCGAGCGTAGCTGGGATGGTTTGTGGATAACGCCGACAACCGGGGTTCAAGCGCAGGAAGCTCCAGAGAATATGCATTTCTGGTCGCCGCGGGTATTTTCTTCAGCCGCGTCGCCGGCCTGATTCGCGACCGCGTCTTCGCCCACTATTTCGGCAACTCCGATGCCGCAGACGCCTTCAAAGCGGCTTTACGCATCCCCAATTTCCTGCAAAACCTTTTTGGCGAAGGCGTTCTCTCAGCTTCTTTCATCCCCGTCTATGCCAATCTCCTTGGCCGCGGCGACAGGGCAGAAGCTCGCAAGACCGCTGGAGCCGTTGCCGCGCTTCTCGCCCTCACTACTTCCGTTCTCGTTCTTCTTGGCGTTCTCGCTACCCCGTGGCTCATCTACGCCATTGTGCCCGGTTTTCATGGAGAAAAGCGCGATCTCACCATTCTCCTCGTTCGCATACTCTTTCCCGGCACGGGACTACTCGTCGGCTCCGCCTGGTGTCTCGGCGTCCTGAACAGTCATCGTAAATTCTTTATCTCTTACACCGCGCCGGTGTTGTGGAACCTTGCCATGATCGTCGGCATGATCGCTTTTGGCCGCGGCCGCTCACAAGAATCCCTGGTCGTCATTACTGCGTGGGCGTCCGTTGCGGGATGCGTTCTTCAGGTCGCGGTGCAATTGCCCGTGGTGCTTAAACTACTCGGTGGCTTAAGGCTTTCCCTGACCTACCAAGCCGAAAACGTGCGCACCGTCGTGCGCAATTTCTTTCCTGTCTTTGTCAGCCGAGGCGTTGTCCAAATCAGCGGCTATATCGATAACATTTTGGCAAGTCCTCTTCCTACCGGCGCCATCGCTTCTCTTTCCTATGCGCAAACGCTCGCCTTTCTTCCTGTCAGCCTCTTTGGCATGTCTATCTCGGCCGCCGAACTCCCGATGATGAGTAGCGCCATCGGTGCCGCAGAGGAAGTCGCCGGCGTCCTTCGCACCCGCCTCAATCGTGGTCTTCGCCAGATCGCATTCCTGGTTGTCCCTTCGATCGTTGGTTTCCTGGTCCTGGGCGACGTTATCGTTGCCGCCATCTACCAGTCCGGCCGCTTCATCCACGCCGATACCATCTATGTCTGGGGAATTCTTGCTGGCTCTACCGTCGGTCTGCTGGCTTCTACTCTCGGGCGCCTGTACTCCTCCACTTTCTACGCCCTGCGCGATACGCGAACTCCTCTGCGTTTCGCGGTCATTCGTATTGTTCTCACTACAGTACTCGGCTATCTCGCCGCGCTGCCGTTGCCCCGCCTTCTCGGCATCGACCCGCGCTGGGGCGTTGCCGGCCTAACGATCTCGGCAGGCATCGCCTCCTGGGTCGAATTCACCCTCTTGCAGCGCGGAATACGCCGTCGCATCGGGCTAGTGGGCGTGCCGATCCCGTTCCTGGCTCAGGTCTGGATCGCGGCCCTGATTGCGGCCGCCGCCGCGCGCGCTCTGCTGATGGTTATGGGTCCGCGCGGCCACATTGTCCTGGCGATCTTCGTCTTGGGTCTCTACGGCGTCGTGTTCTTCGCGGTTTGCATGGCCATGAAGTTGCCCGAAGCGGATACCATGCTGGCATTGCTCCGCCGCCGCTTTGCGGCAAAATAAAGCACCATTCGCATGACACTCGTCTATTTAGCGCTCGGAAGCAACGTCGGCAAGCGCGAAGAAAATCTTCGTGAAGCACAGCGGCGTCTGCGTCAGCCTGGCATCACCCTTAAGCGCTCCTCCAGCATCTATGAAACGGCGCCCGTCGACTATCTCGATCAGGCCTGGTTCCTGAATTCTGTACGGGAAGCCGAAACCGATTTGCCTCCGCACGAACTCTTGCGCCGGATGCGAGAAATTGAATCGGCCATGGGCAGCAAGAAGCCCTTCGCAAAAGGTCCGCGCCTCATCGACCTGGACATGCTCCTCTACGGTGACGAAACGATCGCTACTCCTGATCTCCAGGTCCCGCATCCACGCATGCTCGAAAGGCTTTTCGTCCTTGTTCCGCTAGCGGAGATC
Organism: Candidatus Acidiferrales bacterium; assembly: GCA_963804635.1. GTDB lineage: Bacteria > Acidobacteriota > Terriglobia > Acidiferrales > UBA7541 > Acidiferrum. The sequence goes on from CAWDRK010000049.1 coordinate 138,338, forward strand.
GTGCCAATCTACCGCCATCCCTCATGGCCCGGCACCGTCGCGGAACTCCTCCAAAAAACGTCTGATCGCAGTGAAGTCCGTAAGCACTAGGCGCGAATCCGATTCCCCGTAGCGGCGAGTAGCACAACTGGGTTCTTGCGTTTGCCTTTGTAGCGGCCGCCGCCGATCATCCGCCGAAAAACCACGCCGCGTGTCTCCCAATGATTTCAGCGCCTGCTAACTCGTACGCCGCAGTACCAGCCGGTGCAACGTAATCGTCTTTGGCTGCAACGCGTCCAACTCGATTAGCGATAGCGATCCTTCGCTAATCTCCAGCCAGCGGTACACGCCGGGCTCCGATTCGGTCGTCTCCCTGCCATTCAACCGCCGCAAAAACTCGCGAGCATCATCGATCGATGCCTTCTCCCGCAACGTCGGCCGCGCCAGGGCTTCCACCGCATAGCTGCGCAGCAACTTGTTCCAATATTGGTCGAACAATTCACCCGATGCAAAGATGTCGCTCCACGCCACCTCCCCGCCGTACGCAATCACCACTCCCACCACGCGCTCTCCCTGCAATCCCGATGTTTCTCTCCGGAACCGACGCTGCACCTCGTCCACGAACGCATCCACCGATCCACCGATTGCCCGTGAATTGTAAATCTTGTTGTACGACTGTGTCGGTGCTTCCGTTCGCAGCGCCTCGTTAATCACGTCTGCACTCATGCGCGGAGCTGCCGAGGGCGCAAGCGCACGCGATTCCGTCGCGACAGAGCCGGCCGTCACGGACTCCCACACATCGGATTGATTTCGCTTCACCGCAGCTTGTTCACGGACGCTCGGATGCACGATAGTGCTCGCGGCGTTGAACTGCGCTCCGTTCGACCACCGCCCATGCTCCACGCAAAACACGTTCAGCGGCAACGGCTCTGCTCCCGGCGGCACAATACGATCCTTCGCGATGATGCGGTCCTGCTTCCCGCCGCTTACCAGCTCACCGGCAAGCAGAATCAGCGGCCTCTTGCTGCGGTTGATCAACACAAGTTGGTTTACGGATGGCGCGCCATAACCGGGCGGCACGGGACGATTTTGGTCCCGGTTGCGCACAATCGTCTCCGCTCCCTGCTCCCGCACGATGATTTCCCCGGAAGACAGCCCCTCTTCCAACGTCAGGAATGCTCGGGTGTCATGTCCCGACGCGCTGACCACCGGGAACACGGTCAGGTTTTCATATGTGATGGGCTCCAGCAGGCGCCAGTCGTCTTCCGGCTTTGCGCCACCGGCAGGGGCTCCGGGGCTAGACCAGACGAACCCCAATGCGGCGACGCCCAGGGCTGTAAATCCCCAAAATCCATGGCCAATCAGGCTGAACAGCGAACGGTGCATTCCATCCTCCTATCCGTGCGGAGGGCACGGCTCAGTGTTAGAACGCGCCAGCAGGATTTTCTTGCAGCGTGGAACGGGGCGAATTGCCGGAGGTAGGGAATCGTGAAAGCAGGGAATTGTGAAAGCAGGGAAACAATTCGTTGTCATGCTGAGCGCCGCGCAGCTTGCGGCGCGAAGGACCTCAACGAATACCCGTTACAAGGTTCAGTGAGACATGCAGGTCAAACCACTGCTCGCAAACAGCCGCGCCATCACCCGCGCGGATCGCCCAGGTTCGTGCGCGGCTTGTTCCGTCTCAGTCGCGACGATTCCGACTCCGCCTTCTCATACTCCGCAATCTCTTCTTCCGTATAGGAGTACGAATCGCGCGACGCGAACATCGACGTCGTCCGGCTGGCCTGCTTCTTCTTTTTTCGCGCCTCTCCAAACTCGTAGCGCGTCATGCGCAGGGGTGCGGCGATGGCCCGCACTTCCACCAGCAGGTCGCTCACTTTTTCCAGGAAGTCGTGCAGGTGGAACGGCCTCAGCACATACGGCAGCCGCGCGGCCTCCAGATGCCCGATGAACTGGCTCCCGTTCGTCTCCGGGATCACAAACAGCGTGCGGATCTTTCCGCCGTCTTCCGCCGAGACGCCCCCTAGCTCCTTCAATACGTGGAAGGTGGGAGAATCCAGACCGATCAGCGCAATATTAGCGATTAATAAGGAATACTCCGCGGTCTTCAGTTCCACGTGCAGCATCTGCAGGTCTTCGACGATGCGCACCCGCCAGCCTTCTGAGTCCAGAATCTGTTTCAGCGCGGCAGCGCCCCCTGGGTCGCTTTCCAAAACGAGAAGTCCTACCTGCCGCTGTTCGGAATTAGGAAGGGTCGCCATTTAGGAAGTATAGTGGCCGGCAATGTCACGGGAATGGCTCACCAATTCGCGGAGTCGTAAGGGGCACCTGTCCGAAAGGACGGGCGCTAAGGTCCTTGTTTTACCGGCGGTGCGGGCTTGGTCAAAGGTTTCACGATCACTTCGACGAGCCCCGGATTCCCGCGGGTGAGCACGGCATACGCCTTGTCGCTCCTGAACCTTAGCTCGCCATCCACAAGGATGCGCGCGCTTACCGTGTACGTATGCTGCGGGTCAATCTTCGCTGGGTCGAACTTCAACTCGAACGGCACTGGCACCTGTCGCTCACCCAGGGCAATCTCTTCTTTAGCAAGCACTTTCGCTGGTGCATCCGCCAGCGAAACATCTTGCAGCTGCACCTCAATGATTGCGCTGGCTGGCAACGCCATCCGCGATAGGTAGCTCACCGTGCCACTCACCGTGCCTGCCGCCGCCTCTGCGCTGCTTGGCTGGTCTCCTTCGCAGCCCTTCACGATCATCTCGCCGTTGCCATCCGCAGCGTCCTGTTGCAGGAATCCCCCGTTTCCTTTGCTCCACCACACCACTTTCCCGTCTGAGTAACGGCCCCCGTCCGCGGCGCGCGTCTGCTTCATCAGGTACACTTTGTCCTTGTACATCACCTTCGCGGTCTCGTTGTGCAGGTACACCCGCAACTTCGCCCCGCCTTCACATGTATATTCGAACTGCTTCCATTCGATGGCTCGTTTCATCGCAGGTGCTGCAGGCGCGGCTGGCGGCGCAGGCGTTGCCGGGGCTCCCGGCGTGGCCGGAGACGAAGGTGGGGCAGGAGGTTCCTGGGATAAGAGTGCAATCGGCGCAAGTGCAAGTAGAACGGTCTTTCGGAACATGAGAAGCCTCAATCGGGCAGCCTGCCTGAAATTCTGTGGAACACGCATGCGCTTGTCAATCCCTAGCGACGGGTCTTAGGGTTTTTCGCCGGTGCCCCACGTGTGCCGGGTTCGTTGGGATTGCTTCTACTCTCGTCCCGTGCTCACTTCCCAATCACAAGGCCGCTGCCACTCTCGGTTTTCTTCACGCCGGTGCCATCCCAAAAAACACGGTTCGTAACCAGCGCTCCTTTCCCGGGCACCCCGCGCGTGAAGAAAATCTGTAGCCCGTCGCGCGACCATTCTGCCCCGCGCGTAAATGCATCCGCTGGACCCACAACCACGCGGCGCTTCGCTCGCACCTCGTACAGGAAAAATGTCGATGCCAGCCCCATCGCATCCACCGGCGCAGCCGCGGGAGCGTTCAGGTAGTACGCTGAAACCAGCAAAAGATCCGCGTTCACGGGGTTCACGCGGATCGTGTCGCTGCTCATGATCTGGAACTGGTCGCCGTAAATTTCCCTCAGTGCCACGGTTTGCTGCGCGTTGCCATCTTCGCCGATCCAGTAAGCATTCTCCGCGTTCGTCGCCAGAACCACGCCGGAGGAGACCCACCCGTGCAGCGCCGTCACGTCCAGTGGAGACAACTGCGTCGCTTTGTCCGGATCCGCAACCAACATTGTCCATACATGCCATTGCTGTCCGTCGAATTTCAGGAACGCGATGCGCGAATCATCCGGCGACCAGAACGCCTGGTGAACGCCGCCGCTAACAAGATCCTTCGCCTGGCCGGTGTCCGCGTCATAGAGGGCAATGTTTCGCTCCGGCCCGTTCGTGGAATTGGACCGCGTGTACAGCAGTTTCTTCCCATCGTGCGACAGCGCAAGTTCCAGGCCGGACGGCCCCACGATTTTCTTGATCTCGCCTCGGCTCAGCACCACCCGGCCCGTAACGTTCAGATACGCAACCGCCGCCGGCGGCTTGAAATTCGTTATGGGGTCGAGAACACCTCTCTTTGTCTTTGTCGTCCGCATTGCTGTTGTCGTCGGGGTCCAACTGGTTCTTCTTCCGGAACTCCGGAAACTTGTCCGGCGCGCTCTGCCCGCAGCCGTTCAGCGTGCCAATCTGCGCGTGCTCGACAATCACTTTGAAGGTGTACGGCGTGTCGCTCGTCCCGTCAGAACAAGGCTCGCGCACCAGCTTCACCGACAGCAGCGCGCCGGTCGCCGTATCCCTCGCGTGATATGTCCAGAACGTGCCGGACTCATCCCGCACTACGTCCGACGGTTCCAGAACGATGGGCGGATAGCCCGCGCGATCCAGCCGCTCCGGCCCCTTCATCCCCAGCCGAAGGCTCCAGAGAGGCTCGTTGCCGTGAGCAATCACCAGAATCGGATAATGTTTCGTCTGCTGCGGCCCCACCACCGCCGGCTGTGCTTCAGGTGTTTGCGCCGGAGGTTTGGCCGCCGGTTTTTGAGCCGGGTTTTGCGTGGGAGTCTGGGCCCGCGCGGGGAAAACGGGGAAGCCAGTTAGAGCGCACAAACTAAGACAAACCAGTTGGGAGCGCAAGGGAGCCGTAAGTATTCTCCTGGAAGTCTGCAAAATCTTCCAAATAATAGGATGCAATAGCCGCGTGCACCAATCCTAGTTTATCCCAGCGGATTAGAGCAAAGGCAGAAGCCGCGTGCAAGCCTAAAGGATTTGCCAAGGCGAAGGAAAAGAGAAACTACTTGACAGGGCGAATAAAAAGCGAAATACTGGCTGCGCTCGAGGTGAGCTATGTCCCCAGTTCTCCCACTTTCGTCGACTCCGCACTCGTCGCGTCGGCGCCCCGTTCGTCGCCCCGCTGTTCCTTTCCTACCTTTTTGCCCTGATGAGCCAAGCCCTAAACCAGAAGCCGCGCCCCTTGCCCGGGGTGAAGCTGGCTGGCGCGAGGGAAGTCCGGAGTGCCCCCCGGCGGATTGCCCCCCGCCACAACTCCAGACTCCTCCTGCGCCACTGGTGGGCATTGCTCGCCTCGCTGCGAATTCGCCGGCCTGCGAAACGAAACGCAAGTCGCGCGAGAAACCCGAATATTTCCTTTTGCCCGTTAAATCCATCTTGAACCGCTGCGAATCCAACCGCGTCCCCTTCGAATGGACCATCAATCCTTACCGCGGCTGCGAGTTTGGCTGCAAATACTGCTATGCCCGCTACACCCACGAATACATGGAAATCGATGGCGGCGAATTCGAGCAGAAGATTTTCGTGAAGCAGGATGCCGCGGTGCTCTTGGCCCGCGATGTCTCGCAAAAATATTCCTACGAATCCAAGGCCAGCGGCTACACCCAAGCCGAGCACATCGCGATCGGCACGGCCACCGATCCCTACCAGCCCGCGGAAAAGGAATACGGCGTCACTCGCGCCTGCCTGGAAGAACTGGCCCGCCGCGAAGGACTGAGCGTGTCGGTGATCACGAAGTCCGACCAGATCGTGCGCGACATCGACATTTTGAAAGTCATTGCCGCGAAATCCGCGCTCTCTCTGAATATCACGGTTACCACGCTGAAGCCGCGCCTTGCTCGCTTGCTGGAGCCGCGTGCTCCGCGTCCGGATTTGCGCCTGGCCGCCGTGAAGGAATTGCGCGATGCCGGGCTCCATGTCGGCGTGTCTGCATCGCCGCTCATTCCCGGAATTACCGATGGCGAGGGCGAACTCGAAGCAGTTGCTGCGGCCGCCAAGGGAGCGGGCGCGCAATGGTTCTTCTCCGGAGTGCTGTTCCTGATGCCATCCTCCGCAAAAACCTTTCTCCCCTTCATTCGCGAGAAATTCCCGCGCCTCGCGAAGCAATATGATCAGTGGTACGCCAAAAACGGTTACGCCCCGGAAGACTACCGCAAGAAAGTCTCCGAGCGAGTCCTGCGCATCCGCCAGAAGTTCGCCTTCTCCTCCCGCCCGTGGGAAGGCGATCGCCCGGCCGCAAAACGTGCCCAAATGTCGTTAGGCTGGGACGCCGCCGCCATCAGCGAAGAATTGCAACACACCCGTTCCTGCTCCGCCGGCTAGCCGTCTCGGGAGGGCGCGGCTTCAGACCTGCCGAAACAACCGCAAAAATTGCGGGCTTCCGCCCCTGAGGACGGCAAATTCTTGTCCGCTCCTCCTGCCGTTGACTTCCCATCCCCTGCCACCCTAACATCACCGCCAAATGACGGGTCCCGATCCACTTATCGGCCGCACCCTCTCGCGCTACCGCGTCCTCGAACGACTGGGCGGCGGCGGCATGGGCGTCGTCTACAAGGCCGAGGACATCCGCCTGCACCGCATGGTGGCCCTGAAATTCCTTATGGGCGACATGGCCCATGATGTTTTGGCCCTGGAACGTTTCCAGCGCGAAGCGCAAGCCGCCTCCGCCCTCAATCATCCTAATATCTGCACCATCTACGACGCGAATATCGAAGAAGGCTATCGCTTCATCGCCATGGAGTATCTCGACGGGGTCACGCTCAGGCACCTCATCGCCCACAAGCCGTTGCCGCTCGATCAGCTTCTCGACCTCAGCATTGAGATTACCGACGCCCTCGCCGCGGCTCACTCCGCCGGAATCATCCACCGCGACATCAAGCCGCAGAACATCTTCGTCACCAAGCAAGGCCACGCCAAGATCCTCGATTTTGGCCTGGTCAAGCGTGTCTCGAGTGACCAAGGCGTTTCTACGATGCCGACGGCGGAAGAAACCGCGCTGCTCACCAGTCCGGGATCGACCGTCGGCACAATCGCCTATATGTCACCCGAGCAAGCTCGCGGCGAGGAACTCGACACTCGCACCGACCTCTTTTCCTTGGGAGCGGTCCTCTACGAAATGGCTACAGGCCGCCTGGCATTCCCCGGAAATACCGCCGCTGTTGTTCATGACGCCATTCTCAACAAGCCGCCCGCTCCTCCCGCTCGCCTGAACAAGCAGGTTCCCTCGGAGCTGGAAGAAATCATCAGCATCGCTCTCGAGAAAGATCGCAAGCTGCGCTACCAGAAAGCCGCCGACATCCGCGCCGATCTCCAACGCCTCAGGCAAGAGACCGCGGACCACATCTCCAGCCCTTCGGGTGCCGCCAGCCGCACTAGCTGGCGCCTCAAGCGCATGGCCCGCAAACGCCGGAGACTTGCCGCCACCGCGCTTGTGGCCATCGCGATGGTGGCCGTGTGTCTACACTTTTATCCGCGTCGCGCGGCCGCCTTGGGCGCCAAAGACACCATCGTCCTCGCTGACTTTGCCAATCGCACCAACGAACCTGTGTTCGACGATACCCTGCGTCAGGGTTTGGCCGTTCAACTCGAACAGTCTCCCTTTCTAGGCCTGGTCTCCGAGCGCCGCATCCAGCAGACTCTCCGCCTTATGGGTCAGCCTCCCGACAAAAGCATCACGCCGGAGATTGCCAGGGATGTGTGCCAGCGCGTCGGAAGTGTTGCGGCTCTGGACGGCTCTATCGCCAACCTAGGCAAACAATATGTTCTGGAATTGCGCGCCGTGAACTGCCGCACCGGCGACACCATGGCCCGTGCGGAAGCGACCGCGAATGGCAAGGAGCAGGTGCTGAAAGCGCTTAGTCAAGCGGCCGGCAAGTTGCGCGAAAAACTCGGCGAATCCATGGCCACCGCTGAGAAGTTTGATGCCCCGCTCGATCAGGTCACCACGAACTCTCTCGATGCTCTGCAAGCGTTCAGTCGCGGCCGCGTCAGCATGATGGGCAAAGGCGATTTCACCGCGGCAATCCCTCAGTTGGAAAAGGCCGTCAGGCTCGATCCAAATTTCGCTATTGCCTACGCCGCCCTGGCGACCTGCTTCTACGACCTGGGAGAGTCCGCTAAAGCCGCGGATTATGCGAAGAAAGCTTACGAACTCCGCGATCGAGTCAGCGAGCGCGAGCGCTTGGGCATCGAGAGTCGTTACCATCTGTTTACGACCGGGGACCTGCAAAAGGCGCGGCAGGTTCTCGAATTGTGGGTGCAAACCTATCCTCGTGAATTAGTGGCGCGCAATGACCTGGGAGCCAACTACGGTACTCTCGGCCAATACGAAAAGGCCCTGGCCATAAGCCAGGAAGCTATGAGCATCGATCCCGGCAGCGCGTTGGCCACGTTGAACCTCTTTGCGGCGTATATGCAGATGAATCGCTTCGAGGATGCTCGAAGCCTTGCGGAAGAAGCGCGGACAAAAAAGGTCGATTCGCCCGCGTTGCACTACGGTTTGTACCAGCTCGGCTTTCTTCAGAACGAACAAGAGGAAATGGCCAAGCAGGAGAATTGGGCCATGGGTCAACCTGGAGTTGAGGACGCCCTTCTGGCCGCCGAGGCTGATGTCGCGGCTTATTACGGGCGACTCAGCAAGGCCCGCGACTTTTCTCGCAAAGCCGTTGCCTCCGCGCTGAAAGCGGATGAAAAGGAAACCGCCTCCGGGTATGAAGGCGATGCCGCTCTTCGCGAAGCTCTCTTTGGTAACTTCGAGGAATCTCGCCAACGGGCCACGGCAGCCTTGACGCTCGCTTCTCCGCGCGACGTGGTGTACGGAATCGCCCTCGCGCAAGCCCTAGCAGATGCCAACAGGAGCGCTCAGGCGCAAATCAGAAAACGGATGGACGATCTGGCTCACCGTTTTCCTGAAGATACCGTGGTCCAATTCAACTATCTGCCGACGGTCAACGCTATGCTCCAAATTAACGCCGCCAATCCGGCAAAAGCGATCGAGACCCTCGAAGCGGCGCGTCCTTATGAACTCGGCTCACCCAGCAATATTTCCATGAGTCTTAGCATGTACCCCGTTTATGTTCGCGGGCTGGCCTATCTGTCCGCGAAACAAGGCACGGAGGCCGCTGCTGAATTTCAGAAACTTCTCGTTCATCGCGGGATTGTGCAGAGCGAACCAATCGGTTCGCTCGCTCAGCTCGGCCTCGCGCGTGCTTACACTCTGCAAGGCGACACCGCCCATGCCAAAACCGCCTACCAGGATTTCCTTAAATTGTGGAAGGATGCGGACCCAGACATTCCCATCCTCAAACAAGCGCGAGCGGAATCGGTAAAGCTCTCCTATAACTTTGCTCAGTTAATGGGAATGTGTATTCTCGCTCAAAGCCATAACGAGCAAAAGTCATCGAGAGCGGCGCGCTTTGGCGAGAGCGTATTCTTCCACGGGCTCAAGCTCGAAGAACTCCGCCAGTAACGCTCGTGCCTGCCCTTCACGGCACAATAATCCGCGACTCTTCTTTCTTCAATTCCTGCGCGCCCGGAAACTGCCGGCGCAAGAATTCGATAAACTGCCGCGACCGTGGGCGTCCATTCGTGCGCATCAATCCCAGGCGCAACAGAAACACCAGCAACTGGAATGCCTCCGAGTCCTTGAACGCTGCAAACGACGATTGCCCCGCCTGCTGCCTCGTCTCCGACAGGAATGCAGAGAGCGTGTTGTATAACTCCCGCTGCAGCGGAATGGCAGGCGGTCGCTCGTAAACAATTCCCGAACTCAGTGTTTTGTAGCTTTCCGCCAGCGCCTGAATGGCGGCAAGCACATCGGGATCCGCCGCTCTTGCTTCCGCCGAGCAGAATTTCGCGACGGTGAACGCGATTGCCGAAAGAAGCTGCTGCTGCGTGCGCACAAGGTCCGACGGCAGCCTCACGTCGAGAAGCGGGGTATCACTGGGCAGCGACCTAGGGTGCTGGTCTTCGTAACGATGAGCAGCTACCAGATAGGCGCAGTCCGATGGGCAGTCAATCGACACTTCCCGCTCCGTGCCGCAGCATACCGCGCAAATGTTTTCTGCTTTCGCCGGGCAAAACCGACCCGCTTTCCGCTTTTCACAGATGGGACAAGGCACGAATTCTCCCCTGAAGAACCGTAGGCCGTCAGAATATCACGCCATGATCACTTTGTTGTGGAATCGCCGGGCGGCAATCACCAGCAGCAGCGAGCCCATCGTGAACAGCGCCAGCGCGTCCATCCACAGATGCGACCAGCCCGCCCCGCGAAGGATAATGCCGCGCGTGATGTTGATGAAATACGTTGCCGGCACGAAATAGCTGAGCACGTAAAAGAATTTCGGCATCGTTTCGCGCGGGAATATATAGCCGGAAAAAAAGATACTCGGCAGGATGGTTAGAAAAGCCAGCTGCATGGCGCTGGCCTGCGACGTTGCTTTGCTGGAAATCAGTATGCCCAGCGACAGCGAAACGAAAATATACGGCAGCGAAAGAAACGCCAGCAACCAAACGCTGCCGTGAATTGGCACGCTGAATATGAACCGCATCGCGGTTACGATCATGCACAGCTCAAAGAACCCGATTCCCAGGTACGGCAGCAATTTCCCCAGCAGTAGCCCCATTGGCCGCACTGGCGTAACGAACAGTTGTTCGAGCGTGCCGCGCTCTTTTTCTCGAACAATCGAAAAGGCCGTAAGAAATGTCGTCACGTTCAGCAGCAGCACCGCCGTCAGCCCCGGCAGAAAGAAATTCGGCGACCGTGAATCCGGATTGAACAGGATCTTTGGCCGCATATCCACCGCAAACGCGCTGTTGCCCTCGATGTTATTCCCCAAAACCCGCCGCAGCGATTCGTCCAGGCCGATGGCCGTGGTCACGTTGATAGCTTGTCCTGCTACCGAGGAATCGGACCCATCGATCAGCACCAGAACCTGCGCGCTCATTTGGTGTAGCAACTTATCTGAATAGTCCACCGGTATCTTGATCCCCACCCGGCACTGGCCCGAAATAATCAGGTCGTTCAGCTCCTGGTCGCTGTGCACGTAGCGATACAGGTGGAAGGTGTCGGAGTTCCTCAAGCGGTCCAGCAGTTCGCGGCTTTGTTCCCGGCCGTCTGCGTTGTACACCACCGTGTTGATCTGCCGCACGTTGGTATCAATTCCATACCCCAGGAGAAACATCTGCAGAATCGGGATGATCAGAGAGAAGAACAGGGTGGCAAAATCGCGCCGCACGTGCAGTGTTTCCTTGTAGAACACCGCGCCAAACCCGCGAAATGGATTAACCACGAGACGCCTCCTGCAAGGCTTGATGCTTGGAGGTAAGCTCCACGAACACGTCTTCCAGGCTGGGCGCCAGCGGCCGAATTTCCGCAACTACGATTTCGTGCTGCAGCAATTCCTTGCGCAGATGCTCCAGGTCGACGTGATCGTCGATCAAAGCGTGAATGGACTGCCCAAAGATCGTCGCGCTTCGTACTCCAGGAATCGTGCGTGCAATGCGCAGCGCCCGCGTCACCTGCGGCGTGGTGATCTCCACTCGATAGGTCCCCGGGGGCTGCACGTCCGGCAAGTGCCGCAAAGTTTCCGGCGTCCCGTCGGCAATCAGTTTGCCGAAATAGAGGTAAGCCACGTGGCTGCAGCGTTCCGCTTCATCCATGTAGTGGGTGGTCACAAAGAACGTAATCCCGTGCGCCGACAGCTCAAACAACAAATCCCAAAGTTGCCGCCGCGCCACGGGATCGATTCCTGCCGTCGGTTCATCCAGAAAAATCAGTCTGGGTTCGTGCAGCATCGCGCAACCCAGCGCCAATCGCTGCTTCCATCCGCCAGACAGCTGCGCCGAGAGGCGATTCAGGTACGGCCCCAGCCCGTTCAGTTGCACGATGTCGTCCATTCGCTGGCGCAGCCGCTCCGGCGATAGACCATAAATTCGCCCGTAAAACCGCAGATTTTCCGCCACGGTAAGGTCGCCATACAAGCTGAAGTTTTGCGACATGTATCCGATGTTTTCTCTGACCCCTTCCGGGTCCGTTCGCACATCGATGCCATATACGGTTGCTTCGCCGGCGGTCAGTGGCAGCAATCCCGTCAACATCTTGATCACCGTGGTTTTGCCGCTGCCGTTTGGTCCCAAAAATCCGAAAATCTCGCCTTTCTCCACACGGAAACTCACGTCGTCAACAGCCGTAAAGGTGCCAAATCGGCGGACCAGATGTTGCGCGTTGATTGCCAATTGATCAGAGGTGGCCACGGGTCAGCTCGCGGCGTTAAACTTCACGTCCGCCGCCATCCCCGCTCGCACGCGATGCGAAGCATCGACGATACGCACTTTGACGCCGAACACCTGATGCACTCTTTCTTCGCGGGTCTGCACGTTGCGCGGCAGGAATTCGGCCTGCTGGTTAATCTGCTCCACCACCCCGCTGAACGCCTGGTTGGGAAACGAGTCCACATGAATTTCCGCTTTTTCTCCCAGTTGCACGTGGCCGATTTGCGTTTCTGGAATGTAGATCCGTACGTAGATCTGGTCGCGCTCTAGCAGCGTGGCGATCGGCGTATTCGGCGCGATCAGGTCGCCGGGGCGTACATCGAGAACTTCCACGGTCGCCGCCGAAGGAGCCAACACTTGCCGCTCCCGGTAGCGCGCCTCTTCCAGCGCAAAAGCCGCTTTCGCCGCTTCCACGTCTTCCCGCCGGTTTCCGCGCTCGAATTTTTCCAGCGTCGCCTGCGTCTGATGGTAGCGCGCCGCCGCCGCCGCTATCTCTTCCGTACGGTAGCCTTTCTGCAATTCGTCCAGCTTGTGTTGCGCATTCTGCTTTTGCGCCAGCGCCATTTTCCAATTGGCCTCGGCGGTATCACGCTGCTGCTTGGACACCAAATCCTTCTGCGCCAAAGCGTCGTAGCGCTGCGCATCCAGGTGGGCCCTCATCTCGTCGGCCGTGGCGCGGTCAAGGTCCGCCTTGGCCGCGTCGATATCCTCTTGCCGGTATCCGTTCTTGCGCTGCTCGTATTCCGCTCCCGCTTGCGCCGCCGCCCCTCGTGCTTCCTCAATTTCTTCGGGACGAAAACCGCGCTGGGCCTTTTCTGCCGCCGCACGCATTTCCTCGAGTGTTGCCTGCAGCTCCTGGTCGTCAAACGTCACCAGCACCTGGCCGGGCTCGACCGCGTCCCCTTCGCGCACCAAAACCTTGTCGATGCGCCCGCCTACCTTCGAGCCAACGCGGATATTTCGCGCCTCGACCGTCCCTGACCCTTGCAGCCACGTATCGCGGTGGAACCATCCCATCGAGTAGGCTGCCACCGCCCCTATGCCTGCCGCCACCAGCAGTATGAGTAAGCGCTTGCGGTTCATGGACACACTCCTAACAGGAACAATGGAGCTACGCATGTCGGCTTCTTGGTATTACGGGGCTGCAGCCCCGACCACAGCACTTCAAACGCGGTTGCAATGCGCTCTTGCAGGCTGCCGTCTCCCGACAGCGACCACAGCAACAGCGTTCCGAAAATGGTCTGCCGGAATACCTGCGAAAGTTCTATCGGAGACAAATCGTCGCGGATCTCACCGCGCTCCTGCCCCAGCTGAATCATTTGCGAGTGCAGCGCTAGGACGCGGCTCTGCAGCTCCAGCATTGCCGATCGCACCTCAGTAGACGACAAGAAGGCCTGCAGGAACGCCCGAACTATCGTGGGATGCCGAATTGGCTCTTCCGTCATCCTGGCACCCAGCGATCGCAGGAACTCAGGCAGCGGCATGCTCGTCTTACGTGCCTCGTCAATGGCCTCCTGCAACTTACTCAACTGCAGCTCCCCAAATGCCAGCAAAATGTGCTCTTTGCTCGGGAAGTAGTTGAAAAAAGTACCTTTACCCACGTCGGCGGCGTTGGTGATGTCTTCTACCGTGGCCTCCAGGAAGCCTTTCTTGGCGAACTGGTCCAGTGCGGCGCGGAACAGTCGTTCTCGCAACTCGGCGCTGCGCCGCAGACGACGGGAGGAACTCTTGTCGCGAAGCGATGGCGAAGTGGAAGCCATAATGACCTCGATTCATATATGACTGTAGGTCATATATTTTGGTCTGTCAACCCAAAAGAAAAAGGGCCCGGACTGTTTTCCCGGGCCCCCGCCGATTCGGTTCTCGATTGCTTGGCCTTCAGAACTCTTTGCCGGAAGACTTATTTTTGGGAGATTTCTTGTTCAGGTAAGCAATCATCTTCTGCGCGCCGGTCGGCACCGGCACCACACCCTTGAAAATGATGTCCCCGGCGCTGACGCTTTTGTTGTACAGCTTCTCATTCGCGCGATTGTCCGGCCGCACCGTGGAACCAGAGAGTGATACTCCCGCAAACAATCCACGTGCCCGTGAATAGGAAAGGATTTCCGCGCGCATCGTCACATCGGTTGATGCCTCGGCGCTTCGCCCCTTCGGTCCCGCGGCTGCGGAGGCGTCAGCCCCCAGCTTCACCTTGCTGGTTAGGATGGCCTTGGCGCCGCGTTCATTCATCACCAGCAGCACGAAGTCGGTTGCCTGCCCGCCAATCTGGAACCCGAAGCTCCCTCCTTCCAATGCCATCATTGTCGGAGCGCTCCACGGACCGTTGAATTTCTCGCCCGAGCGGCAGGTCATCGCGCCGCGTCCATAGCTGCCGCCAAAAATGAAGGCGCCCTTCAGCACTGACGGATACACGATGATGCAGTCGGCCTTGTCAATCAGATCCTGCGGTATATCGTCGGGGATATCCATGATTTCCTGAATCACCAAGCCACAGTTTTCCAACCGGTCTTGTTCTTTCTTATCGTTCGCAAGCATCGCGGGCGTTACAAGTGCAAGAGCAAGAACACAGGACAAAATTCGTTTCATGCGTTTTTTCACCTTTTCCCGTTCGGCCCCACTGGTTCGCGTGATTCGGTCTAATGGGTAATCATGGCGGGTTCGGGTTAACTGCGCAAGGTTTGCCCAGTTCTAACCGCCGAATAGTGGGGGCCAGCAGCACCCCCTACAGGCTTTCGAATATACTTTCAGACCATGGATTTTGCCAATAGCCGGTCTGTGGATAAGCGACCTCGTCGTGCCGTTTCCCTTGCGGCGAGTTTGCTGATGGTTCTCACCGGGGCAATTCTCGCCGCGCCTGTTCGCTCTCAGGAGTCCAAACGCCCTGCGGCCACCGAGCGCTTCGCCGCGCGCGCCGACATCTTGCTCGGCAGCAATCCCGTCAGCAAAGGGGAATGGGGGCTGTCGATCGCGGATGCTGCCAGCGGTGAAATTCTTTACGAGAAAAACGCCGCGTCCTATTTTGTGCCCGCTTCCAACATGAAGTTGCTGACCACCGCTCTTGCTTTGGACAAACTCGGGGTCAACTATCGCTTCCGCACCACGTTGGAAACCGATGGCGTGCTTTCGCCATCGGGACGCTTGACGGGCAATCTGATCCTTGTTGGCCGTGGCGATCCCAATCTTTCCAATCGCAAATTTCCCTTTGAAACAAAGGAAGAGTTCGACGGCGCGCCGGACAGGGTCTTGGCGGAACTCGCCGACCAGCTTGTTGCGCGCGGGGTAAAGGAGATCTCCGGCGAAATCGTCGGCGACGACAGCTATTTCCCGCGCGAGCGCTATCCCGATGGTTGGGAAATCGACGATATGGTCTGGGAGTACGGCGCCGCCATCTCCGCCATCGTCGTCGACGACAATACCGTTACCTTGACGCTTACGCCCGGCGAGCGTTCAGGCGATCCAGTCAGCGCCTTGGTCGACCCTAGGACCCCGGATTTCACCGTGGAAAACCATGTCGTCACCTCTCCTGCCAAAGAAAAACCCGACCTCCGCTTGGCCCGCGAACCCGGAGCGCAAACGGTCCTGGTCAGCGGAATTCTCCCGGCTAACAGCGCACCCCGCAAGCTTGTCCTCGCCATCGAAGAGCCCGCGCAGCACGCCGCCAGCCTTCTGGCGCAATTATTGGCGAATCGCGGCGTCAAGTTCACCGGGGAAATCCGCGCCCTGCATGATCCCGAACCCGCCGCAGCCTCGCGCACCGTTCTCGCTGAGCATCTTTCCTTGCCTTTGGGCGACACCGTAAAGCTGGTGAACAAGATCAGCCAGAATCTCCACACCGAAGTGCTTCTCCGCACCGCCGCGCGCCAACAGGGCCTTTGGACAACTCCGGACGACTTGCTGAAATTTCCCGATGAGTTTTACGCCCGCGCTGGCATTGCCGAAGATGATGTGATCCAGACCGATGGCTCTGGCCTCTCGCGCCACGACATGGTTACACCCCGGGCCCTCGTTGCCCTCTTGCAGTTTGCGCAGAAACAGCCGTGGTTTGCGGTGTACTATTCCTCGCTCCCCGTCGCCGGTGTCGACGGCACCCTGAACGAGCGCATGAAGGACTCCCCGATCAGCGGCCGGATTCACGCCAAAACGGGTTCGGTCTCGCATGTCCGGACGCTCTCGGGCTATGCTGATACTCCGAGCGGGCGCCGCCTGATCTTTTCTTTCCTCAGCAACAATCAGGGCGGAAAAAATCACGAGACGCAGGAGGCGCTCGATGGATTGTGTGAAGCGATGATCCAGGAGTTCGACGCACCGCCGGCCACCCCCAAGCCAACTCCGCCTCCATCTCCACAAGGACAACCATCCCCGTGAACCAAGAGCGAATCATCACTGTCTTTGGCAGTTCCCGCCCGGCGGAAACCCATCCGGACTACCTGGAAGCTCGCCACGTGGGCCGCATGTTAGCGGAGCATGGCTTCGCCGTCTGCAGCGGTGGCTATGGCGGCGTCATGGAAGCGGTCTCACGCGGCGCCAAAGAAGCGAACGGAAAAACCTACGGCGTAACCGCGGAATTCTTTTCCCCTCACGCCAATCCCTTTATCGATGTCGAAGTTCGTGTAAAAACCTGGGAAGAACGCCTCTTTGAACTCATTCGCCTGGCCGACGGTTTTGTGGTCTGCAAGGGCGGCACCGGCACGCTCGTTGAACTCGCCGTCGTTTGGGAAATGCTGAACAAATCGGTGCTCGCGCCCAAGCCCGCAGCCATCGTCGGAAACTTCTGGCGGCCTATCCTCGATCGCGTTCGTGAAGTGGAACTGGGCCCCCTGGCATCATCGGAATCGCGCGTTTGGAACGAAGCCAGCGGCAACCTCATCCATTGCTCCACGACACCGGAAGACGCCGCCAATTTCCTCGCCGCGCAGCTGAAGAAGCGCTGACAAACATGTCCCGACCGCCACAAGACGTTCTGGAGTTCGACAAGCTGCGCGAATTGCTGCGCCTCAGGACCACCTGCGCACCGGGGCGCCGTCGCGTCAGCGCACTGGAGCCCGGTACCGACCGTGCCTCCCTGGAAAACAGTTTCGCCCTCATTCGTGAGGCACGCGAGTGGTTGCGCGCGGAACGCGAACTGGGCTTCGGCGCGCTCGCCGACCCCGGCCATTGGCTCGCGCGTTTGGAAGCACCCGGAGCGGTGCTCGAACCTCCCGAATTCCTCGACGCCGGCTCGTTGTTCGAGACCGCCAGCTGGCTGCGTCAGCAATTCCGCGAAGAGACGGCCCAATTTCCTTTGTTGGCCGCGCAAGCCGCCAGGCTCGCCGATTTCCGCGACCTGCAAGCCGCCATCAAGCGCTGCATCCTTCCCAACGGCGAGATTAGCGACGACGCTTCTACAGCGCTGCGCAGGATTCGCGCCAGCATTCTGCAGACTCGCGAGTCCATACAAAAAACCCTGAAGCAAATCCTGCGCTCGCGCCAGGCAGAAAGCGGCGAGGACTACGTCACCCTGCGCAACGACCGCTTCGTTATCCCTATCCGCTCCGAACATCGCCGCTCCGTACCGGGCGTTGTCCACGGCGCCAGTGCCACTGGCCAAACCGCGTTCGTCGAGCCCTTCGAGACCGTCGAAACCAATAATCAACTGGTGCAGCTTGCCGAAGACGAAGCAGCCGAAATGTTCCGCATCCTCAAAGATCTCACCGGCCGTCTGCAATCCATGCTTGGCCCCTTGCAATCCGCCTCCGCAACCATCGCCGAACTCGACAGCGTTTTTGCCCGCGCCCGCTTTTCTCGCGACTTCGATGCCTGCATCCCGGAATTTGTCGTTGCGGCCCAGCTTGAACTTGAAGCTGCCCGCCATCCTGTGCTCGAAGACAAATTGCGCCGTGAAAATCGCTCCATCGTTCCCATCTCCTTGCATCTTGGCGGTGCCGAGCGCCTTCTCGTGATCAGTGGCCCCAACACCGGTGGAAAAACCGTGGCCCTGAAAACCACCGGAATGGCCGCCTTGGCGGCACAGGCTGGCATTCCCGTTGCCGCACAGCGCGCCGTCCTGCCGCTGTTCGATCGCGTGCTCGTTGACATTGGCGACGAACAATCCATCGCCGCCGATCTTTCTACCTTTTCCGCTCACATGCTGAACCTGAAAGCCATGCTCGAAGAGGCCACGCCCAATTCCCTCGTGCTCGCCGACGAAATGGGAACCGGCACGGCTCCGGAAGAAGGCGCGGCGCTGGCTGTCGCGCTCCTCGACGAATTCAAGAAAAAGCATTGCTTTGTCCTGGCCACCACCCACCACGACCGCTTGAAGACCTACGCTTCCACCACACCGGGGGTCGTCAATGCCGCCGTCGAATTCGACGACAGCAATCTCCGCCCCACCTATCGCCTTATGGTTGGCGTCCCCGGAGGTTCCAGCGGCATCGCCATCGCCAATCGCCTGGGCCTGGCAAAGACGATCATCGATCATGCGCGCTCGTTGCTCACCCCGGAAGCCCACGAAGCCGCCGACCTGATCGCCTACCTGCACCGCAGCCGCGATGAACTCGACCGCATGCAGAAACAAATGGCTGAGCAGCGGCATTTGCTCGAACAAGAGCGGCAAAGGCTGCGCGCTGAATGGGTTGACCGCCAGAAGCAACGCATCGTCGATCTGGAACAGAAATTCGCCGAGATGCACAAGCGCTTCGACGAAAATGTTGCCCGCGTCGTGGATGCCGTCAAAGAACGCGAACTCCGTTCCCAGTTGGAAAAAACGGCCCGCCGCAAAATGCAGGATGCGCGCGGCGAAGCCAAGGAAGAATTCAACGCTGCCGTGGTGCAAGCCATCTCGGATTCCCAGAAAGACCTCGGCATCAGGCCCCAGTCCTTCGAGGCAGTGAATCCCGAGAAGCTTCTACCCGGAGCACGTCTTCGTGTGCGCGGCTTCAACAAGCCCGTGATTCTCCGTCGCCTCGACGGTTCCACCGCCGAAATCGAAGCCGGCCCTCTGCGCATGAAAGTAGCGGTCGATGAGATAACCGCCATCGAAAGCGAGCCCGGCGAGAAAATTGCCGGTGCAGGGAAGCACGGCAACATTACTGTCACCTCCGCTCCTGGCGAAGGTTCTTCGACCGGAGAAATCAACGTCATCGGCATGACCGTAGAGCAAGCCACCGAACGGGTCGACAAATTCCTCGACGAAGCCGCCCTCGCTGGTCGCACCCGTGTTCGCATCATCCATGGTCACGGCACCGGCGCCCTCCGTCGCGGCCTGGCCGAATTCCTGAAAACGCACCCCCTGGTTGCGAGCGTGGCCTTTGAAGCCGAGGAGCACGGCGGCAAGGCCATAACCGTCGTGGATTTAAATAGTTAGCATTCTCTGCGAATCTAGTAGAGTGAAGTACAATCGACTGGCGGGATAGGAGTCGCAGCCGGAGCCTTGCTGCCCCAAAATGATCACCCGCGAGCAACGTGCTGTCGGTTCTTGCCGCTCGCACGATGGCGACGAAGCCCGCATCGAACGCAATCGATTCGCACGGAACGAGTGGGAGGGACTGCGATTGTGCAAGAAATCGCGACGGTCGTCACAATCGCGACCGCCTGGTTGCCGGGGCTGAATTCGTGGAGCTATTCCGCGTTGCCGTCCTAAAGGGCGTTTTCCACGCGGAGACGCTCCAACAACGGCGCGCCATTCCCGCCGGCAAGCAAGACCCACTGGCCGAGGTCATGGGAATTGCTGGCTCACGAAAGACATCGAGACTGAGCTGTACGGCGAAGATTCCCATTGAAACGATTTGTCAACACCTGGGGTTGGCTAGCCCTCGCGGACCGCAACGATACAAAGCGTCGCGTTGCCGCCGACGGTTATCGCGAGCGAAGCAAACAGCGTAGGCACGTCGTGACGTCGAACTTTGTTGTGGGTGAATTGCTTACCCTGCTATTCCTGCGTCTTCCCTTCGCCGAAGCAGTAGAATTCAGCAATGCGATCCTTGCCTGCCCTTCGCTAGTAACCGAGCTGGTGGCGCCAGATCGCTTCAGGACGACGATGGCATTTCGCTTGAAACTGGCCGACAAACCTGGGATTTTTTTCCGCGATCTTACCAGCATGGTCATTATGAAAGAGCTCGGGATTTCCGATGAATTGACGACGGAGAATCATTTTGTGCCAGTGCGACTGGGATTCCACAATCTTCCGGAATAGATTGGTATGTCCGGTTACCGGCAGGGCTCAGGTGGCCGGTTGAGGCAGCTAAAGTGGCAGAAGCCGGATCATTTGCGGATCGCGTCAAACAGCAGGCGGACATTGTCCGCGTAATCGGCGAATACATCCGTCTGAAAAAAAGCGGGCAGAATTTCACTGGTCTCTGCCCGTTCCACGGCGAAAAAACTCCTTCCTTCGCCGTTCATCCCGTCAAACAGATTTACCACTGCTTCGGTTGCGGCAAGGGTGGCGACGTTTTTAACTTCGTCATGGAGATGGACAAGGTCCCTTTTCCAGAAGCCGTTCGCATTGTTGCCGAAAAGTGCGGCATCGCTGTTCCCAAGCCCAAGGAACGCTCGCCCGAGGAGCGAAGAGAGAATCAGCAACGCACCGCGCTGATTGAAATGCACCGCGAAGCGCAATGCTTCTTTGTCAAGCAACTGGAGTCCACCGCCGAGGGCCGCGCAGCGAAAGCCTATCTCGAAGACCGCGGCTTAAACGCGGAAGCACTTTCGCGTTTTGGAATCGGTTATGCCCCCAGCGGCGGCGATGCACTGTTGCGCGCTCTGAAGCAAAAATATGCCGAGAAATTGCTCGTTGAGTCTGGGTTGATCTCCCGCGATCAGAGCGGAGGTCGCCTTTTCGATCGCTTCCGCCGCCGCATCACCTTTCCCATCGCCAACGAGTCCGGAAAAATTGTTGCCTTCGGTTGCCGCGCTTTGGGCGACGACCAGCCCAAGTATCTGAACTCCCCGGAAACTTCCATCTATTCCAAGAGCAACGTGCTCTACCACATGGATCGCGCCAAAGAAGCCATTCGCCGCCAGGACTTTGCCATCCTCGTGGAAGGCTACATGGACGCCATCGCCGTAGCCCGCGCCGGTATCGCCAATGTCGTCGCCAGTTGCGGCACTTCCCTCGCCGAACCGCAAATCAAACTCCTCGGTCGTTTCACCAAGCGTGTCATCGTCAACTACGATCCCGACGCAGCCGGGCAAGCCGCCACGGAACGTTCTATCTCTCTGCTTCTCGAACAGGATTTCGAGGTTCGCGTCCTCGCTCTTCCCGCCATTGGCGACAAAAAGGCCGATCCCGATCTCTTCATTCGCGAAAAAGGCGCCGAGTCCTACGTCAAGGCCTTGAAGGATTCCCCCCCGTACGTAGATTATCTGATCAGCCGTGCCCGACAGATGGATCTGACCACCGGAGAAGGGAAGTTGCGCGCACTCAATTTCCTGCTCCCCTACCTCCAGAAAATCCCCAACCGCCTTCTTCGGTCGGAGTGGGCCACACGCATCGCCCAACAGCTGCGCATTGACGAACCCGTCCTTCGCGCCGCGCTCAGCAAAGCTGCCAACGAGCGCCGCAGCGAGGTCAAGACCCAGCCGGAACTGGTGGGCAAAGCCGCCAAGCCCACCGAGCGTCGCCTCATCCGCATGCTGGTAGAAGCTGAGGGCTTTCGCCGCGAGATTGCCCAGCGCCTCCAGCAAACGCGCCTCTATGAGGGCCTGGAGACCGAAAAGATCCTCGCCGCCCTTGTCGCCGCTGGGCTCTCTGATCAGCCCATGCAAGCCACAGAGATTGCCGCCCTGCTCGACGAGCGCGACCGCCGCGTCTTCTTCGAGATCCTTTTCGAGCCCGCCCAAGAGGGCTCCTGGGAGGAAGCCGAGAGCTGTCTTGAAGCCTTGCACCGCCGTCAGATTGAGCAGGAACTCCTGCGTGTCCAGCGCGACATCGAAGCTCTTCCCGCGGGGCAATCCCTTCGTGAACTTCTCGGCCGCAAACAGGATCTCCTCAAGCGCCTCTCGGCTGCCGATCACGCCTAACCGTCTCAAATCAAGCACATGCCGCCCTTCCACAGGATTTCCGCAAGGAACTGATTGACTTTGCACGACTTATCCGTGTAGCGTAGAAGGGTTCGGCGGATAACGGTTTCGCTCTTCGAGGCATCTATTTAGAAGTGCAAACGATGCTACGGGACCGGTCCGCGAGAGCGCGGCAGGCGGCATGGCGTGGGGCAGTGGCAAGCATTTAGCGCGGCACACAGGGCTTCACAGAAAAATCTAGGTCTTTTTGGAGGATATCGTTCCTCCCTCTGTTCGGTTTGGGCTGCCCCTTTCGCCCTTTGCGCAGAGAGCGCTGAACTGTGACCGCTGTGTGCAGCATCGAAATTGGCACTAAGAGTTTTGGAGGATGGTTGTGGCGGCAACGGGTTTAGAAGAAAAATATGATGCGGTAAGGCAGCTCATTGCCGTTGGCAAAGAGCGCGGTTACCTGCTGTACGACGAAGTCAACGATTCCCTACCCGCGGAAGTACATTCCTCGGAAGAGATCGACGACCTGCTTACTACTTTCGAGCGTAACGGCATCGAGATTTACGAAGACGCCGCCTCGGCCAAAGCTGCTCGGGCCGTCGAAGTCTCGTCCGAGCACGGCGACCATGAGACTGTCGCCAAGGACGACGCTCACGCCGAAGAAGGCGGCAGCGACCTTGACCTCACGCCCGGCTCACTGGAAAAGACCAACGATCCCGTTCGCATGTACTTGCGCGAAATGGGTACTGTGCCACTGTTGACCCGCGAAGGCGAAGTCACCATCGCCAAGCGCATCGAGCGCGGCCAATTGGTGGTGATGAAGGCCATCACTCGTTCCCCTATCGTCATCAAGGAACTGATCGCTGTCGGCGACGATCTTCGCAAGGGCGCTCGCTCCATCAAGGAAATTGTCCAGTTCGACGACGAGGAACTGACCGAAGAGAAGATTGCCAACAAGACCAAACAGACTCTCAAGCACATCGACAAGATCGCCAAACTTTACGATCAGGCTCTCAAGCAAGCCGTCAAGCTCGACAAAACCGCCAAATCCAAAAAGCGTCCCTACGTCCGCGCGAAGTGGGACGTGTCGCGCACCCGTATCGAAATTTCTCTCGAAATTCGCGGCATCGACTTCAACCCTTTTGAGAAAAAGCGCCTCATCGACAAGATGCGCGGCACCGTGGAGCGCCTGCAATCCCTCGAACGCGAAGCCGGACGCCTCGAACGTCGCGCCGATGTTTCCAAGGGCGAAAATGCCGCCGAAGCTCGTCGCGAATTGCGTACTCGTCGCTCCGAGTTAAAAGACATTGAGGAAGCCAGCGAAGTCGGCCTCACCGAACTGAAGCGCACCCTCACCATCATTCAACGCGGCGAAGCGGAAGCCGAACAAGCCAAGAAGGAACTGATCGAAGCTAACCTTCGTCTGGTCGTTTCCATCGCGAAAAAGTACACCAATCGCGGCTTGCAGTTCCTCGACTTGATTCAGGAAGGCAACATCGGCTTGATGAAGGCTGTCGACAAGTTCGAATGGCGTCGCGGCTATAAATTCTCGACCTACGCCACCTGGTGGATTCGCCAAGCCATCACCCGCGCCATTGCTGACCAGGCTCGCACCATCCGCATCCCGGTTCACATGATCGAAACCATCAACAAACTGGTTCGCACCAGCCGCCAGCTTGTTCAGGAACTCGGTCGCGAGCCTACCAGCGAAGAAATCGCCAAGCGCATGGACATCCCGGTCTCAAAAGTGCGCAAGATCCTGAAGATTGCTCAGGAGCCGATTTCACTGGAAACTCCCATCGGCGAGGAAGAAGATTCGCATCTCGGCGATTTCATCGAAGACAAGGCCGTGGTTTCGCCCTCTGATGCGGTCATCAATTTGAACCTGAAGGAACAGACCTCTTCAGTGCTGAAGACCCTGACGCCGCGCGAAGAAAAAGTCATCAAGATGCGTTTCGGTCTCGACGATGGCAGCGAACACACCCTCGAAGAAGTCGGCCAATCTTTCGCCGTCACTCGCGAGCGCATTCGCCAGATCGAAGCCAAAGCCCTTCGCAAGCTCCGTCATCCCTCGCGTTCGCGCAAACTCCGCGCCTTCCTCGAAGGCCCTTCGCGCGATTATCTGTAGAAAGAAACGAAACGCGAAATTGAAAAATAGAGAGAAGCGCCCGGTCCAAGCCGGGCGTTTTTATCCGTGGGTATTTCAGCACGGGCTTCGATTTGAATTGCAACCCACCTGAGCGTATCGAAGCTTGTCATTCCGAGGGAAGCCAGGAATGTGCTTCTCCCTGCCACGCTAACGCCCGTTCCTTGCAGAATTCAGACGTTCTTGCAAAGCCGAGACCGGCGCCCGCGGTGAACTCCTACGCCGGTAGGTCAATGTAGGTCGAAAACGTGTGCGGCTCTGGAATCGCTTGCCCTTCTTCCCGCAAGCCCGCCAGGTGAAAGGCAATCGCTTCCTTCATCCTCTTCTCGATCTCTTGCCGAGGTCCGGTCGCTGAAACGCAGCCGGGCAAATCGGGAGAATACGCCGCGTATCCTGAACCGGTTTCTTCAATCACAATTAAATATCGTTTCACGATTCGAGTCCTCACTGCCGTGGAGCGCCAACGGCTTTGTGGGTGCCATCTCGCCGACCGTTTGCCGGGAGAGGGAATGGGTCAACCTGAGACCGTCGGTTTCCGCCGAATGACACCGCAAGATTCAATACCGTTACGCTAGTCCTTCGCCGCCGCTCCGTCAATGACCCATGGCCTATCCGTCACGGCCACTCGGCAAAAAATAAAACGCCCTCGAAAATTTCCAGGGGCATGAATCCTGGTGCGTAGCGATTTACGCCTGCCATTTATGCATGAACCTGGGCAAAAAGCCTACTCAGGAACGCGACGGAAGTGCCGCATCAACAATATCGTCCAAATTCCCATGAACACCATGAACCCGAACAGCACCGCGAATGTTGCCGCAATAGCAAACTGTCCGTGGGACGGCATGTTTGCGTTGATCGCCTGTGACGTTACGAACAAATGCAAAAACAGCACGCCGCAAGCAAACCATCCCATCTTCATGCTCAGGTATCGCATCGTCTCTTTGCGTCGCTCCGCTGCCAGCCAGTGCTGTTTGTTGGGTAGGTTAATCATGCTTGCGGGCATAATCCCAAGCAACAGAGGAACAACAAATCCCGCAACAAACGACACCCCCACCACCACGACCATGGTCATGAAGAACTGTTCCTTGGTCTGCCAATTCGTCACTTCACCATGCGGACCGAAGTGCGATGCCATTCGTTCCGGCAGCAGCGGATAGCGCCGCACCCAATCCAGCACGCCAAGCGCCAGCAAAAATCCGTAAACCGTTCGTGGAACCCATGGGTCGTTCATCCGCGTTCCTTTCTCTCAGCTTAGTCGTCCCACCCATGGGCCACAATCCTTTTGCGACAATCCGTGCTCACTAAGTTCTTGCCTTTCCCTGTTGAATGCACGAAATTGGAATGAACCCTCAGCAATTGAATCTAGGGACGGTGCCGGCGAATCTTTATGCAAAGAACTCAGCAGATCGCAGCGCTTGTGATTGTCTTACTGATTTTGTTCGTCGTTTACGGATTCTGGCGGACGCGCCAGACCGTTGCGCCGCCCGTCCCCATCGCAAACACCTCCTCCGAGGCCGCCGACAAATCTCTGGTGGATCAAACTCCCCTGAAGGCCGCTCAGCAGCTCGCTCAGCTGGCCACTTTTCATAACGAGCGCGCCGTCGCTCAGGAAGCCCTGCGCCTCGCGGATTTCGATGTGGACCTCGCTTTCGACAATGCTCTCCGCCAAGCGCGCCTTCACCCTCCTGCGTTGTCGGTGGAAGCCAAAGAATGCCAGGCTCGCGTCCAGACAACCGAGAAGCTCTTGAAGACCGACCAGGACCGTGCCAAGCAACTCGCCGAACAACTGGTCAAGGCTCCGGAAACCAAGAAGGACGCCGTCGAAGCCGATCTTATCCAATCCGCAGCCGACATGGAGCTCGACCAGGACGAGTTGGATGACGCCAAGCAAGATTTGATTCGTGCCGGCGGCGACGTGACCGAGCGCATTCAAGCGCTCAAAAAGGATCACGAAGAAACTTCCCATGGCACCGCTTCGGCCGTTCCCACCGGGCCTGAACCTGTCGAACAACTCGGACTTGTCCATCTCGCAAAGCAATGGCGCGACCTCCATCAGAAACAGCTGCAACTCTGGCAGGAAAAAAGTGCCACGCAGGATGCCATCAAATCCCTGGCCTCCAAACACGACGCCTTGGATGCGCAGATTGATGCCGAAAAGGCCGCCGTGCCCGAACTCGCTCATCACTCCAAGAAAAGTAAATCGGAAACCACCGCCTTGCATGTTTCCGCGTCCGACAAAAGTCAGGTCGAAGCCGCTGATTTGCTCAAAAGGACTCAGCAGCTTTCCGATGACCAAAAGATGCTGGCAACTTACGACAAACGCATTGAGACGAAGAAGGAACTTGCCTCCGCATACGCCCAGTGGATCGATCTGGTCGCAGCGCACCAGCGCACGGTGCTGCATCGCGCGCTCCTGGGCATGGCCATCATTCTCGTGATTATGCTCGCCGGTATCTTCTCCAACTCCTCGTTGGATTCGCTTCTCGATCGCCTTTCCATGGATCGCCGCCAGATCGAGTCGCTGCGCACCGTCACCCGCGTGACTCTGCAGGTTCTCGCCCTTTTCCTGATTTTGCTTGTGATCTTCGGCCCGCCGGGACAGCTCGGAACTTTCCTCGGCCTTGCCGGTGCCGGACTTACTGTCGCATTGAAAGATTTCATCGTCGGTTTTGTCGGCTGGTTCGTGCTCATGGGGAAAAATGGCATTCGCCTCGGCGATTGGGTGGAAATCAACGGAGTCACCGGCGAGGTCGTGGAGATCGGGCCGTTCCACACGGTCCTGCTGGAGACTGGCAACTGGACCGACTCCGGGCATCCCACTGGCCGTCGCGTCACGTTTACCAACAGCTTCGCCATCGAAGGCCACTACTTCAATTTCTCGACCACTGGCCAATGGCTCTGGGACGAACTGCAGATTGTTCTTCCCACCGGTAAGGATTCTTATCCGCTGATCGACGCCATTCATAAGAAGGTCGTCGAGGCTACCCGCGAAACCGTTCAGCAAGCCGAACAGGAATGGAGCAAGGCCACCACTTCCCGCGGACTCAGCGGTTTGTCCGCGGCTCCGGCCATAAGCGTGAAGCCCGTCACTGGTGGCATTGAGGTCGCTGTCCGCTATATCACCCGCGCGAACGATCGTTACGCGCTCCGCTCCAAGCTAAACCAAAGCGCGGTAGAGCTCCTAGGCGGAAACGTCCCGCAGCCAACTCCCTGACCTCCGCTTGAGGTTTTTCTTCAAACGCTGGCTTTTATGCCAGCCTGGCGGCGCACCTGTCCCGCCCCCGTTTACGGGCGAGGGGGTTCTCTTGGGTTTGACTTTGCCGGACGGCGTTCTGAGGCCGTCCGCCAACGCTCCCTACGCAAGCTGGCTCTGCAACAACCTGCGCGCCCGCGACGCCGTATACGTCGCCCCCGCATACATCACCGCCAGCATAAAGAATCCCACCGCGATGCTGAACCGCTGCGCCACCCATCCCAGCGAGAAACTCATCGCCAGCTGCAGCACCGTCGCAAAAATCGCAAACGCCGATTGTGTGCGCCCCATGAAATGACGCGGCACAATCCCCATGAGCGACGATTGCGCCACGATCCCTCCCAGCGCCCGGAAAAATCCGAAGCATCCTTGCAGCAGCACCGCTCCCAGCAGGAATCCCACGAACGGCACTGCCAGGTGTCCCAGGGCCATTCCCGCCATCACCGCCACGTACAATGGCAGCCGCAGTCGTTGCGGCAGTTGACTCGTAATCAATCCTCCCGTGATCGCGCCGACCGCCCAGCCGGCTTCGATGAACCCGAACCCTCGCGCGCCCGAATGCAGAATTTCCGTCGCCAGCGCCACCACCACCACGTTGGAACTCACAATGCTCGCCATTAGAATCGCGTGCGTTACGCCCAGCGCCACCACCACCGGATGTTCCCGCAAATATCCGAACCCTTCTTTCATGTCCGCGTAAATCGACAGCGAAAGTCCCGCCTCCGCCACCTCGGGATTTTCTCCGCTTTCCAGCGCCTGCGAAGCCCGCTGCGTCGCTTCCGAATACTCCCTCGGAAATTGTTTGTGATCGCGCGGCGAAACGTAACCGCTGCGCAGCATGTACAAGCACGCTGCCGACACAAAATACGTCAGTCCATCGATGAACAGAATTCCCGCGATCCCGATGTGGTCGTAGATGAATCCCACGAACGTTCCTGCCAGCAGCATCCCGGTCTGCACACCAACCAGCACCGCGGCGTTCCCGCCCGTGAATTGGCTCGGCGGAATCACTTCCTGCACCAGCGCGTTCACGTTCGCCCAGTACATCGCCGATCCCGTCCCGGTAATCAGCGTCATCAAATACAGGTGCCAGATTTCCAGCTGCCCGCGCCACGCGATGTACGCGATTGCCAGCACCGCAAAACCGCGCGCCAGGTCCAACAGCACTCCCAGGTACCGCCGGTCGAACCGGTCGATCAGCACTCCGCCCAGAAACGGCACCACCAGCCCCGGCAGCGTCACCACGATTACCTGCCAGCTCACCGCCACCGTCGAATGCGTCGCCGACATGATGTACCAGCTCACACCGATGAAGTTCATTCCGCTGCCAAACAGCGAAACAAACATGGCGGTAAAAAAATACCGGAACGCCCGCTGCTCCCACAGCAGTTTCCAGTCCACACGGTGTCGCTCGGCAGTGGCCATTGAGCCTGCTAGTTTACTATTGGAATGCTCTGCCAAGGCTTGGTCGGAACGGTCCCCGGACGCGCTGACCTAAATTACCGAACAGCTTAGCTACCATTCCAGAAGATGTCCGTCGTTGGAGAGCATTGGCCCGCGGCTGCGGCCAAGCGCGACATTCCTTGAAGGTTGATTCTGGTCGCAAAAGACCAGGACCGGCATGTCTGGGCGGTTTTGCAGGGTGAAGTCTTCGCTATTTCCACGCACCAGCCGACCCTTATTGTCTGAAAACTCGCAAGTAATCGAACGCCGCCGTGTTTTCCTCGTGCGGAGAGCGTTGCCGTCGGGTAGCGAGCGTTGCGATCGCACATTCCCCTGATACCTGCAAAGCCAGGTCCAGATTACGCCGTGCGTAAATAATCGCCTTCCAGTATCATGGCGACCAATATTGTCTGAAAACACAGTGAACTGTCCAAGAAATTAGAGCAGTCCTTCGAATTGCCTGATGAACGAAAGTAAGGGGTCTCTGTGAGTTTTTTCGATTTCAATTTTTTGTCTCTGTTTTGGCGCCATTCTACTGCTTTCCAGCTTGCTCCGGAGGCAGTAGATGAACGAAGGCCGAACCGTTTTCTCTCAGCTCGTGGAGTTCCTCCCCACCTACCAGTTTCAAATATGCGTCGATCGGTACCAGGGCAATCGTGACGTCAAAGATTTCTGCAGCTGGGATCAATTCCTTTGTTTGGCCTTTGCTCAGCTCACCTATCGCGAAAGTCTTCGCGATATCGAAGCTTTCTCCAGTGAACGGCAACAAGTTATGATGGAGGGGATTATGGAAAGGGAAAGCCGCAAACGTGGCAAACGCAACGACACCGCATGGCGGACTTCGTTTTCCTCAAGTTCTGATTGCCGCCGCTCGCGACCTTTACCGCCACGAGCCTTTCGGCGTGGAGTTGTCCGAGACGGTGTATGCCCTCGACTCGACGACCATCGATTTGTGCCTTTCACTTTTCCCGTGGGGAAAATTCCGTCGCCGAAAAACCGCAGTGCAACGCACACGCGCAGGATCTACGCGGAAGCAGTCCGCCAATTAGATGTGAGTGCCAAGTACGACGGAACATTCTGGACGATTTGCTTCCC
Organism: Candidatus Acidiferrales bacterium; assembly: GCA_963804635.1. GTDB lineage: Bacteria > Acidobacteriota > Terriglobia > Acidiferrales > UBA7541 > Acidiferrum. Next base: position 168,341 of record CAWDRK010000049.1, read on the forward strand.
GAAGCCGGAGCATTTTACTTGCTCGATCGCGGTTATGTGGACTTTGCTCGCCTGTATCTCTTGGCGCAGGCTTGCGCCTTCTTCGTCACTCGCGCCAAAAAGAATATGCAGTTCTACCGTCGCAACTCACGCCCCGTCGAACGATCAGCGGGATTGCGAAGCGACCAAACCATTTTGCTGACCGGAGTGCGAACGGCCGAGCGCTATCCCGATCCCTTGCGACGCATCCACTATTTCGATGCCGAGAAGGACTCCCGACTGACCTTCCTGACCAACAATTTCCTCCTTCCCGCTTTAACTATCGCCCAGTTGTACCGGGCACGCTGGAAAGTGGAATTGTTTTTTCGCTGGATCAAACAACACCTGCGCATCAAGGCTTTCTATGGCACCTCGGAGAATGCGGTGAAGACCCAAGCGTGGGTGGCCTTGTCGATCTACGTGTTGGTGGCGATTGTCAAAAAGCAATTGGGGCTCGACTTGAGTCTGTACAAAATTCTGCAAATTCTCAGTGTCACAGTTTTAGAAAAAACCGCAATTTTAGAGGGGTTTTCCAATTTCAACGATGGGTTCACGGATGCCGAAACTGCAACCAAGGAGCCATTACGATTTAGTGCGAACTGCCTAGATAGATTCCTCGAAAACTCATTAAAGCATCTATGATTCTATTGTGGGAGACTTAATTCAATTGCACGGCTTGACCGTGGAACTGCCTAGTGCCTCTGGCTGGGTGCGCCCGGTGAATGATGTCTCCCTGCGCATCGCTCCCGGTGAATCGCTCGGCCTCGTCGGCGAATCCGGCAGCGGCAAGACCATGCTTTCTCTCACTTTGATGGGCTTGCTGCCTCCCGGCGCTCGCGTCTCCGGTGAAGCGTTGCTCTCCGCCGCTGAAGGCGCGCCTAAAGATTTAGCCAAGCTCCAAGCAGAAGAGGACTGGCGCGCCATCCGCGGCCGCGAAATCGCCATGGTCTTTCAAGAGCCCATGACCTCGCTCAATCCCGTCATGCGTGTTGGCGCGCAGATTGAAGAAGCCATTCGCGCCCACGAACCGCACCTTGCCGGCTCTCACCTGCAGCGACGCGTGCACGCCGCCCTCGAACGCGCCGCTGTCCCCGAGCCCGAGGTGCGCGCCCGCCAATTTCCTCATCAGCTCTCCGGCGGCCTTCGCCAGCGCGTCATGATCGCCATGGCTCTCGCGGCCAATCCTAAACTGCTCATTGCCGACGAACCCACCACCGCTCTCGATGTCACCGTGCAAAGACAAATCCTCGAATTGCTCGACCAACTCCGCAGCCAAATGGAACTTGCCCTCCTCTTCATCACGCACGACCTCGGTGTAGTCGCCAAGGTCGCCGATCGCGTCGCCGTCATGTACGCCGGGCGCATCATTGAAGAGGGTCCCACGCAAGGCGTTCTCCTGTCGCCGCAGCATCCGTACACCCAGGGCCTTCTCGCGGCTTCTCCAACCATTGTTCGCGGACAACTCATTCCCATCCCCGGGTCCGTCCCGCAACTCACCGCTCTTCCACCGGGTTGCGCCTTCGCTCCGCGCTGTGGATACCGCCGCGCCGAATGCGATCATGCCGTTCCCGCTTTTCGTCCGCCGCACAGCCACCATTCCGCCAGGTGCGTCCTTCTATGACCACCCATTTGCTTGAGGCACGCTCTCTTCGCAAGACCTACCGCCGTGGTGGCGGACTTTTGGCCGACGAAACCAAAGGAGACCGCTTCATCGCCGTTGACAATGTAAGTTTCTTCGTCGAACCCGGCGAAACCTTCGCCGTCGTCGGAGAAAGCGGTTGCGGCAAAACCACACTCGCACGCATGCTTCTCCGCCTGATCGAGCCCGACCATGGCGCAATTCTTTTCGAAGGCCACGATCTCCTGCATCTCTCTGGCCAAGCCTTGCGCGCTCAGCGCCGCCAAATGCAGATGATCTTCCAGGACCCCTTCGCTTCCCTGAATCCCCGCATGCGCGTCGGCGGAATTGTCGCAGAGCCGCTGGCGATTCACGAACCGCAACTCTCGCGCGACGATCGCCTGGCGCGCGCCGCGCAACTCCTGCGCCGCGTTGGCCTGTCCGACGACGCCTTGAACCGTTATCCTCACGAGTTTTCCGGCGGCCAGCGCCAGCGCATCGGCATTGCCCGCGCCCTGATTCTTCGCCCCTCGCTCATCATTGCCGATGAACCCGTCTCTGCTCTGGATGTCTCGGTCGGCGCTCAGGTCCTCCTGCTCCTTCAGGAACTCCAGCAGGAATTTCACCTCACTTATCTCCTGATCTCCCATAGTCTTCCGGTAGTCGCGCAACTCGCCACCCACATCGCCGTTATGCGTGCCGGACAATTTGTTGAATATGGCCCCGCCGACCTCATCCTGCACCAGCCTACCCACATCTATACCCGCGAACTCCTCGCCGCGGTCCCGGAGATTCCCTCCACCCGCCCCTTGTGATACTTTTCCCGAAGTAATTGCGTACTATTCCCAAGCAGCAACATCCGACCGCCCCGTGGTCAAGGAGTCCTCGATGGCTACATCTCCCATGCCTGTGGCGGAGCCCCAGGCTTCCATCTCTCCCTTTGGTCGCATCATTGGTGTTTTCTTCTCTCCCAAGCCCACGTTTGAAGATATTGCTCGCAAGCCAAGCTGGATATTGCCGGTTGTTCTCTCGACGATTCTCTCCATCATCGCTATGGTGGCGTTAAATCAAAGGGTGAATTGGCGCGATTACGTATCTCAGCAAATCGAAAAGAGTCCTCGCGCGTCGCAATTGACTGCCGAGCAGAAACAGCAGCAAATCGAAGGCGGCGCAAAATTTACGCCCATCATCCTCTATGTGGCCGGCGTCGTTGGACCGATTCTTTCCATCATCATCATCGGTGGCGTCATGATGCTCGCCTATAACCTGCTTGCCGGTGCTGGCGCTACTTATTCTCAGTCCCTCTCGATCATTGCGCATACCTTTATGGTCAGTTTGGTCAGCACACCGCTGTTCTTACTCGTCCTGTTTCTGAAGCCCTTCGGCACGGTGGACGTCGAAAATCCCGTGGCCTCCAACCTCGCGGCCTTCCTTTCAGACGACGCCACGAAATGGCTCGTCGCCCTTTGCAAATCCATCGATATTTTTTCTATCTGGATGCTGATGCTCATCGCCATCGGTTTTGCGGCCGTGAACCCACGAAAACTCAAAGACGCCAAACCCTTCGTGATTGCGTTCTCCGTCTGGGGCGCTTTTGTTGTCGTCCGTACGCTCTGGGCCTTCATCTTCTCCTGATACACTGGCGAAGTGAGTTTTTGCTTCGAAATTCAGCACACAGATCCCACTGGCGCGCGCCGCGGCCTCCTCACCACGCCGCATGGCGTCGTCGAAACGCCCGCCTTCATGCCCGTCGGCACCGCCGCCACGGTCAAAGCACTCACCCAGGAAGCCCTCGAAACACTTGGCGCCCAAATCATTCTCGCCAACACCTACCATCTCTATCTCCGTCCCGGCCACGCAGTGATCCGCAAACTCGGGGGCTTGCATTCTTTCATGTCCTGGCGCGGTGCCATCCTTACTGATTCCGGCGGCTACCAGGTCTTTAGCCTCGCCGAGCTCCGCAAAATCACCGACGACGGCGTGCGCTTCCGTTCTCATCTCGACGGTTCCGAGCATCTCCTCACTCCGGAGAAAGCCGCCGAGATTCAGCTCGCCCTTGGCTCAGATATCGCCATGGTCCTCGACGAATGCATTGAAACGCCTGCTCCACGGCCCGTTGCCGAAGCCGCTCTAAACCGCACCACGGCCTGGGCGCAGCGCGCTCGCGACTATTTTCTGCAGCATGCCCAGCAAGATGGCCGCTTGGCGCAATGGCAATTCGGCATCGTGCAAGGCGCCACTTTCGCCGATCTGCGCCGCGAAAGCGCTCACCAGCTTCTTGCTCTGGATTTTCCCGGCTATGCTGTTGGCGGCCTCGCTGTAGGCGAACCTCACGACGTTACCTGCGAAATGGCCGCTGAGGTAACCGCCCTGCTTCCCTTGAACCGGCCTCGCTACCTCATGGGTGTCGGCCGCCCCGAGCAACTCGCCGACTACGTCGCTCTTGGCATCGATATGATGGATTGCGTACTCCCCACCCGCGCCGCTCGCCACGCCTGCCTGTACACCAGCGAAGGCCGCGTGCTCATCAAGAACGCCCGCTACATCGAAGACCAGCGTCCCATCGATCCGCAGTGTTCTTGTTCCGTTTGCCGTCGCTACACCCGTGCATATCTTCGGCATCTCTTCGCCGCGGGAGAAATCACCGCCGCCATCCTCGCCACCCACCACAATGTCCACTTTTACCTTGACATCATGCGCCAAATCCGAGAGGCTATCAGGTTTGGACACCTGCAGAATTTTGCGGCAGGAGTGCGTGCCCAGTATCTGGCCGGCCCGCACTGACCGGATTGGCAACTCGTGTTAGAGTAGTCGGAAGCTCTCAAAGCAACCCGCCGTAGGTCGAGTCTCCGGACGAGAATCGTGCGGGCAGGGAAAGCGGGAATCCTTACCCGCTAGCGGTGAGTCTTTTTTTGCGGGCTCGGTTTTCTGGAGCGGCAGCTTTTGTTGCTTCGATGTTTCAGGGTCGCGGAAGGGTACGGTAGCAAACCACGAGCATGAATTTCGCAGCTTCGCTAATTCTACAAGCCGGCGGTGCGGGGAACTTTGGCACTTTTCTCATTCCTCTCGCTCTCATGTTCGGCATTATGTATTTCCTGGTGATCATGCCGCAGCAGCGGCAGAGGAAAAAAGTGCAGGAGATGCTCGCCGCCATCAAGAATGGCGACAAGGTGATCACTACCTCGGGCATCTACGGCACCATCAATGGCATGGACGGCGACACGATCATCCTTAAGGTCGCTGATAATGTGAAAATACGCGTTGCGCGTGCGGCGATTGCCCAGGTGGAGGCATCAGAAAATGCAAAGTAACTCCCCGGCCCGCCCATTTTCGCGCCTGATCTCTTAAACCATGAATCCTAATCTGAAGTGGAAAATTATCTTCATTCTTGCCGTCGTCCTGATCTGTCTCTATTCTATTTTTTGCTATCCCACTTTCCCGACCTCGTTCGCGCAGCTGAAAAGTAATTTTGCGAACCAGATCAAGCTTGGTCTCGACCTCCAGGGCGGCACGCACATGATCCTGCAGGTTCAGGTTCAGGAAGCTGTTGCTCAGGAGACCGATCAGACCGTCGACCGCATCACCTCCCAGCTCCGCGCCAAGAATATTCGCTACGAAGAAGTCCGCCGCGTCGACGACACCCACATCATCGTTCGCGGCATCCCCTCCGACCAGATTTCTCAGTTTCGCGATTTGTTCCACCAGCAGTTCGAGGGCAATTGGGATCTTGGCACAGCTCCCGGTCAGCAAAATGCTTTCCTGCTGACCTTGCGCAATAGTGCCGTTGCCCATATCCAGGAAAGCACCATGACCCAGTCGCTCGAAACCATCGAGCGCCGCATCAACGCTCTTGGACTTACCGAGCCCACCATTCAGCCTCACGGCCGCAACGACAATGAAATCCTCGTTCAACTTCCCGGCGAAGGCGACCCCACTCGCGCCAAGCAAGTGATTCAGGCCGGCGGTCAGCTCGAACTGAAACTCGTCGAAGACCAGACCACCTATCCCTCGCAAGCTGCCGCTCTTGCTGCTCATGGCGGCGTTCTGCCGCCGGGCACGGAACTCGTGCGCGGCAAGAACGAAGCGCGCAGTGCCCAGAATCCCTCGGATTCGCTGGAAACCTGGTATTTGCTCAGCCGTTCCCCCGCCGTCACCGGACGCGACCTGCGCTCGGCCATTGAAAACCGCGGCCAGGTGCCCGGGCAGTGGCAGGTTAACTTCAACCTCTCCGCCGATGCAGGCCGCCGTTTCGGTCAATTCACCGAACAAAATATCGGTCGACAGATGGCCGTCGTTCTCGACAAGGTCGTCCAGACCGCTCCGGTCATCAAGGGTAAAATCGAAGATTCCGGCATGATCGAAGGCAACTACAGCCAGGAAAGCGCTCACGATCTCGCCCTCACTCTCCGCGCCGGCGCCCTTCCTGCCTCGATCAAATATCTTGAGGAACGCACGGTTGGCCCGTCACTCGGCGCCGATTCCATTCGTCACGGCGTTCAGGCTTCCATCTTGAGCTTGCTCGTCGTCATGATCTTCATGGTCTTTTACTACCGGCTCTCCGGCGTGAACGCGGTGCTCGCCTTGTTCCTGAACCTCTTGATTCTTCTCGCCGCGCTCGCCATGTTTGGCGCTGTCCTTACCTTGCCGGGCATCGCCGGTGTCATCTTGACCATCGGTATGGGCGTCGATTCCAACGTCCTCGTCTTCGAGCGCATCCGCGAGGAACTGCGCAATGGCAAGTCTCCCGCTGCGGCCGTCGAGGCTGGTTTCGACAAGGCTTTCCTGACGATTATCGACACCCACGTCACCACCGTGGTGTCGGCTTTCTTCCTCTTTATTTTTGGAACTGGGCCCATCAAGGGTTTCGCCATCACCTTGACCGTCGGTTTGATTGCCAACGTCTTTACCGCGATCTTCGTGTCCAAGACGATTTTTCAGTATCACCTGTCGAAAATGGACCGTCAGGTGGAATTGAGTATCTAGACCGTACCGGGAGTTCTATGCCCAATTCCTCACCTGATTTCAAACCGATGGGGGGTTGGTTAGCATCTGGCAGGCAGCGTTACCATGCTTGTCTGAGCACGGCACGGCGCGTTGGCTCCGGGAACAAAGTGGAACACCTCGGAGTCTAAAGAAGGGAAGTATGAAACGGCATGATCGAGCTCTTTAAGCAGCCCAACATCGACTGGATGGGTAAGGCCAAGTATTTCTTCCTGTTAAGCGGGACGCTCCTGGTCATGGGATGGGCCGCTATCTTCTTTAAGGGTGGCATCAAGTACGGCATCGATTTCCGCGGGGGCACCAACGTGGACGTTCGCTTTGCCCAACCACCGAACATTGACCAGTTGCGCAAAGGTCTTCAGGCTCAGGGCCTTGGCAATAGCGAGATCCAGAGCATCAGTGACATCGCCAATCCCAACTCCAATGAAGTCATGATCTTTGTCGAACAGACCGGACAGATGGACCAGGCTTTGGACGAAGGCAAGTCCAAGGTGCTCACCGCGTTGAACGCCACCTACGGCTCGTCGACTTCCTCCAAGCCGGACTTCAATTCCGTCACTCCCACCGCTCTTGCCAACTTCCTCGCGCAGGGAGATCCCTTGGGCCTCTCCGTGAACGCTGGCGACAAGTATCAACAGCTGGCCAAGAATCTCTTGACCTATCGCGATAAGGACAGCAACGGCATTATCACCAACTTCGAGACCCTCGCGAATGCCCCCGGCGCTACTCCCGCCGTCCTTTCCATCATCAAAGACAATTTCTCGCTCGGGCCCTTTGCCGTTCGCGACGTCGCCATTGTTGGCCCCAAGGTCGGCGCCGAGCTCCGCAATCAGGCAATTCGCGTTACCCTCTATGCTTTGGCAGGCATGCTGGTATATATTGCCTTTCGATTCGAGTGGATTTTCGGGGTCGCGGCGGTCCTGGCGGTTTTTCACGATGTTCTGATCACCCTCGGCCTGTTCAAGATCTTTGGTTTCGAGATTTCGCTGACCGTCATCGCGGCTCTGTTGACTTTGGTCGGTTACTCTATGAACGACACCATCGTCATCTTCGACCGCATTCGGGAGAACAACCGCCTTTTGCGCAAGGAGACTTTCGCGGCTGTCGTCAACAAGTCCATTAACCAGACGCTTTCGCGAACCATCCTTACCAGCGGTTTGACTTTTCTCACCGTGCTCGTCCTGTTCCTGATGGGTGGCCAGGTGCTTCGCGCATTTGCCTTTGCCCTGGTGGTGGGGATTGTGGTAGGAACGTATTCCAGTTTTGGTATTGCTGCACCGCTCGTCGTCGCTTGGCATCAACGGCGCGGCCATGGTGCTGCTTCAGGCACCGGAACCGCAGCCGGCAACAAGACCCGCGGGAATGAAGGCGGCCAACCCCGCCTTGCGCCTGCCGGGAGGAGGTAGTTGTAACCATGTTTGAAGAAATGGTCGTATCGAATGCGAAAAACAAGAAGACGAACAAGCCTTGGACCGTTTTCATCTCCATGTTGCTTCAGATCGCCTTTCTTGCTCTTTTAATTCTCATTCCGCTTATCTACACCGAGGCGCTTCCCAAGACTCTGATGTCTTCCATTCTTCTGGCTCCTCCCCCTCCACCTCCTCCTCCGCCTCCCCCGGCGGCTGTCCAGGTGGTCCACGTGAAGCCGGTTGCTCACCTCATGGAAGCTGGCAAGCTCGTCGCTCCCAAAGCCATTCCTAAGGACATCAAGATCATCAAGGAAGAAGAAGCGCCCCCCGACGTCGGCGCTGGCATGGTCGGCGGCGTCCCGGGTGGAGTTGCTGGTGGCTCCATGGGCGGCGTGATCGGTGGCGTAATTGGTGGCGCGGGCTCAACCGCCGCTCCTCCTCCGCCTAAGGTCACCCTGAAGCGCATTACCGTCGGCGGCAACGTTCAAGCCGCCCACCTCGTCAATCGCGTTCAGCCGGTTTATCCTCCCCTGGCGCGCCAGACCCGCATCAGCGGCACGGTCAAGCTCCACGCCATCATTGGTAAGAATGGTGCTGTGGAGCAGTTGCAAGTGGTTTCCGGTCATCCTCTCCTCGTGCAGTCCGCGCTCGACGCTGTCAAGCAGTGGCGTTATCAGCCCACGCTTCTCAACGGCGAGCCTGTCGAAGTGGATACCGAAATCGACGTCATTTTCTCTCTCGCTCAGTAGGCCAACGGGGCGGCGCGATCTCGTGGGAGCTGCGCGCCGTCTTGAGTACGCAGTTGTAGTAACACTCTTGTTGGTTCCGCTTCTTGCGGCGCCACTAGGAACTAAATAAGGAGCAAACGAATGTTAGCAACTCTCTTTGTCTATGCGGCTTGGCTGCAGGAGGCTTCGCAGTGGGACCTACGCAACATGTGGACTTCCATGGGACTTCTCGCCAAGATCGTCGTCGTTATTCTCTTCATCCTCTCGGTGTACTCGTTCGGTGTCATGATTGACCGCTTCCTCATGTACAACAACGCGCGCAAGCAGTCGCGCTTGTTCGTTCAGCAGGTTGCGGGCGCCCTCAAGGATGGCAAGCTCGATGAAGCAATTGCCATCGCCGAGCGCAACAAGAAGAGCCACATCGCCAAGGTTGTCGCCACCGGCCTCTCGGAATTCCAGTCCGCTTCTCAGCAGGTTTCTGACGCGGAAGTCATCGAAGCCGCCAAGCGCGGCCTGGAGCGTTCCGTCGCCATCGTTCACGCCGAAATGAAGCGCGGCCTCTCCGCTCTTGCCACCATCGGTTCGACCGCACCGTTCGTCGGACTGTTCGGCACGGTCGTGGGCATTTTGAACGCCTTCAAAGGTATCGCCGCGAACAAAGCCACCGGTCTGTCGGCGGTCGCCGGCGGTATCGCCGAGGCCCTTGTCACCACCGCCTTCGGCTTGCTGGTCGCCGTTCCCGCGGTGTGGGCTTACAACTACTTCACCAACAAGGTCGAAGCTTTCGACGTGGAGATGGATAACTCCTCCATGGAGCTCATCAACTACTTCATCCTGCGCCGCGGCGCCAAGAAGTAACCTGGAAGAAGGCCTAACTCATGGCATATAAGCCTCAAGCCGGTGCCCAGATGGCGGCCCCCAATGTCATTCCCATGGCCGACATCATGCTTGTGTTGCTGATCATCTTCATGGTGGTCACACCCATGTTGCAGAAGGGTGTCTCGGTGGATATGGCGACCGTCAACAATCCGCGCGACATGCAGGACGCGGATAAGGACGATGCCATTATCGTGGCGGTTTCTCGCGACGACAACATCTACCTCGGCAACAACAAGATCGCCAAAGAAGAGATCACGCCGCAAATCAAAGATAAAATCGCCAACAAGCTCGACAAGACCGTCTACGTTAAGAGTGACGCCCGCGCCAAGTACGGCACCGTCGTCGCCGTCGTCGACGAAATCCGCTCGGCTGGCGTCGACCAACTCGGCCTCTTGACCGAGAAGGTCAAATCCACTAATCCTAACAACCCTCAGTCCCAGCCTAAGCAGTAGGGACTCTGGCTCTTTTTTCGTTTCGGCCGTTGGTTTCATTCGTTTGCTGAGTTTTCAGGTTCGCGCCGGCTCCCACCCGGCGCGGCCTGCTGCTCCTCAACCGGCTACCTCGGCTCGACAGGAGAACTCGCAATGGGAATGGATGTTGGTGGTTCTGGTGGTGCATTGTCCTCGCCGAATGTCGTTCCGCTGATCGACATTCTGCTTGTGCTCATCATCATTTTTATGGTCATCACGCCTCTCACACCTAAGGGCCTCGATACCCTCGTTCCTCAGCCTTCCCCAAACCAGCAGCAGAACGTGGAACTCGAGAACAAGACCGTCGTCGTTCAGGTGATGGAAGGCAACAAGCTGAAGATCAACAACGAGGACACCAGTTGGGAACAGCTCGGCCCTCGCATGGAGCAGATTTTCAAGGATCGTGCCGAGAAGGTTGCTTTCGTCAAGGGCGATAACAACGTCCTGTTCATGGATGTCGCTCGGGCCATCGACATCATGCACGAAGCGGGTATTGATAAGGTCGGTCTCATCACCGCCAAGCTCGAGGCCGGTCAGTAGTTGGTTCTTCGTTGCTTTTCTCGCTCGCTGTGAGAGTCCTCTTCGCAGGGTCACTCTTTGACTGCGAGGTGACTCATGGCTTTTGCTTCCCTTGGTGGTAAGCGCGGGATCTTGTCCGATGTGAACGTGGTCCCGTTGATCGATATTCTGTTGGTGCTCCTGGTTATTTTTATGATCATCCCGCACCGGCAGATGGGGCTTCAGGCGGATTTGCCGCATACTGCAGGTCCGGATACTGGGCCCGTTCCGGAAGCAATCATCGTCCAGCTTTCTGCCGATGGTTCTCTCCGGATCAATCAGTCGGTTATTGAGCGCGAGGCATTGCCGGTTCGCCTGCAACAGGTCTTCGCTCTCCGCGCTCAGCACGTTGCGTTTCTGCAAGGTGATCGCTCGCTCGAGTTTCACGCGGTGGCACAGGTTCTCGATCTCATGCACTCCGCCGGCGCCTCCTCGGTCGGCTTGCTGACATCAGAACTGGAAAAAAACCGCTGAACGTGATGGAATGGCCCTACAGGGCAGTTGTCAATCCTAGCTTCGGCCTCGGCTTCCTGGAGGTCGCGCTTATCAGGGATGGATGCGTCAATGACTCATGCACCGGTTGCAAGGGAAACCTCCTCTTGGTTTTCCCGCTTTCCCGGCCAGCTTCTTTCTCTGGCCGCCATTTTTATTTTTCTCCTCGGCGTTTCGGGCTGCAACAAGCTCAAGGCGCGCGATCTTCTCAACAAGGGTGTGGCCTCCTTCAAGGAAGCCCAATTCGATAAGGCCGTCGAGGATTTCAAGCAAGCCAAGGAACTCGATCCCGACCTCATCAATGCTCGCCTTTATCTCGCCACCGCTTACGCCAGCCAGTACATTCCCGGCGCTCCTTCGGATGAAAACCTCAATCACGGTAAAGAGGCCATCGCCGAATATCAAAGCGTGCTCGAAAAAGATCCCAACAACCTCAACGCTATCGACGGTCTTGCCTCCATCCTCTACCAGATGGCTGGCCAGCCGTTCGACGCCAAAAAGTTTGAACAGGCCAAGGAATATAACCAGAAGCACATTCAGTTGAAGCCCGACGATCCCACTCCGTACTATTCCATCGGGGTTATCGATTGGGCCGAGGCTTATCGCGGCAACACCGAAATGCGCGCCGACTACAACAAGGCTCACATCAACAAGCAGATCAAGGACACCGATCCGCTTCCCCCGGATATCCGCAAACCTTACACCGACAAGTTCGGCACCATGGTCGAAGACGGTATCAACAACCTCAAAAAGGCCATCGAACTCAAGCCCGATTACGAGGATGCCATGACCTATCTCAACCTCCTCTACCGTCGCAAGGCCGACATGGTCGAGTCCTCCGCCGAACGCGATGCCCTTACCAAGCAGGCCGATGAACTGCTCGACAAGGTCAAGGAAATTAAGCAGAAGAAAGCTGAACAGCCTGCTCCTACTCCTAGCTCCTGATGCGGCTCCCATTTCCTAGGCCAAGGCCCCGTTCCAGTCGGGGCCTTCCTGTTTTTGGAGTGCGGTGGCTCGCCAGCTTTTGACCACGTAAAGCTGTATTCCTACATTGCGCCTTCGCGCGTAGTTGGCGCGCCGAGGGATCTCAAACTGACGCACCACCCGACCGTTTTGCTCCGTATCCTTCACACCAGCCCCAGCGCTATCCCACTCGCCCTACCTCTTTCTCCCCGCCCGCTCCCGTCGTACACTAGAGCATGCCGTCGCCAGCCAACGTTCCCCTGAATTTTAACCGCGACCGCACCGAGCGGCAGATCAATGCTCGCCTCGAGGAACTCCTCGCCAAGCTCCGCGCCAACCGTCCCTCGGATGATCCTTGGCTCGTCCGGCGGGCCTTCGACATGGCAGCCGAACGCCACCGCGACCAATTTCGTAGTTCCGGCGATCCCTACATCACCCATCTCCTTGAAGTCGCCCACATCCTCGCGGACATGCGCCTCGACGCCACCACTCTCGCCGCCGCGCTCCTCCACGACGTCATCGAAGACACCGAGTTCCCGCTCTCCCGCCTCCAGGAACGCTTTGGCGACGAAGTCGCCCGGCTCGTCGAGGGTGTCACCAAAATCGGTCGTCTCAACATCATGGCTCCTGAGACGCGCCAGGCGGAAAACGTCCGCAAGATGCTTCTCGCCATGGTCCACGACGTCCGCGTGGTGCTCGTCAAGCTTGCCGACCGCGTCCACAACATGCGTACTCTCGAGTTTCTCGAGCCCGCCAAGCAGTTGCGCATTTCCCGCGAAACCATGGACATTTACGCCCCCATCGCCCACCGTCTCGGCATGTCGGTCATCAAGGGTGAACTTGAGGATCTCTCCTTCCGCTATCTCGAGCCCGATGCGTACTTCTCCCTGCAGAAGGAAGTCACAGACAAGGCTCCCGTTCACAAAAAATTCCTCGAGGATGTGCAGAATACCATTCGCACCAAGCTGGTCGAGAATGGCATTCCCGCGGAACTCGAAGCCCGCGTCAAGGGCCTGCACTCCTTGCACCGCAAAATCGTCCGCCAGGAGCGCGGCCTCGACCAGATCTACGACCTCCTCGCTGTTCGCGTCATCACTGATACCGAGCGCAGCTGCTACGCCGCTCTCGGTGTTGTCCACCATATCTGGCGTCCCGTTCCTGGCCGTTTCAAAGACTACATCGCCATGCCCCGCCCAAATCTCTATCAATCGCTCCACACCACCGTCATCCACGGCGGCCAGCCCTTTGAGATTCAGATTCGCACTCAGGACATGCATCGCGTCGCGGAGGAAGGTGTTGCGGCGCACTGGAAGTACAAGGATCGCAAACCCGCTTCTGGCGACGATGATCAGCGCATTGCCTGGATGCGTCAGCTCATCGAGTGGTCTCAGGAACTTCAGGAGCCCGGCGAATTTCTTTCCACGTTAAAAGTGGATCTCGCGCCCGTCGAAGTCTATGCCTTCACTCCCAAGGGCCGGGTCCTCGAATTGCCCAAGGGTGCTACGCCCGTCGATTTCGCCTACTCCGTCCACACCGAAGTCGGCCACCAGTGTGTCGGCGCTAAAGTGAACGGCCAGATGGTCTCCCTTCGCCACGAAATCGTCAGCGGCGATGTCGTTGAAATCCTCACGCAAAAAGGTCACAAGCCCAGCCGCGACTGGCTCAGTTTCGTCAAATCGTCTCACGCGAAAAGTAAGATTCGCCACTTCATCAACACACAGGAACGCGACGAAGCCACCGAAATGGGCAAGCGCCTCCTCGAAAACGAATCCCGCAATTTCCCCAAGGGCCTCAAGAAAATTTCTGCCGAAGATCTGACCCAGCTCGCCGCTGAATACGGTCTCTCCAAGCCCGAAGATCTTTTCGCCGCCGTCGGCTTTGGCAAATATTCCGCCCGCCAGGTCTTGGCCCGCTATTTCGGCGAGCCCACCAAGGAGCCAGACAAGCCCTCCGACGATGCCAAGCCCACGCTCGTTAAAACCGTTAAGCGCATGCTGGGTTTTGGCGAAGCCCCGCTCATCGTCCGTGGTCAGGACGATCTGCTGGTCTTCCGCGCCAAATGCTGCAATCCCATTCCCGGTGACGACATCATCGGATACGTCACCCGGGGTCGCGGCGTTGCCGTGCACACCCGCGTTTGCCCCAACGTCCAGAATCTTCTCTATCAGACCGAGCGCCGCATTGCCGTCGAATGGGGTGGTGGCAGCGCCGCCACGTTCCCCGTCGAACTCCTCATCCGCGCCAAGGATCGTCCCGGCCTCCTCGCGGAAGTTACGGCCGTCATCAGTGACGCCGGCTCCAACATTCGCACTCTCGAAAGCCGCCCCGACCGCCAGAACGCTCGCGTCGAAGCCAGTCTGGAAATATCTGACAAGCGCCAGCTCGAAACCATTCTCTCCAACCTACGTCGCATCAACGGCGTCTACGGCGTAGAGCGCGTCTACCAGGTCTAGCCTGCTCTTGATTTTGTAGTGACCGACCTCCAGGTCGGTTCTCGGGTCGGGTTTGGTTGCTGTGTGCTTGGTAGCTAGCTTGGTGTTGCCGGCTGTTGTAGTGGCCGACCCCCGGATCATCTTCACTCTTCGTCTTTGTAGCTGCCGCCTTTTGATGCGCGCGTTTCTCTCTTGTTTCTTCTCGGGACGCAAGTCTACGAATCCCCGTATCTCCATCATCGTCCTTCTTTCTGATCCCTGATCATTGATATCAGCCTTCGCGACTTTTCCGCTTTCCCGTCTGACACTCATTTTTCTGCTCATAGACCCTCACCATGCTCAGCCGCGCCCACCTGGGTCCCTGGCCCACAACCCGGCCGCCTGGCTCTTCACTCTTGTCTCTCTGCCGCTCGCGGCTTTGTCTGGGCCGCGAACCTCACGTCCGGCTGCTATCGGAATCTCCCTGCTTCGAATAAGAGCGCGGCTCAACGGCAACGCTCGACGGAAACTTCGATCTGTTCTGTAGTGTTTCTGTCAATTGGTTGCACTCACAAAACGCTGTCCTCGCAGCTCACCTGTCCCCTCGTCCGGTATCGACACAGACACAGCTCATGTCCCCCTCTCTTGTTCCCCGTACAATGAATTCATGCAGCGATCGCTCAGCCTTCTCGGTGTGTGTCTCTTATTTCTTGGCGGGTGCAAGAAGCAGCCGCCGATGGACTACAGTGCCCTCGATCAATCCGGCATGTGGACCTCGAATGTCGATCAACTCAAAACGCAAGGTGTCACCCCAGCGGAGGTCGCGCAACTCGCCAAGCTCAAACAAGCTGGTGGCTCCGATGACTTGTGCATCGCACTATTCAAGGCCGCGCGCGATCATCACCATGATTTCTCCAGCGGCGATTCCGCTGTGAATCTCTCGCGCGCCGGCTACTCCGACCAGCAAATTCTCGAAATGGCTCACTCCGATCAGATTGACATCCTTAGCGGTGACGCCGTCATGCTTAAACTCATCGGCCTTTCCAACTCCACCGTTCAAGCCATCATGAGCCGCCGCATGCAGGGTCTTCCCACACTCACGAGCGAACAGATCGGCCGCCTCAAGAACACCGCCATGCCCGAAAAACAAATTCTCGAAATCGTCAATCAAGGCCTTTCCAACGATCAGGCCGAAGCACTCATCACCAAGCGCGAAGCCCTTCGCAACCACTCCCACACCGATTTCGTTCGTGTCCGCGGCCGCAAGCCTCGCTAATGCTCTCCCCGCGCTTCTTCTGCTATTCTTGCTCTCCGCAATCCAGGAGCGCACATGAAAGACATCGTTCTTACCGACCGCGGCCCCAAGCCCATCGGTCCCTATTCCCAGGCGGTTAAATCCAACGGCTTCGTTTTCGTTTCTGGCCAAGTCGCGCTCAATCCCAGCACCGGCGAATTTGTCGGCGCCGACGTTCGCGAGCAAACCGAGCGCGTCCTGGAAAATCTGAAGGCCATCCTCGAAGCATCGGGCCTCACTTTGAATCACGTTGTAAAAACCACTGTCTTCCTCAAGGACATGAACGATTTCGCGTCCATGAATGAAGTCTATGCGCGCTACTTCACCGCAGCTCCTCCAGCCCGCTCTACCGTCCAGGCGGCTCGTCTTCCCAAGGACGCTCTCGTCGAAATCGATCTCATCGCTTCTCTCTGATCGATTCTCTTTGCACAAAAAACAAAAACGGCCATCGCGCTTTTCACGCCATGGCCGTTCTCTTCGCGAATTCTTTTGCTGTTTCCGCCGGACTATGGCCGGGCGGCACTCTCCACCGCTTCCGATACCGCGAAGTATGTCGCGATCGCCGTCACGCCTACCACCACGATCAGGAATCGACTGCGGCCCGCCTTCAATGGCGATCCGCCTTTCCCTCCAGGTCCCTGTCCTCCTGCTCCTGCTGGGCCCTGCGCCGCTGCCATGTCCGGATCCAGATACACGTGATACGACTTGCCGTCCTCAACGATCTGCGTCTCGCCATCCACCGTCACAGCCAGCGGTCCACGCTTCGAGGTCACCAGCAGTTCCTTTGCGTTCAGCAGCCTTACCTGCCCGATGGTCGGCGCGTCTGATTGTGCGCGAATGGCTGCAGTCGAGGCGTATAACGTGAACGCGTGCGCATTGCCGGTTGAAAATGTCGCTGTGCCATTCAGCAGTTTCGCCGAGGGCGCTCCTTCACTGTCGTTTACCATCGCGCTGCTTGCGCTCAGCAACAGCAACCTCGCTGCACCCGCGCGAATCTGTACGCTGCCTTGGTCATCCGTGCTCAAGCGGTCCCCGCCGAACACCGTAGTGCCAACCGACGCAACGCCATCGCCTACGTGAGCGCGTTCCGCCGTGACCACCGTTCCCAATACAGTCGCTGTCGGCGCCCCCATCAGCGGGGCCGTGGCCAGCACTACCGATAGGGCGGCTGCGAAAATCGCGCGCAGACGTTCCATGAACGCCTCCTGTTTCAACTCGCTGAGCATACTTGCCCCTCACTTTGTCGTCAATCCGGGTACTCTCTGTGCACTTAACTTTATCCTGCACTGCTCCCTTTTTCCTCCTGCGCTGGCACAATCCCTCCATCTGCTGTTAGAATGCACTTCTACCTATGGCAGACTGGAAGCAGATCACCGCTCGTATCCGCAGAGCGCGCACCGGCAAAGACCCCGCGGGTCAACTCACTAATCTTTTTACCAAAACGCGCGACGCTATGGTTGCCTTCGAGCTGGCTCGCTATCTCGAATCCATCGGAAATTCCGCCGACGCTGGCAGATGGTATCTCACCGCCGCGGAAAGATTTCGCCGCGCCGATTGGAAGACGAAAGCTCAAGAGAGCGCCACTCGTCTCGGTGCCACTTCTCCAGCGGAGATTCCGGCGGAGCTTACGCCTCCCGCTTCCGCACCAGCTGAACCCGAAGCGCCACCCGAGGCTGCCGCGTCTGCGGAGCCTGCGCCCGAAGAAATCGCATTGTCACCCGAACCTTCCGCAGAACCAGAAACTGTTTCTACGCCTGCTTCGACGGCTGCCCCTGCAACTGCTCCCTTGGGACGCCGGCGTGGTCGTGGTCGCCGCGGTGGTCGCGATCATCAACGCGCCGCCAGGCCTGCCGACCGAACTTCTGCTCCCAGGGAGTCGCGCTCCGTCCCGCCTCCCGCTCCCCCCTCAGAGCCCGAAGATACGTCTCCGCACGCCCCGCTTCCTCCGCGTTCTCTCGATAGCATGGCCGAATTACCCACCACTTCTCCGGCCTTGCGTGGACGATCCGGCGATCCCGGTCTCTCCTCGCGTCTCTCGCAACTGGAAATGAATTTTCGCCGCCTGCTTGCTGGCAGTCCCGCGAAGCTCGATGATGCCGCGCATGCTCCCGCAGGCCCTGGCGTGTGGGTTCTCACCGACGAAGACCTGTCTACGTATTACTATGTAGAAGCCTGCCAGACTTTGCGAGTCGCTATCGGCCAATTACTTCGTGGCTCGGCTCGCTATAGCCAGCCCATCAAACCTCAACTCGCGGAGCATCTCGGCATTCCCGAGACCCGCGTCGCGAAATATCTCTCCGACCACTGCGTTGTTCGTTGGCTTCAGATGGACGATGGCGCCGCTCATTTCGCTCATTTTCTGATAGCCGTCCTCCATCCCGCCCTAAATGAATGACCTTCTCCCGCTTTGTGGGGGTTGTGCAGGGGATGGCCTTAGCAAGCCGTCCGCCATCGCGAAGCTGTGGCCATTCTCAGCCAGGCGCGAAAGCCATGCTTAAATGCAGCCCTGTTTTTTTGCCCGTCCCGCTCCACCGGGTGCGACAAAATGAACCATCTTTGCCAGTCACCCGCCGAAATCCGTTCTTCTTTTCTGGGCGAAGCTTAATCTTTTCAGGCCGCATTCCCGGCTCAATCATCAATCCCCCTTTCTCACGCCTCTCCGCAAACGCCATCCTTCAGCGCTCGCACCCTAAGAGTTAACCCCTTTTCCCCCTTGGGGATACGTCCATTCACTGTCGCTTCCCGCCGTTCAACCGCCCTTTTTCCCCATTTGCCACTTCCCGCTGGCTAAAACCTCTGGTACCACCCCAAACTATCCCTTGTTCAACCAATTAAACCCACGCTTGGGGCGTGGTACTCTGAAAGTGCCTTTGGGGGCTGGTTCAATAAGGCGTTTTCCCGAGTCTTTTAACTTAAATCGATTTTCGAGATTAACTTCGTTTTCTCGAAAGTGAGGGTTCCGCTGTATGTCGAATTCGCTTGCTACGCAAATCTACCGCTCGTTGGACTGGGTTCTTTGCAAGACCGCCGCTGTCACCTTCGATACCGTTCAATACTTCAACAAGCGCAACCCCAATCCTTCCGTCACTCCTCAGTGGTCAGATAAGCCGCTTCTCAAATCATGGGAGAAGTCTAAGCCCACCCTGGGCTTCCCACGGCAGACTGACTCACTCTGCCCAGGATGCGTGAAGGAAGCCCGTGAAGCCATCATCGCCGGCACAAAAGACTGGCGCGACCTCATGCACGAGAAGGTCGGCGAAGTGAAGGCTCAGATCGTCGAGCGCGACGGTCAGGTCTGGATGGTCAAGGAATGTCCTCAGCACGGTCACTACGAAGACATGATGGCCGTCGACTCCGAATTCCTGAAGTGGATTGAATCGCAATTTCCGGGTCGCGATATTCCTGCGCACAATGACGAGGGCCTCCACAAGCATGGTTCCTCCAACGTCCGCTACGGCCGCGGCTCCGTTCTCACCGTCGACCTCACCAACCGTTGCAACATGATGTGCGATCCCTGCTTCATGGACGCCAACCAGGTTGGCTACGTCCACGAACTCTCCTGGGAAGAAGTTCAGGAAATCCTCGATAACGCCGTTAAGATCAAGCCGCGCCGCCAGATGTCCGTGCAGTTCTCCGGTGGCGAGCCCACCATGAGCCCGCACTTCTTTAACGCCATCGCCTATGCCCGCAAGGTTGGCTACAATTCCGTGCAAGCCGCCACCAACGGCATTGAGTTCGCCAAGAGCAAGGACTTTTGCAAGAAGGCCTTTGACGCTGGCCTCCGTTACGCCTATCTCCAGTTCGACGGCATCGGCAACGACGCCAACAGCCACCGCCAGATCGGCAACCTTTTCGACGTTAAGCTGCGCGCGATCGAAAACATGCACGAAGCCGGCATCGAAATCGTTCTGGTTGTCACCATCGTGAACAACGTCAACAACGACCAGGTTGGCTCCATCGTGAAATTCGCGATGGAAAATCCCAAGAAGATCGCCTTCATCAGCTTCCAGCCTGTTTCTTTCACCGGCCGCGATGAAGACATTACCCCGGAGCGCCGCCTTCGCCAGCGCTACACCCTTTCCCACCTCGCTCAGGATGTCAGCAAACAGGTTGGCCGCATTGAGCCGCACCGCGACTGGTTCCCCATCTCCTTCATCAGCACCTTTGCCGGCTTCGCCGATATGGTCAAGGGCAACGAATCGCAGTGGGGTTCGCTCTCTTGCGGTTGCCATCCCAATTGCGGGGTAGGCACCGCCATCATGATCAACAAGGAAACCAAGGAATGGGCTCCTGTTCCTCGCTTTCTCGATGCTCAGCAGCTTACGAAAGACGTCACTGCCATCACCGACGCCGCTCGCGGCAAGAGCTTCTCCAACTTCATGATGGCCATGGCTCTCCTCAAGAGCTACAAGCCGTTCGAAGGCCCCAAGGGTCTTAAACTCTGGGATCTCTTCAAGAAGTTCGACAAGACCTGGGCCCTCACCAAGGGCGCCAGCAGCAAGTACGGGAAGACTTCTCCTGAGCGCACCTACGAAGACGCCATGAAGCGTCGCGCGCAGGATCCGTGGAACTTCCTGTTCATCGCCGGCATGTGGTTCCAGGATCTGTTCAACTACGACTTCCGTCGCACCGAGATGTGTATCATTCCCTACGGCACCCAGCAGGGCGAAATCAGCTTCTGCGCGTATAACACCGGAGTCGGCTGGCGCCAGATCATCGAAAACATGCACAAGAACGCCACGGTCGCCGAGTGGTACAAGAACCATGGCAAGCACGAGATCTACGCCAAGGGCAAGAACGTCGACCTCAAGACCTTCGAACACTCTTTGGTCATTGACGCCGAAGACGCTGCTCGCGTTCGGCACCTCGAGCACGACATCCCGCTGACGGCTGCTGAAGAGAACCGCATCCGCCGCAAGCAGGCTCTCGAAGAGCAGGCCAAGGTTCGCGCCATCTACGAAGAACTCGTTCTCAAGAAGCCGCAACAAGCCGTCGTGCAGATCGGTTCTGTCAGCGACATCGCCAAGGCCATCCCGGCCAATTTCACCAACGCCAACAAGCCCGTCGCGATAGCCCCGGCCAATGGCAATGGCCATTCGAACGGCAATGGCGCCTCGGGGGAAAAGAAAACCGAACCCGCCGCCGAAGCCGTAGCCGGCGACTAACCGAAATTCCTGTAGCTCAGGCCGCGAGGCCTGAGGCTGTTCGCAAACCTAAAAAACTGCAGGGCCCCGGGCTACTCTCCGGGGCCGCGCTTTTGTGCGAGCAGGCTCGAAAAATCACTGCACTTGTGCTTGGCTGGGTTGAGGATTCGGCGCTTCGATCCGATAGCCGAGGTTTCGGAGTTGCCGGATCATTCTCGCGGTGCGCTTTTGCTTGGATTGTTTGGTGACGGCTGGGCCGCGTTCTTCGTAACGAACTCCCTGGTGCAGGATCAGCCAGATCAGTCGACACTGTCGATGCGCAATGGCCCCGATGGCTTGATTGTGTCCCAGGCGCGGGACGGAGCGGCGATACACGATTTCGAAGATACTTCCTTTGGTCCTGGCTGCGGCGTTGGCAGCCTGATTGAGTAAGCGCCGCATGTGGCGGTTGCCCTTCGGAGAGCGGTGGAGCGCCAGTGGATCAGCGCCTTGAATCGTCGCGGACAGAGACGTCGGACGAACTGGACGCGCTTGAAGGGTCGACCGTGGTTCAAACTGCCGTTTGCTCAGAACCTACACCCGACGGTCTGAACGATGCTTACTTTAGCCAAGGTCATTCTCGGGAGCCCGGTGCGGGGAATCTGCACGCCGGGTTCTGCTTGGGGAGACGAGAGCAAGAGGCCATGCCTACTCGGTGAGGCGTGGGCGCGAAAGCGCCTACGACCGCAAGGCTCCGCACGGGCTACCGCACCAAGCCTCGTCCCTACCAACCTTCTTGATCTCTGGTTCGAGAAGAAGATCAGACCGGTATGTCAGGGGGAGGCGTACCTGACGAGGTTTGCTGACGATTTCGTGGTGAACTTCCAATACCGGCGCGATGCGGAAGAGTTCCAGAAGAACCTGAAGGATCGATTCGGGAAATTCGGATTGGAGTTGGCGGAGGAAAAGACGCGGGTGATGCGCTTCGGACGCTTTGTCCGGGCGGACCTAGGAAGACCGGAGAGAAACCGGATACGTTTGACTTCCTAGGATTCAAGCATGTCTGCGGCACCGATCGAGGCGGTCAGTTTGCCTTGGTGCGGGTCCCATGCGACAAAAGCCGCCGAAAGTTCTTGGCCAAGTCCAAGGAATGGCTCAGCAAGCATAGGCACTGGAAGCGGCGGGATCAGCAAAAGCAACTCGTGATGATGCTGCGTGGCTTCTACCAGTATTTCGGATTGCATCACTGCAAGCCGAAGCTTGACGGGGTCCGGCGCGAGATACACCGGCAATGGGCCCGTACGTTGAGACGACGGAGTCAGCGACACCGACTCTTCTGGTCCTACCTCAAGAGCCAACCCTGGTTCGAACTACCTTATGCGGTGTCGACACGTCATCCTATGGTCTGACTACCCTCCAGCGAGAGCAACCTGGAGAGCCCGTTGCGGGAAATCCGCTCGGCGGGTTCTGCGAGGGGGGACGGGCACACGAGCGTTTGCTCAAGACCCGTCCTACCCACCATCGAGTAAATCACGATCGCCTGTTAGCGGCGGTAGCCGAGCGCGTGGCCGACAAACGATGCTCAAGTTGATTCGAGCATTTCTGAAGGCCGGTGTGATGGAGGACGGATGGTGAGTGCGGTGGATGAGGGAACGCCCCGGGCGGTCCGCTTTCGCCGTTGCTCAGCATCTGGTGCTGGACGAACTGGATCGAGAGTTGGAGCGGCGCGGTCACCCCTTTGTGCGCTAGCCGACGATGCAACATCTACGTCGACGGCGAACGAGCGGGCCAGCGAGTGATGGAGAGCGTACGCACTCATCACACACCGACTCAAGCTCAAGGTAAACCAGGCGAAGAGCGCCGTGGCTCGACCGGTGCAAAGGAAGTTTCTCGGATTCGGCTTCACTGGCGAACGAGAACCTCGGCGGCGCATTGCTTCCAAGGCCATCGCCCGCTTCAAGAAGCGAATTCGGGAACAGACGCGGAGAACCGGGGCATCAGTCTCGCGCAGATGGTCAAGGAGATCGCGACTTACCTGCGGGGATGGCTCGGGTACTGCGACGACTGTCACGCCCTCGGTACTGCAAGGTCTTGCATCTTGGTTACGCCGCAGACTCCGGTCTGTGGTGTGGTAGCATGGAAGCGCGGACGACGCATTCAAGATCTGCGCAAACGGGGAGTGAGCAAAGACTTGGCGGCGCAAACCGCCGGGAGTGCGCACGGCCCGTGGCGTTTCGCCATCGCCGGCACTGACCATTGCGCTATCCAATGCCTACTTCACCTCTCTTGGACTTCTACCCATGGTTTACGTTCTTAGCTTCATCCGCCGAACCGCCGTATGCGGATCGCATGTACGGTGGTGTGGAGGGGAGAGGAATTATTTGCAGCGGCCGCCTTCTGAGGCGGGCGCTTTTGGGCTAGCCAAGTTTGGAGTGCGCCGGCTCGCCGCCGCCTTAATTAACGGTCAAACCCGAACCTGCACCATTGTGCGGCTTTCCCCGGTCTTGGCTCACGGTTGCTCTCATTCCTCGATCGCTTCCTTGCCTCTGCCCCTTTTGCGCTATCCTTCCCTCATGTCCAAACTCCTCAACCGCGTAGCCCTTGTCACCGGCGGGAGCCGCGGCATCGGCCGCTCCATCGCCATCGCTCTCGCCGCTGCCGGCGCCCACATCGCCGTCAACTACCGCAAGCAACAATCCGCCGCCGCGGAAGTGTGTTCCGAAATCCAGCGCCTGGGCCGCCGCGCCACGCCCCTGCAAGCCGATGTTTCCTTATCTCCCGACGTCGATCGACTCGTCTCCTCCGTCGAACGCGACCTCGGCCCCGTCGACATCCTCGTCAACAATGCTGGCATCACTCAGGTCAAACATTTCGCCGATCTCAACGAGCGCGACTGGGACGAAATCCTCCGCGTCAATCTCAAATCCGCCTTCCTCGTCACCAATTGCGTTCTTCCCGGCATGCGCCAGCGACGCTGGGGCCGCATCATCAATCTTTCTTCCGTGGCGGCCCAAACTGGCGGTGTCATCGGCCCGCACTATGCTGCCTCGAAGGCCGGCCTCATTGGCCTCACGCACTCTTACGCTGCGCTCCTGGCCAAAGAAGGCATCACCGCCAACGCCATCGCTCCCGCCCTCATTGCTACCGATATGGTCAGCAGCAATCCCAACGCTTCAACCGACCGTCTTCCCGTCGGCTTTTTCGGCTCGCCCGACGAAATCGGTCGCGTCGCCGCACTTCTGGCCGAAAGCGATTTCATCACCGGCCAAACCATCAGCGTCAACGGCGGCTGGTACATGACCTGACCCGGTTCCCGCTGTCACCCCGAGCGCAGCGAGGGATCCTGGCTCGATTCACGCCACCGAGCCCATTGACACGTTCGCTGAACTATGGCCATGCTCTCTCCACTCTTTGAATGTAGCGCTCGTTTTTATGGGGCTTTCGTTTCTTTAGGGGGCCGGAGCTTCAGCTCCGACAATTAGCTACTGGTCTCCCACTGGGCTTCAGCCTCGGAGGACTGCGCTCCAACCTTGTCGCCCGAACCCTGACCCTCCTGCGGTATAATCCTAGCTTGCCGCCACGCCCTTGGCCGCGGCACTCTCTGGAAAGGTCTTCGTCACCATGCCCATCTACGAATACATCTGCGATTCCTGCAACGAGCGCTTCGAAAAAATCGTCATCAACAAGCAGCAGGAAATCTCCTGTCCCAAGTGTTCCGGCAAAAAAGCCACCATTCAACTTTCCGTCTTCGCCACGGCTGGCTCCGGCTCTCCTTCGAGCGGTTCCGCGAGCGGTAGCGGTGGCAGTTGTTGTGGCGGCGGCTGCGGCTGCCACTAATTTGGAGTGCGGCGGCTGGCCGGCTCTTGCGGTCTGATTCACGCGGCTGGTCCGTAACGACAAAGCCCATGTCCATTACCAAACAGGAGCAGCTCGAAAAACTTCGCGCCTGTGGCCGCATTGTCGCCAAAGCCTTGCGTACCATGGCCGCTGCTGTTCGTCCCGGCGTCACCACCGCGGAACTCGCCTTTGTCGGTTCCAGGGTCCTCGCCGAACACGGCGCGCGCTCTTCTCCACCCATGGTCTACCGTTTCCCAGGCGATGTCTGCATCAGCGTCAACGATGAAGTTGTCCACGGCATTCCCGGCGGCCGGTTGCTCCAGCCCGGCGATCTGGTTAAGCTCGATCTCACCGCCGAGAAGGACGGCTACCACACCGACTCCGCCGTCACTGTTCAGGTCGCGCCCACCGCCTCGCTGGCTTCCCACCTCACGCGTTGTGCCGAGCGCGCCTTCCGCCAATCTCTCTCCGCCGCGCGTCCCGGCAACGCCGTCCGCGAAATCGGCCGCGCCGTGGAACGCGAAGTGCGCCGCCGCGGTTTCTACATCATCCGCGAACTCGGCGGCCACGGCATCGGCCACACCATTCACGAAGAGCCTTCCGTCCCTAATTTCCCCGACGCTCTCAATCACGCTCTTCTCACCGAAGGCCTGGTCCTCACCATCGAGCCCATCATTGCCGCCGGCACCAACCGCGTCACTCTCGACGCTGACAAGTGGACCATCCGCACCGCCGATCACTCCCTCGCCGCACACTACGAGCACACGCTGGTAATCACCAGGGGCGCTCCCCTGCTGCTAACGGTCTAAATGTCCCTTTCCGTTTGCCTGGCTTGCAAGTCTCCCCGTGCCGTCACTCGGGCGTTCCTGCCCTTTGCAGTGCGGCGACTAGAGCCGCCGCTTTACAGTCAAGTCCACTCCGAAATGTCGCAGCGACGAGCAAGCATTCAAATCGTCAGCCGCCAACCCCTCGGGCAAACTCTGCCCGCAAACAACCAAGCCGCAATTACTACAGCGCCGAGTGTTTGTGTTTCCTGATCCCTGATATCCCTCACCATGTCTGCTAAGCAGTGGCACTCTTGGCTCTCACCGCCGACTCAATCTGCTCAAACATCGCAAACTTGTCCCAATTATCCCAAACCTCCGTTACCTTCCCATCTTCCATCCGCACCATTCCCGTTCCTGTGATGTTCACTTCCGCACCGGTCGCTGCCATTCCCAATCCATTTCCCCGGTGATGCATCGTCGCGGTCCACCTCACTGCCACTCGGTCCCCCGCGCCGAAGCAATCCTGCACCGTGAAATGAATATCGGGAAACGCCTCCAGGATGCGCGCCTGCAGGGCCTTGAATCCCTCCGCGCCGTGCAGCTCTTCGCCTGTTTCGCTTGTTCCGTGCGCCACACAATCTGCAGATACCAACTCGCTGATCGTATCGCTGCGCTTCTGATTCCATACTTCCTCGAACCACCGTTTCACCCGCTTCACATTCTCTTCCACCATTTCGCCCTCCGTGGCACCAGACCTTGTTCGCGGACCGTAACACTATCAAATAGTAATGAGCGCGTACATAATTTTGGACCGCCGCACTGCAAAACGAGCTGCGTCACACGGCTCCCAGGTACTGGGCCTAGCTCGTCCTATAACCCTTTTCTGCTCATTCAGTTACTAGCCACGGATTCTTTCAGTTGCCCCTCTCCCTTTCTTTTCATACAATTCCACCGTTCAGTCCCTCCGCCCATGGGGGTAGTTTGGCCAAGAACGTGACGTACGACCACTTTTTCAACTTCTTTGGCATGCGCGAAGACCCCTTCCATGTCTCCCCCGATCCTCGTTTCTATTGCCGCACGCGCTCCCATGAATCCGCTTTGGCTGAGCTTCTTTTTGGCATTGAAACCCGCCAGGGCTTTATGGTTCTCACCGGAGAGGCTGGCACCGGCAAAACCACTCTTCTGCACAAGTTGCTCGATTGGCTGAAACAGCGCGGACGTTCCAGCGCCTATGTCTTCCACGCGATCCTGGAACCTGTCGAGCTACTGCAGTTCATTCTGCGCGATTTCGGCGTACGTTGCGTTTCACTGCAAAAAGGCGATCTTGTTGCTGCTCTGCACAACTGGCTTGTGGCTCGCAATGTCGCGGGAGATTTGCCGGTGCTGATTCTCGACGAAGCTCAGGCGCTGCCTCAACAGACTCTCGACGAACTTCGCCTGCTCCTCAATCTCGAGACTCCTCGCGGTAAACTTCTTCAGATCATTCTGGCCGGACAGCCCGAACTCGATGACAAGCTTCGTTTGCCCGCGCTTCGCCAGCTGCGCCAGCGCGTCATGATTCACTCCCGTCTGTCTCTTCTCTCGGAGCAGGAAACCGCCTCCTATACAGCTCGACGCCTGGCCGCCGCAGGTTGCAACAATCCCGCGCTTTTCACTCCGGAGGCCATGCAGACGATTTACTCGTCTTCCCGCGGCATTCCGCGCGTCGTCAATCTACTCTGCGAGCACGCCCTCATCTCCGCCTATGCAGAACAAAAGCGCATGATCTCAGATGACATGGTCCAGAACATTGCCGTGGATTTCGACCTTCTCTCCGCACCTCTCGCCGTCGCCGAGCGGCAACTCGAAACTCACTACGGCCGTCTTGTGTCCTTTCCTCTTTTCGACGATATTCTCGAGAACGTGACCGCCAGCCCGGCGCCCACGCCAGTGGAGCCGATCGACCCGATCCCTGTCGCGCCTTCCGCTGCTGTTCAGGAATTACCGGAGCCTGTGGCTCACGCTGCCTACTCCTCACCCTTCCCACTTCCCCCCCCCTTCCGCACTTGCGTTTCTCCCGTCACAACTTCCGCAGCCCTCTCGGCAGCATCTCCGCCAGCGAATACTTTCCTCCGCCCGTAATCAGCAACGCCAGCGCCACCAGCAACTGCGTCAGCGCGTATTCTATTCCGCCTTTGCCAATATCGAACCCATGTTGGATATGCACCAGAAAAATCGCGCCCAACATCACGATGATGATGCACACCGCTCCCACTCGGATCAGCACCCCGCTCAACATTGCCAGTCCTCCGGCAAACTGCGCCAGTCCCGCCAGGTACCCCACCGCCACCGGCGCGTGCAGGAATCCCGCGAACCTTTGTGGCCCGGGCCCTCCAAACGCGCCAAACAAAATCGCGCACCCGTGATACAGAAACGCCAGTCCAGCCGCAATGCGTAGCAACAGCAAAGCCGCACTCACCGCCGAACTATGTCCATGCGGTCCGAGCCCGTTCGTCGAAGCACTCATGTTTCGTCCTCCTTGTGCCTCGTCTTTATCAAATCTCCCCATCGCCTGCCAACACTTCTTTCCGCGGCGCTGAACAGTGGGTCGTTGTAGTGCTCAATTTCTTGCGATAGAGACTACCTCCACCAAATCCAGCTTGGCCTTTAGCGGGTCCGTTCCGACGATTACGCCGGAATTTGCAAAGTGGAGAATCCGGTCCACGGCGGGGTTATATCGCGGCCACTCTGGCCTGCCGCCGCCGTTTGGGTCGCCGGTCTTTCCAAACTGCGACCAATACCCACTCGCGACATCCGCCATGACTTCGTCTGCGGGGATAACTTTTTCTCCGACCGTGGCGCCAGGAACATCGAGTGTGAACGGAATCTCGAAGCCGTGCGGCGTTCCCATCAACTTCCGGCGCTGCCATTCGCTGACATACGCGAACCGGTACAGCCACACTGGATTCCCTGCGCGTGCCATCTCGTTCGCAAAATGCCGCACTGGTTCAACCATGGTTCGGTCCGCGAAGACCTGCTGTTTCAGTTCCTCAAATGTCTGGTCGCCTTTCGGGTCGTAAAGCTTATGCGCCTGCGCTGCCTTGGCGCCAAAACTGGAAAGCAAATCTTCCTTGTTGTTGGCCGAGCCGAGTCCGAGGTCGCGGTCATTTGCACCAATCATCGTCGGAACGGGTGCCATGTGCCCTTCCGCCAGAGCTTGCTCCGGCCGCTCTGTCAGAAACCTGCCATCCAGAATCGACCTGGCCATTCCAGCAGGGGTAGTGCCGGCGGCAAGCGCGGCCAATGTCTGCTGGGCACTGACACCTTCCAATAGTTTCTCGCAGGCAAGGCGCGCAATTGCTCGAGCGCAGCGGCTCCGTCTCCCGCGACGCCTACGGATCGCGCCCATTCCACCGCCATTCTTTCTGCCACCGAAAGGTCCGTTGTGGGGATCTCTTTGGCACGTGCTCCGGGTGTTCCGGGGGATTGGAGAATCGCTCCCTGGAACAATCCGCATGACATCGGTGATTCTAGATGCGACATCGCGGAACCACCGCCTGCCGACTCTCCAAAGATGGTCACCTGCTTCGGATTACCGCCAAATGCTGCAATGTTCCGTTGCACCCACTTGAGGGCCGCAAGCTGGTCCATGTAACCGTAGTCTCCACGCACGTCCTTCGGAGACTCAGCGGCCAATGCCGGGTGCGCAAAGAAGCCAAGGCGACCCATGCGATAATTCATGCTGACCACCACTACGCCTTCCGCCGACAATGCGTCTCCCGGATACATAGCGGTGTTGCCGTGAACCATCGCACCGCCGTAAATCCAGACCATGAGTGGCAACGGCCCAGAAGCTGCCACAGGTTTCCACACATTGAGCGTCAAACAGTCTTCCGACTTGGGCAAATCGTCGGTCTGCATACAAGCGGGGCCGAACTGAGTCGCGTCGTGTATCCCCGCCCACGCAATGGCGGGCTGGGGCACGCGCCAGCGCAGTTTGCCAACTGGCGGGGCAGCCAAGGGAATGCGTTTCCAGCTTATGACCCCATCCTTCGCGACGCCTCGCACCGCGCCCGATTCTGTCTTCACCACAGTTAAATCCGGTCCTTGTGCGTGCACCCTCGCAACAAACAAGAATGCCAAGGAAACCGAAGACATGAAGTTGCGCCGACCTCGATTCATTTCATACTCCTGTAGCGAACTGGAGTGATAACTTCAGTGAACGAAAAGCAAATTCGGAGCAGAAGACCCAAGGGTGAATGGGCCGGATTAGCAGTCGCATATCTTAGCTTGAGCGGAGAAAATTGCAAAGCAAAACTCGACACCAACCAAAGCCGTAATCGCCATTTGGACGAGCTACTTCTCCGGCAACGTTGATGGAGAATGATGCTCCACGCCTACTGACGATGACCTACGTGGAGGCGGCCTGGACTTTGGTGCCGTAGGCAAGGCTGGCGTACCAGTTGCCGCGCCCTTGCGGAGTGAGGTCCATGAAGTGCCAGATGTGGAGCGAGCAGGTCGATGCCGCGCTCGGGAATATCGGGGGCCATCCGAGGATGCGCGGTGTAGAAGTGGCGCAGGGTGCCCTCGGCGTCGCGTGTGAAAACGGAAACGGTGGAGTCCTGAAGGCCTTCGCGGTCTTCGCTGCCTAAGTCGTATTTGAAGGTGCTGTTCCGGCGCTGAGGAGGCGCAGCTTGTCCCAGCCGCGCGCGAGCGTGGGCGCGCAAAGTGGGGACATCAGCGGCGGCAACGACTGCGAAATCGAGATTCTGAGCGAGATGCTGGGCCACGCCGTTGGCGCCGTCGAGCCAGGCAGTGCACATCGGGCAAGCCTTGGTCTGCCGCTTTCCGTTGTGATCGAGGCAGCTACCCGCTTGGTGGAACAGGCTGCCGAGCGGGCTGTGGCCGTGGGACAACAAACTTATCGCACCGATCTTGGCTTCATCCGGTTGGTGATGAGCAAGATGGGCGCCCTGCCTGGGCAACGGATCCTCATCCTCATTTCCCCCGGATTTCTCACCCCTTCTGAGGAGGCCATGGCCCTCGCATCTCAAGTTCTCGAGATGGCTGCTCGAGACAACATAATCATCAACGCCATCGACTCACGCGGCCTGTACACAACCAACCTGGAATCCTCGGAACGTGGCGGTGGCACCCCTCTTGCTTCGCGAGTCCAAAGCCAACACCGCCCAGTTTCCATGACCGCTGACGAAGGCGTTATGGCTGACCTGGCCGATGGTTCCGGCGGAACGTATCTTCACGGCCGCAACGACTTGGAAGCCGGCCTCACCAGGCTGTTTTCGGAGCCGAAGTATCTCTATCTCTTGGCGTTTTCGGTTGCGAAGCCGAATGGCGCCTATCATGAATTAAAAGTTAGAGTGAATCATGACGGCCTGACGGTCCAGGCCCGCCGCGGTTACGTGGCCCTCAAATCACAATCAGCAAAATAGACTTTAGTCGCACTCTTCACGAAGGCCATCGAGAGTCCAAATCTGCGCTAAGCCCGGATGAATTTGGTAGCCGGTAAAGTCACGTACTGGGAGCCATGCTACCGGTTACGCGCGCTGGGATAAGCGTGATCAGGCACGAGCGCGGTTGGTCGAAAAGTCCGCCCACAATTCAGCATCAACCTCCCATCAATTTTCCTTCGGGGTCTGAATGGTTACCTTGGTTTCAACTAAGAACACTTGGAACTTCCGGAACGAGTGAATGAGCATCGCACGGTAGTCTCTGAACTCCCAGTAGGTTTCAACGCGTTGCGGCAGCCACAGTGTCAGTTTCCCAGATGCGACTGGCACTGCCGCATAGTCGATGGACATCGCGCCTCCCTCGAGTCTCATTCCTGAAGGCACCTGGGTGAGATTTATCTCTAGATGCAGGATCTGCCAGTTTTCACTTGAGACCCACGCACGCCCCTTCAGCATCGCAGAATATGTGCTCTTCCCTTCCTTAAACTGAAACGTCCGGCTGGGTCGGTCTTTCTGCTGCTCAAAGCGGATCACCCAAGACCGCTGGCCACGCCAGTTGTCCAAGCCCGCACATGTCATTTGATAGTCTGTCTGCAATGACGGATGGAAAATTAGAGCTAAAGACACTTGACCAACGTCGTGCCCGGCTTCGGCGAAGGCGCGGCTTCCCGCTGTCGCTGCCCGGTACTCTTGGCTGGCCGTGCCACCGTTACGTTCCTCGAAAGCAAATGTGTAATCAAAGGTAGCGGACTGAGTTTCCTTCAGATCGCCGCGACGGTCGAATCTCTTGTATTCGACGCTTTCCTGCGCCGTAAATTTCTCTAAAGCGGTGGCAAATTCCATCGCTCTTTTGCCAGTCTGGTCGAGGATTGCAGGCAAATCACAGGAAACAGAGTTACTGAGAGCGGGTATTTTTGCATCCGTGTTCGGCGGATTCCATCCGAGGGGATCATACTTCTGAGTCTCGACGGGTATGGTTTGCTGCCAGTTGGGATCCTGCGGAACAGCTTGAAGCCCAGCTACACGAAACAAAAGACCAATCCCCAAAACCGCGCATAATCGCCGAGTCCAACGTTGGCACATTGCCGTCTTTCTTCAAGCACTCTCGAAAATCTAACTGATCAGCCATTCACGACAGGCTAAACTCGAGCGCGAAAAGGGCGACTGAATCCTTATGTCCTGGTAGGAATTTCAAAGCCACAGGTTTGCCCAAGCAGGTGGTGTCTTCCGTCTTAAAGACCGCACCCGTCCCTCCGCCAGCTATTTTTTCGCTTATTCGGTAGCAGCCGATGAGCGGGCCGCGACCGACTGTTTCAGTGGTCACGGGAACGCATTCTTGCTCCTTCCTTAAAGCACATCCTAGGTCTCCACGTCAACGGACAATGGTTCGTGCTCTCAGCGCCCAGTTTCCGACGAACTTAGAGTCCATCACGAGTGAGAAACCGACTCAGTCCAGACAATGGTACGATATTTTGATGTGCACACTATAGATTGCGCAATCGGCGGGTGGCCTAGCCTTCGGGTTTTGAAAGCATGGGCCCGTTCTCCTCTGGTATCTCTCCCGTCGCTGCCCGAACGGCTGCAAGAAACGACCGCCGCTGATAATTCTCCCGCGCCATTTCGTAATACTACATACTACTGTTGACGATATATTTATCGGCGGAGCACGATCAGCCATGTTTGCGCCGCGGCGGCTTTGTGTTTACCCGCCGCCGATTGCTCACCTGTAGTTCCCCTGTCGCGAAGTCGTTTGTATCCCCTTGAAACGCAAATACCGGGGGTGGGGTCTAAAAGTTCAAGGCTGCGCGCCACGACTTCAGGTGTTATCTTCAATTTCGCAAAAGCAACTGAATCGATAATGGTTATGGCATTTGCGGAATTCGGCGACGGGAACAAATCGCGGAGCACGTTCAAGGTGGCGCGCCGACACTCCCACGACGGGAACCGAACCAATCTAGAGATGGGCCACTAAAAGCACCTCGATCAACCAGCGGCAGCATGCGCGTTTCCATTTTCCATTTTCTATTCTCGAGTTTCGAGACTTACCGCTTGTAGTTCTTCAGATATTCCGGGATCGCGGGATCGTTCTTGCGCTGGGCATCGGGCAGCGGCGGCTTTGCTACGGTTTCCAGCGGCAACACGCCAGCCCAAACCGGCAGCGCATAATCTGCTTCATCATCAATCGGCCCACCCGTGCGCACTTTTGCGGACACTTCTTCCAGCGGCAGAGACAGCACGATGGTGGCTTTCAACTCCTGCTCCGTCGGGATGCGCACATCATTCCAGCGGCCCTTCATCACATGTTCGGTGAAGATGCGCAGCGCTTCCATCTTTTCCGCGGGATCTTCCACCAGTTGCGCTTTGCCCAGGATCACCACGGAGCGGTAATTCACGGAATGATGAAACGCCGAGCGCGCCAACACCAATCCATCCACGTGCGTCACCGTGACGCAAACCGGCACGCCGCCGCTCAACGTCTTCAGCATGCGGCTGGCCGCCGAGCCGTGCAGATACAGCGTATCGCCCGAGCGCCCGTAATTCGTGGGGATCACAAACGGCTGGCCGTCCACGCTGAATCCCACGTGGCAGACAAACCCCGTGTCCAGAATGCTGTAAACGGTTTCGCGCTCATAGTTCCCGCGCTTCGGGAGTCGTTTAACTTGCGTGCGTTCCGTCGGTGTGAATTGGCTCATGCCACTATCTTAATGGTTCGCGGGAGCGGCGCCAGTGCCAACTTGGCCTTCTGCCGGTTTCCCGCGCCGCTGTGACGACAGCCATGGCACCAGCTCCGGCTCAGCAAACGCCCGGTTCCAAACGTCGTGATCCACCTTGTGGTATTCCGTGTAGTGCAGGTTGGCGTTCAGCTTCTTCAATTGCTTCATCATTTCCCGGACCAGATCCACGGGGACGCTTCGGTCGGCGTCTCCCTGGAACACCCACAAGGGAATTCGGCTGATGGACATGGGCGCGGTGAAATTATCGTAAGCCGCCAGGACCACAGCTGCAGCCCATTTCTCCGGATGCGTTTGCAACAGCGACCACACGCCCAATCCACCCATCGATTGGCCCACAACATAAATGCGCTCCGGATCGATCGCGAACTGTTTTTCCACACTGGCCAGAATTTCCAGCGCGAGCTGCAACGCGTTGCTTGGCTGATTCAGTTCTGGGTCGGACCAGTTCTCTCCAACGGGGCACTGCGGCGCCAGCACAAACGCGGGAAACTGCGCTTGCACTTCGCTGGAGGTCCACAGGTGCGTCCCTTTTTCATTGCCGCGCGTGATCTGTTTTATGTTGTCGTTGCCGCGGCCTTCGCCTCCGTGCAGCCACAGCACCAGCGGATACGTGTTCGCACTGCTGTAGCCCATCGGCACGAACAGGCGATAGGGCAACCTCGCACCCTTCTTGTTGACGTACATCTCTTTGCGGAAGTCGATGTCGTCTTTGGTGAGATCGACTGCTCTCGCGCACGATGCGGCGATCGCCAGCAGCATCGCTACGCAGCCCCAGCGCAAAATGGATTCGCGCATTCGCGGGCTATTCCTTCGCCGCTGCGGTATCGGCACTTGGTTTCGCGGTGCCTCTCACCACGCGGAAGCCAACGTATTCTGTCGCCGGGGTGCAGGACGACCGGGGATCCGCGGGACAATCCGCGCTGCCTCCGAGCACTTTACCTTTCCCGTCCGCCGTCAAAACCCATTCCGCCGCGTTTCCCCCGAGGTCAAAAATCAACTCTTCTTTTTCTTGTCCCTGGCCCGGAAAACTTCCGACAGGCTTCAACAGTGGCGCGGCGCCGCCAAGCTCTTTCACCTTTTCGCGAAGACGGTTCGTATCGTCCGGATTCGCCGCGTAACCCGCCCAGTAGTCGAGCGTGTTTTCGCCTTCTCTGTTTGCGTGGAGCGCGGCAACTTCCTTCTCATCCGGCACGCGCCAGGTTTGCCCCGTCAACTTCGAGAGCCAATCGGCGTACGCTTTGGCTTGTTCCAGCGTGATACCGCTCGCTGGATAGTTTTCCGTGCCGGGCGTCGTATTGTAATGGCTGTCGAACGCGGAGAATTGCGCCCGTGTCACCTCGTAACGTCCGATTTCCAACTCGCTGCGTTTTACCACCTCAGGAATCAGCACGGATTTGCCTTTCCCGGCAACTGCCGCGCCGTAGGCAACGCCGGTGCGCGCAACATCTTTCGTTCGTATCGCGCTGTCCAGCGGTGAACCGGCTTTTAGCGCTTCGTTCAGCGGCGGGGTGGTCTTGAAGAAATATTGGTCGAACCAGGCTACTTCGTCCTCGACCTTGCGCACTTGGTGCGTCAGTTTGCGCGGCCCGTGCGGTTCGCCGGGGAAAATCACGAACTTTACCGGCACTTTTCCGTAATATTGCAGCGCGCGGAAGAATGACCAGCTTTGTGCGGGAGGAACCTGGTTATCCGCGGTGCCGTGGAAGATCAGCACCGCCGCTTGTACTTTGTCCATTTTGAAGAACGGAGATTTGCGGATGTACAACTGCGGATCTTCCATCGGCGGCTTGCCGAAATAGTAGGAATCAAAGGAGTCGCCAAAAACCACGTTGCCCCAATCGCTGATCCATTCCACATCTCCCGCGCCGACCACCGCCGCTTTGTAGCGCGCAGGATACGTGGTGATCAGACTGATCGAGAGAATCGATCCGTTCGACCAGCCCAGCGTGGCGATTTTGTCCGGATCAACCAATCCCTTGTTGATCAGAAAATCGACGCCCTGATTGATGTCCGGCGTTTCCAGATCGTAATACTTTCCGCAGCAGATCGCTTCGACCCACTTCAGCCCGTAATTTCCGCTGCCGTGATAATTGGGGCGCAGAATAAACGCGCCGCGCTGCGTCAGCAAGTTCATCGGATAAGCCCAGCTGTCTCCCCACGCATCCAGGTCCGCGCCCGTCGGGCCGCCATGAATCGCGGTAATCAAGGGATACTTTTTTGCCGGGTCGTACGGATTCGGGTAATAAAGGATGCCTTCGACTTCGTCGTTGTCCGCACCTTTCCAGCGGACTACTTCGGTCTTCGCGAAGGTGCGCGACTTCGTCAACTTGTCGTTCAACTTGGTGAGCTCGACCGAAGTTCCAAGTTTGTCGCCGTCCACCTGCGCGCGGAAAAGCTGCGGCATGCTGCTCGCGGTGGAATAGTGGTAGACCAACGTTTTGCCGTCTTCCGTGACTTCGAAGCCGTTGATGTTTTGCGAGTGATCGCCTTCGAGCAGCGCGCGCTTCCAAGTCCAGGAATCGCCGGATTTATCGCGGGTGTAGTGAGCCGCCTTGAAGTGATAGCCCGCGGCGAGCAGCGCGTAGAACCCGTCGCTTGTCGGTTGCAAAGCGCGTGCCAGACCGTTTTCCCAGTCCAGCGGCACTGGCATCTGTTTCCCTGTGGCGAGGTCGTAGAAATACAACTGCTCGATTGTGGCGGTCAGGAATTTCGGGTCGTTGGAGAAGGGAATGAGCGCGTAGAAACCGGAATTGTCCAAGGCCCAGCGAAGTCCCGCAGGGCGAAGGCGCCCTTCGGCGAAGACCTGCTTTTCGGTGCCATCGGAGAGATTGTGAAGAATGGTTACCGGCGGAGTTTTTTGATCGAAAGTGTAATGCAGGCTCTTGGCATGAACAGCCGCGGCGTACTTGCCGTCTTTGGAAACGCTCCAGTCCTGGATCCAGTCGGTGTTGGTCGTGAGACGCGTGATTTTCTTGTCTTTTACGCTGACCTTGAAGAGCCGGACGGGAGGCGCGTGGCCCGAGTCGTCGACGATTTCCGAATCATCTTTCTTCTTTTTCAGGGCTTGCTCGTAGGCGCTGGGATCCTCTTCCGCGCTGAAGATAATTGTGTCTTTGTCCAACCATTCAAGTTGCCGCGGCGCGCGGGCAAGTTCGGTAAGCGGATAGGGTTCCCCGCCCCGCGAACTGATCAGCCAAATCTGCGCCGGCGCCGTGTCTGGCTTGGCTTGTGGCCGCGGCTTTCCGCTGAGGAAGGCGATGCACTCTCCGTCGGGCGACCAACGCGGCAAGCGGCTGTTGTCAGCGCCGCGCGTCAATTGGATTTCGCGGTCTTCGGTGAGGCTGGAGAGAAAGAGATTGGAGACGCGGGCATCCTTCTCCTTGTCGCCGCCACTTTTCGCCCACACCAGCCAGTGGCCGTCGGGGGAGATGTGAAAGTCGCCGACGGACTCGTCGTAGATAATGTCTTCGGCTTTCCACGGCTCGGTTTTCGCAGCTTTGCTTTCGTCGGCGGCGAGAAGCGCAGAAGTAATAGAGAGAACGATTGCGAGAAAAATAATTGGCCGGAATCGATTGGAATGCATGAACCTCACCTGACCGGGGAATGATTACGGCAGACGGGTGTTTTCCGGCTGCGGCCAAAGGATAGTGCAATTGACGTCCAATGGGAATGGTGTAGTCTGAGTTCCTTGCGAGCGAAAGAGGAATTCATGGCCACCGCAAAGTCCATCATCGGCAAAGCAACATTCGACTTTTTTCGGCAACTGGGGAAAAACAACAAGAAAGTCTGGATGGATGCGAATCGTGAACGATATCAAGCTTCGCTGGTTCAGCCGATGCGACGGCTGCTGGAAGAACTGACGCCAAGCATTCTGCACCTTGACGAGCGCTTTGACGTTAGCGGACGGACCGGCGCGAACTTTTCTCGCATCAACCGCGATATCCGGTTTGCCAAGGACAAGACTCTTTATAAAACGCACATGTACCTGAAATTTCAGGTGCGGCGTTCGCATGATGGGGAAACCGGGCAGCTTTACGTGGGCCTGTCGGCGGATACGGTTACGGCGGGATTTCGGATTTATTCAGGCGGCAAGCGCAAGGAGTCGGTTATCGCGCTGCTTGCCGAGCCTCGCGTGCTCGCCAATCCCAGGTGGGTGGCGCAACAGAAGAAGCGCCTTGCGAGAAGGTATGAGAGCTACTGGTACACCACGGAAAAAGGCGAATGGACC
Organism: Candidatus Acidiferrales bacterium; assembly: GCA_963804635.1. Lineage (GTDB taxonomy): Bacteria > Acidobacteriota > Terriglobia > Acidiferrales > UBA7541 > Acidiferrum. The sequence continues at coordinate 206,319 of CAWDRK010000049.1, forward strand.
AAACACGAAGGCTGGCCCACGGAAGCTGAAGGGTGGAAGCGCATCCAAGCCTGGATTGTGCGAAAGAAAATGCGGCCGTCAGCCGCCACGTCGCCATCTTTTCCGAAAGACCTAGTGAAAATGTTCCGCGAAGTTTATCCCGTCCTGAAATTCACGAGCATTCCCGACTGACTGCCGGCGCGGGTAGCGGAAATCGCTGTCAGGAGGAAATTGACGGTGCGGGAAGAGTCGCATAGGATGCGGAGCGCATCGTGATTTCGATTCTGTGAGGAAGGGCACACTTCATGCCTAGATTCGCATATCTAATCCTAGCCGGACTGCTTGCGACGACCGCGGGTGGCAGCGCATATGCCCAGAAGCCGAGCGCTGCGGCGCAGAAACCTGCGGAAAAGGCGGAAGAAAACCCGTCGGAGAAACCCGGAGAAAAACCTTCCCAGAAAGCCGGCGAAAAACCGAAAGAGGAAAAGAAGCCGCCGGAAGAGAAAGTTGTGCAGACCAAGCACACCATCCGTATTGGCGGGCAGGAAATTAAGTATACGGCGACGGCGGGCACGATGTTGCTGAAACTGGAGGACGATACGCCGAAGGCCAGCGTGTTTTATATTGCGTATACGAAAGACGACGCCGGCGACTTGACCAAGCGCCCGATGACGTTCTCGTTTAACGGCGGACCAGGCTCAGCTTCCATTTGGCTGCACCTGGGCGCGTTCGGGCCACGGCGCGTGGAGATGGGCGATGCCGGAGCGCTGTTGGGGCCGCCGTTCAAACTTGTCGACAATGAATATTCGCTGCTCGACGTTACGGATCTGGTGTTCATCGATCCGGTCTCCACGGGATTCAGCCGCGCCGTACCCGGCGAAGCGCCCAAACAATTCCATGGCATCGAAGAAGACGTGCAATCGGTAGGTGATTTCATCCGCTTATACGCCACGCGCAACAAGCGATGGACCTCGCCGAAATTTCTGGCCGGGGAAAGTTACGGCACCACGCGCGCTGCCGGGCTGTCTGGTTATTTGCAGGACCGCTACGGGATGTATCTGAACGGAATTATTCTGATTTCTTCAATCTTAAATTTCCAGACCGCGGAATTCGATCGTGGCAATGATCTGCCTTATATTTTGTATCTGCCCACGTACACCGCGATTGCGTGGTATCACAAGAAACTTCCAGCGGACCTGCAAGCGGACTTGCAAAAGGCAGTTGATGAATCGCGCAGTTTTGCGGCCGGCGAATATACCGAGGCGCTGATGGAAGGCGACAAGATAACGGCCGCTCGCAGGGCAGAGATTGCGCAAAAAGTGGCGCGACTCACGGGCCTGCCGGCGGACTATGTTGACCGCAGCAATCTGCGCATCGAAATCATGCGCTTCGACAAGGAACTGCTGATCAACGAGCGGCGTACCGTGGGCCGGCTGGACGGGCGGTTCAAAGGCATCGACGAAGATGCAGCGGGTTCGCGGCCGGAATACGACCCGAGCATGGCCGCGATCGTCGGCCCATATACCGCGACGTTTAATGATTACGTGCGAGGCGACCTGAAATTCGAGAGCGACCTGCCATACGAATTTCTGACCGGCCGGGTGCGCCCATGGAGTTTCCAGCCGTACGAGAACCGGTACGTGAACGTGGCGAACACGCTGCGCAGCGCGATGACCGAGAATCCGTTCCTGCGTGTTTATGTGGCCAAGGGCTACTACGACCTGGCCACCCCGTTTTTTGCTGCCGACTACACGTTCGATCACCTGGGGCTTGATGCCACGCTGCGCGGGCATCTGACCGGCGGCTACTACGAAGCGGGGCACATGATGTATGTTCACCAACCATCACTGGTGAAGCTGGAAAAGGACTTGAAGGAGTTTATCCGCACGAGTTCGGCCCCATGAAATCGCTGCTGAAAATCGTCGCGTGGGTAGCGGTGGGTTTGCTGGGGGCCACGGCGTTGGGGACGATCGCTTTCCATCGCGGCGAGCCCATCAATGCCACCTGGTTTGTGCTGGCGGCGGGCTGTTTCTACGTGGTGGCTTATCGATTGTACTCGGCGTTCATCGCGGCGAAATTGCTGGCGCTGGATAACTCGCGCGCCACGCCAGCGGAACGGCGCGACGATGGCCGCGACTTTGTTCCCACCAACAAATGGGTGCTGTTTGGCCACCACTTCGCGGCCATTGCCGGCCCTGGCCCGCTGGTGGGGCCAACGCTGGCGGCGCAATTTGGTTACTTGCCGGGAACGCTGTGGTTGATTGCGGGAGCCGCATTTGCCGGCTGCGTGCAGGATTTTGTGATCTTGTTCTGCTCGATACGGCGCGACGGAAAAACGCTGGGCGAGATGGCGCGTAACGAAGTGAGCCGGCGCGGAGGATTCATTGCGCAACTTGCCGTGCTGGCGATCATGATCATCTTGCTGGGAGTAGTGGCGCTGGTGATCGTGAACGCGCTGAAATCTTCGCCGTGGGCAACCTTCACGTTGGCAATGACTATTCCTATCGCGCTTTTGCTCGGCGTGTATTTGAGATTTTTCCGGCCGGGGCGGGTGCTGGAAGCTTCGGTGATCGGCGTGGCGCTGGTGTTGTTCTCGGTGGTGGCGGGGCAGTGGGTGGCCGGCTCCGCAACCTGGTCGAAGGCATTCACATTTAGCGGCGTGTCGCTGGCGTTTGCGCTGATTGCCTATGGGTTTGCGGCCTCGTCCCTGCCGGTCTGGCTGCTGCTCGCGCCGCGCGATTACCTGAGCGCGTTTATTAAAGCCGGAGCAATCTTTTCTCTCGCCGCCGGCATTCTGCTGGTGCGGCCGCAAGTGCTGATGCCGCCGTTGACGCGATTCGTGGACGGCAACGGACCGGTGTTCGCGGGGAAAATATTTCCGTTCTGCTTCATTACCATTGCGTGCGGAGCGATCAGCGGGTTCCACTCGCTGATTTCGAGCGGCACCACACCGAAGATGATTCAACGCGAAGGGCATGCGCGCTTTATTGGCTACGGTGCGATGCTGCTGGAGTCGTTCGTGGGAGTGATGGCGATGGTGGCGGCGTGCGCCATGCCGCCGGGAGTCTATTTCGCGATTAACAGTCCCGCGGGAATCGTGGGCGCGAGTCCGCAGGCCGCTTCGCAGACCATCTCCACTTGGGGTTATCCAGTCACTGCCAGCACAATGACGAACCTGGCGCACGCGGTTGGCGAGCAAACGCTGCTGAACCGTGCCGGAGGTGCGCCGTCGCTCGCCGTGGGCATGGCACAGATTTTTTCCAACACAATCGGAGGAGACCGGCTGCTGAGCATCTGGTATCACTTCGCGATTATGTTTGAGGCGCTTTTCATTTTGACGGTGCTGGATGCGGGAACGCGCGTGGGACGATTCATGGTGCAGGAACTTGGCGGGCGGGTGTGGAAACCGATCGGGAAAATGAATTCGCTGCCCGCGATCATTATGTCGAGTGCGCTGATCGTCGGGGCGTGGGGGTATTTTCTGTACCAGGGAGTGATTGATCCGCTGGGCGGAATCAACTCGCTGTGGCCTTTGTTTGGCATCTCCAACCAATTGCTCGCGGCGGTGGCACTGGTTGTGGCGACCACCATTTTGCTGAAGATGGGCCGCCTGCGCTGGATCTGGGTGACGCTGCTGCCAATGGTCTGGATCGTGATCATCACCATGACCGCAAGTTACCAGAAAATATTCAGCGCAAATCCGCGGATCGGGTTTCTGGCGGCCGCCAACGCGCAGGCCGCGCAGATTGCCGCAGGGAAAATTGCGGCGGAGAAACTAGTCGAAGCACAGAGAGGGGTTTTCAATCAGCGGTTGGATGCGGCGGTGACGGCGGTGCTGGCGGTGATGATCCTGGTGCTGATCGCGGAAGCCGTTGTGCAGTGGTACATCATTTTGCGAAGGAAGAAAGAGCCGGTGCTATACGAGACGCCGTACATTGCGACGCAGTGGGCGGAAGGCGACTGATGAAGCGGACGCTGCAATTCGCGAAGCAAAGTGCTCGCGTGTTTTGGCGCGGGCTGCGGGAATGGAGCGGGGACGCGGCGTACGATCGCTATCTGGCGTGCGCCAAGCGGAGCAGCCGGGGTGAGACGCTGACGGCGGCGGAATTTTACGTCGAGCAGCTGAATCGAAAATATTCCCGTCCGAACCGCTGCTGTTGATCATTCAGTTATCGGCTTGTCTTGCCGCAAACGCCGCGCGGGAGTACACTGCAATATCAGGCATGCGGCGCCTGCCGGTGCCGAAGGAACTTCACCGCGGTCGAAGAGGCGGTCACGTTTATCCTTTGCGTGGCCGCTGCTGATTTGCGCCGCCCAGCTGGTAGTCCGTCATGGCAACAACAAAATCAGCAGTAACGTGCGTTTACTTGCTTCCCTGGTGCGCGCGGGTGCGTGGCGCAAAAATGTCCGGACAATCGAAAGACCTTGCTCAGAGAAGGTCATCGTCGTCCTCGACTGTCTTTACCGCCGTGATTCTGTGAGCCAACTTCACGCCATTCTTGCGGATGCCTGCGAGAATCGCGCGGCGCATGGGGGCGGGCAGCATTTCCGGAGCGAACACGCCAGGGAGATCTTTGGGAAAATGATTGACGAAAAGGGCGGCGACGTGGGCCGTGGCGTAAGCCACGGGAGTTGTGAATCGCCCCTGGCGGCGAATCTGATAGAGGGTCGGAAAAGTGGCGTCGCTGCGGATGAGCAGCTGCTGGTCCTCTTTCGGGCCGTGTTTCACGCCGCGAACCAGCACCGCAGCGGCGAACCGCGCGTTCTGGAGAATTCCTCGACGAATCAGAGCGGCAATCTTGCGAGGCGAGGAAGTTGCCGGAAAGCGCCCGGCATTCATGCCGCGCGACTTGCTGAGTTTCCCCTGCTTGTACCAGCGGCGTAAGCGGTCAATTTCATTCCCACCAATTTTTACATCGAGATCCCGCATGGAAATGAAATAGGGCAGCGTGGCCACTTCATCCTGAGCCGCCAGAACTACGTTGGCCGCGCCAATGGGCTCGGGAAAGCGGAATTTTTCCAGTTCCGAGAAACGCTTGCCGAACTGAAATTTCTTGCGGCGGTATATGCGGGGATTGGAAATGGCCTCATCGAAAGAGACTTCGGGAGACCACTGGGAGATGGGGTCGTCGCTTTCGCTGCTCTCATAGAGGCGAATGTGCACGGAATAGACTTCATCGAGAAGCTCCGTGGCGCGTTTCACAAGGAGATTGGTTAATCCCGGTGCCGCGCCAGTGTTGATCAGAGCGGTGCGGCGCTTTTCTTCGAATTTCTCGGCGTAGCGGAATTGCTCGACCTTGAAGGGATGGCGTGTCAGGTGCGAGCTGAGGTCGAGGTAGTGTGCGCGCAAACGCAGAGCGGCGCGCAAGACGATTTCGTTGAAGACGGAGGCGGAAGCATTGATGATGAGATGGCAGCCTTTTGCCGTGCGCACGATGCCGCGGAGGTTGCGCGCATTCACTCGGGCTACGGGAATAATGGATTTTTTGCCGAGAAAGCGATGAGCCCGAGCCGGATCGCGGTCGCCGCACCACACCAGGTGGCCTCGGCGCTCCAGTAGTTGAGCCAGAAGGGAGCCCGTGGCCCCTGCACCCAAGATGAAGATTCTCATGCTGTTAGCAGACTGTATCACAGTCATGGAAGGTATCGGGGCGAGGCGAGATCGGGAGAATCCAGAATTGCACTGCCTGAAAAATGGCGGTAAACTGGCCGAGGAAACTCCGATCCTGTCAGCCTACGGGAGAAACATCCACGGCGGCAGGGCGAGGCGGACAGCCGTTCGCCAAGGGTTCGGGTGGAAACGCCCGGGCCTCCCGCGCTTGGAAAGGAGCTCGTTAGACGGAAATCTGCGGATTTTCGTCGCGTGCCCGATTCCATCGCGAATCGGTTTTTTTGTTTTTGGATGCCACTCATGAGCCTTTACGACAAGTTCGGCCGGCAGATTAGCGACCTGCGAATTTCGGTTACCGACCGCTGCAATTTTCGCTGCGTGTATTGCCGGTCGGCTGACCCGGAGAATTACCGCGAGCACGACGAAATTCTTTCCTGGCCTGAACTGGAGCGCTTAGCACGGATATTTGTGGGGCTGGGCATTCGCAAGGTGCGCATTACCGGAGGCGAGCCGCTGGTGCGGGAAGGAGTTGAGGGGTTCATCGCGCGGCTGCGTGATTTCGGCGTGCAGGATTTGTCGATCACGACGAATGGCCACTTGCTGGCCGAGCGTTGCGAGAGGCTGATGGACGCGGGGCTGAATCGCATCAACATCAGCCTGGATTCGCTGGACCCGATCAGGTTCGAGAAGATCACGCGTACGCGTTCGTACGACAACGTGATGAGGGGCATCGACACGGTGCAGTCTTCGCGGCTTGCGCCGGCAAAAGTGAACGCAGTGCTGGTGCGTGGGCTGAACGACGATGAGGTGGAAGCCTTCGCGGCATTTGCGCGCGAACGCGGCGTTATCATGCGCTTTATCGAGTTTATGCCGCTGGACGCAGACCGGCACTGGTCGCGCAGCCTGGTGGTGCCGGCCGCGGAAGTGTTTCGGAGGATCAATGCGCAGTGGCCGCTCGAGCAGATTCCTCACGAAGCGAGCGAAACGGCGAGGAAGTATCGCTTCGCGGACGGCGCGCCGGGCCAGATCGGTTTGATTGCGCCGGTGACGCAAGCGTTCTGCGGGCATTGCTCGCGAATCCGGCTGACCGCCGATGGCAAACTGCGCACGTGCCTGTTCAGCAAGGAAGACCGCGACTTGCGGGCGCTGCTGCGCGCGCATGCCTCGGATCAAGAGATTATTGCGTGGGTGAATTCCGTGGTGCTGGAAAAAGAAGAAGGGCACCGAATCAATGAGCCGGGATTTGTGCCGCCATCGCGAACCATGGTGTTCATCGGGGGATGAAGCGATGGTTGGCCGCCAGCCGCAGCACCGGCCGCGGCGCGAAGCGCTGGTAAATCTCACCAAAAGGCGTAAGAATTCATCTAACGAATACAGGGACCAGAGGATACCCTTACAGCAGGACACCATGGCAGGCCTTACCACTATCTCCAATGCGTCGCTGGCGGGACTGCGGCAGCCGGAAACCTTGCGCGCGCCGGAAATTGAAAAAGGCGTGGGCTGCGATTTCGACTCGTACCTGTTAGTGCCCGACAACACGCTGGATGAACGCATTGCGGCGGCGAAGGCCAAGCTTGGTAAGGATGTGGTGATCCTGGGGCATCACTACCAGCGTGATGAAGTTGTAAAGTTCGCGGATTTTCGCGGCGACTCGCTGAAACTGTCGCAGCAAGCCTCGCAGGCCGACGGAAAATACATCGTGTTTTGCGGCGTGCACTTCATGGCGGAGAGCGCGGACATTCTGCGAAGAGATCAGCAGATCGTGGTGCTGCCGGATTTGAATGCCGGATGCTCGATGGCGGATATGGCGGACATCGGCCAGGTGGAATCGTGCTGGGACGAACTCGGCAGCGTTTTGGATACGCACAAGATCATCCCCGTGACGTACATGAATTCGACGGCGGCCATTAAGTCGTTCACCGGGGAGCATGGCGGGTCGGTGTGCACGAGCAGCAACGCCTCGGCCGTGATGAAGTGGGCGTTTGAGCGCGGCGAAAAGGTTTTGTTTCTCCCCGATGAGCATCTGGGGCGCAACACCGGTTATCGCATGGGGATTCCGCTGGACGAGATGCTGCAGTGGGACCCTTTCGAGGATTTGGGAGGGAATACACCACAAGCGCTGCGGAACGCCAAAGTGATTTTGTGGAAGGGCTATTGCTCGGTACACCAACGCTTCACGCCGGAGCACATCGTGAAGGTGCGAAAGCAGCATCCCGGAATACGCGTAATCGTACATCCGGAATGCCGGTTCGAGGTGGCGCAGGCGGCGGACGAGATTGGTTCGACGGAAGGGATCGTGAAATCGATCCTGGCGTCGCCGGTGGGAACCGGATGGGCGGTGGGCACGGAAATCCACCTGGTGAACCGGCTGAGCAAAGAAATGAAGGACCGCAAAGTGATGTCGCTGGATCCGAGCGTGTGCGTGTGCACGACAATGTTTCGGATCACGCCGCAGCATCTGCTGTGGGCGCTGGAAAATCTTGCGTCGGGTAAAATAGTGAACCACATTTCGGTACACGAGCGCACGCGGCAATTCGCGAAAGTGGCGTTGGACCGCATGCTGGCTTTGCGATAGACGATGGGATGCGAGAGTTCGCGGTAGTCACGCGGCACGGAGACGGCATGGCGGAACACGACGAAGATCCCGAGGAAGTACCGGAGCCACCGCAGCGAATCTTCACCCTGACCGAAGCGGAACGCACGCGTCGCGAGCTGGAACCCTTCCTGATCGAAGCGATCGACGCGCGCAAGAAGCTTTCCGAACTCGATCAGGAGCTTACCGCTGTTTCCACGCGCATTCTGATGATGGGTGGAGTGCTGGTGCCGTACGCGAAGCTGGCAGAAAAGCGCATGGCGCACCAGAGCTTGGCGGAATTGATGAAGACGAACCTGGAGAAAATCTTGTCCACGGGATGCCTGGTGAAGGACCTGGATGTGGGATTGCTGGATTTTCCGTCGGTGCTGAACAACGAGGAAGTGTACCTGTGCTGGAAGCTGGGCGAAGAACGCATCCGCTATTACCACCGGCAGGATGAGGGCTACGCCGGCCGAAAGCCGATTGACCCGCGGGATCTAGGCCCGGGCGACCAGGTGCAGTGAGGCAGCTTGCATTGCAGCAGCGCTGATGGACGCCCTGCCAACTACTCCCCAACGAAACGAAAAGACTTCTCAGCAAGCCCTCGAACGGAGCCACGCACAATGAGTGAGAACAGTCTGAAAGATTCAGCGAGTCCGTATCTCCGCTCCGCGGCACATCAACCGATTGACTGGTGCGAGTGGGGCGAAGGGGTATTTGCACGCGCGAAAAGCGAAGACAAGCCCATCTTGCTGGATATCGGCGCGGTGTGGTGCCACTGGTGCCACGTGATCGACCGGGAGAGTTACGAGAATCCGGAAATCGCGAAGGTTATCAACGAACATTTTGTGCCCGTAAAAGTGGATCGCGACGAACGCCCGGACGTCGATGCACGATACCAGTCGGCGATCAGCGCTATCAGCGGACAAGGGGGATGGCCGCTTACCGGATTTCTGATGCCCGATGGCAAACCTTTTTTTGGCGGGACGTATTTTCCGCCGGAGGACCAGCAAGGGCGACCTGGGTTTCGTCGCGTGCTGCTGGCGGTGGCGGACGCGTACAAGAACAAGCGCGACGATCTGATGCGCACCGCGGAATCGTTGGCAGAGGCGGTGGCGAAGGCGGAAGTGTTTGCGGGAGCGCGAGCGGAGTTTGATCTTGGCGTGGTGGATGCGCAGATCGGTGCGATCACGCAATTGTTCGATATTCGCAATGGCGGCTTTGGGACAGCGCCGAAATTTCCCCATGCCTCGGCCATCGATCTGATTCTGGAGCGGTACCGTCAGACGGGCGAAAAGCACCTGCTGGCGATGGCCGAGAGCACGCTCGAGAAAATGGCCAAAGGCGGGGTGTACGACCAACTCGCGGGCGGCTTGCATCGTTATTCGGTGGACGAACGCTGGCTGGTGCCGCATTTCGAGAAGATGAGTTACGACAATTCGGAATTGTTGAAGAATTATTTGCACGGCTGGCAGGCCACAAAGAATCCGTTTTTGCGAGACACAGCGCAGGGAATCATCGCATGGGTGAACGAACTGCTCTCCGACCAGGAAGGCGGCGGTTTTTATGCCAGCCAGGATGCCGACTATTCCCTGGATGACGATGGCGATTATTTCACCTGGACGCTGGCGGAACTTCGCGCCGCGCTTTCTAAGGAAGAGGCGCGCATCATGGAACTGTACTTCGACGTAGAAGCGCACGGCGAAATGCATCACAACCCGGCGAAGAACGTCCTGTGGATTGCGCGCGATGCGGCGGAGATTGCGCGGACCCTCGGGTTGGAGGAATCGAGCGTGCGGCTCACGATCGCCAGTGCCAAGCGCAAGATGCTTGCAGCACGCTTGCTGCGGGCGACGCCATTCATCGACAAGACGATGTATGTGAGCTGGAACGCCATGTTTGCCTCTGCGTATCTGGCGGCGGGCCGCATGCTGACGGGAGAACTTGCCTCCCGGTGCCAGGCGTTTGCGCTGAAGACTCTGGAGCGCATGCTGAAAGAGGCTTGGAGCGAGGAGCTAGGCTTTGCTCATCGCATTGGTGGGCCGGCGCTGCGCGGATCGCTGGACGACCAGGTGTTTGGCGTGTTTGCGTTGCTGGATGCCTACGAAGCGACGCTCGATCCCAACTATTTCCGCGCGGCACAGCGAACCATGGATTTGACCATCGAGAAATATGGCGACGCGGAAGGCGGTGGGTTCTTTGACCGGGCTTCCGACGCTCCGCGGATGGGCGGACTGGAGGTCCGGCGGAAGCCTTTCCAGGATTCGCCGACGCCGGGAACAAATTCCGCAGCGATCATGGCGCTGACGCGCATGCACGGCTACACCGACGATCGGCGATATTACCATGGGGCGAAGAAGACGCTCGACGCGTTCGCGGGAATCGCGGCGCAATATGGATTGTTCGCGGCGACTTACGGGCTGGCAGCGGTTCTGTTTTCCGAGCACCCGACGCAGGTGGTCATCACTGGCCCGCAAGGAGATGCCACGGCGCAAAGGCTCGAGGAAGCGGCCAAGGACGTCTTTCGATTCGGCAAGGCAGTGTTGCGCGTGACCCCGCAATCTTCGCTGCAGAGTCTGCCGCCGGCGCTCCGGCAGACGCTTCCTCACTTGCCGAAAGACAAAGCCGTTGCCGTGGTGTGTTCCGGGAGCACCTGTTTGCCGCCTATGGACGATGCGGAAGAGTTGAAGCGAGTATTGGAGCAGGGCATCGCGGGGACCGCGGCGGGGTAAGCAAGGGAAACGGAAGGGGCACGGTGCATCGTGCCCCGGGTTGCGTTCCAAGAGGCGACCGCCGCACCCCTGAAGGGCTGAGCTACAGGATGACTACTTCTTGGGGCGGGATTCTGGTGGAACCAGGCCGTTAACGCGGTAGTAGACCACGAGTTGGCCATAGTGTTCGCCGGAATGCTCGATCAGACCGTAACCGAGGTCATAGAGGCGGTCCAAATGTGGTCCGCCGTCGTTGACGGCTTCGTTCAGACCCTTGTCACCCTTCGCCTTGATGACATCCGCGCCATCCTGCACGCACTTCTTCACAAAGGCCACGAGCTCCGCTTTCGATTTCAAGTCGTCGCCTGCGTAGGCATCGGGGTAGCGCGGTTTCTTGTCCTGGGCGAAGTCCGTGAAATAGTACATGGCGCCCGCAGCATGCACGATATTAGCCTTGAAGGTCCGGGACTCAGGAGCGGGTTTGTAGCCATACTTGTCCTCCGGAAAATCCTCGGCCATGGCAATCAGCTTTCGGCCAATATCGTTCCATTGCTCGAGAAGGGCTTCCGAGGGGCCGGGTGCCGGCTTCGGCTCCTTCTTGGTGTCCTGGGCGCGAAGGGGCTGCACCGCGAGACAGGCCGCAAGCAGAAGTCCAAAAAGCAGACCAAGTCGTTTCATCGCTTATCTCCTTTTGTGTCTAGTACCTATTGAGGCAGACAGGTTCCTATTTGCTATCAGACGCAGGACATTGCCGGAGGTCTCGCCCGCACGGGCGAAGCCAACCGAATCGCGCGGAACGTCATCCTACGATAGAATGAATACGGATGGGGATTCGCGAAAGTCACGGGCAGTTACTCCCTGAAAGCATCCAATCCTCAAAAACAGGCCAGTGGGCGCTGGCATGGTACTCTAAATAGACCCGGTCGAGGGGGCCGAGCCATTGAACTGGAGCTGGATTCTGCTGCGTAGCAGCATTGCGCTGACGATCCTGGCACTGTTGTTTTTCTCGCAGCGGTTCTGGTATCGCGCGTTGTGGAGGGTGACCGCCAACTGGGGCCGCCTGACGCTGCGCGTAGGTCTGCGACTGCTGTATCTGAGCGGTTTACTGCTCATCATCGTCACCCTTGCCGACAATCTACGCCCGGATCATGGGCGAATTTTACCGAGCCATTCCCCCATTGGCGCCTTTGCCGGCCTGTGGTTTGTCAGCGCCCTTTTGGCATATTTTTGCGTAAAGGCCGTGCACGGGTTGGAGTGGCTGTGGCACCGGCTCTGCAAGGCGCGCACGGCGCGCAATCCCGAACCCAAGTTGGAGACGCGCCCGGCGACCGCCGAGGATTTTGTGCCGGATCCCTCGCGCCGTTCCTTTTTCCGGACGGCCAGCGTTGTGGCCGGAGCTGCGCCGTTCCTTGGCGTGATGTACGGGTACGCGGCGGAGCGCCTGCGTTATGAAGTGCGCCGCGTGGAAATTCCTTTGCCGAACCTGCCGCCCGAACTGGACGGCATGGAAATCGTACAGATCAGCGACATTCACTTGAGCGGTTACATGACGCGGGAGTCGGTGCGCCGCGCCGTGGACATGGCGAACGACGTGGGCGCCGACCTTGCGGTGGTTACCGGCGACCTGATTACCGGGATGCACGATTCGATGGCCGATTGCGTGGACGAAGTGCGGCACCTGCGCGCCCCGCTGGGCGTGTATGGCTGCAACGGCAATCACGAGATTTACGCCCGCGCGGAGGATTTGGCTGAGCGGCTGTATCGACAGGCTGGCATGAAGCTGTTGCGCAGCGAGAATGCGCTGGTTACGTACAAGGGCGCACAATTCAACTTGCTCGGCGTGGATTACCAGCGTGAACGCACGCCTAGCGGCCGTAAAATGCAGATGCTGAGTGGCATCGAACCGCTGGTGCGGCGAGATATGCCGAACATCCTGCTCTCGCACAATCCGAACTCGTTCAATCGCGCCGCGGAACTGGGAATTGAACTTTCGCTCGCGGGGCACACACATGGCGGACAAGTCCAAGTGGAAATCCTGGACGTCAGCATCAGCCCGGCGCGATTCATCACCGACTACGTCGCGGGGCTGTACCACCGGCCGCTGCTGATGCCGGACGTTCCGAAGCGGCTGGGCGAGACGATCAAGCTGATGCCCAACGCGCCCAAGGGGCTGGCAGCGCTGTACGTAAATCGCGGTCTGGGAACGGTGGGAGCGCCTGTGCGGCTGGGTGCACCGCCGGAAATTACCCACATGGTACTGCGGCGGGCTTGATCCACAGACAGATCTTTCCATTTATGGTTGAATCCTTCGCGGTGCAAGCTGCGCCACGCAAAATGACAGCGCGGCTATTTTTTGACCGACAGCTGAAGTTGTGTGTCGCGAGAGCTTCCGGCTAGAATCTTCCCAAGAAAATCATGTCCATCAAAGAGACCAACTGCTGGTTGCAGAGTGTGGCAGAGCCTGTGCGGGGCCTGGACGGCCCGCTGCCGGAACAGGTGGACGTCGCGGTGGTGGGCGCGGGCTTTTGCGGGCTGTCTGCGGCACGGGCGCTGGCGAAACGAGGCGTGCGGGTGGCCGTCCTGGAAGCGGAAACCATCGGCTGGGGCGCAAGCTGCCGAAATGGCGGTATGGTGCTGAGCGGTATGAAGCTGCCGGTGCCGACGTTGATTGCGCGCTATGGGCGCGAGTTGGTGCAACGTATGTACGCCGCTTCACTGGATTCGATTGATCTGGTGGAACAGATCGTCAAAGAAGAGCGGCTCGAGTGCGGTTTCTCGCGCTGCGGGCACCTGGAAGTAGCCTGCAAACAGAGCCATTTCGATGGGTTCGCGCAGTCGGCAGCGGCGATCAAGCGCGAGTTCAACCACGAGTTGCGCATTGTGCCGAAGAGCGAACTGGACGCGGAGATCGGCTCGAGGATTTATTACGGTGGAATGGTCGATGAGACGAGCGGCGGACTGAATCCAGCGCAATTCGTGGCCGGATTAGCTAAAGCAGCGCGGTGCGCCGGAGCTTTACTGTACGACCACGCGCGAGTGATGCGCGTCAACCCGGTTTGGGCGGGCGGTCAAAAGATGTTTCTCGTGGAGACTTCGCGCGGGAGGATCAGCGCGAAGGAAGTCATGCTGGCCAGTGGCGCGTACACCGGGGAAGCGACGCCATCGCTGCGCAAAAAGGTGATTCCCATCGGGTCGTATATCATCGCGACGGAACCGCTGCCCGCTGACCTGGCGCGGCAATTGAGCCCACGCAATCGTATGATTTACGACTCCAAGCATTTTCTGTATTACTACCGGCTGACACCCGACAAGCGCATGCTTTTCGGGGGCCGGGCGGCATTTTTTCCGGAGTCGGAAAACACGGTGCGAGAGAGCGCGGAGCTTTTGCGGCGGGGCATGGTTGGCGTGTACCCGCAACTACGAGACAGCAAGCTCGAATATGTGTGGGGAGGCACGCTGGATTTCGCATTTGACGTGATGCCGCATTGCGGAAAGATCGACGGAATGCATTTCGCGGTTGGATTTGCGGGGCACGGCGTGGCGGCCGCCACCTGGATGGGCACAAAGCTGGCGGGCACGATTTGCGGCGACGCTGACGACAATCCCTTCTCCCGAATATCCTTTCATGGCGCGCCCATTGGATTGCGCAGCGGAAACACCTGGGCACTGCCGCTGGCCGGCGCGTACTACCGGGTGCTCGACTGGCTGACGTGAGGGCCGCCTTTTCGTCGCTCGACCTTCGCTGGACTTCTTCCCCTGGATTGCGACAAACTCGGCGCGCCACTTTATGCGAGGGCAATCGATGATTGTTGTGGTGATGGGAGTAGCCGGTTCGGGAAAAAGCACCATCGCCGAGATTCTGGCGCAGCGCCTGGGTTGGCTATTCCTGGATGCCGACCAATTCCACTCTCCGGCCAACAAAGAAAAGATGCACCACGGGACACCGCTGACGGATGCGGACCGCTTTCCGTGGCTGGATGCGATTCACGCGGAATTGGCGGCGAATGAAGCGAAGGGCAAAAGCGTGGTGTTGGCGTGTTCCGCGTTAAAGGAAGAATACCGGCGCACGCTGTCGCAGGGTCTTCGTCCGAGATTTGTGTATTTGAAGGGTTCGCATGAAGTGATTGAGGCGCGCATGCGCGAGCGAGCCGGCCACTTTGCCGGCCAATCGATTCTGGAGGATCAATTCAAGACATTGCAAGAGCCACGCGACGCCATAGTTGTGGATATTGACGCGCCAGTGGAGGCAATTGTCGACACCATTCTGGGGAAGATCGCGCAGGAGCGATCGAGCGCCACAGGCGGGATCGCGATCCTGAAGAAGATACGGGCCCGGCTGCTGCCATTTTTGTTTTTGCTCTACGTCACCGCGTATCTGGACCGCATCAACGTGGGTTTTGCGGCGCTGCAGATGAAGGATCAATTGGGATTCAGCGATGCGGTCTACGGCCTGGGAGCAGGGATTTTTTTTGCCGGATATTTCTTGTTTCAGGTGCCGAGCAATGTACTGCTGCAACGCGTGGGAGCGCGCCGCTGGATTGCATTCCTGATGGTGCTGTGGGGAATTATTTCCGCGGCGATGCTGTTGGTTGCGTCCGCTCGGTCGTTCTATGCACTGCGCTTTCTGCTAGGGGCCGCGGAAGCAGGATTCTTTCCCGGCGTGATTTTCTATCTGCGCAGCTGGTTTCCGGCTTCGTCACGAGCCGGGGTGCTGGCGCTGTTCATGACCGCAGGACCGATTTCCGGTGTAATTGGGGGACCGATCAGCGGAGCGCTGCTGGAGTGGAATCATCGAGGTGGGCTTGCCGGCTGGCAGTGGATGTTTTTGCTCGAAGCGCTGCCCGCGATTGTGCTGGGACTGGTGGCGGGGATGTATTTGCCGGACAGCCCGGAGAAAGCGCCGTGGCTGACGGTGAGTGAGAAAAGCTGGTTGGGAGAGGAATTGGCGCACGAGCAGGTACAGCCAAGGAATGCCGCCGCAGAAAGGAACGGGAGTTGGTGGAGCAATCCGCGGCTGTGGGGATTTGCGGTCGTGTACTTTGGCTTGAACTGCTGCACCTACGGAGTGAGCTTGTGGCTGCCAAGCGCGTTGAAGAACCTGAGCGGCTTGCCGAATTTGTTGCTGGGATTTTTGTCCGCGGTGCCGTATTTGGTTGCCGCGACGGCGATGGTGCTGGTAGGCACGCACTCGGACCGCACGACGGAGCGGCGTTGGCATATTGCGCTGAGCGCGTTTTCCGGGGCGGTGGCGTTATTGGTTGCCGGCTACGCGAATGGCGTGGCCGTCAGTGTGGCGGCGTTCGCCGTAGCGCTGGCGGCTTCGTCGTCGATGAACGGGCCGTTCTGGGCCATGGCTTCGAGCAAGGTGACGGTGGCGACGGCCGCGGCCAGCATCGCGCTGATCAATTCGCTTGGGAACCTGGGCAGCGGTTTCGGACCTTACTGGATTGGGTATTTGCGGCAAACGACCGGCAGCTTTCTTGGCGGGCTGGTGAGTGTCGCGATATTGCTGACAATTGCGGGCGTGACGATCCTGCGACTTGATCGTCCGGCGGCGGGGAATGCAGATAGGCCCTCAGCGGCTAAAGCCGGTTTGCAGGGCGAGCATGTGCGGCCCGACTGAAGTCCTGCCTTCCCGATAGCAGGCGGCGAACAGGTCACGGGAAAAATGGCAAAAACCTTCCTGCGGGGCTAAAGCCCAATGATAGCCGGCAGATGTCGGAGCTAAAGCTCCGACCCCCTGAAAGGCGTAACCCGGGAGGGCACCACTTTACGGCTTGCAGAACCCGGATCTTTTTGCGCTGGATCTCGCTTTTAGGGGTTGCATCTCGGGAGTTTTCACGTAGGCTCACCAAGCTCCCAAACCAATTGCGTACTTGCGGCAAAACGCGGTTCGGGAAATAATCCACGTCTCACACTTTGGGGGCAAAATTGGGAAACGCATATCGAAGGTTGTTGCTCGCAGCAATTTTTGTGTTTGCAGGGACGCTGCTTCCGTTGAAGTCGCGCGTGGCGGCGGATGACCAGCCGCTTTATGGATACTCGGCGGAATCATCGCGCGTGGAACGCCAGTGGGAAGAAAAACTGCGCGCCATTCCGAGTCCAGACCATCTGCGAGCTTACATGCAGCGGCTTTCGGCGCGCCCGCACAATGTCGGTTCTCCTTACGACAAAGACAATGCGGAATGGATCGCGTCGAAGTTCAAGGAATTTGGCTTGGACACGCAGATCGAGACTTTCAGCGTGCTTTATCCGACTCCGAAAGAGCGGCTGGTGGAGCTCGTTGACGGTGGACCACACTTCACGGCCAAGCTGCAGGAGCCAGTGGTGCCGGAGGATCCGACCTCGAACCAGACAGCGGAGCAGTTGCCGACGTACAACGCGTATTCAATTGACGGCGACGTTACGGCGCCGCTGGTGTATGTGAACTACGGGCTGCCGGAAGATTACGACGTTCTCGATCGGCTTGGGATTTCCGTGAAGGGCGCCATTATCATTGCTCGCTACGGCCATTCCTGGCGAGGCATTAAGCCGCAAGTCGGTGCGGAACACGGCGCCGTCGGCTGCCTTATTTACTCCGACCCGCGCGACGATGGCTATGCCGGAGGCGAGGTTTTCCCCAAGGGACCTTGGCGACCGAGCGAGGGTGTGCAGCGGGGCAGCGTGCAGGACAGCACTGTGTATATGGGCGATCCACTGACGCCGGGAGTGGGAGCTACCGCGGATGCCAAACGCATACCAATTGCGGAGTCGAAGTCGCTGACGAAGATCCCGGTACTGCCCATTTCTTACGCCGATGCTCAACCCTTGCTCTTTGCCATCACCGGGCGCGTTGCGCCGCGAACCTGGCAAGGGGGATTGCCGATCACCTATCACGTGGGGCCAGGCGCCGCCAAAGTGCATCTGAAAATGTTTTCCAACTGGGATATGAAGCCGCTTTACGACGTCATTGGGAAGGTACCCGGTTCGACGATTCCCGATGAATGGGTGATCCGGGGCAATCATCACGATGCCTGGGTAAACGGCGCGGAGGATCCGCTGTCTGGAGCGGTGGCCGTGATGGAAGAAGCGCGCGCCATCGGCGAACTGTTGAAGCAAGGGTGGAAACCAAAACGGACCATCCTCTATTGCGCGTGGGACGGGGAAGAGCCGGGCTTGCTCGGTTCGACCGAATGGGTGGAAACGCATGCGGACGACTTGCGCAAGCACGCCGTTGTGTACATCAACTCCGACAGCAATAGCCGGGGATATTTCGCGCTCGAGGGCTCGCACACGCTGGAGCACTTCATCAACGACGTCGCGCGTGATGTGCAGGATCCGGAGACCAAGCTGTCGGTGTGGAAGCGTGAGCAGCTGAAGGAGATCGAAGGGGCCAAGACGCCGGAAGCATTGCGCGAATTGCGCACGCGCCATGATTTGCGATTGGACATGCTTGGCGGCGGTTCGGACCACGCCCCATTCATCAATTTTGCGGGTGTTGCTTCGCTGGGGATTGGGTTTGGCGGAGAGGATGGCGGAGGAATCTACCATTCCATCTACGATGATTTCTACTGGTACACGCATTTCAGCGACAAAGATTTCGTGTATGGCCGCGCGCTGGCGCAGGCAGGCAGCACGTCCGTGGTGCGGATGGCCGATGCCGACTTGTTGCCGTTTCAATTTTCAGATTTTGCGGACGACGTAAAAATGTATGTTAGAGAAGTGGAAAAATTCGCGGATAAGCAGCGCGAGGAGATTCAAGAGACCAACCAGAAGCTGGCGGAGGGCCTGTACGAGGCGACCGCCGACCCGCGCTATGCCTGGGTAACGCCCAAGAAGGAAGAGGTTCCGCCGCACCTGAACTTTGCGCCACTGGATAACGCCGTGGAGTCGCTGGAACGCAGTTCCGCGGAATATCAGAAAGCGTTAGATCGCGTCAGCGCGAACGGAGGAGCTGCGCTGGCCTCTGCATCTCTAAAGGAAGTGAACGAGATGCTGATTCAGTGCGAGCACAAACTCACCACGCCGGAAGGCCTGCCGGGGCGTTTCTGGTACAAACATGAACTGTACGCGCCCGGCGTGTACACGGGCTATGCCGCCAAGGCCATTCCCGCGGTTCGGGAAGGACTGGAACAGAAGAACTGGAAACAAGCGGAAGATTCGGCGGCGCGCGTCGCGAAGGTGCTGCAGAGCGAAGCGCAACACATCTCCGCGGCGGCCGCAAAACTTTCGGCTGTGCACTGAGACCCCACGCCGCGCTACATCCAGAGTGGCGGGACAACTTGCAATATTTTGAGGAGATAGCCAATTCCTTCCTATAATTTGGCCATCGTGGGCTTTGGACACGTGGGACGAGCACTGCTGCGACTGCTGATTTCGAAGGAAACGGAGTTGCGGCGAAAACATGACGTACGCTGGCGTTTGACGGGCGTGGCTTCGCGGCGGATCGGTTGGTTGACGGACCCCGACGGCCTGAATCCCATCGCGGTCCTGAACGGCCGCTTCCCAACGCAGACGCATCTGGTGCGAAATGTGCGCGAATGGATCGAGCGCAGCAAAGCCGACGTGCTGTTTGAGGCGAGTTCGCTGAATGCGGAAACTGGGCAGCCGGCGATTGAGCATATCGTGGCGGCACTGGAAGCCGGGGCGCACGCGGTCAGCGCAAACAAAGGGCCGATCGTCCATGCTTATAGCCAACTGCTGGCGCTGGCGAAGGAAAAAGGACGACAATTTCTTTTTGAATCCACGGTGATGGATGGCGTGCCGATTTTTTCGTTGTTTCCTACGGGGCTGCCGCTTGCGGAATTGCGCGGATTTTCAGGAGTGTTGAATTCCACGACTAACGTGGTGCTGACGGAGGTCGAGAAAGGCCGCTCGATTGAGGAAGGCGTAACGCGCGCCCAGGCGCTGGGAATCGCGGAGACGGATCCGACGCAGGATTTGGACGGCTGGGATTCGGCGGTGAAGGTGGCGGTGCTGGCTACGGTGCTGATGGGCGTGCCGACACGGATCGAGGAAGTGCGGCGCACGGGGATTCAGGATCTGAGCGAAGAGAAGATTCGCTCGGTGCGAGCCGCCGGGATGCGCTACAAGTTGGTATGCCGAGCGGAGCGACGAGGCGATGGCGTGGATTGTCGCGTCAGCCCGGAGCTTCTGCTGTTGTCGGACCCGCTGGCCGGGCTCGAAGGAACAAGTTCCGCGATCCGATTCGATATGGATGTTTTTGGATTGTCGCTGGTGGAGCACAATCCCGGGGTTGAAGCTACGGGTTACGGGATGTTGGCGGATTTCTTGCGGGCGGTGCGAGCATAGAGAAAGCATCGCGATATTTGAAATCTTGCAGCGGGCATGAATGCAGATCCTTCGTGGCGCAAACTGCGCGGCACTCAGGATGACAACGTGTGGTTGTGGCTCAGCCGGCGCGGGTGCCATTGGGAACCGGGCGTTCGGGAGTGGCCAGGGCCGGCAGGAGGCCATCGGCGTAGCCAAGGTCGAACAGCATGCCCTGAGAAATTTCCCCGGCCATTTTCTTTGGCTCCAGGTTTAAGACGAACAGCGCTTGCTTGCCTTCGATCTCTCGCGGGGTTTCCCGCTCTTGCTTCATTCCGGCGAGGATGATGCGCGAGTGGTCGCCGAAATTCACGGTTAACTTCAGAAGTTTTTCGGACCGCGGGACATCCTCGACGCGCTCGATAGTGCCGACACGAATGTCCAGCGCTTCCAGTGCGGAAAAAGGGACCACCGCTTTTACGGGTGCAGGAGTGAAGTCGCTCATGGGGTGGTCCTGAAATTTGTGGCGAAAGCCGGAGTCGGGATCGCTGGATCGCAACGATCGTCGCGCTGTGGCGCGTCCATCGCCAGGTGCATGGGAATGATTCCTGCCCATACACGCAAGGAATAGTCCTCGGCATCGTCTTCGACCGCACCGGTGCGGACTTTCGCAGAGACTTCCGTGAGGGGCAGCCGCAGGATGCTGGTGGCCCTCAGTTCCTGCTCGTTGGGCCGGCGGGCGTCGTTCCATCGGCCTGGAATCAGTTTTTCCGTGAAGGCGCGCAGCGCCTGGAGCTTTTCAGACGGCTCTTGGATCAGCGTTGCCTGGCCCAGAGCGACCACCGAGCGGTAGTTCATGGAATGATTGAAAACCGAGCGCGCCAAGACCAGCCCGTCCGTAAGCGTGACGGTGATGCAGACGGTCAGGCCGTCACCGAGGCTGCGCAGCATGCGGCTGGCTGCCGAACCATGAAAATAGATCGCGTCGCCCACGCGGGCAAACATTGTGGGAATGACGAAGGGTTGGCCGCCAGTCGAAAATCCGACGTGGCAGACGAAGGCCTCGTCGAGAATGTTGTAAATGGCGTCGCGGTCGTAGACGGCACGATTCGCTTCGCGCACCACGCGCGTGCGACTGCTGGGAAGAAAAGGTTCGGACATGGGACCTCGAGGTGGCGCACGGCGCGGAGTTGATAGCCGGCGCCGAATCGGCATGAGTGGGGAACAACGCTCTGATGCTAACACGCCGCCGCTTGTGTATGAGAGACTAGAGTTGCGCCTGAAAAATCGTGAGAAGGGTTCGGAGTCCTCAGGGGCTGAAGCCCAGTTTAGTGCGCAGGCTTTATGTCAGGGGCTAAAGCCCCGAGCCCCTAAACAACGATGCATTCTTGAGAGAAAACAGCTATGAGCACACCGGTAGTGAATCCGACAGCCGCGAATGCACTGGATATTGCGTGGGTGCGGGCGCAATTCCCGTCGTTGCAGATGCAGGTGAATGGACAGCCGGCGGCATTTCTTGATGGGCCCGCGGGAACGCAAGTGCCTACCCAGGTGATGCATGCGGTGCAGGGCTATTTCATGAACGCCAACGCCAACACCTGCGGTGCGTTTGTGACCAGCCGGCGAAGCGATGAAATGATCAGCAATGTTCGTGGGGCAATGGCGGATTTCTTCCATTGCGAGAGGGATGAGGTTGTTTTCGGTCAGAACATGACCACGATTACGTTCGATATCTCCCGCGCGATGGGCCGCGAAGTGAAGCCCGGCGACGAAATTCTGCTGACCACTCTGGATCACGATGCGAATTTCGCTCCGTGGAAAGCGCTGGAAGAAAAGGGCGCGGTGATCCGGCAAGTGGACATCCGGGAAGCGGATTGCACGCTGGATATGGAGGATTTGCGGAGCAAGCTCAACGAGAAGACGAAGCTTGTGGCCGTGGGTTACGCCTCCAACGCCGTGGGTACGATCAATCCTGTGGCGGAGATCGCCAAGCTAGCGCACGCTGCCGGGGCGTTGCTGTATATCGATGCCGTGCATTACGGGCCGCACGGATTGATCGACGTGAAAGCGCTCGATTGCGACTTCCTGGTTTGCTCGCCGTATAAATTTTTTGGGCCGCACATGGGCACGCTTTACGGAAAACGCGAGCACTTGGACCGGTTTCATCCTTACAAAGTACGGCCCGCGACGAATCAATCGCCGGAGCGCTGGGAGACCGGTACGCAGGTGCATGAACTGATCGCGGGGATCGGCGGGGCGGTGGAGTACCTGGCGGAACTGGGCCGGCATTGCGACGCGACGGTGAAGACGAGGCGGGAAGCACTGGCTGCGGCTTACGGCACGACCGTCCCGTACGAATCGCGGCTAGTAGCTCGGCTGGTCGATGGGCTGCAATCGATCCCGAACCTGCGAATCTATGGGATCACCGATCCGAAACGTTTTGCCGAGCGCTGCTCGACACTTTCCCTGCGCATTGGCCATCACAACCCCACGGCGATCGCCACGTTCCTAGGCGAACGCGGCATCTTCACGTGGGATGGAAACTACTACGCGCTGAACCTGACGGAGCGGCTTGGCGTGGAATCGCTCGGCGGCCTGCTACGCATCGGGTTGGTGCATTACAATACCATGGAAGAAGTGGAGCGCCTCCTCACCGCTCTGCGCGAATTCGCTGCACGATAGAGATTTGTCTCTCGCTCCTGCGTGCGCGATTTATGAACGCACGAAAAATTCGAAACCGGGAAGCCCTGCTCACCAGGCCGTCAAAAAAACAGGGCGCTTAAGGAAAAACCATGGCGAAACGACCCAAACCGATTGTGCTGACCGTATTGGATGGATGGGGGTACCGTGCGGAGACCAAGGGCAACGCGATTGCCCTCGCGAGGAAGCCGAATTACGACGAATTGCTGCGCACATTTCCGAACACGCTGATTCAGACGTCGGGGCCATCGGTGGGCTTGCCTGAAGGGCAAATGGGCAACAGCGAAGTCGGCCACATGAACATGGGCGCGGGGCGCGTGGTGCACATGGATATCACGCGAGTGGATTTGCTGATCGCCAACAAACAGCTTGACCAGGTGCCGCTTTTTCAGCAGGCCATGGATCGCGGCCGGCTGCGCCAGTTGCATTTCCTGGGATTGCTGAGCAATGGCGGCGTGCATTCGCACATCAACCACCTGTTTGCGCTTCTGGAAATGGCCAAGCAGCACAAGGTGGAAAACGTGTTTGTGCATTGCTTCATGGACGGGCGCGATACTCCGCCAAACAGCGGGCGCGATTTCGTTCGACAGCTGCAGCAGAAGATGCGGGAACTGGGCGTGGGAGAAATCGCCACCGTTGTGGGGCGCTACTATGCGATGGACCGCGACAACCGCTGGGAACGTATCGAGCTGGCGTATCGCGCCATGACCCATGGCGAAGCGGAGACGCGGAGCAGCGATCCAGTCGCGGCGTTGCAGAGCAGCTACGAGCAGGGTGTGACGGATGAATTCGTGAAACCGGTGGTCATTACGCGCGGCCAGGAACCTTCCGCGCCGCCGGTCGGCCTGATCCGGGATGACGATGCGGTGATTTTTTATAATTTCCGCGCCGATCGAGCGCGCCAGATGACGTATGCGCTTGCCGCACCGGACTTCGATAAATTTGTGGATCCGAAGCGGCCAAAGAATCTGTTTTATGTGGCCATGACGAAGTACGACAAGAAATGGGCCTGGCTGCAGGCGGTGCTGAGTCCGGAAAAACTGGAACAAATCCTCGCGCAAGTGTTTCAGGATTTGCAGTACAAGAATTTGCGCTGCGCCGAGACGGAGAAATATGCGCACGTGACGTACTTCTTCAACGGAGGCGTGGAGAAGCCGTTCAACGGGGAGGAGCGCATCCTGGTGCCTTCGCCGAAAGTTGCGACCTACGACCTGAAACCGGAAATGTCCGCCGAAGGAATTACGGAGACGGTGGTCAAGGCAATTGAAAAGGGCGAATTCGACGCCATCATCATGAACTATGCGAATGCGGACATGGTGGGGCACTCCGGCAAGCTCGAAGCGGCGATCGAGGCGGTGGAAGCTGTCGATGCCGGGCTGGGGCGCATTTATCAGGCCATGAAGCCGCGGGGGGGCGCGTGGATCATCACCGCGGATCACGGCAACGCGGAGACCATGATCGACCCGATAACGGGAGGACCGCACACGTACCACACCACGAATCCCGTGCCGTTCCTGTGCGTTACGGAAAATGATCAGCTGCAGCTTGCTCCTGGTGGGGCGCTGCGCGACATCGCGCCGACCATGCTGGGGATCCTCGGCGAGCCCGCGCCTGCCGATATGACGGGGAAGGATCTGCGACTGAAGGCGAAGGTTTAGAGAGCCGTAGGGGTGAGCGATAAAAGTGGGTGCTGCCAGGTTTCATCTGGAGTCACGGAAGGGTTGAGGTCTTTCGTCGTGGCAAACTGCGCCCAGCCTCCAAGATGACGAATCAGTGAGTTTTCTGCGTGGAGGACCCTGGCCCACGGCGGGAAGATAACCGTTGAAGTGCAGGGTGTCGAGAAGGGGAAGCAGCGGCGAACATGCAGCGCAGCAAGCCGGATAACACCAAGCTGACGATTTGCGTTTGGCACCCGTTCACGCAGTGGAGGCCAACGCCGGCGATGCCGGAAACACTGTGCCAGCATTGGCCGACGATGAAAGTCGTACATCTCCCGGAATACAGCCATCTCGCGGAAGAGTTGCCGGACACGGACATTTTCGTGGGCTATTCGCTGCGGCCCGAGCAATTGGTCGACGCACGCAAGTTGAAATGGATTCACTCGACGGCGGCGGGCGTCGCGCAGTTGATGTACCCGGAGTTGCGGGATTCCGGCATTGTGGTGACGAATCCCAGCGGGATTTTTTCCGTTCCCATGGCGGAGCACGCAATGGGGCTGCTGCTGGCGCTGGCGCGAAATTTTCCCGACTCCGTGCGCCATCAGGAGCGCTCGCACTGGGGGCAGCAGGAGATCTGGGATCAGCCGCAGCATCTTACGGAGTTGCATGGGCAAGTGTTGCTGATCGTGGGATACGGTTCGATCGGCCGCGAACTTGCACGACGCGCCACTGCGTTTGACATGAAGGTGTGGGGAGTAACGCGCTCCGGGCAGGGCGACACGACGTACGCGGAGAAAATCGTACCGGTCTCGGAGTTACATCAAGTGCTACCGTACGCGGATTTCGTGGTAATCGCAGCTCCGGAAACGCCGGAAACCCGCGATCTGATCGGCGCGGCAGAGCTGGCGCGGATGAAGGCCAGCGCGAGGGTGGTGAACGTGGCGCGCGGCTCGCTGCTGGACGAAATGGCTCTGGTGCGCGCGCTCAAAGAGCAGAAGCTGGGAGGCGCGGCGCTCGATGTTGCGGCGGTCGAACCGCTTGCGCCGGAGAGTCCGCTGTGGAAGACGCCGCACCTGATGATTACACCGCACACGAGCGCGGTGAGCGACCGGCTGTGGAAGCGGCAAACCGCAATTCTGGTGGAGTTGCTGGAACGATGGTTTGGCGGCCGCGAGTTGTTTAATCGCGTAGATCTTTCGCGAGGCTATTAGCGCGGGCGCGGCTCAGTCGCCGACGCCGCCCTTGGGAGCGGTGTAGCCCTCCTTGGCGTAGACCACCCACTTCTGTTTTTTGCCCTTCTGGTCAGTGACCACCAACGGACTGCCGTCCGGAGCAGTAAGCTCAACTTTGATTTTGCGATATTTGCCGTCGGGATTGTGGTTCGTCGGAGTGTAGGTGATGGTGTATTGGTGGCGGAGGTATTCGGTCACTTCGCGCATAATTCCGGGGAGTTCGCCGTCAAATTGCGGGAACCACGAAAAGCCGCCGGTCATGCCGGCGAAGGTCTTCAATTGATTCTCGGCCTGAAGGAAATTCAACTCACGCGTGCCACCCAGGCTATTGTGTAACTCCATGTAGTTCATCAGCGGTTTGGCAACGCCGACGCAGAAAATGGTGACGTCGGTGCCGCGCAATGCCTTCAAGGTTTGGTCGAGAGTGTGTTTCGAGAAAGTGTCCACACCGCTGGCTAAAACCAGAATTGATTTCTTGCCCTTCACGTCCTTGAGGCGATCGACGGTATCGAGTATGGCGTCAAAGACGTTGGATTCGCTGAAGCCGGGAAAATACAATTGATAAAGAGCCTGGCGAACCTCGTCTTTGTTTTGCGTGAAATCCACATCGGTGCGGGTGTTCATGTCAAAGGTGACCAGGGCGACCCAGTCTTTCTGCTTGAGATTGGGGAACAAGGCATCGGCCCAGTATTTTGCCTGATACGAGAACCAGCCAGAATAGCGAGCGCTAAATTCCATCAGGAGGACCATAGTAATGGGAGCATCGGATGGACCGAAGTTGGTGATGGATTGCGGCTGGCCGTCTTCCAGAATGCGAAAGTTTTCTTTCTTGAGGCCGGGGATGAGATCACCGTGCTGGGTAGTGGCGATAACGTCGAGAGTCACAACCGGGACTTCGACGGCGATGGTGACACCCGCTTGTGGAGGGGCTTGCTGCTTGGGAGGTTCCTGCCTCGGCTGAGGCGCCGGATTGGCTTGAGGAGGCGCACTGGTCTGTGGACCCTCCGGCGCCTGCGCCAGAGCCATGGAACCGAGCAGAAATGCCGAAGCGGCCGCAGCTACGAGTCGACTAACGATTGAAGAAAACCCTTTTGTCATCCTTGTCTCCCCAAATTCTCCCCCATTAGATGCACCCGGCGGCCCACGCGCTGTTCGTTGAAAAAAGTTCCTCAGGAGTGCTGAGAAGGCAACGACAGCGGATGAGTCGCCGAGAGGCCTAAGTCCGCATGTTAGTATGTTTTTTTACCGGTAGCAAAACTGATTCGCCCCAGGGGGTGCTTTTTGAGTTGGAAGCGCGGTTCGGCGGCTGTGTTTGTTGTGCTGCTGTTTTTTGCTGAGGCAAGACTCCTGCGTGCGCAGGTTGCACAGAACCCCCCTGCCATGGGGATACCGCCGAGCCAATCGCTGGTGGGGAATACCAGCGCGCTGGCACGCGAGGCGCAGGACTGGCTGGTGGATCTCGTCAAGATCAACACCACGAATCCTCCGGGGAATGAACAGGCCGCGGCGAAGTACATTGCCGGCATTTTGACGAAAGAGGGAATCCCGCCGGAGTTTCTGGACGTAGCGCCGGGGCGCAGCGCGCTGGTTGCTCGTCTGCGAAGCAGCGCGATAGCGGATCCCTCCAAGGCGTTGTTGCTGCTGGCGCATATGGATGTTGTGGGAGTGGACAAGAGCAAGTGGACGGTGGACCCGTTCGGCGGCGTGATCAAGGACGGCTATCTCTATGGACGAGGATCGATCGATGACAAGGGCGGGCTGGTGGCGAACCTGGCTGCGTTCATCGCACTGAAACGCGGGAACGTGCATCTGAACCGCGACGTGATTTTCCTGGCCACCACCGATGAAGAGCAATTTGGGGAAGCCAGCCTGAAAATCCTGATTGCGAAGTATTGGGATAAATTTGCCGCGGGATTTGCTATCAATGAGGGCGGCAAGGTGGTTGTGAAGAACGGCAAAGTGCAATATGTGGCGATCCAAGCGGCAGAAAAGGTGCCGGTGGATGTTTCGGTAATCGCCAAAGGGCCGGCGGGACACTCCTCGGTTCCCACAAAAGACAACGCGGTGGTGCATCTAGCGGCGGCAGTGGCAAAGATCGGCACGTACACCGCGCCCGTACATCTGACCTCCATCACGCGGCGCTACTTCGAGGGATTAGCCGCGATTGAAGACGACGAAATTGGGAAATGGATGCGGGTGATCGACACGCCGGACCGGGGAGAGCACGCGCAACGAATGTTGTCGGACGCAAGTCCCATGTGGAATTCGATGATGCGAGACACGGTGGCGCCAACGATTCTGCAGGCCGGGGTACGAGCGAACGTGATACCTTCAGAAGCACGAGCAGTGGTGAATATTCGATTGCTGCCGGGCGATACCGCGGACGTTGTGGTTGGAGAATTGAGAAAGCTGGTGAATGATCCAGCGGTGAGCCTGGAGATACAGCCGGACGCAGGCTTGGCGGCGCCGAATTCCGCGCTGGATTCGGAGTTGTACACCACCATGGTGAAGGTGAGCGCACAAGAGTTCGGCGGGGCGCCGGTGCTGCCGTTCATGTCCACAGGCGCAACGGATTCGGCGCAGTTGCGATTGCACAGCGTACAAGCCTACGGTTTGCGGCCTTTCCCCATGGCGGAGGAGGATGATCGGAGGGTGCACGGCGACGACGAGCGATTGCCGCTGGCGACATTCGCGAAGGGCGTGGATCTGATGACGCGAATCGTCGCGGAGTTTTCCGTCACAAAATAAGAGAAGTCTGGCCAGGAAAGCGAGACGCGAGCATGATTTCGCGGCATTCCAAGATTGTCTGTACCATCGGGCCGGTCACGCGAACACTGCGGATGATCCGTAAGCTGATTGATGCCGGCATGGATGTAGCCCGCCTGAACTTTTCCCACGGAACCCATGAAGAACACGCGCAGAGTATCGCGGCGTTGCGCGAAGCCGCGGTGCTGATGAAAAAGCCGATTGCGATCCTGGCGGATCTGCAAGGACCGAAAATTCGCACCGGGGCGTTGGCGGGCGGCGGCAGCGTGGCGCTGCGAACAGGCCAGAAGTTTGTGATTACTACGGCGAAAGTACTGGGCGACTCCACGCGGGTAAACACTACATTTCGTCCGTTGCCGCATGAGGTGAAGACCGGCGATCGCATTTTGTTGTCCGATGGGTTGATTGAACTGCGTGTGGAGCGCGTACGAATTCACGAAGTTCACTGCCACGTGGTGAATGGCGGATTCCTGGGGGAGCATAAGGGAATCAATCTGCCGGGCGTGCAATTGCACGTGCCTGCGTTGACGGAAAAGGATCGGTTGGACCTGCGATTCGCGTTGAAGCAGGGCGTGGACTACATCGCGGTAAGCTTCGTGAGGCGGGCGGAAGACGTGCTGCTGGCGAAAACGCTGATTCGGCGCGTGAAAAAAGATACCCCGGTGATCGCAAAACTGGAGAAACCGGAAGCCATCGAGAACCTGGAAGAAATTCTAAGGGTATCGGACGGAGTGATGGTGGCGCGAGGGGACCTGGGCGTGGAAATGAATCCGGAGCGCGTCCCGGTGGTGCAGAAGAACATCATCGCCCGGGCGCGCGAATTCCGGCGCCCGGTTATTACCGCGACGCAGATGCTGGAATCCATGACCGAGAATCCCCGGCCAACACGCGCGGAAGCTTCCGATGTGGCCAACGCGATTTTTGACGGTTCCGATGCGGTGATGTTATCGGCGGAAACGGCGATGGGAAGATATCCGGTCGAGACGGTCAGCATGATGGCGCGAATCATCGAGCAAGCCGAGGAAAGCATCCAGGAATATCCTCGCCCGGCGATGCAGGAGAGGTTGAAAGTGTCAGAAACCGTGGCGGAGCTGGTGTGCCACGCGTCGCGTGAATTGCACATGAAACTGATTGCCGTGTTCACACACAGCGGATTCACGGCGCGGCTGGTGTCGCGTTACCGCCCGCTGGTGCCCATTGTGGCGTTTTCGCCGGAAGCGCACACGCGGCGGCGCATGGCGCTATTGTGGGGCGTTACGTCGCGAACTATATCGGACATCAAGAAGATTGATGGCCTGGCAATGATTGCTGAAAAACGGTTGATGGAAGAGCGGTTGGTGCGTAAGGGCGACGTCATCGGGATTGTTGCCGGAACGCCAATGGGAATCCGCGGCACGACGAACTTCATGAAATTCCACGTAATTGGGAGCCTGGGGTAGGCTGGGCCTTGCGACAGATTGCCGTCCTTAAGCGTTAACGATTCCGGCTAATACTAACGGTTGCGATCCGCCAACGGTGCGGTCCTCAGGATGACAATGTGTTGCTGTGTGTGGCTGATGGACAAACCGCAAAGACCCAAAAAACGAAAAGCTTCGCCAAGCTGTTGGTGAGGTTAATTCACCCAGTGGTCGGGGCGCGACGGTGGCTCGCTCTTATTTTTCTTGACGAAGACTTCGAAGCGTTTGCGATTGCGTTGGTATTTCCAGTCAGCAACTTCGTTGCGGACGCGGTACAGGAAGGAACTGCGGCGGAGATAGATCCATCCGACAAGCATACCTCCGAGGTGGCAAAAGTGACTGACTCCGTCGCCGGGGGAACCAAGCGTGCCGAAAAATTCGATCGCACCCATCACAGCCACGAAGGGACGCATAGGAATCATGATCGGGAGAGGAAAGAGCCAGATCTGGCGGTCCGGAAAGAGAATGGCGTTGGCGATGAGGATGCCGAAGATGGCGCCGGAGGCTCCAATGGTGGGTACGTCCGGAGGGGTGTGGCCCCAAAATTGACCAAACTTTACGAGGATGGTGATAAGTCCTGCGCCAACACCGCAGACGAAGAAATAGTTCAGGAAGCGTTTCTTGCCCCAGACCAGTTCGAGTTCCCGTCCAAACATCCATAGCATGAGCATGTTGATGAGCAGATGCCATAGTCCGCCATGCAGGAAGATGTAAGTAAAGGGCTGCCAAATGCGCAAGCCAGGAATGACGCCAGTGGGAACAAGTCCAAATGCATGATTGAACCAGGATGTCGCTCCGAGAGGCAGAAGTTGTTCGATTAAAGTCTGGACAAGGAAGACGCCTGCACAGGTCAAAGCAAGGATCTTGACGGCGGGGGTGATGAAGCTGCGCCAGTCAAAGCGAACCCGCGGTGCGCCGAACGTCGTACGCATGTCAGCCAGTTTACGGCGGTGGAAGGCGAGTAGTCAAAAAAAGTAAGGGTGAGCTGGCAGGGAAATCGGTGGGCCGGGAGCCGAACTGGCATCGGGATGCAGATTTGGGACCGCTGATTTGACAGCGCCAAAGCGGTACACGAATCGGTCGAATTGTTCGGAGGCCTCCGGGTTCGAGTTTGCCTGTTGGCCAAGCGCGCAGCCGATTTGTTGTGAAGGCCACGATGGTGGGAAACGGAAGGAAGGGCACAGGTTAGGGACGGCATGGCACCAAGAAGCGATCCGGAATCAGGGGATTTGGACGTGCACCCAGAGAGGCGGCTGGGTCGTTCTGTAAGAAAGCTCCAATTCTAGTGCCCGGTTTGTGGCGTGGGAATTGCAAGTTCGTTTGAGCGCCTAGACGTGGTGGCGTCGAAACGTTGGACTATGGATGACCTAACCAAAGAATTCCTGCAAGAGAGTTCGGAAAACCTCGACCGCCTGGACCAAGACTTCGTGAAGCTAGAAAGCGATCCAGGGAATCCGGAGTTGGTGAAGAGCATTTTCCGGACGATCCATACGATCAAGGGTACATGCGGCTTCCTGGGATTCACGCAGCTGGAATCGGTGGCGCACGTGGGGGAAAATCTGCTGAGCCGCCTGCGGGACGGAGAAATTGCGCTGACACCGGAGATTACCACTGCGCTGCTGCAGATGGTGGATGCGATCCGGCAAATGCTGCAGAGCATCGACTCGAGTGGCAATGAGGGCGAGCGCAATGACGAGGCATTGGTCCGGACATTGACAAGCCGGCAACAAGGTGCGGCTAAGCCTGCCACGGAGAGCAAGGAACTTCCGGGCGTTGTAGCACAGGGGCTAGAAGAGCGGCACCCCGTGCGGCCTGAAGACGAAGTGACGCAGGCTGAGGCAAAGCCGCAAACGCAAGCCGCGAAATCAAAGCAAGGCCAGCGGGAGGGCGCGGAAATCGTTGGAAAGCCCGGCGAGAGCACCGCCCAGAAGGAGCCGGCGCAGGGCCAACAGGCGGGAAAGGGCAGCGCGGCCGACGGAGCCATCCGGGTGGATGTAGGGCTGCTGGACAAGCTGATGAACCTGGTTGGTGAGCTGGTGCTGGCGCGCAACCAGATTCTGCAATATTCGAACGCCACGGAAGATACGGGAATCGTTGCGCCAAGCCAACGCCTGAACCTGATCACCACGGAGCTGCAGGAAGGCGTGATGAAAACGCGCATGCAGCCAATCGGAAATATCTGGAGCAAGTTCCCAAGAACCGTACGGGACGTGGCCACCTCTTGCGCGAAGCAGGTGCGTATCGAGATGGAAGGAAAAGAAACGGAACCCGATAAGACCATTATCGAGGCGATCAAAGATCCGCTGACGCATATCGTTCGCAACTCCGTCGATCACGGCATTGAGATTCCCGACAAGCGCATCGCCGCCGGCAAGCCCGCGGAGGGACGACTGCTGCGCGCGTATCACGAGGGCGGGCAGGTGAATATCGAGATTTCTGACGATGGGGCGGGCCTGGACCTGGAGAAAATCCGGCGGAAGGCGGTGGAGAAAGGCATAATTACGCCGGAACATTCCGCGAAGATGAGCGAGCGCGAGGCAGCCAACCTGATTTTTCTTCCTGGCTTTTCAACCGCAGAAAAGGTGACCAACGTATCGGGCCGCGGCGTCGGCATGGACGTGGTGAAGACGAACATCGACAAAATTTGCGGAACGGTGGATGTGCAATCGAAGCTGGGAGCGGGCACGACGGTGCGGATGAAGATACCGCTGACGTTGGCAATCATTCCGGCGCTGATCGTGACGAATCGGGGCGAACGCTATGCCATTCCGCAGATCAGCCTGCTCGAACTGGTGCGTCTCGAAGGGTGAAGGAAGTGGCGAGTGGAGCGGACGCGCAAAAGCGGATTGAATTGATTCAGGGATTGCCGGTGTACCGGTTGCGCGGGCAATTGCTGCCGCTGGTGTACCTGGATCGGGAACTGCAAGCGGAGCCGGCGTCCGGGGAAGCATCCCGGACGGGAGTGGTCAATATTGTGGTGCTGCAGGCCGACGAGCGGCATTTCGGGCTGGTGGTGGACGAGATTAACGACACCGAAGAAATTGTGGTGAAGCCGTTGGGGAAGCAGCTGAAAGGAATCAAGACGTTCGCCGGGTCGACGATCATGGGCGACGGGCGGGTGGCACTGATTCTGGACGTGCTGGGGCTGGCGCAGTCCGCGAATGTGGTGAGCGAAAGCCGGGAACGCCCGATGATCGACAAAGCGGCCGCGGTGGCCAAGGTGGGCGGCGAAAAGCAAACGATGTTGCTCTTTCAATGCGGAGCCAATGGGCGGATGGCCATGGAACTCTCCCTGGTGGCGCGGCTGGAAGAGTTCAAGCCGGAAAAGATCGAACATGCCGGAGCGCACCAGGTGGTGCAGTATCGCGGGCAAATCATGCCGCTGATTCGCATCGCGGAGGTGCTGCGACTGGAAAGCCAGCAGGGCGCGAGCGATGCAAGCGCGATGACACAGGTGGTGGTCTATTCGAAGGCAATCGAGCGCCGAGATTGGCGAGGTCATCAAGGTCATCACGTCCATTTGTCCAGCAAACCAACTTGCTGGCATTGAACGCGACGATCGAGGCCGCGCGTGCCGGAGAAGCCGGGAAGGGATTCGCGGTGGTGGCCAATGAGGTCAAGGAACTGGCCAAGGAAACCGCGAAAGCCACGGAAGACATCAGCAGGAAGATTGAATCCATCCAGATGGACACCAAGGATTCGGTGGAAGCCATCGGCACGATCAGTGGAATCATCAACCAGATCAACGACATTTCCGCGACCATCGCTTCGGCGGTTGAGGAGCAAAACGCGACGACCAACGAGATGAGCCGCAACGTGACCGAGGCGGCACGAGGCTCCGGAGAGATCACCAAGAACATCTCCGGGGTGGCGGAAGCGGCGCAAAGCACCTCGCACGGAGCGGGGGATTCCCAGAAGGCGGCGCATGAGCTGGCGAAAATGTCCGGTGAACTGAAGGAACTGACGGCGAAGTTCAAGATCTGATGGCCAGACACCGGCAAGCGCGGGGAGCGGTTGGTTGACACGCAGCCGAGTCGCTGGGGGTGAGATCCCCCGCCATCGCAGAGCGACGCAATCTCTGCTTACAGGTTCTCGAGGGCGAGCTTAAGGTAGTTCCAGAAACGTTCCACCGTGGAAATCTGCACTCTCTCGTTCGGACTGTGCGGATCCACGATAGTCGGACCAAAAGAGATCATCTGCATTCCGGGATATTTTTCACCAATGACGCCGCACTCCAAACCAGCGTGCATGGCGATCAGCGAAGCAGGCTTGCCAAAAAGCTTTGTGTGGACCTCCTGCAGCTTGCGAACAAGGTCACTGTTAGGATCAGGTTTCCAGCCAGGATAGCTGCCGGTGTGCTCCACCTCAAAGCCTGCCAGCCGACAGATCGTCGCCACCATGCGAGCGGCTGCCTGTTTGCTGCTGGCAATCGCACTGCGCTGACTGGTAACGATCTCGATGAGATTTCCCTTGGTGTTGACAGTCGCTAAATTCGTGGAAGTTTGTACCAAGCCGGGCACATCGGGGCTCATAGCAAGAATTCCGTGAGGCATACTGGCCAGGAGAGCCGCCGTTTGTTTCGCGTCAACAGAGTCCAGAACCATTTGCGGACGTTCCGCTTTTGCAACGGTGATTTGCAGCCCGGAATCGAATCCGCCTAACTCGGCTTGGTATCTGGCTTCGGCGGTGGCGAGCAGGGATTTCAATTCGCTTTCGCGAGAAGCGTCCAGCACCACGAGAGCGACAGCTTCGCGGGGAATGGCATTGTGCGCGCTTCCGCCATTAACTTCGGCGAGTTCGGCGGGAAGGCCCTCGAGCACGTCTTGGAGGACTCCACCCATGATGCGTAGGGCATTGCCGCGGCCCTGATGGATGTCGACACCGGAATGGCCGCCTCGCAGTCCGGACACTTTAATCCGCCAGGCTGCTCCGGAGCCTGCAGGAACGAGCTTCGCCTTGCGTCGGGCCGTGGTGTTGAGGCCGCCAGCACAACCGATACACAAAGTTCCTATCTCTTCGGTGTCAAGATTGAGGAAATACTTGGATTTCAGCACGCCAGGCGGGAATTCCGAAGCGCCCGTCAGGCCGGTTTCTTCGTCAATGGTGAAAGCGAACTCCAGAGGGCCATGGGCAATGTCCGTGCTCTCCATGACGGCAAGCGCAGCGGCCACGCCGACTCCGTTGTCGGACCCCAGGGTGGTGCCGTCGGCCTTGAGCCAGTCGCCATCTCTCACGACCTTAATGGGGTCAACGTCAAAGTTATGAAGCGTACCCTCGTTCTTCTCGCAGACCATGTCGAGGTGGCCTTGTAGCAGGGTCATTGGTGCTGCTTCGCGTCCCGGCCGCGCAGGTTTGCGAACCACGAGATTGCCAGCAGGGTCCTGGGTGGATTGGAGGCCGAGCTTTGCGGCCACGCCGCGGACGTATTCGCGGGCGGCGGCCTCTTTGGTCGAGCCGCGAGGAATGGCCGCCAATTTGTCAAAGTGCTTCCACAACCGTTGCGGTTCCAAATTTGCAAGTGCAGGCATCATCACATGCTCCATGCTACGCCGGGATTTCAATTTTGATCTCGGGAGTGGCACCATTGTACATCCATCTGAGTAATTGGGCGTTGTGAAACGATTTTCTTGAGGGTGCTGGAATCGTCTGCGCTGATGCATCCGTACTTGCGAACGCATTGAACGGCGTGCTAACGTTCGGTGACTTCCACAGTCAGCAACAGCAACCAAACAACGTAGTTGCGAGGTTCACACATGAACACGCAATCCCCAGGTCCAGCCAGCCCCACGAAACATCAGCCCTATGTTCCGACCAGTATGAAGATGAAGGAATTCACGCTGCGTGCCGTGTTGCTGGGGCTGGTGATGACGGTGATTCTCGGAGCGGCGAACGCCTACCTGGGGCTGAAGGCGGGAATGACGATCGCGGCAACCTATCCCGCGGCGGTGATCAGCATGGCGCTGCTGCGTTTGATGAAGGGTACGCTGCTGGAAGAAAACATCGCGCGAACGATTGGCTCGATCGGGGAGTCGGTTGCCGCGGGCGCGGTGTTCACAATTCCGGCGTTCGTGATCGCGGGATTATGGCCGGGGCTCAACCGCGACCAATACTGGAAAGCGGTTGCGCTGATGGTGATTGGCGGCACCTTGGGGATTCTGTTCGTGACGCTCCTGCGGCGCGTGATGGTCGAGGACCCGGAACTTCCGTACCCCGAATCGGTGGCAGCTTCCGAGATTCATAAGGCCGGGCAACAAGGGGCAAAAGCGGCAAAAATTCTGTTCGCCAATATGGGTTTCGGCGCGCTGATGTTCCTACTGGGCGCCCTGAATGTATTTTCTCCGAATAATACATTCCGCGCGAACATCAGCGCGTTGGGGAAGAAACTGCTTCTGCGCACCAGCACGAATCCAAACGTGGCCACAACCGTGACGGGAGGCGCCACGTTCTTCTCCGCTCCGGACATCAGCCCCGCATACCTGGGAGTGGGCTACATCATCGGTCCACGGCTGGCGGCGCTGAACTTCGCCGGCGGAGTGCTGGCATGGGGTTTGCTGGTTCCGCTGCTGACGTTCACGGTCGGCCCGTACATTCAGGCAGCGCAACCGGACGGACAGATGCTCTCCTGGCCGTTACTGGCCGGAGCGATCTACTACTCGATCGTGCGTCCGATCGCGGTAGGGGGAATGCTGGTGGGTGCGACGTATACCTTGATACGGATGCGCAAGCAGTTGGCCATGGGCATGGGCCGGGCCATCTCCGACCTGAAAAAGTCCGCTGCGGCGCACGCAGCGACGGATCGCACCGAGCGGGACCTGCCGGCTAAGGGAGTCTTCGCGGGAGTGGGCGTGGTGTTCGTGGCCATGATTCTGCTTTATCACTACTTCATAGGCAGCGCCGGGGCCTTCTCTGCGTCCAAGGTGCTCATCGGTGCACTGGTTGCGGCCGGTGTCATGATCGTCATCGGATTCTTCTTTGCGGCTGTGTCCGGAAATCTGGTCGGAATGATCGGCTCATCGAATAATCCGGTATCGGGACTCACTCTATGTACCCTGGTGATCGCGGCGCTTCTGATGGTGGCTCTGGGAGTTTCCGGCGCGGGCGGGGTTGCTGCGGTCCTGGGAGTGGCCGCGGTGGTTTGCGTCTCTTCGGCCGTTGCTGGCGAGATGCTGCAGGACCTAAAAGTGGGACATATTCTTGGCGGGACACCATCAAAGATGCAGATCGGTGATTTACTCGGAGTCGTGATGGCCTCGCTGGTGCTGTTCTTTCCCCTGTCCGTGCTCGATAAGGCATATCACTTCGGAAGTCCAGCGCTATCAGCACCGCAGGCCGGGCTCATGGCGATGCTGTCCAAAGGCATCGTCGGCGGCGACATGGCATGGCCTTTGATCATTGTGGGGATGCTGCTCGGTATCGTCATGATTCTGCTGCAAGTGAAGAGCGTGATGCTGTTTTCGATTGGCATGTATCTGCCGTTGGGAACCACCTCCGCGATGTTTGTGGGTGGCGTGATTCGCTGGCTCACCGACCGCCTGCGTGACAAGCGCAACCTGAATGACGCGCAGAAAGCGAGAGTGGACAACGCCGGGGTGCTGACGGCATCGGGATTGATCGCTGGAGAAGCTCTCTGTGGACTCGGAGTGGCCTCCGTCATTGCGCGGAGACTCGCGCATGATCCTCATGCCGACACGAGGTTGGCTCATCTTGCCATGGGAGACTTGTGGGTTGCTCCCTTGATTGCTTTGGCGATGCTGGTGGCTGTCATGATCCTGGTGCCGCTGGCCAACGCCGGGCGTCCCGACGAGCCAGCGCCGCCAACAGCGATCATGTGATCTTGGTTGCTTCAAACAAACTGTTCACAACGAAAACTGAATCGGGATCTCGCAGCTACCTGTGTCGGCGAACTCCAATGGACGGTGGCTCACTGTTGATGCTCGCGCCGAAACGGATAGAGGTTCTATTGACAGACCGATAACCACACAGGCAAAACCGATCGCGCGGATTGAGAGCTCGCTATCGCATTCGTTGGGCGCTTTTCAGATAACAAGGGCTGCGCTGGCAAAATCAAAAAGTGCCAGACCGACACTTCCAGTATATTTTCGTTCAGCGCGGAAAGTACGCAAGGTTTGCGGGCATACTTTCCTGGTGCGCCCGCGGGTGCCGGGAAACTGGTCGAGTGACATTCTGGAGGAAGAAGGATCCGCGAAAATATCCGGTGGAATCTGATGGACCGGAAAAGGACACGGACACTTTCGAAATCACGTTGCCCGCTGGGTATGGGGTGGATGAACTGCCGCCTGCGGTCGATGCCGATTACAGTCTTGTGAGCTACCACAGCAAGACGGAAGCGTAAGGCAATGTGCTGACCTACACGCGAACGATGGAGATCAAGGAACTGAGCGTGCCGGTGGACAAGCTTGACCAGCTGAAGAGCTTTTACCGTGCCATCGCCGGCGACGAAAGAAATGCCGCCGAGCTGAAATCAGTTGCCAACTGGCAGGCGAGCCGTCAACCAAAATTTCTGACGCGCCTGCAACTGTGGAGTTATGCATGTTGGGTCGGTTGAGATCCTTCGGGCGCACACGACGCGCGCCTCAGGATGACTTGGTCGCTGTGTTGAGCGCAAAACTTGTCGCGGGACTACTTTCGGCTAGCGCGGGCAAACGAAGACGACTACCGCGGGCGGGCGCAACGTGGTCCAACGATAGCGCAGTCCGCGAGGAGCCACTTCGAGCATGGCGGCCAGAAGGCTCTGGCCGTTCTCAAAAGGCAACGTGATGCGGTAGAGGTCGGCCTTGCGGGCGTGCGAATACTTCTCGTAGCGTGCGGCGTGCTCGCGCGCACATTGAACGAGAACGTCCCAGGGCGAGTTTTTACCGAAAACTTTTTTCTCCGAGCCGTCCGCGCGAGGGATCTCAACGACATTGCGCTGTGTTCCACCGCCCATCTCGAATAGCACACTCTCTGCCTCTTCCGGGTGGAAGGGCCGCGCGGGGTCGTCGTCCGGAAAAGGGCGCAACAACGATGCGATTTCGGCGAGTTCCGCGGGGATGCCCTCCCATGAATAGCGGTAGCCGTTATATACGACGGTTCCACTGCGGAAAATCTGCTGCACGCGCGCAGCGTCTTTCCCGGTCACGCTCACGACCATGTCTGCTAATTCGTTCAAGTGAAAGGTCTGCTTCACTACCGGGCGCATGCTGACATAGCCGGCGTCTTCTTCCGTATAACGAACAGGAATCTGTTCTGGCAGGGGCATGTGGATTCACCGAGAAAGAATCGCCGGACTAGTTGCTTCGAACGCGTCCTAAGTGACAGCAACGAAAAGCCCGAGCCCTCTGGACCAAAGGCCCGGGCTCCTGAAGAGAAGGCAAACCCAAGAGTAACCCAAGAACCGATCTAAAGATCGGCCACTACAACCGGCCGAAGAGAGAAAACGCCCGCCGCGGAAGGCGGCCGCTAGACAAGCGTGTCGTGCTCTAGCTTAGATGTGAAAGTTTCTCGCGCACGCGGTCACTGAGTGCCTTGCCGTCCACAGCTTTACCGGTGAGCAGATCCTTTGCGGCCTTCACAACGCCGCCCATCTGTTTCATGGACGTGGCAGCGGTAGCGGCAAGAGCTTTGTCGATGGCGTCGTCCATTTCGGCTTGCGAAGCGCCGGCAGGAAGATAGGTTTCAAGAACCAGGAGTTCCTTGGTTTCTTTGTCGACGAGGTCCTGGCGACCGCCCTTGGCGAACTGGTCGATGGATTCCTTGCGCTGCTTGACCAGGGTTTGCAGCAATTGAATCGATTCGGGTTCGTCGAGCGGGCGCTTTTTCTCCACTTCCTTCAATTGGATGGCGGATTTCACCATGCGCAAGACGCTGAGGCGCAGTTCGTCCTTGGCGCGCATGGCAGCAACGATGTCTTTCTGAATCTGTTCGGAAAGAGTCATGTCCCACTCCTATTGTGAACTATAGCAGAGGCGACTGGCGGCTCAGCGGATTTCTGATGGAAGGAAATGGTTTGTGCGATTGACAGTGCACGAAACGCACAGTAATTTGGATAGTTTCCACTACACGGGAAGAGACCGCTGAGGGAATCACGGCGGCGATTACCCGAAAACGAGGCGCCATGAAAGTTATCGTTGCAGACAAGATCAGCGAGCGCGGCGTAGAACTGTTGAAAAAGACGGGCTGGAATATTGTGCAAACGACCAAAGAGTCGCTTGCGGGCGAACTGGCGGACGCCGAAGCGCTGATCGTGCGCAGCGCCACCCGCGTTACCCCGGAGCTGATGGACAAGGCGCCTCATCTTCGCGTGGTGGGACGCGCAGGCGTCGGCGTGGACAATATTGATCTGGATGAGGCCACCAAGCGCGGCATCCTGGTAATGAGCACGCCGGGCGGAAGCTCGGTGAGCGTGGCCGAACACACCATCGCCTTGCTGCTATCACTGGTGCGGCAGATCCCTCGTTTTGACGCCGCCATGCGGGAAGGGAAGTGGGAGAAGTCGTCGTCGGGCGCCGAGGTGCGCGGCAAAACGCTGGGATTGCTCGGGCTGGGCAGGATTGGGCGCGAGGTGGCGATTCGCGCGGCGGGATTTGACATGCGCCTGCTGGCGTATGACCCGTATCTGAGCGAAGCAGCCGCGGCCGAACTCTCTGTGGAGCTTGTGCCCCTGGAGAAATTGTTCGCGGAAAGCGACTTCATTTCCTTGCACACCCCGGTGGGTCCACAAACCCAAGGCATGATCAATGCTGCGGCCCTGGCGCAGATGAAAAAAGGCGTGCGCATCATCAATGCGGCGCGCGGCGAACTGATCAACGAAGCCGATCTTGCCGCCGCGCTGAAGAGTGGGCATGTGGCTGGCGCCGCGCTGGACGTTTTCGCGGAGGAGCCGCCAAAGAACAGTCCGCTGATTGGCTTGCCAAATGTAATCGCGACGCCCCATGTGGCGGGTTCCACGGCCGAGGCTCAAGAAGAGTTGGGAATCCAGGTGGCGGTGCAGGTGCGGGACTATCTGGCGGAGGGCATCATCAAGAATGCCGTGAATCTGCCGGCACTTTCCCCGGAGCAGTATCGGCGTGTGCGGCCGTACCTGGCGTTGGCGGAAAAACTTGGCTCGCTGGTTTCGCAGGCGGCGGCCATGCGACCCGCGCGCATCCGGATTCGTTACGCGGGCGAACTGTCTGAAATCGGAACGCACCTGCTTCGCAGCGCGGTTCTGGCGGGTGTGCTGAACGCGGTGCTGGACGAAAAAGTGAACGTGGTGAACGCGCCAGCGGTGGCAGCGGGCCGAGGGCTGACGGTGGAAGAGGAAACCCGGCGCCGCGAACATGGCTTCCCGCACACACTGGAAGTTTCCGCGCTTCCCGACCGGCCAGGGGCTAGCGGTTTCACGGCTGAAGGTACGGTACTGCACGACGGCTCGCCCCGGGTTATTCAGATTGACGGGATTGCGCTGGAAGCCCAGCTGGACGGCACGATTCTGTACTTGCGCAATCATGACGAACCGGGCGTGATCGGGCACGTGGGGACAACGCTGGGGAAGCATGGTGTAAACATTGCAACGTTTGCATTAGGGAGACGCGAGGCGACTCGCGGTGCCGAAGCCGTATCGCTAGTCCGCCTTGACGGACAAGTGACTGAGGCGATCCTTGGGCCCATCCGGGAGTTCTCTGCGATAACACAAGCGAAGTTACTGCATCTCGGCTAGAACTTCTCGGACCTCCGGTCTCATTTCCAGTATTCAAACGGCTTCTTGAGGCTATCAATACAACCGTATTGACACAGAGGCGAGTTAGGTCTTTAATGCATACCCATTCGGGTAGGTTCGGGTAGGTTTGGTGGGGGTCGGACACAGGATCTCGGAGGGACGGGTAACGAGAGCCTGCGCGCGCTGGATGAATTTGGGGAAGTAACTCCAGAGTCCAAGGTCTTCCACGGACCTAATTTCATAAAGTCGAGAATTTATAAGTGTAAAGGAGCTGTCCATGTTTTGGGCTTCCATCCGGCGTAGTTTTATTGCTGCGATTGTTTTTTGCCTGGTTTTTGGCGGTACGCTCGCTCTCGCGCAATCCGGTACTACCTCGCTCCGCGGCACGGTGCTCGACAAATCGGGCGCAGCCATCGTCGGAGCAAAAGTATTCCTGTCCAGCGAAGCGCAAGGCCTGCATCGCGACACCACCACAAACAGTGCCGGGGCGTATGAGTTTACGACTCTTACCCCTGGGACTTATTCCCTGACCGTGGAAATGAGCGGGTTTCGCAAATATGAACACGGGAACCTCGAACTGCTGGTAAACGCTCCCGCGACAGAGAATGTCACCTTGCAGATCGGGTCCAACACCGAGACGGTGGAAGTTTCGGCGCAGGCTGCGGCGATTAATACGACGGACGCTTCATTGGGCGTGGCGTTCAATAACCAGCAGGTGAAGGAACTGCCGATGGAAAGCCGCAACGTGCCGGATTTGCTGACGCTGCAGGCCGGCGTGGTGTACATAGGCAACAATCCGCAAATTGACACGATGACCGATACGCGAAGCGGAGCGGTGAACGGCGCGCGAAGCGATCAGAGCAACGTCACATTGGACGGAGTGGCGGTAAACAACCGGAACGGGAATGCCTTCACTTCGGTGCTGCCCGTGACCCTGGATTCGGTCGAAGAGTTTCGCGTTACCACGACTAATTACAACGCGGATCAGGGGGGCAGCGGAGGCGCCCAGGTTTCGCTGGTGACCAAGAGCGGGACCAATAATTTCCATGGTTCCGCCTATGAGTACAACCGCAACACGGCGACAAGCGCCAATGATTATTTCAACAAGCAGGCACAAATCAACACTTGCCTGGCCAACGGGACTCCTTTGAACCAGATAAGTTGCAACCAGGCGCCAGAGCTGGTGCGGAATATTTTCGGCGGCTCGGTGGGCGGCCCGATCAAGAAAGACCGACTGTTCTTTTTTGCAAATTATGAAGGAACAAGGCGAGCGGAAGGGCAGGTGGTGAATTCGGTGGTTCCGTCGGATACCGCGCGGGACGGAATCGTGGAGTATCCGTGCGCGACTGCGTCGCAATGTCCTGGTGGAACCGTTGTGGGCCTGAGCGGCA
Source organism: Candidatus Acidiferrales bacterium (assembly GCA_963804635.1). Classification (GTDB taxonomy): domain Bacteria; phylum Acidobacteriota; class Terriglobia; order Acidiferrales; family UBA7541; genus Acidiferrum. The sequence goes on from CAWDRK010000049.1 coordinate 249,346, forward strand.
AGTCGTACACGGTGGCAGCCGGGGAATTATGCATTGAGCCCGCAGGCCATACAGGCGATCGACCCACTGGGAATCGGCGTGAATCCAAACGTGATGAATTTCTTGAATGGTGGATACTGGCCGCACGCAAACAGCGCCGCCAGTGGAGACGGCTTGAACACACTAGGATATGTGTTCAGTTCGCCGATCAGCCTGGTTCAGGACTGGTACATCGCGAAGGTAGATTACAACGTGACACAAGACGGGAAGCACCGCATCTCCGTCTCTGGCGCGCTGGCCAACGTGAGCAATCCGGGGGCGCAGTTCCTGCCTGGGCAGCCCCCGGAAGATAGCCTGGTGAATTACAACAAGGGAATCATTGTCGGGTACACCGGCGTGATCTCCAACACAATCGTAAATAACTTCCGGTACGGCTACGTTCGTGAAAGCGTAGGGCAAAACGGCAATTCGAACCAGCAATGGATCGTCCTGCGGGGCTTGAACGACCAAGCGGAGCGCCATCACCCGGACGCAAGCACAGTTCCAACGGCCCATTAACACGTTTTCCGACGACGTTTCCTGGAGCCATGGCAGACATACCTTCCAGTTTGGGGGAGTGATTGGTCTGGTTCGTGATGCGACTTCCAACTTCGGAAGTTCCTTCAGCGATGGAATCGTGAATTCGGCGTGGCTGGATACAGGAGGGATCACGACAACGCCCAACTCACCGCTGAATCCTACGTTTGTCGGCCTGCCTGCCGTTAACGGCGGCACCTTCGGACTAAATTACGACTTTGCCATTGCCAATGCTCTGGGATTCGTATCGGAAGTGGATGCTTCCTACAATTACCAGAAGAATGGAAGCGTCCAACCGCAAGGGGCACCAGTGACGCGGCATTATGCCGAGGATCGATACGAAATCTACGCACAGGACACCTGGAAAGCCACACCGACACTCACTTTGACGTTCGGCCTGCGGTATTCCCTATTTTCTCCTCCGTGGGAAACCAACGGTTTGCAGGTCGCTCCCTCACCCAGCCTAGGCGCTTGGTTCAATCAGCGCTTATCGAACTGGAAGAACGGAATACCGTCCAGCGCCGACGCGCCGATCTCGTTTGACCTTGCTGGCCCCGCAAACGGTGGCAAGCCGGGATATTACAACTGGGATTATAAAGATCTCGCACCGCGCTTTGCTTTCGCATGGGCCCCCAGCAAATCCGAAGGGATCCTAGGAGCTCTTTTTGGCGGAGCCGGACAGACCTCGATTCGAGGCGGATTCGCGATGGTTTACGACAACGTGGGTGAGAGTCTGATTACCACCTTTGATCAGAACGGGGCCTTTGGGTTGAGTACCGCCCTTAGTAACCCGGCCGGCAGCGAGTCTGTGACCAGTTCTCCGCGCCTGACCGACATGCACACGATTCCGACGACCGACCTGAATGGCGGGCAGATTTTTTTGCCGGCGCCTCCAGGCCAATTCCCGCAAACGTATCCCAGACACACTTTCCACCGGCGGGTTCGCCATTGCTTGGGGCCTCGATAACACCATCAAGACGCCCTATGCCTACACACTGGATTTGTCCTTGTCGCGCCAGTTGAAAAATGGCTTTTCTGTCGAAGGCGCATACGTTGGGCGGCTTGGCCATCGTTTGATGGCGCAAGAAGACGTCGCTCAGCCCTACAATTTTGTCGACAAGAGCACCGGGATCGACTACTACTCGCGCGGTTGGAGCGCTGGCGAAACTCTACCGCCAGAATGTGCCAACCTCGCAAATCACCCCGGCTATGGTCGGGCCTACGGCCAACTATTGGAAAGACATCATCCAGCCGCTGCAAGCGGGAGGAGCATATTAGCTAATTTGCTCGGGCGGAAGCACGCAAAGTGCGCTGCAGGCAGCGTATGACCTGTTTAGTTGTAACTCAACAAATGAGACGACAGCTCTTTCCATCCTGGATGGCCAGTCGGGGGCGGGTGGGATTCCCGACGCAAACCTTCCAGGCGTTCTGTATAACCCAACGACTGGGCCTTTCACCTTCTTCAACCCGCAGTATTCTTCGCTTTATGCCTGGCGGAACGTGGGAACGACGAGCTACAACGCGTTCGAATTGACGGTTCGTCACACCATGATTCATGGATTCCAATTTGACGCTAACTACACCTATTCCAAATCGATCGACCTCTCTTCCGACGCATTAAGAGTCACGACTCAGGGCTTTCCTTCGGGCGCAGGACTAGGAGGCGCGATCACCAACGCTTGGGAGCCAAACCAGTTGCGCGGAGTTTCCGACTACGACCTGCGCCATCAATTCAATACCAACTTCATCTTCGATATGCCCTTCGGGCAAGGAAAGGCCATCGGACACGATGTGAGCAAACCATTGAATGCACTGATCGGAGGCTGGCAGTTGACCGGATTGTTCCGCATGACCAGCGGCTTCCCGGTCAATATCGGAAACGTATTCGGTTTTCCGACCAACTGGGAGTTGACTGGCCTTGCGAACCTGACGGGTCACGTCGACACGGGTAACGGCGGCCACCATGCGATCATCGATGGAAACGGCAACCCCAACATCAGCGTGTTCGCAAACGGCGCTAATGCGATCAGTAGTTTCTCTCCGGCGCTCCCAGGATTTTCCGGGGCGCGCAACCAAGTCCGCGGCGAAGGCTATCGGGGCCTGGACCTCGGGTTAGCCAAACGGTGGACAATGCCATGGTCTGATGGCCAGAGCCTGCAATTCCGCTGGGAAGTCTACAACGTTACGAATACGCCGATCTTCAACGTTCAGACGGCCAAGCTCAGCCTGTATCAAGGGCCGACCTTCGGGAACTATACCTCGCTGCTCAATCAGCCGCGCGTAATGCAGTTCGCATTGCGCTACGAATTCTAGGTTTGTCGCAGCCTTCGCCGCCGGGGAGAGCCGATCTCTCCGGCGTTTTTTTTTGGGGAGCTTCTGTGTAGCGGCACACGCCTAGAGAACTCGGGCTCGCTTCCTTCCGTGGTGGCTGCATGCAGCAGCCTGTGCTATTCTAAAACCCTGCGTGGGTAGCTCCCTGCTGCTTCCGTGGACTGTCGGGGCGTGGCTCAGCCTGGCTAGAGCGCCTGGTTCGGGACCAGGAGGTCGGTGGTTCAAATCCACTCGCCCCGACCACTTATATCCCGCTACTCCAAATACTTAGCGTTGAATCGGCGAAGTTTGACTGTGCAAAACCCCTTCTAATTTGGGCTACGTTTTGGGCTACGCTTGTCCAAGTTTGGACAAGGCTTCTGAAAATGGGGCATGAAATCAGCACGAAAAAAGACCTCAGAATCTCTGGTGTGTCCTAATTTGGATTCTGGCGCTGTTAAGTGTAATAGGAATAGCTTGGCAATGCCCTGACGAACGGATAGAACCCCTCCGTCACTCCATCCTTTTCCTGGGAATAGATAAGGCAGAATCCTGTTGTCTTAGGCGCGCCAGCAAGATCGATATACTCAAGGAAACCGTAGACGTAGAGAACGAGCAATCCGTCTTTTGCACTTTGGATATTCTCATCCCTTATTGGGATAGCGATAGGTTGAAATTCGCGGTTGGGATACAGAATAAAATTCAGTTCCTGTGGGCTGCCATAGGTCGGCAATGGAGGCAATTCCTCGGTGAGTTGTACAAGGCTGAAACCCGTGCAAACTCTGAGTATCCGGGCGATGGTTTTCCCGAAGTTCTTAACGACTGGGGAGATAACCGAAGTCTGGTAATAAACTGGCCGAATTTTGGCAGTCTCCACCAACACCCAAGCGCGTTCGCTGTTCACCAGAGCGTCGGCGCTGTCTTTGGCGGCATCGGCATTCGCCTTGGCTGCGTCAGCTTGGCTCTGCATAATCGCCATCTGATCGGCTGTTTCCCTGTGCTGGTCAGCCCGTTCCTTCCCTTGCCTCCTGTATTCCCGCCAGTCCAAGAAGAAGATTGCGACGAGAGCAATTCCCTCTGCCCAAATCGCCAAAGACTCATATGTCTTGAGCCAATCCGCCACTGCATGCCACATTTTTCTTCTCCGTCAGCACCGCTCACCCGGCGTACAATCAGGTTAGAATTCTGCCTTTAACATCTCCATGCCCGATGCTCAGCTAGCTGATGATTTTAGCTTAATCGAGTCGCTGTCGAAACTCTTCGCGGTTGCTCTCGGTTCACTATATCTTCTGGGTTTTCTCGTGGTCGCTTCTCATCTTTCCCGATATGGTGTTTCCAGCTTTTCTGTTTTGCAGCTTCAGTATTTGACCGCCGGAGTGTGGGCACTTGGGCCACCTGTGGTTCTTGGGGCCTTGACGCTCATATCGCGCAGGTTTGACGAAAGAGCAGCACCCGCAATCGCAGGAAAGTACAATTGGCGTGGCTTCTTCATTTCGGTGTTTTTCACAGGAATACCTTCTCTCGTATTTACTGCCGTATTGATTGGCGCTCTGAGCCAAATTGGAGCCTTCACTTGGGGAGTACTTATTCTCCTGTATGTCTTCTATGCCGCGACGTTGAACTTTGCGCAAATGTTTTGGATGTCTTGGCGGAGCGAAATTGAGAAAGAAACCCGTTGGATCAACCGTAGCCATGCTGCACCTTTCTATCTGACTTTTTTGCTTGTCATCGTGTTGGGTTACGCGGTGTGGTTTTCTGTGCACATCTACCCTTTGATCCCTTTCTCTTTGGGCGGGGGCAGACCATTAACGGTTGCATTTATCGAGGGTGACAAGAAAATGCCGGATGAAATCCAGAAAACCGACCGCTCCGCGAAACGGTCCATTCCCTATAAGTTGCTCCTCTCAACAGACAAGTACTACGTCGTTGTGTCGCTCTCTCCCAAAGAACGGTCTGTGGAGATCAGCCGAGACTCTGTTGCGGGAATGGTTGTTTTGGAATAGTGTCTGGAGGCCGTCCTGCTGAACACCGAGTTGTGGCCTGATTGCCAACGGAAAACTGACGAGATCACTAATGAACCTAAGTTTTCCGACAATCCTGACGCCAATTACAGCGGGAAGGAACGGCGGGTCAATTCAAACTGACCCACTACCAATTCTCCTGACAAGGCTAGGGGGGAATATTCTTCCATATCCAATTTCTCTCACTGTAAGAGTACGAATAATATCCCGGCGTGAGGGCAAGATTTTGAGTCTGTCTTCCTCCTGTTGTAAAAATGCTGCATCCTCCATCTGCCGCATCTCGAATGCGGCAGTGTCCTAATTTGGATTGCGGCGTGTCTGCTAGCTATATTTTGTGTGTATGGGGTCACACCGGAGAGTCTCCAGTATTGGACTCCATTTATAGACAAAGAAAGACCTGTGGGTTACGAGATCATCTGGTTTTGCAGCCACTATATCCCCATAATTGACCGTCACACCGATGATAGCCTCATTGGGTCTAATCGATCATCTGAATCCGCAGTTTTTTAGCTTCGACCGGAAAAATAGGTAAAGTAAGATCCGTCATCGTCTGTGCCACAGGCACAGAACTCTCATCTTTCATCCATTCGGTGTAAATTTACAGCCCAAGGCGGGAAGTGTGGGACCTCAGCCGATCGCAACGACTGAGGTCCCCAAACGTTCACCCTCGTGGGGTAAACCAAACAAGCAGCTCTACCCTGCCATGAGCAGTGGCCGTTGTCCAGTCCCGCCTGTGGGCGCGGATGGCGGTCTGCTGCGAACTCGTTTTACGTCAGCGCTTTTGCCGCTTCAGCGCTTGCGGCAAAGTGTTTTGGATTTGCCGCCACTGCGACCGAGGACAGCGCTATTGCAGCCCGCTGTGCCGCCAGCGAGCTTATCGACAACAGCGGCGCCTCGCCAACCGTCGCCACCAACAAAGCACCGAAGGAAGACTTGATCACCGGGACCGTCAGCGGGAGTATCGCCGACGCCGAACCAATGCCCGCGTGACGGATCATGGTTCCCTTCGTTCCTCTTTCCGTTGCAGGATCCTGCTGCAGGCCACAACTCCCACGCTCGTTCGGCGCGAGAGTAGGCCGCGAGCGTTCTCCGGTTGGCTTCGCTGCGTTGTTTGTGGCCGACGGGGACGATTCATCGATCCGTATTCCTGAAATGGAGGTATCGGATGCTCAATCTTGAAACGCAAGCGCACATTCGTCACTTGTTCTACGCCGAACACTGGAAGATCGGCACCATTGCGGAACAACTTGGTGTTCACCACGACGCTGTACGCCATGCCATAAAGACCGACTCGTTTCATCGGGATCTGGTTCTGCGGCCCTGCATTACCGATCCCTACCTGGAGTTCGTTCGGGAAACTTTAAAGAACTATCCTCAACTACGAGCCACACGCATTTTTCAGATGGTCCGCGATCGCGGCTATACCGGGAGCGTCGTACAGTTGCGGCGCGTGGTGGCCCGCTTGCGTCCGGTGCGACGGGAAGCGTTTCTGCGATTGTGCCTGTTTCCCGGAGAGCAGGCGCAAGCCGACTGGGCCCATTTCGGCGAAGTTCGGGTTGGCCGTGCACGCCGGCGTCTCTACTGCTTTTTGATTACCCTTTCTTACTCGCGCGCGCTCTACCTGGAGTTTTTCTTCGATCAAACCATGGAAAACTTCCTGCGCGGGCACGTCCATGCTTTTCAGGCCTGGTCTGGAACTCCCCGCATCACCCTTTACGATAATCTCAAAAGTGTGGTGTTGGAACGCCGCGGCGACGCGATCCTCTTTAATCCGCGACTTCTCGAACTCTGTGGTCATTACCACTTTCTGGCCCGGCCCTGCCAGGTGCGCGCGGGAAATCAAAAGGGTCGGATCGAACGTGCCATCCGCTATGTACGCGAGTCCTTCTGGGCCGCCCGTACCTTCAACACTTTGCAAGAGTGCAATCGTCAGGCCCTGCTCTGGCGCGACCAAATTGCTCATCAACGTCCTTGGCCGGGAGATGATTCCCGAACCGTTGCACAAGCGTTCGAAGAAGAACAGCCCCGTCTGCTTCCTTTACCGGAACATCCCTTTCCCACCGATCTGGTTTGTGCGGTGCAAAGCAAGAAGACCATCTACATCCGCTTTGATCTGAACGATTACTCCATCCCACCTCACGCCGTTGGACGTCCCCTGTCCCTGGCGAATTGATACGACGGCAAGTTCTCAACCAATGTAACATTGTTACATTCAGTTCGCTGACCGGGCTAGACTTCAGTTTCCTCTTCTTGAGTGTCACTGATTTCAAAGGCATTCGCGCGGGACGGCATTTTCGGTCGGGCTAGGTTGGCGAAACAACAATTCGCCAGCCACAGGGAGAACAGCACGCGGTAGTTTTGCTTGCTCAAGGCTTTGTGAAGGCCAAGCGGTGTCGAAGGCTTCAGAACGATGCGGAACGAAGCAGACGGATGGGCGAAATAACAATTCGCCAGCCACACGCAAGGACCTCGTAGTCGATTGACTACCCACGCGCCTTGATCTTTCCTGTTGGTCAAGAAACTCGAACGGCCTGAAGTAGTATTCCCCTCTCCTCGGCTATTTAGTGCAGCAATTCCACGCCGGCTTTACCCGCGGCCTTGCGGAGAGCCACATCCAGGGTTGCCAGAGGCAGTTTGGTTCGAAGCGCCAAGTCTAAATAAACCGAATCGTAAGCCGATAGCTGATACGCGCGCGCGGTCGTTAACGCCTGCCGCATGGGAACAATGTCCGCCTCGATTTCGAGGGCTTGCGCACACAATTGTTCGAGTTGCAGGAGGGCCATCATGGCGTCGGAGGAGGTAAGGATTCCTCGTCTCTCGGCTACGGCCAGGCCGTTGGCAATTTCTAGATGCCACAATGCCGGAGCCACTGCCCTGGTCCCGGATAACAGAGCCTGCTTCGCTCGAGTCGCAGATGCGGGAACCGGATTGTCCAGAGTCCAGCCAAGCGCAACAGAGGCATCCAGAACAAAGGGCTTCATGAACGGCCTTCTTCAATGAGGTCTTTTACGCTCACGCCTTTGACTCGGTGCGCTCTTCTCCGAATTCCTTCCAAGTTCTCGAAGATCCCGCACAGGTCGTACTGGCCCTTGACGGAAACGATAACCGCGGCCAGCTTGCCGCGGCGCGTGATGCCAATGCGCTCGCCTGCCGCTGCCCGTTCTACCAACTCCGAGAGCTTCTGCTTGGCCTCAAACAACCCGACTTTGCGCATGGATCTCCTCCCCATCTAGGTTGATATTCTAGATGAAACGATTTTTAACTGCAATGCTGGCCGAGACGTCTATTCCCTCCGGAAAGCACTGCGGCTTCCGGGCTTTGAGCCCGCTTGACTCTTGTTCCCTTCAGTTAGTCGGTGCGACCTGGTAATTGGAGCCGCGGCGATGATGGTTGACTACTCGATGCTAACCGTGAACGTGCGCCACCCGCGTTCGATCCTCGGCAGCCCCGTCGTAGAATTCCGAACCCGCGACGCAAATTGACCAAAATCACGGGGGACTTGTCCAAACTTGTCTAACTGAGAGCGGCCCGAAAGCTAGTAAGTGACGCCAGGACAGCGACTTATCTGATTTTGTCGACTGTTCGGGACCAGGAGGTCGGTGGTTCAAATCCGCTCGCCTCGGCTATTTATCTCTCTTGAATCAAACACTTGCAGCCATCTCCAAACTGGCTCGGATTTGATTGTCGGTCCAGTCGGTCCAACAACTGCATTTTTAGACGGAGGCTCAAATCCCAAGCCAATTCTTTCAGAACGCCACGTCGTGCCGGATTTTATCATACGGCTCTGACATAACTCGGCGTCCTTCCATTCCGGCTCTTTCAGAATGGAATGGAGATGGCGCAGAAGGACGAGGAACTCTGGGGAATCATGGGCGAAATAACAATTCGCCAGCTACAGGCAGAAATGTCGAATTACGGTTGCCATAAGTGCGTTGTTCCGCTTAGCAATCATCTGTAGCGCTTGCGCTAATACCGGTGAGTTGCTGTAAAATCGGAAGCACTGCGCGACGCAGGTACCATCACAGTTTTCGTGCTCTAGGATAACTGGTCGACTTTGCCCTAGCGATCTTACCTTTGACGCTTGTGACGAATTCTTCGGAGCGAGGCGTCACCGGCCTTCCTATTCTTTCCAACGAGAACTAACTCACAACCATGCTAAGTCGCGAACAGGTTGACACGATCCAGCGCCTTCACTGGCGAAAGAAGTGGCCGCTGCGGAAGATTGCAAGGCACTTGCACCTAGCGCGAAGCTCGATCAAGAAATATCTGGTCTCGCCCAACCTGGCTCGCATCCGTCCACAGCGCTCCGGCAAACTGGATCCTTATAAGCCGGCCGTCGCTGAGCTGCTCCAACGAGCGCCGACCATTCGTTGCGCGGAGATCGCCCAACATCTGCATTCGCTGGGCTACCGCGGGGGTGCTAGGATCCTACGCGAGCACCTGCGGCAAGTTCGCACGAGCCGATCATGGTCGTCGCTTGACGTGATACGACAAGGAGCCTTTGACTGGATGCGTGCTGTGCTGCAGGGAGCATTGAATGGTGCGGCGCTAGCGAAGGAACTAGGACACGTCGCCGAGCTCGATGGACTCCTCGTGGGCGTACGCGAGGGAAGGCTCTCGCAACGAAACAGAGCGATGGTCATCCTCGCCCGTGAACGGGGGATTAGCCAGTCCCACGCCCGTTCGTTTCTCCACATTTCGAAACAAACAGCGACTAAGTACTGGAGACTCTATCAGCGGGGTGGTACGGCGGCGCTTTTCGCTAAAAGACTAAATAGCCGGCAGAAGTCCAAGGATGAGGGGATCAAGCGAGCAGTCTTTGCACTACTGCATTCCCCACCTTCGACGCACGGAATCAACCGATCAACTTGGACGCTCACCGATCTGCAAAAGGTATTCCGGGGCCGGGGAGAGCAACTATCCCGACGATGTGATTCGTACCATCATCAAGGAAGCTGGTTATAAATGGCGCAAAGCGCGCATTGTGCTTACAAGCAAAGACCCCGAGTACAGAGCCAAGATCGAAGTTATCAAGAAGATCCTTTCGGAGCTGAAAAGTGACGAAGCCTTCTTCTCGATTGACGAATTCGGCCCGTTTGCGGTGAAAAAGAGAGGCGGGCGCAAGCGAGTTGCGCCAGAAGAGAGCTACACTGTGCCGCAATGGCAGAAGTCGAAGGGCTACCTGATTATCACCGCGGCTCTGGAACTATCCCGCAACCAAGTGACGCACTTCTACTCAGCGAAGAAGAACACACGGGAGATGATCAAGATGATGGATCTGTTGCGCTCCCAGTATCGCGACTGCAAGACCATCTATTTGTCCTGGGATGCAGCCTCGTGGCACATCTCCAAGGAGCTCTTCGCAAAATCAAAGAGAGGAACGAAAAGGCAGCATCCTGTGGCTATCCGATTGTAAAGACCGCTCCACTGCCCGCCGGGGCCCAATTCCTCAACATCATCGAGTCGGTATTCAGCGGAATGGCGCGAGCGATCATCCACAATAGCGATTACCAATCGCTCGATGCGGCGAAGGGTGCTATCGACGGGCATTTTGAGAATAGAAATGAGCATTTTCGGGAATATCCCAAACGAGCCGGCCGAAAGATTTGGGGAGCGGAAAGGGTTCAGAGTGAATTCCGGGAAAGCAACAACTGCAAGGATCCCCTTTACCGCTGAGAGCCAGTCGGACGCCAAAAAAAACCGGCTTGTGCAAGGTCGTATGGTCAAAAATCTCAAATGCATTGAAAAGGCTTGGTTTCCGGTCTCGTAATCTCCTCGCACAGACGAGCATTAAGCGAATACGAGAGACTTGCCTCGGCTTATCCCACCGAGCGTCAGGGTCTCATGGCACAACTTGGTGCTGCTCGAATCCTAATCGCTCGATTGGATTGTCCGGACAGAGCATTGAGATTGTACGAGGCAGCGTCATCCTCGGCAGTCCCGCATCTGGAGTTAGAGCGAGACATCGAATCAGGAATTCAGGAATTCAGGAAGCCAAGACCGCCCTCTCGCAGAGAGCCTCGATGGTCACCTGAAAACCTGTCCCTACGGAAAATGCATCGAATTGCTTACGGAACATATCTCGCAGCCCCCCAAACAAAACCCGCACTGTCCTTCAGGACCTGCTGCGCGCTCGTCAGTTCTTCTGGAGTTTTGGGCAATGTCAATTGCCGAAATTTATTGCGCTGGCTTTGCTTCGAGGACAGCTACCAGATGGTAGCTCAACGTATAATTCTTTTTTTCCATGAACACTCCACGTGCAAAGGAAACTTTAAGATCCTACGGGAATTTCGCCAGCATCCCGTGAAACTTCGTTAGCGCATACGCCGTCCCGGCAATCGCTGCTTGGATTCCGACCTGTAGCTCTTACAACGCCTCAATCCAGTTCCTCTGGAACTAACCGCGGTATACAATTTTCTGAGTCAATATGCCAACCCCCGAGGAATTCGTCGGTAGCCTTCTCGAACTCCCTCTGATTCGAGGACTTCGCTCGTGCGCCCAGCGTCTCGGTGTGCGATTTGCCCTGCGTGGCGGGATCCTTCGAAACTTTCTTTTTGCGGCCCATCGGCAGCCTGATGTGAGCCTTTACGATTACGTCGATCCATTCTCGGATATCGACCTGGTCGTCGAGTCCAAATCGGATTGGCCTCAGCTTTCGCAGTCCATTGCCGAATCCATCCCGTTCGCTGGCTTTCATCACTGGGAAGCTCAGGCCGAACGAGTCGTACATGAGACCTTACCGCGTTTCGGTATAATCCCAGCGGATCGACTACTTCTATGGTTTGACGGTAGAGACAAAATCACACCGCAAATATCTCTTCAAGGCCTTAATGTCGCAGTCGATGAAGTCGTTCGATATCCCGCTATCAAGCTTGACAGGGCTCCGTCTAAGTCGGAAAGAGAGATCGAACTTTTCGACGAGGTTCTCGATGTGCTGCGATTTGCAAGATATTCCTCTGCCTTTCCGCATCTTCCGAAAAGCGTCGATCCGGCCGACCTACTCAGGGACTCCGAATTCAAGAACAGGGTTCGTTTTCTTCCTCCTACGCGAACGAGACAATTCTCAACCGAACTTCGAAGATTGGAACTAGCAATTTTAGATTTGGTCTTTACGGCTGCTAACTGGCAACAGGCATTCGCGATGTTAGAAATCTGCCGCGAAGAGATTCCGGCAGGTTGGCTGGAACCATCAAGGCTCTTGACCAGCATCTTCTATCAATCTGTTTTCAATGCAGGTAACGGAATAGGAGTACTACTGTACAGGCCGAAACCCCAATCGACTCTCCAAATCCGGACTTTCAATGACACTCGTTCCGTACCGCCGACCCTTCGAGGTACAAATAGCGTCATTCCATGGGTACGACTCACCACTTCAGGACAACACCCTTCCGATTGTTGCAATTACAACGATTTTCAGAGTGGCGTAGCGACCCTCGCGTGGCGAACAAAGACACCCGAGATGAACTTCTTCAATCTGAAGGAATCAGAAGTTGCGGCGGTGGCAGCAGCGTCGCCTTCTCCATCGGAATATATCGAGCAGTACTCCAAACCGGACCTGTCATTCATTTCGCTTCCAGGCTTCGTTCGTAAGGGGACGAGCTTGGTCCTACGTGTTGATCACGGCTACGTGGGTGCTTTGCTCAATCGGAACGTCTCCTTCTATTTGGGCTTGATACCGACCACGCTCAGGTGACACTTCATGTCTCTCGCTGCCCTCGACACCACGTTTGGAAAAATGCGACCAAACCCGTTGCAATGGGATCCGCTAATTTTCATACGGCATGGTGTATGCAGTTCGCACCTCACTTTCAACCCTCTAAAACAACACATTTTGTCCGTGTTTCCGAACGCCGTGGTCGACAACCAAACTTACAACTGGAGAGATTCGGTTCTGGTGAATGGGGCAAGGCTGGCAAACCAAGTTCTGCAAGGGCCGAAAGGTCGTCCCCTGGTCCTCATTGGCCACAGCATGGGTGGACTGCTCTGTAGAGTGGCAAACGCGGTGTTCCAGGATCCGAATCTATTCATTTTCCTGGCGTCGAACTTGGCGCCTCACCTCACCTACAAGCAGACGGACTTATTGGAAATCGCTACATTCCCGTTCGCAAATGCCCCGATGCCGAACCCCAGTCTAGTCATAACTCTTGCTACGCCAAATTCGGGGGCAATGCTGCATGGCCAGATCAGCGGAATTCCATCGTTGCTCAAATTGGGTCTCAACTTGTTCCCGCCAACGAACCTTGAATCGGTCGCTGATCTGACGACGGACCGTCTCTTTCGATTCCTACAGGAATTCTCATCGAATGCGCCGATGCTTTCCATTTCGGGATCGAAGGGCAATCGCTTTGCCACGGCTTCGGGAACGGTTGTGTCCTTGATAGGAAAGTGGGGCCTCAGGATGGAAATGCCCAATGACCTCATTGTCGAAGACCGTTCCGTTGATCTCCACCAGTCAATATTGCCAAACGAGACTGTCCACTACGGGGCGGCGAAATATCTCCATGCTCGTTGTTATGTAGATTGCACTGACGTGTGGCATTCGAATATCTACGATCAGCCTAAGGTCCGCGAGCTGCTGATCGACTGTTTAAAGCGCTGTTAACTCGAATTGCCAACGAGAGGACATACCTTCTCAGAAACCGAGGATTTCCTTGATGGATCTCAAACGTCCAAGCTGCTATGAAGCCGGACACGCGGTTGTGGCACTGTTTTTTGGTTTTTGTGTTGAGAGAATCGAGGTTTTCGAAGGTCGACTCCGCACCATGTGTCAGCTTGATGCCGAGGACAAGACCGACAAGGAACGTTTCATTTTTCTTGCTGGTGGGATTGCCGGCGAACAATCTGGGTTAGGCCACTATGACCCTGGCGGTTGCAATGACGACCAAAAGAAAATCTCCGAACGTGGAGGGCAGTCAATCGAAACGTATCTCGCCGACGGCGCTGGAATCTCGTCCGGGGCATGGAGGGTTTCCGCATGGATGCCAAAGTCGAAAAACTGGCCCTGTTTCGCTTCGGGCTGATCGCACCCCTGGTAATTGAACGTCTTCCCGGCGGCGAACTCACACGTCGCGCCAAGGAGATCGCCGCCCGCACCTATGACATCCCCCATTCGAAACGCACGGCGGTTTCCGTCGATACACTGCTCGATTGGGCGCTGCGCTACCGCAACGGCGGTTTCGAGGCATTGGCTCCCAAGCCTCGCCAGGACCGTGGACAGTCCCGCACCGTCACTCCGCAGCTGGCCAGCCTCATCGAACGCCTCAAACGCGAGAACCCGCATCGCACCGGCACAACTCTGCTGCGCGAACTGGCCTTGTCTTCCGGTCAGAACACACCCGCGATCTCCGCTTCCACGCTCTATCGTTTTCTCAAACAACACGGCCTGTCGGAAAAGCAACTGCTCGCCCCACCGGCGCACAAGAAGCTTGAGGCCGAACTCAGCAATCAAATCTGGCAGGCCGACATGTTGTTCGGCCCTTGGGTCCGGCGGGTGAAGGAAGGCGGAGGCATGCAGGTCTTTCTTCACGCGACTCTCGATGACGCCAGCCGGCTCATTCCCCATGCGCAGTTTTATGCCAGTCAGGGACTCGATGCTTCACTCGACTGTCTGCGCCACGCCGTCGCCGCCCGTGGTATACCCGGCTGTCTCTATATCAACAATGCGAAGATTTATCGCTCGCCGCAACTGGCACGCATTGCCGCCTCACTTGGTATTTTGGTCGTGCACTCCAGACCGTATCAGCCTGAAGGTCGCGGCAAGATTGAAAGGTTCTTCCGCACCGTAAGAGAGCAATTCCTCGCCAACCTCGACCCTAAACATGCGCTCTCCCTCGAGGAGTTAAACGATCGTCTGTGGACCTGGATCGAAAGCGTCTATCATCGCTCCGAACATAGCGCGCTCGGAGGCACTCCGCTCGCGCGTTGGCAGCGCGATATCGAGCAGATCCGCCAACTCCCGCCCGCCACCGATCTGCGCCGTCTCTTCTTCCATCGTCTGGATCGCGTGGTGCGCCGGGATTCCACCTTCCCGCTGCACAACCGTCTCTACGAGGCTCCACCTCATCTGGCCGATCACCGCGTCGAGGTGCGCTTCGATCCTCTCGATGCCGCAGAGGTCGAGATCTGGTTTCAGGGAAAACTGGAAACCACGGCGCAACCCGTCGACCCGGTGGTCAACAGCCAGTTGCCATCCGTGAAACGAACGGCCTCGGCCGAGCCCGAACCCACCGGCATCAACTTCGTCGAACTGCTCAAGCAGAAAAAGGAGAAGGAGTAACCGCGATGGTAGAAACTTTCTTCGGCTTTAAGAAAACGCCTTTCTGCGACAGCCCGATCCTAAACAGTTGTTCTCTTCGCAGGCCTGGAATCAAGCCAAGGCGCGGCTGCAGTTTCTGGCCGATCATCACGGCGTCAGCCTGCTCACCGGGGAAGTCGGCGCCGGTAAATCGACCGCCGCGCATGCAGTAAAAGCCTTTGCAAGACTGCGTCGCCATATGCCCTGAGCGGAGGAAATCCAGAAAGTCCACTCCCGAGTACCTGCATGTCTGGCAGACGCTTAGCAGGATTAGGTAGAAGGACATCAACGCCTTCGTCAAATTCAAAGCCAACAATGGGCAGAGAACAGCAATAGGAAAAACTGCGAACTGGACAGTTAGCTGAACGGCAAGGGGAGTTTTTCCGTACGACATACGACTTGGCTCTTATCGCTGCTTGCTCAAACGTAAGAGGTGTTTCTTGTCGTTGCATCATGCGCCACCCTCACCTGCGAGCCTTCGAGATTAGTGCAAGACAGAAGCACGCAGGACTTCACGGGCGGAAATCGTCACGAAGGTTTTAGGAAGCCGAGGGCAGGTTCCCGCAAGCAGGCTCAGAGCGACCTACCGCCCGGAGATTTCGAGTGAAAGGGCTCCTCTTGCAGCGACCTACTTGTCCAAACTTGTCAATCTGAGAGCGGCCCGAAAACCAATAAGTGACGCCAGGGCAATGACTTATTTGATTTTATCCACTGGTTCGGGACCAGGAGGACGGTGGTTCAAATCCACTCGCCCCGACCAGTTCAATAGGAACCAGCAACTTGCACGGTAAGAAGAAGGCGAAGACCGCCTGGATTCCAACAACAAAATCAAGAAATCCAAGTGCTTCATCTGGTGTCGCTTAGGAGCAGCTCCCTTTTGTTCTTCCACCAAGCGGCGCTCCTTGGATGGCGGCACAAAAGGAATAAAACAAGAAGTAAGAAGTAAAAGGTGGGAAACGACACAGCACTGTGTGCTCTGGGAGTTCGGTACAAATTCGGTACAACTGAGGGAGAGAAAGAATGGCCCTCTGACTCGCGCTTGGTCGTCGCTGCCAGATCTATGCCGTTTACACGCAAAAACGAGATGTGACTCGGCGGCTGGAGCGAGGTGCCGCCTGAATCGCGCGAGGGCTGGTACGACCGGCAACTCCGCGCCGGCGTGCAAGCTGTGATCTGCCACCCAAAGTTGGTGCAAACCGGTCTCGATTATGTGGAATAAGAATTTGGATGCCCAGCGCTTGCCCGGCCAGAGTTTTTCTTTGAGCGTGCGTGCTTGTCCTTAAAATCAATGACTTGGGGCACGTTTTGCCGCCATGGATTATCAGGCGCTCAGGGGAGGCGCCAATGCAGGGAAAGCCACACTTCTTGGGTCGGAAGGGCGGGGGCCAGCCGACAATAGCAGGCCACACCTGTTGCTCTCCCAACGTTCCCAGTTTTTCAGAGCGGCGTGTCACGCAACCCGTTTGATGGGCGGACATTCTCCCCATCGGCTCTGACTGTCCGACTGTCCACGCGCAACCTGTTCAATCGATCCAACAGTTCGCGGGGTTGGCGGTCATTCTGGAGAATCTTCACCTGGCTTTGGCTTGTGTGAGACCCGCGAGCCGGTTTTTTTTCTCCTGCGCTCAATGAGTTTGCCCCACCAAGTGCTGGCTCCTGGCAGCTGGCGAGTCAGCTTCAGGCAACGCTTACGCAGATTGAGTGAAGTCACAAAGCGAATCCTACCATGCGACAGAACTCGAGCGGCTTCTCTCAGAATACCGGAAGGTAACAGTGGCGGTTTCGCCGCCACCGGAGAATCTGAAGCGAGAGAGGAGATTCTCATAGAAGGAGGTATGCTTTGACGAATTCATACAGGCGGCGGAGAATCCTGCGAGATAATAGCAGCACTTTCTGGGCTGCGCCGAAGATGGGCACTGACGCACAATCAAAGGAACCGATTCAGGTCGAAGGAAAATCGGCGAAGCGGAAACGGCGCACCTCAAACATCTTCAAACTCCGCATACAATATCGAGGCCAGTATCCGAGAGATCCCGAATTCGTACTTCCCAATTGGTATCGGGAGTTTGAGACCGCAGACAAGACAACTCTCGAACAACTTGCAACAATAATACTTCAGATCCTTGGCTGGTCCGAGGACCACCTCTATGAATTCAAGATCAAGAATTGCTCTACGTGAATTTCGGCAATGAGGATGACGATTACGTTGTCGACGCGAAAGAGGCGTGCGTATCCTGCGCGATCCCACTGCACCTGCTCGATTTCACCAGAGGCGATCCGTTTGAATTCATCTTCGACTTTGGCGAATTGTATACGTTTCGCCTTACCATCGTCGCAATGTATCCTACTTACTCTGAACCAGTTCTTCAATACCACGCGTTCTTTCGTACTGAGGCAAGAACATCCTTCAATATCCATGGCTGTTATCCAGGCAGGCCGCCTGCGCTGCTCGGCGTCGGCAACCTACAGTAGGTCACCCAGGTCGTCCGAAAGATCGATGGCGTATTCGCTTCGTGCGTCAAGAAGACAAACAGCAGCTTGTTGAGTGGCGAGAGTCCAACGATAAACGCCTCTGGCAAAAGGCAGTCACCGTTCTGGATAATCGCAGCCTTATACCGGAAGAAATAGCCAAAAAGGTAGAGTTGCCCGTTGATGCCATCCGAGGCTGGATAACGACCTACAATCATAAAGGATTGGCGGGACTCAATCCTCCGCGGAAAAAGAGATCTCCCGGAAAAAAGGGAGCTGCCCTTGAACGGAAAAGAGTGGGGGTTCTTGGCCTCATTCACAGCCGCCCTCAAGCTTTCGGAATCAACCGGGCCAGTTGGAATCATGCTTCTTTGGCAACCGCGTACAAGCAATGCTACGAAGAGACGATTTCAAAAAGCACTGTCGGTAAAATCCTCCAGAAAGCTGGCTACAAGATCAAAAAAGCACGTCGAGTGCTTTCCAGTCCTGATCCCGAGTACCGAGAAAAAGTAGATCTGGTTCTGACCACTCTTCGAAATCTTCAGCCAAACGAGGCTTTTCTTCTTCATTGATGAATTGGGGCCGCTGAGAGTCAAAAAATACGGCGGTCGTGGATTTGTTCACGAGAGGGACGTACACACCGTCCCACAGGAACAACCGAACAAGGGCTCGGTGATCATGTCGGGAGCGCTGAACGCGAAGACGAACCAGGTGAGCTGGCTTTACTCCAGCGCAAAAGATACGCAGGCGATGATCGATCTTGTTGAGATTCTCTTCAATCAGCATCCGGTTATGAGTCGGATCTATTTGACCTGGGATGCCGCTTCCTGGCACAAATCAGGATTGCTTGTGGAGTGGCTCGATGCGTTTAACGTCGAAACCACCTCGTCAGGTTTCGGTCCTACTATTCATCTCGTTCCGCTCCCGACGTCTTCTCAGTTTTTGGACGTAATTGAGGCGGTGTTCAGCGGAATGAAGAAAGCTGTGATCCATCATTCAGATTATCAATCTGAAGACGAAATGAAGACGGCCATTTCAAGACACTTCGTCGAGCGCAATGGTTATTTCCTTGATAATCCGAAGCGCGCCGGCAAAAAGATTTGGGAGATCGATTTCTTCCAGGACATGGAAAACCTGAACTCCGGAAACTATCGTGAATGGTAATGCGCTATGGCTGATAGCCTGTTCGTCATAGACTCCACATTTCTTCTGGAGAAGAGCCAAAAAACCTTTCATGGCGCTCCACTTTTGCACGACTCGAGTGGCCGTGACACGACAATGCTATTTGGATTTGCTCGCGACTTGCTGCGCTTGCGCAAGCAACTCGGCATGCGAAAGGCTCTCGTCGTCATCGGCGATACTGAATCATGCGTGCCTGGGCCGCTTGTCTCTGACACCCAAGATTTGTTAAAGCGGCTTCGGGTGCCGGTCCTGTATGCGAAGGGTGTGCGAGTGGGAGATCTCTGTGCTGCCCTGGCGGCGCACTGCGCCTGGATCGTAACAGGGACCAAAGCGATGCTTCAGCTTATCAATCATCGGTGTAGTGTCATTCTTCCGAAGAAGGGTGATGAGTTGGATGTCGTCACGGTGGCCTCTATAAAAGAGAGGCTCGGCGTCGGTCCTAGTCAAGTGCCATCTTTGCTCGCGTTAATCGAGAAGAACGGACGCGATTCGGTGCTCACACAAAAACAGGCTGTGCGTATCCTCGAATTACATGGGACTCTCGAAACTGTTTTGAAGAAAGCCGCAGCAGGTGATCTCGGACAAGTTGGGCGCAAGCTGGTTGCGAGGAGTGATGCCCTCCGTGAACGCTGCCGTGAGCTTCAATTCAGGGCGGCATCATCACTTGGAGACCTAAAAGGTAGGTATGCGGAAACGAACTTTATTGAAGATGTGGAATCTGCCGCTTCCGCCTTGAAGGAGTATGGATTCTGGTCGCTGATTCGGCTTCTCCCATTGCCCGAGCGGGAGCTGGTGAGAGCCGAAGAGAATCCTACAGGGCCGGATTACAGGGCTGCCCGCACGCCGCCGGAATTGGATGAACTACACAAGATGGTCAAGGCCGCAGAGGTATGCGCTTTGGACAGTGAAGCCAGCGACAAAGATCCAAGGAATGCCGTGCTCTACGGTATCGCGTTCTCTGTCAGGGAGAGGCAGGCCGTTTACGTGCCCCTAATTCAGTCTGATCTAGATGGAGTATCTCAGGAAGAAGTTCGAACTCGGCTCAATAAACTATTCAGGGTCAAGACAAAATTTGTTGGACACAACATCAAGTTTGATTACCTGATTTTGCGCAAGCATGGAATGCGCCTCCGGAACATACACTTCGACACGATGTTGGCGGCCGGCGAGTGCTTCGGCGATTGGGATTTTTTTAACCTCGGTGATGTCTCTCGGAGGTTATTAGGAACAAAGATCAAACGGTACAGCGAAATCATCGAAAAAGAGCAGACATTCCTGGACGTTCCGTTCAAAGATCTCGTCGAACATGCGTGCACCGATGCCGATATGTCGCTGCGGTTATTCCATCGTTTGAACGTAGAGCTTCGGAATCGTCAGTTGGAAGACAACTTCCTAAGGGGCAGAATGCGCGTATTGGCGAGGCTTGCGGAAATGGAATGTGAGGGTGTCCGAATAGATGTAAAGAAGATCGAGATGTCGATAAATCCGCTTCTGGGAGAGGCGGATGCCCTTAAGAAGCTGATCTTTCAGGAGGCAGGCTGCGATTTCGATCTCGATTCACGGAAAGAGACTTCGGATGTCCTGAGAAAGGTTGAAGCCTTACGGGAATGGATAACATCTCGTTCGCTAACGCAGTCCGAGATGGAACAACTCGCGTGGCGTCATCGGCTCATCGAGCAGATTGTAAAGTACAGGAGAGTTCGTAAGCGCCTGCGTGACCTTGAGGCAATACGGAGTGCAGCGAAGAGAGGAAGGGTTTGTCCCCTGTTTAGTCAACTGCGTGTACCGCACATGAGTGCAACCTCATCGAGCCCAAATCTCGACGAAGCATTGCGAATTAATGCGGTAAAGGACGCACTCTTAAGCCAAGACTACCCAAACGCCAAGCAGGCATTGCGAAGATTGCAGCAGATCACCAAAGATGAAACTCTGCGCACGGAACTAACCCTTTGCACGCGATCCGATTTCCGGTGTGCCGGAGAGCTATTGCTTGAAGGCATGGAACATGGGGATGTGCTGCTCTCCATTGCTATTGGCCTTCCGAATGCGGCGGTGTGCCGCCGTTTCCTTATCAGTCCTGAAAGGGCGATCAGGATTAGGGCAAATCTGCAGGTGCGCTACCCGGCCCTCTTCGAATGGCTTGATCGTTTTCGACGGGAGTCGATCGCACGAGGTTACGCGGAACATGATGGCCAGCGGATATACCTCGCGGGCCTTCGGAGCTCCGATGTCGAAAAAAAGAATATGGCCACGACGTCTGCCATCAGATGGCTTGTGCGTTATTGAGAGCTGTTACGCGTTGAAGTATTGCCTTGGAGTGTCTATCTCTCCTTGTAGTTCCCGGCTCGAAGTGCATCGAAATCTTCAAAGAAATCAAGTTCCCAGATTTTCTTGCCGGCTCGCCTGGGGTTGTCTCTGAAATGCTCATTCCTCTCGGTAAGGTGCCTTGAGATCGCCTGCTTCATTTCAGCGGCGTCAGGGTAGTCGGAGTTATTGATGACGGCTCGGGTCATTCCGCTCAAAACTCCCTCAATCACATTGAGAAACTGTGCGGATGTCGGAAGCGGCACCAGTTCGATAATCGGCCCAACCGATAACGCTTTAGTTTCATCGTTGAACTGATCCAACGCTTCAAGGAGCGGACCGGAATTGTGCCATACGACGGCGTCCCATGTGATATAGAGCTTCGCTTTTGTGGGGTACTGGTTGTACAAGACTTCGATCATGTCCATCATGGCATGTGAATCTTTTGATTCGAGAAAGAGCCATGTTGCCTGATTTGTCGTGGCGCTGAGCGCGCCAACCAGTGATACATTGCCCCGAGAAATTTGGTGACGAGGAATCGTTACGTGCTCGTTTCGATATGCCTTTCCTCCACGCTTCCTGACTTGTGTCGGCCCCCACTCATCGAGGAAGAAAAACATTTCATTCTCACCAAGGTGGTGCAATGTATTCAACAACAGCTCGAGCTTTTCGTGGTAACGAGGATCCGGGCTGGTAAGCACTCGTCGCGCCTTTCTCCACCTGAAACCAGCGCGCCGCAGGATTCTGGCAAGAGTGCTTCTGGAAATGATCTCACCACAGGATTGCTCGTAGGCTTTAAGGAGTGCGGGCTGCGTCCAATTCGTACGGTTGGTGCCAAAGGCGGTTGGCTTATGATGGAGGATTTCGAGGATGCGTTTTGTCCGGTCGGAAAACTGGGCTTCCGCACCCACGTAGCGAGTCGTATTCCAAGCGAAAAGCTTTTCCGCCCCGGCTTCAAGATACATCTTGTAGTATCGCCTTGTAGTCTTGGGTGAAGACCGAAGCGCCGCTGCAATCACAGAATTCGAAATGCCTCGTTTTCTCGCAAAAATGGTTGCCGCTTTTTTACGATGTCGGGATCGGCCGTGTTTCAGTTGGGAAAGCAGGAATCGGATATCAGCAGCATGAGGAAGCTGAGACTGAAAGCGTTCCAAGGTGTGTGCTCCGTTGATTAGCTCCAGCAACCATTGTCGTGCCGCCACGACGGAGCGTCTGGGATCGCAGGCATTATCCGACAGGTGGTTGTTCCGACAGAAAGCGGTTAGTGTTGAATACCGGACGGTCGTACCGGCGTCGGCCAATGCCCGATGTACTTTGACAACGTTTCCGTCAAATTCCGCCAGCATCTGCACGATTCTTTCACGGTGGGCATCGAGATTACACAGACGATGAATGATTGGAGGCACGTCCGAACCGAGTCTTATGACTTTCCTCACGGATTGTCGGCTCAAGGAGAGAAGCTGTGAGATACAAAGCAGACTATGACCCTTCTTGCGGAGTAGAAGAATGGCGCCACGCGTTTGTTTGTCAAGCATCTGTACCTCGCGGTTGGCACGGTTTGCCGCTAATCGTGCGACCCGAATCGGTAATCCCGGAAGCACCGAGCGTGAACGGGGGACTAGCGGACAGGCACATGCACTGCCTCAGTTTCGTTCCGTCGCAGTGGATTTCAGAATACTCCCGTTTTCTGAGAGAGCTAGGTAACTGTATCCGCGCGTAACACCTGGATGCATCCGGCCTGGGGCATCCATGCACATGAGGCGTTCTATACGACACGCCGGTCATCGTTCTCGTGATCCCAAACGTGAATGACGGGATCGCCGTCACGCAGCAAAGAAGGTGAAGCGATGACAATCTCTTCGGATTCTCGCTTCACATTCACAAGGTCCTGACCTCTGTACACGATCGCTCTATGGCAAGAATCATCAGTCCTGTGCGGCATCTGCTACTCCCAGCCGATCGACGATGCATTAGCTGCTCTCCGCCGCACCTCGAAGAAGCCGGCAAGGTAGCCCAGTTGAGCGGCACTGAGGCTAATCAGTTATGGGAGCGCATTGCCTGTCTTCCGATGGCGCGCGCGGAACCCCACGCGGCAAACAAGCGCTTCAGACGGCGCCCCGACGGTATCCCAAAACCCCAGGCGCTTTGGGGTGTCGGGAAGGCATTTTTCCGGGCGCCATTTTCGAGCGCCCTCCCTGCTGACCAAAGAGGCACTGATTCCGGGCCAAGGCGGGATCATTCTAATCCAGGCGTGAATCAGGCTCATGAACAATCGCCGACGCGCGCCGCTCAAGATCGAAGAGCCAAAGGGTATTGTAGCGGTGGCAAAACAATGAAGCCAACAGTCAGAATTGAGAATTGGCGACTTATAAGCCTCCAGGGGCAAGCAGGCTTTACGGTGATATGTGCGGACATTCCCGCACCGGTGACGAAAAAGGCGTGGTTACATCTCACATTCTTGAAATTGATGAGGGGCTATCGAAGGCAGAAACGCGGAACACAATCTATTGCTTGGTGCAAAAGCTCAACCCACGGCTAGAGCATGATTTCAGCTTATAGTTTGCCTATGCATCCCTCAGCGATTCCGCCTCGAACCCCACCTCCGCGTGGCATGACTGCCATCGGGGTCTTCTACTCTGGATCTGTAATGGCGTTCATTGCCGGAGCTAGTCTGGTAAAGCGTGGAACCGCTCTTGATCGGATGTGGGCTCTGAACCCACGCGCCTACGATGAGCTTGCGCCATTTGGCAAGGCCGCAGGTCTCTTGTTTCTGTCACTTGCAGCGGTGCTCGCACTGGCGGCCACAGGTTGGCTCAAGCGGCGGCGCTGGGGATGGCAGTTGGCTGTGGCTACTATCGGAACTCAGGTTCTCGGCAACTTCGTGAACATTCTCTCTGGTCGTTTGTTGGAGGGCGCCGGCCCAGGAGCTACTTTAGCTGGCGCACTTCTTCTGTATATCCTTCGTGCGCGCGTGCGCGCCACTTTTGCGGTCAAACCAAAACAGATTGTCCATGCGGACAACTCGTGAGACTATCTCCGCCATTATGAAGGTTCTCGAATTCATAGTTGCAGCAACTATATTTGAGGCCGTGGGCGACGCTGACCAGATTGCTCATCGCAGAATCGTAGCAGGAAGGGAAATCCTAAGGAAATATGGGCGAAACAACAATTCGCCAGCCACAGCCTATTTGACTCTTGTTCCCTTCAGTTAGTCGGTGCGACCTGGTAATCGGAGCCATGGCGATGATGGTCGGCTACTCCATGTTAACCGTCAACGTGCGCCACTCCCGTTTGATCCTCGGCGCCCCCGTCGTACAGTTCTGAACACGCGACACAATCGACCAAAATCACGGGGGACTTGTCCAAACTTGTCTAACTGAGAGCGGCCCGAAAAATCGTAACTGACGCCAGGACAGCGACTTAGGTTGATTTAGCCACTGGTTCGGGACCAGGAGGACAGTGGATCAAATCCACTCGCCCCGACCAATCCCTTTACAACCAGAAAGTTACAGGCAACGCAATCGTTACTGAACGCCTGGTGCATAGCCAGGGACAGCAATTTGTTCAAATCCGTTTTTCACCGACCATTCTTTCCCTGTCTTCGAGGGACCCAAGAAGACGAACACGAACAGTTTCAAGTAATGGCGTGCGGTCACCAGATTCACATACCACCCGAAACTCTGTGATAAAGTTCCGAAAATAGTGGAACTTCCCTGAATCGTACTTTTCTAAAGACCGGTTAGGCGTCATTGAGACCAAATGGTCAACCCATTTCGATGGCTCAGGGAGTTTCTGAATTCCCTCCTTTGTTCGGGCCGCTAAAGAAAGATGAACAAGGAAGAGTCAGTGGATTCCTCTATAGTCCTGACGACCCGAGCATTGTGGACTTTTTTTCGCACGAACAGGTGTTTGATCGCCGGGTCTTCATTTCATTCGAGCGGTCGTCGTTAACGCTTGCGGAAAAATTTGAGGCTGCATTAAACAGAGCGGGCCTTGAACCCTGGCGATACGAACCTTCGAAAGCCGTACAGCCGATCACAGGGAGTATACGCTCCGCTCCGTTAAAGGAGAACTTCCCGCAGACTATGTCGCAAGTAGTGGCTACCGTGCGTCGATGTCCCGCTGCACTCTTCATAGTTTCGCAACAGAGTAATAAGAGTCCTCTGTGTCAAACTGGAAACCTTCGCTGCCTCAATAATCCACGGCTTCTGGCCCGACAATAGGACCAATGAGGCTGGAATCTATATCGTGCTTGAGTCCGCAAACGTCTTGCCCCTCGCACCTCTCAGTAGATACCGGCAGCGCGTCTATCAGGAGGGAATGGAAGATGCGATAGCTGATCTGGTGGCCATCGAGATCGGCAGGGTGGCGGAAATTCTCACCGTCGTGGAGTCGCATCGGGCGAGAATCTATCGGTGACGTTCCGACCTCACGTCAGTTTCTGAACTCACAGGTGGAGGATAGTTCGTTTTAATAACCACCAGGGTAAAGAGAATCTGATTTTGTTTCCTCTGGAGGCGGAAGGAGCAAGAAATGGGGGGCAGCGGTGCGGTGTCGGGAACGACTGGGCGGTCTGCTGAAGTACTACGAGCGCGAGGCCGCGTAGGCGTGGAGGTAGGGACAGCGTGTCATGTGTGGCAATCTCACATCTCTAAGAATGTCGGCCCTGTCAAGGCTTTTTTTCCTTTTTTGCAGATCTCTTTTCTTTTTTTGCAGACCTCTCCATTCACTCCTGACAGTGGTCTTGTTCGTTTTCTTTGACCCTCTGCATCGACGACCACGGCTCGCTCGTAATCTAACGGTTCGACCCAAACATCTCTCCGATCAAAACTTCGACCATGATTACTACTTCAAACTCCCTTTGCAGGGAGCGGGATGCCCAATCATATGGACGACGTTCTACTTCACGCCATGTGAGATTACGAGCTTTCCCGCGTTCGAACCGAACTCGACCAACTGCGAATGGTCCCAGCCATTGCGCCACATCCAGTACAACCGAACGGCAAGTTTTCTGGCCATGGTTACTTTGGCAATTCTTTTTTTCCGGCGCATCATCAAGTGCAGATACCGACGCCGCCAGTCTGGGTTACACCGTGCGGCCGCCTGCGCTGCTTCCACCAGCAAAAAGCGCAGTAGAGTGTTGCCCTGCTTGCTGATGTGTCCCAGCCGTTGCCGGCCGGCACTGGAGTCCTCGCACGGAATGAGACCCACATAGCTGCCGATCTGCTTGCCACTAGGAAACCGCTCCGGCGTCCCAATGACCAGGACGTAGGCCAGCCCCGTGATGGGTCCCACGCCAGGATGCGTCATCAACTGCACCAACTCGGGCCGTTTCTTGGCTTCGTGCTCGACCGCCGCCGTTAACTCCTCAATCTTTGGATCCAGCTGGTCCAGCAGCTCCAGTAATTCTTTTCGGCGCCGACTGGCCCAGGGAGCCAACGACAGCTTCTCTAGCAGTGCTCGTCCCTGTGCGCTGAACAGTTTTTTCTTCCAGCGATAACCTTCATTCATCGCCACCGCCTGCAGCTGATTCATGATCCGCGTCCGCATCTGCACCAGCCGATGCCGGTGCCAAAGCAGTTGTCGCAGATCACGATTTTCCGGACTGGGTACCCAGATTTTCGGAAAGCGATTTTCCCGCAGTAGCTTCAGCATGAGTCGGGCATCCTCGCGGTCGGTTTTCTTCTTCCGGACTCACTTCGTCTTGATCTCCGCCGCATCCCCAATCCACACCTCGAAACCCAACTCTGTCAGTAACCGCTCGAACCAGCGTGAGTAACCCGTGGCCTCCATTCCCACGCGCACGCTGATTCCTCGCTGTTTCAGTTCTCGGTAGAACTTCTCAGCTTCACCATCACTGTGGTTCAGTTCCTGTTCACCATATTCACCAGTCTCTTCCATTAAAAATGCAATCGTCTGAAAGCTCGGGTGATAATCTACTCCCATTATCATCATGTCGGCTCCTTCCTCCCGAGCCTTGGTCGTAATCCAACCAAAGTTTACTCGGGTCGGGGGGCCGACATTCTTATGAAATCATATATAAGGATGCTTGCAGTCTGGCCCAAGCAAAGGGTCTACCGGGCCTGATTTATCATTAGCCTGCGCTTGGAGTGACGTTCGTGCGTGGGGCAGCGGGCACGACGACCATACGGGGTTGAAGATATCCCACACCGCTGCTTGAAAGCGCGGGAGTTCGGCAGCAAACTCTAAACTCCGTTCCGCCTCGCTGGCGAGGTTCAGCAACTTCTCGCCGACGAGATAATCCAGTGCGCTCTTAACACCGAACCGGTCACGAATCGTGCGGGTTGCCTCGCGCTGCTCTTGCCAGACCTTGTGGAACTCCATGTGAAACCCGATGGCGGTTACTATATCGCTGGACGCCTGGCGTCAGCAACATGTGAGGGTACCGATCGGTTCAGCGGACGAATACAGACGGCAAGCGTTGCAAACAGATTGCCGCTGGTGATTTGTGCGAAGCTCACGAACATCTCACTCCCTGCGAAGATTGTGACCAACATCTTGAATCGTAACCGTGTCTGAAGAGCGGGCGCACAAAGTAAAGGTGCCCGAAGGAGGCTATCGTGGCAGGCATGAAGACTAATTCTCAATTGTTCGAGGCATATCTCAAGTGTCCAACGAAATCGTGGCTTCGGTCGCGAGGCGACACTGGAGGGGTGAATGCCTACGCGGAGTTGGTGAAGGCGCAGGAAGTAGCTTACCGCATCGAGGGCGTCCGGCGATTGCGGGAGAGCGTACCGGAGGGGGAATGGGTTGTTGCACCGCCCGCAGGGGAAAATCTGAAGACAGCCAGGTGGCAGCTGGCGGCGGACTTTTCGGTGTCCGCGCGTGCAGGTTCGGACGGTGACTCGCGGCCACAAAGAAGCCTGGATGCGATCCCCGGCCAAACCGCAGAAGGGACGTCTGAAGTACAAACACAGCCCGGGCCGCGGTTTTTGGAATCCCGACTGCAAGCGATCGAACGCGTGGTATCGGAAGGAAGGGGCAGGCCGGCAAAGTTTGTTCCGATTCGCTTCAATTTCAGGAACAAGCTGACACGGGATGACCGCTTGTTGTTAGCATTTGACTCACTGGGGTTGTCCGAATTGCTAGGACGCGAAGTCAACTTGGGCAAAATCATCCATGGTGATGAGCACACAACGTTAAAGGTCAAGACCGCGGGCTTGTTGGACGAAGTTCGGAAACTGGCGGCGAAAATGGCTGAAGTGGCGACGAGCGCTTCGCCGCCTGACCTCGTCCTGAACCGGCACTGCGGCGAGTGCGAGTTCCGGGACCGCTGCCGGCAGAAGGCGATTGAGAAGGACGACCTCAGCCTGCTGGCGGGCATGAGCGCGAAAAGGAGCGCCAGAAACTCCGCAGCAAAGGCATCTTCACCGTCACCCAACTCTCCTACACGTTCCGGCCCCGCCGCCGGCCCAAGCGGCTGCGCGACAAACGCGAGAAATATCACCACTCCCTGAAGGCGCTGGCGATTCGGGAGAAGAAAATCCACATCGTCGGCAGCCCGGAACTGAAGATCGAAGGCACGCCCGTCTATCTGGATGTCGAGGGCCTGCCCGACCGCGATTTCTACTACCTCATCGGCGTGCGCATCGGCAACGGCGAATCCGCCGTCCAGCACAGCCTGTGGGCGGACACCGTCGAGGACGAGGGGAAGATTTGGCGGGAATTCCTTGCCATCCTCGAAACCGTCGAGAAGCCGGTGCTGATTCACTACGGCAGCTACGAGACGACTTTCCTGAGACGAATGAGCGAACGTCACGGAGAACCGCCTCGAAAGTTCTGTCGCGGCCACAACCATCGAAGCTGCGGTCAACCTGCTGTCTGTGATCTTCGCCCAGGTTTACTTCCCAGCCTTCTCCAACGGACTGAAGGAGATCGCTGGGCATCTTGGATTTCGATGGTCTGACTCCACCGCGACTGGGATCGCGAACCATCGTCTGGCGACAAGAATGGGAGACATCAAGAGCGCCTGCAGCAAAACAGGCGCTGCTCACTTACAACGCCGAGGATTGCCAAGCTCTCGAAGTCGTAGCGAACGAGCTTGCTTGAACTGCGCCAAGGTTCCCCTCAGGCAGGAGACCTCCCCTTCACGCGAGATCGTTGACACAGCGAAGCTGAAGTGGGAACACCCATATGGTTTCAAACGCAACACATTCGCCTTCCCGGAATTAAATGCCATAAACAACGCAGCTTACTGGGACTACCAGCGCGAGCGAGTCTATGTAAAATCAAACAGATGTGAACTTGAAGCACGCCTTGACTCAGCCCCAGAGGTCCAGAAAGGTCTTTCTCCCGAACAAGACCATCGAGTGTCCTCGGCCGCGTAATTGTCCGAAGTGCGCCTCGGCGAAGTTCTTTAAGCACGCGAAGTACACTAAGACCGTTTTCGATCTCAAATTCATGCGACACGGAATTAAGAGATGGGTCACCCGTTACCGCTTCCATCGGTACAATGTCAAAACTGCCGAACCATTTTCCAACCGAAAGAGACATGTTGGGGAAAAGGCAAGTTTGGCTCCGAGCTCATCGGCCTATGCCCTTTACCTGAACATCGAGTTGCGGCTGCCGCAGATGCATGTTGACTAGCAAACTGAATCGGCTGTTTGGCTTTCATCTGGGTTCCACGAATATCGGCAACTTCAAAGCTGGGGCAGCGGAGAATTACAAAGGAACCTACGACACTCTTGTCAAGAGGCTGTGCAGTGGTCGATTGCTCCACGCCGATGAGACGAAGATTAACGTCAGGGACAAAGACGGATTTGTGTGGGTGTTTGCGAACATGGAAGAAGTGGCCTACGTCTATAGCGAGACACGAGAGGGCGACCTGCTTCAGACCATGCTGAAAGACTTCAAGGGCGTTTTGGTGTCCGACTTCTACGCTGCCTACGATTCAATCCACTGCCCTCAGCAAAAGTGCCTGATCCATCTGATTCGGGACTTGAACGACGATGTTTTGAAGCACCCCTACGACGAGGAATTGAAACAGATCGCACTGGCATTTGCGGTCTTGCTCAAGCCGATGGTCGAAACCATTGATCGGTACGGTTTGAAGAGCCGCTTTTTGAGGAAGCACCTGGTCGGCTGTGGATCGATTTTATCGGCGGATTCACGAACTGACCCTGCACAGCGAAACAGCGGTGAAGTTCAAGGAGCGGTTGGAGAAGAACCGAGACAAGCTCTTCACGTTTCTGAACTTCGACGGGGTACCATGGAACAACAACAATGCTGAGCACGCCGTCAAACCCTTCGCTGCGCTTCGGCAGATCATTGGGGGAATCACCACCGAAAAGGGCATCCGCGACTACTTGGTTCTGTTGAGCCTTTGCGAAACCTGCAAATACATGGGCGTGGACTTTCTGGATTTCCTCCGTTCCGGGGAAAAGGACATTCACGCCTTCGCGGAGAGTCGGCGCGGGCGAAAGCTTTGCTGTGCTCGTTCCTTCGCCGTCAGGTCCACGCAAACAGACTGACTGGCTTGACCCAGGAAGGTAGCTGAACATCAGCTCCAGGTTCGCTTCAAATGTGGATTCCGGTGCATGAGTCCCCACGGGCCTACCATCGCTTTCAATCACTTAGCAAAAACCACCAGAAAACTTCACCTGTAGTTCTTTACCTCTAAATTGGGAGGTTGGGCCCAATTTTCGCTCCCTCTGGAACGGTAGAGGTCTGGGGTTCGAGTCCCCACGGGTCTACCATATGACTTCGATGGACTTAACCACGTTTTCGCCGCACTGTTTTTCGCCATTCCGTATCGCTCTCCGTACCGTTGAAACGCTCTCTCTGGCGGTCGGCTCCGCCCTACGACGTCCAGAACCGTGTTCGGTCGGGCCGATGTGAGTGGAACGCTTTTACTGCCATATCTGCAACAGGGACGACCTGTGCGAATAGCACTAATTCAAGGATCCATGAATATTTTCATGGACCCAGGGGGCTCCAGGCGCGCGGGGAGCCCTCATGGATCGGGGAAAAAACAGCACATCAATGTTCCGGCCTACATGGATAGCAGAACTGGAATCATCGATACAGCGGATCTTTGCAGTTGTTTGCTTCGGAGAACTCGCTCGGCACCCGCTCATGCCTCCAGATCTTGCGTCCGGCGCGCTTCGGACACCGGACAAAAAACTCGTTCCTCTCTTTGAAGTATCGATCGATTGCATCCTTCGCAGCTTCTGCGGATGGGTAATCGCTGTTGTGAATGATTCCTTTAGCCATGCCACTGAAGACCGACTCGATTACGTTGAGGAACTGCGCACCAGCGGGCAGGGGTGCAGGCTTCACGATGGGGAAACCGTCTTGGATTGCCTGCCGGTTAACATTATCCAGATGTGAGAACAGCTTCTTCGATATGTGCCATGAGGCTGCATCCCACGACAGATAAATCGTCCGGCAAGTGCGGTATTTGGTGCGCAATAGATCCGCCATCTTGATCATCTCCTCTGTGTTCTTCTTCAAGGAGTAAAAATGGGTTATTTGATTTCTGGATAGTTCGAGCGCAGCCGTGAGGATCAACCAGCCCTTCGACTTCTGATACTGCGGGACCACATAGTCCTCGCCGGGGCCAACCCGCTTGACCCCGCCCTTTCGCTTAATTGCAAATGGGCCATACTCGTCGATGGAAAAGAAGGCCTCATCCTCTTTCAGGTCCGATAGGATTTGCTTGATGACCCCCACTTTGGTGTGGTACTCGGGATCGTTGCTGGTGAGGACAACCTTGGCCTTCCTCCATTTGAATCCGGCTGTCTTGATGAGGGCACGTATACGTTTTCTCGACGTGCGAAGACCACTCTCAGCCATAATTCGGTGAAGATCATCCATCCTCCAGGAGGTTCGGTTAATCCCGTGAGTGGACGGAGGCGAGTGAAGTAACGAAAACAGGAACTGTTCGCGCTCTGGATCATCTTTCGGTTTGGCCGCCTTCGCCGGGAACAGTGCATTGAGGCCCTCGTTTGCAAAGCGGCAGAAGTAGCGGCCGACAGTCTTGCGCGACATCTGAAGACACCGAGCAATGACGGCTGTGCGGATGCCCCTCAGGCAGCCGAGAACAGCTAAAGCTTTCTTGCGTTCCCGCCATCGGCCCCCTTTGATGATCCCTGCGAGGCTTGACGCTGCACCGCTCGGGAACTCCTTTTCAATGATCCGTAGGGGGACGTCACTATGCAGTACTTCCATCATCCAGGCTGCTGCGGCCTGAGAAGACGTCTGTTGCTCATCCAGCTCAGCCTTCCGAACCCGCACGTACGCCCGGACAGTCGATTCCCCGATATCGCATGCTGGCATCTCGACTTGCATGCGGCCCCAGATCTGATGTGCCGTATGTCGCTGGTTGAACGTTGCCTTCAAGTCGTTTTCCAGGATGGCGTCGATGAACGGAATGGCCAACGCCATTTTCGGCCGTTCTCTTGGCGTCACTTTGCGCTTCGGCGGCACGGCGTTCTTCAGTGCCGCCCGAACGGTCCGACGATGCACTTTGTATTTTTGGGCGACGCCCCTGATGGTTCCTAGCCCGTGTTCGTATTCCCGCCGAAGTCGTTTGTAGAGCTGCATTCTGCCCTCCAACATTTCCGATGGCGAATAGCCCTCTGATGTTTGTTGTTCTCAGAAGTTAATCCTGTTTGAAACTTCTGAAGAGTCCGCCTTGATCCCGATCCGCCGCTGCCCTTATTGAGGCGATCATGGAGGCGAGAATAGCAAAATGATATACATATTGTCAAGACACAACTTAATTAATCAAGAAGATTTCCGGATCTGCCGCGTTTCCTCTTCAGCTGCTCGCGGCAATCAAGGACTTAGGCCTAGGGTTTTGCACCAGTCTTTAGCTAGTTCAGGCGTCTGGTCGCATTGCATAGGCTCTGTCACTGCTGTTCTTCCAACAGCAAGGCCAAGGCGGCCTATCAGGATTTCCTCAGTCTTTGCAAGGACGTAGACCTTGACATTCCAATTTTCATCGCTGCGAAAGCCGAGTACGCGAAGCTTCAATAGTCCCGAGGCGAGTTAGCTCGAGTCGTCATTGGACGAATACTGGACATTGACGGGAACCGCATTTCTCAGGACTTGGAAGCAACGAATGGAACGGACGCAAGTGGAACAGCGTTGACTTACGGATGACGTATTTAGTAAAACCGCAACACGAAACAGGCGATGCCACACAAACCTTTTACGAATTTCGTCGAAATCTCAGTCTTAATGAGGTGCAAGCGAAGGTGTGCCCTCTGCTTTGGGCTCAACGATGATCACACGGAAAAGCGGGGACAACTCGCGCACATAGACAGAAATGGAGAGAACATTGCAGAGAGTAATGCGGCTTGGCTCTGTTCTCTTCACCATGACCTCTATGACTCGATATCCCACCAGACAAAGGGTTACACGCCAGGAGAGTTAAAGGGATACCTCGAGTCGTTGCTGGCGTTCGTCACAACCATTAAGGACGAACACAAGGATGAGGGGGCGGTCCGACAAATAGGTCGTGTCGCACTCGACGTTTATGACCGCCGTGTTCCGATATACAGGGCGGCAAGACAGTTCGTCCGGGACGTCTCGGCGAACCTGGAACCAGGACTTCAACTGATTCTCAAGTTTGCTGCGGACACCGATGAGGCTCGATTTTTATTTGACGACGGCTTGGCGGAGTACTTCGAGACGCTTTTCAAAAAGGCACTGCGCCTTCATACAATCGGACTTCTAGGGGAACGGATGCGAATCCATCCTGAGGAGGCCGAGAACTTCCAGACAATCGTGAAGGAAGAGACTGACCTTGCGATGTGGTTCACGAAACAACCAGAAGAGATTCGGGACCGAGTCGCTCCATTTCTACGCCTGGGTCACGAAGGAAAGCAACACTGACACAAAAGGAGCATGGTGTATCCTGGGGGTGGCTGCCGCACTTCTCCGGTAACCGCGTTAGAACGTAGTCGCTGGCGCGGCGGACGCTGCACGTGCTAAGCTCCGTGTGTCATGCACTATCATCGGACTCCAATCTCCATTGAATTACTCTTGGTTGGATTGACTCCTTTGGACATGATAGAAATCCCATAGGAACTAGCCCTACCGCATCCGCCGCAACCGCAAGCGGCTTCCTTCAAACAGCACTATCGAACGCGCGAGGAGCTCCTCGCCTCACATCGGTCATTCCTGAAAACGCGCCTCCGATAGCTTCCTAGCGTTTACCAGGATCTGACCGCTTAATTTGTGACTTTCAGGATTGTCTCCGGGTTGCCGACCAATCGCACTCGCACGGTGAATCGCAGGCGCAGGGCCAGTGAGAAGCGGAACTTTGGAGGCCAATGCAGCGTATTCGTTCTTAGTGGAGGATAAGAAGCCTAATGTTGCGATGGAATCACGTCTGCGGTCCGATGTTGTTGATGACGCTGCTTGCACCCCTTCACTCGCAGAAACCTGTTCCCCCGCAGGACTCATCGCCCCACGTCACACAATTTGTGACCGTGGATAAGGATGTCCGTCTGGAAGTGCTCGATTGGGGCGGTTCAGGCAGACCTGTGATCCTCCTTGCGGGTGGCGGAAACACGGCGCACGTGTTCGACGAGTTCGCTCCCAAGCTAGCAGCCAATTGCCACGTGTACGGCATCACCCGCCGCGGGTTCGGTGCATCGACGTATGCTTCCTTGGAAGGGGGTGCCGACCGTCTGGGTGAAGACGTTCTGGCCGTTGTCCGTGCTCTCAAAATCAACCAGCCTGTTCTCGTGGGGCACTCCATCGCCGGAGCGGAATTGAGTTCGGTTGCAACGCTGCACCCGGCTACCATTGCGGGAGTCGTCTACCTGGAGGCTGCCTATCCATACGCATTCGACAACGGGCAAGGGCCGTCGATGAAGGAGTTTCTGGAGGTTCAAGGACCTCAACCTCCATCTCCGGGTCAGTCCGACTTGGCAAGCTTTAGCGCACTGCAGAAGTGGGATGCGGAGGTATACGGTTTCCAGCTTCCGGAATCGGAGTTCCATCAGACGTGGGATTCAACGCCCGACGGACGACCGGAAAAACCTCGCGACTTTCCGGGATCGCAGAGCTTCATGACCATAATGACGAACACCAAAAAGTACGCCCAGATTTCCGTGCCCGCGCTGGCTATCTTCGCGATTCCCCACGTCCAGGAAGCTTGGATGATCAAGAGTGCAGATTCCGCCGTTCGCAAGGATGCCGATATCTATTTCGCAAAGCTCGACACCCTCGCACAAAAGCAAGCGAAGGCATTTGAAGACCGTGTTCCTGACGCACACGTGGTCAGACTAAGGGGCATGCACTATGTGTACGTGTCAAATGAATTGGACGTTCTGCGTGAAATGCGTTCCTTCCTGAGTAGTCTGAAGTAGGTCGGTTGCAGAACAGGAACCTCGCAACTTATTGTCCCGATCAGCGGTTTCGGGGATTTGATCCACACTGCTTTCGCTCCTGACGCTGACGGGCTAACCCGAAGTTATTCCGAGTCAAAAGGCTCGGGGGCATTCTGGCTTCCTGAGTCCTGGTATGTCGCGTACTCGGAGATGTGAAGTAGTACTTCACATTGACGCGGAGTGCGTTAATCGGGACCTTGCCAAAGAAGTGAGTAAAGACCATACTTCACGGCATGAGATTAACTATTCTTTTCCTCTTGATCCGTTTTGTTCCCATCAACCAGCCCTGCACAGGCTCCTGTTTTCGAGATCATGAAGGGAGAGAGCACGATAAAGTTTGACGTGAAGGCTTCGACGACAATTGCCGGCAAGTTCGACAAGTGGGACGCCACGGTGACATTTACGTCGCCTGAAATCTCTACAGCCGTTTTGGACATCAAAATTCAGGCTGCCAGTGTGAATACAGGAAGCGGCATGAAGGACGGCAAGCTGAAAAGCAAAGATTTCTTCGATGTCGCTGACGCTCCGTTGATTACGTTTCACTCAACAAAGGTTGAACAGACTGGTCCCGATACTCTTGTGTTCGACGGCGACTTCACCATACGAGGAGTAACCAAGCAGGAGAAGCTGACGTTTGCGATGAGCGGT
This sequence comes from Candidatus Acidiferrales bacterium, assembly GCA_963804635.1. GTDB lineage: Bacteria > Acidobacteriota > Terriglobia > Acidiferrales > UBA7541 > Acidiferrum. The sequence goes on from CAWDRK010000049.1 coordinate 285,495, forward strand.
AAGGGAACAGGCACTGGCACGGTTAAAGGTACAATGGCCTTCGACCGTAAAGAATACGGGATGAACAAAGGAATTCCGCTTGTCAAAATAGCCGACCGTGTCGAGGTTAGCGTCGACCTCATTGGAAAACGGGTCAGCGGCCCTCCGGTGGTCTTTAAGCAATAGCCACCCCGCGTAAAGAATCGTAACGAACGTGCCAATCACCAACACGTATAAATCGAAGCTGCGTCCATTATGTCGCGCCCTTCGGCCTTCCTAATGCGAAAGCGAACTGTAATTTTTGACAGTTGACAGGAACAAAGCAGTCCGTCATGCCTTATGTCTCTCTCTGTGGCAGCTCTGCGCGGTAGTAGTGGTAACGCGCGGTTACTATTCCGAGGACCTCTGGGCGAAGAAGGGATCTTTGGGCCGCGCAGGGGCTGCCCGAACTCCAAAGCAAAATGGCCTCGTTCGACGGTGCGTATAAAACGGGCGTTTTTGAAGCAGTAGGCAAAAGGAAAACCCTCGCTGGAAAGAAAGCACATTTCGCCCCCGTGTACCAAGTACCGAAACCCACTTCTCCGGTAAGAGCGGGCGGTCTCAACGGGTCGGCGCAACACTAGCTCGAAGTCTACTCGCAGGAGTCTCAAAACCTAAAGGCTTTCGCGGGCGTTGATTCGAGCGTAGAGCGACCTTGAAGTCTTCGTTGTTGAGCCTTGCGTGCTGCTTTGCGAAGAGCGTCTCATTCGGCTTCAGTAAGCTGCGCTGGCGTGCCCAGTCATCGAGCCGTTCGAGTCTTTCGAGAAGACTCAGGCCCTTCATATCTTCAGTAACACATACCCCGAGTAAAAAATACGCTTTGTGGTCATCTTTCGGCCACGCTTCTTTAGGAAATTCTAAACCTTCGGTTTCGCAAAGACTTTCTAACCGTTGGAGCAGTAGGTGTTCTTGGACGCGATGTGTTGTTCTCGTGATGAGATTTGGCTTGTTAATTAACGCTTCCGCCATTTCAGGCTCGCTTTCGTATAGCTTGTAGCTCATCAGTTTTTGCGCTGTCTATAAATGGAGGTTCCCGGAAAATGCGGGAAAAGTTCCTCAAATAATTCACTTCGGATGACTTTTTTTGTCAGCGCTCGATAAGTCGCGAAATCGGAGAAGTAAAGTAGTACTTCACATTCACGAGCGTTATACGTCCACTGACAAGTGCGGCATGCTGTCAGGCATCATCCTTCGCGTATTTGATAACTCTTTCGCACCTTTCCAGGGCAGTGGGAGCTGTACTTCTGCTGCTCGACCAATTTTCTAGAACTTTTTGAGCAATTGCCAATTCCAAGAAGCATTTCATCCCCAACGCAGCAGCTTCCGGAGGGACCCCTCCGCTTGGTGGTTCCGGGAAGACCAGTGATTCGGAGTCTTTTGTCCAGGGCTCCGCAGCATAGATAGTGTCTTCTATGGCAAATGTTTTCAGATGCTGAATTACATCGATGAGCCGGACTGTTGACCCCCAAAGTGCATTCCCGAACGTGTCGAACTTCTCTTGCTCGTAGCGAAGCCGCCTGCTAAACAGTACTGGGATGGACTTCTGCCCCAGGTCAATTCCCCTCCTCTCAGGGGTCGGTGCTCTCAGGGGTCGGTGCGCTCATGGTCGAACCCTGGCCCTGAGTCACACCGATTCGTTGACCTGGAGCAAGTTCGATTACTAGCGTTTTCCGGAACTGCTCGTGGTATGTAGTTGTTCCTTCAGTTTCTGCCAACTGCTGTAGCCGTACTCACGTGCGATTATGTACTGAGCGTCTTCAATTCTTGGATCAGACAAGTACGGCAAAGAGTCGATGGAACAGTAGCGACTACGTGCGGCGGCGTCCCCCCGTCGTAGGGCATGAAACAGATTTTTTACTTCTTTTTCGATATCGTCCAGATTTGGCTGGGTGGGTAAATCGGTACGCATCTGTCACCTCCCGGATCATGGGTCGAGAGGAATCCCTGACAGCATCAACAACAGCTACGCCTTTGTGTTCCTTTCGTATGTGTCCCACATCACCGAGGAGAACACACACGTCACTTCTTCACGTGCGGAACTCAAGGGGCTCTGTCCAAGTCTTGATTTGTCGCGAAATCAAGTGGCTACTAGTACTGCCCGAAAATGCTCTGCACTTGAAGGCCGAGTTGCCCGGCCTTTCAGTTGCCTCTTCCACGGCTTCAAGACGACACCAGAATCGTTCTTCAGTTGCTGGGTGAAGTCCAAGTTCGCGCTTTCGCGGGTGAATCCCGCAAAACTTATTGCGGTTCTTGCTGCTGATGCTTGTCAATGTTTACGGGAGCCTGCTGATCGCTTCGCTCACCAAACGCAGCACGGTCGGCGATGTCGCTTGCAGTCCCTTGTCCGTTCGCGTTCACGCTGTAGCAAACATCGTTATCTGACCTTGATGGTGGCCCGGTATATGACGCGTTCGCCTGCGTCGTGACGGCTGGGCCGCTCGTCTGCTAGCCTGAGTCGGCAATTCGAGCAGGGCGTCCATCGCGTGAACCGCGACATTCAACAGAACAAGGTCCGCGCATTCCGTTACCGCATAGACTCTCATCTCCAAATGTTCATTCGAGGCGGAAAGCCTATCTAGTGCGCCAATCAGCGCGGCAACACTACTGAACTTGTCTTGACGAAGGGAAAGAATTTCGGTTCCGATACTCATAACGCTACCAAGACAATACGGCCCCCGGGTCGAATACTTTGTCCGATAGAGAGTGCGACCAATAGGACTTTAGTACAAGGGGTAGTACTGCGAGCGAGGCAGCGTTGCGAGAGGCGGTTGCAGGGGTTTCGGGTGCCACCGTTAACTGGTCAACAAACTTCCTCGACAATCTGCCACAAATATATCCGAGCGGTCTCGTCCCCAAATGAAACCTGCAAGGGCACGCCCTCTATCGTTTCAACGACGGCCTTGATCGTCGCCTCTACGATTCTGCCGCCCGACAGCTTCACCAGCAGGTGGCCGCCGACTTTGTATTTGGGCATGGTTCCGGCATTTTACTTTGCGCCATTGGCGGACTTCTCGGAGCTAGAGAGAGCGCGATAGCGGCTTGACCGTGACAGGTCATTTTGATATGACCGCCCAGCAAGTGGTCTTAAGGGCCATGGCGACGCAAAACTTGCGGGGACAGTTTCCGTGGCCCTTTCCTTTTGCAGACTGGCGAGACTATGCCATATGCGGGTGGCGAAACTCCTGAGGTGGGCGATTATGTCGAGAACGAGTACAAGCAACCCGGCACGGTGACCAGAACCCACGCGGCACATGACGGTCAGGAATATATAAACGTCAAGTGGGATGATGGCGGGGTTAGCCTTCTCTCTGCATCTGCCGCCGATTTTACGCTACTCTTCCGTAGAAATTCGTGAACAAAGAATACGTCTGCAATTGAGCCGCACCTCCAATTGGGCGGAGTCAGCAGATCCCCTTCTCAAACAAAAAGACGGCTCGGAGGAGAGCCGTCTGGGGTGACAATGAGTGGTTAAGCGTATCGATTATGGATAGGTTATCAGCGATTTCCGGGACTTTGGATTAAAGAACGTAACAGTGGCCTTGTGGGTAACGGTTAGGTGTACTCTCGTTTGATGCCGGAACTTCTCGGTCTCGCCGAACTCAAGAAACGAGTTAAGGCGGCAGGTTACACGAAGATAAGTCGTCTAGCAGACGCCGGGAGCGCCGTGCCTCTTGACAGTTGGGATGGCGTCACGTCGGAGCCGGGCGGCGGGTTCGTCCATGTCGGTCTTTCATACATCTGAACGGCAACTCCGTGATTGTTCGTAAAATGGGCAAGGCTGACATCTACTTCAGTTTGTCCTAACCTTAACGACGCGGCGCAAATGCAGCTACATGGAGTTGACTGCGAAACGGCCCGATACTGGGTGTTGAGTGCGATTGAGGCATCGGAATGAAAACGGAGAAGCCGTCTTCGAAGATAATGGTGGGCCAGTACGTGCGGCTAGTCTGGGCACCTAAAACCCACTTGGGCACTGTCACAGCCGCCCGAGGGGAAGATTTAAGCGTCGAGTACCTGTTCCACCACGACCAAAGATTCGACGATAAGCTGTCCGATTTTTGGGTGCTTCGCTCTGAAATAGAGGAATGTAAACGGCCCACGAATTCTGAAGTGATGGCAGTCAACAGGTTGATAAAGTAAGGCTCTTTGTGAATGGTTTTCCCTTTGGGTTGCATTGTTTCTAGGGCAGCCTTGGGATGACAAGCTTTATAGAGGTTGGCTGAAGCTGATGCATGCCGAAATCATTAAGTGTCCCGCAGTGGGCGCAACGCTGTTTTATTATTCCTAAGGGTAATTCCTCTTCGTTTTTGCTCCATGAATATTGACTACATATCTCACGTCTCGATACCCGACCATTCCGCTGCAACTCTTACAACTTGCAGCCCAATACATTTTGTCGGCCATTTGGAGCCTCGCGGCCCGTTGAGACAAGCGGGGCTGGACAAGGAAATGTTCGGCCCCTACACCGGGATGAGAATACCCCGCTAGTCTGGTTTGTGATTGCAAGCAACAGGGTTATTGGGAGTATGAACTTTAAAACTGTACTTGTCCAGTAATTTAAAGTAGGTTAGAGATTACGTTTAGTAAAAGGAAACAGGCCGCCCGCCCAAGGGCCGACTCTAACGATGGATAAGCCATCTAATCCTCTTGGCGTAGCTTTCACGCTGGGAGAACTTCAAAGCGTTATAGCACGTGCGATTGTGGTTCACGGTTCAACGACAAGAATCCACGGATACAACGGTCCTGTCGGCATCTCGCTGAATGTTCATTTTCCATCAGGCATGCTGCCGCACATTATGTGATTACCGAAGTGGCTCGTAGTATGAAACTTTTCTGAGCGAGAAGGAATAAAAGGGGACGCTCGGAGAAACGTCCCCTTTTTAATTAGGGTAAGGTGTAGAGTGTATCACTCGGATTTTGTCGTGACTGACCCACCGAAACAATACAGTATTTACCGTAAATCGCGCCTTAAGCGCGGCTTAGTTACCAAATCCACGAATGACCGCAGGAGACCGAGGGCTATCAAGCCAAGGGAATTTGTCGTTTATGTAGCCAATCTGAATAATCCAGAAATATCAAATCATTCAGACCGCACATTTTGGCAGAATTACAATCTGGGTCGCTACAATTTATCGTCTTATCTTGCCAGCCTTGTTCAGAAAGCCTTTGGCGCAAGTCTTCTAGGTAAGCGTTGGGCTGCAAGGCAATCCAGCCTATTGAAATCGACCTCTTGCAGATTGGGCAGACGGTTCCGTATTTTTTGTTCCGAACATCACAGTCCCCTCACCGTCGAGGGTCACAAAATGGATGTCTGATTATTGGACACCTCGTGCGGGGGCAGGTTGACTGTATCACGCGGGGTTGCGGATTAGTGCCTTTTCGCGAACTGGCCGGAATGGCGCGATTCCGATAGCGGGTTGGTTCCGGCGTGTTGAATCATTTTTTCTTGGGCTTGTAATCGCGGCAGCGGCAGTCGGGAAATCTACAAGGGCTGTGGAACTTCTTTGCGTCGATGCGGCGTGCCTGATGGAGAGACTTGCCGTGACCGCACTCACATGGCTGTTTTCTGTAGTCGCTCGCCATAACCAGACATATTGACGTGACTCATTGACTGAACTTCTGCAACAAACTCCAGTTTTCGAACCACTTTGAGAAATCTTGCGACCGGTCTTTTACGCCACGACGCACTGCGTCTAGCCTACCCTCCCGGTTCAGGTCACGAACCTGATAGCAGGCTCCGTCGGCATACGCCCAAAGATATAAGTTCCATTTTGATTTGCTGCTCCGAGGGATACGCTTTCGCAACTCTGTCGTAGGGAGGAGAACAAAATACCTCTCAAGTCTCAGGGTCATGAAGACGAAAACCCACAAATCTGCTTCACTCTGTCTGACCTTTTTCGGGTCGAGCGTATACCAACTGGTGGCGAGAACGTGCCGCGTCAATTCCTTGGGAATATCGAAACTTCGCGAGAACTTTACCTGTAGGCCTACGGCCCTTCCTTTGCCCCCCTTGCGGGTGACGAGGAGGTCAACTCCACTGTCTTTGGTGGGAACCCATACGTTGTATTTGTGCCCGAATCGGCGATTGATGTAGTCCCCAACCAAGAATTCGCCTTCATGAATTGTGAATATTGGTTTCATCGTGGCCTTTCCGTGCGAGAAATCAACTCGCTCATGTCGTAGTTGACCCTAGTCACAGCGAAACGCCCACGCTGTTGACTCTCTGCGTTCGAAGCTGAACCCGTGAGTTTTATGGTTTTTGTGGGCAGCTTTCTCCGAAGAGCTGACAGTTCTCTTCTCGGATTTCCTCTTTGGCTTTGTCGCAAGCATCCTTCCCGTCAAGACATGCGTTCTGGAGATATTCATCTTGCTGTTTCATCAAGTGGCTACGTTGAACGAGAGGTCGCCCCGTGAACTCTGATTGAACCCTAGTGTCTCGCGCGCGCTCAGTTTCTGTCTCTTGCAGCGCAACAACGCTGCCGATAAAAACCGCAACCATACCAACAACCATCAAGGAGACTTGCCTTCTGGTTTTCTTGCTGTACCGTTTCACCCAGTAGGAGTAATGCACCATATTTCACTTCTTTGTTCCGCCGCCGTGTGGATTGTTTCTCTCGGCGACGATGGCCCGTAATTGAGAACAGTATAGTCCTTAGAACGAAGTACGGCGTGGAATTGTATTTCGGGCATGGGCGGGGGACGGTTAAGTTGTTCTGGGACACGTGGGAGAAGAAGTAGTAGACTGTAGTTCCTTTCCTTTGCCGCAAATCCTTGCGGAGAACCTAATGGAAAAAGAAATGGATGAAGGCCGCAAACGAACTCTCGGCGCTATTGCCGCAATCTTTGCGTGCAGAAGACTGACTGTGTTGGACGGCAAGCCATCACCAGCGCGAGAGATGGCATTTCGAGACAGCATTGATTTAGCGGCGGAACTGATGCGCCGGATTGATGTGCGCTGGCCTAACGGGAAAAAGTGAGAGGCATCGATAGCGTTACCCCAACGGGAGAACTCCATGAGGAACGTCGTGGTGGTGTTTGCGTTGTTGACGTGTGCTGGTCAGAGGACAAATGCCGCAGACGGCTGCCGCAGGGAAAGAGCGAAAACCAGCGCGGCAATGCTACTGAATTTTTCGTTGTTCGCTGCCACCCTGCTGTCTGCACGTAAAATCATCGATGCACTGGATTCGTCCAAGCCGAATCCGGGCAAAGATTTCTTCATTGATAAGGCCATTAAAGAAGCGGCATCGATTCTGGAAAAGATTGACCAGCGGTGGCCTGCGGAAGAAGTCAGTGAAGAAGTGCGGTGAGGTTTCATGATTTCTTCACTGGCTTGTAGTCTTGGCACTTGCAGCCCGGATATCTGCACGGGCTACGGAGTTTCTGCTTAACGAGCCTAGTGTGGTGATTGGACTTGCCGTGGCCACACATGCATGGTTGCCTACTGTAATCGCTCGCCATTATCCGATGCTAACATGGGGTAGAGTCATGGGACGGGGGCGTGATGGCTCGTCCCGCCCCTGTTCCGCGTCGTCGTCGACCACGGAATAACCAGGAGTAAAAACGCAGTTTTATGAGTGGTGTCGCTACCCTGTGCGCGTTTAGGTTTCCCTTAGGTTAACGTTTCGGGGATGGATTACCCTTGCAGGCGTTTATCTTAGGGGGTAGGACGAAAGGGTCCTGTCTGTAGAAGGACAAGCACAAAAACGGAAACATCCTTGCGAAGCTTCGGCGGCAAACGAGTAGCTACGATTTGCAAATTAAGACGCGTTAAGAGTGACGTTGGATAAATCGGAAGCGAGTAAGGTTTTGCCTATCTCTTGAAGGGGCTTTGATGGGTTTTGTTCAGCAGGAAATATAAACACACAATTGACAAAAAGATCGTTTATGAGTCGGACGCTAGGATCAAAGCGGATGACACCTGAATAATGCATAGGATTTAGCGTCTAGACGAGTGCGGGAGAAAAGAAACATTTGGGGACCCTGAGAATCCTGGTGTAAAACCAGTGAGGTCGTGAAGTTCGCGCTTCACCACCCAATTCTCAGGAGGTCACCCAAATGGTGATAGACAGGGGCCAGCGTAGCGCGAAAAAGCCCATCAAACAAGGGGTCGGAGAGGACACTCCGGAGCCCATAAAAATCGGGGCTTCCACGCCCTATGACTTCGACAGCAAAAACCTAACTGCCTACGGTGGACTGTTACCGGTGGCGACCATGCTCGAGAAACTGCAGTTTCAGCAGTTGGTCGAAGAAACCCTCACCGTGAAGCGCGAGACGCGAGCGATGCCCTGGTATCAATTCGTGCTGAGCATGGTGCTGGCTCTGTATGTGGGATTTTCTCGACTGCATCATCTGCGATTTCTGGCACGCGAGCCGATGTTGATAGGGATATTGAAGGTGTTGCGTTTGCCGCCGCAGTGCACTTTCTGGCGTTTTCTGGCCTCCTTGCATGGAAGTGTCGCGCAGCAACTACTGGAAGTTCACCGACAGATGCGACAGCGCGTGTGGGAAGCCGCGCATATCAAACTGACGGCGGTGACGCTGGATACGGATACGACCGTGCATACGGTATATGGGAAACAGATGGGAGCAAGAAAGAGCTACAACCCGAAGAACAGAGGGAAGAAAAGTTACCAACCCATCCTAACGTTTCTGGCGGAAACGAAGGAGTACGTGGGCGGAGAACTGCACAACGGAGATCGTCCCAGCGGGATTCAGCTCGCCAGGCATATAGAAAGTATGTTCCTGGCTCTGCCCCATGGCGTGAAGATCATTGAAGCGCGAGCCGATTCTGGTTTGTATTGTTGGGAAGTGGTGCAGACCTACGAGAAGCACCGCTGCCGGTTCATCGTGGTGGCGCGAAAGACGCCGCGATTATTGGAAGAACTGAAATCAGCCCATTGGAAGCGCTCTCCAGGCACC
>CAWDRK010000050.1:0-28237 GCA_963804635.1 Candidatus Acidiferrales bacterium
GATCGGGGCGCTTCTGTTCACTCAATCGCGACCCCGGCAGCGCAGAACGGACAGTCCTGGGGCTTCCATAAATTGTTCGGAATTCGTTCCAGGAGTTCCAGGGCGACGCCGTGCTTCCCCGCAAAGTCGGTAATCGACTCTCCCAAAGCGAGCAGTGCAGCGATGGCCACCACTTCCGCGCCAGTGGCGCGCAAATCAAGAAACGTTCCTCTGACCGCCGATCCTGCGCTAATGACATCATTTACAATCGCGACGCGCTTTCCTGACACCGCCGGTTGCAGAGACTTCGGCAGGCGGTATTGCACTGGGAAAAGCCCCTGGTGCGTTCCGTCCTCATATCGTTCCGCGTAGGTGAACTGGCAGCCTAATTCCAGCGAGACCAGCAGGGCGACGAACGCGCCCTCAACCAGAGGCCCGCACACGACATCAACTTGATGCTTCTCTAGTTGCGCCGCGAGCCGTCTCGCGAACGCGCGGATTTCGTGGGAGTGCAGGCACAACGTTTCCAGGTCAAACCACACATCACCGTGATGACCCGACTCCAGCCTGAAATGTCCGTGGCGTCCGTGCACAAGGGAGAGTAAACGATCTTCCATCAAACCCACCACTCACGATGAACTGAACCGTCTCTTTAATTAGGCGATTTCTCTTCCGCGGCTTTCTCTTGCGGGCCCTTGATCGGCAACCTGACGCGGAATCTGGTGTCCCCGGGCTGCGAGTTGAGGTCCATCGCTCCATGGTGTTTGCGCACAATCCTCATCGCCGTGTCCAGACCCAGTCCGGTGCCCTGTCCTACTTTCTTGGTCGTGAAAAACGGCTCGAAAATGCGCGAGCGAATTTCTGGCGGCACTCCCGGACCGTTGTCGCCAATCTCGACGATGGCGCTATCCAATTCGCGGAACGCACGGATCCGTAGCTCACCCTTGCCGTCCATAGCATCGATGGCATTGTCGATGAGATTCGTCCAAACCTGGTTGAGTTCGCCACCATAGGCACAAATGCGGGGCAAGCCTGGATCGTACTCGCGGACCGTAGTGACACCTGTTTTCAGACGGTGTCCAAAGATCTTGAGGGTATTCTCGAGATCCTCTTTCAGATCGACTTCCTGGACGGGCGACTGGTCCATATAGGAATAGCGCTTGATAGCTGTAACCAGATCGCTGATGCGACGGGTGCTGTTGTCAATTTCTTGTATGAGGCCAAAAATTGTGATCACTGCCGCAATCCGTTTCGCTGCCGGCCCCACCAAATCTGGCCCAAGCAGTGCCTTCAGCTCATCCAGCTTTTCCGTTTTCGCACCTGCTTCCGCAAGAACCGGCGCTATCTTCCACGCTTCTTCGACACCGTTTCCTTCCAGCCATGCGCTAAGCTGCTCTTCCCGGTCGCTCAGTTCCAGAGGATCTTCGGGCGGTCCCACGCGCGAGGCGGCATGTTGTGCCGATTTCTTCTCCAACATCAGCACCGCTTCGCGTTGCGCTTCGGTCAACGGACGCTCCAGAAATTTCATGCTAGCCGCGCGTACGTCGTCCATGGCCTCGGTCAGGTTCAACGCCGCGCGCCGAGCCGCGCTCGCCGGATTATTCAATTCGTGCGCCAGGCCGGCCGACAGCTTTCCCAGCGCCATTAACTTCTCCTGTTGCGTTTCCATCCGCGCCATTTCGCGGATGCGGTCACTCATTAAGCCCACCAACCGTTGCCCCAGCACCGGCACACGCTGCAACATGTCCGGAAAGTGGCTCTTGTGCAGCCGCAACGCTCGCGACGGCATTACCACCCGCGCGATCCCGCCAAATTTCTTCAGGCGCGAAAACGGAAGCAGACCCGTCACTTCGCCAGCCCTGACGGTCAGGACCGGCCCAGCCACATCCTTCCGTTCGAACTGAAGCTCGCCCTCCAACAACACAACCAAATACTCAACCGGGTCACCTGGCTGCCCGTAGACATCCCCCGCTTGGAAGCGCAGTTCGTCCATGCGTTGCGCTACCCATTCCAGTTCGTCCTCGGGCAAATCGCTGAAGACGCTGACGTGGCGCAGATCGGCCGCAAAACGTTCCGCATGGTTATTCACGATCGCTTCGCTCATTTCACACCGTGCTCAGATATTGATGTACGAACTGTACCGCGTTCGCGCCTTCACCGACGCCGCTAGCTACGCGCTTCACGGATCGATAGCGAACGTCCCCGGCCACAAAAATCCCCGGGACACTGGTCTCTAACAGCCATGGATCGCGCTGCAGGGGCCAGTTCTTCGGCGGCTTCCCATCGCGCATCAAGTCCGGCCCGCTCAGGAGAAATCCTTTTTCTTCACGCTCCAACACTCCCGCCAGCCAGTCTGTACCGGGCATGGCGCCAATAAAGATGAACAACGAATTCGCCGGGACTTTAGCGATTTCGCCGCTGGTAGCGCAATGGATGGCAATCGCCTCGAGGTGTTGCTCACCAAATACTTCGACCACTGAGGAATTCACCTCCACCGCGATATTGCTGGTCTGTTGAATCTGGTCGACCAGGTATTGCGACATCCCCGTCTCCAGCGAATTGCCACGCACCAGCATAATGACTCGTCTGGCGTGCTGGGAAAAGAAGACCGCTGCCTGACCGGCGGAATTCGCTCCTCCGACGATGTAGACATCCTCGCCTTTGCAGCCTACGGCTTCGGTCATGGCCGCGCCATAATATACTCCCGCTCCGTACACGCGCTCCATCCCGGGCACATTCAGCTTACGATAGGAAACGCCGGTGGCGATCAGCATGGCCTTGGCGCCGATCTCCGTGCCATCTCCCATAGTGACAAATTTTGATCCGGCTTCTATTCGCAACTTGGTCACTTCTTGCGGCGCGAGTATTTCTACGCCAAAACGTTTCGCCTGTGCCACGGCGCGGCGGGCCAAGTCTGCTCCGCTCAAACCCGAGGGAAAGCCCAGATAGTTTTCGATTCGCGAACTCATGCCGGCCTGACCGCCTGGGGCTTCTCTCTCAATCATCACGGTCTTCAAGCCTTCCGAGGCGCCATAAACGGCGGCCGCCAGTCCTGCCGGTCCCCCACCCACAATCAGGAGGTCATAGAAGGAAGTTCCGGCACGTGTTTGCAATCCCAGTCGCGCGGCAATCTCGGCGGTCGAGGGATCTGAGAGAAATGTGCCGTCGGAAAACAATACCGAGGGATATTTAGCGGCCTCACCACCCGCGAGTTGCATCGCCGCTTGAGTCTCCGTGTTGTTGTCCGCGGTTTCCACATCCAGCCAGTGATAGGGCACCTGGTTACGAGCCAGAAAGTCGCGCACTGCGTACGAACGCGCGGACCACCTGTGCCCCAATACCCTGACGCCATCAAATGCGGGGCGGAACGATGCCTGCCAATCGTCCAGGAGATCGTCGAGCACGGGGTACAGTTGTTGCTCGGGCGGATCCCACGGCTTCAACAGATAATGGTGAATTCGGGCGTGATTGATGGCCTGAATCGCCGCGTCGGTATCAGCGTAGGCGGTCAACAAGACGCGGCGGGCCTCCGGGTACAGCTCGATTGCCTTGGTGATGAATTCCACACCGTTCATTTCCGGCATGCGCTGGTCCGCGAGGAGCAATCCCACCGCTTCATTCCTCTTCTTCAAGCCGCTAAGAGCCTGCAGCGCGCTCGAGCCGGAATCCGCGCGCATGACGCGATATTTCTCGGCATAGCGTTTGCGCAGGTCGCGCTCCACGGCGCGCAATACCTCCGCATCATCATCGACGGTCATTAATACTGGTTTTGCCATTGGTCTCTCTTATCCCAGGGCCTTCTTATCTATCGTCATTTCTACACCCTGTCCACCCACCTCCATTCACCTTTGGATGCACCACTGCGTTTAAGGTCACGTATTAGTTTCAGTGGTTCATCGCTGGTCGGATGGGACCGAACTTCCGGGTATCAATTCCCTGCCGCCATTCTTGCCACTGCCTGCTCCACCGGCGGCGGTAAGCCCTTGATCCTTTTTATATAGGCCGCCGCCTTCCATAGCTTTTCGTCCGATTCCCATTTACCATTGGCAAACATTCCGGTGCGTCGTAAGCCGTGTTTCGCGATCCAGAAGATCTGGGCCTCCGTGTATGTGGTTCCAACCTTTGGCAATTGCGGTGTCGGCGGATATAACGTGTCCGAATAGTCGGTCGGTTTGCCCGGAGTGCCGTGGCAGCCCGCGCATTCATTGAGGAAGACTTTTCCGCCCGCGATGAGGTTGTCATCCGTAGGAGGAAATGGATTGGGTAGTTCCGGCGCGTGCCTCCGGACTGAGGCGTGGACTGCAGCGCTCATGAGTTGCGATTCCAGTCGCGTCCCCGGGGCATCGCCTCGCACCTCAGCGAATCCCAGCGACAAATAGGCCAGCGCACCCACGACCAACACAGCAATCGTGAAGATCACTCCAAGCAAAAAGTTTTTCATGGCAACCTCGATGAAAGAACGCCGCTGGGCTCAGCGACTCTTTCCTTAGACGCGCCCAAGGCGCCTGCGGCGCGTTTTTTCCCTGTCCGTGATTGGCAAATCCAGTTCGAGGAAAATGACCGTAGCTGCGTATTCGACCGTCGTGCTCCCAGGCGTGATGCTCCTTCCAATGGAATCTGCAGCCTGTACAATAGGCTTGTGACCAAGTACTGCCCAGCGCCCTTCATTCATTTCTGTCTAGCTGTCGCGCTGCTTCTAGTGGCGCAGAGAACGAGCGCGCAGGAAGCGGTTCAGCAGAAACCGTTGTCGTCCAAGACTGAAAATCAGGCCGCGCAAAAGGGACAGCAACCAAAATCCCCTTCGGAACAACAGGACCTGCAGAAAGCCATCGATGATGCGGGGAATGACCGGGCTGCGCTAGCGCGTAACCTGGAAACCTTCCTGAAGAAATACCCGGAATCCTCGCAACGGGCACAGATTTATCGCGCGCTGGTGGAAGCGACACTGCAATTGCGCGATTATCCGCGCGCAACGGAGTATGCGGAAAGGTTGGTTGCCCTTCGGCCGGACGACTCCTCGATCACCGTTCTCGCCATTCAGTTGCTGGACAAATACGGCGATAGCTCGGGCTGGCGCCGCGCGGTTACCTATTGCACGCGAGTGATCGAGCAGGTGAGCGGCGTATCCACGACCGAGAAGTCGCCGCGTGTCTCGAATGAGGATTGGGAGACGGAGAAAAAACACGACCGGGCTGCACTATTGCTGGTGCGAGGCCGGCTGTACCAAAAATTGAACGATCTGCCAAATGCGCAAAAGGATTTTGAAGGCAGCTATGCGCTGGAACCGAGCGCGGCGGCTGCGGAAAAATTGGGAGAGTTAGCGGAGCAGCGCAAGGACGCCAACGCGGCGATTCGTGAATATGCCATCGCGTTTGCGCTTGCGGATGGAACGAAAGGCACGTCGAGCCGGCGTGAGCTACGCAACAAGATCGGAAATGTCTGGCGGCTGGCGCACGGTTCAGAAGACGGTTTGGGTGATTACCTTCTGCATGCGTTTGACGACGCCTCGGCAGTGACCAAAGCGGCAAAGCCCGCACGCAACGCCGGGCTGAAGAATCCTTACGAATTCACACTGCGGAAGGCACCGGACGGTTCTCCCTTCCCGTTTGCCGACACGAAAGGAAAGGTGGTGGTGCTGAATTTCTGGGCGACGTGGTGCGGCCCGTGCCGGGAGATGGAACCGCACTTCGAGAAGGTAGCAGCGCATTTCGCGGGGCAGAAAGACATTGTGTTTCTGGGATTGAACTGCGATGACGATGAAACGCTGGTGGGGCCATACTTGGAAGAAGAGAAGCCCAGGATGGGAGTATTGTTTGCCGATGGCCTAGATCAGTTGCTGGCAGTGCACTCTTTCCCGACGACGCTAATCCTGGACCGGACAGGAACGATTGCGTTTCGCACCGATGGATTTGATCCGGAGACGGTAGATAGAGTGTTGGAGCAAGCGGTGGAACGGGTGGCGCATCCGGCGGACGCGACGCCGTCGGCAGCCGTGGCCACGCCGTGAGACGGCGAAGGCAAAGAGCATTTTTGACAGCGAAGACCGCGGCACCCCTGAGGGGCCTCCTACGAACAGGGATCTCGAGCTGACCCCTCCAGATCGAAACGGCAAAATCACCGCTTCTCCGGTCGGGATGACGGGCTGGGAAACGCAGGCACCAAGCTAGGTCACTAAGTTCCGGCGGCTTGTTCGTAGGGATGGAGTTGAGCGACCTCACGAGCCGCGAGAATGGTGTTGACGTGGATCTGGACGGTGTCTTCGATGCGGCGGGCATAGCCGCCAGCGAGAGTGGTTACCACGGGAATGTTGCGCTTACGGGCCTCTTCAAATACTCCCTTGTCTCGCGCGACTAAGCCGTCGATGGTGAGCGACAAGCCCCCCAATTGGTCATCCCGATAAGGATCGGCCCCGCCGACATAGAACAATATTTCGGGTTGAAAAGAGTCGAGGCCGGCGCGAACGGCAGGCAATAAGGCAGTGAGGTAGGCGGCGTCCTCTATTTGATCGGGCATGTCGAGATCAATGGTCGAGGGCGGCTTGTAGGCGGGATAGTTGTTGAGTTGGTGGATGGATAACGTAAAGACGGACGGCTGTTTGGCGAAGATCGCTGCCGTGCCGTTTCCGTGGTGCACATCGGTATCGACGACCATGGCCTTGCGGACAGCGCCGTCGGCCTGCACGCGACGGATGGCCACGGCAACATCATGAATGGCGCAGAAGCCTTCGCCGTGACCGGGATAGGCATGATGGAAGCCGCCACCGAGGTTGCAGCCAAAGCCATCGCGAAGGGCGCATTGCGCAGCGGCAACCGTTCCGCCGGCAGCTAACCAGAAGGCGCTGACGAGTTCCGGGGAGTATGGAACCTCGAGCTTCATGACATCACTGAGGGTGAGGGTGCCGGTCTTCAGCCTGTGAACCCAGTCTTCGCTGTGAACGCGCAGAATATCCGTGTCGGATGCCTGCTCAGGGCGGAGGAAATCCTCGCGCGTGGCGACGGAGTCGTTGAGTAGCTTGTCGGCGATGAGACGGTATTTCTGCGAGGGGAAGACGTGGGCGCCGAGGTTTAGGTCATAGCGCTCGTGATAGATGAGTTTGAACGGAAGCATAATTCGTCACATGGTAACAGAAGAGAAAGACAGGAGCGGCTTACCGTTGCAGCCTTGGCCGGCGCAATAGCGAAGCAACACCCACACCCCTGAAGGGTGAGCTACAGGACATGGAAGGTTAGTTTTCGCGCTCGAGGATGAAGTCGGGGAGGGTGCGGAGGGCGCGGGCGTATTCAGAGTCGCCGGCACCGTTGATACAGGACTTGGCACGGCGAGCGTAATCGTGAGCGAGGTTGCGAGCGCGGTCGAGAGCGCCGGAATCGCGAACCAGTGCCACGAGTTTTTCCGGCTGGACGGATTGGAATTCCTTCTCTTCGAGGACCCGCGCGACCATTTCCCGAGCTTCGCTGTGACCGTTTTCCATGGCGTAGATCAAAGGCAGGGTGACTTTGCCTTCTTTCAGGTCGCTGAGGACGGGTTTGCCAAGCTGTTCGCTCGAAGCAGTGAAATCGAGCAAGTCGTCGATTAGTTGAAAGGCAAGGCCGGCGTAACGGCCGTAGTCATCGAGTGCCTGTTCGTCGTGTTCGTCGAAGCCACCGAGGACGCCGCCTAGGCGCGCGCAACCGCTGAACAGGCAGGCGGTCTTATAGGTGGCCAGCTTGACGGCATCCTCTTCGGTAACATCCATGCGGCCGATCTTCGCGAGCTGGATAAGTTCGCCTTCGACCATTTTCTGGGTGAGATCGATCAGGATGTCGAGCAGGCGGAAATTGCGTTCTTCCAGTGCGATCTGGAAGGACTGCATGTAGAGCCAGTCGCCCGCCAGCACGCTGCGATGATTGCCCCAACGGGAATTAGCAGAGGGACGGCCGCGGCGCGTGTCCGCGCTATCGATGACATCGTCATGAATCAGCGTGGCGCTATGGAGAAGTTCCACGACAGCAGCAAGCCTGATGGCGCTGCGACCATCGGATTTGCGTCCCGCAGCGTAGCCGTGGCAAAGCAGCAAGAGAGCCGGTCGAAGGCGCTTCCCTCCCCCACCAAGGAGGTAGCTGGTAATTTCGGAGACCGGCTGAAAGGCAGAGGCACTTTGACGGGATAGTTCTTGCTCGACCTTAACGAGGTCTTCCCGCACCAACTCAAAAATTTCCCTGGCGGTGAGTAAAGCGATGACCGTTCTCCTGGGCTCGCCGCGCGTACTCAGCGAGACTCCCCAACGTGCGATGCACCTGGCCGGGCGATGGGAAAGAATCGCCTGAAATTCTCGGTGGTTTGTTCGGCGATGGCCTCTACGGGTAAGTCTCTCACATTCGCAAGGACCTTCGCTACTTCCGCAACGTAGGCAGGCTCGTTACGCTTGCCGCGGACGGACTGCGGCGCCAAGTACGGAGAATCCGTCTCAATCAAAACTTTCTCCAAGGGCAAAGCTTTCGCAACGTCGCGAATGTTCTGGGCTTTTGGATAGGTGACATTGGCGGTAAAGGAGACGAGAAAGCCCATGTCGATACCGTGATTGGCGTCTTCGAGGGTGCTGGTGAAACAGTGCAGGATGCCGCCAAGACCGGTGGGCTTCCAGACCTCGTCAAGGAGCTGGAGGCAGTCGTTCCAAGCATCGCGGCAGTGAATGATGATGGGGAGCTTGGCCGCGCGGGCGAGTTCCATTTGCTGGCGGAAGGCGCGTTCCTGGAGGTCGCGAGGGGAATGGTCATAGAAATAGTCGAGGCCGATTTCGCCCCAGGCGATGACCTTGGGATGCTCAGCCAGCTTGGCCAGTGTCTCAAGATGACTTGCCGTAACTTCCTTAGCTTCGTGGGGATGGATGCCAACGGTGGTGTAAATCCAATCGTTGGCTTCGGCGTAGGGGAGGGCGGCGTCCAACTTCTCTGGACCCGGGCCGGTACCGATGGCTAGCAACGTGGTTACGCCCGCGGCTTGGGCGCGGGCAAGCATGGCGTCGCGGTCAGCGTCGAACTGGGGGAAGTCGATGTGAGCGTGAGAGTCGATGAGGTGCATTGGAGTTATCAGTGATCAGTAGTGTCCCAACGTTTTGCCTCTTGCCTTCCTTAAATTATTGATGAGAAACGCATAAGCAGCAAATTCTCATGGTCTCGATTTGAACCCAGAACGCAGGTTGTGCGACCCTCCGGAAGCATAACTTCGTGGAGGGCCATCGATGAACCGAGGCAAGCTGGTACTTTGCCCAGCTGATGCCGATATCTGACACCTTACTTCAAGCGGGCGCCTACTTCTACGTCTTCGTGGAACCCGGCTAGGACTGGGCGGCCGTCGGGGCCAACGGAGGCGGCTACGATCATGCCGTTAGACTCAACGCCGCGAAGCTTGCGGGGGGCCAGGTTCACGACGACAACAACCTTACGGCCGATGAGCGACTCCGGCTCATAAAATTGCGCGATGCCGGCGCAGATCTGGCGCACTTCGCTGCCGATGTCGACGGTAAGTTTCAAGAGCTTATCTGCGCCGACAATGCGTTCCGCGGTTTTCACCTGGCCGACGCGCATCTCGACTTTGGCAAAATCGTCGATGCCGATCTTCTCCGGCGTAGTCGCGGCAAGAGCCGAGGCTGCGACCGTTGTTCCCGATGGGGCAGCAGCAGACGGGACCGCAGGCGCCGCCGGTTTGGGATTTAGTTCTTCGTTTGCCATCGATTCGATCCTCTCTATGGCTTCCGCTTTATCAACGCGCGGGAATAGCGTTTGCGCTTTGCCCAGCTGTGCGTCTGGCGCTAGTTGTCCCCAGCGCAAGCCATCCAGTTCAAAAGTGTCCAGGGAGCCCGCTTGGCCCAGGAGCGTCCAAACCCTGGTAGCCGTAACGGGCAGAACCGGGTTGGCGAGGGCGACGACAATACGCAGGAGCTCGGCAACGGTCCAAAGAATGGTGGCTTTCCTGATCTGGTTCGCTTCGCCCGAACCGAGCGCCCAAGGTTGCTCAGAGGTGAGATATTTGTCGGCGGCGCCAATGACGCTCCAGATGGTTTCCAGGGCGCGCGCAAACTCCATTTTGTCGTAGCGCTCAAGCACTTCGCCGATTGCGGCTTGCGCTTCGTTGGCGAGGGCGTCGTCCTGGGGTTGCCGGGGGCCAGGTTTGGGAATATTCCCGGCAAAATTCTTTTCGATGAGAGCCACGGTGCGACTAGCCAGGTTACCTAGGCCATTGGCAAGGTCGCTGTTGTAACGAGTGACCAGGGCGTCGTAACTGAAATTGCCATCCTGGCCGAAAACGACTTCGCGCAAGAGGAAGTAGCGCAGAGCATCCATGCCGAGCATGTTGGCGATGGGGCGAGGCAGGACGACGTTGCCCTTGGACTTGCTCATCTTGGCGGCATCCATCAGAAACCAGCCATGCGCCCACACCTGCTTGGGGAGGGGCAGCATCGCGGCCATTAGGAACGCAGGCCAGTAGACGGTGTGAAAGCGAATGATGTCTTTGCCCACGACGTGCAGATTCGCCGGCCAGTAGCCACGCTTTTCGTAATCGGGCCCGCCGACAGCGCTGAGGTAGGCGGTCAAGGCATCGAACCACACGTAGAAGACATGGGGTTCCTCGCCGGGAACCGGGATGCCCCAACGGAGGGTGGTGCGGGTGATGCTCAGGTCCTTCAGGCCGCCTTCGACGAAGCTGATGATTTCATTCTTGCGGGTTTCGGGCTGAATGAAGTCGGGATTTTTCTTGTAAAAATCCAGCAGCGGCTTCTGAAAAGCCGAAAGCTTGAAGAAGTAATTTTCCTCGGTAACCGTTTCGGTCGGACGGCCGCAGTCGGGGCAGTTATCGCCGGGCTTCGCATCGTTCACGAAAGCGTTGTCGTAGATGCAGTACTGGCCGGTGTAATGGCCTTTGTAAACGTAGCCGTTTTCCTTGAAAAGCCGAAAAAGCCACTGCACGGTCCGGACGTGTTGAATGTCGGTGGTGCGGACGAATTCATCGGCGGCAACGCCCAGTTCGTCCCAGAGGCCGCGCCATTCGCTGGCCATCTTGGCGACAAATTCCGACTCCGGAATGCCCGCCTTCTTTGCGGCACGCTCGACGTTCACGCCGTGTTCGTCAGTGCCGGTGGTCATCAACACGTCGTAACCACGCATGCGCTTGAAGCGGCGGATGGTGTCGCAAACCACCGTGGTGTAGGTGTGCCCAATATGCGGCAGGCCGTTCGTGTAGTAGATCGGCGTGGTCAGGTAATATTTCTCTTTTTTCTCGGCCATCGATGTTTCTCTGTAAACCGTTCTGATGCGTGACAAAGCTCAGCAACCTGAGGGGCTAAAGCCCATTGGAAGCCGGGCAGTTAATGTTGGAGCGAAAGCTCCGCCGCCTAAAAGAAAAACAAAGAACCCACCCGCAACAAAGCCGTGGGGGCACCCGGCCCCTAGGACTGCCGAGACCACTTGCGCATCGCTTCTTCCATCACCTGCTGAAGCGGAACATTTTGCTCCTCTGCCAGTTTACGGCAATCGTCAAACTCTGGCGAAGCCTGGCGGATAGTGCCGTCAAGCCGGGCGACCTTCACGCGAACCTGGCCAAAGCGAGTGGAGACCGTTTCCCAAGCGCGAGGCAGGACGCGCCGCTCGGCGGTGTGCGAGCGGACACCCAGCGTAGTTGTTTCGGCGAAAAGCATCTCCTGGAATTTCTGTTCGTCGACCGGCCTGCAGAGGACGGTGACAAGCATGCCGGGGCGGCTCTTTTTCATCTGTACGGGAGTGGCGAAAACGTCCAAGGCACCGGCGGCCAGCGCTTTGTCCAGAAAATAGCCAAAGAGCTGAGGATTCATGTCGTCGAGATTGGCTTCGAGCACACAGATGGTCTCTTCCGTGCCGAGGACGCCTTTCTGCGCCGCTTCCCCGACCATGACGCGAAGGACATTCGGCTGACCCTCAAGGTCGGCTGTCGCGGCGCCATAACCAATCGCGGAAACGGTCATGGGCGGCTGCGAGCCGAAAACGGTGCAGACAGTTGTCACAATTGCCGCGCCGGTCGGCGTGACTAATTCCCTTTGCGCGCCGCTCGAGTAAGTCGGCTTGCCTAATAGCAAGCGAGCGGTGGCGGGTGCGGGAACGGGGAGGACGCCGTGCGCCATCTTGGCGGTGCCGCCACCAACGTTCAAGGGAGAGCAGGCGAAAGATTCGAGGCCCAGGGCCGCAAAGCCGACACAAGCCCCGACAATGTCGACGATCGCATCGATGGCGCCGACTTCATGAAAATGAATCTTCTCGAGAGGCACGTCGTGGACAGAGGCTTCGGCGACACCGAGATTGCGGAAGATAGCGGAAGCGCGCTGTTGCACGGCAGGCGGGAGTGCGGACTTCGCGATGATGTCGAGAATGGTGCTAAGCGAGCGGTGCGTGTGAGTGTCTTCGGTCTGGACCTTGATGCGAGTGGCGGCCATGCCGTTCTTCCAGACCTTTTCCGCAATAAGGGTCCAGCCGGGAACGGCGAGGGCGGCTAGTTCTGCGCGGAGTTGATCGACCGGGACACCGGCGTCGACCAATGCGCCGAGCACCATGTCCCCGCTGACACCGCTAAAGCAATCAAAAAAGGCCAGTTTCATCGGAGTTTGCGGAAAGCCGCTTGATGATACTATCCGCACCGCTTCCCCAGCGTCAAACCGCGGCTGGCAGGATTGCGGAGAATGCCAGTGAAAAGCGATAGACCAGTGCCACCGAGGAGTCAGTCGGTTTGAAGTGCCGGGAACATTTGGGTTGAGGCTCTTCGAGCATCTTCATCGGATGACCTCAGAATGACACGGTCTTCTGCGGTGAGAGGAAAGACGTTTGGTGGCGAAAGCCGGCCGACTCAGAAGGCGGCCGCTACAGAACCGGAACTGCTGGAAAACACCTAGGGCGGAAGGCGCATCTCATCTTTGCTTTCGGGCTTTGTTAGCTTGTGTAATACTTGGCCAGGAAAGAACTCATGAGACTGGCGACCCAGTTCCTCCACCAGCGACGGATTCCCATTTATGCGGATACTTGCCGTGCCCTGCGTGTGCTGGGCATTGGTGTGTTGATCGCTGCAACTGCGGGAACCGTGCGGCGATCCATGGCGCAGGGATTGAACGCGGAGGAAAAGGAAACCGAGACAATCAGGGGCACTGTGGTGAATAGCGTTACGCGTGAACCGATTGGGCGGGCCCTGGTGTACTCCATGGATAATCGATTGGCGATGATTTGCGACGCTGGGGGACACTTCGAGTTCAAGATTCCTCGGGCGAAGAATGACGCGGGGAACAGCAATGGTTCAGTGTTTTATAACGGTGCTGGCGGCAACTACGGTCGCATGGGCGGTCCCGGTGCGCTACTGGCGCGCAAGCCGGGATTTCTTAACGACGAAAGGACACAACAAGTAGCCCAGGCCAACGATGCGGAACATAGCCTCACGATTCAACTCGTACCGGAAGCGCTGATCATCGGCCGGGTGAATCTGCCGACCACCGACGGAACAGACAGGCTGGTGGTGGAACTCTACAAGCGAACGGTCCAAGACGGCCGCGCACAGTGGGAACAAGCCGGAAATACGCAGACACGAGCGAATGGGGCATTTCGTTTTGCCGACTTGGCCGCGGGAAGCTACAAGATATTCACGAGGGAAGAGATCGACCGTGATCCGTTGACCTTCAATCCTCGCGGACAATTGTATGGATATCCCCCAGTGTATTATCCGTCGTTCAATGATTTCGAATCGTCAAGCGTGATCCGAGTAACGCCAGGAGCGACGGTAAACGCTAACCTGACGCCGGCGCGCCGCGAGTATTACCCGGTGAAGATCGCAATTTCAAATGCGTCGCTAGGAGCCGGCTTGCAGATTGAAGTGTGGCCGCAAGGCCACCCTGGGCCCGGCTATTCGCTCGGCTACGAGCAGGACGAGCAGTCGATAGTAGGGATGCTGCCGGACGGCAATTACACAATACAGGTGGGCAGTTATGGATCCATGATGTCGAGCGGGCAAATAAACATTAGCGTGAAGGGCGGAGGAGTAGAAGGCACCGCCATGAATTTGGTGCCGAACGGTTCGATTCAGGTGAACGTGAAGCAAGAAATGACCTCGCCGGAAAGGACATCCCAAGAAAGTACGTTTGAGGCGGACGGACAACCTGTATCCAAAAGCCAGTACATCTGGAACACCACGCAAGTGAATCTGGTGTCGTTGGATGAACTGCAGAGAGGAGGCATGGGTCGATTCGGTCAGACCCGTAGCGCGGAGGGCGAAACGCTGGTGCTCGAACACGTGATGCCGGGACGATACCGCGTGGATGTGAGCGCACAGATGGGATACGTGGCTGCAGTGAGCTCGGGCGGCTTGGATCTGCTGCACAACCCGCTGGTAGTGCCGCCGGGCGGAACAAGTTCACCGATTGAGATTACGTTGCGGGATGACGGCGCAACGGTGGATGGGACGATTGAAAACTGGCGGAGCGAAACGCAAGAACGGGATACGCTCCTTCCGGTTCAACAACTCGCCTGTATTTATCTGCTGCCGATGACAGAAACCATGGCGCCGCCGCTGGTTGGCTGGACGGGAGACGGGCACTTCAACCTGCAACGGATTCCACCGGGTGCGTACCGGGCAATTGCTTTCAATCGCCAACCCGGTGAGTTGGAATTCACAAATGAAGAAACAATGAAGAAGTACGAAGCGAAGAGCCAGGTGATTCAATTGGAGGCCGGTCAGAAGGAGCAGTTGAAACTGCAATTGAACGTCGTGAGCGAATAAGAATGAACGGACGAGTGCGACTACATTGGGCCACGCTTTGCGCGTTAAGTATATGCCTGCACTTCGGTGCCATCTGCGCGGGACAGACTCCAAGCGGCGCGCCGACACCTGCGGAAACAAGTGTTGCTCCAACGAAGATCGCCGGGACTGTTGTTAGCGCAACGACCGGGGCGCCACTTGCCCAGACTCGTGTGTCCATCGCTGACACGAAGAGCCGCGCGCATATGCGATGGATGATCACGAACGAAAGTGGGCGATTCGAATTCGGCCAGGTACCATCAGGAAAATATTCGTTGGAAGGCGCCAAAAGAGGCTATCTGACGGCCGCATATGAGCAACATGAACAGTTTTCTACGGCTATTGTCACCGGCACAGAGTTCGACACCACAAATCTGACACTGCGGTTGATACCGATGGCGAGCATTGAAGGGAAGGTGGTCGACGAGGCAGGGGATGCGGTGCGGCAAGGCAATGTCACACTGTATCGAGAAAACCATGGATCAGGCATCACCAGGGTTACGGCCATCAGCCGCGAGCGTATGGACGATCTGGGTACGTTCGAATTTGCGACTCTACCCCCCGGGAAATATTACGTGGCGGTTTCCGCAAAGCCCTGGTATGCGGTGCATCCCCACACGAATTTAAGTGAGGGCGGCAGCAGTGCGCCGCAGAGCGCCGATCGATCTCTGGATGTAGCCTACCCCACAACCTACAGCGGAGGAGCCACCGAGGCTGATGGCGCCATGCCGATAGAAGTGACGGGCGGGGATCATACCGCGGTCGAGATACATATCTCCCCGGTTCCTTCGCTGAACATAATCTTCCGGGTTCCTGAAGTCGAGGGCCAGCGTGGATTTGCGTCTCCGCGATTGGCAAAGCGGGTTTTCGACGGCGCCGAATACAATCTGCCGAGCGAAACTCGGTGTACTTCGGGTGTATGTGAAATGACGGGAGTGCCCGCGGGGACGTACCTGGTGAGAATGCCACATCCGGGATCTCAACGGGTATCGATGCAAACGACTGAAATCGATCTGCGCAATGACGGCCAGGAGTTGGACACGACAAGAGGGGAGCCTGAAGGCACCTTGCAACTGACCATTCAGCTGCCACAACAGGAAGGGGTTCCCAAGGGAATGAGGATCACGCTTCTGGATAAGGAGAACCGCAACAGAACCTCCCAGGAACTTGATGCGAGCGGACAGACCATCATTGAGAACCTTCCTGCGGGCAAATATTCGGTCGTGATCTATTCGCCGGGCAAGCCGTATTCGGTGGTCAAGACTTCTTCGGAAGCGGGAGAGACTTCGGGGCACGACGTCAACCTGCCCGCGGGTGGGACCCTGGCGGTGACGGCGATGCTGGCCGCCGGGAGCGCGAACATCGAAGGATTCGTAAAGCGCGGCGGCAAAGCGGCATCCGGTGTGATGGTGGTGTTGATACCGAAGGAGTCCAGCACGCGAGAAGAACTGTTCCGCCGAGACCAGAGTGACTCCGATGGCAGTTTCAGCTTGCGCAACGTGATTCCCGGGGAGTACACGCTCGCGGCGATCGAAGATGCCTGGGGTTTCGATTGGTCGAAGCCGGGACAATTGGCGCGCTACGCGCAACACGGGCAGGCGCTGAAGATTCCTGAGAGCGCGCAAACTACCATACAGCTTCCAGAAGCGATCGAGGTGCAGCCGCGGTAAGCGAGGCTACCTGGGGAGCCAAAACGGCTGCTTCGCCGGAACAAACTGCACGGGGACATCCTTAACGAAGGTTTTCAGCCAGCGAGTACATTCTTCCATGCCCGCTTGTTCTGAAGGGATGTGTCCGATGACGACGAGAGCTTTGTTTTTCCCCTCGGTGACAGCGTCGGCGGCGTATTCGACGGTTTCCCATTCACGGGTTTCGCCGACAAGCAGTACCTGGACATTGTCGAGTTCGAGAGCGTGGGTTTCGTGCACAAATCCTGATGCGCCGGGGCTGAGCGCGATCTTCGTAACCTTCATCTGCGGATTCCCTACGACGCGCAGAACGGGCGAATCCAGCTGCTTCGCGACGTCGGCCGCGAGCTTTTGCAGCGTGGTTTCCGGCAGTGTGAAAAGATACGGGTTTTCGGTGCTCTGGAATTTCTCCCATCCCAAGGCGTGCATCATACCTGCTTCGATTCCGTCGGGCTTGCGCATGTGCCAGTGATCGTGAAAACGCCAAATAACCAAGCCGTGCTTTTCAATGAAGGCGCGCTTCTCTGCCCAGACCGGGTCGCTCTGATCCATGCCTTCCGGCGTATCGAGGTGATTGAAGAACGTGGGCTCATGAGTGATCACGAGATTGAGGCCCTGAGCGGAGGCACGCTGCAAAACGTCAAGCGTGGCCATCATGGTTACGGCAATGCCGGTGACAGGAGTGTCAGGATGGCCCGCCTTGAAGGTATCGACTGTTTCGCTTTGCCAAGGAACCCCCACGTGCTGCTGGATGGCTGCGATCACTTCGCTTGCGGTGGGTCGCTTGTCCTGTGCCGCGGTGGAACGGCAGAGAAGCATCGAGCAGGCAAGTAGTATGCGAAAACGTATCGCCAGCGGATTCTTAGGGATGGAGCTCTTGCCTGGGTGCTGCACTGAGGACAAACGATGCATCGAAGTTCCTCCAACCACGATCTCTGACACAGTTGCTAACAAAAACCTAACGAAAGTATCAGGATTTCCTCCAGAAGTGTGAATAGTATAAAGGCAGGTGGCCATCGGAGCGCCGGCAATCGATGCCCAGGAAAACGATGCGGCGCTTATGCTGCCCGTGGCGCGGTGTCATTTTCACGAGAGCTTTTCCTGTTTCTGTGCACCCTGGTGTGCGTTTTCAACCTCTAGATCCTCGGCCATTGGTTGCGGGAACGTGACGCTGAGAAGCAGTTCCCGCACGCTCCTCGGGTCAATCCGAAGCGTGAAACTGCCGAATGGAAGGAAACTGGGAAGCAAGCGGGTAGTCGCAGAAAGAGTTCCTGAGCGGCGGTCATGAACCTCTCCAGCGTGCTGCAATATTTGCTATTCGTCGGCATCGTAACTGCGATGGTGAAGCCGCTCGGGGGATACATGGAGCGCGTGTTCTCCGGAAGGCGAACAGCGCTGGATGAATTATGCCGACCCGTCGAACGGGTAATTTACCGGATCGGCGGGGTCGATTCCTCCCGGGAAATGACAGCTTCGACCTACGCAACGTGCTTTCTTTTGTTTGGTGCGATCTCCACTCTACTTCTCTTCCTGATCTTGCGTCTGCAAAACTATTTGCCCTGGTTTTATCCCGCTTATCAGTCCACTCGCATGTCCCCCGATCTTGCATGGAATACCGCGATCAGTTTTAGCACGACGACCACGTGGCAAGCATACGCTGGTGAAACTACCATGAGTTATTTCAGCCAGATGGCGGGATTATGCGCGCAAAATTTTCTGGCAGGGGCCGCAGGGCTGGCGGTAGGCATCGCCTTCATTCGCGGAATGGCGCGGCAACTGAGTTCAACGCTGGGGAACTTCTGGGTCGACGTGACGCGAGGATTGCTGTGGATACTTCTGCCCGGGGCGTTGGTGGGTGCGTTGTTGTTGGTTTGGCAGGGAGTACCAATGAACTTTCATCCGTATGCCGTGGCCGTCACGCTGGAAGGCGGTAGACAGGCAATCCCGCAGGGACCGATCGCGGCGTTGGAAATGATCAAGAATCTTGGCACAAATGGAGGAGGATTCTTCAACGCGAACGGGGCGCATCCGTATGAAAATCCCACGGGACTGGCGAATTTTCTGGAAATGTTGGGCATTGTCCTGTTGCCAGCAGCCTTGACGAACACGTTTGGGAGAATGGTGAAACAGCCACGGCAAGGATGGGTGTTTTACGGCGTCATGATGGTCCTATTTGTGGCGGGGCTTGGTGCGGTTCATCACCTCGAGCAAAAAGGCAATCCGCGGCTTGCGGGAATCGATTTTCGCAGCAGCGTGATGCAGGCGGGAGGCAACCTGGAAGGAAAAGAGACTCGCTTTGGGATTGCCGGGAGCACTTTGACCGCCGTCGTGACGTCGAACACAGCGACAGGATCCTACAATGCGATGCACGACAGCTTCACGTCGCTTGGAGGGATGGTGCTGCTAGTCAATATGCTGCTGGGAGAGGTGGTCTTCGGAGGGTTGGGGTCGGGGCTATACAGCATGGTGATGGCTGCGGCGATTGCGGTCTTTCTGGCGGGGTTGATGGTCGGACGCACACCACATTACCTAGGAAAGAAGATTGGGCCAGCCGAGAACAAGATGATCGTGTTGTATGCGTTGGCCGGGCCAGTGGTGATTTTGACCCTTAGTGCGGTTGCCGTGTGTACGAAGATGGGACTTGCAGGTCTTTCAACGAACCAAGGACCGCACGGCTTGAGCGAAATTCTGGTGGCTTATGCTTCGTGCTTTGCAAACAACGGGCAGAGCTTTGCGGGCCTGAGTGCGAATACTCCTTTCTACAATTTGACTACAGCGGTGGCGATGCTGATGGGCAGGTTCGCCCTGGCAATCCCCGTCTTGACGCTAGCTGGGCTCTTCGCCAAACAACGGAATGCACCTTCTTCTTCGGGAACGGTACCCACAGATTCGGGGACGTTTGGCGTGCTGCTGACCGCTTGTCTCATCATATTCAGCGCGCTTGGGTATCTGCCTGCGCTTGCCCTAAGCTGCGTACTTGAACGACTTCTCTGCGGAGTTTGACACCATGGGTGCGACTCACATTGGCAAGCCATCAGAACTCCCGGCGTAGTGTCGTCGACCGGCGAATCGTTGCTGGTATACTGGAAAACTCAAAATGGAATGTGAGTCCAGCTGAGGAACCGTGTACCTGACACTCTTAAACCGCTTGCGCGAGGCGTTGGCCGCGCACATCCGGGAGAAATACAACGTTGAGTTAACGGTCGTGCTGGAGAGGCCGCCCAAACTGGAGATGGGGGAAGCGGCGTCACCAGTGTGTTTCGAATTGGCGAAGAGGCTGAAGAAGGCGCCGCGGGCGATCGCGCAGGAGATCGCCGGTTCGCTGGGAAAAGTCGAAGGGATCGCCCGGGTGGAAGTGGCAGGCGGCGGGTATCTGAACGCGTTCTTCGACCGCGCCGCTTTTTGGGAGAGCACGCAAAAAGAAGCCAGCGGCGAGCTGCAACGAGCTGATGGCGCGCAAGGAACGGTGATTGTCGAGCACACCAGCATCAATCCGAACAAGGCGGCACACATCGGGCACCTGCGGAATGCGGTACTGGGCGACACGATGGTGCGCCTGCTGCGGCGCGCCGGTCATAAGGTGGCGGTTCAAAATTACATCGACAATACCGGCGTGCAGGTCGCTGACGTGGTAATTGCGTTCCAGCAGATGGAGAAGAAGTCGCTCGCCGAAGTAAGAGAGCTGGCCCGGAGAGAGCACTTCGATTACCTGTGCTGGGATTTGTATGCCAAAGCGACGCAGTTTTTCGCCGAAGACAAGCAACGAGCGCAGAAGTTGCGCGGCGAAACGTTGAAGGCGATTGAAGAAGGCCACGGAGAAACTGCGGAGATGGCAACTGTGATTGCGGACGCGATCGTCGGCTATCACCTTCGCACCATGGCGCGGATGGACATTTACTACGAATTGCTGGCGCGAGAGAGCGAAATTCTGCACCTGCACTTCTGGGACGCGGCATTCGAGAAGCTAAAGGCCAGCGGCGCGATTCAGTATGCGGCGACCGGCAAGAACGCTGGATGCTGGATCATGCCGTGGAAGGAAGACGAACAACCAGCCGCCACCACAGAGAACACGGGGGGCACAGAGACTACGGAAGGTGAAGAGGAGGAAGAGGAATCGCGGGCAAAGATCATCGTGCGTTCAAATGGAACGGTGACCTATGTCGGCAAAGACATCGCCTATCAGCTTTGGAAATTCGGGCTGCTTGGCAAAGACTTCCATTATCGAAGGTGGCCGGACCCGCCGGACGGACGTGTGCTGTGGGCCACGACAGCGAATGAAAATGAACCTGAAGCGCCGCGTTTTGGGGGCGCTACTGCGGTCTACAACGTGATCGACGCGCGACAAGCCTATTTGCAGGAAGTGGTGGCGGAAGGGTTGAGCGCTCTGGGGTACGTGAAGGAAGCTCAGCATTCGATTCATTTTGATTACCAGATTGTTGCGCTTACGCCGCGGTGCGCGGCAGAAATGGGCTATGAACTTTCGGAAGAGGACGCAAAGCGCCCATACGTGGAAGTGAGCGGGCGAAAAGGATTCGGCGTTAAGGCCGACGACCTGATTACGCGGATGCAGCAGGCGGCGGAGTCGCGGGTGCGCGGGAAACAGACGGAGATGTCTGCCACGGACCTGGCAAAAACCGCAAATGCTCTGGCGATTGGTGCGCTGCGATTCTTTCTATTGAAATACACACGTAACACGATTATCGCGTTCGACTTTGAGGACGCGCTCAAGGCCGAGGGCGAAACCGGGCCGTATTGCCAGTATGCGGTGGTGCGAATTCGGGGAATCCGGCGAAAGGGAGTGGAGGGCGGTGCCGCGGCGGTGAAAGTTGACGCAGGAGTCTGTGTCGAGATTTCTGAACGGCGCAGAAGGCGCGGACCTGTGGGAGTTGCTGCTGCTGAATGGCTCGCTTGACTATGCGGCTGACGCCGCGATTGGAACACAGGAGCCAGCGTTTGTCGCGAGATATGCGTTTCAATTGGCGCAAGCATTCAATAATTTTTACCACCGGCACCATATTTTGTCGGAGGCGGATGACCAAAAACGCGGATTTCTGCTGGAACTCAGCGGGCTTGTGGAAGCGCAATTGATGCGAGCGTTGAGTTTATTGGGAATTGAAACGCCGGAGAAAATGTAACGCCCACTGAAACGCGAGCGATCGCGCGAGAAATGCCGTGAACGCGCGGCAGATGGCGCAAAAGCGTCGATCACATTATAGGGAAAGCGGGCTAGCATGAAAGCCAGCACGACATCTAAGAAGCAAGAGAAAGCCTCATCCCGTGGAGGGATGAGCTACCGGTTTGCATCATTACAGAGATGTGACCAGATGGACTAGGGTGCGGAGGGCTACGCCGGTCGGGCCTTTGGCGAGCCAGGGTTTTGCGTCGTCATTCCATGCTGTGCCGGCGATATCCAGGTGAATCCAGGGCGTGTCACCGGAAAATTCCTTCAGGAACATCGCGCCAGTGATAGCGCCGCCACCCTTGCCACTGCTGATGTTCTGAATGTCGGCAAACGAGCCTTTGATGAACTCACGATATTCATCGTCGGTGGGGAGCTGCCACATTTTTTCTCCGGCGGCTTTGGCGCTGGCAAGAAGCTTGTCGGTCCAGGGTTGATCGGAACCAAAGACGCCGACGTTGACGTTGGCCAGAGCGACTACAACAGCGCCCGTGAGCGTGGCGGCGTCAACGAGATGAGTGGCGCCGAGTTGCTTGGCATAGTGAATTCCGTCCGCAAGGATCAAGCGGCCCTCCGCGTCGGTGTTCAAGACTTCGATGGTCTTGCCAGACATGGCGGTCTGAATGTCACCAGGTTTCTGGGCTCTGCCACCAGGCATGTTTTCCGTAGCCGGAACGACGCAGATCACCTTCACGGCGGGCTTTAGTGCTGCAAGGGCCCGCATGACGCCAATCATGGTTGCGCCACCAGCCATGTCGTACTTCATTTTTTCCATGCCGTCGGAAGGCTTGATGGAAATACCTCCGGTATCAAAGGTGACGGCCTTGCCGACCAAACCGATGACCGGGGCTCCAGGCTTCGGATTTGCTGGTGTGTAGGTGATAACGATCATGCGAGGAGGTTCGAAGCTGCCCTGAGCGACGCTTAGGAGCGCGCCCATTTTCAGCTCGGCAATCCTCTTTTCGTCCAGGACTTCGACGGCAAGGCCCGCTTCCTTGGCCATGGCTTCGGCCTTGTCCGCGAGGATGCGCGGGGTGAGCTTGTTGGAGGGCTCATTGACCAGATCGCGCGTGAAGTTCTGGGCGTCGGCGATGGCGCGGCCTCGAGCAATTCCCTTTTCCGCAGCATCTTTCTCGGTGTCCGCAAAACCGGCGATGGTCAGAGAATCGATAAACTTGTCATTCTTCTTCTCGGTCTTGTATTTGTCGGACTCGAAATCGGCGGTGAGGGCGCCTTCGATAATGGCCTGCGCCGCGTCGGCGGTTAAATCACTTTCCCGGACCACAAAAGCCAGCTTGTGCACGCCGCGCGCCTTGAGGTAGCGCAGCGCAGCGCCCGCAACTTTGCGGAGCGTAGCGGGATTAGCTTGTTCACGCTTCCCTGCCCCAACAAGCAATAGGCGGGCAGCCTTCAATCCGGCGGGCGCATGGACGAGCGTGAACTCGAGATTCTTGCCGGTAAGCTCGCCAGACTTGGCCAAACGGGAGAGAAGTCCCCCCGCAAGCTTGTCGAGCTCGGCGACGCGGCCCTGGATGGGAGCGTTGTCCTCGAAGAGATAAGTGACGAGGGCATCGGTCTCCAAAGATGCGAACGGCTTGGTGTCGAGATTGATTTGCATGATGAATTTATCGCCTCCGGTTGCGATACATTGCTTGTTCCGCTTCCCTACGGGCTTCCTTGGTGCGTTCGTCCTGGCGGCGGTCCCAACTCTTTTTACCTTGCGCCAGAGCGATTTCGACCTTGGCGATGCCATCGCGAAAGTAAATCCGCAGAGGAATGACGGTCAACCCTTTCGAATCGGTACGTCCAGAAAGCTTATAAATCTCGCGCTTGTGAAGAAGGAGTTTGCGGTCGCCGAGCGGCTCGTGGTTCCATGGACCTCCGGGCATATATTGAGCGATGTGCGCGTTAACGAGGTAAGCGCCACTGGGCTTAAAATCCACATAGGCATCACGGATATTGGCTTTCCCTTCGCGCAAAGCTTTTACCTCGGTGCCATGCAACACCAGGCCTGCTTCCAGCTTCTCAAGGATATGGTAATTGTAGGAAGCAGAACGATTCTGGGCGACAATCTGTTCCTTGGGCCTCTTCCCATCCTTGGCCCTTTCGCTTTTGTTGTTTGGCTTAACCACAATCTTTCATTTTACCTGATGCCGCGTCTAATTGAGAGAGCGGGAAACAGTGCCGGCCACCGCAGACGACAAGGTCCAGTCCTATCAGGGAAATTGAAATGGAAAATGGAAGGACTGGCAAATGGTACATTGGAAATGTGTAAACGTCTGCAAGCACGCTGCTTGCCGGGGTCCCAACCCCGATGCTAGACTCCAGAAGAAAGTAAGGTACAGGGTTGCATTAAGACGGGATTGCGGAGAGTTCATGCGCCGTTGGTGTCAGCTAATAGCCCTAATTTCAATAGCAACGTTCATTTCGGGCTGCCCGAAGGGCCAGAGTGAGTATTCGGCGGCCAAGAAAGCCGCGGACCTGCAGGATTATGATGCGGCGGTCGATTATTACCTGAAAGCAGAGAAATCCGACCCCCACAATGCGGCCTATAAGATCGGCCTGAATCAAGCGAGATTCATGGCGGGAGAGCAGCACGTCAAAGAGGGTTTGAAGCTGCGGGAAAAGGGAGATTTGCAAGGGGCGGTATCGCAATTTCAGCGCGCCCAGGTAATGGATCCGTCCAGCATGATCGCGGACCAGGAATTGAAGAAGACGCTGGAGATGATTTCGGAGAAACTTCGCTCCTCGGAGGCGACCGAAGAAGCGCCGTTGATGGAAAATGGGCAGCCCGCGATGGCGAGCGCGCCGCCGGAGCTGAAGCCGCTTTCGCGCGCGCCTGTTAACCTGACGATGACCAACGATGTGAAGGTGGTGTACGACACCATCGGGAAGCTAGCCGGCCTGACGGTGATCTACGACCCCGACTTGCAGGCAAAGCGCATTCATGTGGAATTGAACAATCTGACGTTGGAGCAAGCGCTGGAAATCACTTCTCTTGAGAGCAAGACGTTTTGGAAGCCGGTGACAGAAAATGTCATTATGGTGATTCCGGACCAAGCACAAAAGCGCCGCGATTATGAAGAACAGATCGTTCGAACGTTTTACTTGAACAATGTTTCGATTCCGCAGGATCTAACGGAAATCACCACAGGTCTTCGATCACTTCTCGATCTGAAGCGAATCTCGCAGGTGAACGCGCAGAACGCGATCATTATTCGGGAGACTCCGGATAAAATGGCGTTGATCGACAAAATCGTTCGAGATATTGACAAAGCCAAGCCGGAAGTAATCGTACAAGTGGAAATCCTGGAGGCCCGTACAGATAATCTGAGGAATCTGGGTATTCAGCCGGGACAGTCGGCATCGGTGACGATCAACCCAAACAACAGCACATCCACGACCTCTGGCACCACGACTACCAGCACAACGACTACAAACAATGGGGTGACGTTGCAGCAACTGACGCACTTGAACCAAAATGACGTGGTTTTCACACTGCCGGGAGCAACCGCGAATTTTCTGTTGACCGATACGGCCACAAAGATTCTCGAGAACCCGGAATTACGCGGAGTGGATGGACAATCCGCAAAACTAAAGATTGGTGATCGTGTGCCAGTGGCGACGGGAAGCTTTCAAGCGGGCGTAGGCGTGGGGTCGACGGCCGGGGCCGGGTTCGTGAACCCGTTGGTGAACACGCAATTTCAATACATCGATGTTGGCGTGAACCTGGACATTACTCCTCACGTGCACCCGAATCGCGACATCAGCATGAAGGTCTCCGTGGAAGTGTCGGCGGTAACCGGGCAATCCTCAATCGGCGGGATTACGCAGCCAATTATCAGCCAGAGAAAAGTGGAGCACGAAATCCGGCTGAAAGAAGGCGAAGTGAGCATCCTGGGCGGCTTGATTTCCCGGGTAGACACAAAAACTTTGAATGGCTGGCCTGGTTTGGCGAGAATTCCGGTGATGCGCTACCTTTTCTCATCGGATCAGGTGGAGCGGCAGGAAGACGACGTTTTGATTGTGCTCACGCCGCGAATCGTGCGTATGCCGGACTGGGCGAAAATGAACCTGCGCGCGATCTCAGCCGGGACGGAAACTTTGCCTGGCGCGAGGCGGGAAATGGACGTGAAGGCGCCAACCTCAAATCCCAACCCACCACCGCAAGGTCCCGCTGGCGTTGTGCCGGGAGCGCCACCAGGGCCGGCGCAGGCGAATCCTCCCGCCGGTGGCTCCCGGAAATCCCGGAGCTACACCCCAAGCGCAGGTTTCCGGGCCGCGAATACGATTTGAGCCTGCGACGATGAATCTTTCGCCCGGCCAGACGGCAACCATCGGCGTCGTAGTCGACAATGTTACGGACCTGTTCTCTGTGCCGATGCTGCTGCAGTACAACCCGTCGATCATCCACGTCGAGGAAGTTCGCCATGGAGGATTTCTCTCGGGCGGCACGCAGGAAATTGCCATTGTGCAGCGTGCTGATAATGACCACGGCCAGGCCATCATCTCAGCCACCCGGCAACCAAATACGGCGGGTGTGAATGGCAGCGGAACGTTGTTGGGAGTGGTGGTTAAGGGCATCGCACCCGGCACGACCAACCTATCCATCGTGCAGGTTAACGCGAAGGATTCTCAGCAAAAACCGATACCGCTGGTGACCAGCGAAGCGACAATAAAAGTTCAGTAAGCAGTCCTTATTTGAGGACGGGATGAAGTCACTTTCCGTAACACATCGACATTCAGCACAGTCGGGCATGACTCTGCTCGAATTGATCATTGCGTGCGCGATTCTGCTGATCCTTTCGTCCGCGGCGCTGCCGGTGGCGCGTTTCACCGTCGTTCGCCAAAGAGAGAAGGAACTTCGGTTAGACTTGCGCGAAATGCGCAATGCCATCGACCGTTACAAAGACCTGGCCGACCGAAACATGATCCGCACCGAACTCGGCAGTGAGGGATATCCGCCAGACCTGCAGACCCTGGTGAAGGGCGTGGCCATCGGAGGCGCCGGAGCTGCGGGGAAAAATATTCGATTCTTGCGTCGGATTCCCGTTGATCCGATGACCGGCACTGCGGAATGGGGACTGCGAGCGGTGCAAGACGATCCCGACTCCACCAGTTGGGGAGGGAAGAACATTTTCGATGTGTACTCGAAATCGACGGGGACGGCGCTAGACGGGACGAAGTATTCGGATTGGTAGAAAAACGGGAGTCTCCATGAGTGGAAAAATTAAGAAAAACAATCGTGGAGCGACAAATCCGGGATTGTCTCGCGGAGACATTGGCTTTACGTTGATTGAATTGATGATCGTGATGCTGATCATGTCGATCCTGATTGGCATTGCCGCAATTGCTTACGATAAAACCGTGGTGAAGGCGCGCGAGTCGGTCTTGAAACAGGACTTGCAGACTATGCGGCAGGCTATCGACAACTATACGATGGACAAGCAGCAGGCGCCGCAATCACTGGAAGACCTTGTGGATGCGCATTACCTGCGCGAGATACCGGTTGATCCCGTATCGCAGCAGAAAGATTGGGTGCTGCATTTTGGGGATACGGTACTGACCCCAGAGCAGAACGGCACAGGGGTGGACGATGTGCATTCCGGATCCGAGGCCGTCGGATCGAATGGCGAAGCCTACAACACCTGGTAAGCCTGCGGAATGAGCGGGCGCTGCTCAACGACACAACGCAATCTGGACTGAGAGTTTAACGGAAGCAAGCTGTAACTTCAGTTCCCCGCTGATTTGACGGAATCTAAACGCTTCGCTATAGTGGTTATGCGGGGTGGAGCAGCCTGGTAGCTCGTCGGGCTCATAACCCGAAGGTCGTTAGTTCAAATCCGACCCCCGCAACCATTAGTAGTTAAAATCTAAGGCTCTCAGAGACTCCACTCCTAGAGCCGTTTTTTGCTTCAGGGTCCAACTAGGGTCCTGAATTCCCCAAACTGCCTTCCCAGTTGTCCCACAATCCGCTTTCCATCCTCGCTAATCATGTACGTGTGGATCGTATTACCGTGACTGGCAGAGCCGTCAGCATGTCCGGGTCTCTGCTAACACAGATTTCTGCGATAGACAGAAGGTGTTACCCGAGTGAGTACTCGTCTTCGCATGACGGAAGGCATCTAGAACCATCCCCAGCAGGGGCACCTGGATACCTGATGACCGCAGCAATGATCTGAACTTTCGTTTGAGCAACAAGTTCTGATCCCACGGTGTTCCGTTGCGAGTGGCGAAGAGCAACCGACGTTGATTCGGATGCCAAGACTTCAAGAACGTTCTCAAGTGCGCACATGCTTGAGGCGAGAGCTCGACAACCCGGATAGAGTCGTCTGTCTTCGGATCGCCTAGCTTTCCCCGCCATGCGCTCTGTCGCACTTGAAGCATTTCACGTTCCAGGTCTATGTCATCCACCGTCAGTCCGCACAGCTCGCCAGCTCGCAGCCCGGTTTCCGCCGCTAGTCCGTACCAGGTGCGGTGCGGCTCTTTAGCCTTGGCAAGAATGAGTTGGATTTCCCGCTGAGAGAGGAAGAATCGCTGCACTCGCTTTACTTCTGGGAGCACGACGCCTTCCATGAGGTCGTGAGCGACGTAGCCCCACGCTCTTGCC